>NZ_JARXRN010000024.1:104824-114329 GCF_029888045.1 Luteimonas rhizosphaericola | reverse complement strand
GATCAGTTCTGGACGTTGAGCTCGGTACGGCGGTTGACCTCGCTCTTGCAGCCCGGCAGCGTCTGCGCCGTCGGCTCCAGCGGACGGCTCTCGCCGTAACCCGTCGGACCCATCAGGCGGCCGGCATCGATGCCGTTGCTGGTCAGGTAGTCGTACACCGCCGACGCGCGACGCTCCGACAGACCCTGGTTGTAGGCATCCGAACCGCACAGGTCGGTGTGGCCCGCCACCTCGACACGCAGGTCGGGATAGCGCTTCAGGATCTCCACCGCCTCGTTCAGGATCTGCACCGCGTCAGGACGCAGCGTCGAACGGTCGAAGTCGAAGTTCACGCCGTTCAGGTCGATCGTGATCGGGGCCGGCGGCGGCGGCGGGGCCGGCTGGGCCGGCGGCGGCGGCGGCGGCGGAGCCACCGGCGCGGTCGGCTCCGGACCCAGCGGGATGATCACGCCCACCGACGCGATCACGTCGCTGAAGTAGCTCTCTTCCTGCTGGTGCGGGTAGCCGCCCGAGTCCACGCCGCTCTCGGCCGCGTAGCTCTGGTCGTCGAAGTCGAAACGGGTCGCCACTTCGGCACGCACCGCCACGCGACGCGAGAAGTCGCCCTGCAGGCCGACGCCGATCTTGGCCGCCAGGTTGCCGTCTTCACGCTGCGCCGGCGAGTTCGCGCTCGGGAACGCGTCGTACTCTTCTTCCGAACGCTGGTAACCCAGGCCGAACAGCACGTACGGGGCCCAGTTGCGCTCTTCGTTGATGAAGTGGCGACGCAGGTCCAGCGAGATGCCGTACTGGCTCCAGTTCAGGTCCTGGTTGTGGTCGAAATTCGGGTTCTGGTAGTTCACCTCACCCTCCACCGACCAGACCGGGCTGATGAACTTGCCCACGCCCAGCGCGACCGCCGGAGCGTCGTTCGTGCGACGGTCGTTGTCCTGGAGGTTGAAGCCGGCCGAGCCGCTGATGTACCAGCGATCATCGAATTCCTGCGCCGCGGCCGACTGCGCCATGGCAAGCCCACCCAGTAGTGCGAGGCCGAGGATTTTCTTCTTCATTGTTTCGGTTCCTTTGAGGGACTTGCGCGTCCGGTTTCGCCGGCGCCGGCGCGGTGGCCGCTGGGCGCCTTGCAATACTCCCGCCAGCCAGCTAGCTGAACGGACCGCGGCAGATTAGATTTCACGCCGTGAAGGGCGTGTTAACAATGAAATAACGCCATGGTTGACGCCCTCGTGCGCCACGCAGGGTCCGGCAACGGGCTTCGGGGATGGGCACCGACGCAGTCGGATCCGCCGGGCCGGACAGGGGCAGCCGTCTCGCAGCGTGAGACTCGCCGGAGCGACACTGGCGTTCGCCGCATTTGCCCCCATCTCGGCCCCTCGCTAGGCTGACCGATTGCCGTCCGCCGGCACCTCCCCCCTGCTCCTATCCGGAATCCTGCCCGATGGCGATGGACACCATCCGCATTCGCGGTGCCCGTACCCACAACCTCAAGAACGTCGATCTCGACCTGCCCCGCGACAAGCTCATCGTCATCACCGGCCTGTCCGGTTCGGGCAAGTCGTCACTGGCGTTCGACACCATCTACGCCGAAGGCCAGCGCCGCTACGTGGAGTCGCTGTCGGCCTACGCGCGCCAGTTCCTGAGCGTGATGGAGAAGCCCGACGTCGACCACATCGAAGGGCTGAGCCCGGCGATCTCGATCGAACAGAAGTCGACCAGCCATAACCCGCGGTCGACCGTCGGGACCATCACCGAGATCTACGACTACCTGCGCCTGCTGTACGCGCGCGTGGGCATGCCGCGCTGTCCCGATCACGGCTACCCGCTCGAGGCCCAGACGGTGAGCCAGATGGTCGACCAGGTCCTGGCGCTCGATGCCGACACCCGCTGGATGCTGCTGGCGCCGGTGGTGCGCGAGCGCAAGGGCGAGCACGCGCAGGTGTTCGAACAGCTGCGCGCCCAGGGCTACGTGCGCGTGCGCGTCGACGGGTCGCTGCACGAGATCGACGCGGTGCCGCCGCTGGCGCTGCGGCAGAAGCACACCATCGAAGCGGTGATCGACCGCTTCAAGGTCCGCGACGACCTCAAGCAGCGCCTGGCCGAATCCTTCGAGACCGCGCTCAAGCTCGGCGACGGCATGGCCTCGGTGCAGGCGATCGACGACGAATCGGCGGCGCCGCTGCTGTTCTCGTCCAAGTACAGCTGCCCGGTGTGCGACTACGCCCTGCCCGAGCTCGAGCCGCGCCTGTTCTCGTTCAATTCCCCGGTCGGCGCCTGCCCGACCTGCGACGGCCTGGGCGTGTCGCAGTTCTTCGATCCCGACCGCGTGGTGGTGCACCCCGAGCTGTCCATGGCGGCCGGCGCGGTCCGCGGCTGGGACCGGCGCAACGCCTACTACTTCCAGCTGATCCAGTCGCTGGCCAAGCACTACGGCTTCAGCGTCGACGCCCCTTGGCAGGACCTGCCGGAAGCCTCGCGCGAGGCGGTGCTGTTCGGCAGCGGCAACACCACGATCACCTTCAGCTACATCACCGAGGCCGGCGGCCGCACCCAGCGCAAGCACCGCTTCGAAGGCATCGTGCCGAACCTCGAGCGCCGCTACCGCGAGACCGAGTCGGCCGCGGTCCGCGAGGAGCTGGCCAAGTACATCAGCGAGCGCCCGTGCGTGGACTGCGGCGGCGCGCGCCTGAACCGCTCGGCGCGCAACGTGTTCGTGGCCGAGCGGCCGCTGTCGGACCTGGTGGTGCTGCCGATCGACGATGCGCTGCGCTTCTTCGGCGAGCTGCACCTGCCCGGCTGGCGCGGCGAGATCGCGACCAAGATCGTCAAGGAGATCCGCGAACGGCTGAGCTTCCTGGTCGACGTCGGCCTGGACTACCTCACGCTCGAGCGCAAGGCCGACACGCTGTCCGGCGGCGAAGCCCAGCGCATCCGCCTGGCCAGCCAGATCGGCGCGGGCCTGGTCGGGGTGATGTACGTGCTGGACGAACCCAGCATCGGCCTGCACCAGCGCGACAATGAACGCCTGCTGGGCACGCTGACGCGGCTGCGCGACCTCGGCAACACCGTGATCGTGGTCGAGCACGACGAGGACGCGATCCGGCTGGCCGACCACGTCGTCGACATCGGGCCGATGGCCGGGGTGCACGGTGGCGAAGTGGTGGCGCAGGGCACGCTGAAGGACGTGCTCAAGGCCCCGCGTTCTCTGACGGGCCAGTACCTGTCGGGCAAGCGCGCGATCGCGGTGCCGGCCAAGCGCACGAAGGCGAATCCGAAGATGCAGCTGCGGCTGCTGGGGGCATCGGGCAACAACCTCAAGAACGTGGACCTGACGATCCCCTCGGGGCTGTTCACTGCCGTCACCGGCGTGTCGGGCTCGGGCAAGTCGACCCTGATCAACGACACGCTCTACACCCTGGCCGCGAACGAGATCAACGGCGCCTCGCACAAGCCGGCGCCGTTCCGCGAGATCCAGGGCCTGGACCTGTTCGACAAGGTGGTCGACATCGACCAGTCGCCGATCGGCCGCACGCCGCGCTCGAACCCGGCCACCTACACCGGCCTGTTCACGCCGCTGCGCGAACTGTTCGCGCAGGTGCCCGAGGCGCGCGCGCGCGGCTATTCGCCCGGCCGCTTCAGTTTCAACGTGCGCGGCGGCCGCTGCGAGGCCTGCCAGGGCGATGGCCTGATCAAGGTCGAGATGCACTTCCTGCCGGACGTGTACGTGCCGTGCGACGTCTGCCACGGCAAGCGCTACAACCGCGAGACCCTAGAGATCCTGTACAAGGGCTACAGCATCCACGACGTGCTGGAGATGACGGTCGAGGACGCGCTGGCGCTGTTCGAACCGGTGCCGTCGATCTCGCGCAAGCTCGAAACCCTGCTCGACGTGGGCCTGAGCTACATCAAGCTCGGGCAGCCGGCGACGACGCTGTCGGGCGGCGAGGCGCAGCGGGTGAAGCTGTCGAAGGAACTCTCGCGCCGCGATACCGGGCGCACGCTCTACATTCTCGACGAACCGACCACCGGCCTGCACTTCCACGACATCGAGCACCTGCTGGCCGTGCTGCACAAGCTGCGCGACGACGGCAACACGGTGGTGGTGATCGAACACAACCTGGACGTCATCAAGACCGCGGACTGGGTGGTCGATCTCGGGCCCGAGGGCGGCCATCGCGGCGGCATGATCATCGCCGAGGGTACGCCCGAGCAGCTGGCGCGGATGGAGCAGTCGCACACCGGCCGCTTCCTGGCCAAGACCCTGGGGCTGGAAGAAAAGCCGCGCGCCCGGCGCCGCTCGGCGGCCTGAGCCGAGCGGCCCTCGCCGATGCCCGTCCCGCCCTGCACCGGACCGACCACACGATGAGCCTCGACAACCGCACCGCCCTGTTCCGCCTGCCGATCGAGTTGCGCTGGCGCGACCTGGACGCGTTCAACCACGTCAACAACTCCAACTTCATGACCTACCTGGAGGAGGCCCGGATCCGCTGGTTCGAATCGCTCGGCAAGGAATGGCTGACCGAATCGACCGCGCCGCTCCTGGCCGCGGTGCAGATGAACTACCGGGTCCCGATCCCGTACCCGTCCAGCGTGGTGGTGGAGCTGTTCGCCGACCGCATCGGCACCACCAGCGTCACCATCGGCCACCGCATTGCGAGCGCCGACGGCACCACCCTGCATGCCGACGGCCACGTGGTGATGGTGTGGATCGATCGCGCGAGCGGCCGACCGGTGCCGTTGCCGGACGTGGTGCGGACGGTGGCCGCCGGCTGACGCGCCGCGGCCTCACGCCTCCTCGCCGGCGCCCTTCACCAGCGACAGCCGCCGCCACTGCGCGTCCGCCCGCGCCTCGTGCAGGCCGTGGCGCAGCATCAGCCGGTACAGGGTGACGCGCGAGATGCCGAGCTCGTCGGCGGCCTGGCCCACGTGCTGGCCGTTGCGCGCCAGCGCGCGCTCGATCGCCGTGCGTTCACCGGCGCGCCGCGCCAGGTCGATGGTTACCGCCTGCTGGTCGGAGGTTGTATCCTCCAGTTGCAGGTCGCGCGCCGACAGGTGGCTGCCCTCGGCCATCACCATCGCCTCGCGCACGCGGTTGATCAGCTCACGGGCGTTGCCCGGCCACGCATACCCCTGCATCGCCCGCAGGGCACAGGCCTTGAAGCCGCGGACCCGTCCGCCGACCTCGGCCGCATGCCGGTGCAGCGCGTGCTGCGCGATCAGCACGATGTCGCTCCCGCGCTCGCGCAGGGCGGGCAGCTTCAGTTCGATCACCCGCAGGCGATGGTAGAGATCGGCGCGGAAGCGCCCGTCCTCGACCGCGCGCCTCAGGTCGACATGGGTGGCCGAGACGATCCTGGCGTCCACGCGGATCGGCGAGTGGCCCCCCAGGCGCGAGATGCATCCTTCCTCCAGGAAACGCAGCAGCGAGGCCTGGGACTCCATCGGCAGGTCGGCCACCTCGTCGAGGAACAAGGTGCCTCCGTGCGCCTGCTCCACCCGACCGAACTTGCGCTGCACCGCCCCGGTGAACGCACCGCGCTCGTAGCCGAACAGTTCCGACTCCATCAGGCTGTGGGGGATGGCGCCGCAGTTGATGCCGACGAACGGCAGGGCCCGGCGGCGGGAGTGCCGGTGCAGCGCGGCCGCCACCAGCTCCTTGCCGGTGCCGGTCTCCCCTGCGAGGAAGACCGGCGCGTCGGAGCCCGCCGCCTTGACCACCCGCCTGGCCAGCTGGCGCATCGCCTCGCTCTCGCCGACCACGCCCTCGAGCCGCGGCCAGCCATCCGCGACGCCGCCGTCGTCCGAGGCCAACCGGGCCATGCCGAGCGCATGCCCGAGCACCAGCGACAGCGTCCCGGGCTCGCACGGGAAGGTGACGTAGTCGTGGCACCAGGCATGCACCAGGCGACGCAGCGGCACGCAGGCGAGCTGCGCCGCCTGCAGTACCGCCACCCACTCCCGGTGCGGGTCGGACACGGCGGTGGCGAGCTCTGGACGCAGCAGCAGCGTGGAGGCATGACTGTCTTCAACGCCGCGCAGGTCGAGCAGGCCGACGCCCGGCTCGTGGGCCGGCCCCTCCTCCACCCCGCCATCGAGGCGCACCGGATGCCAGCCCGCCGCCTGCAGCGCGCATTCGAGCGCGCACTCGTCGGCAACGGCCTGCGCCTGCAGGTAGACCAGTTCACGGGATTGGGGACGCGACTGCATGCGGGAACTCCCCCGCATCCTCCCCCTGGATGCCGATGCCTGTGGTCATGCTTCCATGGTTCACGCCAACGCAGGCTGGCAGCGGGAGCGGACAGCCCGGCGCGGGCGCCGGGGACCGCAGCGCGGTGGTCGTAGCGGACAGGTCGTGCAAGGAGCCGGGCGGCACGCGCGCCCCGCGGCCGCGGGACGCGCGCTAGAACGTCACCGGCACCCGCACCGCGAGCGAGACATCGGGCGTGTCGCGGGTGACCCCCACCCCCAGCGCCACGTTGAGGCTGGTGCGCTCGCTCAGGCGGTAGGAACCGCCGAGCACCAGGGTTCCCAGCACCACCCGGACCGCGCCGGGGGCGTCCTCCCCGTTCTGCTTGGTGCGGTCGACGATGCTCTGGTCGTAGCCGAAACTGACCGCCGCGCGCTCGTTCAACGCCAGGCCCATGCCGAAGTTGAAACCGATGATGTCGCCCGCGTCGACCGTCCCCAGCAGTTCGGTCGTGGTCTGCGGGAAGCCCTCCGGGGCGCCGGACAGCACGGTCCTGGAGACATTGTCGCGCTCGAAGTTGTGCAGGTAGCTCAGGCTGCCGAAGAACACCACCGGGTCCGAGGCGTACAGCCAGGTCACGCCGGGCTGCAGCGCGGCGAAGCCGCTGCCGGTGGGCAGGTCGAGCGGCAATCCGGTACCGGTGGCGTTGGCCACGCAGCGGGTCACGCAGTCGGTCACGACCTCGAACAGGTCGCGCCCGGTGCGCGTCTTGTAGCGCAGCCACAGCACGTAGAACGGCTTGTCCACGCCGCCTTGGTTGAGCTGGTAGCGGGCGGTGAGCTCGATGTCGCCCACGCCCTTGCCGTCGGCCTGGAAGACGCTGTCCTGGGCCGAGCCGGTGAAGATCTCGCGGCTGACGGTATCGCTGCTGATGTACGAGAACGGCGCCTTGACCTCCAGCTCCAGCCGCCGCCCCAGGCCGTAGCGCGCGGCCAGCGCCGCGGTCAGGCTGGTGGTCTTGACCTGGCGCACGTCGATCAGGCCGATCAGGATCGCGGGGATCACGGTGTAGCCGACCAGGGCGACGCGGTCGTTGCTGGAATAGCCGAACTGCAGCGAGGGCTCCAGCACCAGGCGTCCGCGCGGCGTCAGCACGCCGGGCTGGTCGAAGATCTGCGCCACTTCGGGCGGACGTTCCGCGGACTCGGGCGGTCGCCCGACCTGCGTGGCGCCGACGGCTTCGTCGGCCTGGGACGTCGAGGCCTGCAGGCCGGACGCGTCGTCGGCCGGCACCGCAGCGGTCGCCACGCCCGGGAGGGACGATGTCGCCGGCTGCGCGCCCTCCGGCGCAAGCCCGACGGTGGCCTGCCCCAGCGCCAGCGGCAAGGCCGCGTGCGCCGGATCGTCGCCACGCGCACGCATCGCGTCGAGCCGCGATCGACCCAGCTCGCGTGCCAGGCCATCGAGTTCGCCCTGCTGGCGCTCGACCAGCGCCTGCAGGGCACCGATCTGGCGATCCTGTTCGGCCAGCCGGCGTTCCATCTGCTGCAGTCGCGCCTCGTGCGGCGCGTCCTGCGCCTGGGCGGCGCACGCCCACCACAGCGCGCCCACGAGCAGCAGGGGGCGCAAGGCGGAGGCGTCAGTGCGCACCATGTCGCCACCGCTGCGGCGGTGCGAGGGTGGCGGCGTGTTCGGTTGCATGGCGAACATCCCTGTCCCCGCGCACACCGTCAGAGTCCGCCGACCGAGGCCGTCGCCGCGGCCTGCAGGGCCTGCGCGGTGTTCAACGCCTGCAGCAGGCCGAGCGCGTTGGAACCTGCGTCCAGCGTGCTCTGCACCTGGATGCGCTGGCCATCGAGGGAGTTCTGGATCACCAGCCCGGCCACGTCCGCCGGCGCCGCGTTGCCCGCGCCGATCTGCACCAGTTGCGTCGGCCCGAGCGCGGCCAGCTGCGCCGCCTCGTCCGCGGTGATCCTGCCCACGTCGGCCACCCGCACGCGCAGCGACGAGACCAGCGCGCCGTTCACGTACACGGTGCGCTCGAAGCCGAACGACACCTGCAGCCCGGAGGGCATCACGAAGCCGCCGCGCTGCGCCTCCAGCGCCGCCGGATCGACCGGGCGCCACTCGGATCCCAGCGCCTGGACGCCCGACCCGCCTGCCCGTGCCGGCAGGCACGCCAGCAGCAGCCAGGCCAACGCCGCCCATCGCCATGCGGTCCGCGCGTCCATCAGATGTCTCCCGGTCCGCGCCGCGGGATCACGATGGTCTGCAGTCCCTGGCGCTGGATGCCCACGTGCAGCGGCGCCTCGGGCGCGGCCTTCCAGTCGCGCCCCTGGTTGAAGCTCGCCAGCTCGCGCCGGTTGTGGACCACGAACAGGACCCGGTTGTCCCAGATCCGTTCGAAGTCGCGCCGCGGGATCGCGCGCGCGCCGCGGGCGGGGTCGGCCACCAGCACGCGTCCGTTCCGCAGCCCCCGTACCACGACGAAATGGCGGTAGCCGCGGTCGTTGAGCAGGACGATCGCCGGCAGCCCCTGTTCGGGCAGCCTGTCGAGCGGCACCAGGAAACCGTCGGCCTCGAATCCGCGCGAGGCCAGGTAGCGGCGCATGTCGAGCAGCGAGAAGCCCTCCGCGCGGATCCGCGCCTGGTCGCCGGTGGCGTACATGTGCGCGAACACCTCGGCCTCGGCGACCGGGGTGCCGTACTGGTAGGTCAGCAGGGTCGCCACCGCCGCCGACCCGCAGCTGAAGTCGTACTGCTGCGGCACGGTGGTGCGGAAGCGCGCCTCCTTCAGGCTGGTCACCGGCACCGAGTACCCGCCGCTGAAAGGCACCCGCAGTTCGATCGAACCCGCGAGCGCGGCGGACGCCGACAGCGCCAGCGTTGCGCCGAGCAGCGATGTGCGCAGTGCGCTCACGGCCCCGCGCCGAACCTGACGTTGACCGACGTGCCGTTCTGGATCAGCACGTTCGAGCCGCTGTTCTGGATCACGGTGTTCAGGCCCGCGGCGTTGGCGAACGCTCCGCCGTCGACGCGGTTGTCGCCCGATACGATCTGGCTGGCGGTGTTGCCGTCCACCGTGCCGTGGGCGTCGACGCTCACCACGGTCGACCCTTCCCCACCGCGCAGGCCCGCCAGCGCCTCGTCGGCGACCGCGGGGCCGAGCGCCTCGCGGGCGGCGCCCGCAGACGCCGCGGGCGTCGGGGCCGCATCGGGTTCCGCCATGCCCGCCAGCGCGGGCCAAGGCACCAGCAACAGACCCGCGGCCAGGCGGTGCCAGCGCTTGCATGCATCCATGGATCCACCTCCCCGGCGGTGCCG
>NZ_JARXRN010000024.1:0-104767 GCF_029888045.1 Luteimonas rhizosphaericola | reverse complement strand
CACGACCGTCGCTGCCGGCAGCGAAGACGGCTCAGCCGGTCACGGACCGACCGTGAGGTTGGCCTGGACCGTCACGCCCTGCTGGATCAGCGACGAGGCGCCGCTGTTCTGCGCCATCACCATGATGCCGGCGGCCGCGTTGGCCGATCCGTCCATCTGGTTGGACATGTTGAAGTTGCCGGCATGGGCATACGCGGTGCCGCCGTTGCCGCCGGTGCCGCCGCTGCCGCCCGTGCCGTCGCCGCCGGTGGCATCGCCGCCGTTGCCGTTGCCGCCACTGCCGCCGGCGCCGCCCCAGGCGGATGCCGCGCCGCTGCTGCCGGCGTTGTCGGCAGTGCTGTCGCCACCGGTGGCCGAGGTGTCGGCCGTGGACGAGGCGTCGGCCTGCGCCTGGCTGTCGGCGCTCGCTGCGCCTGCGCCGCGTTCGCGGGTGCGGCTGCGGGCTTCGGCGGCCGCGTCGGCGCCCGACGTGCCGTTCGCCGCGGTCTGGGCCGCGCTGGCCGAGTCGCCGTCGCGGGTGCTCCATGCGCCGGCATCGCCGCCGTCGCCGCCGTCGCCGCCGCTGCCGGAACCGCCGACAGCCGGGCCGCCCATGCCGGTGCCGCCTGCGCCGCCGTCGCCACCGGACGCATTGCCGGAGTTGGTGGCGACGTTGCCGAGGCCGGACACGCCGTTGCCGGTCACCGTGCCGCTGAGCTGGGTGGTCGCCACGACCGTATTGGAGCTGGTGTTGAACGAATCGGTGGTGGTGGCGGTGGCGGTGCTGTGGTTGTCGGCCGCCGCGCTGCCCGCGCCGCTGGCGAGCGCCTGGGTCATGTTGTCGCGGTGGTCGCCGCGGGTGGAGTTGTTGTCACCGGCGTTGGCTTCGTTCTGGTCCTGGGCCATCAGCGGCCCGGACGCGCCCAGCACGACCAGGACGGCCGCGGTGAGGATGCTGTGTCGAATGCGCATTGGAAGACTCCTTCAGGTTCGTCGCGCCCGTCGGCCCGTCCTCGTGACGGCCGACGGCGCTGCGGTCCTTACGCAAACCCGATGCCAACGTCCGCGCCTTCCGCAAAGCCCTGAAAATACGCGTGATTTACGGCGCGGACAGCGGCCGCGTGATCCGCAGGCCGAGACGGAGGGCCGTTTTCGGGGGGAGAAGTTTCAGCACTGAAACGCGTCGGCACGGGGCGCAACGCCCGACGCGCACGCACACGGCGCGCGACGCCATGCCGGCACGCGAACCCGATGTTTCACCGTTGAAAATCCGGCGGCCTTCCGACTCGGCGCGCGCGGCTGGCCCAGCGGCCGGTCAGCGGCCCGTGGCGTCGCGCACTTCGAAGTCCGCGCGCAGCGTGCGGCCGTCGGCCAGCGACAGTTCGACCTCGATCGCCCCACCCGCCTCGACGGCCGCCCGTGGGCGCATGAGCATCAGGTGCAGGCCGCCGGGCGCGAGCGTCACCTCACCGCCTGCCGGTACCTCCAGCGCCTCGACGTGACGCATCCGGCTCATGCCCTCGGCCGTACGCGTCTCGTGCAGTTCCACCGACTCGAACACGGCGCTGGCCGCGCCCACCAGCGTGACCGGCGCCGGGCAGGGATTCCGGACCGTGGCGAATCCGGCCATCATCGGCATTGCCATCGGCGGCTTGCGGATCCACGGCGATTCGACCACCGGCATGCAGTCGGCGGCGTGCACCGCGGGTGCGGCGGCGAGCAGGAGAACGGCAGCGAGGCGTGCGATCGTCATGGCGCCTATGATAGCGCTCCGGTCGAACCGTCTTCGCGCATGCCGCCACTCGTCGCCCATCACCGCCACGGTCCCGTCCACGAACTGCGGCTCGCGCGGCCGCCGGTGAATGCGCTCGATCCGGCACTGTGCGGTGAACTGCGCGCCGCCGTGGACGCCGCGGTGGCCGATGGCGCGCACGGCATCGTCCTGTCCGGTGGTCCTCGCGTGTTTTCCGCCGGACTGGACGTGCCGCACCTGCTCACCCTGTCGTCGGCGCAGCTGCGCGATACGTGGGAGGTGTTCTTCGAACTCGCGCGCACTCTCGCCGCCTGTCCGGTGCCGGTGGCCGCCGCGATCGACGGGCACGCGCCCGCTGGCGGCTGCGTGCTTGCGCTGTGCTGCGACTATCGCGTGATGGCCGATGGCGAGTTCCGCATCGGGCTCAACGAGACCCGGGTCGGGCTGGTCGCGCCCGAGGGGATCCAGCGCCTGCTGCGCCGGATCGTCGGCCCGCGTCGGGCGGAGCACCTGCTCGTCGCGGGCGAGATGGTCGACGCGCGGCAGGCGATGCACATCGGCCTGGTCGACGAACTGGCAGCCAGCGGGGAGGTCGCGGCTCGCGCGCAGGCGTGGCTCGAACAGCTGCTCACGTTGCCACGCAGACCGGTGCTGGCAACGCGCGCGATCGCGCGTGCCGACGTGGTGGCCGCGCTGGCGCCGGAACTGATCCAGCTCGACCGCTTCCTCGCGGCCTGGAACGATCCGGACACCCAGTCGGCGCTGCAGGCGCTGGTGGCGAAGCTGGGAAAGTGACTCAGTCCGCGCCGGTCGCGACCGGCCGCGCGGGATCGGCGATCCAGCCGCTCCACGACCCGGTATAGAGTCGCGCGCCAGGCAGCCCTGCATGTTCCATCGCCAGCAGGTGATGGCAGGCGGTCACGCCCGAGCCGCACATCGCCACCAGCTCCCGCGGCGCACGCCCGCCGAGCAGCGCTTCGAACTCCGCGCGCAGCTGCGGCGCGGGCCGGAAGCGTCCACCGTCCAGGTTGGCCGTGTAGGGCCGGTTGACCGCACCCGGGACGTGGCCGGCGACCGCATCGATCGGTTCCACCTCGCCGCGGAAACGCTGCGGCGCGCGGGCATCGACCAGCACGCCGCCACCCGCCAGGTGCGCCTGCACCTGCTTGCCGTCCAGCAGCCGGGCCACGTCGAAATCACCCGCGTACCGGGCGGGGACGACGGCAGGTACCTCCGCATCCCGCGGCAGGCCGAGCGCCGTCCACGCCGCCCAGCCACCGTCGAGCACGGCCGCGCGCGGATGCCCGAGCATGTGCAGCAGCCCCCACAGGCGCGCGGCGAACGCGCCGTCGCTCTCGTCGTAGGCGACCACGCGGGTCTCGCGCCCGATGCCCCACGCGCCGAGCTGCGCGGTGAACGCCTCCGCGCGGGGCCACGGGTGCCGGCCCTCGCCGGCCGGCCCGCGGCGCGAGAGGTCGCGCTCCAAATGCGCATGGCGCGCGCCGGGCATGTGCGCGGCGCGCCAGGCCCGCTCGCCGGCATCGGGATCGGCCAACGAGGCGCGGCAGTCCACCACCACCACGTCCGGGGCGTCCAGCAGCGCGGCGAGCGCCTGCGGCGCGATCACAACCGGCCACTCGTGCATCGTCATTCCAGGGCCTCCAGGCGCGTGCGCAGGTTGTACAGGATCGACGCGGTCACGCCCCAGATGCGCCATTCCGGCGCGCCCGGGTACGGGGCGAATTCGAGCACCGGCCGCACCCGTCCCCGGTAGTGGATGCCGGACTCGCGCAGGTGCTCGGGCGCCAGCAGGAACGCGAGCGGCACCTCGAAGACGGCCGCCACCTCGGACGGATCGGGCTGCGCCACGAAGCCCGCATCGACGCGCGCCAGGACCGGCACGACGCGATAGCCGGTGATCGTGCGCATCGGATCGAGATAGCCGATCGGCGTCGCCTGCGCGGCGGCCAGGCCGATCTCCTCGCGCGCCTCGCGCAGTGCCGCCTCCAGCACGCCGGCGTCGCCGGGATCCACGCGCCCGCCCGGCAGGCTGACCTGGCCGGCATGCTGGCGCAGGCCGTCGTTGCGCAGGGTGAGGAACACGTTGAGCCCCGCATCGCGCTCGACCAGGCCCAGCAGCACCGCCGCGTCGACCGGCGTCGCCGCATCCAGCAGTCCATCGAGTTCGGCGAGGTTCCACTCGGGTCCGGCGGGCGCCGCGTGCAGCGGATGCAGCGCGCGCGCGAGCCGTTCGAACATGGCGCCCGGGTCGCTCACGCCGTGCGCTGCGCCTCGCGCTGCGGCAGCACGTGCTCCATCAGCCGCAGGCGCTCGTCGTCGTCCATCTGCAGCCAGCGCGCGATCTCCCCCGGCGTGCGGTGGCAACCCATGCACAGGCCGCCTTCGTCGAGCATGCAGACGCCGATGCAGGGGCTGAGCACGGCGCGGAACGTGGAGGTCATGGGCGGTACGGGCCGTTCGCGGCGCGACGCGCGCCAGAAAAAACGCTGCGCCGGCAGGGCCGGCGCAGCGGGAGGAACACGGGCGGCGCGGACCCGGTCCGGCGCCGCGACACGGCCATCGGCCGCGCGTTTTACTTGACGCTGACCAGCTTGACGTCGAACACCACGGCCTGGTTGGCCATGCGGCCGGCGCGCATGTCGGTGCCGTAGGCCTTGTCACCCGGAAGGACCACTTCCCAGCGCGCGCCTGCCGGCATCTGCAGCAGCGCCTCGCGCAGGCCCACCAGCGGGATCTGGCTCACCTTCATGGTCACCGGACCGGCCTGCTGGCCTTCCTGCGCCTGCGCGGTGTCGACGAACACGGTGCCGTCGGGCAGCGAGCCCTTGTAGTTGATCTGCACGTCGCTGGCCTGGGTGGGCTTGGCGCCGCTGCCGTTCTCGATCACGCGGTACTGCACGGTGCTGCCCGAGAGCGTCTGCACGCCCTGCTTGGAGCGGTTCTGCGCCAGGAAGGCATCGCTCTTGGTCTTGTTCTCGTTCGCCAGCTGGGTGAACTCGGCCTGCATCTTCGCCTGCTGGCGCTGCTGCATGCTCTCCACGGCCGCCTTCAGCTGGTCCACCGGCACCGCCGGCTGCTTCTTGGCATAGGCGTCCTGGATCGCCTTGATGACGGTGTTGACGTCGACGGCTTCGCCGCGCGCGGTCAGTTCGGCCAGCTCGACGCCGGTGTTGAAGCCGATCGCGTAGCTCAGCTTGCCCTTCTCGGACGTGGTGTCCTGCGCGGAGGCCGCCGCGGAAACCAGGGTCATTGCCGCGAGGGAGGCGGCAAGCAAACGCACTTTCATTCGGTCACTCTCCAGAGGGGGTTCGATCGGCCGGAGTCCGGCCCAGATACGACACGGGGCGGTCGAACCGCCCCTGTAGGACACGCTAGGATAGCGGCCGCAGGGCTTAACCGCCACTGACGCCTCCCTGTGACCCGGCCATCCGCGCCGAGTTCCCTGAAATGCCCGTCCGTTCACGAAAGCCGCCTTCACGCATGACCGAATCGCCCCTGCGCATCACCGATCACGACGCCGTCCGCGTCATCACGATCCACCGCCCGGAGCGCCTGAACGCGCTCGATTCGGCCACGCTCGACGCCCTTCACGCGGCGGCGGACGCGGCCGCGGACGATTCCGCGGTGCGCGTGGTGGTGCTGACCGGTGCCGGTCCGAAGGCGTTCGTCGCCGGGGCCGACATCGCCGAGATGAGCGGGCTCACGCCCGCCCAGGGACGCGACTTCGCGCTGCGCGGGCAGCGCATGATGCGGCGCTTCGAACGCCTGCCCAAGCCGGTGATCGCGATGGTGAACGGGTTCGCGCTGGGCGGTGGACTGGAACTGGCGATGTGCTGCCACCTGCGGATCGCCGCCGACACCGCGCGCGTCGGCCAGCCGGAGATCGGCCTGGGCCTGGTGCCCGGCTTCGGCGGCACCCAACGCCTGCTGCGCCTGGCCGGCCGCGCCGCCGCGCTCGAACTGTGCCTGACCGGCACCCCGGTCGACGCCGCGCGCGCCCTGCAGCTGGGCATCGTCAACAAGGTGGTCCCCGCCGCCGAGCTCGAGACCGAGACCATGGCCCTGGCCGCCCGGCTCGCCGCGGCCGCGCCCCTGGCGCTGCGCGGCATCCTCGACTGCATCCTGGTCGGCGGGGAAAGCGGGCTGGAGGAAGGGCTGGAGTACGAGGCCGCGCAGTTCGGCCTGGTGTTCGCCAGCGAGGACATGCGCGAAGGCACGGCGGCATTCCTGGACAAGCGCAAGCCGGTCTTCCACGGCCGCTGACGCACATGGTGTCGTCCCGAGGCCCGGAGTCCGCGCCGGTTGCGCCCGATCCGGCGCACCTGGCCGCGCTGCTGCGCGCCGGCGACATCGATGCCGCGATCGAGGCCGGCCTGATGTCGGTGGACCCCGACGCGCCGCATGCCGCTTTCGACCCCGCCGCCCGCGCACTCATCCGCTCGACCCGGGAGCGCCTGCTCGCAGCCTGGGAGGCGCGCGATCGCCACCGTGCGCGGGCCGACCGGCTCGCCCGCCGGGCCGCCGAACGCGCGGCACGGCGGGCGGCGCCTTCCGCCTCGGGCGTGCCCGCCGGCGCCCCTGCCGGGACATCGCTGCCGCCCGCGGCCGCCGCGGCCCTGGCCCGCGCGAAGGCCCGCGCGGGCGGCGCATGAGCGGCGCCTGCGGCCGCAAGCCGCGGGCACCGCGCAGCCGGCTCACCGCCGCGCAGGTGCGCGAGCTGTTCACGCGCCTGGCCGAACTCGACCCGACCCCGACCACGGAACTCGAGTACGCCACGCCCTTCGAGTTGCTGGTGGCGGTGGTGCTCTCGGCCCAGGCCACCGACGTCGGCGTGAACAAGGCCACGCGCCGGCTCTATCCGGTTGCCAACACCCCGCAGGCGATCCTGGCGCTGGGCGAGGACGGGCTCAAGCGCTACATCTCGACGATCGGCCTGTTCAACGCCAAGGCCCGCAACGTGATCGCGCTGTGCCGGATCCTGGTCGACCGGTACGACGGCGAGGTCCCGCGCGCGCGCGAGGCGCTCGAGGCGCTGCCCGGCGTGGGCCGCAAGACCGCGAACGTGGTGCTCAACACCGTATTCGGCGAAGGCACGATTGCGGTCGACACGCACATCTTCCGGGTCGCCAACCGCACCGGCCTGGCGCCGGGCAAGGACGTGCGCACGGTCGAGGACGGACTGATGCGGGTGGTGCCGGAGGAATTCCTGCTCGGCGCGCACCACTGGCTGATCCTGCACGGCCGCTACACGTGCAAGGCGCGCAAGCCCGACTGCCCGCGCTGCATCATCCGCGACCTGTGCCGGTATCCCGACAAGACACCGGGGCAACCGCCGTCGTCGGACGCCACCCCGTCCGCGGGCCGGGGGCCGGTGCAGCGCAAGTCCCGTCCGCCGCGGACCGGCTGATCCTGCACGGCCGCGACCGGCGCACGGTGCGCCGACCGGCCTGCCCGCTTAATGCGTTCCGGTCCGTGCAGGCCCCCGGTGAGGACGCCCGGCGGCTGAGCATCGCGGCGGGGCGGCGGTGGCCTCCCGCGCCTGCGGAGCACGTTTCCAGAAGCACACGGGGGAGCAGGTTGGCGGCAGCGCGCAGGCGCGCCGGATCGTCTCTTCCGGCCCACGCCTGCCGACGCGCGCCCGCCATGCCGATCAACGAATCCGTGCAGTCCGTCGATGCGTCCACCCCCGCCGGGGGCGGGGTCGGGCCGGTGTCGCGTCCGGGCGGAGCCGCCTGAGCGATGTGCGGGATCGCGGGGTTCACCACTGCGGCCGACGCCGCACCGCAGGACCACGACGCGCTGCGGCGCATGATCGCCACCCTGCACCATCGCGGCCCGGACGCCAGCGGCCTGCACCTGGAGCCGGGCATCGCGCTGGCGCATGCGCGGCTGTCGATCATAGATCCCGAAGGCGGCCAGCAGCCGCTGCACGACGGCACCGGCACGGTGTGGACCGTGTTCAATGGCGAGATCTTCAACTTCGTCGAACTGCGCGCGGAACTCGAGCGCGACGGCGTGCGCTTCCGCACGCGCTCGGATACCGAAGTGATCGTGCATCTGTACCGCCGGGACGGCGACCGCTTCGTCGATCGGCTCAACGGCCAGTTCGCGATCGCGCTCTGGGACGCGTCGCGCCGCCGGCTGCTGCTGGCGCGCGACCGCGCCGGCATCCGTCCGCTGTACTACACCCGGGCCCGCGACCGGCACTGGTTCGCCTCCGAGTGCAAGGCGCTGCTGGAGGTGCTGCCCGACCGCGCGCGGATCGACCCGGACGGCCTGCTGCAGGCGTTCACGCTGTGGGGGCCGAGCGACCCGGACACGTTGTTCGAGGGCATTCGCAGTCTTCCACCCGGGTACCTGCTGGCGATCGAGGCGGACGGCCGCGAATCGTTGACCCGCTACTGGGACTGGCGCTTCCCGCGCGCGGGCGATCCGCCGCCGTTCGCGAGCATCGACGATGCGGTGCACGAACTGCGCGCGCTGCTGGCCGACGCCGTGCGGCTGCAGCTGCGCGCCGACGTGCCGGTCGGGGCCTACCTCAGCGGCGGTCTCGATTCGTCGGGCATCGTCGCCCTTGCGCGGCAGGCGGGCATCGCGCAGGTGCGCACGTTCTCGGTCACGTTCGACGACGCCGAGTTCGACGAACGCGGGCAGCAGCAGGCGATGGTGCGCCATCTCGGCACCGACCACACCACCCTGCACTGCACGGCTTCCGACATCGCCGATGCGTTCCCGACGCTGGTGCGCCACACCGAGGCGCCGGTGCTGCGGACCGCGCCGGTGCCGCTGATGCTGCTCTCCGGCGCCGTGCGCCGCGCCGGCTACAAGGTGGTGCTGACCGGCGAAGGCGCGGACGAGGTCTTCGCCGGCTACGACCTGTTCAAGGAAGCCAAGGTGCGCCGGTTCTGGGCGCGCCAGCCGCAGTCGCGCTGGCGGCACCTGCTGCTCGGACGGCTGTACGGCTACCTGCGGCATTCGCCGGTGGGTTCGCCCGGCTTCGCGCGCAGCTTCTTCGCCCAGGGCATGGACCACATCGACCGCCCGGTGTTCGCGCATGCGCCGCGCTGGGCCACCTCGCGACGCGCCCTCGCCTTCCTCGCGCCGGAGCTGCAGGCGCGTGCGCTGGCCTTCGATCCGCTCGCGTTGTACGAGCAGCGCCTGCCCGACGGCATGGCCGACTGGTCGCCGCTGGCGCGCGACCAGTACGTCGAGGCCAAGACGCTGATGGCCGGCTACCTGCTCTCGTCGCAGGGCGACCGCGTGGCGATGGCGAACTCGATCGAGGGCCGGTTCCCGTTCCTCGACCACCGCCTGATCGAATTCGCCAACCGCCTGCCCGCGCACTGGAAACTGCGCGGCCTGACCGAGAAGCACATCCTGCGCCGCGCGCTGGCGCCGCTGCTGCCGCCGGCGATCGCCGCGCGCACCAAGCAGCCCTATCGCGCGCCGGACGCGGCCTGCTTCTTCCCCGACGGGCGCCCGCACGCACTGGTGGACGAGCTGCTGTCGCCCGAGCGCATCCGCGATGCCGGCCTGTTCGACGCGACCAAGGTTCGCCTGCTGGCCGACAAGTGCCGCCGCGGCAACGTGGTCGGCTTCGGCGACAACCAGGCTTTCGTCGGCATCCTGTCGACGATGCAGCTGCACGAGACCTTCATCCGCCGTCGCCAGCCGACGGTATTGCGCACCGGAACGGAGTGACCCATGAGCGAAGCCGCCATCCGCCAGACCATCCGCGGACACATTCTCGAGAACCTGATGTTCACCGACGACCCGGCGCGCCTGCCCGACGATGCCTCGCTGCTGGACATGGGCGTGATCGATTCGACCGGCGTGCTGGAACTGGTGCTGCTGATGGAGGAGAACTTCTCCCTGCAGGTGAAGGACACGGCGATCGTGCCCGAGAACTTCGACTCGGTGGACCGCATGGTCTCGTTCGTGCTGCGCGCCACCGCGGCATGATCCAGGCCGACGCGTACCACGCCAGGCTCTCGCGCCTGCGCGACTGCTGGTGTCCCGCGCCGGACAAGCCCGAGGAGACCCCGGAAACGACCCTGCTCGCACTGTGGTGGACGGCGGCCGGCACGCCGCGCTCGGCGGTCACCGCCGCAGCCGCGTCACCGGCCGCGCTGGATGCCGATGCAGAGGCGCGGCTGGACGCACTGCTCGCGCAGCGCATCGCCGGCGTGCCGCTGGCGCACCTCACCGGGCGCCAGCACTTCATGGGCATGGACCTGCTGGCCGGCCCGGGCGCGCTGATCCCGCGCGCGGAAACCGAACTGCTCGCGCGCGCGGCGATCGAACTCGCACGCGCGGCGACCGCGCAGCGGGAAATACTGAAGGTGATCGATGTCTGCACCGGCTGTGGAAACCTCGCGCTCGCAATCGCGCGCGAGGTCGCTGGCGCTCGCGTGGTCGCGAGCGATCTGAGCGAGGAGGCCGTGGCACTGGCGAGGCGCAACGCGGCGGCGCTCGGACTCGACGGGAACCTCGACATCCGCTGCGGCGACCTGCTCGCGCCGTTCGACACGCCGGAGTTCCAAGGGGAGGTGGGCCTGCTGGTCTGCAACCCGCCCTACATCAGCAGCGGCAAGGTGCCGGCGATGGCGCCGGAGATCGCCGGCCACGAGCCCGCGCTGGCGTTCGATGGCGGCCCGCTGGGCGTCTCGATCCTGACCCGCCTGGTCCATGACGCGCCGCGCTTCCTGCGCGCGGGCGGCTGGCTGGCGTTCGAGGTCGGGGTGGGCCAGGGTCCGGCGATGGCGCGCCGGCTGCGCAACGAGCGCGCGTTCGACAAGGTCCGCGAACTGCACGACGACGCCGGAATCGTCCGCGTCGTGCTGGCATGTCGCGGCGAACAGGCGGAGGCGGCCGCATGAACGCGCTGGACTGGAGCGTGCTGGAACTGGATTGCGAGCGCGAGGCGACGCGCATCTGCGCCGGGCTGCGGGAGGCGATCGCGGGCCCGCTCAAGCGGCGCGGCCTGGTGGTGGCGATCTCCGGCGGCATCGACAGTTCGGTCTGCGCCGCCCTGGCGGTACGCGCGATCGGACCGTCGCGGGTGCACTGCCTGATCCTGCCCGAACGCGATTCGGATCCGGACAGCGCCGAGCGTGCGCGTATCCTGGCCGACACCCTGGGCGTACAGGCCGAGACCTTCGACATCGCCCCGGCGCTGGAGGCGATCGGTGCCTACGCCGCGCGCGATGCCGCGGTGCGCACCGTCCTGCCGGAGTTCGGGCCGGACTGGAAGATGAAGCTCGCGATCACCGGCGGCAGCGACGGCGCGATCAACCGCTTCCGGCTGGTCGCGCAGTCCCCCGACGGCGTCCTGCACGAGCACGAGCTGCGCCTGCACGAATACCTGACCATCGTCGCCGCCACCAGCTACAAGCAGCGCCTGCGCAAGACGATCGAGTACTTCCACGCCGATCGCCTGCACTACGCCGTGGTCGGCACGCCCAACCGGCTGGAATACGACCAGGGCTTCTTCGTCAAGAACGGCGACGGTTCGGCCGACATCAAGCCGATCGCGCACCTGTACAAGAGCCAGGTGTACGCGATGGCGCGCCACCTCGGCCTGCCCGAGCGGCTGTGCAGTGCGCAGCCGACCACCGACACCTACAGCCTGGCCCAGGGCCAGGACGAGTTCTACTTCGCCCTGCCCTACCGTGCGATGGACCTGGCGCTGTGGGCACTGGAGCACGGCGTGGAGGCGGCCGCGCTGGCTCAGGCGCTCGGGCTCACCCCGGAGCAGGCGCAGGCGGTGTACGACGACATCGCGCGCAAGCGCCGCACCACGCGGCCGTTGCACCTGCGCCCGGTGCTGCTGGGCGAGGTCGCGGTCGCGGAGGCCTCCGCGTGAGCGCGGAGCCGGCGCCGGAGGCGACGTACTCCGTCGAGGACGGCGACCTCGCGCGCGACGGCGAGGGCGCGGTCGCGGTCTGGCGCGCGAGCCTGGGCCAGGTGGAGGGCCGGGCGGCGAAGTTCGCCTGGTTCTATCGCGACGCGCCCGCCGGCGCGCTGCTCCAGGTGCTGCGGTTCGGCCCCGGCGGCGACGTCGTCGGGACCGCGGGCGTCGGCTGGCGCGCGATGCGCGTGGGGGACCGCCGCCTGCGCGCGGGGCTGCTGGCCGACATGGCGGTGCTGTCGGGCCATCGGCTGCTCGGCCCGGCGCTGCAGCTGCAGCGCGCGGCCTGCGAGCGCGCGCTGCAGCAATGCGACCTGGTCTACGGCTTCCCCAACCAGAATGCCGTGCCGGTGGTGAAGCGGCTGGGATACAGGCACGTGGGCGACATGGCGCTGCTGGTGTGCGCGCTGCGCCACGCGCCCTATCTGGAACGGATGCTGCCCGCGCCGCTCGCCCGGCTGGGGGGCGCCACGCTCGACCTGGCCCTGCGACTGCGCGACGGCCTGCGCGACCTGCCGCGACGCACCCTGGAGGCCGAATGGCAGGACGCCCCGCTGGCCGAGGCACACCCGCCGCAGGTGCACGACGACGCGATCCTGCGTGGCGAGCGCGACGCGGAAACGCTCGACTGGCGCTTCTCGCGCAGTCCACTGGCGGCGTTCCGGTTCCTGTACCTGCGGCGGCCCAGCGAAGCGACGCCCTGCGCCTGGTTCGCCTGCCAGCGCGACGGCGACGTGCTGCGGATCGCCGACTTCCGGTTCACCGCCACCGTGTCGCCGGCGCGTGCGCTTGCGCGCCTGTCGCGCGAGGCGCGGGCGGCCGGCTGCCGCGCGCTGGCGATCGAATGCTGCCTGCCGGAGGCGGAGGCGGCGGCGCTGCGCCGGCACGGCTTCCGCGAACGCCAGCGTCGCCCGATCTACGCGCGCTGGCACGGCGATGCGGCGCCGTTCACCGGCATCCGCATGACCGCCTTCGACGAGGACGAATAGGCGCCGCCGCGATCAGCGCGCGGCGTAGGACACGGAGACGTTCGGGTCCAGCGGCAGCACGGTCTTGCTCGAGAAGCGCTGGTCGTCCGGCCCGGTCCAGTTGCAGGTCGACGGCGCCGAGGCCGGCCCGAGATAGCACACCGGCCACAGCAGCATGGACGGCACCGGCTGGCCGGCGACCTGTTCGGGCGCGAAGCGCCACTGGCGCGAGGCCGCCGCGGCGGCGCCGGCCATCGCCCGTGTCACGTTGCCGGTGGCCGCGTGGACATCGACGTCACGCACCGCGCCGTCGGCCGAGACCTGCAGCCGCAGCACCACCATGCCCTCCTTGCCGGCGAGCTGGTCGCGCATCGGATACTCCGGCGCGGTCATCGCCGCCAGCGCCGGGCCGGTGGTCGCGGACACGACGCGGTAGCCGCCCTGCGCCGGTTCGTCCACCACCACGCGCAGGTAGGTGCGCGTGCCCCGGTCATCGCCGGCATCGGCGTCGGGCGCGAACACCCAGTCGCGGATCTCCGCCGACAGCGCATCCCCGGCCGCGCCGGAGGTGGCGCCGTAGGGCGCCAGGTCCTGCAGGCGACCGTCGGCACCCAGCTCGACCGCATACGTGTACACGTGCTGCGTCGACTGCGGTGCGTCGGTGGCACTGGCCGCCAGCGGCAGGGCGAGAGACAGCAACAGGGGAATGGCGATGCGCATGATCGGGAGACTCCGGCGCCGGGGCGCTGTGGCAGGTGTGGAGCGATCACACACCGCGCCGGAGCCTGGTGGGTTACACCATGATGACAAAGCCTGACTGGAAGGACGAACGGTACAAATCTGCCGACGGACGGCAACTAGAGATGCCGTCCGACCCGCAGCCACTTGGTCGCCACCCACTTCTCCCCCTCGATCACCGGTGCGCCCCCGTGCAGGCTGCCGGTCATCGGGTGCGGTCGATCGTAGGCGAAGAACACCGCGTTGCCCTTGACCGCGCCGACCTCGAAGCGCGCATCGGGGAACGTGGTCGCGCCGCCGCGCGCGGGCGTGTTGAGGTACATCACGATCGAGGCCACGCGCTGCCCGCCGCGCGACAGCGCCACGTGCGCGCCGGGACGGTCGGGATCGAAGTAGTCGTAGTGCGGCCGGTACTGCGCACCCGGGCCGTAGCGCAGCAACTGCAGCCCTTCGCCGTTCTCCAGCGGCCAGTCCACCAGCCGCGCCAGGCGCTGCTCGATCCGCGCGCACAGCGGGTTCTCGCCGCGGCGGAAGAAGGTGCCCTGGCTGCTGCGGGCCTCGTGCGGCTCGTCGGCGCCGGTATCGGGGTTGAACACCGACGAGGGTTTCAGCCGCTCGCGGCCCATCGCCACCATCGCGTCGCACTCCTCGTCCGACAGCACGCTGCCGAACACCACCACCCGCGGATGCAGCATGTTCGCCAGCACCTGCACGGTCCGGTCACCGGCGTCGATCACCGAGGACCCGTTCATCTCGACCGGGCACGGCACCTTCTCCGGCAGCGGCAGGCCGTGCGCCTGCGCGTGCCCGGCCAGGTGCGCGCGCATCGCCTCCTCGAGCGCGGCGATCGCGGCGTCCTCCTCCCAGCCCTGACCGACCATCGACGCAACCACGTCGTCGGGCGACGCGCCCGCGCGCACCTGTCCGAGCAGCCAGTCGAGCGTGGCCGGTTCGATCCGGGGGCTGGCGTCCATTGATGTGTCCTCGCACTCGCACGCGTGTGTGCATCAGGAAGCCGTCGGAACATGACAGCGCGATGACAGCTGTCGCGCAGTCGCAACGACGCGCGCGCATGACCGTCCGGCGAAAGCCGTCGCATGGCTGCAAGAAAGCTGTCACCGAACGGACCTAGCCTTCACCTCCGATTCACCGGAACGCAGCGGTGGCCGTCCCGACGGGCGGAACAGGGCCGCGGTTCCACTGCTGCGTTCGCAGTCCACATTCTTCCGGAGACCCACAGATGTCCATGCGCCACAGTTCCAAGGCCCTGCTCATGACGTTCGGCGCGGTGCTCGCCCTGAGCGCCTGCGGCAACGGCGCCGACCGCGTCGCCTCACCCGGCGAGGGCGCCTTCCCGCCGCCGCCCACCACGCCGCCGCCCCCGCCGCCGACCACCCCGCCGCCGCCCCCGCCGCCGAGCGACGGCCCCGCCGCGGACTGCCCGGAAGGTTTCGCCAACATCGGCACCGTCGCCGGCAACACGCTGCGCGCCTGCCGCCTGCCCGAGCGCATCACCGGCAACTTCGTGATCCCGCAGCGCGACGGCACTGTCTACGCCATCAGCGGCCGGGTCGCGGTCGGCGACGACCGCGGCGGCGACGGCAACGCGCCGGTGGCGGGTGCCGAGCAGGGCATCCTCACCATCGAGCCGGGCGTCACCCTGTACGGCTCGGCGGGCGCCGACCTGCTGGTCGTCAACCGCGGCTCGCAGATCTACGCCGAGGGCACCACCAGCGAGCCGATCACCCTGACCGCCCGCGCCGACATCGAAGGCCAGACGGGTCCCGACTCGATCGGCCTGTGGGGCGGCCTGGTGCTGCTCGGCCGCGCGCCGATCAACGCCTGCCCGGGCGACACCGTCTCCGGCACCCCCGAGTGCCAGGAACAGATCGAGGGCACCGACGGCTTCTACGGCGGCAACGCGCCGCGCGACAACTCGGGCGTGGTCAAGTACCTGCGCGTGAAGCATTCGGGCTTCGAGGTCACCGCCAACAACGAGCTCAACGGCATCACCCTCGGCGGCGTCGGCGACGGCACCACCTTCGAGTACGTGCAGGTGCACAACAGCTCCGACGACGGCATCGAATGGTTCGGCGGCACCGTCAACGGCCGCTACATCGTGGTCACCGGCGCGGACGATGACAGCCTCGACACCGACACCGGCTGGGACGGCTCGCTGCAGTTCGGCATCGTGGTGCAGCGCGCCGGCGGCGGCGACCGCATGAACGAGTGGTCGTCGATCCGGCGCGAGCCCTACTCGAACCCGAAGGTCGCCAACTTCACCTACGTCGGCCGTGCCGGCGGCGGCGCCGCGATCACCCTCAACCAGGGCACCCAGGCCGAGTTCTACAACACGGTGGTGACCCGTCCGGCAGGCGGCACGGATGCGGGCACGCAGTGCCTGAGCATCTCCGACGAGAACACCACCGGCACCTTCGGCTCGGTGTTCTTCTCCTGCCCGACCCCGTTCGCGGACCAGCGTGCGCAGGATGCGTTCGAGGCCGGCACCGGCAATTCCACCGGCACCTCGACCCTGAGCAACGTGTTCGTCAACGGCGCCAACGAGACCGCGGTCGCCGCGTTCCAGGGCCTGGTCGGCATCGACAGCTTCTTCCAGCAGGTGGACTACATCGGCGGCGTGCGCAACGCCTCCGACACCTGGTGGCAGGGCTGGACCTGCGGCCTGTCGGCCGATACGCCCTGCTGAGCGGGCGCACGCCTGCCCAGCCACGGGGGGCGGCCATCACGGCCGCCCCCTCCTGCATGTCGCCCCGTACCGCCTCCGCAGCCCAAGGCCACACCATGACACGTCTTCCCTCCCGCAGCGGCCTGTCCGTCGCGATCACCGCCCTGCTCACCTGCCAGAGCGCGTGGGCCCAGCAGCCCGAATCGCCGGGAAGCGCCGCGAGCGTCCCGCCGCAGGCCACCATCGTCTACGCCACCGTGGCCCAGGCCGCGCCGGCATCGGCCGCGCAGCAGGCGACCGGCGAGACCGGGGCCGGCCAGCCGGCGCAGCTCGACGCGGTCGAAGTGCGCGGCGAATACATCCCCGAACCGATGCTGCAGACCGCCGAGGTCGCCTCGTTCATCACCCGCGAGGACTTCGAGCGCACCGGCGACGGCGACGCGGCCGAAGCGCTGCAGCGGGTCTCCGGCGTGAGCATCGTCGGCGACAAGTTCGTCTACGTCCGCGGCCTGGGCGAGCGCTACTCCTCGGCGCTGCTCAACGGCTCGCCCCTGCCCAGCCCCGAACCGCTGCAGCGCGTGGTGCCGCTGGACCTGTTCCCGGCCGAGGTGCTGCAGGGCATGACCGTGCAGAAGACCTATTCGGTGAAGTACCCGGGCGAATTCGGCGGCGGCGTGGTCGACCTGCAGTCGCTGACGATCCCCGACGAGCCGTTCCTCAAGTTCAGCATCGGCGGCGGCGGCAACAGCGCCACCACCGGCGAGCGCGGCCTGACCTACTACGGCTCCGAGGACGACTGGTCCGGCTACGACGACGGCACCCGCAAGATGCCGCGCGAACTGCAGAACGCCATCGCCACCGGACAGCGCGTCGACCTCGGCAACTTCAGCCGCGAGGACATCCGCCGCATCGGGCGCAGCTTCCAGAACGCCAACCTCAACGTGCTGCAGGAAAAGGACAGCATCGATCCGGACGCGAACGTCGGCTTCAGCGCCGGCTATTCGGCCGAGATGGGCGACGACGCGCGCATGGGCGTGATCGCCGTCGCCGGCTTCGAGAACGAGTGGCGCACCCGCTTCGGCGACCAGGAGCAGGGCTTCTTCGTCGGTGACGTGCTCGAGTACGACTCCGACTACGAATTCCTGTCGACCCAGAACAACGCCCGCGTCAACGCCCTGCTCGGCTTCGGCTACGAGTGGGGCCGCCACCGCATCGGCCTGACCACGCTGTACGTGCACGACACGATCAAGGAAGCGCGCAGCCGCGCCGGCGTGGACAACCTGGCCGGCTTCGAGGCGCGCGACGACTACACCGAGTGGTTCGAGCGCGAGATGCTCAACCACCAGATCAACGGCAGCCACGCCTTCGGCGAGTACGACGACCTGAAGGTGGAGTGGCGCGCGGCGGTGGCCCGCGCCACCCGCGACGTGCCCTACGAGAAGGGCATCCGCTACGAGAACGTCGACGGCTACTGGGCCCACGACGCCTCGCGCGTACAGAACTACACCCGCTTCAGCGCGGTCGAGGACGAGGTCGCCAGCGGCGGCGTCGACCTGACCTGGCGCCTGCCGGTCGATCGCGACCTCACGCTCAGCACCGGCGCCTCGTACATGGACAACGACCGCGGCGCCTGGTCGCGCGAGTTCCGCTTCCTGGCGCTCGACGGCCCGCTGCCGTTCTACAACCGCTACCAGCGTCCGGACTACCTGTTCTCCGACTACAACCTGAGCCAGGACCTGCTGCGCCTGCGCGAGACCACCGGCAGCTTCGGCGCGGCCGCCTACGACGCCACGCTCAAAGTGCTCGGCGCCTACGCGCAGCTGGACGGCGAGATCACCTCGAACCTGCGCGCGACGCTCGGCGTGCGCTACGAGGACGCGACACAGGCGGTGCACCCGTACGACATCTTCACCGGCGTGCGCCAGCCCGGCCCGGAGCCGCTGCGCAACGACTACTTCCTGCCGGCGCTCACGCTGACCTGGAACATCGCCGAGAATCGGCAGCTTCGCTTCGGCGCCTCGCAGACGATCGCCCGCCCGCAGTTCCGCGAAATGGCGCCACAGCAGTACACCGACCCCGACAGCGACCGCCTGTTCACGGGCAACCCGTACCTGGTCGACGGCGAGCTGACCAACTTCGACGCGCGCTACGAGTGGTTCTTCGGCTCCGGCGAATACTTCACCGCCGGCGTGTTCTACAAGATGATCGACAACCCGATCGAGTCGAACGTCAACTTCGCCGGCGGCACCACGTTCCAGAGCTTCCTCAACGCGCCTGAGGCCACCGTGTACGGCGCGGAGCTGGAGTTCAAGAAGTACTTCGACGCCGGCTTCCAGGCCGACTGGTGGACGGGCAACCGTCTGTACCTGGCCACCAACTACACCTGGACCGATTCGGAAGTGAACGCCGACGAGGACGACACCGTGCAGCCCTACGGCTTCGCCACCCCGGTGGCCGCGCGCCTGTTCGTGCGCGACGGCAGCGTGCTGCAGGGGCAGTCCGAGCACATCGCCAACCTGCAGTTCGGAATCGAGAACGAGGATACCGGGCTGCAGGCGACGCTGATCGCCAACTACGTCAGCGAACGCGTGTCCGCGCGTGGCCGCCCCGGCCAGCCGGACTACATGGAAGAGCCCGGCGTGACGATGGACTTCGTGCTGCGCAAGACCATGCGTTTCGGCGAGCGCCCGGTCACGTTCGGCTTCGCGGCGCGCAACCTGCTCGACACGGAGTTCCACGAGTACCAGGAACGCGCCGGCCAGAAGGTCAACGTGCTGCGCTACGAGCCGGGCGTGTCGTATTCGGTGAGCCTGTCGACCGAGTTCTGATGGTGCATGGCGCAGCCCCGCACAATGACGCGGGGCTGCGGAAATCGGGCTCACGTCACGGGAAGAGGCGTCGCCGATTTGCAGGTTCGGCGTCCTCCGCGCGCCCTTCGCGGGCTCGGCTTCCGCAGCCTGTGGCCGGTCCAGCAAAGCGCTTCGGCTCCGGACGGGCCGCAGCGCCCCGGGCCGGGATGGCGCACCACTCGGGCAGACATCCATGTCCGCACTCGCGGCCGCGGCACATCCGTGTGCCGCTTGCGCCACCCCGGCCCGGGTCACTGCGGCTCGCGACGTCCACTTGCGGGACCTCGGGCAGCCGCTCGCCGAATTCTGGGACGACGAAATATGCGCCAGGTGACAGACGACCGTGCGTGCATCGGACCAGGCGTTCGGTTTCTTCGCTGAAAGAAGGCCGGACCGCAACGACCGGTGAGCCGCGTCCCGGCGGCGGAGGGTCGCGGCAAGCGCGCCATGGATGGCGCGCGCCCGAGTCAGGGCAGATGCCCTCACCCCGGGAAAAGCGATCCTCCGGCGACGGGGCGTGGCGTCCTTCCGAAGCGACACATGGCCACCGATGGTGTTGCGACGTCTGCCTGGATGGCGTTCGCGACGATGACGTCGCGATGAAGCAACGGAACCCCCAGCCGACCATCCACGCACCCCTGCGCCCGTGCCTCTATTGCGCCTGACCGACACAAATGTGTCAGCTGAAATTACCCTGTCACAAAACCTTCTCATCCTGTCGTCACGGCGCCGACCGCGCGCCATGAACGCCGACCCGTGCCCGCACTCCCGACCTTCCGCGATCCGCAAGCGCTGCTGTCGAGGCTCGGCGGCACCGATGCGCTGGTGCGCCTGGCGGAGGTGGCCGTGGTCGCGATGCTCGCGCTCCAGTGCGCGCGCCTGGTCTGGCTGCTGCTGCCGCCCGCGCCGCTGGGGATGATTCCCGACGCCGGCGCCGGGCTCATGGCGCCGCGACTCGAACGCCTGTCCATCGACGCGTTCCATCCGGGTGCCGCGACCGGCGCCATCGCGGACACGTCCGGGCTGCGGCTGTACGCGACGCGTGGCGGCGCAGCGGGCGGCAGCGCCATCGTGGCCGATCGCGACGGCTCACAGCGCTCGTATGCCGTCGGCGACGAGGTCGCGCCGGGCGTGGTCCTGGCCGCCGTGCATGCGGACCACGCGATCCTGGAATCGGCCGGCCGCAGGACGGAACTGCGGTTTCCGGTCGCCACCGCGTCCAACCGCCCGCCCGCGACCGCGGCACCGGTCGCGACGCGCGCGCCGGCAGCGACCACGACCCTTGCCACCGACGCCTCGCCACCCGTCATCGATCCCGCACAGCTGCTGGCCGAAGCCGGCCTGCGCCCGATCGACGACGGCGACGGCGGCAGCGAGGCCGGCTACACCGTGATTCCGCGCGGCGACGGCGCGATCCTGCGCCAGGCCGGGCTGCAGGCCGGCGACGTGCTGCTGTCGGTCAACGGCCAGGCCCTCACGCCCGAGCGCTACGCCGAACTCGGCGACAGCCTCGCCGGCGCCGCCACCATCACCCTCACCTACCGGCGCGACGGACAGGTCCGCACCGCGACCCTGCAGGCACCCACACCGTGAAGCAGCGACTGTTCGCCACCGCGCTCGCGTGCGCGCTGGTCCTCCCGCCCGCGCCCGGCGCGCTCGCCCAGGCCACCTCTGGCGTGACCGCGCAGGATGCAGACATCCGCGCCTTCATCCAGGACGTGGCGCGCGCCACCGGCACCACCTTCATCATCGATCCCGCCGTGCAGGGCAGCGTCAACATCACCCGCGACGTGGCGATGGACGAGGCCGAACTGCTCGGCGTGCTGCTGGCGGTGCTGCGCGCGAACGGCCTGGTCGCGGTGTCCGCCGGCCCGGGCGCCTACCGTGTCGTGCCCGATACCGCCGCCGCGCAGCTGCCCGGCAGCGGCCTAGGCGGCTCGGCCTTCACCACCCAGGTGCTGCCGCTGTCGAGCGTGGACGCGCGCATCGCCGCCGAAACGCTCAAGCCGCTGGTCGGTCGCGGCGGCGTGGTCGTGCCGACGCCGCAGGGCAATGCCCTGCTGATCGCCGACTACGCCGACAATATCCGCCGCATCCGCGGCCTGGTGGCGCAGATCGACAGCGACACCGCCGGCATCGACACCGTCACACTGCGCAACAGCTCGGCGCGCGAGGTCGCGGCGACGGTCAACCAGCTGTTCGGCAGCGGCGAGGCCCGCGGCGGCCAGCTCTCGATCCAGCCGGTGGAAGGCAGCAACTCGATCGTGGTGCGCGGCGCGCCGTCGGCGGTGCAGCGCGTGGTGCAGACCATCCTCGAGCTCGACCGCCGCGCCGAACGCACCGGCGGCGTGCGCGTGGTGCGCCTGCAGCACGCCAGCGCCGAACAGCTGCTGCCCGTCCTGCAGCAGCTGGTCGGACAGTCGCCCGACGGCGAGGACAGCGCCGGAACCGTCGCCGCGAGCGCGGCTGCGTCCGACGCGGCCGCCGCTCAGGTGATCACCGCCGTGCCCGGCAAGCGCCCCACCATCGTCCGTTACCCGGGTTCGAATTCGCTGATCATCAACGCCGATCCCGAAACCCAGCGCCTGCTGGTCGACGTGATCACCCAGCTCGACACGCGCCGCGAGCAGGTGCTGGTGGAGGCGATCGTGGTCGAGATCTCCGACAACGCCGCCCGCCGCCTCGGCGCGCAGCTGCTGGTGGCCGGCAAGGAGGGCAGCAACATCCCGTTCCTCGCCACCCAGTACCCCGGCGCCAGCCCGGGCATCATGCCGCTGGCCGGCGCCTGGTACGCCGAGCAGCGCCGGGGCGACGGCGACGGCGACGATGACGACGACGACACCGACAGCGCGCTCGAACTCGCACGCCGCGCCGCGGTGCAGTCGCTGCTGGGCATCAACGGCGCGCTCGCCGGCATCGCCGGCAGCAACGACAACGCCACCTTCGGCCTGATCATCGACGCGGTGAACAGCGATACCGCGTCGAACCTGCTGTCGACGCCGTCGATCCTCACCCTGGACAACGAGGAGGCGAAAATCCTGGTCGGCCAGGAGGTCCCCACCACCAGCGGCGAGGTGCTGGGCGACAACAACTCCAATCCGTTCCGCACCATCCAGCGCCAGGACGTGGGCATCCAGCTCGAGGTCACGCCGCAGATCAACGCCGGCGGCGGCATCACCCTGACCCTGCGCCAGGAGGTCTCGTCGATCGCCGGTCCGGTGAGCGAGGATTTCTCCGAGCTGGTGCTCAACAAGCGCGAGGTCGAGACCCGGGTGCTGGTGGACGACGGCGAGATCGTCGCCCTCGGCGGCCTGCTCGACCAGGCCGACCGCAACACGGTGTCGAAGGTGCCGCTACTGGGCGACATCCCGATCGTGGGCCAGCTGTTCCGCCACCGCTCGCGCTCGCGCGACAAGACCAACCTGATGGTGTTCATCCGCCCGACCATCGTGCGCAGCACCGCCGATGCCCAGGCGATGAGCGCCGGCCGCTACGGCTACATGCGCGGCCAGCTCCCGGTCGTGGGCGAACGCGAGAACGCGCTCGACGAGCTGGTCCGCGACTACCTGCGCACCGCGCCGCCGACGATGCCCGTGCCCGCGCCAGCCCCCCCGCCGGCGGCGCCCGTCCCGGCGATCCCGCCGGCGGCGCCCGCCGACGGCCGCGACGCGCGATGAGCACCCCCGCACCCGCATTCGCCTACGCCTTCGCCCGCGAGCAGGGCGTGGTGCTGCTGGGGGTGGGCGACCGCGCGCGGGTGGGCCTGCGCGAGGACGCCGACCCGGCCGCCCTGCTCGAGGCGCGTCGCAGCCTGGGCCTCGAGCTGGACGTCGAGATGCTGCCGCGCGCCGCATTCGACCGCCGCCTGTCGGAACTCTACGCAGACGCCGCCATGGCCGGCGGCGCGGGCGAGCTCGAACTACCCGGGGACCTCGATGCCCTCGCCGGCGAGATCCCCGCCACCGCCGACCTGCTCGACGCCCGCGACGATGCCCCGGTGATCCGCCTGATCAACGGCCTGATCGCGGAAGCCGCGCGCATCGGCGCCTCGGACGTGCACATCGAGCCGTTCGAATCGGCGCTGGTGGTGCGCATGCGCGTGGACGGCGTGATGCGCGAGGCGCTGCGCCTGCCCGGGCGCATCGCGCCACTGCTGGTGTCGCGGGTGAAGGTGATGGCGCGGCTGGACATCGCCGAGAAGCGGCTACCGCAGGACGGCCGCATCGGCGTGGCGATGGGCCACAAGGCGCTGGACGTGCGCGTGTCGACCCTGCCCGCGCGCGGCGGCGAGCGCGTGGTCATGCGCATCCTCGACAAGGACCAGAACGCGCTCAGCCTCGACGGGCTGGGCATGCAGCCGGCCGTGCGTGAGGCGCTGGGGCGGGCGCTGCGCATGCCCAACGGCATCGTGCTGGTCACCGGCCCCACCGGCGCCGGCAAGACCACGACGCTGTATGCCGCGCTGGCCTCGCTCAACGACGGCCGGCGCAACATCCTCACGGTCGAGGACCCGGTGGAATACGCGATCGACGGCGTCGGCCAGACCCAGGTCAACGCGCGCGTGGGCATGAGCTTCGCCGCCGGCCTGCGCGCGATCCTGCGCCAGGACCCGGACGTGGTGATGGTCGGCGAGGTGCGCGATCCCGAAACGGCGCAGATCGCGGTCCAGGCCAGCCTCACCGGCCACCTGGTGCTTTCGACCGTGCACACCAACGATGCGCCCGGCGCGGTGACGCGGCTGCGCGACATGGGCATCGAACCCTTCCTGCTCGCTTCCAGCCTGCGCCTGGTGCTGGCCCAGCGGCTGCTGCGGCGGCTGTGTGCCGCGTGCCGGCAGCCGGCGCCGGTCGATGCGGCGGCGGCCGCGCTGCTCGGCGGCGCTGCGGCCGGCGCCACGCTGTACCACGCCACCGGCTGCACGCGATGCAGCCACACCGGCTACGCCGGGCGCCTGGGCATCCACGAGGCGCTCGAGGTCGACGAGCGCATGCGCCAGCTGATCGGCGCCGGCGCCGACGAGGATGCGCTGGCCGCGGCGGCGTTCGGCGGCGGCGGCCGACTGGGCGATGCCGCGCGCGCGGCCGTGCTGCGCGGCGAGACCACGCTCGAGGAAGCCATGCGCGTCACCCGCCAGGACCTGCAGGACCATGGCGGCGTTTGAGTATTCGGCGCTGGATGTCGACGGGCGCAGCCGCGACGGCGTGGTCGACGCCGCCGACGCGGCGCAGGCCCGGCGCGTGCTCGAAGGCCGCAGGCTGCTGCCGGTGCGGCTCGCGCCCGCCGGCGCGCGCACCGACGGGGCCGGGCCCGGCCTGCGCGGTCGCTTCGGCGCCAAGGACCTGACCCTGCTGACCCGCCAGCTCGCCACGCTGGTGGCGGTGGCGCCGCTGGAGGAAGCGCTGCGCACGATCGGCAGCCAGTCCGAGCGCGCGCCCGTGCGGCGGGTGGTGATGGCCACCCACGCACGCGTGGTCGAGGGCTTCCGCCTGTCCGACGCGATGGCGCGCGAACCGCGCGCGTTCCCGCCGCTGTACCGCGCCATGGTCGCCGCCGGCGAAGGCACCGGCGCCCTGCCCGCCATCCTCGAGCGCCTGGCCGACCTGCACGAGCGCGACCAGCAGGTGCGCGGGAAGCTTGTCTCGGCGCTGGTCTACCCGTCCGCGCTCGCGGTCACCGCGGTGGGCGTGGTGATCGCGCTGATGGTGTTCGTGGTGCCGAAGGTGGTGGAACAGTTCGAGTCGATGGGCCGGCAGCTGCCGCTGCTCACGCGCATCGTCATCGGCGTGTCCGAGGCGATGGCGACCTGGTGGCTGCCGATGCTGGCGCTGCTGGCCCTGGCCGGTTCCGCCGCCGCGCGCCTGCTGCGCCGGCCGGCGATCCGCCGCCGCGCCGACGGCGCGCTGCTGCGCCTGCCGCTGCTCGGCCGGCTGCTGCGGGACGTGCACGCCGCGCGCATGGCGCGCACCCTGGCGACCATGTCCGACAGCGGCCTGCCGCTGATCGAGGGCCTGGCGATCACCGCGCGCACCGTCGGCAACACGGTCCTGCGCGAGGCGACCGAGGCGATGGTCGAAACGATCCGCGAAGGCGGCAGCCTGTCGAGCGCGATGAAGCGCGCGGCCGTGTTCCCGCCGACCCTGCTGTACATGGCCACCAGCGGCGAGGACAGCGGCCGCCTGGCGCCGATGCTCGACCGCGCCGCCGACTATCTCGAGCGCGAGTTCAACACCTTCACCACGGCGGCGATGAGCCTGCTCGAACCCCTGATCATCATCGTGCTGGGCGCGATGGTGGCGGTGATCGTGCTCGCCATCCTGCTGCCGATCCTGCAGTTCAACGCCCTCGTGGCCGGCTGACCGGAGGCCCCCATGCACCGATGCGACACCCGTCCGTTTCCTTCCCGCCGCGCCGCCGGCTTCACCCTGGTCGAGCTGATGGTGGCGATCGTCATTATCGGCCTGCTGTCGACCGTGGTGATGATCAACGTCATGCCCAGCCAGGACCGGGCGATGACCGAGAAGGCGCGCGCCGACATCTCGGTGCTGGAACAGGCGCTGGAAACCTACCGCCTCGACAACCTGGCCTACCCCACCACCGCCCAGGGCCTGGACGCGCTGCTCAGCGCGCCGTCGGGACTCGCGCGCCCGGAGCGCTACCGCAACGGCGGTTACATCCGCCGCCTGCCGGAGGATCCGTGGGGTAACGCCTACCAGTACCGCCAGCCGGGGCGCAGCGGCGGCTTCGACGTGTATTCGTTCGGCGCCGATGGCGCGGACGGCGGCGACGGCGACAACGCCGACATCGGCAACTGGCGCTGAAGGCGGGCCATGCGGCGCGCGCGCGGCTTCACCCTGGTCGAGCTGATGGTGGCGCTGGCCGTCATCGGCCTGGCGGGCGCGACCGTGGCGCTGACGCTGCCCTCCGGCGACGACGCGCTGGCCCGGGACGCGGAGACCTTCGCCGCGCGGCTGGCGCATGCGCGCGACGAGGCGATCCTGGGCATGCGCACGGTGGAGGTGGCGGTGACCGCGCGCGGCTACGCGTTCTCGCGCCGCCGCTTCGACGGCTGGCAGCCGCTGGAGGGCCGCGCGTTCGCCGCCGTCGACTGGGACTCTGGCACCCAGCCGCGGCTGCCGCCGGGCGCGCCGCGACAGGCGGTCCGCTTCGATCCGACCGGCGCGACCGAGCCGGCGGTGGTGGTGCTGGAGCGCGAAGGGCGGCGCGCGCGGGTGGCGGTCGATGCCGACGGGACGGTGGCGGTCGATGGCCTGGCGCGCTGACGCCTGCCGCGTGCGTCCGGATGCAGCGTCGTCGCGCGGACGCGCGGGCGCGGGCTTCTCGCTGATCGAGATGCTGGTGGCGCTGGCGGTGTTCGCGCTGGCCGTGCTCGGGCTGCTGAACCTCGCCGGCGAGAGCACGCGCACCGCGGTCGCGATCGAGGAGCGGGTACTGGCGGGAGCGGTCGCCGACACCATCGCGGTCGACGCCGCCACACTCGACGTGCGCGCGCTGGCGGCCGACGCCGCCGGCAGCGAGCATGCGGGCGGCCGCGACTGGCAGTGGACGCGCAGCACGACGCCGACGGCCGATCCTTCGCTGTTGCGGGTGGACATCCGCGTTTCGCCGGCGGACGGATCGCACGTGGCGGCCGAGCTCGCGCTGTTCCGGAGCCTGCCGCGGTGACCCGCATCCGCCTTCGCGCACGCCGGCAACAACCGGCCCCGGGACCGCGCGCGCGCGCGCGCGGCTTCACCCTGCTCGAGGTGATGGTCGCGCTGGCGCTGTTCGGCCTGATCGCCGCCGCCGGTGTGGGGGTGATGGGCTATACCGTCGACAGCCAGCAGGTGCTGCGCGAGCGCATGGACCGCCTGGGCCAGTTCCAGCGCGCGCGGGCGCTGCTGCGCGCCGACCTGTCGCAGGCCGCGGTGCGGCTGGTGCGGCGCGCCGACGGCAGCAGCGCGCGCGATGCCTTCGTCGGTGGTCGCCCCGGCGACGCGGGGCCGCTGTTCGCGTTCGTGCGCCGCGGCCGCGAGAACCCGGACGCCGCCGCGCGCGCCTCGCTCGAATACGTCGAGTACCGCATCGTCGACGGACGCCTGGAGCGCAGCGCACGCGCCGCGGTGGACGGCGCCGCGCCGCCGGCCGCGCGCGTCCTGCTCGACGGCGTCACCCGGGCGCGCGTGGCCTACCTGGAGCGCGACACGTGGAACGACGGCTGGCCCGGCGGCGCCGCGACCCTGCCGGTGGCGGTCGAACTGGAGCTCGAGCTGGACGCGATCGGGCGCGTACGCCAGCGCTTCCTGCTGCCGGGGGCCGCGCCATGAGCCGCGTCCATGCCCGCCGCACGCACGCGCCGCGCTGCGGGTTAGAGGACCGCATGCCTCCGGCAGGCGCGGCGCAGGCCGGCGCGGCCCTGCTCACCGTGCTGCTGCTGGTCGCGGTGATGGGCGCGCTGCTGGTGGCGGTGCTCGACGACATCCGCTTCGGCCTGCGCCGCACCGGCAACGCCCAGGCGCTGGCGCAGGCGCAGTGGTATGCGCTGGGCAGCGAGGAACTGGCGCGCGCGCGCATCCGCCAGCTCGACCGCGGCGACGGACGCACCACGCTCGAAGGCGGCTGGAACGGCCGCCCGTTCGTGTTCCCGATCGACGGCGGCGCGATGCGCATCCGCCTGGACGATGCCAGCGCCTGCTTCAACCTCAACAGCGTGGTCGAGGGCGCCGTCGGCCAGTGGTCGCGGCGCGAGGCCGGCGTGCAGCAGTACCTCGCCCTACTGCGCGCGCTCGGCATCGCGCCGGCCCAGGCCACGGCGATGGCCGATGCGCTGGTGGACTGGATCGACAGCGACCAGCTGCCGTCCGCGGCGGGCGCCGAAGACGCCGCCTACGCCGGCCGTTGGCCCGGATACCGCACCTCCGGCGCGCTGCTGGCGGAAGTGAGCGAACTGCGCGCGATCGCCGGACACGACGCGGCCGCCTACGCGCGCCTGCGCCCGCACGTGTGCGCGCAGCCCGACAGCGCGCTGTCGCCGCTCAACCCCAACACCCTCGAGCCGGACGACGCGCCGATGCTGGCGATGATCAGCAGCAACGCGCTCGATGCCGCCGCCGCGCGCCGGGTGATCGCCGCGCGTCCCGGCGGCGGCTGGCCCGACGTGACGGCGTTCGCGCAGGCGCTCGCCGTGCCGCTTCCCGACCACGCGCTGCAGCAGCTGCGCCTGCGCACGCGCTATTTCGCGCTGCGCACCGAAGTCGACTACGACGGCGCCGAGGTGGTGCTGAGCGCGCTGCTGGATGCCGACACCGCCGGGCCCGTGCGCCTGGTCGCCCGGCGATGGACCCACGACGAATGAACCACCGCATCCTGTTCCTGCCCGCCGATCCCGCGGCCGAGGCCATCCTGATCGAGGTCGATGGCGACGGGCGCGTGCGCACCCGCGTGCCGTTGCCGCCCGGCCACGCGGCGCCGCCGGCGGGCGCGGTCGCGTCGACCGTGCTGGTCGTGCCGGGCGAGGCGATCCGCATCGACCGGCTCGACCTGCCGGCGCACAGCGCGGCGCAGGCCCGGGCGGCGGCGCGCGCCCTGCTCGCGCCGCGGCTGGCGCGTCCGCAGCCGCTGCATGTCGCGCTCGACGACGCGCGCGCCGGCACGCTGCGCCGCGTGGCCGCCGTGGATGCCGCATTGGTGCAGGCCTGGCTTGACCGCGCCGCCGCCCACGGCCTCGCGGTCGACGCCGCGGTGCCGGAACAGCTGCTGCTGCCACCGCCCGAGGCCCCGGGCGCCGCGCACGTGCTCGTCGCCGGCGACCGCTGGCTGGTGCGGGCCGTGGACCTGGCGTTCGTCGCCGAGCCGGCGCTGGCGGTACGGGTGCTCGGCGACCGCGGCCGGGTGGTGCTGGACGGCGATCCGACCCGCTTCGCGGCCGGCGCCCTGCACCCGGAGATCGACCTGCTGCAGGGCGAGTTCGTCCCGGCATCGAGGCGCGCGCGTCCCGCCGGCCGCAGGCGGCTGGCGTGGCTGGTCGCCGCACTTGTGGCCTCGCCGCTGCTGCTGGTCGCCGCGCACGCGCTGCAGCTGACGCTGGCGGCGCGTGCGCTGGAGGAACGCGCCTCCGCCATCGTCCGCGACGCGCTGCCGGCGACGGGCGCGACCTCGGCGGACGGGCCGGATGGACTCGACGCGCAGCTGCAGGCCGCCCGCGCACCGCGCGCGTTCGCCGCGGCCACCGGCGCGCTGTTCGCCGCGGTGGCCGCGCAGCCGGGCGTGCACCTGGTCGAGTTCGAGTACCAGCGCGGCGACCGCGTGCGGGCGGTGCTCGCGCATCCGCGCGCCGAGGACCTGGAGACGCTGCGCGCCACCCTCGCCGGCGATGGCTGGCGGCTTGTCGAAGGCGGCAGCCGCGCGGGCGAACGCGGCCTGCGGACCGCACTGTCCCTGGAGCCCGGCGCATGAGTCCGATCGCCCGCTCCGCCGGCTGGTGGCGCACGCGCGCGCCCCGCGAACGCGCCATGCTGGCGCTGATGGCGATCCTGCTCGCGGCGTTCGCCTGGTGGTACGGACTGCTGTGGCCGCTGCGCGCGGTGCGCGAGCACGCCGGCGCGCGCTACGACCGCGCGGTGTCCGCGCTGCAGGCGGCCGAGGCCGAAGTCGCGTCGCTCACGGCGCACGGCGGCGACGGTGCGCGCACCGTGGCGCCGGACGGCGAGGCGCTGCAGCGGCGCGTGCTCGACAGCGCGCGCGCCGCGGGCCTGGCGCCCAGCCGGCAGCGCACCGCCGCCGATGGCGCGTTCGTGCTCGAGTTCGAGCGCGTCGCCGCGCCGGCGCTGTTCGGCTGGCTCGGCACGCTGGCCGGCGACGGACTGGCGCCGGCCTCGCTGCGGGTGGAGCCGGCCGACGGCCGGCTGCGCGCGAGCGTCGGCTTCGGCGGAGACGGCACGTGAGCCGGCGCCGGCTCGCGCTGTGGTTCGTCGCCGCGCTGGCGCTCGGCGTGGTCGTGTGCGTGCCGCTGCGGCTGCTGCTGCCGCGGTTGTCGTTGCCGGCCGCGCTGTCGGCGACGCGGGTCGAGGGCGCGGTCTGGTCCGGACGGCTGCGCCAGCTGCACTGGCACTCCACCCCGCTGGGCGACATGCACCTGGGCCTGTCGCCGCTGCCGCTGCTGGCGGGGCGGCGGCAGGTGTGGATGCGCGGGCCCGCGCTGTCACTCGTGCTGTACACCGGCCCCCGGCGGGGGCTGCGCGAGGCCGACGGCGTGCTGCCGCTGCCGGCGCTGTCGGGACTGGCGCTGCGCGCGTCGCTGGAAGGCGCCGGCCTGCTGTTCGACGACGCGGGCTGTCGCGAGGCCGGCGGGCGGGTGCGGGTCGAGATCGCGTCCGCGGACGATGCGCTGGCGCCGCTCATCCTCGCCGGCGCGCCCGCATGCGAGGGCCGCCGCGGCGTGCTCGCACTCGTGCCCGAGCAACCGGGCGGGCCGCTGCACGTCGAGGCACGGCTGGAGGTCGACGGCGACGGCGCCTGGCGCGTCGAAAGCCTGGCCCGCAGCGACGATCCCGCGCTGCGGATCGCGCTGCTGGCCGCCGGCTTCCAGCAGGCGCCGGGCGGGTTCAGCCGGGTCGACGCCGGCACGCTCGCGGACTGAGCGCGCCGGCGCCGGCGCAGGCCGTCAGAACGCGAACTGCGTGCGCAGCGCGTACTGGCCGGTCTCGTCGCCGTTGAAGCCGTTGTCGCCGCGGGTGTAGTTGAACATGAAGCGCAGCGCCGGGTTGACGTAGTAGTTCACGCCCAGCAGCCAGCTGCTCACGTCGAGGTCGGCGATGTCCCTGTTCTCGATCGCGTCGTAGCGCGCGGTGAGTTCCCACAGTCCCGCGCCGGCGACGGGCGCCGAACCGAACACGCCGGTGCCGGCCTTGTACGGCTTGTGGCCGCCGTTGAGGTGCCAGCTGCCCTGCAGGTACCAGGTGGTGACGTCCTGGTCCGGTCCCAGCGGCTGGCCGAACGCGGCGTTGGCGTACTCGCCCTGGAAGAACAGCGGGCCGAAGGCGCCGGCCGCCTCCACGCCGTAGGCGGTGACCTCGTCGCCGCTGGCCCCGCTCACGGTCGCGATCGCCTGCGACGGGCCGCGGCGGCCGGCGTAGTTGACCGAGGCCACCAGATCTGCCGAACCCTGGTTCGCGTTCTCCTGGCTGGCCCATGCGCCGAAGTGCAGCGTGGCCTGGTCGGTGGCGATCGGCGCGAAGGTCACGCGCCCCGCGTAGCCCACGCCCTCGTTGCGGGCGCCGCTGGCGCCGCGCAGGTTGAACGCGCTGAAGCCCGCGGTGTAGTTGTCCCCGGCGCGCAGGTAGCCCACGCCCTGCTGGAACTGGCGGCCGTTGAACAGGCCGGTGGCCGAGGCGAAGGGACGCTCCATCATCAGCAGGTCGTTGGAGCTGGTGAGCTCCTCCATCGAGCGGTACGGCTTGAAGTGGCCGATGGTGAACCTGCCGCCCAGCGCTTCGCGTGCGATGTAGGCGTCGCGCAGCCCGTCGAGGTTGCTGCCGGCGGCGAAGTCCTGCTCGAGCTTGTAGTCCCAGCCATAGGCCTTGCCCTGCAGGGTCAGGCGCGCGCGGCGGAACTCCGTGGTACCGGCAGGCTCGGCCTGGTCGCGGTCGAAGGCGTAGGCGTCGAAATGGATGCGGCCGCCGAGCGAAACCTCGAACGCCTTGTCGGCGGAGGTCACCTTGAGGCCACCTTTCGTGGCAACCACCGGCTGCGGCGACGTGGTCTGGGCAACCGCCGCGGCGGGCGCCGCAGACGCATCATCGGTACGGGTCTCGAGTTCCTGGACCCTGGCCGCGAGCGCGGCGATCTGGGCCTTGAGTTCGGCGATCTCCTGCGCCTGCGGCGATTGCGCGGCGGCGGGGGCGCTGACGACCGCAAGCGTGGAGACGACAACGGTAGCGAGGAGCGAATGGCGCATGGGGGCATCCCGGAGTGGTGACGGCGCGAGGCCGAGGGGCGGTGGCCGGATCGAAGCGCGCAGGCGCGCTGTGGAGGCAGGCAGCGCGGAGAATGGGTCAGTGACGTGTCAATTTGATGACACGGCTGTCATATGACAGTCCGGCGTCTGTGGGCTTTCCGCGCCGTGACCGCCGCACGCCAGCCTTGGCCGCTTGGGACGCCACCCCGCGAGCCAGCGGCCACCGGCCGATGTCACGCGAGCGTCATCGACGCTGAATGCCCCTGTCATCGCAGGGCGGTCCAATGCATTCCACGGAAGCGTCACCGGACACCCGCCGGTCCTCTCCCCTGGCGGTACGCCCGGCGCTTCCGACCGATCCGATCTCCCTCTCCTCAAGACGGCACCTCCCATTGCGCGGGCCTCCGGGCCCGCTTTTTTTCGTGCCCCGGCCCCGTGCGAAGCGCCGGGCGGCGGATGGGCGCCGCGCAGTCATACGCCTGTAACAAAAACATCATTTCATGTGGCCATCCCGCCAGGCACGCCCTGGTCCGCTCCAGGAGCTCGCACATGAACACCCGTCCTGCCCGCTTCACCGTCCTCGCCCTGTCGGCCGCGCTGTTCGCCAGCGCGTGCTCGCCCGGCAATGAGTCCACGCCCGCCGGCCAGGCGCCCGCCGCCGACGGCACTGCGGGTGCCCCGGCCGGAGATCGCATCGACGCGGAAATCTCGGGCGCCGGCGCATCCTTCATCTATCCGCTGGTCTCGCGCTGGTCAGCCGACTACAACGCCGCCACCGGCGCCAAGGTCAACTACCAGTCGATCGGTTCGGGTGGCGGCATCGCCCAGATCAAGGCCGGCACGGTCGATTTCGGATCCAGCGACAAGCCGCTGCCGAGCGAGGAACTCGCCGAAGCCGGACTGGGCCAGTTCCCCTCCGCGATCGGCGGCGTGGTGCCGGTGATGAACCTCGAAGGCATGGCGCCCGGCCAGCTGCGCCTGACCGGCCCGGTGCTGGCGGACATCTTCCTCGGCAAGATCACCACCTGGAACGATCCGGCCATCGCAGCGCTGAACCCAGGCACCACCCTGCCCGACGGCAAGATCAGCATCGTGCACCGGTCGGACGGCTCGGGCACCACCTTCAACTTCTCCAACTACCTGTCCAAGGTCAGTCCGGACTGGAAGGCGAAGGTCGGCGAAGGCACCTCGCTGCAGTGGCCGACCGGCGTCGGCGGCAAGGGCAATGAGGGCGTCGCCTCCTACGTGCAGCAGATCAAGGGTTCGATCGGCTACGTCGAGCTTGCCTACGCGCTGCAGAACGGGATGCCGTACGCCTCGATGCAGAACGCCGCCGGCAACTGGGTGCAGCCGAACGACGAGAGCTTCGCCGCGGCCGCCGCCACCGCGGACTGGGCCAATGCGACCGACTTCAACCTGGTGATCACCAACGCCCCCGGCGCGGACGCCTGGCCGATCACCGCCACCAATTTCATGCTGATGCCCAAGCAGCCGAAGGACCCGGCGCGCAGCCGCGCGACGCTGGACTTCTTCAAGTGGGCCTTCGAGCAGGGCCAGGCGCAGGCGACCGAGCTGCACTACGTGCCGCTTCCGGCTGAACTGGTGTCCCAGATCGAGGCGTACTGGGCCGCGGAATTCAAGTGATGCAACCGGCCGCGCGCGCGCCGTGCGGCCGTCGCGGCTATACCCCACCGGGTCCGGGCGGTTCGCCGCCCGGCCAGGCGGTGCTCCGGTGTCCGCCCGCCCTCTCCCTCCCGGGGCGCCGGACATGGGGGTCCCGCCCCGGCGGGGATGACGGCCCTTCTCCCATCCCGGATACCGCATGAACGCCGCCACGATTCCCGCTCCCAGCAGCGACCGCGACGTCAGGGACGCCCGCAACGACCGCCTGTTCCGCTGGGCGCTGGCGTCGACCGTGGTGTTCGTGCTGCTGGCGCTCGCAAGTGCGGCGCTGTCGATGCTGTGGGGCGGGCGCGACGCACTCGCCTCGCAGGGGCTGAGCTTCTTCTTCTCCGCCGACTGGAACCCGGTCGAGAACAGGTACGGCGCGCTGGCGCCGATCTACGGCACGATCGTCACCGCGGTCATCGCGATGCTGATCGCGGTGCCGGTGAGCTTCGGTATCGCCTTCTTCCTCACCGAGGTCGCGCCGCGCTGGATGCGCGGACCCGTCGGCACGGCGATCGAACTGCTGGCCGGCATCCCCTCGATCATCTACGGCATGTGGGGCCTGTTCGTGCTGGTGCCGGTGATGACCGAGCACGTGACGCCGTGGCTCAACGACCACCTCGGCACGATTCCGGGCCTGGGCGTGCTGTTCCGCGGCCCGCCGCTGGGCATCGGCATGCTCACCGCCGGCTTCGTGCTGGCGATCATGGTGATCCCGTTCATCTCTTCGGTGATGCGCGAGGTGTTCCTCACCGTGCCTACACGGCTGAAGGAGTCGGCCTACGCGCTCGGTTCCACGCGCTGGGAAGTCAGCTGGGACATCGTGCTGCCCTACACCCGCTCGGCGGTGATCGGCGGCATCTTCCTCGGCCTCGGCCGGGCGCTGGGCGAGACCATGGCGGTCGCGTTCGTGGTCGGCAATTCGGTGCGGCTGTCGCCCTCGCTGCTCGAGCCGGGCACTACCATCGCGGCGCTGATCGCCAACGACTTCGGCGAGGCCACCGAAACCTACCGCTCGGCGCTTCTGCTGCTGGGATTCGTGCTGTTCATCGTGACCTTCGTGGTGCTGGCGATCGCGCGCTTCATGCTGATGCAGCTCGCGCGCAGGGAGGGCAACTGATGTCCGCCGTCACCCCGCGCGAGCACGCGATCGCCGACCGGCTGTACGCCAGGCGCCGGTTCGGCAATGCGCTGGCGATCGTGCTCGCGGTGCTGACCGCGGCCTTCGGCCTGTTCTTCCTCGGCTGGATCCTGTGGACGCTGGCCAGCAAGGCCATCGGCGGCATCAACTGGGCGCTGTTCACCCAGATGACGCCGCCGCCCATGCAGGAGGGCGGGCTGCTCAATGCGTTCTTCGGCAGTGCGGTGATGTGTGCGATGGCGATCGGCATCGGCACGCCGCTGGGCGTGGCCGCCGGGACCTGGCTGTCGGAATACGGCAAGGCGCGCAAGGTCGGCACTGTCGTGCGCTTCGTCAACGACATTCTGCTCTCGGCGCCGTCGATCGTGCTGGGCCTGTTCGTCTACACCCTGATCGTGATGCAAACCGGGGGGCGGTTCTCGGCCCTGGCCGGATCGATCGCGCTGGCCTTCATCGTGCTGCCGGTGGTGGTGCGCACCACCGACGAGATGCTGCAGCTGGTACCGGTGCAGATGCGCGAGGCGGCGCTGTCGCTTGGGGTACCGCAGTGGAAGGTCATCGTGCAGGTGCTGTACCGCAGCGCCTCGGCCGGCATCGTCACCGGCATCCTGCTGTCGCTGGCGCGCATCTCGGGCGAGACCGCGCCGTTGCTGTTCACCGCCTTCGGCAACCAGTACTGGAACTCCAACGTGCTGCAGCCGATGGCGAGCGTGCCGGTGGTGATGTACCAGTACGCCGGCAGTCCTTACGAATCCTGGCAGCAGCTGGCCTGGGCCGGCGCGTTCGTGCTGACCGCGTTCGTGCTGCTGGTGAGCCTGTCGGCGCGCGCGCTACTGTTGCGCAACAGGATCTCCCATGACTGACCTTTCCCTGGACCCGTCCATGAACGATCTTCCCCCCGCGGTCGCGCACCAGCGCATCAACGTGGCCACGCAGCAGCGCGGCGCGCTGGCGCCGATGCCGACCAAGATCTCGGTCCGGGGCCTGGACTTCCACTACGACAAGTTCCACGCGCTGAAGAACATCAGCCTCGACATCCCCGAAAAGCGCGTGACGGCGCTGATCGGCCCGTCGGGCTGCGGAAAGTCCACGCTGCTGCGGATCTTCAACCGGATCTACTCGCTGTATCCGAAGATGCATGCGACCGGCGAGATCCTGCTCGACGGCGAGAACATCCTCTCACCGAAGTACCCGATGAACCGGCTCCGCAGCAAGGTCGGGATGGTGTTCCAGAAGCCGGTGCCGTTCCCGATGACGATCTACGAGAACGTCGCCTACGCCATCCGCCACCACGAGAAGCTGTCGAAGAAGCAGCTCGACGAGCGCGTCGAGCATGCGCTGCGCCAGGGCGCGCTGTGGGACGAGGTCAAGGACAAGCTGGGCCAGAGCGCACTGGGCCTGTCGGGCGGCCAGCAGCAGCGGCTGTGCATCGCGCGCGCGGTCGCCCTGCGCCCGGACGTGCTGCTGCTGGACGAGCCGACCTCGGCGCTCGACCCGATCTCCACCAGCCGCATCGAGCAGCTGATCGAGGAGCTCAAGCTCGACTACACCATCGTCATCGTCACCCACAACATGCAGCAGGCCGCGCGCGTGTCCGACTTCACCGCCTTCATGTACCTGGGCGACCTGATCGAGCACGACACCACCGAAACCATCTTCTCCAACCCCTCGAAGCAGCAGACCGAGGACTACATCACCGGCCGCTTCGGGTAAGGCAGGCCGCCTGCGCGGCACTGCCGCGCGGCCTGCCGAACGCCTGGCCCGGGATGGCCGGGCAGGACGATCCGGAGCCCGCACCGTCCCGCCATGGACGGCTGCGACAAAACCGAACAACACTGGAACCGCCACCGCCATGATCAGCCAACCCCACGACCACATCGTCAAGAGCTACGACGAGGAGCGCCAGCGCCTGATCGGCGAGATCCTGCGCATGGGCGAGATGGCCGCGTCCCAGCTGGAAGCGTCGCTGGACGTGGTCGAGCGCCGCGACGACAAGGCCGCGGCGCGCATCGTCGAGAACGACGAGGCGATCGACGCGCTGGAGCACGAGGTCAGCCAGGACGTGATGAAGCTGGCGCTGCGGGGGCCGCTGGCGCGCGACCTGCGCGAGATTCTCGCCGCCCTGCGGATCGCCTCGGACATCGAGCGCATCGGCGACTATGCCGCCAACGTCGCCAAGCGCTCGACCGCACTCAACGCCTCCCCGCCGCTGCCGCACACCCGCGGCCTCAACGCGCTCGGGCAGCTGGTGGTGCAGCAGATCCGCGACGTGCTTGCCGCCTACGCGAACAACGACGCCCAGGCCGCGCAGCGCGTGCGCGCGCAGGACGCCGAGGTCGACACCCTCTACACCGGGCTCTTCCGCGAGTTGCTGACCTACATGATGGAGGACGCGCGCGTGATCACGCCCTGCACACATCTGCTGTTCATGGCCAAGAACCTCGAACGCGTCGGCGACCACGCCACCAACATCGCCGAGAACATCTGGTTCCTGGTGCATGGCGACGATGCGCTGCCGCCTCGCGAGAAGCGCGACGCCACCAGCGTCGCGACCTGATGTTGCGCCGCGTCATGGCGTCGATCTGACTTCGGCCTGAACGCGCGCGGCGGCGCGTCGCCCCCACCGCCGCGCAGACCTCGACCACCGCTTAATGTCGCGCTGGCCACACTGTGGCCGGCGGCGTCCGGCCGCGCCACGCTCCCCCGCCGCACCGGCATCCGGTGCGTGTCGCGTGCCGCGATCGACGCTTCCGCCCCCGTCTTCATCCCGTCCGCGGAGCGATCCGCCACCCGAGGAACCTGTCATGACCCAGTCCAGCCACAAACCCGCCGCCGTCGCCATCGGAACCGCGCTCGCCGGCGGCCTGCTGCTGTCCGGCTCCGCGTTCGCCGTCACCCCGCTCGCGCAGGGCTACCTGCTCGGTGCCCAGGACGCAGCCGCCACCGCGGAAGCGAAGGCCCATGAAGGCCAGTGCGGCGGCGAAAAGGCCAAGGCCGAGGGCAAGTGCGGCGAAGGCAAGTGCGGCATGGCGCAGGCCGACACCGACAAGGACGGCCGCATCTCGCGCGCCGAGTTCGAGGCCGCGCACCCGGGGAAGACCGCCAAGTTCGCCGGCATCGACGCCAACGCCGACGGTTTCATCGACCAGGCCGAGCACGATGCCCACCAGGCGGCCCGCAAGACCGACATGGAAGGCAAGTGCGGCGAAGGCAAGTGCGGCGGCGCCGCCTGAGGCGCTGATCGTCCATCCGGCCATGCGTCCCCCTCCGCCGCTGCCGGAGGCGAGCGCGGGCATCGGCCTGCGGCGCGGACTGCTGTCCGCGCTGCAGGCTGCCGAACGGGGCGACTTCGACTTCCTCGAATGCGCGCCCGAGAACTGGATCGGGGTCGGTGGCCGCCTGGGCGCCGCCTTCGAGGCGCTGGCCGAACGCCACCCGATCACCTGCCACGGCCTGTCGCTGTCCCTGGGCGGTACTGCGCCGCTGGACGAGACCTTCATCGCCCGCGTCGGCCGCTTCCTCGACCGTCACCGCGTGCCGCTGTACAGCGAGCACCTGAGCTGGTGCAGCGACGACGGCCACCTGTACGACCTGCTGCCGCTCCCGTTCACCGAGGAGGCGGTCGAACACGTGTCCGCGCGCATCCGGCGCGTCCAGGACCTGCTCGGCCGCCGCATCGCGATCGAGAACGTCAGCTACTACGCCGCCCTGCCGGCCCCGGGCGCGGCGACGCTGGACGAGGCCACGTTCGTCGAGGCGGTGCTCGAACGCGCCGACTGCGGCCTGCTGCTGGACGTCAACAACATCCACGTCAACGCCACCAACCACCGCTACGACGCGCTGGACTTCCTGCGCCGCATGCCGTCCGAACGCATCGCCTGCTACCACATCGCCGGCCACCACGACGAAGCCCCTGACCTGAAGGTGGACACCCACGGCGCCGCCGTCCGCGACCCGGTGTGGGACCTGCTCGCCGAGGCCTACCGCGTCCACGGCGTGCGCCCGACGCTGCTCGAGCGCGATTTCAACTTCCCGCCGTTCGAACAGCTGCTGGGCGAAGTCGACGGCATCCGTCGCCTGCAGCAGACGGGCGGCGCGGCGCGGCGTGCCCATGGCTGAGGCCGACGCGCCCGGAACGCTGCGCGAGCAGCAGTTCGCGCTCTCGCGCCACCTGCGCGATCCCGCGTCCGCGGCAGCGCCCGGCGGGATCGAGGACCGGCGCCTGGCGATCTACCGCGACCTGCTCTACAACAATCTGCAGAGCCTGCTGGCGGGCAACTTCCCGGTGATCCGCCGCACCCTCGCCGACGCCGACTGGCATGCGCTGGTGCACGCGTTCTACGCCGGCCACCGCTGCCGCACGCCGCTTTTCACGGAGATCGGCCGCGAGTTCGTGCGCTGGCTGGAGACGCGGGACGCGCCCGATCCGGACCAGTGGCCGTGGCTGGCGGAGCTGGCGCACTACGAATGGGTGGAACTGGCCCTGCAGATTTCCGACGCCGAGGCCGGCCCGGTGGACCGGCTCGCAGACGATCCGCAGCCCGACGCGGCGCTGCTCGAGCGGATCCCGGTGCTTTCGCCGCAGGCGTGGGCGCTCGCCTATCGCTGGCCGGTGCACCGGATCGGCCCCGGCCACGTGCCGTCCACGGAACCCGGGCAGCCCACCCTGCTGCTGGTGCGGCGCGATACAGCCGGTGAGGTCCGGTTCGCGGAGATCTCGCCGCTGGTGTTCCGCCTGCTCGAACGGCTGCACCCGGGACACGCCACCGGGCGCGTCTGCCTGCAGGCGCTGGCGGAGGAAGCCGGGCTCGCGCCCGACGCGTTGCTCGACGAAGGGCGCGCCATGCTGCTGCGCCTGCACGCCGAAGGCACGCTGCCGGGCGTGCGCGGGGGTTGACGCCGCGGCCTCGCGGCAAGATCCGCGGTCACGCCCCGCTTCGCCGCGAAGCGCCGGGACGAAGGATCGGCGGGCGCGATTCGCGCGTACGCGTGACGCGACGGCGGACGCCAGGCGCTCCTGCACGAATTCGCCCTCTGCTAGTCTTCCGCGATGGATCCCGCCGTCGCCCCCAGCCCTCCAGTCAGCCCCCTTGCCAAACGCTTCCGCGGCTACCTGCCGGTGGTGGTGGACGTGGAAACCGGCGGCTTCGACTGGAACCGCCACGCGCTGCTCGAGATCGCCGTGGTGCCGATCGACGTCGATGAAGGCGGTGCGCTGGTGCTCGACACGCCCGCGAGCGCGCACGTCGTGCCCGCGCCCGGCACCCAGATCGACCCGCAGTCGCTGGAAGTGACCGGCATCGACCTCGACCACCCGTTCCGCTTCGCCAAGCCCGAGCGCGAGGCGCTGGACCACGTGTTCGCCACCGTGCGCGCGGCGGTGAAGAAGCACGCGTGCCAGCGCGCCATTTTGGTCGGGCACAACGCGCATTTCGACCTCAACTTCGTCAATGCCGCGGTCGCGCGCAGCGGGCACAAGCGCAACCCCTTCCATCCCTTCAGCGTGTTCGACACCGTGACCCTGGCCGGCGTGGCCTATGGCCAGACGGTCCTCGCGCGCGCGGTCCAGGCGGCGGGCTTCGCGTGGAGCAGCGAGGACGCGCACTCGGCGCTATACGACGCCGAACAGACCGCGAAGCTGTTCTGCAACATCGTCAATGCCTGGCCGCCGCGGGCCTGAGCGCCGGATCGCGCGCGATGCCGAGCCTAGACCCGGCATGAACATCCACTGTGCTTGACTGCGGGCGTCCCTCGAACGGAGATGCCCCGATGCCGATCACTCGCGCCAAGGCGAGCCGCCTGCTCAACCAGTCCGAGATGGGCCTGTACGACGACAGCCGGGCCAACGGCCTGCGCGACCTCGACGCCAGGGCGCTGACATCGCGCGTCAAGCGCGCGCGCACCGCCCGCGATCGCGCGCGCGACCTGGTGCAGAAGCAGAAGCTCGCTTCGCGCGCCCGCACCGGCAGCAAGCGCGGCGCCAGCGGCGCGGACAACCAGCGCAGCAAGGACAAGGCCGAACTGACGGCCGACATCCTCAAGCGCTTCGAGCAGCAGCTCAGGACGGTGGAGCGGGCCGACCGCGAGGAGGCCAAGGCCGCGAAGAAGTCCGCGAAGGCCCAGGCTCCGAAGCGTGGATCGGCCGGCGCGGTGGCGAAAAGCTCGGCTGCGCGCAAGGCGGGTTCAAGCCGGTCCGCTGCAAAAAAGACCGCTGCGAAGAAGTCGGTCGCGAAGAAGCCCGTCGCGAAGAAGGCCACCGCCAGGAAGGCCGCTGCCGCCACGCCCGCTGCCGGCACCCGGGCGACGAAGCAGACGACGCGGTCGTCGACTACACCGGCCACCGGGAACCGGGCAGGCAAGGCCACCGGCGGCAGCGGTGCGCAGAAGGCCACCGGCCGCACGTCGTCGACGGCGGCGGGCACCGTACGCAAGGCGGCGGCAGCATCGCCGTCGAATGCGAAGAAGACGCGCACGCGCGATGCGTCCAGGCCGACGGCTCCCGGCAAGAAGGCGCCGCGCAAGCGCCGCATCACGCCCGAACAGGCGCTGGAGCAGACGCGGGCCCTGCTCGAGGCCAAGCAGGCGCACGATGCCGAGCCCAGGCCGTGGCAGGACCTGCCGACCGGTCCGGCGGTGGCCGGCGAGCCCGGCTTCCAGTCCGATGCCGCCGCCCGCCGCGCCGCACGACTGCACGCCGCGGAGGCGCGCATTCCCGCCATCCAGGGCAGCGTCAGCACCCGCGACCGCATCAACCAGGGCAAGCGCGACCACCGCGGCGGCAGCGACTGACCCGTCCCGCCATGCCCGGCGTCAGCCGGGCGTGGCGAGCTTGAGGCCGATGATGCCGGCGAGGATCAGCCCCAGGCTGACCAGCCGGCCAGGGTTCGCGGGTTCGCCCAGCAGCACGATGCCCAGGATGGCGGTGCCCACCGCGCCGACGCCGACCCAGACCGCGTAGGCGGTTCCCAGCGGCAGCGACTTCATCGCCACGCCGAGCAGCCACAGGCTGATGGCCATGGCCGCGACCGTGCCGAGCGTGGGCCACAGGCGGGTGAAGCCATCGGTGTATTTCAGGCCGACGGCCCAGCCGACTTCGAACAGCCCGGCGAGCAGCAGGATGATCCAGGACATGGGCACCTCCATCGATCGACGGGGTCGTCCCCGGAGACAGGATGCGCCGAAGCGGCGGCACGGGGTCGTCCCCGGCCGGCCGATCTTCCCATGCGCGTGGCTTCGCCAAGTGACCCGGGCATGACCCGGGGAGGCGCTCAGTCGCGATGCGGCGCGGGTGCGCGCACCAGCCGGTAGCCGCACACGAGCAGCCAGCCGACGAGCAGGAAGAACAGCGGCGCGCGGAACGCGAGCCAGGCCGACGGCAGCAGCGCGGCGGCGCCCAGCAGGCCGAGCAATGCCCGGCCGCGGCCACCATCCCGACGCGGCGCGAACGAGTGCAGGAACAGCGCAAGCAGCATGAGGCATGCGCCCGCCAGTCCCAGCCAGTCCTGCCACTGCAGCGATGCCAGCATCCCGTGTCCTCCTCGTCGTCGCTCAGCTGCGCTGGCGCACCGCTTCGAACAGGGTCACGCCGGCGGCCACCGAGACATTGAGACTCTCCACGCCCGGCGAAGTTTCCACGCCGGGCATCGGGATCGACACCAGCTGGTCGCAGTGCTCGCGCGTCAGGCGCCGCAGGCCGTCGGCTTCGCCGCCGAGCACCAGCGCCACGTTGCCGGTCAGGTCGAGCGCATACAGCGATGCGTCGGCGCCGCCCACCAGGCCGTAGATCCACACCCCCAGCTTCTGCAGCTCGGCCAGCGTGCGCGAGAGATTGGTCACCCGCACCACCGGCACGCTGTCGGCCGCACCGGCGGACGTCTTGCGCACGGTGGCGTTGACCTGCACCGCCTTGTCCTTCGGGATCACCACCGCGGTGGCGCCCGCGGCCGCCGCGCTGCGCAGGCAGGCGCCGAGGTTGTGCGGGTCCTGCACACCGTCGAGCACCAGCAGCAGCGCACGCCCCTGCGCCTGCTCCACCAGGCCGGGCAGGTCGCCTTCGTCGAGCGTGGTCGCGGCGGCGTAGCGCGCGGCCACGCCCTGGTGCCGCGTCGCGCCGGCCACGCCGTCGAGCGCCTGCTGCGCTACCCGCCGCACGTCGATGTCACGGCGGCGCGCGAGCTGCTCGATCTCGGCCAGGCGCGGATTCTTCGCGCCCGCCTCCACCAGCACCTCGCGCACGTGCTCGGCGTCGTGCTCGACGGCCGAGGCGACTGCGTTGATGCCGACGATCCACTGGTTCTGTCTGGACATTGACTCTCGTTCGCGATTCGAAGCCGGTGCCGACGGAGGCGGCGGGCCGGGATTGTCGTTGCCGGACTGGAGGGAATCCAGCCAGGCAGGTCATGGCGACACTGGAGCCGCGCGCACCTGGATCCGTGCGCGCTGCCGGCCGCGCCGCCGCGCGGGTCCCGCAGTCGGCCGCGGGCGACCCGCAGCCGCTTCAGTACTTCTGCTTCTTCCGCTTCGCCGGCTGTCCGCGCGGCGGCGGCGTCTTGGCGTCGCGCGATTCCGCCAGCCGGAAATCGATCTTGCGCTCCTCCAGGCTGGCCTTGAGCACCACGATGCGCGCGCGGTCGCCGAGCCGGAACTCGCGCGCCGTCCGCTCGCCGGTGAGCGTCTTGCGCACCGGGTCGAAGTGGTAGTAATCGTTCGGCAGCTGGGTCACGTGCACCAGGCCGTTGACCTTGGACTGGTCCAGCTCGATGAACAGCCCGAAGCTGGTGACGCCGCTGATCGTGCCTTCGAACTCGCCGCCCACGTGCTGTTCCATCCACGCCGCGCGGTAGCGCTCGTCGACCTCGCGCTCGGCCTCGTCCGCGCGGCGCTCGCGCTCGGAGCACTGTAGCGCCAGCGACGCCATCTCGCGCGGGGTGTGGAAGTTCTCGCGCTTGCCGCGCGCCAGCGCGTGCTTGATCGCGCGGTGCACCAGCAGGTCCGGGTAGCGCCGGATCGGCGAGGTGAAATGCGCGTACGCCTGCAGCGCCAGGCCGAAGTGGCCGATGTTCTCCGGCGAGTACACGGCCTGGCTCTGGCTGCGCAGGATCACCGATTCGAGCAGGGTCGCGTCGGGGCGTTCGCGCACCTTCTTCAGCAGGTTGGCGAAGTCCTTGGGCACCAGCCGGGCCCAGCCGGGCATGCGCAGCGCGAATTCCTTCAGGAACTCCAGCAGGTCGGCGTACTTGGATTCGGGCGGCTTGTCGTGGATGCGGTACGGCGCGGGGATCGCCGCCTCCAGCAGGTACTTCGCGGCCTCGACGTTGGCCGCGATCATGCATTCCTCGATCAGCTTGTGCGCATCGTTGCGCACCAGCATCCCGGCCTGGGTGACCTCGCCGCGGTTGTCGAGCACGAACCGCACCTCGGACGACTCGAACTCGATCGCGCCGCGCCGGGCGCGCGCCTTGGCGAGCGACTGGTAGAGCTGATGCAGGCGCTCGACCTGCGGCAGCAGCGTGCCCACCTGCGCGCGCGCCTCCCCGTCGCCCTCGCCCACCGCCTTCCAGACCTGGGTGTAGGTGAGTCGCGCGTGCGAGTTCATCACCGCCTGGTAGAACTCGGACGCGACCACTTCGCCGTCGCGGTCGACCTGCATGTCGCACACGAAGCACAGGCGGTCGACCTTCGGGTTGAGCGAGCAGATGCCGTTGGACAGCGTCTCGGGCAGCATCGGCACCACGAAGCCGGGGAAATACACGCTGGTCGCGCGCAGCTGGGCCTCGTCGTCCAGCGGGGTGCCCGGGCGCACGTAGCTCGAGACGTCGGCGATCGCCACCACCAGGCGGAAGCCGGTGCGGTTGGGTTCGCAGTAGACCGCGTCGTCGAAGTCCTTGGCGTCCTCGCCGTCGATCGTGACCAGCGGCAGCGCGCGCAGGTCGACGCGGCCGGCGGCGGTGGCGGCATCGACCTCCAGCGGCACCGCCGACGCCTCGGCCAGCACCTCGGGCGGGAACTCGTGCGGCAGTTCGTGGCCGTGGATCGCGGCCTCGACCACCAGCGACGGGGTCAGCGCGTCGCCGAGCACCGCCAGCACCTTGCCGATCGACGGGCGGCGGGCGTCGGCCGGTGTGGTGATCTCGCACACCACCAGCTGTCCGTGCTGCGCCTCCAGGCGCGCATCGGTCGGAATCTGGATGTTGCGCTGGATGCGGCGGTCGTCCGGCACCACGAAGCTGATGCCCGACTCGACGGTGAAGCGCCCGATCAGCCGGTTGAGCCGGCGCTCGAGCACTTCCACGATCGCGCCCTCGCGGCGGCCGCGGCGGTCGAGCCCGGTGACGCTCGCCATCGCCCGGTCGCCATGCATCACCTTGCGCATCTCGGCCGGCGGCAGGAACAGGTCGTCGCCCACGCCCTTGTCCGGACGCAGGAAGCCGAAGCCGTCGGGGTTGGCGATCACCGTGCCGGAGATCAGGTCCAGTTGCTCGGCCGGCACGTAGCCGCCGCGGCGGTTCTGCAGCAGCTGGCCGTCGCGCACCATCGCCGCCAGGCGCTTGCCGAGCGCGTCGGCGCGGTCGGGCGCGGTCAGTTCGAGCTGCTCGGCCAGCATCTGCGCGGTGAGCGGACCATCGGCGGCGGCCAGCAGGTGCAGGATCGCCTCGCGGCTCGCGATCGGCCGCTCGTAGCGTTCCGCCTCGCGCTGTGCATGGGGATCGCGGAACCCCTTGTCGGCGGACGCGCGGCCCTGGCGCCGATCGCCGCCCCCGGCAGGCTTCGCGGCCGCCTGGACCTCGGGCATCCAGCCCGGCATCTTCGAGTCCCTGCGCCTGCCGCTGCCGCCCCGTCCGCCCTGCGGACCCTGCCCGGACGCTGGCGTGCCGCCCCGTCCCGTACCGCGGCCACCGCCGCGCTTGCCTGGAGTTTTCGTCATCCGTGGAATGGTACACGCGGCCGGTCCCCGGCCCGTGCACGGACGCGTTGACTTTGCCGCCGACGCACCGCAACATACGCGGCCACCTGCCCAGGTGGCGGAATTGGTAGACGCACTAGTTTCAGGTACTAGCGGGTAAAACCGTGGAGGTTCGAGTCCTCTCCTGGGCACCAGATCGCGATACCGGACCCCGTCGTCCGGTCGCTGAAATACCCCGCCAAGTGCGGGGTTTTTCATGTCCGCGATCCGCGCGCCGCGCCCGTCACGCACGTCCCCCGGCGCCGCCGTGGCCTTCGACGACGACGCGTCGCCAGCGGCGGCGGCCGCCCAGGCTGCGGCTGGTGTTGACCCTCCGGTCACGACCGCCGGCGCAGCATCGCGACCAGATCCGCCAAGGAGATCCGCGATGACCGCACGGCTCGCCCTGTCCACCCTGGCCCTCGCCCTGCTCGGCGCGTGCGGTTACGACGCCACGCCCCCCGACGCGCCGGCCGAACGCGACGCCCCCGCCGCCACCGCGCCCGTCCCGGCCGATGCCTACGCCGGACCCGCGCAGCCCATGCTGGTGCGCGAAGGCGATCCGCCCCATCTGGCCGATGCCAGCGGCGCGGCGCTGTACGCGCTGGAAGGCAACACCGACGGCAGCGCATGCGACGCGGCCTGCGAACAGGTCTGGCCCCCGGTCATCAGCGACGCCGCGCAGCCGGTGGGCGCCGACGGGGTGGATCAGTCCGCAGTCGCGACGCTGCAGGGCCGCGACGGCCGCAACCACGTGACCTACGACGGCCAGCCGCTCTATCGCTATGCGGGCGACCGTGGTGCCAATACCACCACCGGCGAGGACGTCGAGGACCAGTGGGGCCGCTGGCGTCTGGTGAGGCTGGACGCGTCGGCGCCGGCACCGGGCGGCTGACGCGCAGGAGCGTCTCACCGGTCGTCGGGGTCGGCCTGTGGTGGTTCGCAGCCGGTGACGCCATCCGCGTTACTCGCGCCGAACACCATCGCCGTGCGGCGGCGGACCGGCGCATCGTCCATCGCTGCCTTCGGTGGTCGGCGGTCATGGCCCGCCTGTCGCCATCCGCTACTCGCCTCGGCCCACGGGGCCGCGCGCGGTTGCCGGCAGGTCCACAAACCTGCCGATCTCACAGCGTCGGCTGCCACGCTGCCCGGTGCAGGCGATACCGGGCGAGCATCGCGTCCGGCAGCGCGTGGGACACGTCCAAGCCGAGGGCGGGCCAGGCATCGAGCACGTCGACGACGCGCGACCAGAGCGCCGGCGGCACGAGCGCGTCGCGCGGCACGTCGCGCAGGCAGGCATCCACCCATTCGAACAGCCGTGCCTCCTCGGCCTGCAATCGCGCGCGCCACCAGTCGCCGGCGGGCAGCCACGCCGGGTGCCCCAGTGCGGCATCGGCGGCCGCCGCGTCGCACAGCCGCGCCCATGCCCCCCGATACCACTCGGTGCCGCCGCCGGCGCGCGGCAAAACCGTCAGGGGCGCGGGCGCGCGCCAGGCCCGCAGCGCGCGATGCAGGGCCGTCTCGCGGCGACGCGCCTCGCGCACGCTGTCGAATGCCAGCAACAGGCTGCGTTCCAGGTCGAAGCATTCGTAATAGCGGCTCGCGAACGCCCGCACCCGCGCCAGCGGATCGACCGAGATGCCGACCTTGGCGATGTCCTCGTGCAGCAGCGGCAGCAGGTAGAGGTGACAGGTGGACATGGCGGTGCACGGTCGTCGGTCGCGCCGATGGTACGGCGCGGCGGTCGCGTCCCTTGCGAGCGCGGCGAAGCATCCGGCGGCGGCGTGAACGCGTTGCGATCACTGCGGCGCGGCCCGATCTGCTTCACCTGCTTCGCGCGGCCGGCTTCCTAGAGTCGCCGCTCCCCACCCCCCAGGAGCGAGCCATGGCGGTCAAGACCATCGAAGACCTGTTCATCCACGAACTTTCCGACATCTACAGCGCCGAGAAGCAGCTCACCAAGGCCCTTCCGCGCCTGGCCAAGGCCGCCGACGCGGAGGAACTGGCCAGCGCGTTCGAGGCCCACCTGGAAGAAACGCGCGGACAGATCGAGCGGATCGACCAGGTGGTGGAACTGCTCGGCGTCCGGCTCAAGCGCATCAAATGCGCGGCCATGGAGGGACTGGTGGAGGAAGGCAAGGACGTGATCGACACGATCGATGCCGGCCCGCTGCGCGATGCGGCCCTGATCGGCGGCGCACAGAAGGTCGAGCATTACGAGATCGCGGCCTACGGCACGCTGTGCGCGCTGGCGAAGCAGCTCGGCTACCGGGATGCGCTGCCGCTGCTCAAGGAAACGCTCGAGGAAGAGAAGGCGACCGACCAGAAGCTCACCCTGCTGGCCGAGGGCGGCGGCAACCGGCGCGCCGCGGCGCAGGCCGCCTGACGCCTGCAGCCGGCCGCCGCGATACGGCGGCCCGGGCCGCCGGCGCGGACGCGCGGACCCTCACTCCCAGCGCAGGACGCAGTGCGCGGCGAGTGTCTCGCCCGGGCGCAGCATCGCGTCCGGCTGCAGGTTGAACGCGTCGGGTGGCGCGGTTTGCGGCTCCACGCAGGTCGCGGCCACCGTGCCGTCGTACACCACCCAGTCGCTGCAGGCGGACGAGACGCGCAGGCGCTGGCCGGCGCGATGCAGCAATACGTCGCGACGGTTGACGAAGCAGTCGTCCCACGGCCCCGGCCGCACCGGGCCCGGCGGCAGCAGCGCGATGCCCTCGGCGTCGCGCGGGTACATGGCGTCCGGCGTGAATTCGAGGCGCTCGGGCTTGAGGAACCAGGGATGCCAGCCGATCGATGCCGGCATCGCGTGCCCGTCCGCGGTCACCGACAGGCTGAGGCGCAGCTGCCGGTTCCCCAGCTCGAAGCGCTGCCGCGCGACGCCGCCAAAGGGCCAGCGATGGTCGCGCGGCAACGCCAGTTCGAGTTCGACGTGGCGCTCGCCCTGGCCGGTCACCTGCCACGGCATCAGGAAGCCGACGCCATGGATCGCGTGCGGCCCGAGGTTGACCGGCAGCTGGTGGCGCTCGCCCGCGAACGCGAAGCGTCCGTCCCGGATGCGGCCGCACCACGGCACCATCGGGTAGCAGCCCCAGGCGATCGCGGCGGTGGCCCCGTGCGCGCCCCAGGCCAGCAGCTGGTCCACGCCGTCGCACCGGATCTGGGCGATGCGCCCGCCCGCGGCGGCGGCGGCGTCGAGCTCGATTCCGTCCGCGGCGATCGCCAGCAGCGGGCCGGGCGGGAGTGGCGAGGTGGGCGTCAGGTCGACGCCCGCGCCCGCCGCCTCAACCGCCATACGGATGCAGGGTGCGGATGCGGCCGTCGGCGCCGTGCTCGATTTCCACCACCTTCGCCGAGCGCAGGTGGGTCACGCCGCCGGACAGGATCGAGTCGTGGTAGTACAGCCACCAGCGGCCGTCGAACTGCACGATCGACTGGTGCGTGGTCCAGCCGACCACCGGTTCGAGGATCCGTCCCTGGTAGGTGAACGGCCCGTAGGGGCTGTCGCTGGTGGCGTAGCACAGATAGTGCGTGTTGCCGGTCGAGTACGACAGGTAGTAGCGCCCGGCGTGGCGGTGGATCCACGGCGCCTCGAAGTAGCGGCGGTCGTGGTCGTCCGCGCGCAGCGGCAGGCCGGCTTCGTCCACGATCAGCACCTCGCGCGGCGCCTCGGCGAACCGGCGCATGTCCTCCGCCAGGCGCGCCACGCGCGGTCCGAGCGCGGGCGCATCGCCGGTGGGTTCCTCGTGCGCGGCGTCGTAGCGGTTGTCGCGGTACTTCTGCAGCTGGCCGCCCCAGATGCCGCCGAAATACATGTAGTGCGCGCCGTCCTCGTCTCCGTACACGGCCGGGTCGATCGAATAGCTGCCTTCGATCGGCTCGGGGTCGGGCGTGAACGGGCCCTCCGGCCGGTCGCCGACCGCGACGCCGATCTGGAAGATGCCGTCGGCACGCTTGGCGGGGAAATACAAGTAGTAGCGGCCGTCCTTCGTCGCCGCATCCGGCGCCCACATCTGGCGCTCGGCCCAGGGCACGTCGTCCACGCTCAGCGCCACGCCGCAGTCGGTCGCTGGCGCGGTCGGCGAGTCCTGCCGCAGCACGTGGTAGTCGCGCATCTGGAAGTGGCCGCCGTCGTCGTCGAACGCGGCGCCGGCCTCGATGTCGTGCGAGGGATAGATGTAGATCCGCTCTTCGAACACGTGTGCCGACGGGTCGGCGGTGTAGATGTGGGTGACGAGCGGCTGCGACAGCGCCTTCGCCTTCAGCGCCTCGAGCTGTTCGGGGGTGTAGTCCTGGTCTGCCATGTCGGGCCTCCGTGGGTCAGGCGCGCTGGCCGGCGCGGCGCTCGGCGAGTTCGCGCTCGATGCGCGATTCCATCGACTTGTCGATCCGGTAGAAGAACATCAGCGCCACCCCGAGCAGGAACGGCAGCGAGCAGTACACGCTCATCGAGAAGCGGATGCCGTCGACGGTGTCGGGCGACTGCAGTTCGGCCCCGGCCACGTAGTTGTAGCGGGCGAGGATCGCGGCGACCAGCGCGCCGCCCACCGCCAGCCCCACCTTCAGCCCGCACAGGATGGCCGAGAAGATGATCGCGGTGGCGCGGCGGTGGTTCTTCCATTCCGAATAGTCGGCCACGTCCGCCACCATCGCCCACAGCAGCGGGATGGTGATGCCGTAGAAGAAGCCGTGCAGGATCTGCGACAGGAACACCAGGCCGATCGCGTCGGGCGGGAAGAAGTAGAACGCGAGCAGGAACAGGGTCGAGACGAACAGGAACACCCCGAACACGTTGCGCTTGCCGAAGCGGTCGGCCAGCGGCTTGGAGAAGCCGATTCCGACGATCATGCAGAGGATGCCGCCGGCGTTGAACAGGCTGAAGGCGGAGGTCGGCGCGTCCTCGGGCCACTGGAACGCGGTCAGCCCCATGCCCGTGAGCAGGGCGTTGAGCCCGGCGATGAAGCCGTTGAAGCCGATGTCGTCCAGGAACGCGGCCAGCGCCGGTTCGCTGAGGTAGTACTCGAAGTAGTACACGTAGGTGCCACCCTTCAGCGCCAGGGTGATGAACACCAGGATCGTCAGCAGCAGCATCACCATCCACGGCCGGTTGCGCGCAAGGTCGGCCAGGTCCTGGCGCAGGTCGGACTTCTGCTCCGGCGGCGCGAGCACGCGCTCGCGCGTGGTGAAGAAGGTGATGAACAGGAAGATCGTGCCCACCACTGCGAACAGCAGCATGGTGTTGTGGAAGCCCTGCACGCGGTCGCCGTCGCCCAGGATCAGCACCAGCGGCAGCAGCAGGGCCTGCACCACCAGCTGCGCGATCATCACCGCCACGAAGCGGTAGGCCGACAGGCTGTTGCGGTCGGACATGCTGCCGGTGAGCACACCGCTCAGCGCCGAGTACGGCAGGTTGTTGGCCGCGTACACCAGCACCAGCAGGGTGTAGGTCGCCGCGGCGTAGAACACCTTGCCCTGCGGCCCGAGGTCGGGGGTGCTGAAGGCCAGCAGCGCGAGCACGCCGAATGGCACCGCCGTCCACAGGATCCACGGCCGGAACTTGCCCCAGCGCGTATTCGTGCGGTCGGCCATCACCGCCACCAGCGGGGTGAACACGAACGCGCCGAGCAGGCCGACCACGAAGATGATCGTCGCCGCGGTACTCGCGGGGATGCGGTAGATGTCGGTGTAGAAGAAGGCCAGGAACGTCATCAACGTCTGGAAGATGAGGTTGGCCGCCAGGTCGCCGAGGCTGTAGCCGACCTTCTCGGTGACCGACAGCCTGTCCGCGCGGGTGCTCTGGGCAATGCTCATGGCGATGGGAATGATCCGTGTGTCGTGCGTGTTCGTAACGATTGAAACCGGTGCGATGCAGATGCGCCGGCGTCCCCTGCGACACGGCCGCCTTCCGGCGGCCGTGTCTCGAAGGATCGCATGTTCGCCGTGCCGCCGGGACGCCCCTGTGCAAAAAAATCACGACCCGCCCGGTGCCTCGGGACACCGGGTGGGTCGTGGGGAGTAAAGCGTCTTCGCGGACCGGGTCAGAAGGTGCCGCGGATACCGATCAGGAACGTCCGCCCAGGCTGGTAGATCTCGCCGGGCACGTTCGGATAGGTGATGTAGTTGCGCGTTTCCTCGTTGGTGATGTTGAGCACGTTGAAGGTCAGCTGCGGCTCGGACGGCAGCGACGCCAGGGTGTAGCTGGCCGACAGGTCGAACTGGCCGCGGTCCTCGCCGAAGTACTGGCCGTAGTTCAGGCCGCCCTCGTTGTTGCCCCGCGCACGCTGCGCGGAACCCTCGACGAAGTTGTACGACAGGCGCACCGAGGCCAGGTCGTTTTCCCAGTACGCGGTCGCATTCCACAGCACCGGCGCGATGCCGAACAGGTTGCCGGCCAGCTGGTCGGCTTCCTGGCCCGTGGGCTCGAGGTCGATGTCGGTGTAGTTGGCCATGACGCCCAGGCCGTTGAACACGAAGTCCAGCGGCTGCACCCAGATCAGCTCCCAGCCCTGGATGTCGAGCGTGGCGTCGGCGTTGACCTGCTGGCGGACGTTGATCGGCGCATCCAGCCCGCCGTTCGCGTTGAGCGCGGCCAGCTGCTGCGCGCTCAGCGAGTCGATCGGGATGCCGAGCTGGCGAAAGGGAATCACGTTGACGCCCTGGTAGGTGTAGCCCGACACGCGCTTGTTGAACAGGGTCAGCGCCACCAGGCCCTCCTCGCCCGTGTACCACTCCAGGCCCAGGTCGAAGTTGGTCGACAGGTACGGGGAGAGGTTGGGGTTGCCCTGGTCGGCGATCTCGGCCGACGGGTCGGAGAACGTGGTCGCAGGCAGCATCGAGCGCGGGTTCGGACGGGTCAGCGTGCGGGAGCTCGACAGGCGCAGCACCCAGTCGTCGGCCACGTCCCAGGCGGCGCTGAACGACGGCAGCCATTCGTCGTAGGTGTTGCTCAGCGTCTGGTACTCGCGCACGCCGCCGAGGGTCACCGGGCCGGTGATGTCCTGGTCGGTCTCGATGTAGCGCACGCCGCCGTTGATGCGCAGGTTGCGGTTCCAGACCTCGGTTTCGCCGTTGAACTCGACATAGGCGGCCTTCGTCTTCTCGTCGAACCCGCCCGCGGCCGCGCCTACCGACTGCGAGGTGCCGACCTCGGGCGCCTCGTCGAAGAAGCGATCGTAGTCCGTCGCCTCCTTGAACGCGTCGAAGTCCACGGTGATGAAGCCGGCCGGGCCGGGACGCAGGAAATTCGGCAGTTCGCCCGGGGTCACGTTCTCGAACACGTACGCCTGCCAGGCGGTGGTGTTGTCGAAGGCGACGATGGTGCGGCGCGAACGGTCGGTCGAGGCACCGACCTTGATGTTGCGCACGTCGTCGCCGAACTGCAGGTCGGCCTTCAGGCGGCCGGCCTCGGTGACGCGCTTTTCGTTGTTGAGGTTGACGCGGCCGCCGGTCCAGTTCCAGCCGGCGTTCGGGTCGTTCAGATCGAGGCCGCCGGAATCGAACGACGGCGTGCCGTTGTTGGTATAGGCGACGGTCGTGATCGGCGAGGCCGGCATGATCGTCGGCGATTCGCGGAAGAACCAGCTGCGGCTCCAGTTCGCCTGCACGTCGAGCTTCACGTCCTCGTTCTCGCCGAACCAGAACGTGGCGCCCGGGTTGAGGTTCCAGTACTGCACCTCGTCGCGGTACGGGCGCGCTTCGAGGATGAACTGCGCATTGACCAGCGTGGCGCTGGTGACGACGTTGTTCGCGTCGAGCTGCATGTTCGTCGGCAGGAAGCCGGACGGCCCGAAGGTACGGCCGACCAGGTTCACGTCGATGCGGTCGTTCTCGTAGTTGGCGCGCGAGTACAGGCCGTCGAGGTAGAAGTGCATGCGGTCGCTGGGGCGCCACTCCAGCGAGGCCACCACGGCATCGCGTTCACGGTCGCCGGACATGTCGACCGGCCGGGCCAGGCGCGGGAACAGCGCCTCGGTGATCTGGTCGATGGTCAGGCCAGGGTTCTGTTCCAGCAGCCATTGCGCATCGATGGTGTCGCCCGGTGTCATGCCGGCCCCGACGGTGGAAGCATTGTCGGGCACGGTGTTGGGCATCTGCAGGCTGCCGCCGCCGCCGGGATTGCACTCGGGCGGGCGCGTGGTCAGCGGATCGACGCCGTCGGGCGCCGCGATTCCGCACTGCTGGTAGTTGAGGCCGGGATTCATCCAGCCCACCGACTCCCAGCCGCGCACGGAGATCCGGCTGCGCACCACCGACGCACCGACCAGCGCGCCGAACGTGCCCTCGTCATTGGTCCAGGTGTACAGCGCCGAGCCGCGTGGATTGAACTTCTCGCCGATGGTGTTGTAGTCGAACTGGCCGGAGTAGTTGAAATGCTTTCCGGGCAGGTCGAACGGACGCATGCTGCGCATGTCGACCACGCCGGAGATGCCGCCCTCGGGCAGGCTCGCCTGCGGCGACTTGTAGACCGTGAGCTTGTTGAAGAACTCGGTCGGGAACAGGTTGAGGTCGACCTCGCGGTTCTGGTTGCCGCGGTTGAGGCCGATCGAGGCGGTGGCCGCTTCGCCGCCGTTGATCAGCGTCTTGGTGAAGCTCTGCGGCAGACCGCGGATGCCGACGTTCAGGCCCTCGCCGTTGACGTCACGGTCGATCTGGATGCCCGGAATGCGCGCCAGCGATTCGGCGATGTTGGTATCCGGGAACTTGCCGATGTCCTCGGAGAAGATCGAGTCGGTGAAGCCCGTCGCCTGGCGCTTGGCGTCGGTGGAGAACTGCAGGCTCTGGCGGTAACCGGTCACTACGACCTGGTCGAGGTCGACCGCGTCCTGCGTGGCGGGTGCCGGCGGCGGCGTCTGCGGTGCCTGCGGCGGATCCTGCGCGATGGCCGCGCCGGCGATACCGATCAGGGCCAGGCCCAGGGCGTTGGACAACGCTGTTCTAGCGATTCGGACTTGCACGCAATTCCCCTCCCGCTGATGGTGGCCGACGGCTTCTGCTCGCGTCGTGACACCGGTGGACTGTGATGCCTCGTACCCCCACAGGGACGCATGTGCGACACGCCCTTCGGGAGTGGCGGCCGGATGGTAGCGCTATCAAGTTCGCGCCTACACGCTGCGTCGCAACATGCGCATCGACGCTGCAATGCAGCACGAATTCCCACGCCTGCGACGACAGCGTTGTCGTCGGAGCGACGGCGTGCGCGGTTGCATGCGCACAGGTGGCCGTCGCGCTGGGGAGTGTGTTACTGATAGCGCTATCACGAATCGCGCAGGGGAGAGGGACATGCCATTCGCATGCAGGTGCCGCGGCGCCTTCGCTGCCGTGGTCGCGCGGGCGCGCTGTGCATGAGCGCCATGACCCACTCCTCGCCCCAGGTCCGGACCAGCCGCTACCGGTGGGTGATCTGCGCGCTGCTGTTCTTCGCCACGACGATCAACTACGTCGACCGTGCGGTGCTCGGCGTCCTCGCGCCCACCCTCGTCGCGGAGTTCGGCTGGAGCGAACAGCACTACGGCGTGATCAGCGCCGCATTCACGCTCGCCTATGCGATCGGCTTCCTGTTCGCCGGCTGGTTCATCGATCGCGTCGGCACGCGCGTGGGCTACAGCGTGTACCTGACGCTGTGGTCGCTGGCCGCGGCGGCGCATGCGCTGGCGAAGTCGGTGGTCGGTTTCAGCCTCGCGCGCTTCGCGCTCGGGCTCGGCGAATCGGGCAATTTTCCGGCGGCGGTCAAGACGGTGGCGGAATGGTTTCCGAAGCGCGAGCGGGCGTTTGCCACCGGTGTCTTCAACGCCGGATCCAACATCGGCGCGATCGTCGCGCCGCTGGTGGTGCCCTGGCTTGCGCTCACCTGGGGCTGGCGCACCGCGTTCGTGGTGACGGGCTTGGCCGGCCTGGTGTGGCTGGTGTTCTGGTTGCCGGTCTACCGGCGGCCCGCGGAGCACCCGAAGGTCTCGCCGGACGAACTGGCGCTGATCGAGAGCGATCCGCCCGACCCGCCCGGCAAGGTGTCGTGGCTGCAGCTGCTGCGGTTCCGCCAGACCTGGGCGTTCACCGGCGGCAAGTTCCTCAGCGATTCGGTGTGGTGGTTCTACCTGTTCTGGTTTCCGATGTTCATGGCCGACCGCTTCGGCGTCGACCTGCGCACGATCGGATTGCCGATGGTGACGGTGTTCCTGCTGGCCGATGTCGGTTCGGTGGGCGGCGGCTGGTTCAGTTCGTTCCTGATGAAGCGCGGCTGGAGCGCGAACGGTGCGCGCAAGACCGCGATGCTGATCTGCGCGCTCAGCATCCTGCCGGTGGTGTTCGCGCCGCACGTGGAAGGCCAGTGGATGGCGGTGTGGCTGATCGGCCTGGCGGCGGCCGCACACCAGGGTTTTTCGGCCAACCTGTTCACGCTCAGCTCGGACATGTTCCCGCGCAACGCGGTCGCCTCCGTGGTCGGCATCGGCGGCTTCGCCGGCGCGATGGGCGGGTTCTTCATGAACCTCGGTGCGGGCTGGCTGCGCCAGTACACGGGCAGCTACGCGGCGCTGTTCCTGATGGCCGGCTTCGCCTACCTGGCTGCGCTGCTGGTCATCCACGTACTCGCGCCGCGGCTCGAGCCGGTCCGGCTTTCCCCATCCAACGAATCGTGAACCGTTTGCGCCGCTGGCCTCGTCTGCATCGCCCGCCATGCGGGCGCGCCGGGCCGCGCACTGCTAAAGGATCCCGCGCTGCATGAACCTCGCCACCCTGCTTTCGACCCTGGTGATGGGCTGCGTGCTGGCCGCCCTGCCGGGGCCTGCACGTGCCGCGACCGACTGCAGTGCGCCGGCAGCCGTGTGCGAGACGGCCAGCCGCGACAGCCTGGCGCTGGTCGAGCGCGGCGTTCCGATCGCGGTGCTGGTGGACGCGGAAGATGCTGCCGCGGTACGCCTGGCGGCGGAGGCGTTGCGCGACGACCTGGCTGCGGTGTCCGGCGGCAACGTGTCCACCGACGCACCGCGCACGGCGGTCATCGCCGGCACCCTGGGCCACAGTGCGCGCATCGACCGCATCGTGCGCGAGCGCGGCATCGATACCACGGGCGTCGCCGGCGTGTGGGAGGGCTACCTGCTGCAGGTGGTCGACGCGCCGGAACCCGGCATCGAGCGCGCGTTGCTGGTGGTCGGCGCCGATCGCCGCGGCACCGCGTTCGGCCTGTACGAACTCTCCCGCCGGATCGGCGTCTCGCCCTGGACCTGGTGGGCGGACGTGCCGCCGCCACGCCGCGCCTCGCTCCACATCGCGCCCGGCCGCTTCGTCGACGCGCCGAAGGTGAAGTACCGCGGGATCTTCATCAACGACGAGGAGCCCGCGCTCGGTGGCTGGTCGCGCGCGACCTTCGGCGGCACCAACCACCGCTTCTACGAGCGCGTGTTCCAGCTGATCCTGCGCCACAAGGCCAACTACCTGTGGCCGGCGATGTGGCAGCCGCGCGCGTTCTACGACGACGATCCGCGCAACGCCGAGCTGGCCGACGAGTACGGCGTGGTGATCGCGACCAGCCACCACGAGCCGATGATGCGCGCGCACGACGAGTGGTCGCGCTACGGCCAGGGCCCATGGGACTACACCCGCAACGCCGAGACGCTGCAGCGGTTCTGGCGCGGCGGCATCGAACGGCTGCAGGGCCGCGAGGCGGTAGTGACGCTGGGCATGCGCGGCGATGGCGACGAGGCGATGACCGAAGGCACCGCCACCGCCCTGCTCGAGCGCATCGTCGCCGACCAGCGCCGGATCATCGGCGAGGTGACGGGCAAGCCGGTGGAAGACACGCCCCAGGTGTGGGCGCTGTACAAGGAAGTGCAGGAGTACCACGACCAGGGAATGCGCGTGCCCGACGACGTGACCCTGCTGTTCGCCGACGACAACTGGGGCAACATCCGCCGCCTGCCGGACCCGGCCGCAGCGCGCCCCGGCGGCTACGGCGTGTACTACCACTTCGACTACGTCGGTGGCCCGCGCAACTACAAGTGGCTCAACACCACCCAGGTCGAGCGCGCGTGGGAGCAGATGCGCCTGGCGTGGGCGCACGGCGTGGAGCGCGTGTGGGTGGTCAACGTCGGCGACATCAAGCCGATGGAGCTGCCGATCAGCGCCTTCCTCGACCAGGCCTGGAACCCGGATGCGGCCGACCTCGAATGGATCACCGGCTATCCGGCGGCCTGGGCCGCGGAACAGTTCGGCGCCACGCATGCGCGGGAGATCGGCGGGATCGTCACCCGCTACACCCGGTACAACGCGCGCCGCAAGCCGGAGCTGCTGGACGCCGACACCTGGAGCCTGCTGCACGACGGCGAGGCCGAGCGCGTGATCGGCGAGTGGGACGCCCTGGAGCAGCGCACGCTGGCGCTCGCCGGGCGCATTCCCGCCAGCCACCGCGACGCCTGGGTGCAGCTGGTCGAATACCCGGTGCTGGCCAGCGCCAACCTCAACCGGCTGTACGTGGCCGTGGCCCGCAACCGCCTCTACGCAGCCCAGGGCCGCGCCTCGGCAAACAAGTGGGCGGACGAGGCCCGTCGCCTGTTCGAGCGCGATGCGGAACTCCAGCGCATGTACGAACGCGACATCGCCGACGGCAAGTGGGTGCACATGATGTCGCAGGCGCGCATCGGCTACACCCACTGGCAGCAGCCCGAGCGCAACATCCTGCCCGCGCTCGCCAGCGTGGACGTGCCGGCACGCGGCGTGACCGGGGTCGCGATCGAGGGCGATGCGCGACGCTGGCCGCAGCCGGCCACCTCGCCCCGGCTGGCGCCCCTGGATCCTGTGGCGGCGACGTCGCGCGCGGTGGAGATCTTCAACGGCGGACGCGGGCCAGTGGAGTTCACCGCGCGATCCACGCAACCGTGGCTGACGGTGACGCCGGCACAGGGCGCGGTCGACGACGCGCAGCCGTTGACGCTGAACGTGGACTGGGCCGCGCTGCCGGAAGGCGAGCACGAGGCCGTGATCGCCATCCGCGGCAGCGACCGGACCGAAGTCTACGTACAGGTGCCGGTGCGCAAGCCACCCGCGCATCGCGGCGCGCGCGGCTTCGTCGAAGGCGACGGCGTGATCGCCATCGAGGCCCCGCGCTACGCCAGGGCGGTGCCGCCGCCGGGCGGGGCGTGGCAGGTCATCCCGCAGCTCGGCCACGGCGGCTCGGGCGTCGCCGCATGGCCGGCCACCGGGCCCGGCCTCCAGCCCGGCGGCGACGGCGCGCGGCTGGAGTATCCGCTGGTGCTCGATGCCGCAGGCGAGGTCGAGGTCCGCGTGACGATGGCCCCGACGCTGGACATCCGCAACCGCGGCGGCCTGCGCTATGCAGTCTCGATCGGCGACGAGGCGCCGCAGGTGGTGACGATGCGCCTGGACCCCACACCCGGCGACCGCGACTTCCAGGCCTGGGAACGCGCGGTGATCGCCCATGCGCACGTCGCCGGTTCGCGGCACGCCGCAACCGCGGGCGCCAACACCCTGCGGCTGTGGGCGATGGACCCGGGCATCGTGTTCCAGCGCATCGAGGTCGTCACCGATCCGCGGCCACGCGGAACGCTCGGACCCGCGGAGAGCCGGCTGCGCGAATGACGCCCTCCACCACCCCACCCATCGCCTCGCGCCGGGATCTGCGCGCGATCAGCCCTACCGTCCACGGATCGATCTGCACCCGATGAACACCGCCGCAAAGCCACTGGTCCTGCACGAGGATCGCCTGTTCCCGTCCGACCCGGCGCAGCGCGCGATCGCGCGGCGCCTGTATGCGCAGATCGCCGGGCTGCCGATCGTCAGCCCCCACGGCCACACCGATCCATCCTGGTGGGCGGACGATGCGCCGTTCGCCAACGCGACCGAACTGCTGCTGGTGCCCGACCACTACATCTTCCGCATGCTCTACAGCCAGGGCATCCCCCTCGACGCGCTGGGCATCCCGCGCGCCGACGGATCGCGTGCCGGGGTCGATCCGCGCGAGGCCTGGCGCGTGTTCGCCCGCAACACGCACCTGTTCCGCGGCACGCCGTCGTCGCTGTGGCTCGACCACGTGTTCGCCGAGGTGTTCGGACTGGGCGTGCGCCTGGATGCCGGCACCGCCGACCATTACTACGACACGATCACCGACGCGCTGAAGACCGCGGCGTTCCGGCCGCGCGCGCTGTTCGAGCGCTTCGGCATCGAGGTGATCGCCACCACCGAATCGCCGCTCGATCCGCTGTCCCACCACCAGGCGATCCGCGACAGCGGCTGGAGCGGGCGCGTGGTCACCGCGTACCGGCCCGATCCGGTGATCGATCCCGAGCACGAGCAGTTCCGCCCATCGCTGGAGCGCTTCGGCGAGCTCACCGGCGAGAACGTGTACGACTGGGACGGCTACCTGCGCGCGCACCAGCAACGGCGCGCATTCTTCGCCGCCATGGGCGCGACGTCCACCGACCACGGACACCCGACCTGCGCCACCGCGGACCTCGTGCCGGCACAGGCGCGCGCGCTGTTCACGCGCATCGTCGCCGGGAAGTCGTTGCCGGAAGAGGCGGAGCTGTTCCGCGCCCAGATGCTGACCGAGATGGCGGCGATGAGCGTGGACGACGGCCTGGTGATGCAGATCCACCCCGGCAGCTTCCGCAACCACAACCGCGCCCTGTTCGACCGCCACGGCCGCGACAAGGGCGCCGACATCCCGATGCGCACCGACTACGTGCGCGCGCTCAAGCCGTTGCTCGACCGCTACGGCAACGAGGCCGGGTTCCGCCTGATCGTGTTCACGCTCGACGAGAGCACCTACGCGCGCGAACTCGCCCCGCTGGCCGGTCACTGGCCCTGCCTGTTCCTCGGGCCCGCCTGGTGGTTCCATGATTCGCCCGAGGGCATGTGGCGCTTCCGCGAGCAGACGCTCGGCACCGCGGGCTTCTACAACACGGTCGGCTTCAACGACGACACGCGCGCCTTCCTGTCGATCCCGGCGCGGCACGATGTCGCCCGGCGCGTCGACTGCGCGGTGCTGGCGAAGCTGGTCGCGGAGCACCGCCTCGACGAGGATGACGCGGCCGAGGTCGCGGTCGACCTCGCCTACCGCCTGCCGAAACAGGCCTACCGCCTGTGACCGCGGGCGCACGGGCGGTGATGGTGGGAGCGGTGGCGTCGGACGCGCACGGCGATGCAGGGACCGGGTGCCCGGGCGCTCCACCGTCGCTGCGCGCGCGCTTGCGCCCCCGCCACAGCGGCTGGGGACGCGTGCTGGCGCGGGTGGGCATGGTCGCGCTCGCCGCGGCGCTCGCATTCCCGTCGCCCGTCGCCGACGCCGCGCCGCGTGAGCGCATCCGGCTCGACACCGGCTGGCGCTTCCACATGGGCGATCCGCCCGGTATCGAGGGGCGGCTCGACTACGACGTGCGGCCCGAGGTCGTCCGCAGCGCGGACGGCAAGGTCGCCGACGCGCGCCCCGACGAAGCGGTGCGCATCGCAGCCGACCGCCCCGTGCTCAAGCGCTGGATTCTGCCGACCGCCAACCGCTTCATCCGCGATCCCGCCGCCCGCCACCTGCGCCCCGACGGTCCACCCCCGATCGGCGAGGTCCCCTTCCTCGACGCCGGCTTCGACGACAGCGGCTGGACCCCGGTGACCCTGCCGCACGACTGGGCGATCGCGGGCCCGTTCATCGCCGAGGGACCGTACGGCGGCATGGGCCGGCTGCCGAGCTGGGGCATCGGCTGGTACCGGCGCACCCTCGAGATCCCGGCGTCGCTCGCCGGGCGACGCGTGTACCTCGATGTCGACGGCGCGATGTCGTATGCGAGCGTGTGGCTCAACGGCACGCTGGTGGGTGGGTGGCCGTACGGCTACAACAGCTGGCGCGTGGACCTGACGCCCTACGTCGAGTTCGGCGGCGCGAACCAGCTCGCGATCCGCCTCGACAACCCGCCAGAATCCGCGCGCTGGTATCCCGGCGGCGGGCTGTACCGGGACGTGTGGCTCACCACGACCGCGACGGTGCATGTGGCGCAGTGGGGCACCACGGTCACCACGCCCGAGGTCTCGGACGCTTCCGCGCAGGTGCACGTGCGGGTGGACGTCGACAACACCACCGCTGTGCCGGCCCGGGTCCAGGTCGAGACGGCGCTGCACGTGCTCGGTGACGACGGCAGCCCGCGTGCGGAACCCGTCGCCCGCATTCCCGCCATCGGCGTCGACGTGGTCGCCGGCGGCACCACGGCCGTCACCTCCGGTACGCGGATCGAACGACCGCGGCTGTGGGGGCCACCTCCGAACCAGCACCCGCACCGCTACGTCGCCGTCACCACCCTGCGGCGCGAGGGCGAGGTGGTGGATCGCATTGAAACGCGGTTCGGCATCCGCCGGCTGGAGTTCGATCCCGACCGCGGCGTGGTGGTCAACGGCGAGCACGTGCCGCTGCGCGGCGTGAACCAGCACCACGACCTGGGCGCGCTCGGCGCCGCGTTCAACGTCCGCGCCGCGCAGCGGCAGCTGGAGATCCTGCGCGACATGGGCGTCAACGCCATCCGCATGGCGCACAACCCGCCCGACCCGCAGCTGCTCGAACTCACCGACCGCATGGGGTTCCTGGTCGTCGACGAGGTGTTCGACTCCTGGGAGAAGAAGAAGACGCCGCTGGATTTCCACCTGGTGTTCCCCGACTGGCACGAGGCCGACCTGCGCGCGATGCTGCGCCGCGACCGCAACCATCCTTCGGTGATCCTGTGGAGCGTGGGCAACGAGGTCGGCGAACAGTACGACGGCGAGGCCGGCGCGGCGATCGGCCGGCGGCTGGTGCGGATCGTGCGCGAGGAAGACCCCACCCGCCCCACCACCGCGTCGATGAACTGGGCCAAGGCCGACATGCCCTTCCCCGCCGCGTTCGACGTGGTCAACCTCAACTACCAGGGCGAAGGCATCCGCCAGGAACCGGAGTTCGCCGGCACCGAACGCATCCGCACGCCGCCGTCGTACCCGGCGTTCCGCGCCGCGTTTCCCGGCAAGGTGATCATGGGCAGCGAGACCGCCTCGGCGGCCAGCAGCCGGGGCGTCTACCTGTTCCCGGTGACGCCGCGCCACAGCGCGCCGATCCGCGACGACAACGGAGGGGGCGATTCCGTGCACCAGCACGTCAGCGCGTACGAGCTGCACGCGGTCGACTTCGGCTCCAGCGCCGATCGCGTCTTCGCCACCCTCGACCGCAACCCCTTCGTCGCCGGCGAGTTCGTCTGGAACGGCTTCGACTACCTCGGCGAGCCGACGCCCTACTACTCGGCGCGCAGTTCGTACACCGGCATCGTGGACCTGGCGGGCTTTCCGAAGGACCGCTACTACCTGTACCAGTCGCGCTGGCGCCCCGACCTGCCGATGGCGCACATCCTGCCGCACTGGAACTGGCCGGGCCGCGAGGGCGAGGTCACCCCGGTGCACGTGTTCACCAGCGGCGACGAGGGCGAGCTGTTCGTCAACGGCGTTTCGCAGGGTCGCAGGAAGAAGGGCGACTTCGAATACCGGCTGCGCTGGGACGAGGTGCTGTACGAGCCCGGCGAGGTCCGGGTGCGGACCTGGCGCGACGGCCAGCCCTGGGCGGACGCCACCGTGGAGACCACCGGCGCCCCCGCGCGGCTCGCGCTCGAGGCCGACCGCGACCGCATCGGCAACGACGGCCGCGACCTGTCCTTCGTCACCCTGCGCGTGCTCGACGCGCAGGGCCGGCCGATCCGCAACGCCGACAGCCATGTGCGGTTCGAGGTCGACGGACCGGCGGAGCTCGTCGCCACGGACAACGGCGACCCGCGCGACCTCGTCGCCTTCCCCTCGCCGACCCGGCAAGCCTTCAGCGGACTGGTGCTGGCGATCATACGCGGCCGCGCCGGCCAGTCCGGCACCGCCGTGGTGCGCGTCCACGGCGACGGGCTGGCCTCGGCCGAGCTGCGCCTGCACGTCGGCGCGCCCTGACATCCCTGCGAGGCGGCACGTGCGCACCCGACACCTGCGAACGACGTCCCGCGCCACACGCAAACTCCGGAGTCCCCCGATGCGCACCCGCCATGCCTTCCACGCCCTCGTTGCCGCCGTTCTGCTGTCGGGGACTTCGACCGCCATGGCCGCGCCGCCGACCACGCTCAAGGACGCCTATGCCGATGCCTTCCTGATCGGCACCGCGATGAACGCCGACATGGTGTCCGGCCGCGATGCGCGGGCGCAGGCGCTGGTCCCGCTGCACTTCAACGCCATTACCGCCGAGAACGTGATGAAGGCCGAGGTGCTGCATCCCGAACCCGGCGCCTGGGACTTCTCCGCCGCCGACGCCTTCGTCGAATACGGCGAGCGGCACGACCTGTTCATGGTCGGCCACACCCTGGTCTGGCACAACCAGACGCCGGCCTGGTTCTTCGAGGGCGACGACGGCACGCCCGCCGATCCGGCCACGATGCGCGAGCGCATGCGCGCCTACATCCACGCCGTCGCCGGCCGCTACACCGGTCGGCTGGATGCATGGGACGTGGTCAACGAGCAGATCGGCGAGGACGGCCGGTACCGCGACACGACATGGGTCCGCGCCTACGGCGGCGACGGCGACGCACTGGTGCGCGACGCCTTCCGCTTCGCCGGCGAGGCCGCGCCGGACGCGCAGCTCTACTACAACGATTTCAACGCGTGGCGTCCCGAGAAGCGCGACGGCATCGTGCGCATGGTGAAGATGCTGCAGGACGCGGGGATCCGCATCGACGGCATCGGCATCCAGGGACACTGGGGGCTGAACTATCCGTCCACCGAACACATCGAGGCAGCGATCGATGCCTATGCCGCGCTGGGCGTGAAGGTGATGGTGACCGAACTCGACGTCGACGTGCTGCCGCTGACGAAGGAAGGCCAGATCATCGGCCAGGGCATGATGCATCCGCAGTTCCAGCTGCCGGAGTTCAAGGCGTTCCTCGACCCCTACCGCGACGGCCTGCCCGACGCCGTGCAGCGCCAGCTCGCCGAGCGCTATGCCGAACTGTTCCGCATCTTCTACAACCGCCGCGACAAGCTGCACCGCGTGGCGGTGTGGGGGGTGGAGGACGGCATGTCGTGGAAGAACGGCTACCCGATCCCGGGCCGCACCAACTACACCCTGCTGTTCGACCGCGACGGGCGGCCCAAGCCCGCCTTCGAGGCGGTGCTCGCCGTGCCGGCGGCACGCTGAACAGGCAGCCGCGAGAGGAACACCATGTCCCCGAGGAGACCGCATGGCCACGCTCCGGAATCCGATCCTCACCGGCTTCCACCCCGATCCCTCGATCGTGCGCGTCGGCGACGACTATTACATCGCCACTTCGACGTTCGAGTGGTGGCCGGGCGTCGCGATCGCGCACTCGCGCGATCTCGTCCACTGGCGCACGCTGCCGCCCGCGCTGACGCGCCCGTCGCAGATCGACCTGCGCGGCCGACCCAATTCCGGTGGCGTGTGGGCTCCGGCGCTGAGCCATGCCGACGGACTGTTCCACCTGATCTACACCGACGTGCGCGGCTGGGCCGGTGATTTCAAGGACGTGCGCAACTACGTGGTGACCGCGCCGGACATCGAGGGGCCGTGGTCGGACCCGGTGCATCTCAACAACTCGGGTTTCGATCCCTCGCTGTTCCACGACGAGGACGGCCGCAAGTGGCTGGTCAACATGGTCTGGGACCACCGCCCGGGCCACGACAGCTTCGGCGGCATCCTGCTGCAGGAGTACGATCCGGTCGCGCGGCAGCTGGTGGGACCGGTGCGCAACATCTTCCGCGGGACCGAACTCGGGCTGGTCGAGGGTCCGCACCTGTATCGGATCGATGGCTGGTACTACCTGCTGGCCGCCGAAGGCGGCACCTTCGCCACGCATGCGGCGACCGTGGCGCGCTCCCGCCGAATCGACGGGCCCTACGAGGCGATGCCGGACGGCCCTCTGCTCACCAGCGCGCACGACGCGGGCCTGCGGCTGCAGTCGGCCGGCCACGGCTCGCTCGTCCAGCATCGCGACGGCACGTGGAGCCTGGTGCACCTGTGCCGGAGGCCGCTGGCGAACGGGCGCGCGATCCTCGGCCGCGAGACGGCGCTGCAGGCGGTTCAGTGGGTCGACGGTTGGCCACGTCTCGCGCATGGCGGACGCCAGCCAGCAGAGACCGCGAGCGTGCCGGACCTTCCCGCGCATCCATGGCCGCCGACGCCGGCGCGCGACGACTTCGACGAGGCATCGCTCGCGCCGCACTGGCAGTCGCCACGCGCGCCGGTTGACCGCGACCTCGCCCGACTCGACGCACGCCCCGGCTTCCTGCGCCTGTACGGCCGGGAGAGCATCGTCTCGCGTTTCGAGCAGAGCCTGGTCGCACGCCGCCAGCAGGCCTTCCATGTCGAGGCGTCGACCTGCGTGGAGTTCTCGCCCGAGGATTTCCAGCAGATGGCCGGCCTGGTCGCGTTCTACAACACCGACGCGTTCTACTACCTGTTCATCACCCACGCGCCCCATTCGCGCCGCTGCCTGGGGCTGATGCGCTGCGAGCGCGGACAGGTGAGCTGGCCGGTCGAGAAGGAAACGCCGCTCGACGATTGCGGACGCGTGCACCTGAAGCTGGTGATCGAAGGCGCGCGGATCCGCTTCGCGTACTCGCGCGACGGCGTTGCATGGCATCCGTTCGGGTGGGAGCAGGATGCCTCGATCCTCTCGGACGAGCACGCCCTGCCCTGCGGCTTTACCGGGAATTTCATCGGGATCGCCTGCCAGGACCTGTCCGGCCGCCGCCTGCACGCGGACTTCGACTGGTTCGAATACCGCGAGATTGCCCACGACCCGGGCGCGTCCGTGCGGCGGCACTGACCCCGCCGGACGACCGGCTCCAGCCCGCGGGCGGCCGCACGCCGCCTGCCGCTATGATCGGCGACGGGCCAGGCGCGTGCCTCCCATTACGTCCTTCCTTGCCACCGGGAGACAGCGTTGACCACCATCGCCGACAGGCGCACGACGTTCCGCCGCATGCATGCATCCGGCTTCTTCCTGCTGCCCAACGCCTGGGATCGCGGCAGCGCCGTGCGGCTGGCGGCGCACGGGTTTTCCGCGATCGCCTCGACCAGCTCCGGTGCCGCGTGGGCGGCGGGGAAGCAGGATGGCGAGATGACGTTGGACGAGGCCCTCGACCACCTGCGACAGCTGGTGGACTCGGTCCCGGTACCGGTCAACGCCGATTTCGAGAACGGGTTTGCCGACGCGCCCGACGCGGTCGCCCGGAACGTCGCCCGGGCCGTGGACACCGGCGTGGCCGCGCTCTCGATCGAGGACTGGTCCGGCAGCGCCATGTACGACACCGCACTGGCAGTGGAGCGGCTGCAGGCGGCGCGCGAGGCGATCGACGCCATCGACCCGACGGTGATGCTGGTGGGCCGGAACGAGAACTTCCGCGTGCCCGGCATGCCGGTCTCCGAGAGCATCGCGCGCGCGGTCGCGTACGCCGACGCGGGCGCCGACTGCCTGTTCGTGCCGTTCCTGCTCGACGCAGGCGCGGTCTCCGAGCTCGTCGCCGCCGTGGCGCCGAAGCCGGTGAACGTGGTGCTGGGCGCGTTCGATGCACGCATCGCCGAGTTCGCCGCGCTCGGGGTACGTCGCTGCAGTACGGGCGGCGGCCTGGCGAAACACGCATGGAACGCGTTCGACGATGCGGCGCGGGCGCTCAGGCATTTCGAGGACGAAGCGAAGGCCTAGCGCACCGGAGCGGCGCCACGGCTAGATCAGCACGCGTGCGGCCGCGGTCGCGGGATCCCCGGTATTGGGCGTGCCCTGCGGCTCGATCAGCAGGATGTGCGCCTCTTCGTCCGCCACCGGGCAGTGCTCGACGCCTCTGGGCACCACGTACAGCTCGCCCGGACCAAGCGAGACCTCGCCATCGCGCAGCAGGATGCGCAACCGCCCGCTGAGCACCAGGAAGAAGTCGTCGGTGTCCTCGTGCACGTGCCAGTTGAACGGACCCCGGGCCTTGACGAGCATCAGGTCGTGGCCGTTGAACTGACCCACCGTGCGCGGCTTGTAATGTTCGTGGAAGGTGCCGAGCTTGCTGGCGAGATTGATCGGTATGTGGGTCATCGGCGGCTCTCGACTCGTCTTGTGGGAATGGGGTTACGCGGGTGGCGCGGGCGGCGCGGTCGCCACGCCCGTGATGGTGTCGTCGTAGTCCTGTCCGCCTACATTGAAGCGGGGCGCGCCGAGGGCTTGAAGCCGGCCCGCCGGTAGAAGCCGATCGCGGCGACGTGGTGGCTCCTCACGCGACGCGCGTCGTGGCGTTGTGTCAGCACAGGAAAGCGCGTTCTACCCGTGACGCTTGGCGCGATCAAGGGCGTGCCGACCCCCACGCTGCGCCTGCCCCCGCTGTTCACCTTGGACCGGAGGTCCGCAGCAGGTCGAGCGTCCGCATATCACGCTCGCCGGCGAAGAAGCGCTGCAGGGCGACATCGAAGGCGGGCTCGCCGGGGCCGGCCAATGAGAACAGCGTCATGCAGGAGCAGAACTTCAGCGCATCGAGCTCGCCGAGAATCACGGCGGCATCGACGTCCCGATGCGACAGCATGGCCCGGGTCGCCTCCCGCAGGCGCGCGCCGAGCACCGGGTGCGCGAGATAGGCGCGGGCCTCGGCGAGGCCGGCAATTCCGTACGTCCAGGAGGTGGCACTCCTGCCGAGCCCCCGGAGCTGGGGAAACACGAACCAGATCCAGTGCGTCCGTTTGTGCCCGGCCTGCAGTTCGCGCAGGGCGCCTGCATAGGCATCTGCCTGCGCGGCGAGGAAGCGTTCCAGGCCCACCGTCGCCGCATCGATCCCATCGCCAGTCGTCGAATCGTCCACCGTGCCCTCCCCAGATCGCCTGCAACGTTCACCTGACGACGTCGACCCGGGCGGTGCCGGACGTGCCATGCCCGCGTGCTTCGCTCGCAACGCGTCCTGCGCCACGCCGGCTCATGCCGCCTGCGTACCGAGCGCCAGCACCGCCCGCGTCCCGCGGCCGGGCACCGAGCTCATGCCCAGCTGCCAGCCGAGGTGTTCGCAGATCCTCGCGAGCAGCTCGAGGCCGATGCCGCCGCCGTCGCGGCCCGTGCCGCGCGCGATCTGCGAGTAGACGCGGGCGATGTCCTCCGGCGCCATGCCGTGCCCCGGGTCCTCGATGCTCAGCACCGCGTCGGGCTCGAGCCGGATCCGGATCGTGCCCTGGTCGCTGTTCTCGATCGCGTTGCGCAGCAGGTTGCCGATCGCCACCTGCACGATCGCGATCGGCGCCACCACCTCGCTCGGGGCCAGCTCCGAGCAGTCGATGTCCAGCTGCTTGCCGGCCATGAGGTACTGATGGTCGGCGACGATCTCGGGCACCAGCTCGTGCAGCGGGATGCGGTCGCTGCTGCGCGCGAGCCGGGCTGGGTCCTTGGCCAGCACCAGCAGCAGCGAGATCAGCTGTTCGACCTCGCGCACGGTGCGATGGGCGCGCAGCACCTGCGCCCGCGCCACGTCGGGCATGCCGGGGTGCTGCAGCGCCAGTTCGGTGGCGCCCGCGATCACCGCCATCGGCGTGCGCAGTTCGTGGCTGGCGGTGTTGATGAAGGTCCGCTCGCGTTCGACGAACCGGGCGTGGCGGTCGAGGTAGCCGTTGAGCGCATCGGCGATCACGAACAGCTCCGCGCTGCCGTGCGGGCCGACGCGCACGCGCTCCCGGGTCGCTTCGGGCTGCAGGGCGGCGATGTCGTCGGCCAGGTCGCGCAGCGGGTGGAACAGGCGCCCGGACGCGACCGAGGCGACCACCAGCGTGGCCACGATCAGCACCAGCGCGCCCAGCGCGGCCCACCGGGTCATCACGGTCTCCAGCACCTCGAAATCGGTGATGTCCAGCGCCAGCGCCAGGCGGCCGACGCCCGGTTCGTCGCGCACCAGCACCGCGCTGGCCCGTCCGTCGACGGGAATATCGTCGTGCAGTCCCGGCGGGAGCGCCGCGACGGCTGCGGGCACGCCGCGCGTGCCGCGGAACAGGCGCAGCGTGCCCGAGTCCTGCCAGCGGTCGTCCACCCCCGCGCGCAGGCGCGCGGCCACCGCATCCAGCTCGGTCGTCAGCAGCGCATCCCAGACCGCGTGCTCGGCCTGTTCGTGCACGTGCGCGACCACCGTGAACAGGAGCGCCGTCGCGAGCGCGGTGTAGGCCAGCAGCCACACGAACACCCGCCGGCCGAGCGAGGCCCTAGCCATGCGTGGCCGCGCCTGCGTCGATGTGCGCGATGCGGTAGCCGGTGCGCGGAAGCGTCTGGATCAGCTTGTCCTGGAACGGGCCGTCCACGCTCCGGCGCAGTTCGTAGATGTGGGAGCGCAGCATGTCGCCGTCGGGGGGATCGTCGCCCCACAGCGCCTGCTCGAGGCGTTCCCGGGTGACCGCGGCGGGGCTGGCCTGCATCAGCACTTCGAGCAGCTTGCGGCAGGCCGGATACAGGTGCAGCGCGCGCCCGCCGCGCGAGGCTTCCAGCGTGTCGAGGTCCAGCGTGAGGTCGTGCACCGAGAGCACCCGGCGACGCTGCCGCCCGTGCGCGCGCGCCACCAGGGCGTCGAGCCGGACTTCCAGCTCCGGCAAGGCGAAGGGCTTGGTGAGGTAGTCGTCGGCGCCGGCGCGGAAGCCGGCGATCTTGTCGGGCAGCTCGTCGCGCGCGGTGAGCATGATCACGGGCACGGCGGAGCCGCATTCGTCGCGCAGGCGGCGCAGCACCTCGCGTCCGTCCAGGCGCGGCAGCATCCAGTCGAGCACGATCGCGTCGTAGGCCTGGGTGGTGGCGAGGTGCAGCCCGGTCACGCCGTCGGGCGCGGCATCGAGGGTGTGGCCCCGGCCCTCGAAGTAGTCGAAGAGATTGGCGGTGAGGCTGCGGTTGTCTTCGATGACCAGCAATCGCATCGGGGCGCACTCGCTCGGGCCGGGACACCGGTGGGGCAGCATGCCGTCGCGCCTGTCGGAGCGCCGTCGGAATTCCCACCATTTTCCTACATCGTGCGCTCCACGCTGTGCGCCCGTCCGCGGTGCCGGCAGCCACATGCCCGATTCCCGAACGCCCCGCATCCCGCGCCGCCACCTGGCGCTGCTGTGGTGGCTCATCGCCCTATCCCTGGCCGCGGGGATCGGCTGGCGCGAGCCCATGCCGCCGGACGAGCCCCGTTTCGCGCTGGCGGCGCGGACGATGGTCGACACCGGCGACTGGCTGTTCCCCCATCGCGGCAGCGAGCTGTACGCGGAGAAGCCGCCGGTGTTCATGTGGCTGCAGGCCGCGGCCTTCGTCCTGGTGCGGGACTGGCGGATCGCGTTCCTGCTGCCGTCGCTGCTGGCGGCGCTGGGCACGCTGTGGCTGTGCGGCGACCTGGCCCGCCGGCTGTGGGGGCGGCGGGCGGTGCGCTGGGCGGTGGGCGGCCTGTTCGTCTGCCTGCAGTTCGCGCTGCAGGCCAAGCGCGGCCAGATCGACATGGTGCTGGTGGCCATGACCACGCTCTCGCTGTGGGCGCTGCTGCGCTACCTGCTGCTCACCCCGCGCGCCTGGCTGCTGGCGCTGGGATGTTTCGCGGCAGGGCTGGGGACGGTGACCAAGGGCGTGGGTTTCCTGCCGCTGCTGGTGTTCGTTCCGTGGGGATGGCTGCGGGCGAAGGGGCGCACACGCCTGCCCGCGCATCCATCCGTGCATGCGCTGGCGGGCGTGGGCGGGTTCCTGGCCGGTGTCGGAACGTGGCTGGCGCCGATGCTCGGCACCGCGCTCGCGTCGGGCGACCCCGCCCTGCTCGCCTACGCGCGCGAAATGCTGCTGCGGCAGACCGGCGAGCGCTACGCCAACGCCTGGCACCACGTGCAGCCGGCCTGGTACTACCTGCAGGCGATGGCGCTGCTGTGGCTGCCGGGCAGCCTGCTGGCGCCGTGGCTGCTGCCGGCGTGGTGGCGACGCGCGCGGCGACTCGATCCGCGCGTGGTGCTGCTGCTGGGCTGGTCGCTGCTGGTGCTCGCGTTCTTCAGCGCCAGTCCGGGCAAGCGCGAGGTCTACGTGCTGCCGATGCTGCCGGCGCTGTGCGTGGCGGCCGCGCCGTTGCTGCCCGGCCTGCTGCGACGCCGCGGCGTACGCGCGGCGCTGTGGGCGTACCTGGCCGTCCTGGCGCTGGGCGCCCTGGGGGCGGGCGCCTGGCTGGCGGGCGCGCCGGTCGAACGCCTGCTGGCGTTGACCCGCGACCGTGGACTCGATGCCGGCGTGCTGCCGCACATGGGCGCCTGGCTGCTGGCGCTGGGCGTGATGGTGTCCGCGGTGCTCGCTTTCGCCCTGCGTTCGCCACGACGGCGGCTGGCGCCTGCCCTGGTGGTGGCGACCGCGCTGCTGTGGACCTGTCATGGCGCCGGCCTGCTGCCCGCGCTCAGCCCCGGCGCATCGGCGCAGGCGCTGATGCAGCGCGTGGGGCGCCGCATCGGACCCGACGCCGAACTCGCGCTGCTGGGCTGGCGCGAACAGCACCTGCTGCAGGCGGACCGGCCCGTCGTCGACTTCGGGTTCAAGCGCCCGCTCGCGACGCAGTGGACCGATGCCGGTCGCTGGCTGCAGGCGGACCCCGCCCGACGCTGGCTGTTCCTCGATGCCGAAGCGCTGGTGCCCTGCCTGGATCGGGCGAAGCTGGTCGCCATCGGCGCGTCCAACCGTCGCCGCTGGCTGCTCGCGCCGGGCGCCGCATGGATCCCGGGCTGCACGCCGTCGGAGGACGCGGCGCCGGCACGCTGAACCCGGGCGCAATGGCGCGCATCCGTTGCACGCGCGCAACGCCGCTTAACCGCGTTCCGACAGCGCTCCGACCGCACTCCGACATGCCCGCCGCGAGCATGCGCCCAACGCCCGGCGCCGCCTTCCGCATGCCCGCTTCCACCCATGCCACCCACGCGGACCACACGGCGATTCCGCTGCCGCCGGCGTCGGCATGGCTCGCGTTGCGATCGCTCGTCGCCCGGCGCCCCGTCGTGCAGGTGGAATGGCTGGCCGCGGCGGCGGCGGTGTACTTCACCGTGTTCGCCAACGGCGTGTTCTGGCGCGCCGCGGTGACCGATGTCACGCACTGGCGCTGGGCGCTCTCGCTCGCGCTGATCGTGGTGTCGATCCACGGCCTGTGGCTGTCCGCGCTGCTGTGGGGACCGGCCGCGCGGATCGTGCTGAGCGCGCTGGTCCTGGTCTCCGCCCTCGCCGGCCACTACATGTCGGCCTACGGCATCTACATCGACGCGGACATGGTGCGCAACGTACTGGCCACCGATGCGCGCGAGGCCGGCGAACTGGCGGGAGCCGACCTGCTGCGTCCGCTGCTGCTGGCCCTGCCCGCGCTGGTGGTGGTGTGGCGCATCCGCCTGCAGCGGCGGCCGTGGCGCCGCGCGCTGCGCGCGCGCATCCGGCTGGCGCTGGCGATGGCGCTCGTCGGCGTGGCCGGCGCGCTGCCGTCGCTGCAGCCGCTGACCGCGTTCGTGCGCAACCATCGCGAGGTGCGCTACCTGGTCACCCCGGCCAACGTGCTGGTGTCGCTGGCCAAGGTGGTGAGCGAGGCACCGCCCGGCAGCGCTCACGCGCAGCTGCCCATCGGCGAGGACGCGATGCAGGTGCCAGCGGCCACCATGCGCCGGCCGCGCCTGCTGGTGCTGGTGGTGGGCGAGACCGCGCGCGCCGCGAACTGGGGACTCAACGGCTATACCCGCCAGACCACGCCGGAGCTGGCGCGTCGCCACGACGTGCTCAACTTCCCCGACGTCACCGCCTGCGGCAGCAGCACCGAGGTCTCGCTGCCATGCATGTTCTCGCCCTGGGGGCGGGGCCGGTACGACGAGCAGGCGATCCGCGGCCACCAGTCGCTGCTGCACGTGCTGCAGCGGGCGGGCGTCGCGACGCTGTGGCGGGACAACCAGTCGGGCTGCAAGGGCGTGTGCGACGGCCTGCCGAACGAAGATGCACGCACCCTGGCGGAGGCGGGCCACTGCGGGGGCGGGCGCTGCCACGACGAGGTGCTGCTCGACCGCCTCGCCGAGGCGGTCAGACGCCAGCGCGGCGACCAGGTAGTGGTGCTGCACATGCTCGGCAACCACGGGCCGAACTATTTCGAGCGCTATCCCCACCGCTTCCGTCGCTACGCGCCGGTGTGCGCCACCTCCGACCTGGGGCAGTGCACGCGCGCGCAGATCACCAATGCCTACGACAACGCGCTGCTGTACACCGACCACGTGCTGGCCGAGGCGATCGACCGCCTGGACGCGCTGAAGGATTACGACGCGGCGCTGCTGTACGTGTCGGACCACGGCGAGTCGCTGGGCGAGAAGGGTCTCTACCTGCACGGCATGCCCTATGCGATCGCGCCGGCCGAACAGCTGCAGGTGCCGATGGTGGCGTGGTTCTCGGACCGCTGGCGACGGTCGACCGGCATCGACGGGGCCTGCCTGCAGCGGCAGGCCGCGGGCCACTACAGCCACGACCACCTGTTCCATACCGTGCTCGGGCTGACCGACGTTCGCACCGCGCTGTACCGGCCCGGTGCCGACATCTTCCGCGCGTGCCGGCCGGCGCCGGCGGGGAGCGCCTCATGACCTCGCTTTCGGTGGTTGTGCCTGCGTTCAACGAGCGCGAGAACATCGCGCCGCTGGTGCACGAGATCGTGCGCCACCTGCGCGGGCGGATCGCGTTCGAGGTCGTCTGCGTCGACGACCGCTCCGACGATGGCACCCGCGACGTGCTCGCGCGGCTGACGGGCGAGGTGCCGGAACTGCGGGTGTTCGCGCACCAGCGCCGCAGCGGCCAGAGCGCGGCGATCCGCACCGGCGTGAAGCAGGCGCAGTCGGCCTGGATCGCGACCCTCGACGGCGACGGCCAGAACGATCCGGCCGACATCCTGCGCCTGCTCGAGGCGCGCGACCGCGCCGACCCGCGCACCCGGCTGTTCGCGGGCTGGCGGGTGGACCGCCAGGACTCGGCCGGCAAGCGCTGGGCCTCGCGCTGGGCCAACGGCATCCGCCGGCGGCTGCTGCACGACGCCACGCCCGACACCGGCTGCGGCATCAAGCTGTTCGAGCGCGCGGCCTTCCTCGACCTGCCCTACTTCGACCACATGCACCGCTACCTGCCGGCGCTGATGCAGCGCGCGGGCTGGGCGACGGCGAGCATCCCGGTCGCGCATCGGCCCCGCCGCTGGGGGCGCTCGAAGTACGGCAACCTCGGTCGCGCGCTGGTGGGACTGCGCGACCTGTTCGGCGTGTCCTGGCTGATCAGCCGCAGCCACGTGACCGCGGTCAGCGAGATCCGCGGCGGAGGTGCAGGATGAGCGCGCTCGACCAGGAAATCCTGTGGCTGGGCTGGACCGGCCTGCACGTCACGCCTTGGAAGCTGATCGGCCTGACCGGCGCGGGCATGTTCGGCGCACGCTGGCTGGTGCAGGCGCTGGCTTCGTATCGCGCCGGGCGCCCCGTGATTCCGCGACTGTTCTGGTACATGAGCCTGGCCGGCAGCCTCATGGCGCTGTCGTACTTCCTGTTCTCGGCCAAGCAGGACGCGGTGGGCGTGCTGCAGAACCTGCTGCCCGCCGCGACCGCCGCCTACAGCCTGTACCTCGACATCCGCGCGCGCCGGCAGCGCCTTCCCACGGGGGGACAGCTGTCGCACCAGCCGCGCTGAGCGGGGTCACCGGCCAGCAGGCCGACGCCGTGCGTCGGCGCGGCAGGTGGAGCCGCGACACGGGCCACGCGGCGCAGCGCGATGCCGGTCGCGCCGCTCACCGCGGCACGAGCTCCAGCGCCTCTACCACCGCGTTGTCGTCCAGCCGCCACAACTTCACCGTGTGCCGGCCGGCAGGCAGCGGTTCGAACTCCGCGGACAGCTCCACGCGGTTGTCGATGACCGCCGCGTACCAGCGTTTCTGGCCTTCGGTTTCGGCGCCGCCGCCAGTGGGTTCGAGGTCGGAGACCAGGGTCTGCACCGGGCCGTCGTCGAGCGATACGCCGATGCGCACGCCGCCACGACCGACCGTATCCAGGGTCGGCGCCAGGCGCAGGCGCAGTTCGATGCCCCGGTTCTCCGGCAGGGTCACGTCGTATTCCGCGCGCGGCGCCGCCGGCGGCGTGGTCGGCGGCCGGCCCTGCGGCAGCGCCACGAGGCCCGCGCGACCCTGGCCGAGATCGGGAACAGGGGACCAGGCGATGCCACCCGCGGCGACGCCGCGATCGACATCGACGGCGTCGATGCGGATCGGGCCGGCGCCGGACTCGGGATCCACGAACACCGCGCGCGCGTTGCGCATCTTCTCCGGCACGTCGCCCGCGGTGCGGATCAGCACCGGCGGGTTCTGCCGCACCGGGTCGTTCCAGATCACGTAGTTCGTGTGCACCTGGGACATCATTTTGTCCCACTTGCCGTCCAGCAGCGTGTGGTACTCGCGCACCAGTTCGGCATCGCGCGCATACGCGCGTTCGGCCTGCTCGAGGAACACATTGCCGCGCGGATCGAAGCGCGCGGCCAGGCGCTGGTTCCAGGCGGTGGCGAAGTACATCTCGTAGAGGTTCGCCACCGCCTGGATCGGATAGTCCACCAGCTGGAAGAAGGCCGGCCGCGCCGCCTCCGGCACGCGCGGCCGCACTGCATCGAGCCGGGCGGCGAGCGCGCGCCAGTCCTCCACGATCCCGCTCCACTCGCCGCGCACCAGCACGTCGGGACGGATCTCGCCCAGCGCATAGGTGCCCTCGTTCACCAGCTCCGGCTTGCGACGCGCCGCCAGCCGGGAGTACTCCGTCATCAAGGCGCCGACCTCCGCGCCCAGTTCCGCGCCGAACTGCTGCGCCGCCCAGTCTTCGGGATAGGCCGCCAGCGCCTCGGGCGTCATGCGCTCCGGCGCCCAGGCCATGTCCATGAAGAAGTCGAGCGGATACTCGACCGGCTTGATGTCGCCGACGTTCACGATCCAGATGTCGCGCGCGCCGCGCTGCCAGGCCAGGTCCATCTGCTGCCAGACCTTGCCGATCTGGTTGGTGTTGAGCCACTTGTAGTTGCGCGGCACGCCCACGTAGTCGAAGTGGTAGTACACGCCGAAGCCGCCGGCACGCTCGAGGTCGCGCGTGGGCAGGCGCCGGATCTGGCCCCAGTTGTCGTCGGCGAACAGCAGGGTGACGTCGTCGGGAACGGTCATGCCCTGGTCGTAGTAGTCCTGCACTTCCTTGTACAGCGCCCACATCTGCGGCACCTCGGACGCGGGCCTGCCGGTGACCTCCTCGATCAGGCGGCGCTGGTCGGCCACCACCCGCTCCAGCAGGTCGGTCGCGGTGCCTTCGCTCATCGGCGCGTCGCCGTCGCCGCGCATGCCGATCGTCAGCAGGTTCTCGTGCATGCCGCCGCCGGGACCGCGCATCATGCGCTCCAGGCCGCCGCGCCAGAACGTGCGCAGGTTCCGGCCGTTGCGCGCGTAGTCCCACTCGCCGCCGGTGGAAGGATCGTCCTCGAGGCGGTGCCACTCGGCCTGCGCGCGCGTGAGCGGTTCGTGGTGCGAGGTACCCATCACCACGCCCATCTCGTGCGCCAGCGCCGCGCTGCGCGGATCGTCCAGGTGGAAGGACTTGGGCGCCCACATCGCCGGCCACAGGTAGTTGCCCTTGAGTCGCAGCAGCAGTTCGAACACGTGCGCGTACATGTCGGCATTGACGCCGCCGAACTTCTTCTCTGCCCAGCCGCTGAGCGCCGGGTCCTCGTCGTTGATGAAGAAGCCGCGGTAGCGCACGCCGGGGCGGTCGCTGCGTTCGCCCGCGGTGACACGCACGGTCGGGCGCCGCGTCACCGGCACGTCGGCGAACCAGTGCCAGGGCGAGACGCCGATGCGCTCGGACAGGTCAAAAGTACCGAACACCGCGCCGCGCCGGTCCGACCCGGCGATCACCAGCGCCTGCGCCACGCCCGGCCAGGGCCGGTCGACCACGGCGAGCTGGAACGCCTCCCACTGTCCACCGATGTCATCGAGACGCAGCTTGCCGGCGGCCACGAGGCCGTCGATCCACTCGCTGTCGCCCTGCACGCCGACCACGACGACCGGTCCGTCGACGCCGTCGGCCGCGGTCAGCACGTCCGGTGCCGAACCGCCGACGCGGCCGAGGTCTTCCGCCAGCGAAGCGGCTACCCGACGCACCGCGGAGTCGGCACCGGCATCCACCAGCACCGTGGCCGGCACGCCGCCGTCGAGCAGCGCGAAGTCGCCCCGGGTGGCGCGTTCGCAGATCGTCGCGGGCGTGTCGCAGGCCAGGGCGGCGCCACTGGCGAACAGGACGGATGCGAGCCACCAGGCGCGCAGGCCAGGCCGTGTCTTCAAGGTCTTGCTCCTCTCATCATGTCTTCCAGTTTCCGCCGGCGACAGCGCGCCCGGGCCCTGCCGGGAACGGAATGCCCGGCGGCCCGACGCCGCGACCGGCACCGAGTCTCATCCGACCATCAGGTCCAGCAGCAGCACGCCCGCCAGTCCGACGATCGAGATGGTGGTTTCCATCACCGTCCACGAGGCGAAGGTCTGCTTCATGGACAGGTTGAAGAACTCCTTGAACATCCAGAACGCCGAATCGTTGACGTGCGAACCGAACACGCTGCCGGCGCCCACCGCCAGCACCATCAGTTCCGGCGAGGCGCCGGTGGTGGCGATCAGCGGGCCGACGATGCCGGCGGCGGTAATCACCGCGACCGTGGCCGAACCGATCATCACCCGCAGGATCGCCGTGGCCAGCCAGGCGAAGATCAGCGGCGGCATGCGCCAGCTCTCGCTCAGCGAGGCGATCCGCGCGCCGACCCCGCTGTCCACCAGCACCTGCTTGAACACGCCGCCGGCGGTGATGATCAGCAGGATCACCGCGATGCCGGCGATCGCGGCGTTGAGCCATTTCGTCTGCGTCTCCAGGCCCACGCCGCGGCGATGGCCGAGCCACCAGAACGCGACCAGCGTCGCCAGCAGCAGCGCGACGGTGGGATTGCCGAGGAACAGCAGCGCGGTGCGCAGCACGCCCTCGGGCAGCAGCGCATCGGCCAGCACCGAGACGCTGATCAGGATCACCGGCGACAGCGCGATCAGGAACGAGCTGGTCGCGCCCGGCAGCGTCTTGTGCTCGGTGCTGGACATGAACAGGTCCAGCATCGGCGGGTTGATCACCTGCATCCGCTTGCCCAGCACCGGGCCGGCGATGATCACCGCCGGGATCGCCATCGCGATACCGTAGACCAGGGTCAGGCCCATGTCGGCGCCGAACGCGTTCACCAGCACCACCGGCCCCGGGTGTGGCGGCAGGAAGCAGTGGGTGGTGCTGAGCGAGGCGACCGTCGGGATGGCGAGGTACAGGATCGGCAGCCCGGTCCTGCGCGCCAGCGAGAAGATCAGCGGCACCAGGATGATGAAACCGGCGTTGAAGTACAGCGGGATGCCGACCAGGAAGCCGGTGAGCAGCAGCGCCCACTGGATGTTCTTCTCGCCGAAACGCGCGATCAGGGTGGTGGCGATCTTCTCCGCCGCGCCGCTTTCCTCCAGCACCTTGCCCAGGATCGCGCCCAGCACGATCACCAGCGCCAGCCCGGCCAGGGTGCTGCCCACGCCGTTGTCGATGGTCTTCAGCAGGTCCAGCGGCGACATGCCGAGCAGCAGCCCCATCGGGATCGCCACGATCAGCAGCGAGAGGAAGGGGCTGAGCTTGCGTGCGGTCAGGAAGATCTGCAGCGCGATCGCCGCGGCGATGATCAGGAACATGGTCATGCGGTGCGCCCTCCCCGGCGACTGGTGTCAGGCATTGCCGGGCCAACGGGACGGTGCGCCATGCGCAGCGCCTCGCGGCCGGCGCGCAGGGTGTCCAGGATCGCGTCCACGTCGTACACGCAGCCGCCCCAGGTGCCGCCGCTGGCATCCTGCAGCGCGGCCCACAGCCGGGTATCGGCGGGCAGGCGCGGATGCGCGGCGATGGCCGGATGCGTTTCGCGTGCGGCGAGCACGGCCGCAGCGGCAGCCGAATCCAGTGGCGCGTCCGGATCTTCGCCGATGAAGTCCAACCGGCCCTCCAGCCGCACGCGGTCGATCTCGATCCGCACCACGTCGCCGTCGCGCAGCCGGCCAAGCGGCCCGCCGGCCAGCGCTTCCGGCCCGATGTGGCCGATGCAGGCGCCGGTCGAGACGCCCGAGAAACGCGCGTCGGTGATCACCGCCACGTGCTTGCCCCAGGGCAGGTGCTTGAGCGCGGAGGTGAGCTGGTAGGTTTCCTCCATGCCGGTGCCCGCCGGGCCGCAGCCCGCGAGCACGACGATGTCGCCGGCGCGGACCGCATCCTTGCCCCTGGACTTGATCGCGCGGATCGCGTCGCGCTCGCTGGCGAACACGCGCGCGGGGCCGGTGTGGCGATACACGCCGTCGTCGTCGACCACCGACGGATCGATCGCGGTGGCCTTGATCACCGAGCCGTCCGGCGCGATGTTGCCGCGCGGGAACACGAGCGCGCTGGACATGCCCGCCGCGCGCGCGGCATCCGGGCCCATGATCACGTGCGCGGGATCGACGCCGTCGAGTTCGCGCAGGCGCTCGCGCGCGATCCGGCGCGCGTCGCTGCGCTCCCACCAGTCGAGGTTCTCGCCCAGCGTTCGACCGGTCACGGTGAGCACGTCGAGGTGCAGCAGGCCCATCGCGCGCAGGTGCAGCATCGTTTCCGGCACGCCGCCGGCCATGAACACCTGAACCGTGGGGTGGTGACGCGGGCCGTTGGGCAGCGCGTCGACCAGCCGCGGCGTGGCGCGGTTGGCGCGGATCCAGTCGTCGACCGTGGGGCGCTCGACGCCGGCCGCGTGCGCGATCGCAGGCACGTGCAGCAGCAGGTTGGTGGAACCGCCGAACGCGGCATGCACCATCACGGCGTTCTCGACCGCCTGCCGGGTGAGGATCGCCGACAGCGGCGTGCCCTGCTGCGCCAGCTGCACCAGCGCCAGCGCCGAGCGCCGCGCGATGTCCAGCCAGACCGGTTCGCCGGACGGCGCCAGCGCGCTGTGCGGCAGCGCGATGCCGAGCGCTTCGGCGATCACCTGCGAGGTCGCCGCGGTGCCGAGGAACTGGCAGCCCCCGCCGGGCGAACCGCAGGCGCGGCAGCCCATCGCGGCGGCGTGTTCGAGGTCGATCAGCCCGTGCGAGAAGCGCGCGCCGATCGTCTGCACCACGGCGGTGTCCTCGGCCCCGCGCGCAGGCAACGTGACGCCGCCAGGCACGATCACGCCGGGCAGGTCGGCGCAGCCGGCCAGCGCCAGCATCGTCGCCGGCAGCCCCTTGTCGCAGGTGGCCACGCCCAGCACGCCGCGGCGCGTGGGCAGCGAGCGGATCAGCCGCCGCATCACCACCGCCGCGTCGTTGCGGTACGGTAGGCTGTCGAACATGCCGGTGGTGCCCTGGGTCCGCCCGTCGCAGGGATCGGAACACATCACCGAGAACGGCAGCCCCTCGTGCGCGGCGAAGGTTTCGGCGGCGGCGCGCACCATGCGGTCGATTTCCCAGTGTCCGGTGTGCAGGCCGAGCGCGACCGGTTGTCCGTTCTCCGCGCGCAGGCCGCCCTGGGTGCTGACGATCAGGTACGGATCGCGCGCGACTTCCGAGGCGCGCCAGCCCATGCCCGCGTTCTGGGTCATGCCGAACAGGTGGCCGCTGGGCGAATCGCGCAGGGTGTCGGCGTCGATCGGCAGGCTGCCGGCCGGGCCTTCGCCGCTGGTGCGCGACCGCGCGATCGGTGCGCCGTCGCCGAGCAGGGTGTCGAGATCGAACGCGGGAGACGTCATGGCGCGCTCCTCGGCGCATCGTGCGACGCATCGACGCCGGCGATGGAACGCGAACGCAGGCAACGCTGCGTCCCACCGTCCCGGCCCTTCCCCGCAAGCGGGAGCGGGAGACACGCGGCGCGCATTCCGCAAAGCATTCCGCCTGCGCCGGGCGCGCTACACGTCACGCGTGGTCCACTCGCCGTCCACCAAGCGCGGCAGCGTGCCGGTCGGATTGCGGTCCTGCAGCGCCGGCGGCAGGCGGTGCGGGCGCACGTTGTCGTAGCTGTGCAGTGCCGAGAAGCGGATCAGCGACGCGGGAATGCCGACCGCGGTGAAGCCTGGGTGTCCCGTCGCCGGGAACGGGCCGCCGTGGTTCATTGCCGCGCTCACCGCGACGCCGGTGGGCATCTTGTCGTTGAGCAGCCGCCCCACGCGCGTACGCAGGATCGGCGCGAGCGCGTCGTAGGTGGCATCGTCGCTGCCGCCGGTATCGCTGTAGATGGTGCCGGTGAGGTTGCCTTCCATCGCGCGGGCGACGTCCAGCACCTGCGCCGCCGACTCCGCCACCACCACCAGGTTGACGTGGCCGAAGGCCTCGGACTGCAGCGCGTGCGGATCGGCGAGGAAGCGCTCGCCTGACGCGCGCAGCACCGTGGGCTGGAACGCGTAGCCCGGCGCGTCGTCGGCGACCGCGCCGCCCGCGAGCACCTCGGCGCCGGCCGCGCGCAGCGCGTCGACCGTCTTGCCGATGTCGCGCGGCGCGTGCGGCGTGAGCAGCACGCCCGGCTTCGCCTCCGCGGTGAGGCGCTGCAGCTGCTGCACGAACCGTTCGGCGTCCTCGCCCGCCTGCAGCACGGTCACGCCCGGCTTGGTGCAGAACTGGCCCGCGCCCATCGCGCAGGAGCCGTGCAGCTCGGTGGCGATCGCCTCGCCGCGCTCGCGCAGCGCACCGGGCAGCACGAACACCGGGTTGACGCTCGACATCTCCAGGTACGCCGGCTTGCCCACGGCATCGGCCGCGGCCTTGAGCGCCATGCCGCCGGGACGGCTGCCGGTGAACGCCACCGCGCCCACGCGCGGATCGGCGACCAGGCGCAGGCCGAGCTCATTGCCGGTGGCGAAGACCATCTGCACCGCGCCCGACGGCAGGCCCGCGGCCTGCGCGGCGTCCACCGCGGCTTCGGCCAGCAGCACCGAGGTGCGCGGATGCGCGGGATGCGCCTTGGCGATCACCGGATTGCCGGCCGCGATCGCGGCGGCGAAATCGCCGCCGGCGATGCCGTTGAACGCGTACGGGAAGTTGTTAGGCCCGAACACGACGACAGGGCCGCCGAGCGGCGCGTGGATCGAACGCAGGCCGGCGGCGGTGTCGATGGTGGCGCGGCGCCAGCCGCCGTCGCGCGCCGCGCGTGCGGCCTGGCGCAGCTGGCCGGTGGTGCGCGGCAGCTCGACATTGCGCAGGCGCGGCTCGGCCGGCAGCCCGGTCTCGCGGTGCGCGGCCTCCACCAGCACGTCGGCGCGCGCTTCGATCGCGTCGGCATAGCCTTCGAGGAAGCCGGCCAGCGCTTCTCCGGGAAGCTGCGCCATGGCCGCGGCCGCGGCCTGGCCGGCATCGAGCATGGCGTCGAGGTCGGCCCAGCCGGACACCGGATAGGCGACCTCGTCGAGCGTCGCGCGCGTGGAGGGGTCGAAGGCGTGGAAGCGGTCGGTCGGCGCGTCGGCCTGGCGCCAGGTGCCGTCGAGCAGGATCGGTTGCAGCGTGGGGGTGGTCATTGGACGGGGTTCTCCAGGATCAGTCCGTCGATGTCGATGCGCACGACGTCGCCGGAACGCAGGGTGAAATCCTCGCCGGGCACGATGCCGGTGCCGGTGAAGAGGAAGGCGCCACGGGGTTGGCGCAGTTCGCGCAGCAGCCAGCCGGCGAGTTCCTCCAGGCTGCGCTTGATCTGCGAGGTGCGGGTGGTGCCGGCGAAGGCGGGCGTGCCGTCGCGCCGGATCTCCAGCGACACGGCGAGGTCGCGCATCTGCGCCGCATCGCACAGGCGGATGCCCGGGCCGATCGCGCAGCCGCCATCGTAGACCTTGGCCTGCGGCAGGTACAGCGGGTTCTCGCCCTCGATGCTGCGCGAGGACACGTCGTTGCCGGTGCTGTAGCCGACGATCTCGCCCGCCGACGTGAGTACCAGCACCAGTTCGGGCTCGGGCACGTCCCACGCGCTGTCGGCGCGCACGCGGATCGGCGCGCCATGGCCGGCGACGCGCCAGCCGGTGGCCTTGAAGAACAGCTCGGGACGCTCGGCGTCGTACACCTTCTGGTACACGTCGCGGCTCTGCGACTCGGCCTCGCGCGCCATGCGGCTGCTGAGGTAGGTCACGCCGCTGGCCCACACTTCCTGCGCGTCCTCCACCGGCGCCAGCAGCGGCGCGTCGGCGTCGCCTTCGCGCGGCAGGCGCGCGAGCGCGGCGCGCGCGTCGGCAGCCGGCAGGCCGAGCCAGTGCGAGAGGCTGAAATCGGCGGGCAGGTAGCGGCCGTCGAGCGCCCAGCGCGGGCCCCCGTCGGTGGCGTGGCGGGTCAGCAGCGTGGACATGGGCAGGTTTCCGGAGTCGGGCATGGACGTTGCGCCGCGACGGCGCGGCTGGCGGCGTGGCCGCGCGGCGCGCAGGCCGTCGCGGAAGTCGGGCGATGCGCTGCGCGCGTGTCGACATGATGCGTGGGCGCGGGCTGGCGGTTGCCGATGCAACCGCATCGGCGGCCCGCACGCGTGGAGGTTGCGGCTATGATCGCGCTGCGGATCGCGTTGCAGGCTGCAGCGGTTCGCACCGCGCGACGTGGCGCGAACCGGCGCGGAACGCGCACTGCATGCGCAGACTCCCCGCCTCCACTTCCAGACAGGACCCGCCGATGCGACTGCTTCCCACCCTGCTCAGTGCCGCGCTCGCGGCCGCCCTCGCCGCGTGTTCGCCCGCTGCCGAAGACGCCGGCGCCGAGGCCGCGCCCGCCGATGCGGCGACCACCGACACCGCCGAGACGGAGACCGCCCCGATGACCACGTTCGAGACCGTCGGTCAGCTGACCTCGTTCGATCCCGCCTTCGCCGACGTCGTCGACCCGGCCGCGCGCATCGAGAAGCTCACCGGCGACGAATTCAGCTGGTCCGAAGGCCCGACGTGGGTGAAGGCCGGCTACCTGCTGTTCAACGATCCGCCGGAGAACCGCATGTTCCGCTGGTCCGAGGCGGACGGCCTGAGCGTGTTCCTCGATCCGTCGGGCCATGCCGGCGCGCCGATCGAGGGCGTGCGCGAAGCCGGTGCCAACGGCCTGTACACCGAAGCCGCCGGCACGGTCCTGGTGGCCGACTCGGGCAACCGCCTGGTCGCGCGCATGGATCCCGCGGACAAGAGCCGCACCACGCTCGCCGAGCGCTACGACGGCAAGCGCTTCAGCAGCCCGAACGACGTGGTCGCGCGCGGCGACGGCAGCGTGTTCTTCACCGATCCGCCGTACGGGTTCTCCGACGGCGACGAGTCGTCGCTCAAGGAACAGCCGGTCAACGGCATCTACCGCATCGACGCCGACGGCGCCGTGCACCTGGTCGACGATTCGCTGACCCGCCCCAACGGCTTGGCCTTCTCGCCCGACGGCAATACGCTGTACGTGGCCAATTCGGACGAGACGCGACCGATCTGGATGGCCTACACGCTCGACGCCGCCGGCAACGTCACCGGCAGCCGCGTGTTCGCCGATGCCACCGACCTGATGGGCGAAGGCGTGCACGGCCTGCCCGACGGGCTGGCGGTCTCGACCGGTGGTCTGGTGTTCGCCACCGGCCCCGGCGGCGTGCTGGTGATGGACGCCGAGGGCAAGCGCCTGGGCCGGATCGAGACCGGCAGCGCGATCGCCAACTGCGCCTTCGGCGACAACGGCCGCACGCTGTACATGACCTCGCACAAATTCCTCGCGCGCGTACCGCTGAAGGTGGAGGGCCTCGGCTTTCAGGACTGAGCCTCCGACGCGGCGGTGAGCGCTGACGCCACCGCCGCGCGGTCGCCCCCGCCGAGCGCGGCGTAGGCGCGCGTCAGCGCGGCGACGAAGCGCGGATCGGACGACAGCGGCGCGAACACCGCGTCCAGCTTGAGAAAGGGGGCGATGTCGCGATCGGCATCGCCGGTCGCGTCGCGGCCCAGTGCCGTGAGCGCGTCCGCCATCGGATCGACGATGGCCTCGCCAGCGCGGGCCTGGCGCACCACGAAACGCAGCCAGCCGGCCACCACCAGGCACAGGCGATCGATGCCGCGGCCGGCGGCCAGCGCATCGGCGATCGTGCCGAGCAGGCGCACGGGCACTTTCTGCGAGCCGTCCCAGGCGATCTGCGCGAGCCGGTGCGCGATCGCGGGATTGCGGAAGCGTTCGAGGATCGCGGCGATGTACGCGTCCGCGTCGAGTGCGTCGGGCAGTGCGAGCGTCGGCACGATGTCGTCGCGCATCAGCCGTTCGACGAAGCCGGCGAGCGCCGCGTCGCGCATCGCGTCGGCGACGGTCTCGAGCCCCATCAGGCTGCCGAGGTAGGCCAGCGCGGAGTGCGGAGCGTTGAGCAGGCGCAGCTTGGCGCGGTCGAAGTCGGCGATGTCGCCGCTCATCACCACGCCGGCGCGCTCGAACGCGGGCCGCCCGGCGCGGAAGTCGTCCTCCACCACCCACTGCGCGTAGGGCTCGCGCTGCACCGGCCAGGCGTCCTCGACGCCCAGCGCGTCGGCCATTCGCGCGCGCAGCGCGTCGTCGCTGGCCGGGGTGATGCTGTCGACCATCGAGCGCGGGAACGAGGCCTCCGCCCCGATCCAGCCGGCCAGCGTGGGATCGAGCCGGCGCGCGAAATCGAGCACGGCGCGGCGCAGGCGCAGCCCGTTGTCGGCGAGGTTGTCGCAGCTGAGCATGGTGTAGGGCGCGACGCCGGCCGCATGGCGCGCGCGCAGGCCGGCCACCAGCCAGCCGATCGCGCTGACCGGTGCATCGGGCGCGGCGAGATCGTGGGCGATGTCGGGATGCGCGGCATCGACGCCGTCGGCCGACAGGCAGTAGCCCTTCTCGGTGATCGTGAGCGTCACCAGGCGCACCGCCGGGTCCGCGAGCCGCGCCATCACGGCCTCACGCTGCTGCGGCGCGCACAGCACCTCGCGGATCGCACCCACCACCCGCAGCCGCGGCGGCTCGTCGAGCAGCGCCAGCGTGTACAGCCCGTCCTGCGGCTGCAGCGCGTCGCGCACCCCGGCGCTGTGCAGCGACACCGCGCAGATCGCCCAATCCGGCTCGCCGGCGAGCAGGTCGTCGACGTACGCCGCCTGGTGGGCGCGGTGGAACGCGCCCGGGCCGAAATGCACGATCCCGACCGTGGTCGCGTCGCGATCGTAGGCCGGTCGCTGGACCTCCGCCGGCAGCGACGCGAGCGTGGCATCGGACAGGCGCACCGGCCCGGTGGCCGCTTGCGCCTGCTGTTGCGTGTCCGCGGCCCGGCTCAACGCGCCTCCACCTCGAACTGGCTGCTGATGCGCAGGTCGCCGCTCGACGCACCGGCTTCCGCGGCGTAGCGCCCGGGATCGACGGCGTAGGCGCCGGCATCCTCGTCGTAGTGCCGCAGGTCGCGCGACGGCGTGAACGTGAAGCGGACCTCGCGCGACTCGCCCGGCGCCAGGTGCACGCGCTCGAAGCCGCGCAGTTCGCGCACGGCGCGAGCGCGCGCAGGCGCGAGCGGCCGCAGGTACAGCTGCACCACCTCGTCGCTGGCGCGCTGGCCGCTGTTGCGCACGGTGACGGTCGCGGTGACCGTCTCGTTCACGCCCACGCGGTCGCGATCCAGCGCCAGGCCGGAGTAGTCGAACGTCGTGTACGACAGGCCGTGGCCGAACGGATACAGCGGCTCGCCTTCGAAGTAGCGATAGGTGCGGCCGGACATGTCGTAGTCGTCGAACGCGGGCAGCCGCTCATCGACGCTGTAGAAGGTCACCGGCAGCCGCCCGGCGGGGCTGACGTCGCCGAACAGCACGTCCGCCACCGCGTTGCCGCCGCGCTGGCCGGGATACCAGGCCACCAGGATCGCCGGCAGGTTCTCCTTGGCCCAGTCGATGCCCAGCGCCGAACCGGTGGTCAGCACCACGACCACGGGCTTGCCGGTGGCGTGCAGGGCTTCGAGCAGCGCCTGCTGGGTGGCGGGCAGGCGGATGTCGGTGCGGTCGCCGCCGGCGAAGCCGGGGAAGTTGACCGTCATCTCCTCGCCTTCCACGTCGCCGGTCAGGCCGCCGACGAACACCACCGCATCGGCACTGCGCGCCGCCTCGACCGCTTCGTCGAAGGTCGGCTTCGCGCCGGGCAGGTCCCAGGCCAGGCGCACGCTGGCGTCGCGTTCGGCCTCGTAATACTCGAGCCGGATGTCGTAGGCGCGGCCACCCTCGAGGTCGAGCTCGACGCTGTCGGCGCGCAGGCGCTCGGCGTCCTCCCAGTGGTCGAGCACGCGCTCGCCGTCCAGGTACAGGCGGAAGCCGTCGTTGGCGCCGGCCTCGATCCGGTAGCGGCCGCTCACCGGCGGCAGCAGCTGGCCGCTCCAGCGGATGCTGAAGTTCTCGTTCGGCACCGCGTTGTCCGGGCCGGCTTCGCCGCGCGCCATCAGGTTGTCGGTCGGCGAGCCGCGGTCCCAGCGGAAGCCGATCTGCGCATCCACGCGCACCAGCACCGGCTCGCCGGACAGGTCCTTGCTGGTGAAGTACTCGCCGCGCAGGCCGCGCTCGGTGGCGCCCGCCTCGGGCCGCAGGTACTGCGGTTCGATCAGCGGCGTGGCGGCCGGATCCTCGCGCCCTTCCACCAGGTCGGCGCCGCGTGCGTACACGACTTCGGTGTTGGGCAGGGCTTCGCGGATGCCGCGCAGGATCGTCACCGGGTCGGCCGGCGTGCCGTAGTAGTTGCCGAGCAGGGCCATGGTGTCGTCGGCCGTGGGCCCCACCACCGCCAGGCGCCTGATGTCCTTCGACAGCGGCAGCACGCCGTCGTTCTTCAGCAGCACGATCGATTCCTGCGCCACCTCGCGCGCGAGCGCGTCGTGCGCAGGCGCCTGGTTCACCGAGATCGGCGTCTGCGCCCACGGCACCTGCGCCGGCGGGTCGAACATGCCCAGCGCCATGCGCGTGGTCATCAGCCGGGTGAGCGCATCGTCCAGCTCGGCCTCGCTGATCAACCCCTTGCGCACCGCCACCGGCAGGTGCTTCGCATAGGTCTCGCCGCAGTTGAGCTCGGTGCCGTTCTTCACCGCCAGCGCGGCGGCCTCCTCGGGCGTGGCGACGATCTTGTGGTTCTTCCAGATGTCCACGATCGCCCAGCAGTCGGACATCACGTAGCCCTTGAAGCCCCACTGGTCGCGCAGGATGTCGCGCAGCAGCAGCTTGCTGCCGCTGGCCGACTCGCCGTAGACGCGGTTGTAGGCGCCCATCACCGCCTGCACCCGGCCCTCGGTCACCAGCGCCTCGAACGCGGGCAGGTAGGTTTCCCACAGGTCGCGGCGCGAGGGATGCACGTCGAAGGTGTGGCGATCGGCCTCGGGACCGCTGTGCACGGCGAAGTGCTTGGCGGTGGCGTCGAGCTTGCGGTATTTGCCGCCCTGCGATTCCGGCAGCGGGCTGCCGTCGGGCGCGACACCCTGCAGGCCGCGCACGAACGAGATGCCCATGCGCGAGGTGAGGAACGGATCCTCGCCGTAGGTTTCCTGGCCGCGGCCCCAGCGCGGGTCGCGGAAGATGTTGATGTTTGGCGACCAGAACGTGAGTCCCTGGTAACGCCCGTGCTGGCCGTTGCGCAGGAACTCGTGGTGCTTGGCGCGGGCCTCGTCGCTGATGGTCTTCGAGATCCGGTCCATCAGCGGGACGTCGAAGGTCGCGGCCATGCCGATCGCCTGCGGGAACACCGTCGCCCCGCCCGCGCGCGCCACGCCGTGCAGGGCCTCGTTCCACCAGTCGTAGGCCGGCAGGCCGAGCCGCTCGATCGCCGGCGAGTCGTTCTGCATCTGCGCGGCCTTTTCTTCCAGCGTCATCTGCGAGACCAGCGCGGCGGCGCGGGCCTCGAACGGCTGCGAGGTGTCGAGCCAGGGGCGGTCGCCGGCGGCCGCGAACGCGCCCATGGCGGGCAGTGCCGCCAGCAGCGCCAGCGCGCAGGCGTGCACGAGGGTGCGCGAGCGCGTGCGCTGGCGCCGCTGCTGAGCGGCCTCGGCCTGTCGATCGGATGCGTGCATGTCCCCGTCCTCCCGTTGCGTGTCAGAGCGCGCGTTCGTCGCGCGCGTGCGGTCCGATCGTGGCGCCGACAAACCCGCCGGCGACATCCGTGCTCAGGATCGTGCCGTCGGCATCGCGCGTCAGCCACTGCACGCCGGCGCCGTCGCCGGCATCGAACCCGAAGCCGTATCGTCCCTCGTTCCCCTCGATGTGCAGACTGAGCTGTTTCGCGGCGTCCGCGGTACCCCGGGCCACGATCTCGGGATCGCCCTCGCCCGCCTTCTTCTCCAGGAACACTTCGATGGCCTCGCCCTCGCCGCGCCGCACGCCGAGGAAGTACCAGTGGGTATCGCCCTGGAACGCGGCCAAGCCGGCGGCGACGCCGGCGGCGGGCACCTCCATCGCGGTGCTCGCCTCGAATACCTGGTGCTGCTGCCGGCGCGCGTAGAACGACGGATTGACCTTGGTGTCCAGGCGCTCGCGCAGCGGCTGGATCGCCAGCCAGCCCGGGCGCGACGTGCCGTCGTACCACGTGGTCTTCGGCACCCGCGGGGTCATCCAGCCCTTGCCCAGTTCCACCGTGTCGAACTCGTCGCGCCAGGTGAAGTTGCCGGTCATCGGCGCCTGCTCGGCGGGCGACTTCATGAAGGACGGCCCTGGCAGCACGTAGGGAATCCCTTCGCCGCGCGGCAGGATCACCGGCCAGCCGTTCGTCCACGTCACCGGCAGCAGGAAGGCTTCGCGCCCGGTGTTGTAGTGGTCCACGCCGTAGTTGCGGCTGGCCAGGAACGTCGCCCACCAGCTGCCGTCCGGGCCCTGCACCAGGTCGGCATGGCCGGCGTTGGTGACCGGCAGCGGCCGGTTCGGGTCGAGATCGCGCTGGGTGAGGATCGGGTTGGCCGCGTAGGGTTCGTACGGCCCCCAGACGTCGCGGCTGCGCAGGATCACCTGCGAGTGCTGCGGCCCGGTGCCGCCCTCGGCGTTGTTGAGGTAATACCAGCCGTCGACCTTGTAGATGTGCGGGCCTTCGATCCAGATCGGGTTGTCCTCGGGCTTCACGCCGCCGTCGATCAGCACCTTGCGCGGGCCGAACGGCTTGCCGTTGGCGATGTCGATCTCCTGCAGCCAGATCGCCCGATGCCCGTCGTAGCGGACCGGCACCTCGGGTTCGTCGTTGTTGAGGATGTAGACCTTGCCGTCGTCGTCGAAGAACAGCGACGGATCGATGCCGCCGATGGTCGGCAGCCAGACCGGATCCGACCACGGACCCGCCGGATCCTTGGCGGTGACGATGAAGTTGCCGCCGGCATCGACCGAGGTGTTGACCACGTAGAACGTGCCGTCGTGGAACTCGATCGCCGGCGCGAACACGCCGCGCGACATGCCCAGCCCGTCGAAGTCCAGCTGCCCGGGGCGGTGGATGGCGTTGCCCACCTGGGTCCAGTGCACCAGGTCCTCGCTCTCGAACACCGGGATGCCGGGGAAGAAGGCGAAGGTCGAGGCGACGAGATAGAACTTGCCGTTGGCCGCGGTCACGCTGGGATCGGAGTGGAAGCCCGCCAGCACCGGATTCCGGAAGCTGCCCTCCGGCACAGGCGCCTCGAAGGCGGCGTCGCGGCCGGTGTACTCGAACCAGTCGAAGTACGCCGTCGTGGCGGCCGGCGTCGCGTCGGCGGCTGGGGCCGGCGCCTCGGCTGCAGCTGGTTCGCGCTGGCAACCCGCCAGCAGCAATGCGGCGACGCCGGCGGCCATCAGGCCCATGGAGGCCGCGTGGCGGCGGTGGCGTTTGGTGCGGTCGATCATCTGCATTCCCCTCGGTTGTCTCACCAGTCCCACATCGCGCCGTCTTCCAGCCGCGCGATCGGCAACTGCTTCGGTGCGTACGGATACTTCGCGGCCAGCGCCTCGTCGATGTCCACGCCGATGCCGGGCGTGTCGCCCACGTGCAGCCGTCCGTCGCGCAGCACGTAGTCGTGCGGGAACACCGCATCGGTCTCGTCGGTGTGGAACATGTATTCCTGGATGCCGAAGTTCGGCACCCAGGTGTCGAAATGCAGCGCCGCGCCCATGGTCACCGGCGACAGGTCGGTGGCGCCGTGGAAGCCGGTGCGCACCTGGTGCAGCGCGGCGAAATCCGCCAGCCGGCGCAGGTGGGTGATGCCGCCGCCGTGCACGATCGTGGTGCGGATGTAGTCGATCAGCTGGTGCTCGATCAGGTGCTTGCAGTCCCAGATCGAGTTGAAGACCTCGCCCACCGCCAGCGCGGTGACCGAGTGCTGGCGGATCAGCTCGAAGCTCTTCTGGTTCTCGGCCGGGGTCGCGTCCTCGAGCCAGAACAGGCGGTAGGGTTCGAGCGATTTCGCCAGTCGCGCGGCCTCGATCGGCGTGAGCCGGTGGTGCACGTCGTGCAGCAGCTCGACGTCGTTGCCGTGGTCGGCGCGCAGCTGCTCGAACAGTTTCGGCACCACGTCCAGGTAGCGCGGCGTGTTCCAGGTGGTTTCCAGCGGCAGCTCGCTCTCGGCCGGCTCGTAGCCCTTGGCGTTGGAGATGCCGTAGGCCTTCTTGATGCCCGGGACGCCGCACTGCGCGCGCACGGCCAGGAAGCCCTGCTCGATGAAGCGGCCCACCGCGTCGGAGGCTTCGGCGATGTCGCGGCCGTTGGCGTGGCCGTACACCAGCGCGCCCTCGCGCGAGCGCCCGCCCAGCAGCTGGTACACCGGCAGCCCGGCCATCTTGCCGAGGATGTCCCACAGGGCGACGTCGACCGCGGCGATCGCGCTCATGGTCACCGGCCCGCGGCGCCAGTACGCGCCGCGGTACAGGAACTGCCAGGTGTCCTCGATCCGGCCGGCATCGCGCCCGATCAGGTTCGGCACCACGTGGTCCTGCAGGTACGAGGCGACCGCCAGCTCGCGCCCGTTGAGGGTCGCATCGCCCAGGCCATGGATGCCCGAACGGGTGGTGATCTTGAGGGTGACGAAGTTGCGGCCCGGGCAGGTGACGATGACCTTGGCGTCGACGATCTCGCGATCGTTGCGCGAACCGTGGGGCGTGGAGTCGTGGGAGGCGGCGTTGCTCATCGGGCGGGGTCGTCTTCGATCATGGGGTGACGGGACGTTCGAACGGCCCGGCCGGCAGGCCGGCGCCGTCGAACAGGGTGCAGACCGGGCTGTCGGCCCAGCAGTAGCGCACGCGCGTGGCCGTGGCTGCGCCTGGCGCCTGCAGGGTGACGCGGTCGGAGCGGATGCTGGCCTGCGCGTAGCGGCACGAACCGGGTGCGTCGCCGCACAGCTCGAAGCCGATCGGCCCCTCGGCGCCATAGGCCACCAGGCCGTCGCCGACATCGTCGAACCGCACCACCACCGCGTCGCCGTCGCGCGAGGTCGATGCCGGCACCGGACCGGAGGGCGGGAGCGACTCGCCGTAGACCACGTGCCTGGCCACGCGCGCCAGGCGGCGGCCGAGTTCCTGCTTGTTGGTCGGATGGATGTCGTAGCGGTCGCCGATGTCGATGGTGACGGCCAGGCCCGTATTCCGATCCTCCGCCGCGACCGCGCGCTGCGCCTCCCGCAGCGACGCCCAGTCGCTCTCCGTCGGCGCGGTCGGTGCGGCGCCATAGTTCGCCAGCTGCACCACCAGCAGCGGCAGGTCGTCGCCGAAGCGGCTGCGCCAGTCGCTGCGCAGCGCGCGCAGCAGGCCCGCGTAGCGGTCGTGCTCGAAGGTGTTCGACTCGCCCTGGTACCACAGCGCGCCGCGCAGGCCGTAGCGGCCGATCGGCGCGATCATGCCGTTGTACAGCGTCGACAGGCCGGCCGCGCTCTGCCACGGCGCGCGCGGCGGCGTGCCCAGTTCGGGCGGCACCACGCGGTAGCGCCAGCCGCCATCGAGCGGCACCCGGCTGCCGTCGGCCAGGCGCAGCGCGTGCGCCGATGCCGGGCCGGCCAGGCCGCCGTCGCGGTAGGTGTCGAGCACGTTGACCACGATGGTGTTCGCACCCGCGCGCAGCAGGCCCGCCGGCAGCGCGTACTCGCGGCCCGAGCCGGCGCCGTAGGTGCTGCCCACGCCGCGGCCGTTGACCCAGGTCATGTCGATCTCGTCGGCCGGACCCAGCACGAGCGTCGCGCCCTGCGCAGCCTGCGCGGCATCGAGTTCGACCGTCGTGCGGTACCACACCATGCCGTTGAAGTCGGCCAGTTCAGGCACGCCCCAGCGTTCCCAGGCGCCGAGCTGCTCCGGCGCGGCGCGCCACGCGCCGCTCGCCTCGTCCGCGCCCCAGGGACGGTCGTCAGCCTCGACGCCTTCGCGCGCCGACCACCAGTCCTGCCACAGCGTGCCCCAGTCGCCCACCGCGGCGACGGCGTCGTCGGCATAGCGGCCCAGCACGCCGAGCTCGGCATCGTAGTCGCCCAGCGTGCGCAGCGCCCCGCCGCTGGTCCAGGCCTGGATCCGCGACCCGCCCCACGAGGCATCGATCAGGCCCATCGGCACGTCGACATGCTTCTGCAGTTCGCGCGCGTAGAAATAGCAGGCGGCGGAGAACTCGCGCACGGTGTCCGGGTTCACCGGCTGCCATTCCACCGCCTCGGAGAACTCCGCCCTGGGCACCACGTCGGACACCTGCGGCACGGTGAGCAGGCGGATGCGGTCGTTGCCGGCGCCGGCGATCTCCGCGCGCGCGTCGAGCGCGCGCCAGACCTGCAGTTCCATGTTCGACTGGCCCGAGCACAGCCACACGTCGCCGACCAGCACGTCGGACACGCGCTGCGTGCGGCCGCCGGCAGACACCACCAGCGCATGCGGCCCGCCCGCAGCGAGCGCCGGCAGCTGCGCTTCCCAGCGGCCGTCGTCGCCGGCGCGCGCACGCGCGCGTCGCCCTGCGAACTCGACCCGCACCGTCTCGCCCGCCGGCGCCGTGCCGTACACGCGCACCGGACGGTCGCGCTGGAGCACGACGTGGTCGTCGAACATCGGATGCAGCAGCGACGACGCTTCGTCGGCGGCCCAGGCGGGTGCCGCAAACGAGGCCGACACGAGCGCGACACCGGTCAACACGGCGCGCGCCGCACCGGCGGCACAGCGGTTGCGGCTCACTGGGTGTCCCCCGGCGCGTACGGGAATTCCAGCGACTTGTAGTACTCCAGCGACTGCGCCGGCGGCGCCTCGCCTTCGGGCAGCGGCAGTCCGGAGAAGGTCTGGAAGTAGGCGATGCTGGCATCGCGCCACCACTGCGCCTCCTGCTGCTGGATCGCCAGGAAGCGCTCGACCTGGTGATGGCGTTCGGGATCGACGTACCGGTCCAGCCCGGTCCAGGTCTCGCGCATCCGGGCCACCTCGCCGACGCCGCGCGAATAGCGGTGCACCAGCTCGTCCCACAGGGTGCGTCCCGATGCCACGCGGCTGGTCCACGGCCGGTGGTGGAACCACAGCAGGAACTCTTCAGGCACCCGCGCCGGATCGTTGAACACCTCGGCCACCGGCGGCGCGTACTGCGACACCGCATCGCTGCCCGACGTGGTGCGGTCGAAGCCGATGCCCTCCTTCGTCGCCCGGTGGAAGTACACCGACGTCCAGTCTGCGCGCGGCCCGCCTTCCACCCACGGCGCCGGGCCGTAATGATGGCCGCGGCCCATCAGGTGGTGCAGGCCCAGCGGTGTCATGTAATCCACCGCGGCCTGGTGCGAGGCCATCATCATCTCCACCACCGGCTCGACGAACGCCGGATCGGTGCTGAAGGTCATGCGCGTCCACTCCTGCGCCACGGTGCGTGCGTCGACCGATGGATCCCAGGCCATGCGGCCGAAGACGTACCAGTTGGCCTGATCGAAATGCGAGCCGCTCCAGTTGCGGTCGCTGCCGATGTTGGCCACGCCGGCGATGCCGCTGAGCGCGTGGCCCTCGAGCGAACCGTCGACCACCTTCGCCACCGTCGAGCCGGGCCCCTTCGCATGCGTGTCGGCGCGCAGCACCTCCTCGTACATCGGCCCCAGGTAGACCAGGTGGGTGGCGAAGCCGAGGTACTCCTTGGTGATCTGGAACTCCATCATCAGCGGCGTCTTCGGCATCGCGCCGAACAGCGGATGGAACGGCTCGCGCGGCTGGAAATCGATCGCGCCGTTCTTGACCTGCACCAGCACGTTGTCGCGGAACTCGCCGTCGTGCGGCACGAACTCGGTGTAGGCCTGCTTGTGGCGGTCGTCGGGTTCTTCGTCCGAGTACACGAACGCGCGCCACATCACCACGCCGCCGTGCGGCGCGAGCACCTCGGCCAGCATGTTGGCGCCGTCGGCGTGGCTGCGGCCGAAATCCTGCGGCCCCGGCTGGCCTTCGGAATTGGCCTTGACCAGGAATCCGCCGAAGTCGGGCACTTTCGCGTAGATCTCGTCCGCCTTGGCCTGCCACCAGCGGCGCACGGCCGGATCGAGCGGATCGGCGGTGTCGAGGCCGCCGATCTCCATCGGCGCGCTGAAGCGCGCGCTGACGTACACGCGGATGCCGTACGGACGCATCACGCCGGCCAGCGCGGCGACCTTGTCGAGGTAGGGCGCGGTCAGGATCTGCGCGTTGGCGTTGACGTTGTTGAGCACCGTGCCGTTGATGCCGATCGAGGCGTTGGCGCGGGCGTAGTCGGTGTAGCGCGGGTCGAGCCAGCCGGGCAGCCGGTGCCAGTCCCAGATCGACTGGCCGGAGTAGCCGCGTTCCACGTGGCGGTTGAGGTCGTCCCAGTGGTTGAGCACGCGCAACCCGACCTTCGGCACTTCGCGCAGGTCGAGCGCCTCCAGCGGCTGCCCCGACTGCATCAGCCGCAGCAGGTGGAACGCGCCGTAAAGCGCACCGGTGTCACTGTTGGCGGCGACCACCGTGGCGGCGCGTCCGTCCACGCGCACGCTGCGGATCAGGTAGCCCTCCTCGCCCAGATCGTCCAGGTCGAGGCCGAGCCGGTCGATCGAAGGCAGCGATGCAGGGGTGCCGACCAGCAGCGCGCCCGCCGCGGTGGGCGCATCGGCCAGCATGGGCGCCCTGCCCAGCAGTCCCCGCAGTCCGCGCGACAGCTCGTCCCGGGTCGCCCGCTGGGTGTCGCTGGCCGCGGGCGCCACCACCTGGGCGACCTGCGCGCGATAGGCCTGCGCCGCGGCATCCGCCGCCGGGCGGTAGCGCAGCCACAGTTCGTACCCGTCCTCGGCATGGGCCAGCGGCAGCACCGCCAGGGTCAGCACGACGCCGGCGAGGCGGCGCAGCCAGCGGCCAGGCCGCCCCTGCGAAGCCGGGGCCGGATGCTGCCCGGCGTTGACCGTTGTGTGTACCATTCAATCAGCCCTCATGTCTGGTCGTGTCGCGATGGACGCCGCGTCCGTCGAAGCGCACCGCGCCGCGCATGCCGGCCCGAACCACAGACGGCCGCGGCGCGGCAGGGGGAAACACCGTTGCAGAAGCCGAGGAAAGCCGCCCGCCGCAAGGGAATGGCGGTGACGCTCGACGAGGTCGCGGCGCTGGCCAAGGTCTCGCCGATGACGGTCTCGCGCGTGGTCAACGACCAGGGCAAGGTGCGCGACACCACCCGCGAGCGGGTCATGCGCGCGGTGCGCGAACTCGGCTACACCCCCAACCTGGCCGCCAGCGCGCTGGCCACCGCGCACGAGCCGCGCGTCGCGCTGATCTACACCAACCCCAGCAGCGCCTACCTGCGCGAACTGCTGGTCGGCGCGCTGCGCGGCGCCAGCCGCATCGCCGCGCAACTGGTGATCGATTCCTGGGACAACCTCGGCGCCAACGCGCAGCGCCAGGCCGCGCGCACGCTGGCCAACCGCATCACCGGCGTGATCCTGCCGCCGCCGCTGTGCGAATCCAAGGGCGTGATCGCCGAGTTCGTCGATGCCGGCGTGCCGGTGGTGGCGATCGCCTCGGCGCATCCCAACCAGTACATCTCGCGGGTGCGCATCGACGATTTCCAGGCCGGCAAGGAAGTCACCCAGCACCTGATCGCCGCCGGGCACCGGCGCATCGGCCACATCAAGGGCCACCCCAACCAGACCGCCAGCGTGCGCCGGCTGGAGGGCTTCCAGGTGGCGCTGTCCGAAGCCGGGATCCCGTTCGACGAGACCCTGGTCGAGGCCGGCTTCTTCACCTACCGCTCGGGGCTGGAGGCGGCCGAGAAACTGCTCGCCCACCCCAACCCGCCGACGGCCATCTTCGCCAGCAACGACGACATGGCCGCGGCCGTGGTCTCGGTGGCGCACCGGCGCCACCTCGACGTGCCGCGCGACCTGTCGGTCGTCGGCTTCGACGACACCTACGCCGCCACCACGGTCTGGCCGGAACTCACCACCATCCGCCAGCCGGTGGCGATGATGGGCGATTCGGCCATCGACATCCTGGTGCGCGGCATCCGCCGCAAGGACGGCCCGCGCACGCTGGTGGACCACGTCATCGCCCACCAGCTGGTGCAGCGCGACTCGGTTGCGGCGCCGGCGCGCTGACCGCGCCGGGCACCCCGGGAAATCACGCGGCCGGTCGGCGCGGAGGGACGGTGGTGCTCCCATGGCGACCGGCGCGCGCACCGCCACTCAGCGCAGCAGGTACTGGTTGAGCAGGTTCTCGTAGCGCTCCTGCTTGCCGCTGGTCTGCTGCGGCTCGCCACCCTTGGCGGCCAGCGACGCGAGTTCGGCCAGGCCCAGCCGGCCTTCGGCGAACGCCTTGCCGTCGCCGCCGTCGAAGCTGGCGTAGCGCTGCTTGCGCCACTGCTCCCACGGCGAGTCGTTCAGCAGCGCGTGCGCCACTTCCAGCCCGCGCGCGAACGCATCCATGCCGCCGATGTGTGCGATGAACAGGTCCTCCATGTCGGTCGACTCGCGGCGCGGCTTGGCGTCGAAGTTCAGGCCGCCCACCAGGCCGCCCTGGCGCAGCACCACCAGCATCGCGCCGACGGTGTCGTACAGGTCGGTCGGGAACTGGTCGGTGTCCCAGCCGTTCTGCGCGTTGCCGCGGTTGGCGTCGATGCTGCCGAGCAGGCCGTGGTCGGCCGCGACCTGCAGGTCGTGCTCGAAGGTGTGGCCCGACAGCGTGGCGTGGTTGGCCTCGATATTGAGCATGAAGTCCTTGTCCAGGCCGTGCTCCTTGAGGAAGCCGGCGACCGTGGCCGAGTCGAAATCGTACTGGTGCTTCATCGGCTCCATCGGCTTGGGCTCGATGAAGAACTTGCCCTGGAAGCCGATGCTGCGCGCGTAGTCGCGCGAAGCGGTGAGGAAGCGGGCGAAGTGCGCCAGCTCCCGCTTCATGTCGGTGTTGTGCAGCGAGGCGTAGCCTTCGCGGCCGCCCCAGAACACGTAGTGTTCGCCGCCGAGTTCCACCACCGCGTCGAGCACGGCCTTGACCTGCACCGCCGCGCGCGCGACCACCGCGAAATCCGGGTTGGTCGACGCGCCGTTCATGTAGCGCGGGTGCGAGAACAGGTTCGCCGTGCCCCACAGCAGCTTCATGCCGGTGGCCTGCTGGCGCTCCTTGGCGAGCGCCACCATGTGCTTGAGGTTCTTCTCGTAGGTGCCGATGTCCTCGGCGTCGGGCGCCAGGTCGACGTCGTGGAAGCAGTAGTACGGCACGTCGAGCTTGGTGAAGAACTCGAACGCGGCGTCGGCCTTGGCCTCGGCCGCGGCGAGTGCGTCGCCGCCGTCCCAGGGGAAACGGCGCGTGCCCGGACCGAACGGGTCGGCGCCGGCGTTGCAGAAGGTGTGCCAGTAGCAGACCGCGAAGCGCAGGTGCTCGCGCATGGTCTTGCCGCCGATCTTCTTCTCCGCGTCGTAGACCTTGAAGGCCAGCGGATTTTCGGAGGCGGCGCCTTCGTAGGGAATCTTGCCGATGCCGGGGAAGTATTCCTTCGCGCCGATGAATGCCTTGCTCATTGCGGTGTGTCCGTGGAGTCGTGGAGGAAAGGCGCGGTCAATCCGCGTACAGCGGCCGGATCGCGTCGAGGTGGATGAGGAAACGCTGGTACTGGGCGTCGTAGGCGCCGGTGGCTTCGGCGTGCGGATGCGCGGCCAGGCGTGGGTCGAGCTGCACGTGCGCGGCGGCGAGCGCGTTGAGGTCGGCATCGCCGTCGGCGGCCTTCTGCACCGCCCACAGCGCCTGCAGCGCGGCGCCGAACGCCGCGCCTTCGGCCTGTTCGGGCACGTCGACCGGCAGGCCGAACAGGTCCGCGGTCATCTGCCGCCACACCGTGCTCTGGCTGCCGCCGCCGGTGAGGCGGATGGCCTCGAAGCGCAGGCCGGCGTCGACCAGCGCATCGTAGCCGTTACGCAGGCTGTACATCGCGCCTTCCATCGCCGAGCGGTAGAGGTTGGCCGGGGTGAGGTTGGTGGCGGTCATGCCGAACAGGTTGCCGCGCCCGTGCGGCAGGTCGGGCGTGCGCTCGCCGTTGAGGAACGGCAGCATCAGCAGGCCTTCGGCGCCCGGGCGGGTGCCGGCCAGCAGCGCGTCGCCCTCCCTGGTCGAGAAGCCGCACAGGCGGCCGACCGCCTCGGTGGCGACGGTGCAGTTCATGGTGCAGATCAGCGGCAGCCAGCCGCCGGTGGAATCGCAGAACGCCGCCCAGCGCCCGGTGTCATCGACGACCGGCCGGTCGGCATAGGTGAACAGCGTGCCCGAGGTGCCCAGGCTCATGCTCAGCACGCCCGGGACCACGTTGCCGGTGCCGATCGCGGCCATCATGTTGTCGCCGCCGCCGGCCGCCACCTGCACCGCGTGCGGCAGGCCGAGTTCGTCGGCCAGCGCCGGCTTGATCGGCACCAGCGTGCCCGCGTCCACCAGCGGCGGCAGGCAGGCGCCGAGGTCGCGGTCCGGGTCGGTCGCGGCCAGCATCTCCGGCGACCAGCGGCGGTTGCGCACGTCCAGCCAGCCGGTGCCGGAGGCGTCGCCGTGCTCCATCCACAGCTCGCCGGTCAGCCAGTAGTTGATGTAGTCGTGCGGCAGCAGGATCGTGGCCAGCCGCGCGTAGGCCTGCGAACGGTGCTTGCGGGTCCACGGCAGCTTGGACGCGGTGTAGCCGGCCAGGATCGGGTTGCCGGCCAGCTCGATGGCGCGCTGCGCGCCGCCCACCGCATCCATGATCTCGTCGCATTCGTCGCTGGTGCTGGTGTCGTTCCACAGCTTCGCCGGCGCCAGCACGCTGCCGCTGCGGTCGAGCGGGACGAAGCCATGCTGCTGGCCGGACACGCCGATCGCCACAATGCGCGCGCGCACCGACGGCTCGATCCGCGCGAAGCACGCGCGCACTGCCTCCACCCACCAGTCGGCGCGCTGCTCGCGGCTGCCGTCGTCGCCCGAGGCGAGGTCCAGCGGCTGGCCGGCCGATGCGACGATCTGGCGCGCATCGGGATCGTAGGCCACCAGCTTGACGCTCTGGGTGCCCACATCCAGTCCAACGAACAGGCCCATCCACGATCCCCGAATAAAGTTAGCGCTACCAAAAAATGTGTGCGGTGACGGCGACACGTCCGTCCAGCCGCTCCCCGACGCCTGCCGATCCGGCTGATGGCGTGTGCGGAACTCTACACATGCCGCCCCGAAAAGCCTTGCTGCACTGCGCAACCACACCCGTCCGCCCCAGCGACCAGCGTTAGCGTTAACATTTTCTTTCGGTTACAGCGCCCGTTACACCCGGATCGACGCAGATCCCGGTGGCGGATCTGGTCCGTAGTCGGTTCCCGCGGTTCGTAAGCGCTCGCGGGAAGCCAATGCGTCCCGCCATGGCGGCGCCCCGCGCCGGGCGCCACGACGGGTCGGGACGGCGCTTCGCCTAGGACGCCGCCCATCACCCTCCAGCGGGCCAGCGCCGGACCACCCCTTCAGAGCAGGACCACCCGGTAGCGGCCCGCCATCAGCGGTCCGGCCAGGATCCGGTAGCCATCGTTGTCGAACCCCGAGACTCGCGCCACCAGGCGCCTGGCCCGGGCGCGGGTCGCGGCGCTGCCCAGGTACTGCCACCCGTCCACCACGTGGATCTCCGTGAGATCGACCCCCTCCTCGACGATCCCGACCGCCCCCGCATACGGCCACACCGCGAGCGCCAGTGCCTCCAGCGCCGCTTCCAGCCGTGCCTCGTGGTCGGCACGCGGCTCCGCGCCGCAGCAGGCCCCGGCGCAGCGGCCGATGCCGGCGCGGAAGCAGGCCCGTCCTGCCGGCAGCCGCTCGATCCCGACCAGGCCGTAGCACAGCCGGTGCTCGTCGGCGATCGCGCGCAGCGCCTGGAGCGCCGCCACCCGGCTGGAGAACAGTCCGTACAGCCGCGCGGTAGAGGCGAACGGCAGCTCGTGCGAATGCACCACCTCCGGCCGCCCGCACAGCAGGCGGATCGAACACAGCTGGCGCCGGCGCCGCAGCTTCTTGTTGTGCACGGGCTGGCGCAGCTTGATCTGCTGCGCCTCCAGCAGTTGCGCGCCCAGGTCCCCCGCGGTGCGGGTGAACTCGATCCGCCGCGTCTGCCGGAGCAGCCGCGCCTCCTCCGGCGTGCGCAGGTGGTCCAGCACCCGGTGGCGGATGTCGACGCTCTTGCCGATGTACAGCGGCGGGCCCGCGCCCTCGCCGTGGAACACGTAGACGCCCGACGCGCGTGGCAGCCCGGCGATCTGCGGCCGCAGGTGCTCGGGATAGACGTAGTGCGCGGCTTCGGTGCGACGGGCGGGCAACGGAACGTACATGCGGCAGGCCGGGACGGGGAAGGCGCGGCGATGCTGGCGCGCGCGCGTCTCAGTCGGCGAGACCGCCGGCCGGACACTGCGTCGGCGGTAGAATCCACCTCTTTTCCCGTGCCAAGACCGATGACCGAGCCCGTCCGCACCACCTTCCACGGCTTCGAGCAGATCCCGCTGCGCGAATACGCCGAACGCGCCTACCTCGACTATTCGATGTACGTGGTGCTCGACCGCGCCCTGCCCTTCATCGGCGATGGCCTGAAACCCGTGCAGCGCCGGATCATCTACGCGATGAGCGAGCTCGGGCTCAACGCTGCCGCCAAGCCGAAGAAGTCGGCGCGCACCGTGGGCGACGTGATCGGCAAGTTCCACCCCCACGGCGACAGCGCCTGCTACGAGGCGCTGGTGCTGATGGCGCAGCCGTTCTCCTACCGCTATCCGCTGATCGACGGCCAGGGCAACTTCGGCTCCAGCGACGACCCCAAGTCGTTCGCGGCGATGCGCTACACCGAATCGCGCCTGACCCCGATCGCCGAGGTGCTGCTGGGCGAACTGGGCCAGGGCACGGCCGACTGGGTGCCCAACTTCGACGGCACCCTGGAGGAGCCGAGCTGGCTGCCGGCGCGGCTGCCGCACCTGCTGCTCAACGGCACCACCGGGATCGCGGTGGGCATGGCCACCGACGTGCCGCCGCACAACCTGGGCGAGGTGGTCAGCGCCTGCGTGCGCCTGCTCGACGATCCCGACGCCACCGTCGCCGACCTGTGCGAGCACGTGCGCGGCCCGGACTACCCGACCAGCGCCGAGATCATCACCCCCACCGCCGACCTGCGCGCGATGTACGAGACCGGCAACGGCAGCGTGCGCGCACGCGCCACCTTCGCCCGCGAAGGCCAGAACATCATCGTCACCGCCCTGCCCTACCAGGTCTCGCCGTCGAAGGTGATCGAGCAGATCGCCGCGCAGATGCGCGCCAAGAAGCTGCCGTGGCTGGAGGACATCCGCGACGAGTCCGATCACGCCAACCCGGTGCGCATCGCCCTGATCCCGCGCTCGAACCGGGTGGATGCCGAGCAGCTGATGGGCCACCTGTTCGCGACCACCGACCTGGAGCGCAGCTACCGGGTCAACCTCAACGTGATCGGCCTGGACGGCCGCCCGCAGGTGAAGAACCTGCGCATGCTGCTGTCCGAGTGGCTGGCGTTCCGCGTCGATACCGTGACCCGGCGGCTCAACCATCGCCTCGAGAAAGTCGAGCGCCGGCTGCACCTGCTCGAGGGCCTGCTGGTGGCCTTCCTCAACCTCGACGAGGTGATCCGCATCATCCGCACCGAGGACGCGCCGCGTCCGGCGCTGATCGCCCGGTTCGCACTGTCCGAGGAACAGGCCGACTACATCCTCGAGACCCGCCTGCGGCAGCTGGCGCGGCTGGAAGAGATGCGCATCCGCGGCGAACAGGACGAACTGGCCGCCGAACGCGAGCGGCTGATCGCCACCCTCGGCAGCAAGGCGAAGCTGAAGAAGCTGATCAAGGACGAACTGCTGGCCGACGCGAAGAAGCACGGCGATGCGCGCCGTTCGCCGCTGGTGGCCCGCGGGGCCGCGCAGGCGCTCGACGAGACCGACCTGGTGGCGAGCGAGCCGGTGACCATCGTGCTGAGCCAGAAGGGCTGGGTGCGCGCGGCCAAGGGCCACGACGTCGACGCCGCTGCGCTGTCCTATCGCGACGGCGATGCGCTGCTGGCGGCGGTGAAGGGCCGCACCACGCAGCAGGTCGCCTTCCTCGACAGCGCCGGGCGCAGCTATTCGACGCTGGCGCATTCGCTGCCGTCGGCGCGCGGCAACGGCGAGCCGCTGACCGGCCGGTTCTCGCCCGCGGCCGGCGCCGGCTTCGTCGCCTTGGCCAGCGGCGGCAACGACGAGCGCTTCGTCGTGGCCTCCTCGCACGGCTACGGCTTCCTCACCCGGTTCGAGAACCTCACCGGGCGCAACAAGGCGGGCAAGGCGATGCTCTCGCTGTCGGAAGGGGCGAAGGTGCTGCAGCCCGCGCCGGTCGGCGAGGTCGGCAGCGACCGCATCGTCGCGGTGACCAGCGCCGGGCACCTGCTCGCGTTCCCGGTCGCCGACCTGCCTGAACTCGACCGCGGCAAGGGCAACAAGATCATCGAGATCCCGAAGGCCCGGCGCGGCACCGAGCGGGTCGTGGCGGTGGCGGTGGTGCCGCCCGGCGGTACGCTCGTGGTGAAGTCCGGCGCGCGCGCGATGAGCCTGTCGTTCAAGGACCTCGGCGAGTACCTCGGGGCGCGCGCGAGCCGCGGGGGGTTGTTGCCGCGGGGATGGCAGAAAGTGGACGCCCTGCATGTCGAGTGATGCGCGCGGCCGCCGCCTGGCCGGGCGCGCGGCGGCGCGGTTGGGCGCATCGTGCGTCGCCGGCCCGGCGG
>NZ_JARXRN010000023.1 GCF_029888045.1 Luteimonas rhizosphaericola | reverse complement strand
CCTAACGCCTGAGTTAAGCCGCGCCGCGTAGTGGAGCAAAGCACATGGCAAGCTCTACCTGCCATGTGCTTTGTGTAACGAAGCGGCGTCGGCTTGAACGAACTGTTAGGCGGAACGCTACGACGAAAACCGGGGTGCGGCAAGCTCTTGGCTTGGGATGTGGCCGAAGCCAATGGCGCCTGGGTGCGCCGGCCCGGGACCTGTCCACGGACCTGGCCGAAGCCTGCGATGGACGGTCCGATTGCAACGCCTGAGTCCAGCCATCCGAAGCCGGCCGCGACGAACTGTCCCGGCGCGCTTGCGACTACTTGGCCGAAGCCAAAGATGATGGCAGCACGTTGGCCGATCCGATTGCGACGACACTCAATAGCACGACATTGCAGCGTGCCGCCTAACGCCTGAATTAAGCCGCGCCGCGAAGCGGCGTCGGCTTGAATGAATTGTTAGGCACCTTCGCCATGAACTAGGTCAGCGAGTTGCGGCAGTGGAGAGTACCCGCTGGTCTCTGGGCTGGAAGGAAGTGCCGCCACTTCAATGTGCTGGACTTTCTCCGCGAGCGCAAGCTCGCCCAGCGCGCATTCAAGCATGATGAAGGTGCCTGTCAGGAAGTCTTGCGACCGCGTAGCGTCAAAGTGAGCGTAGCCAACTCGTAGCCCAAGCGCCGACGGGTCGCTGGAGGAACGGAGTGGCAAGTACCACGTCGCTTCTGGGCTGAACGTGATTCCAGCGTAGCTAGTATCGAACTCGAACCCCATCGCAGGTTTAAAAGCTAAGAATCGCCAGCCCGGAACTGGTGGTGCAGCAGCAATCAGCGTGCGAACGGCCGAGAAGTGATCTATGTCTCCCTCAGCGGTTACGATCAGTTCGCAAACGCCGTCATCTGCGCGCCCAATCTCGAACCAAAGGTTCGGGCAGTAGGCGTGCAACTGCTCCAGGATCTCATCAAGGAGCTGCTCCTTATCGTCGACCTCAACGTTCCGAAAGCGCTGCTCGTTGCGTTCGAACCAGAGCCAGAAGACGCGCTGATCTTTCATGAGGTGCCTAACACCTGAATTAAGCCGCGCCGCGAAGCGGCGTCGGCTTGAATGAATTGTTAGGCATCAGTCCCACCATGCCGTAACACCCTGAACGACAGGAGGCTCGATGCCCAACTGACCAATCTCGTCTGGATCGGCGAAGGCGACATAGTCTGGTTGAAGCGCCGAAAGAGCCTCAGTGAGCGCCTCCGGTTGGATAGTGCCCGCCACCAAAACTGTGTCTGTGAAAGGCCATGAGTCATCGTCTGGGTCAAGCTCGGAGATCAGGGCGTATACGGCGGTTACGTCAGGACGCTGAAGCAACCCAAGCAGAGTGTCTCGAAATAGCGGAACTCCGGGATGAGGGACAAGATTGCAGCCAATGGAACCTTCATCGTCGTTCCCGTCGAAGAATCGATCAAGTGGAACGACTTGCGGCTCCGCCTGAGTCTGGAGCTCTCTCTTCAATGCGATGCACTTATCCTGATCCACGATGAACCCTCAACTGATGCCTAACGCCTGAATTAAGCCGCGCCGCGAAGCGGCGTCGGCTTGAATGAATTGTTAGGCGGCAAAGCCACCCCGGAACTCCCACAACATGCGCCCGAACAATACCAGCAACGCGGCAGGTAGTCCCAACCACCAGAACGTCCCTCGCCAACTCCGAACCAAGGCAGTTCCGCAAAGCAGAAACCAAAGTGACGCTAGGACGTTGATGATGGCGAACGTTAGAGCGAAGCCGGTTGGATCTTCCCCTTGGGAAGCACGGAAGTCGATACGGAAGAGCAAGGCGGCGTTTGTCAGAGTTGCCAATGCAAGAGAAAACCATAGCCAACCCACAAGCCTAGCTGTCCGCTGCAAGTTGCTCATATCTGTCCTTGCCGCCTAACGCCTGAGTTAAGCCGCGCCGCGAAGCGGCGTCGGCTTGAATGAATTGTTAGACCGCAGGCTTGAGCGATCTGGCCAGTGCAAAAAATGATGCAGAGAAGATGACGAGAAGCACCGCTGGAACAACGATATTGACTGCGATATAGGCAATGCTGAGAAGCGATTTGTCAGCTTGAACGGCGTACGCGCCCAGTATGAAGTGATCTGCTATCTGAGACAGTATCAAGACCCATGCCGCGCTGAAGACAAGGGAGATAAGCAGTATCAGGCTGGATCTTGACCTCAATTTCCGATGTAACAGCCAGCTTCCAGAGCCAAGCAGGAGCAGCGCGGCCAGAAAGGCAAATCCGAGAATGGCGTCAGGATCGGTCATGGTCTTCTGCGGTCTAACGCCTGAGTTAAGCCGACCCGCGAAGCGGGTTCGGCTTGAACGAATAGTTAGGGCGCCGGCGACGGAACTGCCGGGCCCCGTGGCCGGAACTGTACGCC
>NZ_JARXRN010000022.1 GCF_029888045.1 Luteimonas rhizosphaericola | reverse complement strand
GCGTTAGGCGGCACGCTGCAATGTCGTGCTATTGAGTGTCGTCGCAATCGGATCGGCCAACGTGCTGCCATCATCTTTGGCTTCGGCCAAGTAGTCGCAAGCGCGCCGGGACAGTTCGTCGCGGCCGGCTTCGGATGGCTGGACTCAGGCGTTGCAATCGGACCGTCCATCGCAGGCTTCGGCCAGGTCCGTGGACAGGTCCCGGGCCGGCGCACCCAGGCGCCATTGGCTTCGGCCACATCCCAAGCCAAGAGCTTGCCGCACCCCGGTTTTCGTCGTAGCGTTCCGCCTAACAGTTCGTTCAAGCCGACGCCGCTTCGTTACACAAAGCACATGGCAGGTAGAGCTTGCCATGTGCTTTGCTCCACTACGCGGCGCGGCTTAACTCAGGCGTTAGGCCCCACGAGAGACACGGCAATGGCTCTAAGATGGTCGCTAATGGTGGTAGTCGTCATTGCCAGCTTCGTAGTCGCAGGCTTCGTGGGCGCCTTCGTCGCTGAGGCGCTGGGGCTTTGGTTCGTTCCAAGCATTGGCTTCATTGCGGCATTCGCGGTTGTTCTAGCAACCTACCTTTCCGCACCGACGCGCAAACTGACAAGTGCCTTGGTCGCAATGCTTGTCGGCGCTGTAGTCGCTTGGCTATTGGTGCAGCCTTCGTACTTCCCGGCAAGTTACGGCGAGGGGCTCGCCTACGAGCCAACCTACCTTCCAATTGTCGTCACGTATGTCGGTGGCTTGCTCGGCTTGCTGGTCTCAACACTTCTCCATCGGTGGGTGGGGCCTAACAATTCAATCAAGCCGACGCCGCTTCGCGGCGCGGCTTATTTCAGGCGTTAGGCCGCAGATGATCTACTTCGCCCACTCAAGGGAGAGCTACGATCAACTTGTAGCCTCATCGGCTTGGCCTCCCACTGGCTTGTGGGTTTCACCCGGATTGCTTGCCGCAACTGAGCTGACAGCGCTTCGCGCAAGCGGTTTGAGTGTTACTGAGTTCACTGCGCCAATCGGCAATAGCGGCCCCGCCACGCTCGCTGATGCAGTCGATACAATTCGTGAGCATCATCCCGGTCAGGTCGTGTGGGCCGATGGCTCTGCGGCCTAACAATTCGTTCAAGCCGATGCCGCTTCGCGGCACGGCTTAACTCTGGTGTTAGGCCCCTTGGAAAGCAACTCGCGAACCATTGCTTGGATCCTCTACGCGATAGACTTGGGTGCCGGTCAGGCGCCTGTCTCACTCACTGATGTTTCTGCGGCAGCAGATGCAATCAACCATGCCGTGCCAACCCAGCAAGAGCTATCCAGCTCACTAAGGTGGCTGCAGGCACATGGTCTGGTTGAGTCTCGGGGAAGGTTCCACTCTCTCAGTGAGCGCGGCCACAATTTAGTTGGACAAAGCAGGGCCAATGCTTCCACTGTGTCAGCAGTCTGGGCACACTTGACGGAGGGCATCCGGCGCATTTCGGCCGGGGCCTAACAATTCATTCAAGCCGAAGCCGCTTCGCGGCTCGGCTTAATTCAGGCGTTAGGCCGCTCGGTCGAGAATCCCATGATCGGTGTTTGGTCCAGGCCGCTGTACCTCGTTCGCGCAAGCCTGCTGCTCCAGCTGGGCG
>NZ_JARXRN010000021.1:108934-556754 GCF_029888045.1 Luteimonas rhizosphaericola | reverse complement strand
CCCGGCGACCCTACCGGGTCGCGTACCAGCGGCCACCTCGAGCGATGATGCGCGTATTCGTTGGCCACGGCCGAAATGACCGGCGCACGCACGATGCGACGTCGCGTCCGAGCACCCCGACGCACGACGCACGACGCACGACGCACGACAGCCGGACAGCCCGGCCGTCGCGCGTCGCATCGCGGCTCAGCCGAGCTTCGCCGCCAGCTGTGTTTCCAGCTTGCGCTGGTCGGCGGCGAAGTTGCGGATGCCCTGGGCCAGCTTCTCGGTGGCCATCGCGTCCTCGTTGTGCTGCCAGCGGAACGCGGCCTCGTCGAGCGCGCCGGGCTTGTCGCCGCGCTCGCCGCTGTCGACCAGCGCACGCTCGACGGTCTCCTCCGATGCCTCCAGCGCCGCGAGCAGGTCGGGCGAGATGGTCAGGCGGTCGCAGCCGGCCAGCGCCAGCACTTCGCCGGTATTGCGGAAGCTCGCGCCCATCACCACGGTGTCGTAGCCGTGGCGCTTGTAGTACTCCCAGATCCGAGTGACGGACTGCACGCCGGGGTCGTCCTGCGGCGTGGCCGGCTTGTCCATGCCGTTGGCCAGGTGCCAGTCGAGGATGCGGCCGACGAAGGGCGAGATCAGGAACACGCCGGCCTCGGCGCAGGCCACCGCCTGGGCGAAGGAGAACAGCAGCGTGAGGTTGCAGTGGATGCCTTCGCGCTCCAGGCGCTCGGCGGCGCGGATGCCTTCCCAGGTGGAGGCGATCTTGATCAGCAGGCGGTCGCGGCCGATGCCGGCCTGGTCGTACAGCTCCACCAGCCGGTGCGCCTTGGCCACGGTGGCTTCGGTGTCGAAGCTCAGGCGTGCGTCGACCTCGGTCGAGACGCGGCCGGGAATCAGCTTGAGGATCTCGCCGCCGATCGCCACCGACAGCCGGTCGCCGGCGTCGGCCACGCGCGCCTCGCCGCTGCCGGTCGCGCCCGCCACCGCCTCCGCCAGGTGCGTGCCGTAGGCCGGCAGCGAGGCGGCCTTGAGCAGCAGCGAGGGGTTGGTGGTCGCGTCCATCGGCTTGAAGCGGGCGATGGCCTCGATGTCGCCGGTGTCGGCGACGACGGTGGACAGGGCGCGGAGCTGTTCGAGCTGGGTCGGCATGTCGGGATCACGGGGTTGCGTGGGAAAGCCCCATTGTCGCGCATCCGCCGTGGCGCTGCCGCAACGGTTTCAGCACGTACCGTCGCGTCGCCGGCGATCCGCAGCGGTGCGTGCCGATGCCCCCCCGCACGGGCGGACGGCCGTCGATGCATCGGTGCGGCCCGCGTCGCGCGCTGCGACGCGCTACCCTGCGCGCATCGCAACTGCAGGGGAACTGACATGGCGGACGCCGACCGGCGCATCGCGCTGCTGATCGACGCGGACAACGCGCCGGCGTCGAAGATCGACGCGATCCTCAACGAGGTCGCGCGCCATGGCGTGGTCAACGTGCGCCGGGCCTACGGGAACTGGAAGAGCCAGAACCTGGCCGGCTGGGAGAAGGTGCTGCACGAGTACGCGATCCGGCCGATCCAGCAGTTCAACTACTCGACCGGCAAGAACGCCTCCGACATGGCGATGGTGATCGACGCCATGGACCTGCTGTACGCGCGCAACCTGGACGGCTTCGCCATCGTCTCCAGCGACGCCGACTTCACCCCGCTGGTGATGCGCGTGCGCAACGACGGCTACGCGGTCTACGGCTTCGGCCAGAAGCAGACCCCGCTGCCGTTCGTGAAGGCCTGCTCGACCTTCCTGTTCCTGGAGAAACTGGGCGAGGATGGCGACGTGTCCGGCGACCAGGCGCGTCCACGCACCTCGGGCGAGCTGCGGGGCGACGCGGCGCTGGCGCACCTGCTGCGTGGCGCGGTGGTGGCGGTGGCCGACGACGAGGGCTGGGCCAACCTGTCGGGCGTGGGTAGCCACCTCGGCAACCAGGGCTCGTTCGATCCGCGCAACTACGGCTATCGCAGCCTGAGCGCGCTGATCGACGCGGCGGGCCTGTTCGAGGTCCAGCGCGAGGGCCAGACGGTGCGCATCCGCGAGAAGCCGAAGGCGCGCTCGGGTCGCACGCGCAAGCGCGGTACGAAGACCGCCAAGGCGGCTCAGTAGAGGTCGACCGGGTCCACGTCCAGCGACCAGCGCACCTTGCGTGCCTCGGGCAGGGCGTGGATCGCGGGCAGGGCGGCGTGCAGCGCGGCGTGCAGGGTGCGCCGCGCGCCCGCCGACAAGAGCAGCTGGGCGCGGTGCATGCCGGCGCGCCGCGGCATCGGCGCCGGCATCGGGCCGCTGAGCGCCGGCGATGCATCGTCGCCCGCGGCCGGGTCGCGCACCGCCTCCAGCGCCATCCGCGCCGCCTGCAGGAACGCCAGCGGTGGCCCCGCATGTTTGGCTTCCGCGCGCAGCAGGGCCAAGTGCGCGAACGGCGGGAAGCCGGCCGCCGCGCGCTGTTCCAGCTCCTCCGCGGCGAAGGCGTGGTAGCCACCGTCGATCAGGGTGGCGAGCAGCGGGTGGTCGGGATGATGGGTCTGCAGCAGCACCTGACCCGGCCGTTGCGCCCGGCCGGCGCGGCCGGCGACCTGGATCAGCAGCTGCGCCAGCTTCTCGTGGGCGCGGAAGTCGGCCGAATGCAGCCCCTCGTCGATGCCCACCACGCACACCAGGGTGAGCCCCGGCAGGTCGTGGCCCTTGGCCAGCATCTGGGTGCCGATCAGGATCCCGGGCCGCGTGCCGAGTTCGCCGAGCAGTCGCTGCATCGCGTCGCGCCGCTGGGTGCTGCCGCGGTCGATGCGCAGCACCGGCACGCCGTCGAAGCGCGCCGCCAGCACTTCCTCGATGCGCTCGGTGCCCACGCCCTGCGGCTGCAGCGCGAGGCTGGCGCAGTCCGGGCAGGCCGGCGGCGAGGGCCGGCGGTGGCCGCAGTGGTGGCACTGCAGGCGCCGGCCGTGCGCGTGCACCGTCATCGGCCGCCCCACCTCGGGCGTGCCGCAGCGCGGGCACTGTGCGCTCCAGCCGCAGTCGTGGCACAGCAGCACCGGCGCGTAGCCGCGGCGGTTGCGGAACACCAGCACCTGGCCGCCATCGGCGAGCGCGGTGGCGATCGCCTCCAGCATCTGCGCCGACAGGCCCGCCTCCAGCGGCCGCTTGCGCACGTCGACCACGCGCACCGCCGGTGGTCGCGCGTCGCCGGCGCGCTGCGACAGGCGCAGGTAGCCGTAGCGGCCGGACGTGGCGTTGTGCAGCGTCTCCAGCGACGGCGTCGCGCTGCCCAGCAGCACCGGCACGCCGAGCGCCTTGGCGCGCACCAGGGCGAAGTCGCGGGCGTGGTAGCGGATGCCGTCCTGCTGCTTGTAGCTGCCGTCATGCTCCTCGTCGACCACGATCAGGCCGGCGTCGGGCAGGGGCGTGAACACCGCCGAGCGGGTGCCCACGACCACCCGCGCCTCGCCGCGGAACGCCGCCGCCCAGGTGCGGGCGCGCTCGCCGTCGTTGAGGCCGGAGTGGGTGGCGTGCACCGGCACGCCCAGGCGCGCACGGAAGCGCTGCAGCAGTTGCGGGGTGAGCCCGATCTCCGGCACCAGCACCAGCGCCTGGCGTCCGCGCGCGAGGCAGTGGGCGATCGCGTGCAGGTAGACCTCGGTCTTGCCGCTGCCGGTCACGCCGTCGAGCAGCATCGGGGCGAAGCCGGCCTGCGACGCGATCGCGTCGATCGCCGCCTGCTGTTCGGCGCTCGGCACCGGCCCGGCCTGCGGCGCCGGCGCGAGCTGCGAGGCCGGCACTGCGATCCGCTCGACGAACCCGCGCTGGCGGAGCGAGCGCGCCGCGGAATGCCAGCCGTCCATCAGCGCGTCGAGCGCGTCCTCGTCGCGGGGGGCCTCGCGCAGCAGCTCGGCCAGCCGGCGCGGGCGCGACCCGGTCCGCAGGCCGGCGAGCGCGGTCGCGCCCGATTCGGTCAGCCGCCACGCCCAGGCATGGGTGTCGGGCAGGGACTCGCCGCGACGCAGGGCTGCGGGCAGGGCGGTGGCCAGCACCTCGCCCAGCGGCGCGTGGGTGTAGCGCGCCAGCCAGTGCAGCGATTCGAGCAGTTCGCCGCGCAGCAGCGGCGCGGGGTCGAGGCGGGCGAGGATCGGCCGCAGCTCGGGCGCGCCCGGATCGGCGGCGCCGATCGCGGCCACCACTCCCACCAGCTCGCGCGGTCCGAACGGCACGCGGACCCGACCGCCGATGTCGCCGGCAGCCGGGTCCGGGGCGGCATAGTCGAACAGCCGCGGCAATGGCAGCGGCAGGGCGACCTGGAGGACGGCATCGGCGGGCTCGGACACCGCGGAAGTCTATCCATCCCGGGGCCGGCCGCCGCGCCCGGACTTGCGCGCCTCCACTTCCGCGACGCTGGACCTTCCGCGCGCAAGTGGATGGCGGGGAAGGAATTTCCCCTTATCCACAATTTGTGTGGATAACCCTGTGCACGAGCGCGCCCGCAGCGTGTTTTTGGCCCCGGGGAGCGTGTGAAAGGGTGGCTTGGCGAAAAAAGCGCCAATTCCCTATTTCCTTTGCAGATCAGCAATTTATGCGTGAAACAAACCCTTCACAATCGTCAAGCCGGCTCCACGGCCGGCGCGTATGACGGTTCGACGACGCATGTGCACAACGTTGGCCCGCAAACGCCGGGGTGGATCAGGCAGTGAGACGCCCGTCAAGCCCCCGGGCGCCATCGGCAGCGCCGTATCATGGCCGCAGCGGGCCGCCCCCGGGCCCGGCAACGACGACCTGGCGCCTTGAACGATCCCTCCGCGGCCAATGCCGCCCTGTCCGCTTTCCTGCGCGGCGTCGAACGACGCGGCGCGGTGTTCGCCGAATGGCAGGGCGGGGACCCGGAGGCCGGCGACGCGGCCCTGGCGGCCACGCTGCGCGGGTTCCGCGAACGCGCCGGCGGGATCGTGTTCGCGGAATGGCCGCGCCGGTTCTGGGCGATGCTGCTGGCCGCGCCGCAACTGCGCCAGGCGGCTCCGACCGGTGCCGGCACCGCGCCAGCGGCCGTCGCCGCGCTCGGGGTCGGGCCGCGGGCCGCACTGCTGCTGCGGCTGGTCGCGGGACTGGCCGAAGCCGAAGCCGCCGCGGTGCTGGGCATCGCGCGGCCGACCTACCGCCTGGCCCTGCAGCGCGCGCTGCCGCATCGCGAGGACGGCAGCCCCGATCCGGAGGCCTGGCGCGCGCTGTCCGCGGCCGCGCAGCAGGCGGTGCGCGCGCTGCCGCAGGAGCGGCTGGAGACGGTGGGGATGCTGCGCGACGGCCTGCGGCCGCGTCCGCCGGTGCGGCCGGTGCCGGACGGGGCAACGGGCGCGCGGCGGCGGGCGGGCTGGGTGTGGCCGGCGACGCTGGCCGTCGCGGTCCTGACCGCGGCCGCGCTGGGCGCCACCTGGTGGGGACCCTGGCTGGCCCAGCCGGTCGCGCCGGGCGTGGACGGGATCCGGGTCGAACCGCTGCCGCCGGCCCAGCCGCCGGCCGCCCGCTTCGCGCCTGCCGACGCGCTGGCCAGCCACCGCGACCTCGACCTGCTGCTGGCCCAGGCCACTGGCGGGTTCGCCGACGATGCCGATCCCGCCTTCGATGCGTGGCTGGTGCAGGCGCTGGAAGACGGGGCGCGCGCGGACGGCGCTCCGTCCGTCGATGCGGAGCCGGTCGATGCACCGCGCTGAGGAATGCGCACGCGCCCCCGCACGGCTGGCGCTGGTGCTGGCGCTGGTGCTGTCGGCGGGCGCGCAGGGCCAGCCCGCGACCGGCGCCGGCCCGCAGCGGATCGCGGCGCTGTCGCCGGCCGACCGCGCCGCGCTGGAGCGCCGCGCCGAGGCCTGGGAGGCCCTGCCCGAACCGATGCGTCGCGAGCGCCGCGAGGCCTGGCTGGCCTGGCGCGACCTGCCCGTGGACGAGCGTGCGCGCATGCGCGCCGCGCGCGACGCCTACCTCGCCCTGCCCGTGGCCGAGCAGCAGGCGCTGCGCGCGCGCTTCGATGCGCTGGATGCCGGCATGCGCCGCGGCTGGCTGCTCGGGCCGGTACTCGGCGCCGACTGGCCGCAACTGCACGCGCTGTTCGCCCAGGTCGGCACGGACGAACGCGAGGCGCTGCTCGACGCCCTGCGTGCGCTGCCGGCGCAGGCACGCGCCGACCTCGGCGTGCTGGCGCAGCGCACGCCGCCGCAGGAGCGAGCAGACCTGCGCGCGGCCCTGATGGCGCAGCCGCCGGGACAGCGCGCAGCCTGGTTGCGGCGGCGCGTGTCGCCCTGATCATCGCGTCGCGCTGGGGTGCGCGGCGCCGATGCCTGCGCGCCGCGCGCCGGCCGCCGGGATCAGCCGACGGCGCGCAGCACCCGGCGCGAGGCGCGCATGCGCTCGCCGAAGCGGTCGCCTGCTTCCGCGCGCATGCGCGCGGCGTGCTCGCGCAGGTAGGCGTCCAGCGCTGCCTGGTCGCGGAGCCGGTAGTGGACGCATATCAGCAGCTGGCTGGCGTCGGGCGGGGTCTCGACGATCTCGAAGATCTCCGCGCCGACGAACCCCGGTAGGGCGAGGATCCGCTGCACGTGGCCCGGCAGCCAGGCCAGGACATCGTCGGCGACCCCGCGATCGATCCGCGCGCTCACTTCGTACAGCACCATGTCCGGCTCCTCCACCTGTCTACAGCCACACCACGCTGGCGACCGTGGTGAACGCCGCGCCGAGGCTGAGCAGGATCGAATAGGACAGGCCGATCACGCCGTACTTGATCAGGGTCATGGTCCATCCCTGGCGATAGACGCGCTTCTGCATCAGCAGCAGGTAGATCGGCATCCATGTCCACAGCGCCGCCTCCAGCACCTTGAATACGATGCCGATTCCGCCGCCGTCCGGGGCCAGCCAGCGTTCCAGCGCCATGGCCACGAACACCAGGAGCAGCGCCAGGCACATGAAGGCGTGGCTGTGCAGCGCCACGATCAGGTGCTCCATGTACAGCCGCCGCTTGAACACGTAGGCGATCTTGAGCATGAGCGCGAACAGCGGCAGCAGCACGAACAGGGTCGAGGGCACCGCGCCGAGCAGCGAGTCCTTGAGCAGGTCCGGATCCTCCTGCAGGCGCTGCACGTTCTTCTCGGCGCGGCCGACCTGGCGGTTGAGCCAGTCGTTGGCGAACCCGGGCAGCCAGCCCACGACGATCGGGTTGGTCACCGGGTCCCAGTCGTCGGGGCCGAAGGTGAGCCGGTTGACCCGCGGCACCGGCGGCGGCCCGCCGGTTTCCTCCGCGGTGCGGAAGGCGGCGATGCGCTCGTCGGCCTGGGCGCGGATCGCGGTTTCGGCCGCCTGCAGCGCGGCATCGGCGGTGCGCAGTCCGGTGATCGTGCCCACGTTCGGAACCCGCGCATCGTCCTCGGCCGCGGCGATCTTGGGCGCCAGTTCGGCGCGCTCTGCGGCGAGCTCGGCCAGCGCCCGGTCGCGCGCGGTTTCCACCTCAGCCACGCTGCGCGCGGTCTCGATCGCGCTGTCGCCGCCGAGCTGCACCGGGTTCTCGTTGCCGAAGCTGATCACCAGCTTGCCGATGAAGAAGGTGACGATGGCGATGAAGAAGAACAGCCGGAACGGGCTGACGTAGCGGATGCGGCGCCCGGCGAAGTACTCCAGCGACAGGTAGCCGGGCCGCGCCAGCAGCGGCCACAGCGTGCGTGGCGTGCGCGAGTCCCATTCGAACACGCTGTCGAGCACGTCGCCCACGAGGCTGGAGAAGTGCCGCACCAGCCCCTTCACCGGTTGGCCGCAGGCGTAGCAGTGCTCGCCCAGCAGCGGCGTGCCGCAGTTGGCGCAGTCGCCACGGGTGGCGGCGGCCGGCAGCGGGGGCGGGGCGGAGGATGTGGTCATCGGCGCTCGACGGTGGTTCGAGGGAAGGCAGTGTGCGATGGCGCGGGCACGCGCCTAAAATACCGGTCGCCGCCGACCCGGCGCCAGCGCGCGACATCCGATCGCTGCCGGCCGCAGTCGCGCTGGATCCGGTTGTTCCATGTCCCCGCCCGTCTCCCCGACGCGCTTCCGCGGCGAAGTGCGCACCACCGCCTTGCTGGCCGCGCCGCTGGTCGGCGGCCACTTGGCCACCGGCCTGATCGGCTTCGTCGACAACGTGATCGCCGGCCGCCACGGCACCAACACGCTGGCCGGGGTGGCGGTCGGCACGGCGCTGTTCTGGCTGCCGATGATGGTGCCGATGGGCACGCTGATGGCGCTGCCGCCCTCGGTCTCGCAGCTCGACGGCGCCGGCCGGCGGGCGGAGATCGGGCCGCTGTTCCGGCAGGCGCTGTGGCTGGCGCTGGCGCTGGGCCTGCTGCTGTTCGTGCTGCTGACCCTGTCGGTCCACGCGCTGGCGCCGATGGGCATCGCGCCGGAAGTGCGGCCGACCGCGGCCGCGTTCCTGCACGGCATCCGCTGGGGCATCCCCGCGCTGACGCTATATTTCTGCCTGCGCTACCTGTGCGACGGCCTGCACTGGACCCTGCCCACGCTCGCGTTCGGCTTCGGTGGCCTGCTGGTGCTGCTGCCGCTGGGCTATGCGCTGACCTTCGGCGCGTTCGGTTTCCCCGAGCACGGCGCGGCGGGGCTCGGGCTGGCGTCGGCGATCATGATGTGGCTCCAGGTGCTGGGGTTCGTGGCGTACCTGGCGCGCGCCCGGCGGTTCGCGGAACTGCGCCTGTTCGAGCGGTTCGATCCACCGCAGTGGCTGCAGATCGCCTCGCTGCTGCGCACCGGGCTGCCGATCGGCGTGACGGTGGCGATGGAAGGCGGGCTGTTCATCGTCACCGCGCTGCTGATCGGGCGCATCGGCGAGCTGGAGGTGGCCGCGCACCAGATCGCGATCAACGTCGCCAGCCTGTGCTTCATGATCCCGTTCGGGCTGGCAGAGGCGACCACGGTGCGCGTCGGGCACGCGATCGGCGCCGGGCGCGGGTCGCACGGCGTGCGGCGCGCCGCGCTGGCGGGCCTGGCGCTCGTGCTGGCGACCCAGGCGCTGTCGGCGGCGGTGCTGCTGGGCGCGAACGAGGCGATCGCGGCGATCTACACCCGCGACCTGGCGGTGGCCTCGCTGGCCGGTTCGCTGCTGCTGCTGGCCGCGGCGTTCCAGTTCCCCGACGGCATCCAGGTGCTGTCGGCCGGGGCACTGCGCGGCCTGAAGGACACGCGGGTCCCGATGTTCATCGCCGCCTTCGCCTACTGGGGCGTGGGCATGCCGCTGGGCGCCGGGCTGGGCCTCGGGCTGGGCTGGGGCCCGCGCGGGATGTGGCTGGGGCTGATCGCCGGGCTGACGGTGGCCGCGGTGCTGATGGCGCTGCGCTTCGTCCGCAGTAGCCGGCCCACCGCGCTGCCGGCCGTGCCGCCGGTGCAGGTGACCAACGGGGCATGAAATCGTCGGGGCCGGCGGTTACTCTGGTCCCATGGCACAGGAGCATTCGTCCACATGAGTCAACCTTCCACGCGCGGCCCGCTGCTGCGCGCCATCGTCGGCGTCTGGGACGGCATGAACTTCGTCCGCCGGCTGGTCTTCAACCTGCTGTTCTTCTTCCTGCTGCTGCTGGTGCTGGTGGTGCTGGTCGGCGGCCGCCAGGGCGTGGCCCCGGTCGAGGCGCGTTCGACGCTGGTGATCGCGCCCGAGGCGCAGCTGGTCGAGCAGTACACCTCCGACCCGGTCAGCCGCTCGTTCCAGGCCAGCTTCGGCCAGGGCCCGGCGGAAGTGCAGTTGCGCGACCTGCTCGGCGTGCTGGAGAAGGCGAAGGACGACGCCAAGATCGAACGCGTGCTGCTGCGCGTGGACCGGATGGCCTTCTCCGGCTTCGCCTCGCTGCGCGAACTCGGCGAGGCGATCGTCGCGCTGCGTGAATCGGGCAAGCAGGTGGTGGCGTTCGGCGAACGCTTCACCCAGGCGCAGTACCTGCTCGCCGCGCATGCCGACGAGGTCTACCTCGACCCGCAGGGCGAGGTGCTGCTGCTGGGCCTGAGCGGCTACCGCCAGTTCTACCGCGAAGGGCTGGAGGACAAGCTCGGCATCGACATGCACCTGTTCAAGGTGGGCGAGTACAAGTCCGCCGCCGAGCCCTTCATCCGCGACGACGCCTCGCCCGAATCCAAGGAAGCCGACCTGTTCTGGCGCGGCGACGTGTGGCAGCGCTACCTGGCCGACGTGGCGCGCCTGCGCAAGACCACGCCGGCGCAGCTGGCCGCGGGCATCGACACGCTGCCGGCAGGCATCGCCGCCGTCGCTGGCGACACCGCGCGCTACGCGATGGAGCAGAAGCTGGTCGACGGGCTCAAGACGCAGGAAGAGGTGGAGATCCTGCTGGCCGAGCGCGGCGTGGCCGACGAGGACGCCGAGGGCGGCTTCCGCCAGGTCGGCTTCTTCGATTACCTGCGCCACGTCGACGGCCCCGGGCGGGCCGCCGATCCGCGCCCGCAGGTGGCGGTGGTGGTGGCCGAGGGCGAGATCGTCGAAGGGCGGCAGCCGCCCGGCGTGATCGGCGGCGAATCCACCGCGGCCCTGCTGCGCGAGGCGCGCGAGGACGAGGACGTCAAGGCGGTGGTGCTGCGGGTGAATTCGCCCGGCGGCTCGGCCTTCGCCTCCGAGGTGATCCGGCGCGAGATCCTGGGCCTGAAGGCCGCGGAGAAGCCGGTGGTGGTCTCGTTCGGCGATGTCGCCGCCTCCGGCGGCTACTGGATCAGCATGGACGGCGACCGCATCTACGCCGATCCGTCCACGATCACCGGCTCGATCGGCATCTTCGGACTGGTGCCGACCTTCCCGCGCGCGCTGGAGAAGATCGGCGTGCACACCGACGGCGTCGCCACCACCCGCATGGCCGGCGCGTTCGACCTCAGCCGGCCGCTGGCGCCGGAAGTGGGGCAGGTGATCCAGTCCTACATCGACAAGGGCTACCGCGATTTCATCACCCGCGTGGCCGCCGGCCGCGCACGCACACCCGAGCAGATCGACCAGGTCGCGCGCGGTCGCGTGTGGACCGGCACCCAGGCGAAGGAGCGCGGCCTGGTGGACGAGTTCGGCGGCCTGCGCGCGGCGATCGCCGATGCCGCCACGCGCGCCCGCCTGGGCGAGCCGGGCGACTGGCAGGTGCGCTATGTCGAGCGCGCGGCGACGCCGTTCGAGCGCTGGTTCACCGGCCTGCTGCAGGGCCGCCTGGGCCAGGCCTGGCTGCGCGAATCCGACCTCGCCCGGACCCTGCTGGCGCGCGCCGCGCCGCAGGCCGAGCGCGACCTGAAGGTGCTCGAGCGGGTGCTGCAGGTGCGCGACGGCGCGCCGGTCAAGGTGCTGGCGCACTGCTTCTGCGGGCTGTGAGGACGGGCGCCTGCGGGCGCCCGAGCGCCACGGGCGGCGTGTGCGCATGGACCGAGCGGACTTCGTCGTCGGGCCATGCGCCAGGGCCGGGCGCCGAACATCTCACCACTCACCATCGCTCCGTGGCGACCCCGGCAATCTCCAGGACGTGCGCGTGATCGGGTGACGTCGCGGCGCGGCCGACCTCACGCGATCCGACGCGTCGTCAGCGCTTCACGTCCAGCCGTTCGCCGCGCACCAGCGCCAGCACCTCGTCCACTCCGCACAGGTTGAAGTCGCCCGGCACCGCGTGCTTCAGGCAGCCGGCGGCATGGCCGAAGCGCAGGCTGTCGGCGTCGTCCCAGCCTTCGAGCAGGCCGTGCAGCACGCCGGCGGCGAAGGCGTCGCCACCGCCGATGCGGTCCACGATCGCCGGAAGTTCCAGCGGCGCCACGCGGTGCAGTTCGCCCGCGCGCGTGGCCATCAGCGCGCCCAGCGCGTGATGCTCCACGCTGGCCTGCGCGCGCGTGGTGCAGGCGATGCGCTGCAGCCGCGGGAAGGCGTCGAAGGCCCGGCGCGCGGCGCGGGCGAAGCGCTGCTCGTGGGTGTCGGCGTCGTCGTCGGTGCCCGGGCCTAGCACCACGTCGATGTCGCGATGGTCGGCGAAGGCGATCTCGGCGCCCTCGAGCAGCGGGCGCAGGAGCGTAGCCGGATCGCCGTCCCACGCCGCCCACAGCCTGGGCCGGAAGTTGCCGTCGAACGAGACCCGCACCCCGCCGGCGACCGCGGCGCGCACCGCGTCGGCGGCCGCGGCGGCGGTCGCGGCGCCGAGCGCCGGCGTGATTCCGGACAGGTGCAGCCACGCGGCGCCACCGAGCAGCGCGGTCCAGTCGTAGCCGGCGGCGGGCGCCAGCGCGAAGGCGGATGCGGCGCGGTCGTAGAGCACCTCGCTGGGGCGGTGCCCGGCGCCGGTGGCCAGGAAGTACAGGCCCATGCGCCCGTCGGCCAGACGCACGCGGCGGGTATCGACGCCATGGCGACGCAGCTCGCCCAGCGCGGCGCGCCCGAGGGGGTTGTCGGCCACCGTCCCCAGCATCGACACGGCATGCCCGAACTGTGCGAGCGAGACGCCGACATTGGCCTCGGCCCCGCCGATGCGGACCTCGAGCGACGGAGACTGCAGCAGCAGTTCGCGCCCGGGCGCGGCGAGGCGGAGCAGCAGTTCACCGAAGCAGGCGATCGAACCGGGCATGGGATCTCCGGAGGGGACGGGGTCGTGACGCAGGTGGTACGCGCGCGAACGGGATGCCTCGAAGCCGGCGAGTATGCCGCGCCGCGCCGGGGATGCGAAACGCGAGAGCCGGGCGGTGCGCGCGCGTCGCGCTCCCTCGCGCACCGGCGCCTTGGGCCGCAGCCGCCGCGCTAGACTGGCGCCGGTACTCCGCTGCTGGACACACCATGCCGCGACCGCGCGGGACACACGACGCCAGGGCCGAGCTTCGGGGCAGGGCCGCCACCATCAACGACATCGCCCGGCTGGCCGGTGTGTCGAAGAAGACCGTCTCCCGGGTGATCAACCAGTCCCCGCTGGTGCGTGCGGACACCCGCGAGAAGGTCGAGACGCTGATGCGCGAGGTCGGCTACGTGCCCGATCCGATGGCGCGCGGGCTGGCGTTCCGGCGTTCGTTCCTGATCGGGATGATCTACGACAATCCGACTGCCCAGTACATCGTCGACATCCAGTACGGCGCGCTCGACGCGCTGCGCGATTCGGGCTTCGAGCTGATCGTGCATCCGTGCGACAGCCGCAGCCCCGGCTACATCGACGGCGTGCGCAGGTTCGTCCAGCTGCAGAAGCTGCACGGCGTGATGCTGGTGCCGCGCGTGTCCGAGGACCAGGCGCTCGCGGACATGCTCGACGAACTCGGCTGCCGGTACGCGCGCATCGCCGCGGTGGCGCTCGATTCCCCCGAGCGCATGGTCGTCACCCACGATCGCGACGGCGGCGCCGAAGTGGCCGACTACCTGCAGACCCTGGGCCACCGCGAGCTGGCGATGATCACCGGCCCGGCGACGTACCGGTCGGCGATGGAACGCAGCGAGGGCTTCATCGGCGCGCTGAGGCGGCGCGGCATCGAGATCCCGCCCGAGCGCCTCGCGGAGGGCGGCTACACCTTCGAATCGGGCGTGGCCGCCGCCGAGAGGCTGCTCGCGCTGCCGGCACCGCCGACGGCGATCTTCTGCGGCAACGACGAGATGGCGGCGGGCGTCTATCGGGTCGCAGTGCGCGCAGGCGTGCGGATCCCGCAGCAGCTCTCGGTGGTGGGCTACGACGACAGCCCGCTGGCCACCCGCCTGTGGCCGCCGCTGACCACGGTCCGGCGCGACACACGCGACACGGGCCGGATGGCGGCCGCCCTGCTGCTGCAGAACAGCACGGCCTCCGGCGTGAGGCTGAGCGTGCGCCCGCACCTGGTGGTGCGAGACTCCTGCGGCCCCCCCGCGTAGCAGGCTCTGGCACGTCGCCGCAGGCGCCGCCGGGTCCGGTGCCTGCCGGATGGCGCGAGATGTCCGACGCCGCTGCCGCTGGCGCTATGCTTGGGTTCCTTGCGAGCCCGGATGCGACGATGGATCCACACCGCTGGCGCCTGGATAGACAACTCGCGCTGGTGACCGGCGGCAGCGCCGGCATCGGCCGCGCGATCGCGCGCGAACTGCTCGGCTTCGGCGCCACGGTGCTGGTGGTCGCGCGCAACGGCGACGCGCTCGAGGCCGCGCGCGACGAACTGGCCGACGAGTTTCCCGCCGGCGACATCCGCGCCTTCATCGGCGACGTCTCCGACGACGAGCAGCGGCGCGAGGTGCTGGACTGGGTCGAGGACCAGGGCGAGGGCCTGAACATCCTCGTCAACAACGCCGGCGGCAACCTCACCCGCGGTGCCAACGACTACGAAGAGGACGAGTGGCGCGAGATCTTCGAGGTCAACGTGTTCAGCGCGTTCGAACTCTGCCGCTACGCGCACCCCCTGCTCACCCAGCACGCGGCTTCGTGCATCGTCAACGTCGGCAGCGTATCGGGCATCACCCACGTGCGCAGCGGCGCGCCCTACGGCATGAGCAAGGCGGCCATGCACCAGATGACGCGCAACCTCGCGGTCGAGTGGGCCGAGGACGGCGTACGGGTGAACGCGGTCGCGCCCTGGTACATCCGCACGCGCCGCACCTCGGACAAGCTGTCCGACCCCGACTACCTGGACGAGGTGCTGCTGCGCACACCGATGGGCCGGGTCGGCGAGCCGGAGGAGGTCGCCGCCGCGGTCGCGTTCCTGTGCCTGCCGGCCGCGGCCTATATCACCGGCGAGTGCATCGCCGTGGACGGCGGGTTCCTGCGTTACGGGTTCTGAGCCGGCGGCAGCGGGTTGCCGGACTGCGGCACGCGCCGGACCTTGGAGACGTCGTAGCCGAGGTCGCCGATGCGGCGGAGGGCGGCCTCGTACTGCGCGTCGCTGACGGTCGGCGTGCGCGCCATGAACCAGACGTAGTCGCGCTTGCTGCGGCCGACGATGGTGCGCTGGTAGTCGGGGTCGAGGTCGACGATCACGTACTCGGCCTGGATCGGCCAGAAGAACTGCATGCCCCAGATGGCGCCGTTGCCGTGCTCGCGCACGGTGCCCACCGGATGCATGGTCTCCACCGGCGCGTCGAAGCCGCCGTCGCGGTAGCGGAACGTGGTCTGGATCCGGCCGTCGTCGCGCAAGGCGTAGGTCTCGACCGCGTCGTACGCGTCGCGCTCGGGACGTGTGGGGATGTGCGCGATCACGTACCAGTCGCCCATGAAGCGCGGCACGTCGACCTCGGCCACCGGCGGGATGGCCGGCGGGCGGGTGGCGCAGGCGGCGAGCAGGGCGAGGGCGAGGCCGGACACGATCCAGCGGGTTGCGTTCATCGCGGGTCTCCCGGGTTGCGGCGATCGAAGAGGTAGTGCGCGACGCCCCATTCGCGGCCGTCGCGGTAGCCGAACAGTTCCGCGCACGCCATCCAGAACATGCGCCAGCGCTGGAACCACAGTGGCGCCGCCGCGGCGCCATAGGCCTCGCGCAGCACCGCCATGCAGGCGTCGCGGTTGGCGTCCTGGTTGCGCAGCCAGTGGTTGGCGGTGTTGCGGTAATGGGTGCCGTCGAGCAGCCAGCGCCGCGACAGCCGCAGGTCGTCCTGGAAATGGAGCAGGGTGTCGGCGGCCGGCATCAGCCCGCCGGTGAAGAAATGCCGGCCCATCCAGTTGTCCTCGCCCTCGGTTTCAAAGGGGTACATCAGCGTGCGGTGGGCGAAGATGTGCACGAACAGCTTGCCGCCGGGCCGCAGGCTGGCGGCGATGTGCGACATCAGCGTGCCGTAGTTGCGCATGTGCTCGAACATCTCGATCGACACGCAGCGATCGAAGGCTTCGCGCGGCAGCTCGACGTGGTTGACGTCGCCGGTGACGATGGCGATGTTGCGCAGGCCGCGCTCGGCCGCGCGCGCCAGGATGTATTCGCGCTGGCCGCGCGAGTTCGAGACCGCGGTGATCCGCGCGCCCGGGTAGCGCTCGGCCATCCACAGGGTCAGCGAGCCCCAGCCGCAGCCAAGTTCCAGGATCGACTGGCCGTCGGCCAGCCCGGCGCGCTCGCCGTACAGCGCCAGCATCGCGTCCTCGGCCTCGTCGAGGGTCTCGCCGCCGGTGGGGTACCAGGCGCTGCTGTACTTCAGCCGCTTGCCGAGGCAGAGCTCGAAGAACGCCGGCGGCACCTCGTAGTGCTGGCGGTTGGCCGCGTCGACGTGCAGCGCCACCGGGCTCGTGCGCAGCTCGTCGACCAGCGCGGCGAAGCGCGCCGACTGCGCCTCCAGGCCGCCTGCGCACTCGTCGCGCAGCCGCTGCGCGCACCGCCGGCGGATGCCGAGGCGCAGCAGCGCGTCCGGCAGCAGGCCGCGTTCGGCGAGTCCGGCGAGCTCGGGCGAGTAGTCGGGCGGCGCGGTGGGCAGGGACTGGACCTGGCTAGTCATCGGGAATGCTCCTCGGTGCGTGGCGCATCGTCGGACGGGAACCACGGGAACAGCATCGGCGTGCTGCGCTGGTAGGCGCGGTAGTCGTCGCCGCGGGTGCGCAGCGCCTGCTGTTCGGTGAACGGGATGCCGCTGATCCAGCGCAGGAACACGAACATCACCACCGGGCCGGACAGCGCCAGCCACCACAGCGGCGAGCCGACCGCGAGCAGCACGTAGGCGAACCAGTGCAGCCATTCGAAGAAATAGTTCGGATGGCGCGAATAGCGCCACAGCCCCTCGCGACAGGTCCGGCCGCGGTTCGCCGGGTCGGCGCGGAACCGCGCCAGTTGCCGGTCGGCGATCGCCTCGCCGGCCACGCTCCCGATCCACACCGCCACCGCCGCCAGCCACCAGCCCCAGGCATCGTCGCGCGGGTTGGCCGCGACCGCGACGAACGGCAGCGCGAACAGCACGACCAGCAGCGCCTGGAACTGGAAGAAGCCGAAGATCCTGCCCTGGTGCCCGTCCCAGTGCGCACGCAGGTGGCGATAGCGGCCGTCCTCCGGCTCGCTGCGCACGCGCTGCCACAGGTGCGCGGCCAGGCGCAGGCCCCAGGCTGCGCCGAGCGACGCGAGCAGGGCGCGCGGCACCACCGCGCCTTCGCCCAGCAAGGCGGCGACCGCCGCCGCGATGCCGACCCCGCAGGCCCACAGCACGTCGACGATGCCGATGTTCGTGTGCCGCCGCTGCCAGCGCCAGCCGAGCGCCATCATCGCCGCTGCGAACGCGAACACCAGCAGCACGGTGGCCAACGGCGCGTTCACGCCGGACCTTCCATCGCGATCCCGCCCGCCGCCGGCCGGTAGCCGGGGCGCGCCATCAGCAGGTGCGACACCCCGATCGAGCGCTCGCGGAAGCCGCCCTCGCAGTAGGCGAGGTAGAACTCCCACAGCCGGATGAAGCGCTCGTCGAAGCCCTGCACGCGTACGGCCGGCAGCTGCGCCAGGAAACGCTGCCGCCAGGCCTGCAGGGTAAGCGCGTAGGACGGGCCGAAGTCGTGTTGCACCAGCAGCTGCAGGTCGCCGACTCGGGTCTTGGCCTGCACGATCGCGTCGATCGACGGGATGAAGCTGCCGGGGAACACGAAGCGCTTGATGTAGTCCACGCTGGCCAGCGCCTGGTGGTAGCGGTGGTCCTCGATGGTGATCGCCTGCAGCAGCGCCAGCCCGTCCGGCTGCAGCAGTTCGCCGACCTTGCCGAGGTAGGTCGGCAGGTAGCGCGCGCCCACCGCCTCGATCATCTCGATCGACACCAGCTTGTCGTAGCGGCCCTCCATGTCGCGGTAATCCTGCAGCAGCACGGTGACGCGGTCCTGCAGCCCGGCCTCGGCCACGCGCTGCTGCGCGAGGGCGTGCTGTTCGCGCGAGATGGTGGTGGTGGTGACGTGGCAACCGTGGTGGCGCGCCGCGTACAGGGCGAACCCGCCCCAGCCGGTGCCGATCTCGACCACGCGGTCGCCCGGCTGCAGCTGCAGCCACCGGCAGATCCGCTCCAGCTTGCGCGTCGAGGCCGCCTCGAGCGTGTCGTCTTCGGCGGCGTACAGCGCGGAGGAGTACATCAGGTCCGGCGACAGGAACAGCGCGAAGAACTCGTTGCCGAGGTCGTAGTGCGCCGCGATGTTGCGGCGGCTGCCGGTGCGGGTGTTGCGGCGCGCGGCGTGCCACAGCCGCAGCGCCGCGCCGCCGAGCCGCGCCAGCCCGCCTTCCATCGCGTCGAGCAGGTCGCGGTTGCGCACCAGCAGGCGCACCAGCGCGACCAGGTCGCTGCAGCGCCAGTAGCCCTCGATGTAGGCCTCGCCGGCGCCGACGCTGCCGCTGGCCGCGGCCAGGCGGTAGAAGCGCATGTCGTCGACATGCACGTCGATGCGCGGACCCGCGGCGGCGGCATCGCCGACGACGGTGGTGCCGCAGGCATCGGACAGCACGATCGCGCCGCCCTGCAGCCCCGCCAGCGTGTCGAGCAGGCGGCGACGCAGCAGCCGGTCCAAGGGCGAGGCGGCGGTCGAGGGCAGGGTGTCGGCGATGCGGTTCATGCAGGAGTCCTGCGCGAGGCGGGATGGTCGAACACGGGGGTACGCTTGAGCCACAGCCGCAGCGCCTGCCAGTGGATGCCGGCGACCACCTGCAGCGTCATCAGCGGGTAGCGCGCCAGCACCCGCGCCAGGCCGGGACCGTCCAGCGGCCGGCGCGCCATCGCCACCCCGGCGTCGAACTGCAGCGCATCCTCGCGCCAGACCTGCATGTGCACGTGCAGGTCGTCGCCGGGCGGGGTGAAGCGCCAGTCGTAGCGGCAGTCCATCGGCAGGAACGGCGAGACGTGGAAGCGCTTGTCGAAATCCCAGTGCCAGCAGCGGCCGTTGATGCGCGCCTGCGACAGCGGCAGCACGTAGGGGTGGCGCTCCTTCCACGGCGTGTTGGTGATCTCGGCGACGATGCTGTGCAGGCGCCCGTCGTCGCCGTGGCAGTAGTAGAAGCTGACCGGGTTGAAGACGTGGCCGCCGTAGCGCAGGTGGGTGAGCAGGCGCACCGGCCCGCCGGGACGCTCGCCCGTGCCCTCCGCCACGCAGTCGCGGACCGCGTCGGACAGCGGCCGCTCGGGATCGCCGAGGTAGTCGCTGCGGCGGAATTCGGCGAGGTTGCGACGATCCACCGACCACAGCCAGCGCCGCTCGAACACGGCATCGACCTCGTCGAGGTCGAGCAGCAGCTGCGCGACGCCGTATTCGAACGCGTGCGCCCGCGGCAGGTGCCGGCGGTGGCGGACGCGACCGGTGTAGATCGCGCTGGCGCTCATGCCGCCACCCCGTCGAGCACGGCCGGATTCGCCTCGTGAAGCCGTGCGGCCTCGTAGGCGTCGACCAGTTCGCGTGCGCTGCGGATGCCGTCCTCGTGGAAGCCCCAGCCCCAGTAGGCGCCGGCGAACCAGGTGCGGCGGCGGCCCTGGATCTCGTGCCTGCGCGCCTGCGCGCGCACCATCGCGTGGTCGTACACGGGATGGGCGTACTCCATCCTGCGCAGCACGCGGTCGGGGCGGATCGCCTCGCTGCGGTTCAGCGTCACCACCAGCGGGCGCGGTGCCTGCAGTCCCTGCAGCAGGTTCATCCAGTAGCTGACCGTGCACGCGGCGCCCGGCGCGGCCGGCACGTGCGCGTTCCACGCGGCCCAGGCCTTGCGGTGGCGCGGCAGCAGGCGCTCGTCGGTGTGCAGCACCACGTCGTTGGCCTGGTAGCGGATCGTGCCCAGCACCGCGCGCTCGCGGGCGTCGGCGTCGGGCAGCAGCGCCAGCGCCTGGTCACTGTGGCAGGCGAGCACGACGTCGTCGAAGCGGTGGCGGCCGGAGGCGCTGTCGACGTCGACGCCGTCGTCGCCGCGGTGCACGGCGTGCACCGGATCGCCGGTGCGCACCCGCACCCGCCACCGCGCGCGCAGCGCATCGATGTAGCGCGAGGAACCGCCGCGGACCACCCGCCATGGCGCGCGGCCTTGCACCTGCAGCATCTGGTGGTTGGCCATGAACTGCACCAGGTAGCGGGCCGGGAAGTCCAGCACGCTGGCGACTGGCGACGACCACAGCGCGCAGGCCATCGGCACCAGGTGGTGCTCGACGAACAGCCGGCCGTAGCCGCCCCGCGCGAGGTAGTCGCCGAGGGTCGGCCCCTCGTCGTCGCCGTGCAGCAGTGCCGGTGCCTCGCGGTAGAACCGGCGCAGGTCGAGCAGCATCCGCCAGAAGGCGGGCGAGGCCAGGTTGCGGCGCTGGCAGAACAGCGTGTCGAGCGAAGTCGCGTTGTACTCAAGCCCGCTGGCTTCGTCGTGCACCGAGAAGCTCATCGTGGTTGGCTGGCTTTCCACGCCGAGCTCGTCGAACAGCGCGGTCAGCAGCGGGTAGTGCAGGGCGTTGAACACGATGAAGCCGGTATCCACCGCGTACGCACGCCCATTGAGCTCGATGTCGTGGGTGTGGGTATGCCCGCCGAGGCGGTCGCAGCGCTCGAACAGCGTCACCTCGTGGCGCTGCGACAGCCACCACGCGCTCGCCAGCCCGGCGATGCCGGAGCCGACCACCGCGATGCGCCGGCTCATCGGCCGGCTCCGTCGCGCGCATGCGCATGCACCCAGGCCGGCACCGGCTTGAGGCCGGAGACCAGGCCGAGCGCCGACATCAGGCGCAGGCCGTACCAGGTCAGGTCCAGTTCCCACCAGCGGAAGCCCTGCCGCGCCGAGCCCGGGAAGAAATGATGGTTGTTGTGCCAGCCCTCGCCGAAGGTCAGCAGCGCCAGCCAGGCGTTGTTGCGGCTGTCGTCGCGGGTGTCGAAGCGGCGGCTGCCGAAGCGGTGCGCGAGCGAGTTGATCGTCACCGTGGCGTGGAACAGCACCACCGTCGACACGAAGAAGCCCCACACCAGCAACTGCGGTCCGCTGGTGCCGAGCCCAGGCGCCCAGCGCTGCAGCGCGGCGCCGAGCAGGTACAGCGCCACCGCCAGCGCGACCGGCACCAGGGTGTCGTAGCGGTCGAGCCAGCGCAGCTCGGGGTAGCGCGCCAGGTCCGGGATGCGACTCCAGTCGGTGCGGAAGCCCGCGCGGGTCAGGAACCAGCCGACGTGGCTGCGCCAGAAGCCGTGGCGCGGCGAGTGCGGGTCGGCCGGGGCGTCGGCGTGGCGATGGTGGTTGCGATGGTGCGCGGCCCACCACAGCGGCCCGCGCTGCACGCTGGACGCGCCGATCAGGGCGAAGAGGAACTGCAGCGGACGCGAGGTGCGGAAGGTGCGGTGCGAAAAATAGCGGTGGTAGAACGCGGTGATCGCGAACATCCGCAGCGCGTACAGTGCTGCGGCCACGGCGACGGCGAAGCACGACACGCCGACCCAGAACACGCCCAGGCAGGCCAGGTGCATGCCCAGGAAGGGCAGCGCGCGCAGCCAGTCGATGCGCTCGTCGTCGCCCGGGTGGTCTGCACCGGCCCCGACATGACCGGCTCCGGCGTGGGCGGAGGTATCGAACCAGCGGCGCAGGGCGGCGACACGATCGCGTCGTGGCAATGGGTCGCGGTGGCGCGCCGGGTCACGAGGCTGCACGGTGGATCCCTTGGGCGATGGATACGATGCATACGCGCGATCGACGCCGAACGGATGCACCGGTGCGACCGACGCGTCGGACGCACGTCACCGGCTCGTCAGCGTCGAGGACGGCGCGGCGCAAGCCTGCGACCGCGCCGCAGAGCGTCAGAGCCTGAACAAGGGCTGGAGCTTGCGCGCCAGCCAGCCGCGGAATTCCAGCGGCGCATCGAGCGCGGACACGCAGATGCAGGGGACGCCCGGCGCGGTGACCGGCTGGTGCTCGATGTCGCTGTCGAGGTCGGCGATGTCGCCGGGCGCGAAGTGGCCGAGCGCGTCGTCGTAGGCGCCCTGCAGGATCTGCGTGACCTCCGAGGCGCCGTGGCTGTGCAGCGGCAGACTCTTGCCGGGCGCGATCTTCAGCAGCAGCAGGTTGGCGCTCTGGGGCGCGCGGATGAGATGCACGCCCGGCGCCATCCAGCGCCAGCGCAGTGCGCGGTACGAGCTGCCGAAGTAGGGGTGCAGCGGCGTCGGCAGGCGGTCGGGGTCGCGGCGCGGAGCGGGCGGCGCGGCCGGCGCCTGCTCCCGGGCGTCGTCCACCCCACCGGCCGTCTCCAGCCGCGCCAGCATCCGCTCGCGCAATTGCGCGGCGTGCGGCAGCAGGGCGGCGGCGGGCTGCTGCTGTTCGACCAGCAGGCCGCCGACGTGCTCGGCTTCGTCGATGCGCCTGCGGCAGGCCGCGCAGCCGTCCAGATGCGTCGCGACCACCGCGCTGACCTCGGGCGGGAGCGCGCCGGCCGCGTAGCTGACCACGGTCGACGGGTCGAGATGGTGGCACGGGCTCATCGCTGGCCCTCGATCTCGCTCTGCAGCCGCAGGAAGGCGCGGCGCAGGTGCGACTTCACCGTGCCGAGCGGCATCCCGAGCGCGGCCGCGATCTCCTGGTGGCTCTTGGCCTCGAAGTACGACATGCGGATCAGCCGCGCCTGTACCGAGGACAGCGCGTCGATGCGGCGCTTGAGCTGGGCCTGGTCGACGTAGGACTCGGCCGACGACGGGATCGCGAGCCCGTCTTCGGTCGCGGCCAGCGCCACTGCCTCCTGCGCCTGCATCCAGCCCGGTTCGCGGCGCACACGGTCGATGTAGAGGTTGCGGGCGATGCGGAACAGCCAGGTCGACAGGCTGCTGCGCGCGGCGTCGTAGAGGTGGGCGCGCAGCCACAGCTTGAGCAGGGCGTCCTGGGCGAGTTCCTCGGCCACCGCGTCCGGCGTCCCCAGCCCGCGCAGGTACAGGCAGACCCTGGGCATGAAGTGGTCGTAGATCCGCATGAAGCAGTCGCGGTCGCGCCAGCGCGCCACCGCGTCCATGTCGGGGGACCAGTCACGGGCCTCGCGCAGCGGTTGCACGGTGGTGGCCACGGCGCGGCTCGCCTCGAACGGCGATGCGGTCCTGTCGGTGGGTTGGGCGGTCATCGTAGGCGAGGCGGATGTTCGGACGGCGTATAGACCCGGGCTCATACGCGCCAGGCGGGCCAGCGGATGCACCGGCCCGCCGGTTTCATCCCGGGCGGCGCGGGGGCTAGGATGATGGCCGCCCCACTGGAGCACGCCATGGAAACCCAGCAGATCCACCGCGGACGGCTGATCGACCACCTGCACCTGGTGGTGCGCGACGTCGCCGCCAGCCGCCGCTTCTACGAGGCCGTGCTCGGCGCCCTCGGCATCCCCATGGGCGGGGGCGGCGAGGACTGGTTCTGGGCCGACGAGCTGTTCGTCTCCAGCGCCGACAGCGAGGCGGCGGCGGGCGAACTCACCGGCCGTCACCACTTCGCGTTCCAGGCGCGCGACCGGGCGCAGGTGGAGGCCTTCCACGCCGCCGCGCTGGCGCATGGCGGGCGCGACCACGGCGCGCCGGGCGAGCGGCCCTACCACCCAGGCTATTACGCCGCGTTCGTACTCGATCCCGACGGCAACAACGTCGAGGCGGTGTACCACGGGCCCGCGCAGCGCAGCGCGGCGTCGGTGCACATCAGCTTCGACGCCTGAGCGCGCTCAGGGCGGCAGCGCGCAGGTGGAATCGGTCAGGATCTTCGTGACCCGCGCGAATTCGTCCTGCAGCGCCGGCTTGTCCGGCCCGCGCGCGTGGCGCCAGCCGGATTCGATCTCGCGCTGGCGCTGCTTCCAGCCGCCGCAGGCGTCCCGATCGCCGATGCGCGCGCACATGTCGTACTTGTTCTCGCAGGCGGCGCCGACGCCGGCGGTGTCCAGGCGCACGCAGCGTGGCTTGGGCGCGGGATCCTCGCTGACGTAGCTGTCGTTGTCCCAGGTCTCGCAGCGGTAGATCGGCGGCGGGGGCAGGCGGTCGGCGGCGGCGAGCGTCGCGGCGGGCGGCAGGTCCGGACGCGGCGGGCCGGTGATCGGTTCGTCCTGCGGCCCGGCGACCTGCACGAAGTCGGACAGCGGCGGCGGCGTGTACGCCGGCTCCTCGACCACGGTCAGCCCGCCGGACGCCGCCGGTGGCGGACGCGAAGGCAGGGCGTCGACCTGGCGGATCTCCTGGCGCGCGCCAGCCGGGCAGGGGGTGCCGTTCTGGATCGTGACCTCGCCGTCGGCCGCCGTGCAGCGGTAGATCGTGTTCGCATCCTGGGCGGGCGCGGCGCCAACGGCGACCAGCAGGGCCAGGCCGCCCGCGGCGAGGAGGCGCCAGCCCATCAGCGCCTCCCGCAATCGGCGGCGAGACGTTCGTTGATGCCCCGCTCCTCGCGCCGCAGCGTGTCGCGTTCGCTTTCCTGGGCGTTGAAGAAGCGCTGCCGGATCTCCTCACGCCGATCGACCAGCCGCGCGCAGACCTCGCCCTGGGGCAGGGCGTGGCAGGTGTCGTGGATCCACGTGCCTGCCCCATACGTGCGTGTGCCATGAGGCGGTCGCGGCGGTCTGGCCAGATCCCCGCGTCGCTCGGGCGGCGGCGCACCGACGCGACTCCAGACCGAGCCGGCTTCGCGCGTACCGCGGCGACTGGCGTCGGACGTGGGGCCATGGCTGCCGCGATACCCCAGCGTCCACAGCGGCACCCAGCGCGGATTGCCGTCGCCATCGTCGCTGGTGTAGCGCTCGCCGTCGGGCGTGGTGCACTCGTACATCGGGCGCGGGGTGTGGGCCACCACCACCTGCTTCACAGGCAGCGCCTCGTCCGCGGGTGGCGACGGTTCCGCACGCGGGGGTGGCGGGGGGGCGTCGACCGGCCGCTGCATCGCCAGCGTCTGCTGGGTGGAGCCCTGCGGGCAGGGCACGTCGCCGAGGGTCACGTGGCCCTGCGCATCGGTGCAGCGATACACGGTCACCGGCTCGGCGGCACGCGACGCGCCGGCGACGGGCAGCAGGATCAGCAGGCAGGCGACGGTCGGTGGACGCATGGCCCCATCTTGCCGCCGCGGGCACGACGGGGCAAACCGCATGAAACTCTGCTCAGGACGGATTCAAGCCCGTGGCCCGGGCGGCGGCAACGGAACGCGCCGCTCAGGCCGCGTCCAGCGCCGATTCCACCCCGGCCGTGGCACGCAGCATGCGCGCGATCGCCACCGCCGCGTCGCGGCCCTCCTGCACCGCCGTCACCACCAGGTCCGCGCCGCGCACGCAGTCGCCGCCGGCGAACAGCCGCGGATGCGCGGTCTGGTAGGGCAGCCGCTCGCCGCCGCCGGCGATGATGCGGCCGTTCTCGCGCGCCTGCACGCCGGCATTGGCCAGCCAGTCGGGCAGCCGCGGCGAGAAGCCGAAGGCGATGATCACCACGTCGGCCTCGATCACGGACTCGCTGCCGGCGATGGCGACCGCGCTGCGGCGGCCGTTGGCATCGGGCTCGCCGAGCCGGGTCTCGACCACGCGCACGCCCGAGGCCCGGCGCCCGTCGGCCGATTCGATCGCCAGCGGCTGGCGGTTGAACAGGAAGCGCACGCCTTCCTCGCGCGCGTTCGCGACCTCGCGCGCCGAGCCGGGCATGTTGGCCTCGTCGCGGCGGTAGGCGCAGGTGACGCTCGCCGCGCCCAGCCGCACCGCCGAGCGCACGCAGTCCATGCCGGTGTCGCCGCCGCCGAGCACGACCACGCGCTTGCCGGCCAGGTCAGGCAGGTCGAGCCGGTCTTCCCAGCCGGCGATTGGCCGGCCCTGCGGCTCGCGCCCGGTGACGATGCGCCCGTTCTGCACCAGGAACGGCAGCGCCGGCAGCACGCCGCCCAGGTCCTGACCGGCGAGGCCGCCATCGGTGTAGCGGTAGGCGCCCAGCCCGAGGAACACCGCGTCGTAGTCGTTGAGCAGCGTGCCCAGGGCGACGTCGCGGCCGATCTCGACCCCGAGCCGGAAGCGCACGCCCATGTCCTCGAGCACCTCGCGCCGGGTCGCGATCACCGACTTGTCGAGCTTGAAGCTGGGGATGCCGAACTGCAGCAGGCCGCCGATCTGCTCGTAGCGGTCGAACACGGTGGCGGAGATGCCGGCGCGCAGCAGCCGGTCGGCGCAGGCCAGCCCCGCGGGGCCGGCGCCGACGATCGCGACGTGGCGCCCGGTCGGCACCACCTTGGACAGGTCCGGGCGCCAGCCCTGCTCGAACGCGGTGTCGACGATGTACTTCTCGACTGCGCCGATGGTGACCGCGCCGAAGCCCGCGTTGAGCGTGCACGCGCCTTCGCAGAGGCGATCCTGCGGACAGACGCGCCCGCACATCTCCGGCAGCGGGTTGGTCTCGTGGCACAGCGCCGCGGCCTCGAGGATGCGGCCTTCCTCCACCAGCTGCAGCCAGTTGGGGATGTAGTTGTGCACCGGGCACTTGGCCTCGCAGTACGGGTTGCCGCAGTCCAGGCAGCGGCCGGACTGGTAGGCGGCCTCCGGCTGGCCGAACTTGCCGTACAGCTCGTTCCAGTCGCCGTCGGTGCGCAGCTGCAGCGGCACCTTGCGCGGCATCTCGCGCGGCACGTCGAGGAACTGGAACACCTGCTTCTTGCTCATGGCGCGTGTACCTCCGCCTGCCGGCGACGCGATCGCAGCAAAGCCCCCTTGGTAAGGGGGCGCCCCGAAGGGGCGGGGATCGGGTGTGCGAAGCGGGGCCCGCGGTTCGCGAAGCGAATCGTGGGGGGTTTGGCGCGGAGCGCGAAAGCCGTACCCATCATGCCGCCCTCCGCAGCTCGTTGGCCAGCGCCTCCAGGCTCGCGGCCTTGGGCTTGACCAGCCAGAACTTGCCGACGAAGTCGCGGAACTCGTCGACCAGGCGCGCGCTCCACGCGCTGTCGGTCAGGCGCGCATGCGCCTCGAGCAGGTCGGTCAGGTGCTGGCGGTAGTTGTCGAAGCCTTCGGGCGAGATGCGCACGATGTCGATCAGTTCGTGGTTGTAGCGGTCGACGAAATCGCGATCCAGGTCGAGCACGTAGGCCAGGCCGCCGGTGAAGCCGGCGCCGAAGTTCAGCCCGGTGCGGCCGAGCACGACCACGGTGCCGCCGGTCATGTACTCGCAGCAGTGGTCGCCCGCGCCTTCCACCACCGCGACCGCGCCCGAGTTGCGCACCGCGAAGCGCTCGCCGGCGCGGCCGGCCGCGTACAGCTCGCCGCCGGTGGCGCCGTACAGGCAGGTGTTGCCGAGGATCGGCGCGTGGCGCGACTCGAACGCGCTGCCCCGCGGTGGCGAGAGCACGATGCAGCCGCCGGCCATGCCCTTGCCGACGTAGTCGTTGGCCTCGCCCTCCAGCAGCAGGTGCAGGCCGCCGGCGTTGAAGGCGCCGAAGCTCTGCCCGGCGCTGCCGGTCAGGCGCAGCGTCAGCGGTCGCGCGGCCATGCCGGTATTGCCGTGGTGGCGTGCGATCAGCCCGGACAGGCGGGTGCCGATGCTGCGGTCGGTATTGGCGACGGAGTAGGCGTACTCGCCGCCGCCCGCGCGTTCGACCACGCTCGCCAGGTCCGCTTCCAGCCGTGCCGCCAGCCCGCCGGGCGGCGCCTGCAGCGCCGGGGCGCCACAGTACGCGCTCGCCTGCGCGGGGTCGCGCGCCAGCAGCCGCGACAGGTCGATGTCGACCTCCTCGCGGGTGTGGCGCAGGTGCTGCTCGAGCAGCTCGGTGCGGCCGACGATCTCGTCCAGCGAGCGCGCGCCGAGCGAAGCCAGCAGCTCGCGCACGTCCTGGGCGATGTTGCGGAAGAAGTTCTCGACCCGCTCGGGCAGGCCGGTGAAGTGCGCCGAACGCAGGCGCTCGTCCTGGGTGGCCACGCCGGTGGCGCAGTTGTTGAGGTGGCAGATGCGCAGGTACTTGCAGCCCAGCGCGATCATCGGCGCGGTGCCGAAGCCGAAGCTGTCGGCGCCCAGCATCGCCGCCTTGACCACGTCCAGCCCGGTCTTCAGGCCGCCGTCGGTCTGCAGCAGCACGCGTTCGCGCAGCTCGTTGGCCTGCAGCGCCTGGCGCGCCTCCGACAGGCCTAGTTCCCACGGCGCGCCGGCATAGCGGATCGAACCCAGCGGGCTGGCGCCGGTGCCGCCGTCGTGGCCGGAGATCGTGATCAGGTCCGCGCCGGCCTTGACCACGCCCGCGGCGATCGTGCCCACGCCGGCATGCGCGACCAGCTTGACCGAGATCAGCGCCTCGGGATTGATCTGGCGCAGGTCGAAGATCAGCTGGGCGAGATCCTCGATCGAATAGATGTCGTGGTGCGGCGGCGGCGAGATCAGTCCGATGCCGGGCTTGGCGTAGCGCAGCCGCGCGATCAGCGGATTGACCTTGCTGCCGGGCAGCTGGCCGCCTTCGCCGGGCTTGGCGCCCTGCGCGACCTTGATCTGCAGCACCTCGGCATTGATCAGGTATTCGGGCGTGACGCCGAAACGGCCCGAGGCGATCTGCTTGATCTTGCTGCGCTTGTCGGTGCCGTAGCGGGCCGGATCCTCGCCGCCTTCGCCGGAATTGCTGCGCCCGCCCAGACGGTTCATGGCGATCGCGAGCGCCTCGTGCGCCTCGGGCGAGAGCGCGCCCAGGCTCATCGCGGCCGAATCGAAGCGGCGCACGATCGACGATACCGGCTCGACCTCGTCGATCGGCACCGGCGCGCCCAGGGCCCTGGGCCGAAGCAGGTCGCGCAGCGCCGCCGGCGGCCGGGTGTCGACGTGGTCGGCGTAGACCTTCCAGTCCGCGCGGTCGCCGGTCAGCACCGCGCGCTGCAGGCTGGTCACCACGTCGGGGTTGTACTGGTGGTACTCGCCGCCGTGGACGTAGCGCATCAGGCCGCCCGGCTCGGGCAGGGCGGTGTCGTCCCAGCCGTGTTCGGCGAGCGTCCAGGCGTCGCGCTCCAGGCGCGCGAAGCCGGCGCCGCGGATGCGCGAGGGCGTGCCCTCGAAGCACAGCGACACCACGTCCTCGTCCAGCCCCACGATCTCGAACAGCTGCGCGCCGCGGTAGCTGGCGATGCTGCCGATGCCCATCTTCGACAGGATCTTGAGCAGGCCCTTCTTGATCCCGCGGCGGTAGCTGCGGCCCACCTGCAGCGGCTCGTTGCTGGTCTTGCCGCCGAGCAGGCCGCGGCGCGCGAGCGCGGCCAGGGTCTGGTAGGCCAGGAACGGATACACGGCCGTCGCGCCGAAGCCGATCAGGCAGGCGAAGTGGTGCGGATCGCGCGCGGTGCCGGTCTCGACGATCAGGTTGGCGTCGCAGCGCAGGCCCTTGCGCACCAGGTGCAGGTGCACCGCGCCGGTGGCCAGCAGCGCGTGCACGGCGGCGTGGCCGCGGCGCGGGCGGCGGTCGCTCAGGATCAGCAGCTCGACGCCGTCGCGCACCGCGGCCTCGGCCTCGGCGCACAGCCGGTCGAGGGCGGTGCGCAGCGAGGTGCGCTGGTCGAAGTACAGGTCGATGTAGCGGTGCGCGGCGGCGAAGCGCGGCAGCGCCAGCAGCTGGTGCAGCTTGCGCTGCGACAGCACCGGCGAGTTGAGCATCACGTGGTGGACGTTCTCCGCCTGGTCCAGGAACAGGTTGCCCTCGCGCCCGATCTGGGTGGAGAGCGTCATCACGCAGTCCTCGCGGATCGGGTCGATCGGCGGGTTGGTGACCTGGGCGAAGGCCTGGCGGAAGCAGTCGTACAGCGGGCGCACGCGCTGGCTGATGGCGGCCATCGGCACGTCGTCGCCCATCGAGCCGATGCCTTCCTGCTCGGTCTCGGCCAGCGGGCGCAGCACCGCCTCCTGCTCCTCGCGCGAGAGCTGGAACAGCTTCTGGAACGCGAGCAGGGTCTCGGGCGTGAACGGCGCATCGGTCAGCGCCGGGTCGATCAGTTCGGTGTGCAGCCAGCTCATGCCGCGCTTGAGCCACTGCTTGTACGGCGCGCGGGCGCGGTTGACGTCGTCGATGGCGTCGTTGTCGAGCAGGCGTCCGGCCTCGAGATCGATCGCGATCATCTCGCCCGGCCCGAGCTTGCCCTTGGCGACCACGTCCTCCGGCGCCAGGTCCCACACGCCGGCCTCGGAGGCGATCACGAACACGCCGTCCTTCGACAGCGTCCAGCGGGCCGGGCGCAGGCCGTTGCGGTCGAGCGTGCAGGCGGCGAAGCGGCCGTCGCACATCACCACGCCGGCCGGGCCGTCCCACGGCTCGGAATTGATCGAGTAGTACTCGTAGAACGCGGCGAGGTCGGTGTCCTTGTATTCCAGCGACTGGGTCGCCGGCGGGATCAGGATCCGCATCGCCTGCAGCAGGTCCATGCCGCCGAGCAGCAGCCATTCGAGCATGTTGTCGAGCGACTGCGAGTCCGAGCCGTGCATGGTCACGGTGGATTCGAACTCCGACACGTCCAGCACCGGCGAGCGCCACACGCGCTTGCGCGCCTGCGCCCAGCGGCGGTTGCCCTCGATGCTGTTGATCTCGCCGTTGTGCGCCAGGCGCCGGAACGGATGCGCCAGCGGCCAGCGCGGCAGGGTGTTGGTCGAGAAGCGCTGGTGGAACACCACCGCGCGCGCGGCCAGCGCCGGGTGCGACAGGTCGGGGAACAGCTGACGCAGGTGGCTCGGCAGCACCATGCCCTTGTAGCCGAGCAGGCGCGGCGACAGCCCGACGACGTAGAAGTCCTCGACCTCGCGCAGCGCTTCCTCGCTGCGGCGGCGGGCCAGGAACAGCGCGCGCTCGAGCGCGTCGGTCGCGGTCTCGTCGCTCTCGACGAACACCTGCTCGATCCGCGGCACCGAGGAGCGCGCCAGCTTGCCGCAGGCGTCCAGGTCCAGCGGCACTTCGCGCCAGCCGGCGACGCGCACGCCCACCTGCGCGAGCTGGCGGCCGAGTTCGTCGCGGCAGCGCGTCGCGTGCGCCGCATCGTGCGGCAGGAACACCATGCCGGCGGCCACCGGGCCGGCGTGCAGCGGGAAGCCCGACGCGTGCGCCAACGTGCGCACGAAGCCCTCGGCGCCGTGGATCAGCACGCCGCAGCCGTCGCCCGACAGCCCGTCGGCGTTCACCCCGCCACGATGCGCCATGCGCGACAGGGCTTCGAGCGCGATGTCCACGATCGCCCGCTCCGGGTCGCCCTCGATCCTGGCGATCAGGCCGAAACCGCAGCTGTCGTGTTCATCGCGGGGGTCGTGGAGCCCCCGATCCGGGAGTGCCCGCATCGTCGTCGTCGTCGTTGGGTCAGGTGGCAGGTGGCGTGGGAATCGGAGCCGGGGCGTCGTGACACAGCACCCGGCGGCGCATCCACGGGTCGACTAGATCACAAATTGTGCGACGCGGCAACGGCGCCTTCCGGTTAGTTGCCGTTGAAAGCAAAACCCGCCGAAAACCGGGTGTTTTCAGCGGAGTTGGCGACCTGTTCGCGCATCGCGCACGGTGCTCGGGATGCCCCGCCCGGAGGTTTCCCCGGCAACGGTCAGGTCGACGCCGGCGGCAATCGCCGGGGCGAGCTCGGCGCGCGAGGTGGGAGCCGGATCGCCGGCGACGTTGGCGCTGGTCGAGACCAGCGGGGCGCCAAAGCCGGCGCACAGCGCGACGACGCCGGGATGCGCGCTGACCCGGACCGCGACGCCGTCGTGAGCGCCCCGGATCCACTGCGGCACGCGCGGGGTCACCGGCAGGATCCAGGTATTCGGTCCGGGCCAGCTGGCCAGCACGTCGGCCCGCCGGGGCGCCGGCAGCGTCGACCAGTCGACCAGCCCCTCCAGCTGGTCGGGGGCGGCCGCGACCAGGATCAGGCCCTTGTCGACGGTGCGCTGTTTCAATGCCAGCAGACGCAGGACCGCGGTTTCATCGAACGGGTCGCAGCCCAGGCCCCAGACGCCTTCGGTGGGATAGGCGAGGATGCCGCCGCCGCGCAGGAGGGCGACGGCCTGGTCGATGTCCGCGGTCGTGGGCTCGTGCATCGGGCCAGCTTAGCGAACGTCGGATCGACCGGGGAGTGTGCGGCGCGGCGTGCACGCCCGCTGCAGCCGACGCCAGCGACGATCCGATCGGCGGCCTGGCGACCGGTCGACCTGATCGACTGCGCGCACTGCGCATACGCTGGAATGCGGCAGCGGCAGCGGCAGCGGCAGCGGCACCGGCACCGGCACCGGCACCGGCACCGGCGCCGATGCTCGTCAGCAGCCTTTGGAAGGACGCGTCCCCGGCGGCGGAGGAGACGCGCCCCTGCATGGCCGGCGACCTCGTCGTCACCGGCGCCGCGACGCGGCCGCGCGCCTCAGAACGGCGCGCTGTCGGACTTCTTGATCACCCGCTTCTTGCCCGGCTCGAAGCGCGCGGCGGTCACCAGCGGCCGCGCCGGCTCGAGATCGGCCGACAGCGGGCGCGCGCCCTTGCCCGGGGCCTTCTTCGCCGCGGATTTCGTCGCGGCCTTCTTCGCGGTCTTCTTCGTCGCCGCCTTCTTCGTCGGCGCCTTGGCCGCGGGTGCCTTCTTCGTGGCCGTCTTCTTCGCCGCCTTCTTCGCGCCGAAGCCGCGGCGCGCCGGCTTGCCGGTCTCCTCCAGCAGTTTCGTCACTTCGTCCAGGCTCAGCGACGCGGGCTCGCGATCCTTCGGGATCTTGCCGTTGAGACGGCCGTCGCTGATGTACGGACCAAAGCGGCCGTTGAGCACCTGGATGTCGCTGCCGGGGAATTCCTTGATCACGCGGTTGCGCGCGATCTCCTCCTTCTCCTCGATCAGGAACACCGCCCGCGCCAGGTCGATCTTGTAGGGGTCGTCCTCCTTGGTGAGCGAGGCGTAGGTGCTGCCGCGGCGCGCGAACGGGCCGAACCGGCCGATGCCCACGCTCACGTCCTCGCCCTTGTCCTGGCCGAGCACGCGCGGCAGCTTGAACAGTTCCAGTGCCTCGTCCAGGCTGATCGAATAGATGCTCTGGCCCGGCCGCAGCGATGCGAACTTCGGCTTCTCCTCGTCCTCGACGGTGCCGATCTGCACCAGCGGGCCGAACCTGCCGATGCGCGCGCTGACCGGACGCCCGCTCCTGGGATCGTCGCCCAGTACGCGGATGCTGCCCGCGTCGGCCTTGTCGAGCGTGGCCTTCTTGTCGTCGACCTGTTCCTTGAACGGGCCCCAGAACTTCTCCATCAGCGGCACCCACTCCTCTTCGCCGCGGCTCACCGCATCGAGCTCGTCCTCGAGGTTGGCGGTGAAGTCGTAGTCGACGTACTTGGTGAAGTGGTTGCTGAGGAACTTGGACACCGCGCGGCCCACGTCGGTGGGCTTGAACGCGCGTCCTTCCAGCACCGCGTACTGCTTGCCGGTGAGGGTCTGGATGATCGAGGCGTAGGTGGAGGGGCGGCCGATGCCGTACTCCTCCAGCGCCTTCACCAGCGAGGCCTCGGTGAAGCGCGGCGGCGGCTGGGTGAAGTGCTGGTCGGCGTGGATGCGGTCGAGCGGGATGCGGTCGCCGAGCTTCATCGCCGGCAGCTTGCGGCCCTCGTCCTCGTCCTCCTTGCCCTTGCTGTCCTTGCCTTCCTCGTACACCGCCAGGAAGCCCGGAACCACCACCGTGGTACCGGAGGCGCGGAACCCGTGATCGGACCCCGCGGCCAGGTCCACGGTCACGGTGTTGAGCGTGGCCGGGATCATCTGCGAGGCGACCGCGCGCTTCCACACCAGCTCGTACAGCCGGCGCTCGTCGTCGGAGAGGAACCGCGCCACCTGCGCCGGCGTGCGCAGCGCCGAGGTCGGGCGCACCGCCTCGTGCGCTTCCTGCGCGTTCTTGGACTTGGTCTGGTAGACGTTGGGCTTGTCCGGCACGGACGACGTGCCGAAATCGCGTGCGATCACGTCGCGGATCTCGCCCAGCGCGTCCTGCGACAGGTTCACCGAGTCGGTACGCATGTAGGTGATCAGGCCGACCGTGCCTTCCTCGCCGATCGCCACGCCCTCGTACAGCTTCTGCGCGACCTGCATGGTCCGGCGCGTGGTGAAGCCGAGCTTGCGCGCGGCCTCCTGCTGCAGGGTCGAGGTGGTGAACGGCGGCGACGGCCGGCGCTTGCGCTCCTTGCTGGCCACGTCGGTGACGTGCAGCGCGCCCTGCGCCGCGGCGGCGATGCGCGAGCGCGCGTCCTCGGCGGTCTCGCCGTCGGTGATGGTGAACTGCTCGAACTTCTGCCCGTCGAGCTTGACCAGCTTGGCGCCGAAGGCCTGGGAGGGATGCGCGCACTCGGCCTCGATGGTCCAGTACTCGCGCGCCTTGAACGCCTCGATCTCCTCTTCGCGCTCGACGATCATGCGCAGCGCCGGGGACTGCACGCGTCCGGCGGACAGGCCCGCCTTGATCTTGCGCCACAGCACCGGCGAGAGGTTGAAGCCGACCAGGTAGTCCAGCGCGCGGCGCGCCTGCTGGGCGTCGACCAGCTCGCCCGCGATGTGGCGCGGGTGGCCCATCGCTTCCTTGATCGCGCGCGGCGTGATCTCGGTGAACACCACCCGCTGCAGCGCCTTGCCTTCGAGCAGGCCGCGTTCGCGCAGGATCTCGGCGATGTGCCAGCTGATCGCCTCGCCCTCGCGGTCCGGGTCGGTGGCCAGCCAGATGCCGTCGGCCGCGCGCGCGGCCTTGGCGATCGCCTCGACGTGCTTCTCGTTGCGCTCGATCAGCTCGTAGCGCATCGCGAAGCCGTTGTCGGGGTCGACGGCGCCCTCCTTGGGCACCAGGTCGCGGACGTGGCCATACGAGGCCAGGACCTGGAAGTCCTTGCCGAGGTACTTGTTGATCGTCTTGGCCTTGGCGGGCGACTCGACGATGAGGAGGTTCTTGGCCATCGGGGATAGGGTTCCGGGCGCGGCTTCCGGCCACGCCGTTCGGGGGGATGCGAAGACTACGACGCCCGGGAGTGGCCCGGGCGTTCGGTCGGCGCCGTTCAGGTGCGGCGCTATTTATAGTGGAATCACGCCGCGTGCAGCCGTGTCAAGCAAGCGCGTCAGCGGCGGCCGCCGGCGGTCAGCCGGTCATGGCCGGAATTGCGATCGCCGCCACGATTCCGATCAGCATCAGTCCCAGCAGCCCCAGGCCGATCACCAGCACCACCCAGGTCACCACCCCGAGCTCGCGCCGCTGCAGGTCCGGGCGGTCGGTGAAGGCCCAGCGGTCGACCACCAGGGTGTCGCACATCATGTCGTGCAGGGCCTGCTTGCGCTGGCCCAGGCCGACCGTCAGCGCCGACACCAGCGCCCCCAGGCCGAAACTGAACACCACGGTCAGGAAGTAGGCCGCGTAGCGTCCGAGTGCGCGGGCGAAGCTGATCCGCTCGCCCGATCCGCCGGCGACCTTGATCCCCACCGCCAGCTTGCCCAGCGAGGCCTGGCTGGACGAGGAATGCATCCAGGCGAAATAGAACAGCGGGATCACGAAGCCGATGCCGTAGGACGCCATGAGGATCCCGAGCGACCCGCCCGTCGACAGCAGCTGGCTGCCGGCCCCGGCCCCGGCGAGCAGGAACAGCGGGATCTGCACGGCCCAGGAGGCGGCCGCCGTCACCAGGCCGTCGATCACCATGGCCGCGAAGCGCTTCCAGAACCCGGCCTGCACCACCTCGCCCCCCGCGATCACGGCCGGGTCGGCGGATACCGGGGCGCGCGGGGGCGCATAGGGCGACGCGGGCTCGGCGGTTTCGGCGGCGGGCGCCCAACCCGCGAGCACCCCTTCGTCGGTGGCTGCCCGGTCGGCGTTCGGCGCGCCGGCCCCGGCCGGCGCGGCGGGCGGAGCCGATGCGGTCCCCATGCCGTGGTCGTCGGCCTGCGCCAGTTCGCCCGCGAAGTCCCGCATCGGCTGCCATTCGGCCATGCCCTCCCGCCAGACCAGGCTGTCCCAGTCCAGCCGTCCCTGCAGGCGCAGGCGCACCAGTTCGGCCGGCTCCACCGGGCCCTGTCGGGCATGCTCGCGATCGGCGTAGTACCACATTGACATCGTGTCTCCCCCTTGCTTGCTGCAGTAGTGGGCGCCGCTCCCCGCGGCGCGGATCAGCCGCGACAGGGCGCGGGCAGGTAGCGGGCCTCGACCTCGGCGCTGCAGCGCCAGTCGCCCCCCGCGACATCGTATTCGAGCCACAGCCGGTGGCCGTCGACCTCCTCGTGGCGATCGTCCTGCAGCAGCAGTTCGATCGCGCAGACCCGGGCGTCGCTCTCGCCGAACACGATCGCGGCGACCCCCGGTCCTGCATAGGCCTCGGCCGGCTCGAACCCCGGATCGCCATTGCCCGGGCAGCGGCCCTGCGCCTCGACGAAGGCCACCACGGCCGGCTGCAGCGCCGCGGTGGCGGCGAGCGTCTGCGCGACCCGGCTGCGCGCGAGGTAGTCCTGGTAGGCCGGGATCGCGATCGCGGCCACGATCCCGACCAGCGGCACGGTCAGGCCGGCCGCGACCACCAGCGCGATCAGGCAGCCGCGCCTGCGCGAGCGGCCGGTTGGGCGCGCGGGTGGGCGGGATCTGGGGGGCAGCGGCGGTGGAGCCGCGCCCGGGGCGGAGGAGGTCACGCGTGCGGTCCCGTGCGGACGTGGATGGAGAACCCGCCGGACGCCGCCGGCACGGGCCCGGACGGACGTCCGGGCGGGAGCGGCCGCGGCCGGCTAGTGCACCGGCTCGGGCTCGTCCGCGAACATCTGGGTCTCCATCCAGGCGTAGGCAGCCTCGCTGCCGGGCTGGTTGAACAGCACCATCAGGACCACCCACTTGAGGTCGTCCAGGTCCAGTTCGTCCTGGTCCAGCGCCATCGCCCGGTCGAGCACCAGTTCCCGCTGGTCGCCGTCGAGCACGCCGTGCTGCTCCAGGAACAGGAGGAAGCCGCGGCACTCGACGTCGAGCTTGTCCAGTTCGGGGCCGAAGTAGACGCGGGTCGGGCCGTCGGCACGCGGCCGGCCGGCCGCCGGCCGCTGCTCGGCGAGGGCGTCGAGCCAGTCGAAGGCCTTGCTGATTTCCGCCGGGCTGAACCCGGCCTGGAGCAGGCCGGCCTGGAGGGAGTCGCGGTCGCGGACCAGGTCCGCGTCTTCGGTGAAGTAGTGTTCGAACAGGTAGAGCAGGACGTCCAGGATGCTTTCTTTCATTTCCCCCGGCCTGCGCCCGGGGGCGCGGTGAGTCAGGACTTTCGGGAATACCGGCCGTGCGCCTGCACGACCCGGCCATCCAGCTCCATGAGCAGGAGCATGGACGAGGCCACCGCGGTCGTCAATCCGGATCGTTCGAGCAGCTGATCCATAGGGCTTGGGTCGTGGCCGATCGCCGACCACAAGCGCTGGTAGTCGGGATCGTCAGGCAACGGTGTGTCGGCGACGTCCGCGACGACGCCTTCGACCCTCTCGATGGGGGCCGCCAAGCGGCTACGCAAGGCGTCGGCCAGCGCCTGCGCCACCGGGGCCAGGGCGGCGACGATCTCGCCGGGCGCCTCGATGAGGGTCGCGCCGTCGCGGATCAGGCGGTGGCAGCCGCGGGCCATCGGGTTGCGGATCGAGCCGGGCAGCGCGAACACCTCGCGCCCGGCGTCGGCCGCCAGCCGCGCGGTGATCAGGGCGCCCGAGCGCTGCGCCGCTTCCACCACCAGGGTGCCGAGGGACAGCCCGGCGATGATCCGGTTGCGCGCGGGGAAGTGCTCGCGGCGGGCGCGGGTGCCGGGCAGGTGCTCGCTGACCACCGCGCCCTGTGCGGCGATCTCGTCCAGCAGCCCGGCGTTCGCGGCCGGGTAGGGCTGGTCGATCCCGCAGCCCAGCACCGCCACGGTCGCGCCGCCGGCGGCGAGGGCGCCTGTGTGCGCGACGGTGTCGATGCCCGCGGCCAGCCCGCTGCAGATCCCCAGCCCCGCGCGCACCAGGGCGTGCGTGAACCCGCGCGCGTGCTCGCGCCCGCCGGCGGTCGGCGCGCGCGTGCCCACGATCGCCACGCAGGGATGCCAGAGCAGGTCCACGTCGCCGGCCACGAACAGCGCCAGCGGCGGGCTGGCGATGCGCCGCAGCAGGGCCGGGTAGTCCGGGTCGTGCCAGCCGAGCAGGCGTCGGCGCCGCTGTGCCAGCCAGTCGCAGGCATGTGCGGGAGGTGCGGCCGTGCGCAGCGCCTGGACCTGGAGCGCCGACAGGCCCGCCTCGCGCCACGCCGGCGGGCCGGCGGCCAGCGCGGAAGCCGGGCCGCCGCAGGCGTCGAGCAGGCGGCGGCGCGGTCCTGAGCGGCCTCCGGCAGCCACCAGCCGCAGGAGCGCGAGATCGTCTTCGGTCATGCCGCCCAGCATGGCGCGCAGACGACGACGGCGCCCTCGGGCGCCGTCGTCGGATCGTGTCGGAAAACCCCGCGCCGTGGCGCGGTGCGCCGCTCAGTAAGGCGCGTCGGGGTGCTTGAGGTGGTGGCCGATGCGGGTCGGCTTGACGCTGCTCATCACCAGGCCGTAGCTGACCTTGTCGAAGGTGCGGAACACCATCACGTGGCCGGCGAACTCGTCGGGCAGGCGCACCTTGTTCTCGTAGAACACGGTGTCTGCATCGCGGTCGGGGCCCTTCTCGACGCGGTCGACGGTGTTGGTGCCCTCGCGCCAGATCGAGAACACGGTGCCGTTGTCCACGCCCTCGCGGGCGCCGACCGACAGCACCACCACGTCGCGCGGGCCGCCGTGGGACAGCGTGTCGGCCACCGCCAGCACGCGCGCGCGGCCGTATTCGAGCTGCTGCGCCGGCGGGTGCGGGAAGAACTGCAGGTCGTAGGGCTGGGCGTCGATCGGGATCAGGCGGTCGCCGATGCGCACCTCGCGCCCGGTCTCGTCGATCAGCAGGGTGCTGGCCTGGATGCCGCCCACTTCGCCGCGGGTGATCGTGCCCACGTTCACGCGCTGCAGTTCGTAGCCCAGCAGTTCCTGGCCCTTGTCGGGCGTGACCACGTTGGTCCAGTACTGCTGGAAGTCGACGGTGCGCTTGCCGCGGAAGTCGAGGTCGTCCTTGTGGAACAGGTCACAGCACAGGCCGCTGCGGTCCAGGTGCGTGTAGCGCACCGTGGGCCGGACGACGGCGTAGCGCTGGCCGGCGGTCGCCTCGGGCAGGCCGCGGATGTAGGCGACCTGGCCCTGGGTGGTGCGCAGGCGGTCTTCCTCGAGGCCGACCACGTAGGGCAGGTGCTCGAACTGGTCGACCACGCGCAGGTCCTTGAGGAAGGCCTCGATGTCCGACAGCGGGATCGCGTCGATCGGCCGGACGTCCTCGCGCGGGCCCGGCGTGGCGGTCACGCGGTTGAGGTAGGCCAGGCTGATGACGTCGCCCGGGTAGATCAGGTGCGGATTGCTGATCTGCGGGTTGGCCTGCCAGATTTCCGGCCACAGCCATGGACGCTGCAGGAACTTGCCGGCGATGTCCCACAGCGTATCCCCGCGCTGCACGACATAGGTGTCGGGATGGTCGCCACGCATGGTCTGGGCGGTGGCGTAGGTGGCCACCGTCATCAATGCGACGACGCACGTCGTACGAAGCCCCTGAGAAAGGCGCTCAAGCATGCGGGCCATCTAATTGCTCCCCTTGAAGATTTCCCCGTGCAGCGCCGGCACTATAGCCTACAAGGGGCGACCGGTTGCAAGCCGCCCGGGGCTACAATGACAGGCCGTTCCGCGCGGTTGTGACCGCCGCCTCCCTTTGCGCCCATGTCCCTGCTCCCGATCCTCGAGTATCCCCATCCCCGGCTGCGCACCGTCGCCCGGCCGGTGGACGTCGACCAGCTGCACGACCCCGCGTTCCAGCGCCTGCTCGACGACATGTTCGAGACGATGTACGAGGCGCCGGGCATCGGCCTGGCCGCGACCCAGGTCGACACCCACCAGCGCTTCATGGTGATCGACGTCACCGAAGGACGCGAGCAGCCGCTGGCCTTCATCAACCCGGTGATCCGCGAACGCTCGGTGGACCTGCGCCTGCACCAGGAGGGCTGCCTGTCGATCCCGGGCGTGTTCGCCGACGTGACCCGCCCCGACGGCATCGTGGTCGAGGCGCTCGACCGCCACGGCAAGCCGTTCGAGCTGCGCGTCGACGGCCTGCTCGCCACCTGCGTGCAGCACGAGGTCGACCATCTCGACGGCAAGCTGTTCATCGATCACCTCTCGGCGCTCAAGCGCGACCGCGCGATCAAGAAGCTGGACAAACTGAGGAAGGGGCGGGACTAGGCACGCAGCACGCGCCGCTTCGCCGACGCCCCGTTCCGCGACCTGCGGGCCTACGGCCTGCGGATGCGGCGCCGGCGTATCCGCAGCCGCTGACCGGACCTCGCCGCGCAAGCGCGCGCGCCCCGGCCCCTCCCACACCGCTTGCCTACCGACCCCCTCCCATGCGCCTCGTCTTCGCCGGTACCCCCGAATTCGCCGTCCCCTCGCTGCGCGTCGCCGCGTCGCGCGGCGAGGTGGTCGCGGTCTACACCCAGCCCGACCGGCCCGCCGGACGCGGTCGCGGGCTGGCCGCCTCGCCGGTGAAGCAGGAGGCGCAGCGGCTGGGGCTGCCGGTGCTGCAACCGCAGACGCTGCGCACGGTCGAGGCGCGCCGCGCGCTGCTCGCGCTGCAGCCGGACCTGATGATCGTCGTGGCCTACGGTCTGCTGCTGCCGCCCAGGATCCTGGCGACGCCCGTCCTGGGCTGCTGGAACGTGCACGCCTCGCTGTTGCCGCGCTGGCGCGGCGCGGCGCCGATCCAGCGTGCGATCGAGGCCGGCGATGCCGAGACCGGCGTATGCCTGATGCAGATGGAGCAGGGCCTGGACACCGGTCCGGTGCTGCTGTCGCAGTCGACCCCGATCGGCCCGCAGGAAACCGGCGGCCAGCTGCACGCGCGCCTGGCCGACCTCGGCGCCCAGGTGCTGGCCGACGGCCTGGCGCTGCTGCGCGTGGGCATGCGTCCGGCGCCGCGGCCGCAACCCGCGGCCGGCGTCACCTACGCCCGCAAGCTCGACAAGGCCGAGGCCCGGCTGGACTGGTCACGCCCGGCAGACGAACTGGCGCGCAAGGTGCGCGCGTTCGATCCGTGGCCGGTGGCCGAGGCCGAGCTCGCCGGCGAGCGCGTGCGCGTCCACGGCGCGGTCGCGCTGCCGCTGGCGCACGCGATGGTGCCGGGCAGCGTGCTGCATGCCGGCCGCGACGGCATCGACGTGGCCTGCGGCGACGGCGCATTGCGGATCCGCGCGCTGCAGCGCGCGGGGGGCAAGGTGGTGACCGCGGCCGACTACCTCAACGCGCGCAGCGACCTGCGCACGGGACGCAGCTGACATGGCCGGCCCGTTGCCGCCCGGCGTCGCGGTACGCGTCTGCGCGGCCGGCGTGCTCGACGCGGTTCTGCATCGCGGACGCTCGCTGAAGGCCGAGCTGGCGACGGCGCTGCCCGGGCTGTCCGATCCCCGCGACCGCGCCCTGGTCGAAGCGATCTGCTTCGCCGCGCTGCGCCATCGCCCGCGCTACGAGGCCGCGCTCGCGGCGTGGATGCCGCGGCCGCTGCCGCGCCGGGACGCGTCGCTGCGCGCCCTGCTGTACGCGGGCTTCGCCCAGCTCGATCCGCTCGCGCTGCCGGCGCACGCCGCGCTCGCCGCGACCGTGGAAGCCGCGCGCGCCAGCGGACGCCAGCACCAGGCCGGCCTGGTCAACGCGCTGCTGCGCCGCGCCCAGCGCGACGGACTGCCGGCCGCTCCGCCCGATGCTGCGTGGCCGGAGTGGCTGCGCGCGCAGGTGCGCGCCGACTGGGGCGATGCGACCGCCACGGAGATCTTCGCCGCCGGCGCCGCGCAGGCGCCCACCTGGCTGCGCGTCAACCGCCGGCGGGAGAGCGTCGACGGCTATGCGGCGCGGCTGCGCGAGGCCGGGGTCGACGCGCAGGCCTGCGACGGACTGCCCGACGCGCTGCGCATCGACGCGCCCGTCGCGCCCGCCACCTTGCCCGGGTTCGCCGCGGGCGATGCGTCGGTGCAGGACGCGGCCGCGCAGCGCGTGGCCGACGTGCTGTCGCCGACGCCGGGCGCGCGCGTGCTAGACGCCTGCGCCGCGCCCGGCGGCAAGTCCGCGCACCTGCTCGAACGCGATCCCTCGCTGCGGATGACCGCGATCGACCTCGACCCCCGGCGCCTGCGGCGGGTGGCCGAGACCCATGCGCGCCTGGGCGTGGGCCAGGACGCGGACCTGCGCGCCGCGGATGCCGCCGCGACGGCGACCTGGTGGGACGGCGTGCCGTTCGTCGCGATCCTGCTCGACGCGCCGTGCTCGGCGACCGGCATCGTCCGCCGGCAGCCGGACGTGCTGCTGCACCGCCGCCCGTCCGACGTCGCCGCGCTGGTCGCGCTGCAGGCGCGCCTGCTCGATGCACTGTGGCCCCTGCTCGCGCCCGGCGGGCGGCTGGTCTACGCCACCTGCTCGATCCTCGCCGCGGAGAACGAGGACCAGGTGGCCGGCTTCCTGGCGCGCACGCCCGACGCGGTCGCGCTGCCCCTCGACGACACGTTCGGTCGCGACACCGGCCACGGCCGCCAGCGGCTGCCGGGCGAACAGGGGATGGACGGGTTCTTCTACGCCGCGCTCGGGCACGCGCCCGGCTAAGCCGCCGGAACGCCGGGTCGGGAGTCGTCACGGCCGGTCGCAGCCGTCGTCACACGGACGCAATCCGTCCCGCACGACCATGCGCGCGACGCCGGCGCCGCCGGTCCCGTTGCAACCGTGCCCGCCCGAGGCCCGCATGCTGCCCATCACGGTGATCGTCAGTACCTACAACGCCGAGGCCTGGCTGGAGAAGGTGCTCGCCGGGTACGCCCTGCAGACCCATCCTGCGTTCGAAGTGATCGTGGCCGACGACGGATCCGGCCCGGCGACGGCCGACCTGGTCGCGCGCACCGCGGCGGCGTTTCCGGTGCCCCTGCGGCATGTCTGGCACGAGGACCAGGGCTACCGCCGCCAGGAGATCCTCAACCGGGCCATCCCGCTGGCGACGCACGGCTACGTGCTGTTCACCGACGGCGACTGCATCCCGCGGCGCGATTTCGTCGCCACCCATGCACGGCTGGCCGAACCGGGACGGTTCCTGTCCGGCGGCTACTGCAAGCTCGACATGGACACCAGCACCCGCATCGACGCCGACGACATCGCCAGCGGCCGCTGCTTCGATCCCGCCTGGCTGGCGGCGGCGGGCCGTCTGAGCGGGTCGAACCGGCGCAAGCTGGGCGCCGGCCCGGTGGCCGCGCGCATGCTCGATGCCATCACCACCGCGGGCGCCACGTTCAACAACTGCAACTCGTCGGCATGGAAGTCGGACCTGATCGCGGTCAACGGCTACGACGAGCGCATGAAGTACGGCGGGCCCGATCGCGAGCTCGGGGAGCGGCTGGAGAACGCCGGCGTGCGCGGCAGGCAGATCCGCCACCGCGCGATCTGCGTGCACCTGGACCACGCGCGCGGCTATCGCACCGACGAGTCGATCCGCGCCAATCTCGCCATCCGGGCCGAGACCCGCGCGCAGCGCCGCGTCTGGACGCCACACGGCATCGTCAAGCGGGCGGCGAACGACGACGCCCGGCCCCTCGCGTCCAGCGCAGCGGCGTCGCGCTGAGCCGATCAGCCGCGCGCCGGCGCCTCGCGTGCGGGCAGGCTGCGCCAGGCGGCGATCACCTCCGGCGGAGACAGGTCGGCGACGCGGCTGGCGGGCCCGCGCGTGCCGCCCAGGACCGCGATCGGCCCCGGCCCGATCGGCCGCCACTTGTCCGGCGACGCGGCGCCGAACAGCACCACCAGCGGGCAGCCGAGTGCGGCCGCCGCGTGCGCCGGCCCGGTGTCCACCGAGACCATGCTGTGCGCGCGTTCCAGCAGCGCCAGCAGGCGCGGGATCGGCAGGTCGCGGGCAGCGTTGAGCACGCGTGGGTGGCGCCCGGCCGCCGCATGGATGTCCTCCAGCAGCGGGTGCTCGGGCGGGGAGCCGCACAGCAGCACGTGCGCGTCGGGCAGGTCGGCCAGTACCGCCTGCGCCAGCGCCGCCCAGTTCGCCGCATCCCAGTGCTTGGGATGGTCGGCGGTCAGCAGGCGTCCGCGCTTGTGGGTGCGCTTGTTGCCCGGCTGCAGCAGCACCAGCGGTCCGGCGAGCCCGCGCGAGGACAGCCATTCCGCCGCCTCGGCGCGTTCCTCGTCGCGCACCACCAGGCGCGGCAGACGCAGCGGAACGGGGTCGACGTCGCGCACCGGATAGCGCGCGACCGGGTCGCGCATGCCCATGGCCAGCCAGCGGTCGGGCCACAGGACCGGCGCGTCTTCGCCCGCGGGATCGCGGGCGACGATGTCCTCCTCGCGCACGCCGCCGCGCGCGAGCAGGGCGCGCATCTCGGGGTCGGTGTCGCCGAGGTAGACCGGGCCGCGGCCGCGCGCGCGCAGCCAGCGCACCAGGGCCCACTGGCTCGGGCACAGCAGGTAGGGCGTCTTGCGGCTGGTCACCATCTGCAGGTGGCCCAGCGTCGGTTCGCGCTGGAGCACCGGCGGCGTCCATCCGCCCGAGCTCACCACGTCGACCGGACTGCCGTAGCGCGCCGACACCACCCGCATCAGCGTGGTCAGCATCACCATGTCGCCGAACGCGCCGCAGCGGACGATGAGCGGGGGTGCGCTCATGCGCCCGCCCTCGCGCGGGCGCGGCGTCGGCGGGGGCGGAGGTGCGGCATCGGCGGCGGGTCCTGGCGGGGCGCGCCAGCGTACCCCAGCGGCGGTTGAACGCGCGCCCGGGGCCGGTGGACCGCCCGCGCCGATGCGGGAGAATGGCCGTCCCGCCCGCGCCCGCCGATGCATGCACATCGCCCACCTGCTGTTGACGAAACGTTTCGCGGGCACCGAACGGCACGTGCTCGAGCTCACCGCGGCGCAGGCGGCGATGGGGCATCGGGTCACGCTCATCCTCCGGCGCAAGGCGGCGCAGGCGCGCGCCGACGCGATCGCGCACCGCGTCGACCCGCGGGTGGAGGTGGTGCTGACACACGACCTGGTGGACCGCTGGCCGGCGATCGTGCATGCGCGCGCCCTGGTGCGCCGGCTGCGGCCGGACATCGCCCATGCGCACCTGGGTTCGGCCTCGCGCGCGCTGCGCGGCGTGCGCGGGATCCCGCGCCTGGCGACGCTGCATATCGACTACGTCCCGGAACAGCACGCGCACCTGGACGGGTTGGTCGCGATCGCCCCGTGGCAGTTGCCCGGCATCCCCGCGCCGCTGCGCGCGCGCTCGGTGCAGATCGACAACTGGGTGCTGCCGCGCGATGCCGCGCCCGGGGCGCGTGAGCGCATCCGCCGCGCGATCGGCGTCGGCCCGGACGAGTATCTGTTCGGCGCGCTGGGCCGGATGGAATCCAGCAAGGGCATGGACGTCCTGCTCGAGGCGTTCGCGACCGCCGCCGTGCCCGGCGCGCGCCTGGCGATCGTGGGCGGCGGCCGCGAGCTGGAGGCGCTGCGCGCGCGCGCCGGCACCGGCGTGGCCCTGCCGGGCTTCGTCGAAACGCCCGAGGACTGGCTGGCCGCGTTCGACTGCTTCGTCAGTCCGTCGCGCGAGGAGCCCTTCGGCCTGGTGATGCTGGAGGCGATGCAGGCGCGGCTGCCCGTGGTCGCGACCGCCACCGGCGGCGCGCGCCACCTCGCCGGGCTAATCGGCACCCCGCTGGTCGCCGCTGGCGACGTGGGCGCCATGGCCGACGCGCTCCGTCAGGCCGGCACGGCGCGCGCGCCGCGCCGGGACTACGCGCTGGCGTCGATGCGGGTCGAGCACAAGGTGCGCGAACTGGACGCGTTCTACCGAAGCTTCGCCCGGGACTGACTACGACCCGGGCACGCGCTCACCAGCGCAGCCGGCGTCGCGCGATCTCGCGGCCCAGGTCGACGTACAGCATGCGCGCCTGCGCCTCGGGCAGGTGGCGCACGCGCAGCGGCGGCGATGCGGCGCCGGCGCCGGCGGTGTCGAGCCATACCGAGGCCATGCCGAAGCGGCGATCGAGCGGCGACTGGCGCAGCTGCAGCGCCTGCAGCTTGTCGATCTCGGCGAAGCGCCAGTGCCGCGACCACCAGCCCTCGCGGACCGCCACCAGGCGTGCGTCGACATGCCAGCCGGCGAAGCGCGCATGCCGCAGCGCCAGCCACCCGCCCCAGGGCAGCCACAGCAGGCCGAGCAGGCCCCACGCGCCGAAATGCCAGCACAGGGCCGCCGCCAGCAGCGCCGCGACCACGAGGTCGCCCAGCCACAGCCGCAGCCACGCGCGCGGATGCAGCGGCTGCCAGTCGCGTGGCGGCCAGGCGGCGTCGGCGAGCAGGTCCTGCAGCAGCGCGTCGCACGCAGCCGGGGTCGCGATCGGCGCGAGCTCGGGCGGTTCGCGCGACTGCCCGCCTTCGCCGCCCTGCAGCTGCGCGCCGGCGGTGTCGATCGCCAGCGAGCGGCGCCGGAACAGGCGATGCAACACGCTTTCGCGCAGCGTCCAGGCCTGGATGCGCCGGCGCGAGACGCTGCTGCGCACGCGCGCCAGCAGCCCGCGCTCCACCGTCAGCCGGCGCCCGTGCGCCTGCAGGCGGAAGCCGTGGTAGCGCACCAGCGCCAGCAGCACCGAGAACACGCGCAGCAGGGCCAGCGCGAGCAGCACCAGGGCGATCGCCGCGAGCGCCAGCGACGGGCCGCCGCAGTCGAAGCTGGCGACGTAGCCGGACGCCTCGCCGCGCACGAAGTCGAACGCGCGCCGGAACAGGTTGTCCTGCATCACCTGCGAGGCCAGCGCCAGTGCGGCGCCGACCACGATCATGCCGCGGTTGGACACCAGCCCCAGGCGCACGATCTCGGCGGTGGGCAGCGCCAGGAGCGTCTGCGCGTCCTCCTCGGGCGCCTGCGCCGTCGCGTCGCCGGCGGCGTGTCCGCGGTGGCGGATCAGGCGCTCGAGCGCCAGCGCCTCGCCCATGCGCAGCACGCGCATCTGCGCCTCGGGCTTGCTGCCGCCGGCCGATTCGAGCGTCACTTCGGCCACGCCGAACAGCCGGTGCAGCAGCGTCTGCCGCAGTTCGACGTTGTGGATGCGCGAGAACGGCACCTGGCGCAGGCTGCGTTCGAGCAGGCCGCTGCGGATGAACAGGCTGTCGCCCTCGATCCGGTAGCGGTAGGTGAAGTAGCGCCACACCGCCAGCAGCGCCAGCACCGCGACCGCCACCCCGGCCACGGCCAGCTGCACGCCGTCCTCGCGGCGGCCGCCGAAGATCACCAGCACCAGCAGCGGCACCAGGAACTGGCGCACCGAGCCGATCAGCACGAACAGCCACGACCAGGGATGCAGGCGGCGATCGTCGCCGGCGGCGCCCGGATCAGGCGTCGTCGTCATCGGCCTCGATCCACTGCGCCAGCTGGTCGCGCAACCACTCGGCGTCGTCCTCGCCCAGGCCGGTCGTGGACACCGCGTTGTGGCGCGTGCCGGCGGTGTGGACGACCAGGGTCGCCAGGCCGAAGCGGCGTTCGAGCGGTCCGCGCTGCAGGTCCAGGTGCTGCACCCGGCTGCGCGGCACGAAGGTCTCGCGCTGCCACAGCCGGCCGCGGCGCAGGGTGTAGCCGTGGGCGTCCAGGCGCCAGCGGGTGCACGCGTACTGCCGCACCGCCAGCCACGCGCCCCAGGCCGGCAGCGCCACCAGCACCGCGAGCGCCAGCGGCAGCGCGAACGGCGTGTCGCGCAGCAACAGCCCGATCGGCACCAGCAGGCCGATCGCCAGGGCGCCCAGGCCGAACAGGTTCCCGAGCACGAACAGCCAGCGTGCGCGCAGCGGCAGCGGACGCCAGCCGTCGCCGATCGACGCGCCCGCCGGGTCGACCGAGTCGGCTGCGGCTGGATCGGGTGCCGGGGGCGGGACGGGCTCGGGTCCGGTCATCGGCCTTCCAGGTCCGCGTAGGGATGCGTGGTGCTGCCGGGCGGGCGCGCCTTGAACCGCTTGTACGTCCACTGGTACTGGGCCGGGTCGCGCCGTGCAATGCGTTCGACGTCGGCATTGAGCGCGGCGGTGGCGACGGCCGGGTCGGGATCGGCGATCCCGGGCGACGCGGCTTGGATGCGCAGCGCGTAGTCGGGCCCGTCGCCGAGCCGCTCGCACCAGGCGAACAGCACCGTGGCGCCGCTGCGCGCGGCCAGGCGCCCGAGCAGGGTCATGGTCAGCGACGGCACGCCGAAGAACGGCGCGAACTCGCCGTCGCCGCCCTTGGGCTGCTGGTCGGGCAGGATGCCGACCACGCCGCCGGCCTGCAGGCGCTTGTACAGCTGGCGCACGCCGGCGCCCTCGGCCCGCACCTGGGTGACGCGCGTGGCATCCGTATCGGCGCGCACCCGGCGCAGGAAGGCTTCGCCGATCGCCGATTCCGGCGGCTTGTACAGGATCGCCAGCGGCGTCTTCGCCGCCAGCCACTGGTTGAGCAGCTCCCAGTTGCCGAAATGGGGCGCGGCCACGATCAACCCGCGGCCGGAGGCCAGCGCCGCGTCGAACAGCGCTTCGCCATCGATCTCCCGCAGCCGCTCCAGGTTTTCGGCGTGCGGCCGGGTCCACAGGCGCAGCGTGTCGAGCGTCTGCAGCGCGGTCGCGCGCAGGATGGCGCGGCGGCAGGCGTCGCGCTCGGCCGGCGTCCAGTCCGGGTAGGCCAGTTCGAGGTTGCGCAGGGCGACCACGCTCTCGCGCGCACCGGTCCGCAGCCAGCCCCAGGCCAGCGCATCGGCGAGCCGGCGCAGCACCGGCCAGGGCAGGCGGCCGGCCAGGGCAGCGAGGGCATGCAGCAGGCGGGCGAGCGCATCGGTCATCGGTTGCAGTGTAGCGAGGGCGCCTTGCGCGCAGCCGGTCCTGCCGGGGACTCCGCGGATCGCGGGCGTCATCCTCGCGGCCACCGATCACCGCTGACCCGCCACCGCCGGGAGGCGGGCGCGGCGCGTGCAGTCATCCGGCAGCCCACCTCCCGACTCACGGCGCGAGAGACCGCGGGGGGGCAGGCGCGGCGATCCGGGCGCCGGTGGGCGGCGGGCCCGGTGTGCCGGCAGGCGAAACCGGGCTAGGCTCCTGCGCTGTCCACCACGCGGTCCGGCCCGATTCCATGCTCAGCCTCATCCAGCGCGTCAGCGATGCCAGCGTCACGGTCGACGACGCGGTGGTCGGCCGCATCGATGCCGGCCTGCTGGCCCTGGTCGGGGTGGAGCCCGGCGACGGCGAGGCGCAGGTGGGCCGCATGGTCACGCGCCTGCTGGGCTACCGCGTCTTCGCCGACGAGGCCGGCCGAATGAACCGCTCCCTGTCCGACACCGGGGGCGGGCTGCTGCTGGTCAGCCAGTTCACCCTGGCGGCGGACACGCGCTCGGGCATGCGCCCGGGCTTCAGCACCGCGGCGGCGCCGGAGCAGGCGGAGCGCGTGTTCGACCGACTCCTGGCTGAATGCCGGACCCGCCATGCCGGACCGGTCGCCAGTGGCCGCTTCGGCGCCCACATGGTGGTGCGGCTGGCCAACGACGGGCCGGTGACGTTCCTGCTGCGCGCCTGACCGGGCCTCCCCGGCGCCGATCCGCGGGGCCGGGTGGAAACCGCACCGCGGGCCCCCATATGGTCTCCAGCCCCGGTGGAGAAGCCCGGGCCGCATGCCCCCGGCCGGGACCCGGACCGGGGGCGATGGTATAATTACGGGTTCACTTTTCTCCCCGGTGCGCGCCTCATGGCGAACGAACGTCCAGCCGAACAGTCCGACATCAAGCTCCTGATCTCCAAGGGGCTGGAGCAGGGCTACCTGACCTACGCCGAAGTCAACGATCACCTCCCCGACGATCTCGTCGATCCGGAGCAGATCGAGGACATCATCGGCATGATCAACGGCATGGGCATCGAGGTGCACGAGATCGCGCCCGACGTCGAGTCGCTGCTGCTCACGGGCGACTCCACCGGCAACCGCGACGTCGACGACACCGCCGCCGAGGAAGCCGCCGCCACCCTGACCGCGCTCGACAGCGAGGGCGGCCGCACCACCGACCCGGTGCGCATGTACATGCGCGAGATGGGTACGGTGGAGCTGCTCACCCGCGAGGGCGAGATCGCGATCGCCAAGCGCATCGAGGAAGGCCTGAACCAAATGCTGTCCTCGCTGGCCAGCTTCCCGTGGTCGGTGCAGCTGCTGCTCGAGGACTACGACCTGCACAAGGCGGGCAAGAAGCGTCTGGCCGAGATCGTGGTCGGCTTCAACGACCTGGACGAGTCCGGCGACGACGCGGCCGCGTCGGCCGACAGCGACGTCTCCGCCGCCGACGACAGCGACAGCGACGACAGCGACGACGACGGCGACGACGACGGCGACTCCGAGGACGCCGGCCCCACCGGCCCGGATCCTGCCGAGGTCGGCCGCCGCATGGAAGCGCTAGGCGCGCTGTACGCCAAGTTCCAGAAGTCCTACGCCAAGAACGGCGCCGAGGCCAAGCCGGTGCTGAAGCTGCGCGAGGAGATGGCCGCGATCTTCACCACCTTCAAGCTGCCGCTGCCGCTGACCGACGTGCTGGTCAAGAAGCTGCGCGACGTGGTGGGCGAGATCAAGGACCACGAGCGCCGCATCCTCGACCTGTCCACGCGCGTGGCGAAGATGCCGCGCAAGGACTTCATCCGCGCCTGGGAAGGCAACCAGACCAACCTGGGCTGGGTGGACGACGTGCTCAAGCGCAAGCAGAAGTGGTCCTCCGGCATGCGCGAGGTGAAGGACCAGATCATCGCCGAGCAGGAAGCCACCATCTCCGTCGAGAAGGCGATGATGGTCACGCTCGCCGACCTGAAGGAGATCAACCGCGCGATGGCCTATGGCGAGGCCAAGGCGCGCAAGGCCAAGAAGGAGATGGTCGAGGCCAACCTGCGCCTGGTGATCTCGATCGCGAAGAAGTACACCAATCGCGGCCTGCAGTTCCTGGACCTGATCCAGGAGGGCAACATCGGCCTGATGAAGGCGGTGGACAAGTTCGAGTACCGCCGCGGCTACAAGTTCTCGACCTACGCCACGTGGTGGATCCGCCAGGCGATCACCCGCTCGATCGCCGACCAGGCGCGCACCATCCGCATCCCGGTGCACATGATCGAGACGATCAACAAGCTCAACCGCATTTCCCGGCAGATGCTCCAGCAGTACGGCCGCGAGGCCACGCCCGAGGAGCTGGCCAAGGAGATGGACATGCCCGAGGACAAGATCCGCAAGGTCATGAAGATCGCCAAGGAACCGATCTCCATGGAGACCCCGATCGGCGACGACGAGGATTCGCACCTGGGCGACTTCATCGAGGACACCAACGTCGAGTCCCCGATCGAGGCCACCACCAACATCAACCTGTCCGAGACCGTGCGCGACGTGCTGGCGGGGCTGACCCCGCGCGAGGCCAAGGTGCTGCGCATGCGCTTCGGCATCGACATGAACACCGACCACACCCTCGAGGAAGTGGGCAAGCAGTTCGACGTCACCCGCGAGCGGATCCGCCAGATCGAGGCCAAGGCGCTGCGCAAGCTGCGCCACCCCAGCCGCTCCGAACAGCTGCGTTCGTTCCTCGACATCGACTGACGGTGCGGATGCCGGGCATCGCGAACGCCCGTCCCGCCCTCGAAAAGCCCCGGCACGCCCCGCGCGCCGGGGCTTTTCGCTGTGCGGCGCCGACCTGAACGCTACACGCCGCCTTGGCGCGGCGTTCGCACGGCGCCCACATCGGTCGCGGCAGAGTTGCGTCCCGACGGCGCACCGTGCGCCCGAACCAGGAGAATTTTTCGATGACGACGACTGCCAAGACCCTGCTTGCCCTTGCCCTGGCCGCCGGCCTGAGCGCCTGCTCCAACACCGACCAGGCCGCCAATTCCGCCCAGGAAGCCGCCGATTCGGCCGCCGAGGCGCAGCAGGCCGCCGCCAACGCCGCCGCGACCGGCGACGTGGCTGCCACGCAGGCCGCCGAGGCTGCCGCGGGCGCCGCCGATGCCGCCGCCGACGCGACCTCGCAGATCGCCGGCCAGGTGGGTTCGGGCGACGACGCGACCGGTCGCGAGGATCTGGCCGACGCCGCCGAGAAGGCCGCCGACGCCGCCGAGCAGGCGCAGGACGCCGCCGAGGAGGCCAATGCGGCCGCCGACGGCGACAACAACACCGACGGCATGTAAGTCGTCACCCCGACGGACCGGGCGGCCCCGCGCCGCCCGGCTCGTGTCGCGCGGTCGTAGCCGGTACCTCGTCGAACGGCTGCGGCTGCGCGATCTTGCGTTGCGGATCGCTGCGCGGCCTGACAGCCACGGGTTTGCGCCGCTTCTCCCGAGTGTCACGACCGCCGCGCCGGACACCGCCACTGCGCGGCCGCACCGTCCGCGGCGATAATGGGCCCCGCGCGGGGCCTATAGCTCAACGGTCAGAGCAGGGGACTCATAATCCCTTGGTTCCAGGTTCGAATCCTGGTGGGCCCACCATCTCCCGTCGACGGTGCCGCTCCGCGGGACCGCCGGCTCGCCCTCCACTCGTTCTCGCTGCAGGTCAGGCCTGCTGCACGCTGGAGTGTGCGTCTGGACCGCCCGGCATGGCTTGTTCCGCGCAGCGCTGCGCGCGTCAGCCGCCCGGCTGGCAATGCGGGCAGAAGTACGCCCAGCGCTCCCGCTCGCCCAGCCTGGCCTTCTCCAGGCGTCCGCCACAGGAGGGGCAGTTGCGTTGCCGGTGGACCTGCCAGTGCCGGCGCAGGACGCCCTGGCGTTTCCATTCCAGGAAGTCGACGCTGTACTCGCGCGCCTGCGCGACGAGCTGTCCGAGCTTGCGCGGCGGCAGCTCGCCAACCGGCGTCAACGGATGGACGCGGATACGGAATAGCACCTCGTTCTTGATGATGTTACCGACGCCGGCGAACACGTCCTGGTCGAGCAGCGCGTCGCAGGCCAGGACATCAAGAGCGTGCTTGAGCGTTCTGCGTGCCAGCCCCGGGTTCCAATCCGGAGACAGCACGTCGCGACGCCAGTCGTAGGTATCGTCGAGGTCACCTTCGACGTACTTCAACGATGACGCATAGAAGTAGAGGGTGCCGTTGTCGAAGGCGAGCGCCAGCCGGGGCGTCTTGGGCTTGGGATCGTCGATGCGCCACGAACCGAACATCAGCATGTGCACGCGCAGGCTGAAGCTGCTGAACTCGAGCAGGAAATGCTTGCCCCAGGTGCGCACCGCGACCACGCGGCGGCCATGCATGCGCTGCAGGTCGAGCGTGCTGTCGCCGTCGACGTCGCGCACGGTGCGGCGGCGGAACCTCGCGGCCGCCTCGCGCAGCAGCACGAGCGAGGGACCCTCAGGCACCGCGCGGCCTCCGCGACGTGCGCGTGGCTGCGCCGGCGAGCAATGACTGCAGCCGCGCGGCGTCGTCCACGGCGTGGCCATGGGCGGTGTTGTCGAGGATCACCCAGGCCGTGCCACGGCCGTGCGCCGCGCGGAGCTGGCCGACGAGCTCCGCGAGTGCATCGTCCGGATATGCGCTGTAGTACATGCGTGGCGCACCGTGCCAGCGCCAGTAGCTCCAGCGCGTGTCGCCGCCGGGGACCGCCGCCGCGGGAACGCGCGCAGGATCCGCGGCGACCCGCGTCGCCCCGTGCATGCGCAGCAGTTCGTCCGCGCGGGGCGTGAACCAGCTGGCATGTCGCGGCTCGCACGCGAGCGGCGTGTCGCTGCGACGGCGGAACAGGCGCAGGAACGCCGACGCCTGGCGCGCATCGAAGGCCAGGCTGGGCGGGAACTGCAGCAGCAGCGCGCCGAGCCGGCTGCCGAGGCCGTCGACTTCCGCGAGGAACCGGTCGAGTGACGGTGCCGCGCCGCGCAACCGCAGGTCATGCGAGATCGTGCGCGGCAGCTTGACCGAGAAGCGGAACCCGCGCGGGACCGATCCGGCCCAGCGCCGGTAGGTCTCGTGGCGGTGGGGCCGATAGAACGAGGAGTTGATCTCGACCGCGCCGAACCGCGTCGCGTAACGCGCCAGCTGGCTGTCCCCGCCATCGAACAGGGCGCGATGGCGGCCCGGGATCGACCACCCGGCACACCCCACGCGAACGCGGCCCACGCTGCGGACGTCCCTAGCAGTGCAGGCGGGTCGCCCGCCGCGGCATCGCGGCGGGCGCGGATCGGCCGGGAGGCCGGCGCAATGCGCCCGCGCCCGCGATGCGGGCGCCGCGGCAAGGTTCGCGCACGCATCCGGAATTGGCGGCAGTCACGGCGTCAGCACGACCTTGCGGCATTCGTCCTCGCGGTCGTTGAACATCTGGTAGCCCTTGGCCGCATCGGCCAGCGACATGCGGTGCGAGATGATGATCTCCGGCGACAGCTTGCCCTCGCCGATCGCGTCCAGCAGTTCGGGCATCAGGCCCTGCACGTGGGTCTGGCCCATCTTGAAGGTCAGGCCCTTGTCGAACGCATCGCCGAACAGGAAGCCGTGGATGAAGCCCGTGTACACGCCGGGCACGCTCACCGTGCCGCCGCGGCGGGTGGCGGCGATGCACTGGCGCAGCGCCTTGCCGCTGGAGCCCTCGAGCTTGAGCGTGGTGAGCACGGTTTCGGTCGCGCTGCCCTTGGCCTCGAAGCCGACCGCCTCGATCGACGCGTCCACGCCGCGCCCGCCGGTGGCGTCGACGATGGTCTGCGCAGGATCGTCCTCGTCGTCGAAGTTGATCGGCAGCACGCCATAGGCCTGGCGCGCGAACTCCAGGCGGTACGGATTGTGGTCGACCATGTAGATCGTCTCGGCGCCCAGCATGCGTGCGCACGCCGCCGACATGTAGCCGACGGGGCCGGCGCCGAAGATCGCCACGCTCGAACCGGGCTTGATCCCCGCGTTGACCGCGGCCTGGTAGCCGGTGGGCAGGATGTCCGACAGGAACAGGACCTGCTCGTCGGACAGCGCATCGGGCACCGCCAGCGGACCCACGTTCGCCTTCGGCACCCGCACCAGTTCCGCCTGTCCGCCGGGCACGCCGCCGTACAGCGCGCTGTAGCCGAACAGTGCGGCCGGGGGCTTCATCGACTTGCGGTTCATGGCCGCGCCGGGCCCGGTGTTGGTGGTCTCGCAGGCCGCGAATTCGTCGAGCAGGCAGTGGAAGCAGCGCCCGCAGGCGATCACGAACGGGATCACGACGCGGTCGCCCACCTTCACTTTCGTGACGTCCCGGCCGGCCTCCTCGACGATGCCCATGAACTCGTGGCCGAGGATGTCGCCGTCCTCCATGCCCGGGATCTTGCCGCGGTAGATGTGCAGGTCCGAGCCGCAGATGGCGGTCGCGGTGACGCGGAGGATGATGTCGTCGGATTCGACGAGGATCGGGTCGGGGACGGTCTCGACGCGGACGTCCTTCGATCCCTGGTAGGTCAAGGCCTGCATGGGGGTGCTCGCTGCGCTCGGGAGGTCCGAGGCTGCGGCAGCGGCGATCAATGCACCGTGATCGCGCCGGCGTGCGCCGACGGCATCACGCCTGCGACACGCGGGCGGCGTTCAGCGCGTTCAGCGACGCGCGGCCTTTTTGTTCTTCGCGTTCTTCGCCGCGGCGGTTTTCGCCGCCGCGGCCGTGCGGCGCGCAGGGGCCGTGCGCGGGTCGCGCGGGGGCGCGTGCAGCCGCTGCGGCGACGCCTGGCGCGCGGCGCCCTCCTCGCCGTGCAGCGTCATGAGCGATTCCAGCAGCTGCTCGTCCGCGCTCGAGCACACGCCAAGCAACAGCACCTCGTCGCAGCCCTCGGCGGCGATGTAGGCGTGGCCCATGTTCGAGTCGATGTACACCGATTCGCCGGTTTCCAGCACCATCGGGTCGTAGAACTCGGTGTGCACTTCCATGCGGCCTTCCAGGACGTGGATGTACTCCTCGCCCGAATGCCGGACCAGTTCGCCGAATTCCTCGATGGTCTTGGCGCGCACGCGCGTCAGCACCGGGATCATGCGCTTGCGGCGCAGCTCCGGGCACAGGTAGTAGTAGTCGTAGTTGGGCGTGTTGACGCGGATCGCGTCCTCGATGCGCCCGATGCTGCGGCGCGCGGTCACCGGCGGCTCCGGCGCCTCGGCCTGTTCGGCAAACAGTTCGGACATGCGCAGGTTCAGGCGCTGGCTGAGCTGCAGCAGCTTGTCGTAGGTCAGGGTCAGCCGGTCGTGCTCGACCTTGGACAGGGTCGAGAGCGGGATGCCCGAATGCTCGCTCATCTGCTTGAGCGTCCAGCCCTTGCGCGCCCGCAGCGAGCGCAGCAGTCCGCCGATGGTGGGGTGTGGCGATGTCATCCTTGCCGAATCTCCGGAGTGGCGACCGCTGGCGGGTGGCGTGTCCCGTGGAGGATCATCATCGCCTCACGAGGCGACGCGTGGGAAGGGCAGGCGCACGGCGGACACCACGCATCTGCCAGGCGCCCAGGCGGGGCATCGGCCACAGGGACTTTCGGCACTGGTTGACAATTCTCTGATTGGGATCATTATCGCCAAATCAGGATAACCGACCGCGGTCGCCCGCGTCCCGGCCAGCTCCTGCGCCCGCCCCGTCCCCGACCGGAGACCGCCCGATGCGCGTGATTCCCCTGATCCTGAGCGGCTGGCTGCTGGCCGCCGGCATGGCCACCGCCGCGGCGCAGGAGGCCGCGGTCGCCCCCGACGCGGTGCCGCCCACGGTCCTGCCCGCCGACAACGATGGCGACGTCGCGTCGCTGCCATTGCCGGATGCCGGTCCCGGAACGCTGGTGCGCAGCGACGTGGAAGCCTGGCTGGACGGCTTCATGCCCTACGCGCTGGCCGCGGGCGACATCGCCGGCGCGGTGGTCGTGGTGGTCAAGGACGGGGAGGTGCTGGTGCAGAAGGGCTACGGCTATTCGGACCTGGCTGCGCGCGCGCCGGTCGATCCGGAGGCCACCCTGTTCCGCCCCGGCTCGGTGTCGAAGCTGTTCACCTGGACCGCGGTGATGCAGCTCGTGGAGCAGGGCAAGCTCGACCTCGACGCCGACGTCAACCAGTACCTCGACTTCGAGATGCCCGCCTACGCGGGCACGCCGGTCACCCTGCGCCAGATCATGACCCACACCGCCGGCTTCGAGGAGCAGATCCGCGGCCTGATCACCGCGCGCACGGACGAGATCGTGCCGCTGGGCGACGCGCTCAAGCACTGGATCCCGGAGCGCATCCATGCGCCGGGCACCACCCCGGCGTACTCGAACTACGCCACCGCGCTGGCCGGCTACATTGTCGAGCGCGTGTCCGGCGAACCGTTCGACGACTACATCGATCGCCACATCTTCGAGCCGCTGGGCATGGCGCGGTCGAGCTTCCGCCAGCCGCTGCCGCAGGCGCTGCTGGACGGCATGTCCAAAGGCTACTCGCGCGCATCCGACGGCGAGGCTAAGGAATACGAGTTCATCAGCCTGGCGCCGGCCGGCAGCCTCGCCGCGACCGGCGCGGACATGGCGCGCTTCATGATCGCCCACCTGCAGCGCGGCGCGTACGGCGATGCGCGCATCCTCGGCGCGGCGACGGCCGAGCAGATGCACACCACAGGGCAGGCTTCGGTCGGCCCGCTCAACCGGATGATGCTCGGCTTCTACGAGACCTCGGTGAACGGCCACCGCGCCATCGCGCACGGCGGCGACACGCAGTGGTTCCACAGCGACCTGCAGCTGTTCCCGGACGACGGCGTCGGCATCTTCGTGTCGATGAACAGCTCCGGGCGCGACGGTGCGACCGGCCACATCCGCAGTGCGCTCGCGCGCGGCTTCGCCGATCGCTACCTGCCCGGCGACGGCACGCCGGCCGGTCCCGGCGTCGCGGAGGACGTGGCGCGGGAGCACGCGCAGCAGATCGCCGGCACCTACACCAGCAGCCGGCGGCCGGACAGCAACGTGCTGTCGCTGGCCAACCTGCTCGGCCCGGTGAAGGTGGTCGCGAACGAGGACGGCACGATCGCCGTGACCCTCGCGCTCGGCCCGGGCGGCGCACCGAAGACCTGGCGCGAGGTGTCGCCGTACCTGTGGCAGGACACCAGCGGCAGCGACCGGCTGGCGGCCGACGTGGTCGACGGCCGGGTCGTGCGCTTCAGCATGGAGCCCTATGCCCCGATCATGGTGTTCCAGCGCCTGTCGGCGTGGCAGGCGATGGCGCTGCCGCTGCTGGTCGCGAGCCTGGCGATCCTGCTGCTGACCGTGCTCGCCTGGCCGGTCTCGGCGCTGGTGCGCCGCTACTATCGCGCGCCGTACCGGCTGCAGGGCACGGATGCGCGCATGCACCGGCTGGTGCGCATCGCCGCGCTGCTGGTGCTGCTGGCGATGGGCGCGGTGCTGGGGCTGGTGGTGGCGATGCTCAGCCAGCTGGAGATGACCAGCCCGTCCAACGACGGCCTGATCATCGCGCTGCGGCTGTTCGCCACGATCGTGCTGCCGCTCGGCGCCGCGGTCGCGCTGTGGAACGCCTGGCACGTGCTACGCGGCAAGCGCCGGCTGCTGGCCAAGCTGTGGGCGCTGCTGCTGGCGCTGGCCTGCGTGTTCGTGCTGTGGACCGGCATCGTCCAGCACGTGATCGGCTTCGGCGCCAACTACTGATCCACCACGTGCCCGGCGGCCGCGTGCCGCCGGGCGCCTTCCCGCCACGACCCGTCCACCCGGAGGCCCGCGCCGTGCCGGTCGAACTGCAGCTGCATCTCGAACCCCTTCCGCTGGCCGAACCGTTCCGCATCGCCGGCCGCGTGTTCGAGGCGATGCCCGCGCTGGTGGTCACGCTCCGCGACGGGCCGCACGTCGGCCGCGGCGAAGCGGCGGGCGTGTACTACAACGACGATGCGCCCGACGGCATGCGCGCCACGCTCGAGGCGCTGCGGCCGCGGATCGCCGCCGGGCTGGACCGCGCCACGCTGCGCAAGGTGCTGCCGGCCGGCGGCGCGCGCAACGCGCTCGACTGCGCGCTGTGGGAGCTCGAATCGCGGCGCGCCGGAGTGCCGGTGTGGGAACTGGCCGGGCTCGGCCCGCCGCGCCCGCTGCTGACCACCTTCACCGTGGGTGCGGACGCGCCGGAGGCCATGGCCGACCGCGCCGCCGCCTACGCCGGCGCGCGCGCGCTCAAGCTCAAGCTCACCGGCGAGGCGTCGCTCGATGCGGCGCGCGTGCGCGCGGTGCGCGCGCGCTGCCCGGCGCTGTGGATCGGGGTCGACGCCAACCAGGGCTACGGCGGAGACACGTTGCCGGCGCTGATGCCGGCGCTGGTCGAGTCGCGCGTGGCGCTGCTCGAGCAGCCTTGCGTGCGCGGGCGCGAACACGAACTCGACGGCATCGTGCACGTGCCGCCCTTCGCCGCCGACGAGAGCATCCTCGACCTGACCGAGCTCGAGGCGCGCCACCACCGTTTCGACGTGATCAACATCAAGCTCGACAAGTGCGGCGGGCTCACCGAAGGCCTGATGATGGCGCGTCGCGCGCGCGCGCTCGGCAAGCAGGTGATGGTCGGCAACATGTGCGGCACCAGCCTGGCCGCGGCGCCGGCATTCGTGCTCGGCCAGCTGTGCGACATCGTCGACCTCGACGGCCCGGTGTTCCTGCGCCGCGACCGCAGCCCGGGGGTGGTGTACGAAGACGGGCTGATCCACTGCCCGGACACCGTCTGGGGCGTGCACGCCGACATCGCCGACGCGGCGGCATGACAGCCGCGCCCGCCAGCGCGCTGATCGCGGCGGACAACGCGTTCGCGCTGCTGGCGGTGTTCTTCGCCGTCGCCGCGATCGGCGCGGGACTGGAGCGCACCCGCCTGGGCAAGCGGGTGTCGGGCGTGATGCTGGTGATCGCGCTCGCGATCGTCCTGGCGCAGCTGCGCGTGATCCCGGCGTCGGCTCCGGTGTACGGCGCGATCTGGACCTACCTGGTGCCGCTGGCGATCGCGCTGTACCTGATCCGCGCCGACCTGCTGGGGATCGTGGTCGAAGGCGGGCGTACGCTGGCGGCGTTCGCGTTCGGCGCCGCGGGCGTGGTGGCCGGCGCGTGGCTCGGTGCGGCGTGGCTCGACCTGGGGCCGTTGGAGGCGCAGTACGCGGCCGTGTTCAGCGCCACCTACGTCGGCGGCTCGATCAATTTCGCCGCGGTCGCCGAGGCGATCGGTTTCCGCGAACCGACCGCACTGGCCGCGGGTGTGGCGATCGACAACGTGGTCGGACTGGGCTACCTGCTGGCGGTGGGTGCGTCCGCGTCCTGGCCATGGTTCCAGCGCCGCTTCGGATGGCGATCGGAGCAGCTGGTGGGTGGGGGCGATGCGGTGGGGCCGGCGCAACGCGTACCGACGGTGCTCGACCTCGCGCTGGCGCTCGCGCTTGCGGCGCTGGCCTGCGCCGCCGGCGCCGCGATCGCGGCTGCGATGGGGCATGCGCACTACGCGATCCTCTACACGACGGCCCTGATGGTCGCGATCGCCACCTTCGGCCGCCGTTGGCTGAAGGACATCGCGGGCCCGGAACTGGCGGCGACCCTGCTGATATACCTGTTCTTCGCCGTGCTCGGCGCCGGTGCCGACCTGGGCGCGATGCTGGGCGCGGCGCCGTCGCTCTTCGCGTACGTACTGGTGATCTTCGCGGTGCACCTGGTCTTCATCCTCGCCGGCGCGCGCCTGCTGCGGCTCAACCATGCCGAGATCATCGTGGCGTCCACCGCCTGCATCGGCGGTCCGCCGATCGCGGTCGCGTTCGCGGTGCTGTTCGGCTGGCGGCGCCTGGCGGTCCCGGCGGTCGCCACCGGCGTGCTCGGCTATGCGCTGGGCAACTTCGTCGGGATCGGCGTGTTCCGGATCACCGGGGGCTGATGGCGACGTGGACGCGCTGCACCAGCCTAAGCCCGGCGGCGGCAACGTCGCCGTCAGCCAGGGATGTCCCGTGTTCCGCGCCGCTCGCAGGGTGTCGCGGCTTGAAACGGCGCAGCGGTGGCGGGGCGGTCGCCGTGATTCGTAGAGCCGCCACGCGCCCGTCCGCCCGGCGCGGGCGCCGCATTTTCCGGACGTGTTGACAATTCTCTGATTAGGATCATGATCCCTGATCAGGATATCCGGCCGCCGCCCGCGCAGGCCGCCCGCCGGGTCCCGACCGTCCAGTCACGCCTCCGGGGGAGAGAACACCGATGCACGCGTCCCAGACCGACCGCCCGTGGTACCGCTCCCCGCTGTCGCTCGCGATCGCGGCGACCCTCGCCTGCGCCGCGGCGCCCGCGCTCGCCCAGGACGCAGCGGCCGACGCCGCGGCGACCGACGAGGCGGTGGAACTCGACACCGTGCTGGTAACCGCCAACAAGCGCGTGGAGAACGTGCGCGAGGTCGGAGCCGCGATCACCGTCCTCAACGAGCGCCAGCTGGAGAACCTGGGCGCGGTGTCGCTCTCCGACTACGCCGCCTTCATTCCCGGCCTGCAGGTGCAGAACGAGGGCAGCCCGGGCCTGACCCGGGTGTCGCTGCGCGGCATCGCCGCGCTGTCCTCGGGCGCCACGGTGGCGACCTACATCGACGAGGTGCCGGTCGGATCGAGCGGCATCTACCAGGGCGCGAGCACGCTGATGCTCGACCTGCTGCCCTACGACATCAGCCGCATCGAGGTGCTGCGCGGGCCGCAGGGCACGCTGTACGGCGCCGGTGCGATCGGCGGCCTGCTCAAGTACGTGACCCGGGCGCCGGATGCGTTGGGCGAGGAAACCCGCCTCGGCTTCGGCCTGCGCTCGGTGCGCGGCGGCGACCAGGACTGGAACGCGCGCTTCGGCGTGACCCTGCCGCTGCAGGACGAACGCCTGGGCCTGCGCGTGAGCTTCGCGCGCAACGGCCTGCCGGGCTATACCGACAACGCCGTCGACGGCCGCGAGGACATCAACGGCGGCGAGCAGATCGGTGCGCGTGCCGCGCTGTCGTGGGAGGGCGACGTGGTGGACGCGGGGCTGTCGGTGCTGCACCAGCGCATCCGCAGCGACGACCGCGCCGGCGTGGCGCTCGCGCCGGGGACCCTCACGCCGCTGTTCGGCGAGGACGACGACCTGGCCTGGCAGCCGCGGCCGTTCGCCAAGGACCTGACCCTGGCCGCGCTGACCTTCGACTGGGACCTGGGCTGGGGCAACTTCATCTCCGCGACGGGCTGGTCGGAAAGCACGGCGGAGGACCAGATCGATTCCACCATCCAGTTCGGCGAAGTGGCCGACCTGTTGCTGGGTCTGCCCGAGCCGGGCAGCTCGTTCGTGCGCTATCGCTACGACATGGACAAGGTGACGCAGGAGTTCCGGCTCACCTCGAGCAGCGGCGGCCCGTTCGAATGGATGGTCGGCGCGTTCTACACCCGGGAGGACGCGCTGCAGAGCCAGTTCGCGTGGCTCGGCCTGCGCGACGGCTCGCCGCTGCCCGCGGCGCTGTCGGACTTCAGCACGCTGGCGATCATCAACCTGCCCAGCACCTACGAGGAGGTCGCGCTGTTCGCCAACGGCTCCTGGCGCATCGGCGAGCGTTTCAAGATCGACGCCGGCCTGCGCCAGGCGCGCAACGACCAGTGGTTCAGCCAGAACGTGCCGACCGGCATCCTGGCGCCGATCGCCGACACCCCCGGGGAATCCACCGAGGACGTGTTCACCTGGAGCCTGAGCCCGCAGTTCAAGCTGGCCGAGGACGTGATGCTGTACGCGCGCGTGGCCACCGGCTACCAGCCGGGCGGGCCGAACGTGGCGCTGGCCGGCATGCCGCCGCAGGTCGACTCGTCGATGCTCGACAGCTACGAGATCGGCCTCAAGTCGCAGTTCGCCGACCGCCGGGTGACGCTCGACCTGGCGGCGTTCCGGATCGACTGGGAGGACATCCAGGTGGCGTCCTCGTTCAACGGCGTGGGCGGCCTGGTCAACGGCGGCGAGGCGACCAGCGAGGGCCTGGAACTGACCGCGCAGTTCCGCGCCACCGATGCCCTGCAGCTCGGGCTCAACGCGGCGTACACCGATGCCAGCATCAAGAACGACTTCACGCCCACGGTGATTCCGCAGGCCGACGAGCTGGGCAATCCGTTGTTCGACGTAATCCTTTGGTCCGGCCTGGCGGGCGATCGCATGCCGTATTCGCCGAAACTGTCATGGGCGGCCACGGCCGAGTATGCGTTCATGACCGCCGGCGGCCTCGGCGGCCAGGTGGGCGCGGCGCTGCGCTTCGCCGGCGACCGGCTCAACGAGACCACCGAGCGCCAGCGCGTCACCGCGCCGGGCGATCCATCGACGATCCTGCAGCCGGACGAGATCACCGCGCCGCTGGAGCTCGACAGCTACCGCTCGCTCGACCTGTACGCCGGGATCGGGCGGGACAACTGGGAAGTGCGCGCCTACGTCAACAACGTGACCGGCGAGGATGCATACCTGACGATGACGCCGATGGACGGCGCGCTCACCGGGACCCGTTCGCATGTCGCCGGCGTGCCGCTGCAGCCGCGCACGTTCGGGCTCGAGATCGACTTCCGCTTCTGACCCGCGCCGCCCGCGCGGGCGGCCAACACCCACCGGACCGGGGTCCACGCCGCATGCCACACGCCGTTCCCGCGCTGCGCGAGACCGAAGCGCTGCCGCAGCCCTACCTGCTGTTCCTGGGCGACGTGACCGAGCCGGGCTACGCCAAGACCGCGTTCGGGCTGCGCGACTGGGCCGGCGAGCGCTGCGTGGGCGAGTACGCCTGCACCGGTGCCACGGTGAGCACCGGGCTGCCGTTCCTCTCGCCCGCGCAGGCGCGCATGCTGGGCGCGCGATCGATGGTGATCGGCGTGGCCAATCCCGGCGGCCGCATTCCCTCGACCTGGGTCGCGCCGCTGCTCGAGGCGCTGCAGGCCGGGCTGGACCTGATCGGCGGCATGCACGCGCGGCTGGCCGACATCGAACCGCTGCGCAACGCCGCGGTGGTGCACGGGCGGCGCCTGATCGACGTGCGCGAGCCGCCGCCCGGGCTGCCGGTGGCGAGCGGGCGCAAGCGTTCCGGCCGCCGCCTGCTCACCGTGGGCACCGACTGCGCGCTGGGCAAGAAGTACACCGCGCTGTCGCTGGCGCGCGCGTTCGCCGCGCGCGGCGTGGACGCCGACTTCCGTGCGACCGGCCAGACCGGGATCCTGATCGCCGGCGCGGGCGTGCCGATGGATGCGGTGGTGGCCGATTTCGCCGCCGGCGCCGCGGAAACCCTGTCGCCCGATGCCGATCCCGCGCACTGGGACGTGATCGAGGGCCAGGGGTCGCTCTCGCACCCGGCCTACGCGGGCGTGTCGCTGGCGCTGCTGCACGGCAGCCAGCCGGACGTGGTCGTGGTCTGCCATGCGCACGGCCGCGAGCGCGTGCTCGGTCATCCGCATTACCCGCTGCCCTCGCTGGAGGAGACGATCGACCTGGCGCTGCGGCTGGGGTCGCGCACGAATCCGGAGATCCGCTGCGCCGGCGTGAGCCTCAACACCGCCGCGCTCGACGCGGCGGCCGCGCGCGAGGCGATCGACGCCACCGCCGCGCGCCTCGGCCTGCCGGTGGCCGACCCGGTGCGCGGCGGCGAGGCGTTCGACCGCCTGGTCGAAGCCTGCCTGGCGTGACCGGACGGGCACGCGGCGATGACCTCCGTGCCCACGCGCTTCCAGCGCTTCCTGCTGCCGGGGCTGGCGTTCAAGGGGTTCGTGATCGGCGGCGGCTACGCCACCGGACGCGAACTGGCCGAGTACTTCCTGCCCAGCGGGGCGCAGGGCGGCCTGCTCGGCCTGGGCCTGGCGATGCTCGTGTGGAGCGCGGTGTGCGCGCTGACCTTCGTCTTCGCCTTCGCCACCGGCAGCTACGACTACCGCAGTTTCTTCGCCCGGCTGGTGGGGCCGGGGTGGGTGGTGTTCGAACTGGCCTACGTGGTGTTCATGGTGCTGATCCTCGCGGTGTTCGGCGCGGCCGCCGGCGCGGTGGTGTCGGCGCTGACGGGATGGCCGCCGCTCGTGGGCACCCTGGCGCTGGTGCTGGCGATCGGTGGGGTGGTGGCATTCGGCAACCGCTCGGTGGAGCGGCTGTTCGGCTGGGCCTCGGTGTTCCTCTACGCGATGTACGCGCTGTTCCTGGTGGTCGCGTTCACCACGTTCGGAGACCGCATCGTGCAGGCGATCGGCACGCCGCAGCCGGTCGATGGCTGGGCCGCGGGCGGACTGACCTACGCCTGCTACAACATCGTCGGTGCGGTGGCGATCCTGCCGATGCTGCGCCACTTCACCCGCCGCCGCGACGCGGTGGCCGCCGGCCTGCTGGCCGGGCCGCTGGCGATCGCGCCGGCGATCGCCTTCTTCGCCTGCATGCTGGCCTGGGCGCCCGGGATCGCCGGCGAGGCGCTGCCGTCGGACTACATGCTGCGTCGCCTGCAGCAGCCGCTGCTGCACGTCGGCTTCCAGGCGATGATCTTCCTGGCGCTGCTCGAAAGCGGGGTCGGCGCGGTGCACGCGGTCAACGAACGCATCGCCGGGGCATGGCAGCGCCGCGACGCTGGCGCGTTCCCGCGCGTGGCGCGGCTGGGCGTGGCGACGGTGCTGCTGGTCGGTTCGATCTTCGTCGCCGAGCGCTTCGGCCTGGTGGCGCTGATCGCCCACGGCTACCGCGCGCTGGCCTGGCTGTTCCTGTTCGTCTACGTGCTGCCGCTGCTCACGTTCGGCGCCTGGCACCTGTGGCGGGCGCGTACGCCGCGCGCCGTGCCGGCCTGACTCCCTGGAGACTGTCCCGATGCGCATTCCATTGGCCCTGACCTGCCTGCTGGCGCTGGCGATCCTCGCGGCGCCCGCCGCCGCCGCGCCGCCCGAGGGCTTCGATGCGCGCGTCGAAGCCGCGATGCGCAGCCGCGACGTGCCCGGAATGGCGATCGCGATCGTCGAGGACGGCCGCATCGTGCACGCGAAAGGCTACGGCGTGCGCCGGCTCGGCGGCAGCGAGCCGGTCGACGCCGACACGATCTTTCCCACCGGCTCGACCGGCAAGGCGGTCACCGCCGCCGCGCTGGCGATCCTGGTCGACGACCGCAAGCTCGGCTGGGACGACCGGGTGATCGACCACCTGCCCGAATTCCGCATGTCCGACGCCTGGGTCACGCGCGAGATGACCGTGCGCGACCTGCTGGTGCATCGCAGCGGGCTGGGGCTGGGCGCGGGCGACCTGCTGTTCATCCCGCGCACCTCGCGCAGCCGCGCCGACATCGTGCGCGCGCTGCGCCACATCGAACCGGCGACCAGCTTCCGCAGCGGCTACGCCTACGACAACATCCTCTACATCGTCGCCGGCGAGCTGGTGGAAGCAGTGAGCGGGCAGTCGTGGGAGTCGTTCGTCGAGCAGCGCATCTTCGCGCCGCTGGGCATGGCCACCGCCGTGAGCCGCGAGGACCGCCGCTTCGCCACCGCCAACCGCGCGCAACCGCACGCGCGCCTGCATCCGCAGCTGCGCGGGCTGGGCGAGCAGCAGCTGCTGCCCGAGCGCGAGGGGCTGGGCCAGGTCGGCGCGCCGGCGGGCGGGCTGTCCTGGAGCGCGAACGACTTCGCCCGCTGGCTGCAGGTGCAGCTCGCGCTCGGCGCGCGGCCCGACGGCGACGGCCGGCTGTGGAGCGAGGCGACCGCGCGCGAGATGTGGACGCCGCAGGTGCCGGTGCCGGTCCGGCAGTACCCGGCGCCGATCGACGCGCTCACGCCGCAGTTCTCCAGCTACGCGCTGGGCTGGAACGTGCAGGACTATCGCGGCGTGCGCACCGTGCAGCACGGCGGCGCGGTGTTCGGCGTGCTCGCCTTCGTGGTGCTGGTGCCCGAGCGCAACCTCGGCATCGCGCTGCAGATCAACGCCGAGGACGTCGACGTGATCCGCGGCCTGGGCCAGGAACTGCTGGATCACTACCTCGGCTTCGAGCACAAGGACTGGGTGGCGGCGTTCGGGCAGTGGAACCAGGCGCGTCTGCAGGGCGGGCTGGCCGCGCTGGAGGCGGCAGGCGACGCGCGGCGCAACACGACCTCGCGACCGTCGCTGCCGCCGGCCGGCTACGCCGGTACCTATGCCGACCCCTGGTACGGCCCGATGACGATCGCCACCCGCGGCCGCGACCTGCGGATCGATTTCACCCGCACGCCGGGCATGACCGGCACGCTGCGCCACTGGCAGTACGACACCTTCCGCGCGGACTGGGACGACGCCTCGATCGAGCCGGCCTTCGTCACCTTCGCGCTCGACGCCGACGGCAGGGTGGCGCGGATCACGATGAAGGCGGTCTCGCCGCTGGCGGATTTCAGCTACGACTACCACGACCTGCGGTTCGTGCCGCAGGCCGCCACCGAGTGAGTGGGGGTGTGTCCGCCGCGCCGCCGGGGAGGGCGGCGCGGCGGGCCATGGGTCGGTGACATCGCCGGCCCGGTCTTGATCCGGGCGGGCCCGGCACCCACGTCAGTGGCTCCGCCCCCTCGATGCCGCGCCGATGACCGACAACCCGCTGCTGGACTTCTCCGGCCTGCCCCGCTTCGACGCGATCCGGCCCGAACATGTCGCCCCCGCGATCGCGCAGCTGCTGGACGACGCGTCGGCGGCGGTGCGCGCGGCCGAGACCGTGGCGCCGGTGGACTGGGAGCGTTTCGTCCTGCCGCTGGACGAGGCCACCAGCCGGCTCGGGCGCGCATGGGCCCAGGTGGCCCACCTGGAGGCGGTCGCGAGCACGCCGGCGCTGCGCACGGCCTACAACGAGACGCTGCCGGCGGTGACGCGCTTCTGGAGCGCGCTGGGCCAGAACGAGGTGCTGTTCGCGCAGTACCAGCGGCTGGCGGATGGGCCGGCGTTCGCGGGTCATGGCGATGCCCGTCGCAAGGTGGTGGAGAACGCCCTGCGCGATTTCCGCCTGGGCGGCGCCGAACTGCCGGAGGCGGACAAGGCCCGCCATGCGGCGATCCGCGAGGAGCTTTCGGCCCTGTCGGCGAAGTATTCGCAGAACGTGCTCGATGCCACCGATGCCTTCGCCCTGTACATCGAGGACGAATCGCGCCTGGCCGGATTGCCGGCGGACGTGGTCGCCGCCTGCCGTGCCGCCGCGCAGCGCGAGGGGCGCGCGGGCTGGAAGCTCGGCCTGCAGATGCCGGTCTACCTGCCGGTGCAGGCCTATGCCGACGACCGCGAGCTGCGCGCGACCCTCTATCGCGCCAACGCCGTGCGCGCCTCCGAACTCGGCGACGATCCCGCGCTCGACAACAGCGCGCTGATCGACCGCATCCTGGCCCTGCGCGCCGAACTCGCGGCGCTGCTCGGCTTTCCGAGCTACGCGCACTATTCGCTGGCCACGAAGATGGCCGACACGCCCGAAGACGTGCTCGGCTTCCTGCGCGACCTGGCGGCGCGCGCGAAGCCCCACGCGCGCCAGGACCGCGCCGAGCTGGAAGCGTTCGCGCAGCAGTCGCTCGGGCTCGACGCGCTCGAGGCCTGGGACGTGGGCTACGCCAGCGAGAAGCTGCGCCAGTCGCGCTACAGCTACTCGGCACAGGAAGTGAAGCGGTATTTCACCGAGCCCAGGGTGCTGGAGGGACTGTTCGGCCTGATCCACGACCTGTACGGGGTGCGGGTGGAGCCCGACCAGGCGCCGGTCTGGCACGAGGACGTGCGCTTCTACCGCATCGTCGACCGCGACGGCGCGCTGGTGGGCCAGTTCTACCTCGACCTGTACGCGCGCGAAGGCAAGCGCGGCGGCGCCTGGATGGACGACTGCCGCAACCGCCGCGACCGCGGCGACCGGGTGCAGACGCCGGTGGTGCACCTGGTGTGCAACTTCGGCCGTGGCGTGGACGGGAACCCGGCCACGTTCACCCATGCCGAGGTGACCACGCTGTTCCACGAAATGGGTCACGGGCTGCACCAGCTGCTCACCCGCGTGGGCGAGCCGGGGGTGTCCGGCATCGACGGCGTCGAATGGGACGCGGTGGAGCTGCCGAGCCAGTTCATGGAGAACTTCTGCTGGGAATGGGCGCGGGTCGAGGCCATGACCGCGCACGTGGACACCGGCGCGCCACTGCCGCGCGCGCTGTTCGACGCGATGGTGGCGGCGAAGAACTTCCAGAGCGGCATGTTCACCGTGCGCCAGCTGGAGTTCGCGCTGTTCGACATGGCCCTGCACCAGGACGCGGGGAGCAATCGCGAACCGGTGCAGTCGCTGCTCGACCGCGTGCGCGACGAGGTGGCGGTCAACGTGCAGCCGCCGTGGAACCGGTTCCAGCACCAGTTCACCCACGTCTTCGCCGGCGGCTATGCGGCCGGCTACTACAGCTACAAGTGGGCCGAGGTGCTGAGCGCCGACGCGTACGCCGCGTTCGAGGAAGCGCCGGACCAGGTGGCGCAGACCGGTGCGCGCTTCCGCCACGAGGTGCTGGCGCGCGGCGGCAGCCGGCCGGCGGCCGAGAACTTCCGCGCCTTCCGCGGACGCGCGCCGCGGATCGATGCGCTGCTGCGCCACTCCGGCATGGCTGGCGCGGTATCCTGACGCCGCCTTGACGCGCGGTTAAGCGGCCGTCCGTCTAATGGGCGCCGCTTTTTCCCCACCCGCCGTCACTGCGAGGTTGCCTTGCGACGCCGACACCTGATTGCGGCCGGCGCGTCGATGCCGTTGATGCTCGCGCTGCCCGGCCTCGCGGCCGTGCGCGCGGCCACGGGCGATGCGTCCACGCCGTTCGACGACGACACCGTGCCCGCGCTGGCGCGCGATCTCGCCACGCGCGCCTACGTGCCGCCCTCGCGCACGCTGCCGGCGGCGCTGGACGCGATCGACTACGACCAGTTCCGCGACTACCGCTTCCGCGGCGAGCATGCGCTATGGCGCGACGGCGGCGCGCCGTTCCAGGTGCAGCTGTTCCACCGCGGCTTCATCTTCAAGGACCGGGTCGACCTGCATGTGGTCGAGGACGGGCGCGCGGCACCGCTGCCGTACCGTCGCGAGCGCTTCGATTTCGGCCCGCAGGTCCCCCCGCCGGACGATCCGCAGCTGGGACACGCCGGCTTCCGCCTGCACGCGCCGGTCAACAGCCCCGACTACTTCGACGAACTGTGCGTGTTCCTGGGCGCGAGCTATTTCCGCGCGGTGGCGCGCGGGCTGGTCTACGGCCTCTCGGCGCGCGGGCTGGCGCTGGGCAGCGGCGAGCCGGGGCCGGAGGAGTTCCCGCTGTTCCGCGCGTTCTGGCTCGAGCGCCCGGCGCCGGGCGCGGACCACGCCGTCGTGCACGCGCTGCTCGATGCGCCGAGCGTCGCCGGTGCCTACCGCTTCGTGCTGCGGCCCGCGGGAGAGGAAACCGTGATGGACGTCGACGCGCGCCTGTATCCGCGCGTGGCGCTGCGCAACGCCGGCATCGCCCCGCTGACGAGCATGTTCGAGTTCGATCCCGGCGACCGCGTCGGCGTCGACGACTTCCGTCCCGCGGTGCACGACTCCGACGGCCTGGCGATGCTCAACGGCCGCGGCGAACAGGTCTGGCGCCCGCTGCGCAATCCGGCGCAGGTCGACCACAGCGGGTTCCAGGACGAACATCCACGCGGTTTCGGGCTGATGCAGCGCAAGCGCGAGTTCGCCGATTTCCAGGACGCGGAAGCCTCGTACGAGAAGCGGCCCAGCGCCTGGGTCGAGCCGGTGGGCGACTGGGGCGCCGGCGAGGTGCACCTGGTGGAGCTGCCGACCGGCAACGAGTTCGCCGACAACATCGTCGCGTTCTGGCGACCGCGCGAACCGCTGGCCGCCGGGCGCGAGCACCGCTTCGGCTACCGCCTGCACTGGTGCCGCGACCACGCCTGGCTGCCGGGTCTGGCCCGCGTGGCCGCGACCCGCAGCGGCGAAGGCGACGGCGACGGCGTGCGTCCGCGCCAGTTCGTGGTCGACCTGGAGGGCGAGGCGCTGTCGGCGTTGCCGGCCGATGCGCAGGTGCGGGTCGAGGCCAGCGCCTCGGCGGGCGAACTGCGCAACCCGGTCGCCTATCGCCTGGCGGCGAACGGCCGCTGGCGCATGAGTTTCGAACTGTTCCCGGGCGAGGCGGACGTGGTCGAACTCCGGGCGCGGCTGCTCGATGCGGCCGGCGCGCCGCTGTCGGAGACCTGGCTGTGGCGGTGGCCGGCGTGAGCGAACCGCGCGCGGGGGCTGTGGCACCGCTCGATCCTTCCACCGATGCCCCCTGGCTGCCGCCCGACGCACCGCTGGACATGCCGGTGCAGGCGCTGCACGCCGGCCGGCTCGCGAACCGGCGCCTGCCGACCACGCCGCCGGGCATCGGATGGCGCCGGCTGTTCGTGTTCGGCGGCACGGCCGCGCTGACCCTGGTCGCGGCCTACCAGATGTGGTGGCTGATGCGCAGCGGCGACGTGCGCGTGCTGGAGGGCGTGCTGCTGGTGCTGTTCGTGCTGCTGTTCGCCTGGATCGCGATGTCGTTCATGGGCGCGCTGGCGGGATTCGCGCGCGTGGTCGCGCGGCGGCCGCTGCGCCTGGGCCTGGACACGGGCGGTCCGCTGCCGGAGCTGTCCACGCGCACCGCGTTGCTGGTGCCGGTCTACAACGAGGACCCGCAGCGCACCTTCGCCGGCGTGCGGGCGATCCTCGAGTCGGTGGTCGCCACCGGGCAGGGCGACCGCTTCGACTGCTTCATCCTCAGCGACACGCGCAAGGCCGACATCGCCGCGGCCGAGGTGCAGGCCTTCGGCACCCTGCGCGCGCAGCTGGCAGGCCGCATCGGCGTGTACTACCGCCGCCGCGACGACAACCGCGAGCGCAAGGCCGGCAACATCGCCGGCTGGGTGCGCCGCTTCGGCGGTGCGTACGCGCACATGCTGATCCTCGACGCCGACAGCCTGATGAGCGGCGCCACGATCGTCCGCCTCTCCGGCGCGATGGAGCGGCACCCGGACCTCGCCCTGGTGCAGACCCTGCCGGTGGTGGTCAACGGCAGCACCATCTTTGCGCGCATGCAGCAGTTCTCCGGGCGCGTGTACGGCCCGGTGGTCGCGCACGGCGTGGCGTGGTGGCACGGCGCGGAGAGCAACTACTGGGGCCACAACGCCATGATCCGCACCCGCGCGTTCGCCGAATGCGCGGGGCTGCCGGAACTGGGCGGGCGCGAGCCGTTCGGCGGCACCGTGCTGAGCCACGACTTCGTCGAGGCCGCGCTGATGCGGCGCGGCGGCTGGGCGCTGCACATGGAGCCCGGGCTGGACGGCAGCTACGAGGAAGGCCCGCCGTCGCTGACCGACATGCTGGTACGCGACCGTCGCTGGTGCCAGGGCAACCTGCAGCATGCGATGGTGCTGCCCGCGCGCGGGCTGCACTGGATCAGCCGCACCCACCTGCTGGTCGGCATCGGCCACTACTTCACCGCGCCGATGTGGGCGATGCTGATGCTGGTGGGCCTGGCGATCCCGCTGGAAGCCGCGAATGCCGAGCCCGACGGCGGCGGCCGCTACTCGCCGCTGAGCTACTGGCGCGAGGCCGACCCCGAGCGTTTCCTGTGGGTGTTCGCGCTGACCATGGGGCTGCTGTTCGCGCCCAAGCTGCTCGGCCTGCTGGCCACGCTGCTCGACCGCGCCACCCGGCGCGCCTGCGGCGGCACGCTGCGGCTGCTGGCCGGCGCGCTGCTGGAAACCGTGCTCGCCGCGCTGATGGCGCCGGTGACCATGTACCTGCAGTCGCGCGGCGTGGCCGAAGTGCTGGCCGGCAAGGACTCGGGCTGGGACGCGCAACGCCGCGACGACGGCAGCCTGCCGCTGTCGGCGCTGGTGGCGCGCTACGGTGGCCTGACGTTGTTCGGGATCGGCGCGGGTATCGTGGCGTACCTGGTCTCGCCCGGACTGGCCGCGTGGATGTCGCCGGTGATCGCGGGCCTGGTGCTCTCGATCCCGGTGGTGGCGCTGACGTCGGCGCGTTCCCCGGGCGAATGGCTGCGGCGCACGGGCGTGTTCGCCACGCCCGAGGAAACCACGCCGCCGGAGATCCTGGCGCGCGCGGACGGCTACCGGCATCCCGAGTCCGTCGAGCGGCCGGCTCAGGCGTAGTGGCGCGGACCGCGGCGCCGGTGCGTCGGGGTGCGCCTGCACGCGGAGGGGAAGGACATCGCGCGCTGGCGACGTGGCGCGCCAATGGCGACGGTGTGGGCCGGTCGGGCCGCTAACTCCCGAACGTCCGCCGCAGCATCTCCACCAGCCCCTGGCTGTCGCCCAGCCGCCGCACCAGCACCTCGACGTACACGCCCAGCAGCAGCAGGATGATCCCGGTCGCCGCCCAGGCCTTGAGCGGCAGCGTCAGCGCGAACACGTTGAGCTGCGGCGCGTAGCGGTTCACCAGGCCGAAGGACAGGTCGACGATCAGCAGGATCACCATCACCGGCGCGGCCAGCACCAGCATCGTGGTCATGAAGTAGCTGAAGTGGCCCACGAACAGGTTCATGCCCGAGGCCGGCAGGTTGGGGAAGAACGAGGTCGGCGGCCAGATCGCGTAGCTGCCCAGCAACAGGTCGAGGAAGATCAGGAACGCGCCGCTGGCCATGAACACCCAGGCCGCGAAATGCGACAGGAACTCGCTGTGCAGCGAGGTCTGGTGGCCCTGGATCGGATCGAACACTACCGCCATCGACATGCCCACCTGGGTGTCGATCACGTTGCCCGCCGCGGCGATCGCCCAGAACACGATGCCGAAGCAGAAGCCGATCGCGATCCCGATGAACAGCTCCTTGACCACCAGCGCCGGCCACGAGAGCGTGCTCATCGTGCCCGGCGGCGCGGTGGTCACCACGATCGGCAGGGCTACGATCGCCAGGCTCACCAGGAAGCTGTTGCGCACCATCGCCGGCATGTTCTGCGGGCTGATCAGCGGCAGCATGATGAACGCGCCGACGATCCGCGGCAGGGTCAGCCCCAGCGCCAGCAGCGCGGTTTCCGCGGACGAGAAGATTTCCATCAGCGCCGGATCAGCGACGGGAACTCGATGAAGATCCGGTTCGAATAGGTGTACAGCGTGCCGCCGATCATCGCTCCGGTGACGAACAGCGCCAGCACGATGGCGACGAACTTCAGCGCGTAGGCGAAGGTCTGCTCCTGGATCTGGGTGGCGGCCTGCAGGAACGCGACCACCAGGCCGACGATCGCCGCCGCCGCGATCGGCGGCCCCGACAGCATCAGTACCAGCCACAGCGCCTGGCGGGTGAGTTCGAGGGTCTCGCCCATGTCAGCCCCCGGGCGTGTAGGTGAGCACGAGTCCGTGCACCAGCTTGGCCCAGCCGTCGATCAGCACGAACAGCAGCAGCTTGAACGGCAGCGAGACGGTGGTGGGCGACATCATCATCATCCCCAGCGCGAGCAGGATGTTGGCCACCACCAGGTCGATGATCAGGAACGGCAGGAAGATCAGGAAGCCGATCTGGAACGCGGCGGTCAGCTCGCTCACGGTGAACGCCGGGACCACGACGATGAAGTCGTCCACGCTGAGGTCGTTGCGGCGCGATTCGGGCAGCAGGCTGCGCGCGCTGCGCAGGAAGAAGCCGCGCTCGGCGTCGTTCGAGTGCTCGATCAGGAACGTGCGCAGCGGCTCCTTGCCGGCCTCGAACATGGCCAGCAGGCGCGCGCCGTCGGTGCCGGCAGCCACCGGCGGGCTCGACTGCGCCGGCGCCGGCACCACGATCTCGGCCTGCGCGCCGTCGCCGCCCTCCGCAGTTTCGCCGGTGGTGACGTTGCGGAACAGCGGGCCGGGCTCGGACGCCGCGCGCGCGGTTTCCGCTTCGGATTCGGCACGCAGGGCGTCGGCCGCGGCCGGGCTCGCCGGCGGCGGCTCCGCACCCTGCGCGAGCGGGCCGGCCGGCGCCGCGGCGGATGCACCACCGTCCGCACCCGGCGCCTGCGCCCGCTGCGCGGCGCGTTCGGCCTGCGCCCGGGCGCGCGCGGCCTGCTCGCGTTCGCGCCGGTCCACCTGCGCCTGCACCTCGGCCGGTACCGGCCGCCCCTGCTGGTGGGCGGTCACCGCTTCGTAGGTCTGCAGGATCACCGGATACATCACGTAGATCGACAGCACGATCGCCAGGCCGTTGATGACCACGTTCGGCGGCACCTGCTGCAGCCCCAGCGCATTGCGCAGCAGGCTCAGCACCACCACGATCTTGGTGAACGAGGTCACCATCACCGCGACGAAGGGCGCCAGCGCCAGCGCGACGATGACGACCAGTACCAGGGCGGGGGAATAGCTGCTCAGGTCCATGCAGGCTCCGGGGCGCGGCGGGAGGGGCGGGGGCGGGTGCTCAGGTCCACGACAGCAGGCGCACGCCGAGCGTGTCGCCGACCGCGACCAGTTCGCCCTGGCCCACGGCCTGGCCGTTGGCGCGGATGGTCACGTTCATGCCCTCCACCGGCGCAGCCAGCGGGAAGACATAGCCGGGCTGCAGCGCCGAGAGCTCGCCGATGCGCAGCTCGCTGCGGCCGAGTTCGAACGCGATGTCGACCGGCAGCCGCCGCGCGAGCGCGTCGCCGTCCGGTGCCGCCGCCGGGTTGCCGTCGTCCTGGGGGGTGTCGCTCATGGGGGAAGCCTCCTGCACAGCACTGGGTAGGGGAGCGGGCGGGCCGTCGATGCGCCAGCCGCCGGATTCGGGAGCGATCGGCCAGGCAAGGCCGGCGGCGCAGGCCTGCGCGCGCGGTGGACGGCTCTGGCGGCCAGCGACCAGCACGTCGCCCGGACGCAGCCGCGACCAGTCGGCCCAGGGCAGCGGCGGGATCCGCCACAGCACCGAGACGGTGGTGCCCAGTTCGCGCCAGCGCGCCGGCAGCGGCACGGGATCGTCGTAGGGTGGATCGGCGCGTTCGAGCAGGCGGTCGGTCCACGCCGGCGGCGCGCGCAACGCGCCCTGCAGCGACGGCATGCGCGAGGCACCGTCGTCGCCGGGATCCTCGTCGACGATGAAGTCCAGCCAGAGCGCGTCGGCCTCCGCCGGAGCCGCGGCGTCCACGTCCACCTGCGGCGTGAGCACGACGCCGAAGGCGTCGCTCAGCCGCACCAGCGACGCCTCGTGCGCCAGGCTCCAGGCGAGCACGCGCGAACGGCCGCTGTAGTCGGTCCAGTGCACGGCGGCGTCGGTGTCGGGCGCCTGCAGACCGAGGCCGATGCGGGTGCCCTCCGCATCGAGTTCGAACGCCTGCGCCGGCGAGGCAGGGCGCCCGGGCATGAACTGGAGCACCCCGTTGCCCTGCAGGGTCCAGGTCTGCGGCGAGGCGAACAGGCCGCGCAGCGCAGCCGCCTGCGCCGGCGACAGCCGCGGCAGGCGGTCGCCGACCGCGCCCACCTGGCGCGCATCGGGTTGGGAAGAGGGCGCCTGCGCGGGGACGCGGGGTGCGCCCTTGCGTGACGTCTTGCCGGAACGGTCAGCCATGGCCCAGTGCCACCTTCATCAGTTCGGGCAGCGAGCGCACGCCCAGTTTGGACATCATGTTCGCGCGGTGCAGTTCCACGGTCTTGATGCTGATGCCGAGGATGTCGGCGATGATCTTGTTCGGCTTGCTCGCCACCACCAGGTCGAGCACCTGGCGCTCGCGCGGGCTCAGCTTCTCCAGCGCCTCGTTGCGCATCTGCGCCGGCAGCCGGCGGCTGGCGAAGGCCGCCTCGATCGCGTGCAGCAGCGCATCGTCGGTGAACGGCTTCTCGAGGAAATTGGTGGCGCCCTTGCGCATCGCCTCCACCGCGAGCGGCACGTCGCCGTGCGCGGTGACGAACACCAGCGGCAGGCGGATCCCGCGCCGGAGCATCTCGTCCTGCAGCTGCAGGCCGCTCATCTGCGGCATGCGGATGTCGGAGACCAGGCATTCGTCGCGCGCACCGTGGCGGTCGGCCTCGTAGGCGGCCAGGAACGCGGCGCCGGAGGCGAACGGCCGCGGCTCAAAGCCGGCCGTTTCCAGCAGCCACGCGGTGGACTCGCGGAAGGGATCGTTGTCGTCGACCAGGTAGATGCGTGCGGATGCCATTCCCTACAGCCTCCCTTCCGCGCGCGGCAGCGTGAACGCGAATACGCTGCCGCCGCCGGTCCTGGGTTCGAAGAACAATCGACCCTCATGGTATTCGATGATCGAGCGGCAGATGGCCAGGCCGATGCCCAGGCCATCGGACTTGGTGGTGAAGAAGGGCGAGAACAGTTGTTCGCTTTCGGCCGGGCCGAGCCCGCCGCCGCGGTCGAGCACCCGCACCTCGATCTCATCGTCGAGGTTCACGCGGCCCTCGATACGCAGTTCGCGCTGCGGCGCCGGCACCTCGCGCATCGCCTCGATCGCGTTCTTGACCAGGTTGAGCAGCACCTGCTCCACCATCACCCGGTCGGCGTAGACCGCCGGCAGCGACGGCGATAGCGCCAGGTCGATGCGCAGCTGCTGGCGCTCGGCCTCCAGCCGCAGCAGCTCCAGCACCGTGTGCGCGATCACGCCGACCTCCTGCGCATCGCGCCGCGGCTCGCGTGCGCGCACGAATTCGCGCACGCGCGCGATCACGGCGCTGGCGTGCTCGGCCTGGGTGCGCGCGGCCACCAGTGCCCGCTCCACCTGCGCCGGGCCGCCGGCCTGGCCCACCAGGCGCAGGCTGCCGTTGAGGTAGTTCACGATCGCCGCCAGCGGCTGGTTGAGTTCGTGCGCGAGGGTGGCCGCCATTTCGCCCACCGACATCAGCCGCGAGGTGAACAGCAGCTTCTCCTGCCGGTGCTTGTGGGTATCCAGCGCCTCCAGCCGGGCGCTGATGTCGACCGCGGTGAGCAGGTCGAACGCCTGTCCGTCCGCCGCCAGCGGCCTCCAGTGCAGCGCGTACCAGTGGCCGCTGTGCGGCGCGCGCGCTTCGGCGCCGTCCGCGTCCGGGGCCACGCCCAGCGCGCTCGCCAGCTGCTGCCGGTCGCGATGCCCGGGCAGGGCGGCGAAGGCGTCCTGGAAGCCGTGGTTGGCAGCCGCCAGCGCGCCATCGGCGCGGGAGAATGCCGCGCAGGCGAACGGGATCGCATCCAGGATCGCGCCGAGTCCGGGAGCGGCCGCGCCCGCGGTGGCACCGGGGCGCGCGGCACGCGGACTCACGCGGCCGGTCTCCTGCCGCCCGCAGCGCGCCGCGCCGCGCCGACACGCGGCCAACGCGGTTGCCTGCTAGGGTATGCGGCCCCGATGCCGGTCCCGTCCGGCGTCCCCGCGCGATGAAGTCCGACGATGACGCCGAGCCGACGCCTGGTCACCCCGCTGCTGCTGTCGAGCCTGTCCCTGCCCGCGATCGCGACGCCCGTGGCGCCCGCTGGAGAAGGCGGGTCGTACGTGGGGGAACTGCTCGCGATCCTGTTGCCGCTTGCGTTCATCATCGTCTTCCTGCTGGTGCTGCTCCGTCTCCTGCGGCGCCGGTTCGGCCTGGCCGGCCCGGACGCGCCGCTGTCCGTCGTGCAGGTGCTGCCGGTGGGCCCGCGCGAACGCATCGTGGTGCTGCGGTCGCGCGCCGGCCGTGCCTTCGCCGTCGGAGTGAGCGCGAACGCAGTGACGCTGGTATCCACGCTCGACGACGATGATCTGGGGCCGGTGGCCCTCGACACCCTCGCCCGCCAGCACTCCGGCACCGCGAACGGCACGCCCGGCTTATTACAGCGGTTCAAGGTTAAACGATCGTGATGCGCGTCTAGTCTTTGCGTAGACAGCGCGTGATTGATGAACGAAACATCCTGTTGACGGACATATAACATCACGACGGGATATGGTCGCCCCGTCGCCGCATCGCACGCGGTACCAGTGCGGATGCGGGGGACCGGAACCCGCTCTCGACCACAGGGGCAAGGATGACGACGAACGTACGCGGCTGGCTGTCCTCACTGCTCGCGGCACCGGAAGGCTCCGCGCCGCGGCGCCGGGCCGGCTACAGCGACGTGATCCTCGCCTTCGGCGCGGTGCTGATCATCAGCGTGATGATCCTGCCGCTGCCGATGGTGGCGCTGGACACCCTGGTGGCGATCAACATCTCGATCGGGTTCGGCCTGCTGCTGCTGGGCATCTACATCCCCAACCCGGTCGCGTTCTCCAGCTTTCCCAGCGTCCTGCTGCTGACCACGCTGTTCCGGCTGGCGATCTCGATCGCGATCACCAAGTCGATCCTGCTGCATGCCGAAGGCGGTCACATCGTCGAAACCTTCGGCACGCTGGTGGCCGGCAACAACCTGGTGGTCGGCCTGGTGGTGTTCCTGATCATCACCGTGGTGCAGTTCATCGTGATCGCCAAGGGCGCCGAGCGCGTGGCCGAGGTCGCGGCCCGCTTCACCCTCGACGCGATGCCCGGCAAGCAGCTGTCGATCGATTCCGACCTGCGCTCGGGCCTGATCGACAAGGACGAGGCGCGCAAGAAGCGCCGCCTGCTGGAGACCGAGAGCCAGCTCCACGGCTCGCTCGATGGCGCGATGAAGTTCGTCAAGGGCGATGCGATCTGCGGCATCGTCATCATCCTGGTGAACCTGCTGGGCGGCCTGGCGATCGGCGTGCTGCAGAAGGACATGTCGCTGGCCCAGGCCACGCATACCTACAGCATCCTGACCATCGGCGACGGCCTGGTGTCGCAGATCCCCGCGATCCTGGCGACCATGGCCGCGGGCCTGGTGGTCACGCGCACGGCGGGCGAGATCGAGGATCGCCACCTCGGCGACGCCATCACCCGCCAGGTCGGCGCGCAGCCGCGGGTGGCGCTGATCACCGGGCTGCTGGCGATGCTGATGACCCTGGTGCCCGGCTTCCCGTGGCCGGTGTTCCTGGTGCTGGGCCTGGGCCTGCTCGGCTTCAGCGCCTGGCGCTACCGTCTGCAGTTCGAGACCCTGCGCAAGCTGTTCAAGGTCAGCGACGAGGAGATGGCCGCATCGCAGGTGCCGGAGGAAACCGACGACTTCGCGCCGCCGCCACCGCTGCTGCTGGAGCTGTCGCCGGCGCTGGCGACGGTGATCGGCCAGGAGCCGGTGCGCGCGCGCGTCGCCGGCGTCACGCGCCAGGTGCGCGACGAGTTCGGCGTGCCGCTGCCCACGCCGGTGGTGCGCGTGTCCGGCGCGTTGACCGAGGGCGAGTTCCGGCTCAGTGCGCACGGCGCGCGGGTCGCGTCCGGCCGCCTGCCGCGCGATGGCGCGTTCGAACCGCAGGCGCCCGGCGCGTCGCCGCAGCCGGGCTGGTTCCCGCCGCTGTCGGGACAATGGCGCGACGGCCCCGCGGCCGAGGGCGCGCTGGCGCCGCTGGACGTGCTGGTGTTGCACGTCGATGCCGCGCTGCGGCGCCGGCTCGGCAGTTTCCTGGGCATCCAGGAAACCTCCAACCTGTTCGGCAAGATGCAGCGCGACTACCCGGACCTGATCAAGGAGATGCTGCGCGTGGTGGCGCCGCAGCGCGTGGCCGACGTGCTGCGACGGCTGGCCGAGGAAGGCGTCCCGATCCGCAACCTGCGCGACGCGTTCGAAGCCATCACCGACGTCGGCAGCCGCGAGAAGGACGTCGTGCTGCTGACCGAGTACGTGCGCGTGGCGCTCAAGCGCGAGATCGCCGAGCGCTGGTCCGATGCCGAACGCCAGCTGCACGTGCTGCTGATCCATCCCGAACTCGAGGACAAGCTGCGCCAGTCGGTACGCGTGGCCGGCGGCGCCAGCCAGCTGGCGATCTCGCCCGAACTCGCCGCGCGGCTGGGCAGCGAGGTCCGCGCGCACCTGGCGCGTCAGGTGCCGGGCGTGCGCCCGGTGCTGCTGTGTTCGCTCGACGTGCGACGCCACCTGCGCAAGCTGCTGGAGGTGGATTTCTTCGACCTGCCGGTGCTTTCCTACCAGGAGCTCGCGCCTGACCTCCGGATCGTGCAGGCCGGACAGATCAATGCCTGACCGTCCCGCGCCACCGCCCGAACCACCCGTCCCGTGGGGTCCCCCGCCCGCAGGAGCCGAACCCGATGTCCATGCCCCCCGATCCACATACGACCGCCCCTCACGACGCGCCTGAAGGCGCCGCCGTCCTGCGCATCGTCGCCGGCCTGCATGCGGGCGCCAGCCGCCCGCTGTCGCGTCGCGAGATGGTGCTGGTCGGCAGCGGCGACGACTGCGACGTGGTCCTGGCCGACGCCGGCGTCGCCGCGCACCACGCGCTGGTGAACGTGGTCGACGGGCGCTTCCACCTGCGCGCGCTCGATGCGCCGCTGGAGCTGCCCGGGCGCACCCTGCACCCGGGCGATCCGGTGGAGGTCTCGCAGGTCCAGCGGATCGGCATCGGCGAGGCCGCGATCGCGTTCGGCCCCGTCGACGCGCCCGAATGGGTGGCGCTGGCGCCCGACTACGGGCTCGAGGCGCCGCCGCGCCGGCGCCCCGCCTTCACCAGCCGCTTGCCGATGATCGCGGGAATCGCGGTGCTGGCGCTGGCAGGCCTGGCGATCTTCGCCGCCTGGATGCCGGCCCCGCCGCCACCGGTCGACGTCGAGCAGCGGCTGCGCGAACTGGCGCGCGAGCATCGCGTCAGCGACGTGCGCATCACCCGTGACGTCGACGGCCACGCGGTGCTGGCCGGCACGGTCGACGATGCCGCTACCGCCGGGCGCCTGGACGCCCGCATCGCCAGCGAGGCGCTGCCGGCCAGCGTCAAGCTGCGCAGCGGCGAGGATCTCGCGGTGGACGTGGCCGAGGTGATGCGGACCGGCGGCTACCAGGTCCAGGCCGAATACCTGGGCGACAACAACGTCCGCGTCACCGGCCGGCTGGGCGGCGACGCCGAGGCGGTGCGCGAATTCATCCGCTCCCGGGCGATGGTCGAGACCGGCGTGAACATGGTCGAGCCGGTGGACCTGGACGAGGCGGTGGCGGATGCGACGGCCGATGCCAGCGCGATTCCGCAGACCCAGGCCCACATCGTCTCCGTGGTGCGCGGCGACGCGCCGTACGTCGAGACCGCCGACGGCGAGCGTTACCAGGTCGGGGACGCGATTCCCGGCTGGGGCGAGCTGATCTCGATCGGCGCGCACGCGCACGTGCTGCGTCCGGACGGCGCGCTCGCGAAGCTCAGGCCGTCGCCGGCACCGGCGCCGCCCGCGGACGATGCGCCGCCGGACGAGGCGCCGTCGCAGGGCGCCTCGTCGGGCACTGCGACCGCGCGACCCGCGCGTGGTGTTCAGCAACCTGAAACCGGCCCGGGCCTGAGTGCAGGCGCGCTCGAGCCCAACACGCCGTAGACATCGCCTGCGGTAAACCCTAGGTCACGATGCGCGGCCATGTTTATCCGGTAGAGTTCCGAGACGAGACACTCCGGACCCGTCCGTCCCGATCAACCTGCAAGGTCCGGTTCCTCCACGCACAAGGAGCACTGCGATGACGATTCCAACCGACGGCAACCTGATCAACCAGTACATCGGCGCGGCGACGTTCAACAACGGTCCCGGCACCAACGGGGTGCGCAGCGGCGGCGGCGCGGGCAGCGGCAGCAGCTGGTACGAAGCGATGTCGCGCGCGTGGGGTCAGACGCTCGATTCCCAGGCCTCGGAGATCACCCAGCTGTCCGACCAGATCGGCGCCGGCTCCGACCAGCCTTCGCAGATGGTGGCGCTGACCGCCGCCAGCCTGAAGATGCAGTTCATGTCCAACAACGCCGCGACCTCGCAGAACAGCGTGGCCGAGTCGTTGAACGCGGTCGCCCGCAAGCAGTAATCGTCGGCGGTCGGTGGATCGTGGCGCGCGCGGCCGCTTGTCGCCGCGCCGGGTCCGGTGGCGCCGCCATGGCGCCGGCAGCAGGGAGCGAATCACATGATCGATGCAATCCAGGTCGCCGCACTCGACGCGGCCGCCAATCCCGCCGCGGCACCGGTGCTGCAGCCGCAGGCCGCCGCGGTGGACGTGCGCGAATTCGCGCAGGCACTCGAGCGCACCGGCGCCCCGTCGAAGACGGCCAGCGCCGACGCCGCGGCGCCCGCGGCGCCGACAGGCGAGTCCGCCAGCGCGAAGATGATGGTCGACGCCTTCGACAGCCTCAACGGCACGGCCAAGAACATCGAGTCGCTGTCGCGGGCCATGTCCGCCAGCGCCACGGAGATGACGCCGGGGCAGATGCTCGAGATGACGATGCAGTGCCACCAGTTCCTGTTCCAGTCGCAGCTGACCTCGAACGTGGCCAACCGCACGTCCGACGGCGTGCAGCAGCTGTTCCGTCAGCAGTCCTGACCCCTGCCGGAGCCGGGACCATGAACACGAGCGATCGATTGCGGATGTCGGGCGCGCTGCGCGCGACGGGCCTCGCGCTGGCCTGCCTGCTGCTCGCGGCCTGCTCGAAGGTCACGCTGTACGGCGATCTCGAGGAGCGCCAGGCCAACGAGGTGTACGCGGCGCTGCTCGGTTCGGGCGTGAATGCCGAGAAGCGCACGTCGATCAGCAAGACCGGCTGGGAAATCCGGGTCGACAAGGGCGAGTTCTCGCAGGCCATGCAGGTGCTGCAGTCGCGCGGCCTGCCGCGCCAGCAGTACGTGTCCATGTGCGACGTGTTCAAGAAGGAAGGCATCGCCTCGTCTTCGGTCGAGGAGAACGCGCGCTACCTGTGCAGCCGCCAGCAGGAGCTGGCGCGCACGCTGGCCAGCTACCCCGGGGTGGTCGAGGCGCGGGTCCACATCGCCATGGCGCAGCGCGATCCGCTGGGTGGCGAGGCCGGCGATTCATCCGCCGCGGTGGTGATCTTCCAGCAGCCGGGCGCCAACCTCGAGAACATGCAGACCCGGATCAAGACGGTGGTCAAGGACGGCATCGAGGGGCTGAGCGACATCAACAAGGTGTCGGTGGAGTTCGTGCCGATGCCGGGCGCGCCGGTCAATGCGGCGCAGCCGCGCGCCAATACCGTGCCTGCCGCGCTGTCGGCGGCCAACGCGATGTCGATCGGCATCGGGCTCGGCGTGCTCGCGCTGCTTGCGCTGGTCTGGGCGGCATGGGGCAGGTTGCGCCAGCGTCGCGCGCCGCAGGCGGTCGACGGTGGCAGGCTCTGGAACGGTTGAGCCGGTGTCGCTGCAGTCGCTGCTCGCCGAGGTGCATCCGGCGTGGTTCGCCGATCCGTCGGCTCACGGGTTCGACGATGCGCTGATCGCACGCGCGCGAACGACTCCGCTCGGCAGGCGGCTGCTGGTGCGGTCGTTGCCGCAGGACCTGCTCGACGGGCTGCTGGCGCCGCGCCCGGGCGAACCGGCCTACGTCGCCGTGCCGAGGCGCTGGCCGCGCGCGCGCGTCGCCGCCCTGGTGCGCGATCTCGGCGTCCTGGCCTACGCGCCCCTGATCCGGGCGGAGGTCCGCCGCGAACCGGTGCGCTGGCTGCGCGCCACGCTCGGCAACAGCTATCTGCTCGCCCTCGACCGCACGGTGTGGGACGGACGCTTCGACGCCGCCACGCGCGCGCGACTGTCTTCGCAATGGGAGGCGCTGCTGGCCGAGCCCACGTTCGGGTCCGATCCCGCCCCGCTGGGCCGCCTGCTCGATCGACAGGGGCAGGCGGAACTGCAGGCCTGGGCGGGACGGCGCAACCGTGCGCTCGCCGACTGGGCGCGCCTGCTGCACCCGCCGGCCGATCCGCTGCCGACCCACGTGCCCGAGAAGGCGGTGCTGGTCGTCGCATCACACCACGAGGATCGCGATGCCGACTAGCCCGCGCCCGGCAACCGCCCCGACCGCTGCGCGCGACCACGCGCCCGCGAGCGGCGTGGCCGTGTTCGATCGTCGCGATGTCGGCCGGGCACTGGCCGCGCGCGTGGTGCCGGCCCAGTCCTGGGCTGCGCTCGACGAACTCGACGATCTGCTGGCCCGGGTCAATGCGCTCAGTGCGGAAGTGGAAGGCGAGGTCGCCCGCGCCCGCGAAATCGGGCAGGCGGAAGGCTTCGCCGAAGGCATCAAGCGCGCACAGCAGCAGATGACCGAGCAGCTGACCGCCCTGAACGAGCGCCGCGCCCGTGTCCTGGCCGACGCCGCCGGCCGCATCACCGAACTCGCCTGCGCGATCGTCAAGCGCGTGGCTCCCGGGTTCGATGCCGCCAGCGTGGTGCCGCCGCTGGTGATGCAGGCGGTTGAAGCGGCGCAGGCCGAACAGTTCCTGCTGATCCGCGTGCATCCAGGCGCCCGCGCCTCGGTGCAGGCGGGCCTGGGCGCGGTGCGCCAGGCGCATCCGGCGGTAGGCGTGATCGAACTGGTGGACGACGAAAGCCTGGATCCGTTGAGCTGCGTGGTGGTCTCCGAGGCAGGCGAGGTGCGCGCGGGCGTCGCCCAGCAGATTGAGGCGATCCGCGTCGCCCTGGCCGGCGCCAGCCAGGCGGGGGCGGCGTCGTGAACCTGCCCGGGATGCCGCTGGCGTCCGCGCCGGGCGAAGGGGCGATCGATCCGCTGCTCGACGCGCTGGCGGGGGTCAAGTCGATCGAGCGCGTCGGTCGTGTGGTCGAGGCCTACGGCACCCTGATCCGCGCCACCGGCCTGAAGGCCGCCATCGGCGAACTGTGCCACCTGCGCAACCCGCCGGGCGAGGGCGACCCGGCGTTCGATCTCGCAGCGGAAGTGGTGGGCGTCTCGCGCCAGCACACGCTGCTCACGCCGCTGGGCGCGCTCGACGGCATTTCCGCCACCACCCAGATCGTCGCCAGCGGGCGCCAGGCGACGGTGCGCGCCGGCGATGGCCTGCTCGGCCGCATCCTCGACGCGCACGGCACGCCGATCGACGACAGGGGGCCGGTCGGGCCGGGCGTGGACATGCCGATCTACGCCGCCTCGCCCAACCCGCTCGCGCGCAACCTGATCGAACGCCCGTTCTCCACCGGGGTGCGCGCGATCGACGCCACCATGACCGCAGGCGAAGGCCAGCGCGTGGGCATCTTCGCCGTCGCCGGCGGCGGCAAGAGCACGCTGCTGGGCATGCTCGCGCGCGGCGGCGATGCCGACGTCAACGTGATTGTGCTGGTCGGCGAGCGTGGCCGCGAGGTCAACGAATTCATCCACGACAACCTGGGCGATGCGGGCCTGGCGAAGTCGGTGATCGTGGTCGCGACGTCCGACCGGCCCGCGCTCGAGCGCAGCCGCGCGGCCTGGGTGGGCACCGCGATCGCCGAGCATTTCCGCGACCGCGGCAAGCGCGTGCTGCTGCTGCTCGATTCGGTCACCCGCTTCGCGCGCGCGCTGCGCGATGTCGGCCTGGCGATCGGCGAGCCGCCGGCGCGGCGCGGATTCCCGCCGTCCGTGTTCAGTGCACTGCCGCGGCTGTTCGAGCGCGCCGGCAACAACCACGCCGGCAGCATCACCGCCTTCTACACCGTGCTGGCCGAGGACGAGGACGGCGGCGATCCGATCGTCGAGGAGGTGCGCTCGATCCTCGACGGCCACATCGTGCTCTCGCGCAAGCTGGCCGCCGCGTACCACTACCCGGCGATCGACGTCCTCACCAGCCTCAGCCGCACGATGCCGAGGGTGGTCGACGGCGCGCACCTGCGTGCGGCGGGCCAGTTGCGCAAGGCGCTGGCCAAGTACCAGGACGTCGAACTGCTGCTGCAGCTGGGCGAGTACAAGCGCGGGAGCGATCCCGACGCCGACTTCGCGATCGAGCGCATCGGCGCGATCCGCAAGCTGCTGCAGCAGGGCTCGGGCGAACTGGTGCCGTTCGCGCAGTCGTCCGACACGCTCCGGAAGCTCTTCCCGTGATCGGCACCTCGCGCCGCCGCTATCCGCTGCAGCAGCTGCTGCAGCTGCGCGCGCACCGCACCGAGAAGGCGCGCCAGGAAGTGGTCGAGCGCCAGCGCGTGGTGCGCGAGCGGCGCGAGGCCTGCGAGAGGATCGAGGCCGAGATCGAGGCGCTGCGCCGCGAGCGTGCCGGGCAGCGGCTGCGCATGCTCGACCCGCCGCCGCCCGGGATTCCCTTCCCGCTCGCGCTCGAACAGCGCGAAACGCACATCGACTGGCTCGGCGAACAGGAGCAGGCCGCGCGCCAGCGACTGCAGCAGGCCCAGCAGGCCCTCCGCGAGGCCGAGCAGGCGCTCGCCGAAGCGATGCAGGCGTATTTCCGCGCCAAGGCGCGCGAAGACGCACTGGAGAAGCGCAAGACCCTCTGGCGTGGCGAAATGCTGGCGTTCGAAGCGCGCCAGGAGGAAGACGCCGCCGCCGACCTGGTGCAAGCGGCACACTGCGCCCGCACCCGATTCCATGGAGCCTGAGATGAGCATCGATCAAGGCAGCAGCACCTCGTCGCTGACGAACCGTTCCGCGGGCGAAACGCGTGGCACGGACAACGACAGACCCAGCGAACGCCCGCGCGAGGCGCCGCCCAAGGAAGAGGTGGACCGCTTCCGCCAGCTGATGCAGCACGGCCGCCAGGACGCGCGTTCGGGCACACAGGAACGCGAGGAACTGCCGCGCGCGCCGCTGGACGCCGGCCGGCAGGCCGCGCACGCCGCCGCTCGCCAGGGCGAGGCCAACGCGCCGGTGCATGGCCAGGCCGCTCAGTCAGGCCAGCAGGAAGGTGTCGACAACAACGGTTTCGGCGCCAATTCGATCGACGGCGCCGATCTGCTGGCGATGATGCAGGCGCAGTCCGCGCTGCGCGACGCGGGAGCGACGCCGCAGGCCGCGGTCCCCGCACCGCCCATGGCCAGCGGCAAGGCCCTGGCCGAGATGCTCGAACGCCACGTGCGCCAGCTGGCGGTGGATGGCGCCGCCTCAGCCGACGGCGACGGGCACGTGCTGCTGCGCATGTCCGATGCGACGCTGCCTGGCACCGACCTGCTGCTGAGCAAGACCGCCGACGGCTGGCTGCTGCGCGCCGACGTGCGCTCGCGCGACAGCTACGACGCGATCCGCGAAGCCGCGCCGGCGCTGGCCCGCCGGTTCGCCGAACACGACCTCGGCCAGTTGCAGATCGACCCGCACTACAACGGCTGACGCCAGGGTTGGCCCCAGGTGGGGAACGCCCCAGCTTGGGACGAACCCGGCCTCGCAGCACACTTCGATGGCGCCCCCGGCGCGTGATGTTTCGACCCCCGACATCGACGTAGACAGGAGTCCACACCATGAGCTTCCTCAGCGGCCTTGGCGACATCGTTTCCAGCGTCATCAATCTCGCGGTGACCGCGTACACCGGCAACCCCATGCTCGGCCAGCTGGCCGGCGGTCTGGTCGGTTCGCTGCTCGGCGAGTCCGGCGGCAGCGGCGATTCGGCATTCGATGCCGTGTTCAACAACGCTTTCAGCAGCGGGTTCCTCAACGGCCTCGGCAGCTGACGGTTCCGGGGGTGGCGGCCGGGCCGGCGACGGCCCGCCTGCCGACTCCCCGGACCGCACACGCCTCTCGCCCCGGAACTGGTGACCCATGAGCAAGCGTCCTCCCCAGCGACCCGCAACCCGTGGCCCGGCCCCTGCAGACGATCGCCTGTCGGCCGTCCACCTCGATCCGGACGCCGCGGGCGGGGTGTCGACGGGCGACGCACCCGTCGTAGCTGCGCAGGGCGATGGGCCGGTGGCGACCAGCCGCGAAGAGCTGATGGAATTGCTCGGCGGCCTGCGTCGCCAAGGTGGCCTGGACGTGGCCGACGAGGCCGCGATCCTGCGCAGGTATGACGGGCTCGTGCTCGAACTGCGCGCGGAGAAGGCGAAACTCGAAGTGGAGTTCCGCGATCGTCTCGCGCGCGACGGCGAAGTCGACACCCGGGCCTGGTTGGCCGAGGCCGCCGAGGCGCTGGGACGCCGGCAAGGGGAGCAGATGCGCCAGCTGGTGCAGACGATTCCCGGCCTGTCGCCTGGCGCCGCCGCGTAGCGTGATCGGTGCCTAGGGTCCGCCCCAGCTGAATTGTCGATCCGCCTCCACTAGATTCGAATCCATTCCCGACCGGTAGTCCGAATCCCCATGGCACGCCGCCAGATCCGCCGCCCCGCAGGAACCGCCGACCGCCGCTTCGATGTGGTGGGTGGCACGGTGGGCAATGGCGGCGGTGCGGCGCATGCGAAAGCAGACGGCGCGGATGCGGGAGTGGCCGCGGCGGTCGAGATGGAGAAGGATGCGCTGCTGCAGCAGTTCTTCGAACTGCTGGGTGAGGATCCTTCGCTCGACCTTGAAACCCGCGACCAGATCCGCAGCGAACTGTCCGCGGCGCTGGATGCGGTCGACGCTGCCGACACCGTCTTCCAGGCCCCGGATCGCGAGACCTGGATGGAAGCGGCGAAGGCGCTGCAGGCGGCTGGTGCGGTGTCGGACGAAGAAGCCAACGCGCTGGTCCGCCAGCTGGACGGCGCGCTGGCTGCATTCGAGCGCAGGGAATCGAAGTTCGCGATCGAGTTCAGCCAACGGATGGCGCGCGATGGCGAACAGGCGGCCCTGGAATGGTTGCGGGACAACCGCGACGCACTGCTCGGCGAAGGATCGCCGGGCTCGGTCCACGCCGCCATGTCCAATGGCATCGGCGAACCGGCGCCGGTCATAGCCACGGATGCCACCAGGTCGAGAGCGCGGCGCGTGAGGGGTCCGCCACCGCGCAGTGGTCGCTAGATTCGTACCGAACACAGATCTGAAGAATCCGATCGCAATCGACACTCCCAGGAGAAGCAGCCATGACCGATATCCGTCCCACCATGAACGATTATTCCCAGATGAGCGTGGACCAGCTGGCCGTCGAGGCCAAGCTCGCCAAGGGCGGCAGCTGGCTCGTCGTCCTCGCGATGGTCCTGGGCAAGATCGCCGACAAGATGGGCGAGAACCTGGTGAAGATGGCCAAGGCCATCGATACCGAGCAACAGCGTGTGTCCGACGGTGGCGAGAATTCCCAGCTCACCGAGCTCAATGCCAAGATGAACGCCTACAGCCAGACCATGAACATGTTCATGCAGGCCACCAGCAACATCATCAAGAGCCTGGGCGAGGGCAACACCCAGATCGCGCGCAAGTCGGGCTGATTCCCGTCCTTGTGTCGTTCCGCAAGGCGCCCCCTGCGTTTCGCAGGGGGCGTTCTTGTATGGGAGGTTCGATGAAGCCGAAGATGCTCATTCGTCCCGTTGTTGCCGCATGTCTGCTCTCGTATGCATGCGTCGCGTGTGAGGACTACGACCGCTCGACCGGCGCGCGCGCGGATGCAGGTCGGGCAGCGGCAGGCGGCGCCACGGTCGGACGCGACGACGACCGCGTGCGGGACCCCGCGGGTGATCGCAGTCCGCAAGCTCGCCAGCGGCGCGGCGATCCGGACTGCGCGCGGATCGAGACACGGACCCGCAGCGTGGCGGGCGTCGGTGGCGGGCCGATGCAGATGGTCATGGTCACCGAGTGCGTGCCAGCGCGCCGGTAGCCGGAGCGGGGCCGGAGGCGTCTGCGTCGGACGGTCACGCAATGTTGCCATCCGATTAATGCCGCTCCTGCTAGGGTCCGGTCGCGTGTCTACGGTTGGAGGGCGAAGCCATGTTCGTGTCGACATCGCGTTCCCTGATGCTCGTTTCCGCGGTCGCCTTGGCGGGCGCGTTCCTGATCCCCTCCATGCCTGCCTCTGCGCAGACGCAAGGACGCGCCGCCGTGAACGAGCAGGCATTGCGGCAGGACATGCAGCGCGCGATCGACCAGCGTCGCCGCGAACTCCTGCCCGAGTACCAGCGGCGCGTGCGAACCGACGGTCGGTCGAGCGCGGACGCATGGTTGCGCGCCACCGCGGAGCGGATGGGCAGGGAGGATGGCGAGAGGGTGCGGCGTCGGCATGATGCGGGCGCCTATGCCGCCGCGGCGCCAGGCGCCGCGCGCGTATCGGGGGAAAGGACACAGGCCCAGTCGGACCGCACCAGCCGCAGCGCCAAGGGCCGGGATCCGGAATGCGCGCGGATGGTCACGCGCCAGCGCAACGTCCCGAGCGTCTCCGGCGGGCCGATGCAGATGATCATGGTGACCGAGTGCGTGCCGGCGCGGTGACCGGCGCCAATACGATCGGCTAGCGCATGCGCCTGGCGATCAGCCAGGCCCAGATCCCGCTCGCCAGCCCGGCGATCGTGAGTCCGTTGCGCCACGCCGGCATCGCGTCGATCGCGACCGGAACCGAGGCAGCCCACGGAGACATCAAGACGAGCGCGCCGGTCAGGCAGCCATAGGTGACGGCGATGAGCGACCAGTACAGCCACTGCGGCGGACTGGAGTCCGCCTCGCTTCCATCGGGCGTGTCCTCGCCCGGCGCGAGGTGGCCGCCGGGTCGGATCTCCCCGTCGCCGTCGTCGGCGGCCTGCGCCGCACCGGACGCTCCCGCCAGGGCCACGTGTCCGGCCGCGGTCGCGGTTGCGTTCGCGTTCGCCTGCGATGTGCCGGGCGGCGCACTGCTGGCCGGGCGCCGTTCCGCGCCACCGTCCGCAGGCGCCGCCCGCTTCCGATTGCGCTGCTCCTGACGCCCATCGCCGTCGCGGGCCTGGGCCTGTTCCTGCGCAGCCGCCTCCTTCGCGGCGGCGTCGCGCGCGACGCGGCGCTCGGCCGGCGTGCGGGCGCGGACCGCGTCCTGCGGCGCGTGGGCGAACGTGGTGCCGGCAGGCTGTGCCACCGCGGCGAGAGTGATGCCAGCCGCCCCGGCGAGGCCCGGGAGCCCGCCCTGCGGGAGCGCATCGCCCGCGCGTTCGGCACGGGCCGGCAGGACGCCCTCGGGTCCACGGGCCTGCAGCAGCGTCGCCGGCGATTCGGTCGCCGGGCGCGCCGCGTCTGCCGGGGCCTGAGCCGGATGTCCCTGTGCGACGGTAGATCCTGGCACCTGCGCGGCCGGCGTGGTCGGGGTGCCCTGCGGCGGGAACGCGCCGGGCGGCAGGCCGGTCTCGGCCCGCGGCGCCTGCGTCAGGCCCGGTGCTTGGCCTGGCGCCTGGGCCTGAGCCTGTGCGAGCGCGGACGCGACGCGCGGATCGGCGGACATCCGGCCATCTCCCGCCTGCTGGGCCAGCGACGCCTGGATCCGTGCATCGTCGCCACGCGGCATCGCGTGTGCGCGCTCGGCCGTCGCCTGTTGTGCCTGCGCCTGGGCCTGGATGCTGGCCCGCATCGCGTCGCCTTCCGCACGCGCCTGGGCCATCGCAGGCGACGGCCCCGGTTCGCGCAGCAGCGCGGCGGCGACCGACGTGGCCTGGGCCAGCGAGTGGACGGTCTCACGCGGCAGGCCCTGCATCATGCTCTGGGGCGAGGTCAGCACGTCGACCACCCACTGCCGGAACGCTTCGGGCGAGGTCTGCGGCAGATCGCGGAACAGCGGATGCGACGGATTCTGGCGCATCGCGTCGGTGAGCGTATCGGCGATCTGGTGCGCCTCGGAAGGACTCAGGGGCGCCTGTCCGTCCGCGCGCAACGGACCACCCGGGCCAGCCGGACCAGATGGCCCGTCACCATGGCGCGCATGTTGGCCGGGCCCGCGCGGCGGTCCGTCGTCGAGATCGGGAAGATCGCCCAGGGGCCCGAACGGGCCGCCGTCCGGCCCGCCGCGGCCGGGCAGGGGCAGCAGCGCGCGCAGGGCGTCGAAGGGGGACGGGATCGACGTCACGGCATGCCTCCCCGGTCACGGCGCGACACACGCCTGTCATCGACCCACGCTACGTCGCCGGATCGCCGCCCGGTATCTGGGGTGAACCCGAGGGTTGGGCAAAAAAAAACGGGAAACCGTTCGGTTCCCCGTCGAATCCGGCATGGCCGGAGGACTCGTGTTGTGGCGGGCGTCAGCCTACCGCCTGTACGAACCTGATGCAACACCTTAATTTAAGCAATGCAACTATCTGAATTGTCTACATATCTCGTTGCAATGCAGTGCGCTTCGCGGCGCGGCGGGCCTCCCTGGGCTCGCTCCAGGCGTTGTTGAACACCGCCGGCTCCCAGGAGCCGTAGGTGGGGTTGGCCAGCATCCACCAGCGTTCGCCGAACCAGTCGTCGTATTCGTCCAGCAGCGCGGCGCGCGCCTCGGGGGTGTTGGCGGTGATCTCGACGAAGTCGCCGAGCTGGTCGCCGAACTGCATCAGGACCCGGTATACGCGTCCCGCGAGCCTGCGCCGGCAGAGCTTCTCCGATCCGTTCTGCTCGCAGCCCTCCACGTGCGTCCCCAGGCCCAGGAACACGCTGTCGTCCTTGACCGGCAGGCCGGCCGCGCGCAGGTTCGCGAGCGTGGCCTCCTTCAGGTGCACGGCGCGGTTGGACAGGTACAGCACGGTCACGCCCTTGGCCTCGGCCGCGCGGGCGAACTCCAGCACCCCGGGAACCGGGCGGGCCTTTTTCTCGGCGACCCACTGGTCCCACGTCACCTCGTCGTATTCCAGGCCGTTGGCGACCAGGCGCGCCTGGTAGGGCGAGTTGTCGAGCACGGTTTCGTCGATGTCCATGATCACCGCGGGCGCCAGCCCCTTCGCAGGAGCGGCCTGCTCGCGCTCGTCGGGCACGAGCGCGTCCCACTCCGGCTCGGCGAGGGCGGCGTCGAGGTGGTCGGCGGCGGCGCGGAAGATCGAGATCGCGTTGGCCCGGTATTCGGCCGAGCGCTGCACCCACAGCACGGCGTTGAGGTTGTCGTCGGCCGCGGTCGCGGCCGGGGGCGCAGCGGTTGCGGCGGGCGTGGCGGCATCGGCCGGCGTAGCGCCGGCATCGGCGGGGCGCGCGGGCGCAGTCGGCTTGCAGGCCGCGAGCGCGACTGACAGGGCCAGGGCGGCGAGCGCCGTGGTCGTGGCGTGGATCTTCGCGCGCATGCGCAACCTCGGGTTCGGGCAGGACCTCCGAGTTTAGCGAAGGCATGTGTCGCGCAGCCGCCCGCTATCCTTGCGCACCCCGATACGGGAGCCGACAGGAGCCACCGATGGACCAGACCCCCGACAGCTTGCCGCTGACCGAGGCCGAGGCGCGCGTGCTGGGCTGCCTGATCGAGAAGCAGGCCACCACGCCCGACCAGTATCCGCTCACCGTCAACGCCGCCCAGTCCGCGGCGAACCAGAAGACCGCGCGCGAGCCCGTGCTCTCGCTCGATGCCGGGACCGTGCACCACGCCCTGCGCCAGCTCGACCGCAGGGGGCTGGCACGCCAGGTGTTCTCCTCGCGCGCGGAACGCTACGAACACCGCGCCGAGGCCGTGCTCGGCCTGCCGCGGGCGCAGGTGGCGCTGCTCGGGCTGCTGTTGCTGCGCGGCGCGCAGACGGTGCACGAGCTGCTTGCGCGCAGCGAACGCCTGCACGGCTTCGCCGATGCCGAAGACGTGCGCCACCATCTGGAGCGGCTGGCGCAGCATCCGCAGGCGCTGGTGGCGGTGGTGCCCCGGGCGCCGGGTCAGCGCGAGGAACGCTTCGTGCACCAGCTCTGCGGCGCGGTGGACGTGGCTGCGCTGGCCGGCCACGCGTCGGTTCCGTCGCAGAAGCATCCGGCGGCGACCGGACTCGAGGCGCGCGTCGAGGCGCTGGAGGCCGCGCTGGAGGACCTGCGCGCACAGCTGGCGCAGGTGCTGGACGACAGGCGCTGATGCGCGCTACACCGAAGCCGACGGCGCCGGTCAACCGTCCAGCAGCGCCTTGATCGACGCGAAGCCGGCGCTCGCGCGTTCCTGCTTGCGCGCCGCATCGGCCACCGGGTCGGCGCCGTCGCGTTGCAGTTCGGCCGCCGGCAGTTCGTCGAAGAAGCGGCTCGGCGCCAGGCGCAGCTTCGCGCCCCAGCGCTGCGATTCGAGGCTGTAGGACAGCCACAGCTGCTCCTTGGCGCGGGTGATGCCGACGTAGAGCAGGCGCCGTTCCTCGTCCAGGCGGCCCTCGTCCAGGCTGGCCTCGTGCGGCAGCGTGTTGTCGTCCATGCCGACGATGAACACGTAGCGGAACTCGAGGCCCTTGGCCGCGTGCAGGCTCATCAGCCGCACCTGGTTGCCGGGATCGCCCTTGTCGGCGTGCGAGAGCAGGGCGAGCTGGGCCGCGAGTTCCCCCGGACCCGACGCGCGTGCGCCTTCGAACCAGTCCGCGAGTTCGTCCAGGTTGCCGCGGCGGATGCGGAACAGCTCGTCGGTCCTGCACTGCTCGCGCAGCGCGGCCAGCAGGCCGGAGCGTTCGGTGAGCTGGCGCACAAGATCCGTGGGCGCCAGGCGCGCGGCATCGGCGCGCAGGCCGCGCAGGATGTCGGTGAAGGCGCCCAGCGCGTTCGCCACGCGCGGCTGCAGCTGCTTGAGCAGGCCCATCGACTCGGCCGCGCGCGAAAGTGGCAGCTGCGCGTGCTGCGCCATCTCCGCCAGCTTCGCCAGCGACGTGGCGCCGATGCCGCGGCTGGGCGACTGCACCGCGCGCAGGAACGCGGCATCGTCTTCCGGGTTGGCGACCAGGCGCAGCCACGCCAGCGCGTCCTTCACTTCGCCGCGGTCGAGGAACGCCGTGCCGCCGGACAGGTGGTAGGGGATGCGCAACAGCTGCATCGCCTTCTCCAGCGCGCGCGACTGGTGGTTGCCGCGGAACAGCACGCAGCAGTCGCCCCACTCGGCCTTGCGCGCGGTGCCGAGGAAGTGGATCTCGCCGGCGACCCGCTCGGCTTCGTGCGCGGCGTCGCGGCATTCCCAGACGCGGATGCGTTCGCCGTCGGCCTGCGCGCTCCACAGCGTCTTCGGATGCTCGTGCGGGTTGTGGGCGATCAGCGCGTTGGCGGCGCGCAGCACGCGGTTGGAGCAGCGGTAGTTCTGCTCCAGCTTCACCACGACGAGGTTCGGATAGTCCTTGCCCAGCTGGGTCAGGTTCTCCGGGTTGGCGCCGCGCCAGGCGTAGATGCTCTGGTCGTCGTCGCCCACGCAGGTGAAGTTGGCCTTCGGCCCGGCCAGCGCCTTGAGCAGGCGGTACTGCGCGTCGTTGGTGTCCTGGCATTCGTCGACCAGCAGGTAGCCGATGCGTTCGCGCCAGCCGGCCACCGCGTCCGCGTCGGTTTCCAGCAACTGCACCGGCAGCCGGATCAGGTCGTCGAAATCGACCGCGTTGAACGCCGCGAGCCGGGCCTGGTAGCGCGCGTACAGCGAGGCCGCCTCGTGCTCGCGCGCGCTGCGCGCCACCTCGGCTGCCTGGTCGGGCGACAGGCCCGCATTCTTGATCCCCGATACCAGCGACTGCATCGCCTGCACGGCGTCGGGCTTGGCGCCGGGCATCAGGTCCTTGATCTGGGTCTGCGCATCGTCGCTGTCGAACACCGAGAACCCGCGGCGCAGCCCCAGCTTCGCCGGATCGGCCTGCAGGATGCGCAGGCCCAGCGCGTGGAAGGTGGAGATCGTCAGCCCCTCGGCGGCCTCGCCGCGGATGCGCTTGCCCACGCGCTCGCGCATCTCCTTGGCGGCCTTGTTGGTGAAGGTGATCGCGGCGATGCGCTTGGCCGGATAGCGACCGGTGGCGACCAGGTGCGCGATCTTCTCCACGATCACCCGCGTCTTGCCGCTGCCGGCGCCGGCGAGCACGAGCAGGGGACCGTCGCAGTGCTCGACCGCGGCGCGTTGCTGGGGATTGAGGGACATGCGGACCAACGACGGGAAGCGGCCCCATTTTACCGCGCCGCGGCGCTGCGCCGGGAGGCCCGCGTTCCGGCGCCGGTCTAGAATCCGCCCATGGCCAAGCTCTACTTCTACTATTCGGCGATGAACGCGGGGAAGACCACCACCCTGCTGCAGTCGGCGCACAACTACCGCGAACGCGGGATGCGCACGCTGATCCTGACGCCGCGGCTGGACGACCGCGCCGGGCGCGGACGGGTGGCCTCGCGCATCGGGCTGCAGGCCGATGGGGTCGCGTTCGGCCGTGAAGACGATCTGCAGGCGCTGGTGGAGCGCGACATCGCCGCGCACGGCCGGCTGCACTGCGTGCTGGTGGACGAGGCCCAGTTCCTCTCCCGGCCGCAGGTGTGGCAACTGGGCGAGGTGGTCGACGCGCTGCGGGTGCCGGTGCTGTGCTACGGCCTGCGCACCGATTTCCGTGGCGAGCTGTTCGAAGGCAGCCAGTACTTGCTGGCCTGGGCCGACGAGATCAGCGAGATCAAGACCATCTGCCACAGCGGCAGCAAGGCGACGATGACGGTGCGGGTGGACGAACAGGGCTTCGCGCTGAGCGAGGGGCCGCAGGTGGAGATCGGCGGCAACGAGCGCTACGTGTCGGTGAGCCGCGCCGAGTTCAAGCGGATCTCGCGCGGCGAGGGGCGGATCGAACCGCTGCAGCCGCCGCTGCCCCTGGGCTGAGCGCGCGTCCACCGACGCAGGTCGCGCGCAGCCGGGCGATCTCGCGCGGCACCGTGCCGCCTTCCGGCTGGGCCTGCGCGACCACCACCGCCAGCGCCTGCAGGCTGGCCAGCGCCAGGTCGCGCTCGCCGGGCAGCCGGCAGCGCGCGTCGGCGGCGTAGGCGCGCGCGAGCCAGGCGGCCTTGCGCAGCTCGGCGTCGTCCTGCGGCAGTTCGGCCAGCGCATCGAGGCGGGTGATGGCGACCGCGTCGCCCTGCAGCGCCTGCTGGCGCGCGAGCGAGATCTCCGCGCGCCGGGTGTGGGAATGGCGCGCACCGTAGTCGCCCCGGGTCAGCGCCTGTGCCTGGCGCAGGGCCTCGAGCGCCGTCGCGTCGCCGAGCGCGGCCTTGGCCTCGCCGATCAGGCGCAGGGTGTCGCCGACCAGCCCGTGGCGGGGCCCGAACGCTGCGCGGCGCAGCGCCAGCGCCTCGCGCAGCAGCGGCAGCGCCTCGGCGTCGCGGCCGGCGCTGTGGAGCACCAGCGCCTGGTTGAACAGGCCGGACGCCAGCAGCGGTTCGTTGCCGCGTTCGCGCCAGATGTCGACGGCGATCGCGATCTCGGCCAGAGCCGCGTCGAGCTCGCCGCGCTCCCAGGCCACGATGGCGAGGCTGTTGCGGATGCGCGCGACATCGACGTGGCGCGGGCCGAGCCGGGCGGTGACCCAGGCCAGGGTGTCGCGGAGCTCGCCCTCCGCATCGGAGAAGCGGCCCTGGTCGACGTGCAGGGCGGCCAGCTGCCGGCGGGCGTCGATGGTGGCGTGGTGGTTGGTCCCGCGCAGTTCCGTCGCCAGCGCCAGCGCCTCGCGGCAGTCGCGTTCGGCAGCCGGGACGTTGCTCGATTCGCGCTCGAGCGAGCACAGCGAACGCAGCAGTTCGATCGCGAGCGGATGACGGGCGCCGGCGCTGCTGCGCAGCAGGGTCAGCGCGGCGCGCATCTCGCCCAGGGCACGCGGCGTGTCCCCGGCGGCCGCGTGCAGGCTGGCGAGGTCGGCGAGGTTCTCGACGATGCCGGGCTCGTCGTCGAGCGGATCGCGGCGCAGGCCGAGCGATCGCAGGTACAGCACGCGCGCCTCGGTGATGCGCCGCGCCGCGGCGTGGCAGCGGCCGAGCTGCGAATAGAACCCGGACACCGGGACCGGCAGGCGCCGTTCGCTACGCCGGGCCAGCGCCATCTGCGGCTGCATCCGGGCCATGCAGCCGGAAATGTCGCCCTTCAGCCGCAGCACGCGGCCCAGGTCGGTGGCCGACTGCAGGCGCAGGCTGGCGGGCGCGTCGTCGAGCGCCTCCACCAGCGCCGCCTGTCGCAGCAGCACGTCAAGCGCCTGGTCGTAGTCGCCCAGGCCGGCACGCAGGCGCGCGACCACGCCCAGCAGTTCGGCGCGCGCCAGCGGCTGGTGCGCAAGCTCGCGTTCGATCCGCCGTTCGCCGTTCCCGATCAGCTGACGCACGTCGACGGACGCGTCCGACGGCACGTCGCCGGCGGTCTCGAACAGGCCGACGACGAAGTTCTGCATCGCCTGCGCGCGCGCCGATTCGTCCAGGGCCTGGCGCGCCTGCCAGGCGACGATGCCCAGCGCGCTCACCACCACCAGCGACACCGCCGCGGCGGTCGACAGCACCCACCGATGCCGGCGCACGTACTTGCGCAGCCGGTAGGACATGCTCTGCGCGCGCGCGTGCACCGGCTTGCCGTCCAGCCAGCGCTGCAGGTCCAGCGCCAGCGCCTCGACCGAGGGGTAGCGCTGCTCGGGCTTCTTCGACAGCGCCTTGAGCACGATGTTGTCGAGGTCGCCGGTGACCTCGCGCGCCCGGCGCCGCGCGCGCGCGTCGGGCGCGCCGTCCTCGCCGGCCGCGCGCTGCAGCACCTGCGACGGACGCTGCGGATCGACGTTGAGGATCGCGTCTTCCCACTGCGCATCGCTCGGGCGCTTGAGCTGGTAGGGCTTGCGGTCGGCGAGCAGTTCGTACAGCACCACGCCCAGGGAATACACGTCGGTCATGGTGGTGACCGGTTCGCCGCGGATCTGCTCGGGCGCCGCGTAGTGCAGGGTGAAGGTGCGCAGGCCGGTGCGGGTGTGGTCGAGCGCCTGTTCGGGCGTGTCGAGCAGCTTGGCGATGCCGAAGTCGAGCAGACGCACGTCGTCGAGCGGCGTGACCAGGATGTTCGACGGCTTCAGGTCGCGATGGACGATCAGGTTGGTGTGCGCGTGGCTGACCGCCTCGCACACCTGCATGAACAGGTGCACCCGCGCCATCACGCCGGGGTCGCGCGCGCGGCACCAGTCGGTGATCGGTTCGCCCTCGACGTATTCCAGCGCGAGATAGGGCTGGTTGTCGCTGCTGATGCCGGCATCGAGCAGGCGGGCGATATGCGGATGTTCCAGCCGCGCCAGGATCTGGCGCTCGCGGGTGAAGCGCAGGCGCAGGTTCGGGTCGGCCAGGCCGGGGCGCAGCAGCTTCAGCGCGACGCGCCGCTGGTACAGGCCGTCGGCGCGGCGCGCCAGCCACACCTGGCCCATGCCGCCTTCGCCGAGCATGCGTTCGAGCTCGTACGGCCCCACGCTGGCGCCCGCCTGCACGCCCGGATTGGGTGCGATCAGCGGTTCGTTGAGGAAATCGTCGCCGCCGGCCTCGAGCGCGATCAGTTCCTCCAGGTCGTCGGCCAGCTGCGGGTCGTCCTCGCGCAGCGAGGCCAGGCTGCTGGCGCGCGCGGCCTCGTCCAGCTCGAGCAGGGCGTCGAGCAGCGGAGACAGGCGTTGCCAGCGTTCGGCATCCATCAGCCCGCGTTCCCCCGCCCAACCCGGGATGTCCCGGAATGCCTGCGCCGGCGCGTGCCCCGCATGTCGCCCGGTTCCCCGGTCACGAATCCTGCAGCGAGGCCAGCAGGAACATCCGCGCCTTCTGCCAGTCGCGGCGGATGCTGCGGTCCGAGCGGCCGAGCAGGGTGGCGATCTCGGCTTCCGACAGGCCGCCGAAATAGCGCAGCTCCACCACGTGCGCGAGCTTGGCGTCGACGCCGGCCAGGCGGTTGAGCGCCACATCCAGGGCCAGCATGTCCTCGTCCAGGCGCAGGCCGCCCTCGATGTCGTGCGGCAGGTCGGTGACCCGGTGCAGGTCGCCGCCGCGCTTCTGCGCCAGACGCTGGCGCGCGTAGTCGACCACCACGCTGCGCATCGCCGAGGCGGCGTACGCAAAGAAGTGGGCGCGGTCGTCGAACTGGATCTCCTTGCGGCCGATCAGCTTGAGATAGGCCTCGTGCACCAGCGCGGTGGCGTCCAGGGTCTGGCCCATCTGGCCCGACAGCTGGCGTCGCGCCATGGTGTGCAGCTCCTGGTAGAGCGTCGCCAGCACCTGGTCGAGCGCGCCGCGGTCGCCGCCACGCGCGGCGTCCAGCCAGAGGGTGATGTCAGCAGTGTCGGCCATGCGCGCGAGAAGTCCCCGTTCAGCGCCGGGACTATACCGCGAAGGCGCGCCGGTCGCGGCCGGCCGTCAGCGCTGGCAGGCCCCGCACCAGACCGTGGTCCGCTGCCCGATCGCCGCCTGCCGCAGCGGCCGCCCGCAGCGCGGGCAGGGCGCGCCGCCCCGCCCGTAGGCCGACAGCTCCTGCTCGAAGTAGCCGGGCGCGCCGTCGGGGGCGAGGAAATCGCGCAGGGTGGTGCCGCCGCGGCGGATGGCGTGGTCGAGGATCCGCCGGACCGCGTCGGCCAGCACGCGGTAGCGCTCGCGCGAGACCCGCCCCGCCGCGCGCAGCGGCGAGATCCCGGCCGCGTGCAGCGCCTCGGCGGCGTAGATGTTGCCCACCCCCACCACGATCCGCTGGTCCATCAGGAACGCCTTCACCGGCGCGCGGCGGCCGCGGCTGCGGGCGAACAGGTAGTCGCCGTCGAAGGCGTCCGTCAGCGGCTCGGGTCCCAGCCCGCGCAGCAGCGGGTGGACCTCGCCCGGCGGCTGCCACAGCAGGCAGCCGAAGCGGCGCGGGTCGTTGTAGCGGAGCACCTGCGCCGGGCCGGTGCGCGCGTGCGCGAGCACGAGGTCGACGTGGTCGTGCTCGCGCACCGGCGTGTCCGCGGGCAGCACCCGCAGGCTGCCGGACATGCCCAGGTGCAGCAGGGCGCTGCCGGCGGCGGTGTCGAGCAGCAGGTATTTGGCGCGCCGGCGCACGGCCTCGATGCGCTGTCCGGGGAGCAAACCGGACACCTCCGGCGGGATCGGCCAGCGCAGGTCCGGGCGGCGCAGCACCACGCTCAGCACCCGCCGCCCCTCGACGTGCGGGGCCAGCCCGCGGCGGGTGGTCTCGACCTCGGGCAACTCAGGCATCGGTGTCGGCCTCTTCGAGTTCGAAGCGCGGCCGCGGACCGTCGTGCAGCCGCAGAGGCCCACCGAAGGCGCGGGCCAGCAGTGGCGGCGTGAGCACGGCGCCACGGGAGCCGTCGGCGACGACCCGGCCGCCGCGCAGCAGCACCACGTGGCCGATCTCCGGGATCAGTTCTTCGGCATGGTGGGTCACCAGCACCAGGGTCACGCCCTCCCGCGCCAGCCGGCGCAGGGCGCGCAGCATGCGGGCGTGGGCGACAACGTCCAGGCCGGCGGCGGGCTCGTCCAGCAGCAACGCCTGCGGCGCATGCACCAGGGCGCGCGCCAGCAGCACCCGGCGGGCCTCGCCGGTCGACAGCGCGGCATAGGGACGCCCGGCCAGGTGCCCGGCCTCGACCCGGTCCAGCGCCGCCGCCGCCCGGTGGTGCCGGTCGGGCGCCGCGGGAACGGCATCGTCCTGCGGCGCGAGCCGCGCGTCGAACGCGCCCAAGACCACGTCGCGCACGCCCAGTTCCGGTACCGACAGCAGGTCCTCGTGCAGCGCGCCGGTCACGATCCCCAGCCGCGACCGCAGTGCGCGCACGTCCCAGCGCGCCTCCCCGAGGATCCGCACCGGCGCGCGCCCGTCGCCATGCGCCAGCGGATACAGCTGGCGCGTCATCACCTGGATGAACGTCGACTTGCCGCAACCGTTGGGCCCGAGGATCGCGGTGTGCCGCCCCTGCGGCAGGCGCAGGCTCACGCCGTCCAGCGCGGCGCGGCCGTCGCGCAGCACGCGGGCATCGTCGAATTCGATCAGCGGAGCGTCGGGCGGGATGGCGTCTGCAGGCATCTGCGCGAGGTGGGGATGAATCGGACTGAACACCATACGTGGGCGCAGGGCTGGCCATGGCCCGGTGGGGGCCCCATCATGCAGGGGTCCCGTCCATTTCCGAACACGTCATGCCCGCGTCCCTGATCGATTTCCTCGCCGGTGGCCTGCTGCAGTGGAGCTTCTGGCCGCTCGCCGCCTACTTCCTGGTCGCCACCCAGCTGACCATCCTGTCGGTGACCCTGTACCTGCATCGCAGCCAGGCGCACCGCGGCGTGGATTTCCATCCCGTGCTCGCGCACTTCTTCCGCTTCTGGACCTGGCTCACCACCTCGATGATCACCCGCGAGTGGGTGGCCATCCATCGCAAGCACCACGCCAAGTGCGAGACCGAGGAAGATCCGCACAGCCCGATGCACAAGGGCATCAAGACGGTGTTCTGGCAGGGCGTGGAGCTGTATCGCGAGGCGCGCGGCATGCGCGCGGACATCGAGCAGTACGGCAAGGGCGCGCCCGCCGACTGGATCGAGCGCCACCTCTACACCCCGTACGCGACGCTCGGCCCGACCCTGCTGCTGTTCGTCAGCTTCGCCCTGTTCGGCTTCGCCGGCATCGCGATCTGGGCGATCCAGATGGCGTGGATCCCGTTCTGGGCCGCGGGCGTGGTCAACGGCCTGGGCCACTGGTGGGGCTATCGCAATTTCGAAACCACCGACACCGCCACCAACCTCACCCCGTGGGGGCTGTGGATCGGCGGCGAAGAACTGCACAACAACCACCACGCCTTCCCGAGCTCGGCCAAGTTCGCGCTGCGCAAGTGGGAGTTCGACATCGGCTGGGCGGTGATCAAGGGGCTCGAGGCCGTGCGCCTGGCCAAGGTGCTGCGCGTGGCGCCGGCGCTGGACGTGCGCCCGAACATCCACGTGCCCGACACCGACACCATGCGCGCGCTGCTCGCGCACCGCTTCCAGGCCATGACCGACTACCAGCGCAACGTGCTGATGCCGGCGCTGCGCGAGGAGGCCGAGGCCGCCGGCGCGAAGCTGCGCTCGCTGCTGCCGCGACGCCTGCGCAAGGGCCTGGTCGACGATGGCCGCTGGCTCAACCCGGAAGCGCGCGAACAGATGCAGCAGTGGATCTCGCAGCGTCCGCGCATCCACACCCTTGTGGAATACCGTCGCCGCTTGGCGGCCGTGCTCGAGGCGCGCAGCGCCAACGCCAGCGACGCGCTGCAGGGCCTGCAGGCCTGGTGTCGCGAGGCCGAGGCCAGCGGCATCCGCGCGCTGCAGGACTACTCGGCGCGGCTGAAGGGCTATTCGCTGCAGTCGGTCCGTGCCTGAGGCCACGGCCGCCGCGATTGCGGCGGCCTCGCCAGCATGGCGATTGCGCCGGCCATCGTGCCGGCCCTGACGATCGCGGCACTCTGCGGGTGCCGGCGGTCCACGCGATCCGGCGGACGGTTGGCCGCTACACTTCCATGATGCGAACCGTCGCCCTGCTGCTGCTCGTCCTGTCGCTGCCCGCGCCGCTCGTGGCGCAGGTCATGAAGACGGATGACTACCTGGCGAAGATGGATGCCGACGGCGACGGCCGGGTGTCGCTCGGCGAATACCAGGCCTGGATGAGCTACGCCTTCGACGGCATGGATCGCGACGGCGACGGCGTGCTCTCGCCGGCCGAGCAGCCGGGCGGCAAGGGCCGGACGCTCACCCGCGACCAGCACCTGATCCGCCTGGCCGAGCGCTTCCGCCGCCAGGACACGAGCCGCGACGGATTCCTGGACGCCCGCGAACTGGCGGCTCCGCCGCAGTAGGCGCTCGACGGCCGCGCCGGTAGCCCGGGCAGGCGAAGCGCACCCGGATCGCGATGGAAGCGGGCGCTCGCCCGAACCCGAAACCGGAACCGAACCCGAACCCGAACCCGGATGCGGCCTTCGGCCTTAGCCGGGCTACGCGAGCGGGTAACGTTCCGGTGACCGGTGCTCCGCGGAGTCCTGCCCGTAGCCCGGGTAACCGAAGCGCACCCGGATTGCGAGTGAGGTGCAGCTCGTCCGAACCCGGATGCGGCCTTCGGCCTTATCCGGGCTACGCGAGCGGGTAACGCTCCGTGGCCGGTGCCCCCGAAGTCTTGTCCGTAGCCCGGGTAAGCGAAGCGCACCCGGGATCGCGTCGACACACGGTCGGCGCGCGGCTGCGAGGTCGGGCCGCGAGCCTGGTTCCGCGACGCCTCTGCTCAGGCCCACCCCAACCGCTCCCGCACCACCGCCGCCACGCGCGCGGTTTCGCGCAGCGGGACGATGTTCCCCTGTGCGTCGTCCGCGTCCGCCATGGCGTCGATCCGGCCGCGCGCCCGCAGGGCGTCGAGGAAGCGGCGCGGCCGGCCGTCGGTGCGGTGGGCGTCGAACACGTGCACCGGCACGCGGGTGGCGCAGGCCTCGCTCACCATGTTCACCGAGTCGGGGGTGCAGACGATGCGGTCGGCCCAGGCCAGCAGGCCGGGATACGGGTTCGGGCCGTCCGCGGCGCCGCGCCAGACCACGCCGGGGGTGCCGGCGAGCGCGCGCGCCACGGCGTCGGCCATGGCCTGGGGCGTGCGGCGCGACACCGTCGCGAGCACGCTCCCGCGTTCGCGCGCCGCCTGCGCGGCGAGCCCGGCGCACAGCGCGTCCAGGCGCATCCCGTCGAAGGGCGCGTGCGCGGTCGGGCCGCCCACCAGCAGGGCGGTGCGCGGCGCGGGCAGGTCGCCGAGCGCGGGGAACGCGTCGCGGCCCGCGGCCAGCCAGGCATCGTCCACCGGGTGCAGGCTGCCGAGCATGGACACCACGTTCCCGCCGCCGCGGCCATCGTGCTCCGGCACCACCAGCAGGTCCCAGTGGCGGGCATCGATGCGCGGATCGAGGATCTGCACGGTCTTCGCGCCGCGTCCGCCAAGCAGCCGGGTGGCGAGCGCGGCTTGGCGACCGCAGCCGATCGCCAGTGCGGGCGGGGCGTCCAGTGCCTGGGCGAACGCCTCGCCGAACGCGTGCCGCGCCCCCGGGCACCGGCGCGGCGCCAGCCAGCGCCAGGGCGCGCGCGGTTCGAGCGCCAGCGTGGCCGACGCGCCACCCAGCGCCGCAGCCAGGGCATCGGCCTGGCGGGCATTGCCGGCGCGTCCGTCGCTGAGCGACCAGATCTGCGACGAATGCGTGCCGGAGGCCGCGGCCCGTTCCATTTCTGTAATCATCCGTTCCGATGACCGCGGCTGAACGTCATGCGTGGAACTCTACACTGCAGCCATTCCCGACCGCTTCCGCAGGACCCCCATGACCGACACGTTGTCCGACTCCGCGCTCGACCAGCTGTTCCGGAACGCCCGCACCCACAACGCGTTCAGCGGACAGATCGATGACGCCACCCTGCGGCGGCTCTACGACCTTGCGAAGCTGGGGCCGACCGAGGCCAACGCCGGTCCGGCGCGGTTCGTGTTCGTGCGCTCGCGGCAGGCGAAGGAGAGGCTCGGCCCGGCGCTGAGCGAGGGCAACTACGAGAAGACCATGGCGGCGCCGGTCACCGTGATCGTCGGCCACGACCTGCGCTTCTACGACAAGCTGCCGGTGCTGTTCCCGCATGTCGATGCGAAGTCCTGGTTCGAAGGCTCGCCGGAGGAACGGCTGCAGCGCGTGGCGCTGCGGGGCTCGAGCATGCAGGCGGCCTACCTGATCCTGGCCGCGCGCGCGCTGGGGCTGGATACCGGGCCGATGTCGGGCTTCGACAACGCCAAGGTCGATGCGGCCTTCTTCGCCGGCACGAACGTGCGGTCCAACATCCTGGTCAACCTCGGGCGGGGCGACGAGAGCGTGCTTTACCCGCGCTCGCCGCGACTGTCCTTCGACGAGGCGGCGCGCATCGAATGACGCATCCCGTGCCCGGCGTGCAGGAACCGGCCGCTGCCTGCAGCAGCGCGGGTCGTGGCCGCGCCGGGTCCCACCATCGCGCCGGGGCGGTACCTTCGCGCCCGGCGAAGCAGTGAAGTTCCGCAGTTCCCGTCGCGCGCGCGAGGCAGCCGTCCGCTCCGCACCGCGCCTTCCACACACGCATTCCGAGGTGATTCCCATGCAACGTCCCGCCCTGCTCCTGCTTCCGCTCGCCCTGACCCTGGCCATCGCCGCCTGCTCGCCGGCCGAACCGCCTGCCGCCGCCGATTCCGCCGCCCCCGCGACGCCCGTGGCCGATGCCGCCGCCACGCCCGCCGCGGAACCGGCCACATCCGATGCCGCGCCAGTCGAAGGTGTCTCCGGCACCTACGTGATCGACCCCAACCACACCAACGTGGTCGCGCGGTGGAGCCACTTCGGCTTCTCCAACCCGATCGCGAACTTCGGCCAGGCCGAGGGCGCGATCGTCTACGACGCCGACAACGTGGCCGCCTCGTCGGTCGAGGTGACCCTGCCGCTGGCCGGGCTGGACTCGTTCTCCAGCGACTTCGACGAGCACCTGCGCAGCGCCGATTTCTTCGACGCGGGGACGTTCCCGACGATCACCTTCAAGAGCACGTCGGTCGAATCCGCCGGCGGCAACCGGCTGAAGATCACCGGCGACCTCACCGTCAAGGACATCACCAGGCCGGTGGTGCTGGACGCCACCATCAACCGCTTCGCGGAGCACCCGATGGCCAAGCGTCCGGCCGCGGGGTTCGATGCCACCACCACGCTCAAGCGCAGCGACTTCGGCGTCGGCGCCTACGCGCCGAACGTGAGCGACGAGGTCGAGCTGCGCATCACCACCGAAGCCATGGTCGCGGCGGCGGAAGGCGCCGACGTCCCGGCGGGCTGAGGACACGGCCATGCGCGTCGTCCGCCGCGCCAACGAACGTGGCCGCGTGTCGGCCGGCTGGCTCGACAGCCGGCACACGTTCTCGTTCGGCCACTACCACGACCCGGCGTGGATGGGCTTCGGGCCGTTGCGCGTGATCAACGAGGACCGGGTGGCGCCGGGCGGCGGCTTCCCGCCGCACCGGCACGCCAACATGGAGATCCTGAGCTACGTGCTGAGCGGGGCGCTCGCGCATCGCGACAGCACCGGCAGCAGCGGCGTGCTGCGGCCGGGCGAGCTGCAGTGGATGAGCGCCGGCAGCGGCATCGAGCACAGCGAGTACAACGGCTCGGAGGGCGAGCCGGTGCACTTCCTCCAGATCTGGATCATGCCCGACCGCGGCGACCTGCCGCCGGCCTATGCGCAGCGCATGTTCGACCCGGCCAAGCGGCAGGGCCGGTGGGCGACGCTGGCCTCGCCCGACGGCGAACAGGGCAGCCTGGCGATCCGCCAGCAGGCCTGGCTGCGCGGCGCGCGGCTGGCCGAGGGCGAAGAGCTGGTACATCCGCTCGATCCCGCGCGCCTGTACTGGCTGCACGTGGCGCAGGGCGGCGCGACGCTGGACGGGGAGGCGCTGGCGGCCGGCGACGCGGTCGGCCTCACCGCCGAGTCGGGCGAGTTGCGGCTCGCGGGCCGGCCGGGAGACGTGGCCGACCTGCTGCTGTTCGACCTGCCACCCTGAGCGGCACGCGTCGCCGCGCGGAGCTCCTGCGTGCGTTGGCAACGCTGCCGGAGCGGCAGGGATGCCGCCTGGGCGCAGCCGCCTGTCCGGCGCCGGGCGCCCGGCGCATGCGGCGAGCGTGGGCGATCCGGCCAGGTCGCGTCCCGTGGCCGAGGCCGGGGCACGCCCGCTTCCGCGGTAGAATGCCGCGGCTTTCCGACTTCCCTGCCGCCGCCATGACCGCCACCCAGCCCCAGCCCACGCAAGCCAACGCGCAGCGCCAGTACGAGGTGCACCGCGCCGACCTGCCGCTGAGCTGCCCGCTGCCGTCGATGGCGCTGTGGAATTCGCATCCGCGCGTCTACCTGCCGATCGAAGCCGACGGTGGCCAGGCCGACTGCCCGTACTGCGGCGCCCATTTCGTCCTCGTCGACTGACGCCGCGGCGGCCCAGCCGTGCCGCGCCCGCTGACCGTGGTGCAGCTGCTGCCGGCGCTGGAGTCCGGCGGCGTCGAACGGTCCACGCTGGAGATCGCCGACGCCCTGGTGCGCGCCGGGCACCGCGCGATCGTGGTCTCGGCCGGCGGGCGCCTGGTGCCACGGCTGCAGGCCGCCGGCGCCGAGCACATCACCCTCGACATCGGCCGAAAGTCGCTGCTGGCGCTGCGCCACGTGCCCGCGCTGCGACGGCTGTTCGCGCGCGAGCAGGTCGATATCGTGCACGCGCGCTCGCGCCTGCCGGCCTGGCTGGGCTGGCACGCGGTGCGCGGGATGGCGTCGCCACCGCGGCCGCGTTTCGTCACCACCGTGCACGGGCTGAACTCGCCCTCGCGCTACAGCGCGATCATGGCGCGTGGCGAACGCGTGATCTGCGTGTCGCAAACCGTGCGCGACTACGTGCTGCGGCACTATCCCGGCACCGATCCGGCGCGCCTGCGGGTGATCCCGCGCGGGGTGGATCCGGCGCAGTTCCCGCGCGCGCCCATGCCCGACCGTGCGGCGCGCGCGCGCGTGGCCGCGCGGTATCCGGCGCTGGGCGGCGAGGGCCCGCTGCTGCTGCTGCCCGGGCGCGGGACGCGGCTCAAGGGCCATGCCGATGCGATCGCGCTGCTGGCCATGCTGCGTGGCCAAGGCGGCGACGTGCGGCTGTGGATGCCCGGCGCGGTCCAGGCCGGGCGCGAGGCGTATCTCGAGCAGTTGCGTGCCGGCGCCCGCGCGTCCGGCGTCGAAGCCGCGCTCGAACTCGGCCCGGCCACCGACGCGATCGCCGAGGCCTATGCCGCCAGCGACCTGGTGCTGCAGCTTTCGCGCAAGCCCGAGTCGTTCGGGCGCACGGTGGTCGAGGCCCTGTCGGTCGGCCGGCCCGTGCTCGGCTGGGATCACGGCGGCGTGGGCGAACTGCTGCACGCGCTGCAGCCGGACGGCGCAGTCGCCCCGTTCGATGCCGCCGCGTTGCTGCACGCGGCGCGGACGATGCTCGCGCAACCGCCGTCGCTTCCCGCGACGATTCCGTTTACCTTGCAGGCGATGCAGGACGCCACGCTCTCGGTCTATGACGAACTCCGCGACCCTCGCGACACCGCCCGCTGAGCCACGCGCCGGCTGGCGCTGGGCGCCGCACTGGGTGCTGGCGTTCGTGGCGCTGTGGCCGGCGCCGGGCTATGCCGAAGGCGTGATGGTGCTCGGCGCGCTGGCGGCGATCGTGCACCTGCTCGTCGGCCGCTTCCGCGGCGGCATGCGCCTGCTGAGCCTGCAGGCCTGGGCGCTGACCAGCGTGCTGTTCTGCGCCTACTGGCTGCCGCAACTGGTCTCGTCCTTCGATGCGGTCGACCAGGGGCGCGCGCTGCGTGAATCGCTGGTCGACCTGCGCTACCTGCCGTTCCTGTGGCTGGCCGCGTCCGCGGTCGCGAGTCCGCGCGGGCGCAGGATCACGTTCGGCGGCCTGGCGGTGATCGTCGCGGTGTGGACGCTGGATGCCCTGGTGCAGGTGGTGTCGGGCACCAGTCCGCTGTTCTGGAGCATCGATACGCTCAAGCAGGCGATCAGCGGCCGGCCGATGTGCAGCGCCGAACAGCTGATGCTGGCCGACCGCCTCGGCGGCGTGCTCGGTCCGTGCAACCTCAAGCTAGGCGTGGTGCTGGCGAGCCTGTCGCCGTTCGCGCTGTACGCCGCCGGCCGGCGGCTGGGCAGCGGCGGCTGGATCGCGGCGGCGCTGCTGATCGGCGTGGTGGTGCTGTTCGCCGGCTCGCGCGCGTCGTGGATCACCTTCGCCCTGGTGCTGCTGTTCAGCGGCTGGAGCCTGCTGGGCTGGAAACGGCTGGCCGGCGTGTTCGTGGCCGGCGCGCTGTCGCTCGCCGGGCTCACCTACTTCTCGCCGCAGGTGCAGGAGCGGGTCCAGCGGACGGCCCAGGCCTGGACCGCGGAAGGCGACAGCGGTGTCGACACCGCGCTGTCCGGGCGCACGCGGATCTGGGGCGCGGCGCTGTGCATGGCGCGCGAGCATCCGGTCAATGGCGTCGGCGCGCGCGGCTTCCGGCAGGCGTTTCCCGCCTGCGATCCCGCGCCCGGCGAGCCCGCGGCCTGGGGCGAGGGGCCGGCCTTCCATGCCCACCAGATCGTGCTCGAGATCCTCAGCGAGACCGGCGGCATCGGCCTGCTGCTGTGGCTGGCCGGCGCCGCGCTGGCGTGGCGCGCGTGGCGCTACGCGGATGCGCAGGCGCGCACGCGCGCGCGTCCGGCGGTGCTTGCGCTCGCGGTCACGGTGTTCCCGTTCAATACCCACCTCGCGTTCTATTCCACGTTCTGGGGCGGGCTGACCCTGCTGCTCGCGGCGCTGTACGCCGGCAGCCTGCTCGCCGGGCGCACGCCGGCGCCGCCCGCGGACGCCGCCGCGTCCGCGGCGTAGCGGGTCCGGGTCCACTCGCTCGCGCCTGCGTGTCGGGCCGGCCGGACAGTCGCCGGATCCGCCGGTCGCGTCCGGCGGGCGAGGCCGGTGTGGGCCCCGGTGTCTGCGTCCGTATCCAGCGGGCCTTGCACGCTGGGTTGTCCGGCCGCCCGGCGACCTGCATCAGGTCCAGCCGGGTCGCCGGGGCGCCCGCTCAGAGATCGGCATAGGGCGAACTGCCGTCGGGTTGCCGCTTGAAGCGGCGGTGGATCCACAGGTACTGGTCGGGCGCGGCACGCGCCATGGTCTCGATGCCGGCAATCACGCGCGCGGTGTCGGCCACCGGATCGTCGGAGGGAAAGTGGTCCAGCGCCGGCCACAGGGTCAGGGTGTAGCCGCCATCCTCGCGCCGCCGGTGCTGGTACAGCACGACCGCCGCGCCGGACAGGCGCGCGAGCGAATGGGTCGAGGTCAGGCTGTGCGCGGGCTGGCCGAAGAACGGTACGTAGACCGCATCGCCGCGGCTGGGGTCCTGGTCGGGTGCGTACCAGAGCAGGCCGCCCTTCTTCAGGTGGCGCACGGCGCCGCGCACGTCCTGCTTCGGGAACATCGCCGCCGCGTAGCGGGCGCGACCGCGCCGGACCGCCCATTCCATCGCCGGCTGCGCATGCGGCCGGTACATGCCGGCCAGCGGCGCGTGGTCGCACATCAGCCGGCCGCACATCTCCAGCGTGCTGAAGTGGCCCGACACCACGATCACCCCGCGTCCGCCCGCGCGCGCGGCTTCGAGGTGTTCCAGACCCTCGACCACCAGGCCGCGGCGCATCGGCGCCACCGAGCCCCACCATGCGCGCGCGAACTCGAACAGGCCGATGCCCAGCGCGGCGAAGTGCGCGCGCAGCAGGCGCGCTCGCGCGGCGGGGTCCAGCTCCGGGAAGCACAGCGCGAGGTTGCGCGCCGCCACCTCGCGGCGTTCGCGCAGCGACGCGCGCAGCAGCGTGCCGATGCCGCGACCGATCGCGCGCTGCCACGGCCACGGCAGCCGCGCCGCCAGTGCCATCGCGGCGATGCCGATCCAGGTCGGCCACTGGCGCGGCGACAGCGGCGGTGGGGCGGAGGTCGGTTGCGCGGATGCCATGGGCCGATTGTAGTCGGTGGTCCTGTCGCGGCCCGGTGGTGTGGCGGCGACACCCGCGCCGCGTTTCCCCCGCTATCCTGTGCCGATGTCCGCCGACACCACCGAACGCCTGCTGCGCGGCCTGTATTCGGCGGCGCTGTACCTGCTGGTGCCGGTGACCGTGTACCACCTGATCTGGCGCGGCTTCCGCCAGGAGGCGTATTTCGAACGCTGGAGCGAGCGCTACGCGCGCTATGCGGGCCCGGCGCCACCGACCCCGATCTGGGTGCACGCGGTGTCGGTAGGCGAGGTCAACGCGGTCGCGCCGCTGGTGCAGGCCCTGATGCAGGCACGGCCCGACCTGCGACTGCTGGTCACCACCATCACCCCCACCGGCTCTGCGCGCGTGCGTGCGCTGTGGGGCGAGCGCGTGGAGCACGTCTACCTGCCCTACGACCTGTCCGGCGCGGTGAGCCGCTTCCTGGCGCATTTCCGCCCGGGGATCGCACTTGTGGTCGAGACCGAGCTGTGGCCCAACCTGCTGCTGTGCTGCCGCGATGCGGGCATTCCCGCGTATCTGGTGAACGCGCGGCTGTCGGAGCGTTCGCTGCGTGGCTACCGGGTGCTGCGGCCGCTGCTGGCGCGCGTGCTGGCGACGCTGCGACGGGTGGCCGCGCAGTCGTCCGACGACGCGCGCCGCTTCGCCGCTCTCGGTGCGCCTGAGGCGGCGATCACGGTGAGCGGCAACCTGAAGTACGACATCGACATCGACGCCGACGCGATTGAGCGCGCCGCGCGCGGGTTCCGCGAGCGCACCGGCACGCGCCCCGTGTGGATCGCCGCCAGCACGCACCCGGAAGAAGAGGCGGCGATGCTCGCCATCCACCGGCAGCTGCGGACGCGCTGGCCGGACCTCCTGCTGCTGTGGGCGCCGCGGCATCCCGAGCGCTTCCGCGGCGTCGCCCAGCAGGCGCTCGACGCCGGCTGGCGGGTCGCCACGCGCAAGCTCACGCGCCTGCCCGATCCCGACGACGCGGTGTTCGTGCTCGACACCCTGGGCGAACTGCAGCAGTTCTACGCCTGCGCCGACGTGGCTTTCGTCGGCGGCAGCCTGCAGGACATCGGCGGGCACAACCTGCTCGAGCCCGCGGCGGTGGGCACGCCGGTGGTCACCGGTCCGCACCTGCACAACTTCGCCGACATCGCGCGGCGGATGCAGCAGGCCGGCGCGATGCGGGTCGGCAACGATGCGGCCGGCGTCGAGCAGGCGCTGGCGGCGCTGCTGGCGGACGAGGCGGAACGCCTGGCGATGCGCGAGGCGGGACTGGCGCTGGTGCGCGATGGCCGCGGCGCGGTGCAGCGCACGCTGGCGCTGATCGACGCCGACCTGCCGACGCGCGCCGCCTGAGCGGCGCGGACGGAACGCGCGGCGGCGGCTACTGCCGGATGTCGGCCGGCGCGGTCGCGTCGATGGTCAGCAGGCGGTTGACGTCCTGCACGGTGGCGGCATCGAGCGTGCCGGCGGCCTGCTCGAGCAGCAGCCGGTTGCGCAGGTAGTTGTACTTGGCCGAGGCGTAGGCCTGGCGCGCGCTGAACAGGTTCTGCTGGTTGATCAGCACGTCGATCACGGTGCGGGTACCGACCTCCAGGCCGACCTGCGAGGCGTCGTACGCGCTCTGCGCCGAGACCAGCGCAAGCCGCCGTGCCTCGACCTCGCTGATGCCCGCCACCAGTGCCTGGTAGGCGGAGCGGGTGTTGCGCTCGATCGCGCGCCGGCCCTGTTCGAACTGGTCCTGGGCGATGTCGCGACTGGCGATCGCCTGGCGCACGCGCGACTGGGTCGCGCCGCCGGAGAAGATCGGCACGGTCAGCGTGAGGCCGAAGGAGTGGCCCTCGCCGTTGCCGAAGCCTTCGGCATCGGGCGGAACCACGGTCCCGGGCGAATACCAGTTCGCACCGTTGTTGTAGCTCACGCCCAGGTCCAGCGTGGGCAGGTGCCCGGCCCGCGCCGTCGACACGCCGTATTCGGCGCCCTGGACCGAATAGCGGGCCGCCTGCAGGCTGGGGTTGGCATCGAGCGCGCGCTGCACCCACGAGTCGGCGTCGCCGGTGGACGGCAGCTCGGGCCGGAAGTCCTCGGGCAGCGCCTTGAGCGCGTTGATCGGGCTGCCGGTGATCTCGGCCAGCGCCTGGTAGGCGTCCTGCAGCGCGTTGCGCACCAGGATCGTGTTCGCGCGCGCACCGTCGTACTGGGCGCGCGCCTCGTGCACGTCGGTGATCGGCGCCAGGCCGACCTCCAGGCGCTTGTCGGCGTAGTCGAACTGCTTCTGGAACGCCTCTTCGGCCGCTTCGGCCGCGGCCAGCGTCTCCAGCGCGACCAGGACGTCGAAATACGCATTGGCGGTGCGCGCGATCAGCTCGTCGCCGGCCGCTTCGAGGTCGTAGTCCGCCGCGGTGCTGTACTGGCGCTGCGCGCGCAGGTTCGAGATCGCGCCGAGGTCGACCACCGCCTGGCCCAGCGTGGCGCGGTAGCTGCGGCTGCGCGCGGATCCGGTGGTGCCGGCTTCGTGCGAGCGGTTCAGTTCGGCCGAACCGTTGATCTGCGGCAGCAGCGCGGCGCGCGCCTGGACCGCGTTCTCCCGCGTCGACAGCCGCTGCGATTCGGCGATCGACAGTTGCGGGTCGTTGGTCCGCGCCAGCTCGTAGGTCTGCATCAGGTCTTCGGCGAACACCGGAGCGGACGACAGCGCGAGGGCGAGGGAGAGAACCAGGGGGCGGCGGAGCATCGGGAATCCTTGGCGAATGAATCCGGGGTGTGTCAGAACTTGAATTCGGGTCGCGGCTCGGCGCCGGCGAGGTAGGGCAGTTCGGTCTCGAACAACGATTCGATGCGATGACCGTTGACGTCGTTGCGCAGCAGCGCCGCCTCCATCGCGGGGACCCGGCCGTGGACGACGAACATCCGTCCACCGGGACGCAGCCAGCCCACGAAACGTGACGGCACCGCATCCACCGCGCCGGTCACGCAGATCGCATCGAACTGGCGACCCGGCTCCCACACGAACGCATCGGCGGTGGCCACTTCGACATTGCCCAGGCCCTGCGACTGCAGCCGGCCGCGCGCGGCGTCGGCCAGGTCGGCGTGGCGCTCGAGGCTGGTCGCCTCGCGCGACAGCGTCGCCAGGCAGGCGGTCAGGAAGCCGCTGCCGGTGCCGATCTCCAGCACCGACTCGGATCCTTCCAGCGCCAGCGCCTGCAGCGCACGCCCCTCGAGCACCGGCTTGAGCATGGTTTCGCCATGGCCCAGCGGCAGTTCGAGATCGGCGTAGGCCAGGGCGCGATGGCGCTCGGCGACGAAGGCCTCGCGCGGCAGCCGCGCCAGCACCTCGAGCACGCGCGGATCCAGCACCTCCCAGGGGCGGATCTGCTGCTCGACCATGGTCTCGCGGGCCTTGGCGTAATCGAACGTCATCGTGCGGTCCGGATCGGAAAGGGGAAGGAACGCGATTCTACTGGCCGGGCCGGCCGATTTCCCGGGGCCATGATCGCCAGCGGCCGGCGCACGGCTGAGTGCCGGAAGTCACCGCGACCGATGGCGCCGGGCGTGGTCAACGCGCGGCCGGCACGTTGCGCGCGTAGGCGCGCAGGAACATGTCGACGGTCGCCTCCAGGTGCGCCTCCACCGCGGCCTCCTCTGGCCGGTCGCACAGTCCGCAGGCCATGCGCGTATGCAGGTCGCCCTTGAGCAGGGCGAAGAACTGGCGGGCCGCGCGCGGCACGTCCGGCAGTTCGAGTTCGCCCTGGGCGGCGCGCGCGTCCAGGAACGCGGCGAAGGCGCGCTGGGTCCGCTCCGGCCCGGCCTGCCAGAACATCTGGCGCACGCGCTCGTCGCCACCCGGACTCATCATCATCCGGTGCGTGGCCAGGGCCTCGTCGCTGGTGATCATGGCGAAGAAGGCGCGCGCGATTCCGGTCAGCTGCAGGCGCAGCGGCGCGCCGGTGTCGGGCACGAACAGGTCATCGGGCATCAGCGAGGCGCACACCACGCGCACCGCCTCGCCGAACAGCGCCTCCTTGTCGCCGAAATGGCTGTACACGGTGAGCTTGGACACGCCGGCCTCGGCCGCGATCTGGTCCATGCTCGCGCCCTCGAACCCGTGCTGAGTGAACATGCGCGCGGCCGCATCCAGGATCGCGGCGCGCTTGGCGAGATCCTTGGGGCGGCCGGGTCCGGGCGTGGCACGCGGCGACGTCGCCGCGGAGCTGGACAGGGGCTTGGAAGGCATCGGCTAATACTAGACTAATCGGTACTCTATTTATACTATACGCGCCGGTTCATTAATCTGGCACCCTCCGATGCACGTCAGGCGAACACTTCCGGGATGGATCCTGGCGGCCGCGGCAGCCGCGGTCCTGCTGTCGGCCTGTGGCGAGGCACCGATCTCCGGCAGCGGGTCCCGCCCGGTGCTGGTGGCGCGCGCCGGCGATGCCGCGGAAGCCGTGGAGTCGGCCTTCCCCGGCGAGGTGCGCGCGCGCGCGGAGAGTCCGCTGGCCTTCCGCATCGGCGGCAATCTGGTGCGCCGCCACGTCGACGCCGGCGACGCGGTGCGCCAGGGACAGGTGCTGGCGGAACTCGATCCCGGCGACCAGCAGCTGCAGGCCAGCGCCGCGCAGGCGCAGCTGGCCGCCGCGGAGGCCGAACTCGGGCGCGCGCGCGCCGACCGCGCGCGCTACGCCACGCTGGCGCGCGACCGGCTGGTGAGCGCCTCGACCATGGACGCCCAGGAAGCGGCCTGGAAGGCCGCCGACGAACAGGCCCGCGCGGCCCGCGCGCAGTTCGAGGTGGCGCGCAACCAGGCCGGATACTCGCAGCTGCGCGCGCCGCGCGATGGCGTGATCGCCAGCCGCCAGGCCGAGGCCGGGCAGGTGGTCGCCGCGGGACAGGCGGTCTTCACCCTGGCCGGGGACGACGGCCGCGAGGTGTCCATCGCGCTGCCCGAATCGCACATCCGCGACTTCGCCATCGGCCAGGCCGCCGAGGTGGAGCTGTGGAGCGCGCCCGGCCGGCGCCTGCCCGGCACGCTGCGCGAGATCGCCGCGGCCGCCGATCCCCAGACCCGCACCTATGCGGCCCGCGTCGCGCTGCGCGCCGGCGACGCCGACCAGGTCGAACTGGGCCAGAGCGCGCGGGTCTACATCCGCGATGCCGTCGATGCGGCCGCCCTGAGCGTGCCGCTGGCCGCGCTGCAGCCGGGACCCGGTGGCGGGCACGCGGTCTGGGTGGTCGAACCGGGGACCTCCACCCTGCGTTCCGTGCCGGTGCGGCTGGGCGCGTTCGGAGAGCGCCACGTCACGGTGGTGTCGGGCCTGGCGCCGGACGACTGGGTGGTCGTGGCCGGTGGCCATCTGCTGCGCGAAGGCGAGGCGGTGGCGCCAGTCGACCGCGACAATCGGCCGGTGCCGTTGGACGGCGCAGCCGCGGAGCAGGCGCAGTGATCCCCGCGGCAACTTGCCGCGTCCGGTCCGCCGGTCGCGCCGTGGGAGGCTGAGCGATGCGCTTCAACCTGTCCGAGTGGGCGCTGCGCAACCGCAGCCTGGTGCTGTACGCGATGATCGTGGTCGCGCTGGCGGGCGCGCTGTCGTACCTGCAGCTCGGCCGCTCGGAGGATCCGCCGTTCACCTTCAAGGCGATGGTGGTGCGCACGCTGTGGCCCGGCGCGACCGCCGACGAGGTCGCGCGGCAGGTCACCGAGCGGATCGAGAAGACGCTGATGGAGACCGGCGACTACGAGTACATCCGCGCCTACTCGCGGCCGGGCGAGTCGCAGGTGATCTTCGCCGCGCGCGACTCGATGCGTTCGGGCGAGATCCCGGACCTGTGGTACCAGGTGCGCAAGAAGGTCGGCGACATCCGCCAGACCCTGCCCGAGGGCGTGGTCGGCCCGTTCTTCAACGACGAGTTCGGCGACACCTTCGGCAACATCTATGCCCTCACCGGCGAGGGCTTCGACTACGCGGTGCTCAAGGATTACGCCGACCGCATCCAGCTGGAACTGCAGCGGCTGGACGACGTCGGCAAGGTCGAACTGATCGGCCTGCAGGACGAGAAGATCTGGATCGAGGTCGACAACACCCGCCTGGCCACGCTGGGCATCCCGCTGCAGGCGGTGCGCGAGGCGCTGGCGCAGCAGAACGCGGTGGTGCCCGCCGGCTTCTTCGAGACGCCGACCGATCGCGTCCAGTTGCGCGTGGACGGCGCGTTCGATTCGGTCGACCGGATCCGCGGGTTCCCGATCCGCGCCGGCGACCGAACCATCCGCCTGGGCGACATCGCCACGGTGCAGCGCGGCTTCGCCGACCCGGCGGCGCCGAAGATGCGGTTCATGGGCGAGGACGCGATCGGCATCGGCGTGTCGATGCACGCGGGCGGCGACATCCTGCGCCTCGGCCAGACCCTCGAGCGCGAGTTCGCGCGGCTGCAGGAAGGCCTGCCGGCCGGCATGTCGCTGCGCAAGGTGGCCGACCAGCCCGCGGCGGTGGACGAGTCGATCGGCGAGTTCGTGCGGGTGCTGGCCGAGGCGGTGGCGATCGTGCTGCTGGTGAGCTTCTTCTCGCTCGGCTTCCGCACCGGCCTGGTGGTGGCGGTGTCGATCCCGCTGGTGCTGGCGATGACGTTCGTCGCGATGGACTGGTTCGGCGTCGGCCTGCACAAGATCTCGCTCGGCGCGCTGGTGCTGGCGCTGGGGCTGATGGTCGACGACGCGATCATCGCGGTGGAGATGATGGCGATCAAGATGGAGCAGGGCTACGACCGCTTCCGCGCCGCCGGCTTCGCCTGGACCAATACCGCCTTCCCCATGCTCACCGGCACCCTGGTCACGGCCGCCGGCTTCCTGCCGATCGCGACCGCCGCGTCGAGTACCGGCGAATACACGCGCTCGCTGTTCCAGGTGGTGACGATCGCGCTGCTGGTGTCGTGGATCGCCGCGGTGCTGTTCATCCCCTGGCTGGGCGACCGCATGCTGCCGGACATGGCCGGACGCGAGGCGACGCCGCCGCTGTTGCAGCGTCTGGCCGCGCGGCTGGCGCGCCTGCGTGCACGCGGTGGCGCGCGCAGCCCGCATGCGGAGGTCGGGCGCACGGCGCGCGCGACGGAGCCGCGCGAGACGGCGGCGCAGCAGGCGCTTCCGCCCGCCGAAGCGTCCACGGGCGCATCGGCGCCGCCGAACCTGCACGCGCCGCACGATCCGTACCAGACGCGCTTCTACCGGCGCTTCCGCGGCCTGCTCGACTGGACCCTGGTGCACCGCGGCTGGGTGATCGGCGCGACCGCCGCCGCGTTCGTGCTCTCGCTGGCGATGTTCCGGTTCGTGCCGCAGCAGTTCTTCCCCGACTCGGTGCGGCCGGAACTCATGGTCGACATGGAGCTGGCCGAAGGCAGCTCGCTGCGCGCCACCGAAGTCCAGGCGCGACGGCTGGAGACGATGCTCGCCACGCGCGAGGACATCGACAACCACGTCGCCTACATCGGCACCGGCTCGCCGCGCTTCTACCTGCCGCTGGACCAGCAGCTGCCGCAGGCGAACTTCGCCCAGTTCGTGGTGCGCGCCGGCGACCTGGAGGCGCGCGAGACGCTGCGGACCTGGCTGATCGACGAAGTCGCGCCCCGGTTCCCGGACCTGCAGCTGCGCGTGACGCGGCTGGAGAACGGGCCGCCGGTGGGCTATCCGGTGCAGTTCCGCGTGTCCGGCGAACACGTCGAGCGCGTGCGCGCGATCGCCGGCGAGGTGGCGGCGCAGGTGCGCGAAAACCCGCACGCGGCCAACGTCAACCTGGACTGGAGCGAGCCGAGCAAGGTGGTGCGGCTGGTGATCGACCAGGATCGGGCGCGCGCGCTCGGCATCAGCTCGCAGCAGGTGGCGCAGTTCCTGTCCGGCTCGCTGAGCGGGCTGCAGGTGAGCACCTACCGCGAGGACAACGAGCTGATCGGCATCCTGCTGCGCGGCCCCGAGGACGAGCGCGCGCGGCTGGACCTGCTCGGCAGCCTGGCGATCCCGGGCGCGGGCGGCCAGCCGGTGCCGCTGTCGCAGGTCGCCACGCTCGAATACGCGTTCGAGGACGGCATCATCTGGCACCGCGACCGGCTGCCGACGGTGACCGTGCGCGCCGACATCCGCGACGCGACCACGCCCCCGAGCGTGGTCGCGCAGATCCTGCCGACGCTCGACGACATCCGCGCGGCGCTGCCGCCCGGCTACCGGCTGGAGACCGGCGGAACGGTGGAGGATTCGGCGCGCGGCCAGGACTCGATCAAGGCCGGGCTGCCGCTGTTCCTGTTCGTGGTGGTGACGCTGCTGATGCTGCAGCTGCGCAGCCTCTCGCGCACCGCGCTGGTGCTGCTGACCGCGCCGCTGGGGCTGGTCGGCGTGACCCTGTTCCTGCTGGTGTTCCGGGTGCCGTTCGGCTTCGTGGCCATGCTCGGCACGATTGCCCTGGCGGGCATGATCATGCGCAATTCGGTGATCCTGGTGGACCAGATCGAGCAGGACATCGCCGCCGGGCATCCACGCTGGGACGCGGTGGTCGACGCCACAGTGCGCCGCTTCCGCCCGATCGTGCTGACCGCGCTGGCGGCGATCCTGGCGATGATGCCGCTGTCGCGCTCGGTGTTCTTCGGACCGATGGCGGTGGCGATCATGGGCGGGCTCACCGTGGCCACGGTACTCACGCTGGTGTTCCTGCCGGCACTGTACGCGGCGTGGTTCAAGGTGCGGCGCGACGAGCCCGGACGCCCCGGCCCCGGGCACCCCGGCGCCGGCGATGCCGGCCCGTTGCCCGCCGCCGCGCCGCCCGCCTAGCCGGTCGCGCCGTCCAGCACGGCCAGGAACGCGCGCGCCGCGTTCGACAGCGTGCGCCCGGCGTGGGTCACGTGCCCCAGCTGCCGCGCCAGGCGCAGGCCCGGCACGCGCAGCACGGTGGTCTGCGCATCGAGCATCGTGTGCGGCAGCACGGTCCACGCCAGGCCCACGCTGGCCAGCATCTTCAGCGTCTCCATCGCGTTGGTGGTCATGCGCAGGGTCGGCGCCAGGCCCGCGGCGGCGAAGTGCCCGGCGACGATGCGGTGGGTGAAGGTGTCCGCGTCGGGCAGCACCGCCGGGTGCCGGGCCAGTTCGTCGAGCCCGACCTCGCCGCGCGCGGCCAGCGGATGATCCGGCGCGACCACGAATTCGAGCGGGTCGTCCCAGACCGGCACCGTGCGCAGCGGCGCCGCCGCCGGCCCCAGCGTGGTCAGCGCCAGCTCGGCCTGTCCGTGCAGCACCTGCGCCCAGGCCTGTTCGGAATCGACGAAGCGCAGGTCCAGCGCGGCACCCGGATGGGCCCGGCTGAAGACGCGCAGCAGTGGCGGCAGGCGGTGCAGGCCGATGTGGTGGCTGGTGGCCAGGCTCAGGCGCCCGTCGATACGGGCGTCGAGGTTGTCGAGCGCGCGCCGGGTATCGTCGAGTTCGGACAGGATCCGGCGCGCACGCGGCAGCAGCGCGTGCCCGGCCTCGGTCAGCGCCACCTCGCGCCCGATGCGGTCGAACAGCCGCCGCCCGAGCTGCGCTTCCAGCGCCGCGATGCGCTTGCTCACCGCCGGCTGGGTGAGATGCAGCCGCGCGCCGGCGCCGGAGAAGGAGCCGCTGTCGGCGATGGCGAGGAAGGCCTCGAGGCTGGCGAGGTCCATCGAGTCGGTCCGGTTATGCGATGGATGAAAAATATGAATTGGAGTTATCGAACGCAAGCGCCTAGGATCGGTCCACGCCCGGTCGCCACGCCGCCCGGCGCTTCCACCCACCGACGCGGGACCCGCCGATGGCAGGCAAGACGCTGTACGACAAGCTCTGGGACATGCACGAGGTCAAGCGTCGCGACGACGGCTCCTCGCTGATCTACATCGACCGCCACATCCTGCACGAGGTCACCTCGCCCCAGGCCTTCGAGGGCCTGCGCCTGGCCGGGCGCAAGCCCTGGCGCGTGGACACCAACCTCGCCACGCCAGACCACAACGTGCCCACCACGCGCGCCGAGCGCGCCGGCGGCCTGATGGCGATCGCCGACCCGGTCTCGCGGGTGCAGGTGCAGACCCTCGACGAGAACTGCGACGACTTCGGCATCCTCGAATTCCGGATGGACGACGTGCGCCAGGGCATCGTGCACGTGGTCGGCCCCGAACAGGGCGCCACGCTGCCGGGCATGACCGTGGTCTGCGGCGACTCGCACACCTCCACCCACGGCGCGTTCGGCGCGCTGGCGCACGGCATCGGCACCTCCGAGGTCGAGCACGTGCTGGCCACCCAGTGCCTGGTGGCGAAGAAGATGAAGAACATGCAGGTACGCGTGGAGGGCACGCCCGGACCCGGGGTGACCGCCAAGGACATCGTGCTGGCGGTCATCGGCCGCATCGGCACCGCGGGCGGCAACGGCCACGCGCTGGAGTTCGCCGGCAGCGCGATCCGCGCGCTGTCGATGGAAGGGCGGATGACGATCTGCAACATGGCGATCGAGGCCGGCGCGCGCGTGGGCATGGTCGCGGTGGACGAGAAGACCATCGCCTACGTGCAGGGTCGCCCGTTCGCGCCGAAGGGCGCCGACTGGGAGGCCGCGGTCGCGGTGTGGAGGACGCTGGTGTCCGATGCGGACGCCCACTTCGACACCGTGGTCGAACTGCGCGCCGAGGACATCCGCCCGCAGGTCAGCTGGGGCACCTCGCCGGAGATGGTGCTGGCGGTGGACGAGGCGGTACCGGATCCCGAGCGCGAGCCGGACCCGGTGAAGCAGGATTCGATCCGGCGCGCGCTCAGGTACATGGGCCTGCAGCCGAACCAGCCGATCACCTCGATCCGGCTCGACCGCGTGTTCATCGGTTCGTGCACCAACTCGCGCATCGAGGACCTGCGCGCGGCGGCGGCGGTGGCGAAGGGCCGCAGGGTCGCGGCGACGGTGAAGCAGGCGCTGGTGGTGCCGGGCTCGGGCCTGGTCAAGGCGCAGGCGGAAGCCGAAGGGCTGGACCGGATCTTCCTCGACGCCGGGTTCGAATGGCGCGAGCCGGGCTGCTCGATGTGCCTGGCGATGAACCCGGACAAGCTGGGCAGCGGCGAGCACTGCGCCTCGACCTCCAACCGCAACTTCGAAGGCCGCCAGGGCGCCGGCGGGCGCACCCACCTGGTCAGCCCGGCGATGGCCGCGGCGGCCGCGGTCGCCGGCCACTTCGTCGACGTGCGCACCCTGTCGCCAGCCTGAGCGGAGCCGATCATGACCCCCTTCACCACCCACACCGGCCTGGTCGCCCCGCTGGACCGCGCCAACGTCGACACCGACCAGATCATTCCCAAGCAGTTCCTGAAGTCGATCCGGCGCACCGGCTTCGGCCCGAACCTGTTCGACGAGTGGCGCTACCTCGACGTCGGCGAGCCCGGTCAGGACAGTTCGAACCGGCCGCTCAATCCGGACTTCGTGCTGAACTTTCCGCGCTACCGCGGCGCCAGCGTGCTGCTGGCGCGCGAGAACTTCGGCTGCGGCTCCTCGCGCGAGCACGCGCCCTGGGCGCTGGAAGAGTACGGCTTCCGCGCCATCGTGGCGCCCAGCTTCGCCGACATCTTCTACAACAACAGCTTCAAGAACGGCCTGCTGCCGATCGTGCTGCCCGACGCGGTGGTCGATGCGCTGTTCGCGCAATGCGAGGCCACCGAGGGCTACTCGCTGACCGTCGACCTGGCCGCGCAGGCCGTGACCACGCCCGACGGCACGCGGCACGGGTTCGAGATCGACGACTTCCGCAAGCACTGCCTGCTCAACGGGCTGGACGACATCGGCCTGACCCTGCAGGAGCACGCGGCGATCGCTGCGTTCGAGGTGCGCCACCGCGCGGCGCAGCCGTGGCTGTTCGGCGCCGGGCCCTGATCCAAGCCCCTGTTCCCCTGCCGAGACGAGGACGCCGCCCGAGGGCGGCGTCTTCGCATGCGCGATGGTCGACGGCAGGCGCTGCCGGCGGACGGGTCCGCGCGCTGCGCGCCCGCTCAGCCGAGCCGGTCGATGACCGCCTGCGCCGCCTGCGTGGTGCCGACCGATTGCCCGGACGGCGCCAGGTCGGCGGTGAACACGCGCGCGTCGAGGGCCGCCGACACCGCCGCTTCGATCGCTGCCGCTTCGGCCTCCAGCCCCAGCGAATGGCGCAGCAGCATCGCCGCGCTGAGGATCGTCGCGTAGGGGTTGGCGATGCCCTTGCCGGCGATGTCCGGCGCCGAGCCGTGGATCGGCTCGTAGATCCCGACCTTGCCGTCGCCGAGCGAGGCCGACGCGAGCAGCCCCAGCGAGCCGGCCAGCATCGAGGCCTCGTCGGTCAGGATGTCGCCGAACATGTTCTCGGTCACGATCACGTCGTAGGCGCGCGGCTTCGAGAGCAGGTGCATCGCCATCGAGTCGACCAACTGGTGTTCGAGGGTGACGTCGGGGAATTCCTCGCGCATCACCCGCGTGGCCACGTCGCGCCACAGGCGCGAGGTCTCCAGCACGTTGGCCTTGTCGACCGAGGTCAGGTGGCCGCGGCGCTGGCGCGCGAGCGCCGCGGCGCGGCGCACCACGCGCTCGACCTCGGCCACGCTGTAGCGGCACAGGTCGGTGGCGTCGGTGTCGCTGCGGGTCTTGTCGCCGAAATAGATGCCGCCGGTCAGCTCGCGCACCACCACGATGTCCACGCCGGCCAGCAGCTCGGCCTTGATCGGCGAGGCGTCCAGGGCGGCCGCGTGCGGACGCACCGGACGCAGGTTGGCGAACAGGCCCAGCGCCTTGCGGATCGCCAGCAGGCCCTGCTCCGGGCGCACTTTCGCCTTCGGGTCCGACCACTTCGGGCCGCCGACGGCGCCCAGCAGTACCGCGTCCGCGGCGCGCGCGGCCTCCAGGGTCGCGTCGGGCAGCGGCACCCCGTGGCGGTCGATGGCGATGCCGCCGATGTCGTGCTCGGCGAACGAGAAGGCATGGCCGAAGCGCGAGGCGACGGCTTCGAGGACGGGCAGGGTGGCGGCGACGATCTCGGGACCGATGCCGTCTCCGGGCAGTACGACGATGTCAGCGTGCATGGACTCTGGACAGGTGCGAGGAAGACGGGCGGGGCGGCGCGGGGGCCGCTCCGGCGGAGTGAAACGAGAAGCATGCGCGCGGACGCGCGAGCGCGCAGCGGCAGGCCGTCCCGCTCAGGCGGTGGCGCGCGCGTCGAGCGTGGGCGTGCCGGTCGGGCTGCGGCGCAGGATGCGGTTGGCGACGTCCAGCCAGGCCAGCGCGCTGGCCTCGATGATGTCGCGGCTGGTGCCGGTGCCCTGGTATTCCACGCCCTCGTGGTGGACGCTGAGCGAGGCTTCGCCCTGCGCGTCCGTGCCCAGGCCGACGCTGTGCACGCTGTAGCTCTCCAGCGACAGCTTCACGCCGGTGGCGTTGGACAGCGCGGCGAACAGCGCGTCCACCGGGCCGTCGCCGAGCGCGCTTTCGCTGACCTTGCGGCCTTCCGGGTTGGACAGTTCCACCTGCGCGCTGGCGCGCTGGCCGCGGTCGCTGATGGTCATCGACGACAGCCGGTAGCCCTGGCCGACCACGCCGCCGTCGATCAGGCGCTCCAGGTCGTCGTCCTCGACCACCCGCTGCTGCTCGCACAGCGCCTTGAACTGGGCGAATACCTGGTCCAGCTGCTCGTCCTCCATCGTGTAGCCGAGCGCACGCAGGCGGTGGCCGACGGCGGCGCGGCCACTGTGGCGGCCCAGCACCATCTTGGTGTCCGGCCAGCCGACGTCGGAGGGATTCATGATCTCGTAGGTGCTGCGGTTGCGCAGCATGCCGTGCTGGTGGATGCCGGATTCGTGCGCGAACGCGTTCTGGCCGACGATCGCCTTGTTGCGCTGCACCGGCATGCCGATCAGGCGCTGCAGCAGCTGCGAGGTGGGCACCAGGCGGCGGGTGTCGACGCGGCTGTCGATGTTGTAGAAGGCGTTGCGTACCTTCAGCGCCATCACCAGTTCCTCGAGCGCGGCGTTGCCGGCGCGCTCGCCGATGCCGTTGATGGTGCACTCGATCTGGCGCGCGCCGCCCTCCATCGCCGCCAGCGAGTTGGCCACCGCCAGGCCGAGGTCGTTGTGGCAGTGGGCGCTGAAAATCACGTCCTTCGCGCCGGGGATGTTCGCGATCATGCGCTCGAACAGGCCGCGGATCTCCTCGGGCGTGGTGTAGCCCAGGGTGTCGGGCACGTTGATCGTGGTGGCGCCGGCCTGGATCGCGACCGCGACCGCCTCGTGCAGGAAGTCCTCCTCGGTGCGGGTGCCGTCCTCGGGCGAGAACTCGATGTCGGCCACGTACCGGCGCGCCATCGCCACGTGGGTGCCGATCGACTCGAGCACCTGGGCCTTGCTCATCCGCAGCTTGTGCTCGCGGTGCAGCGGGCTGGTGGAGAGGAACACGTGGATGCGCGGCTTCGCGGCGCCTTCGAGCGCGCGCGCCGAGGCTTCGATGTCGCCGGGCAGGCAGCGGGACAGCACCGCCAGGGTGGTGTTGCGCAGTTCGCGCGCGATCTGGGCGGTGGCCTCGCGGTCGGACTGGGAACTGGCGGGGAAGCCGGTCTCGATGATGTCGACGCCGAGCTCCGCCAGCGCCCGCGCCATCACCACCTTCTGCTGCGGGGTCATGCTGCAGCCCGGGGACTGCTCGCCGTCGCGCAGGGTGGTGTCGAAGATGCGTACGAACTCGGGGGTGGTGTTCATGCGAGGAGTTCCTCGGGAATATCGCGGTCGATGGTACCTGTTGCGGCCGTCGGCCGCGGGTGCGCTGCATCACGGGACGGGAGCAGGCCGGCGGGACGCGGGTCGCGCGTCGCCGCCGGCTGCGGAAGTCGCTCGCGGGCGCGGCGGCGCGGCTTGCGTGGTGGACGCGGGCGCACTTCCGACAGCAGACGCGCCAGCACCCCGGCGTCGACGTTGCCGCCGGAGACCACCGCGCACTTGCGCCTGCCGGCCACGCGCTTGCCGGCGGCCAGCGCGAGCGCGCCGGCGCCCTCGGCGATCACGTGCTCTTCCAGCGCCAGCCGCACCAGGGTCTCGCGCAGCTCGGCCTCGCGAACGATCACCACGTCGTCGAGCAGGTCGCGCAGCAGGCGTTCGGTGAGGTAGCCCGGCTCCTTCACCCGCACGCCGTCGGCCAGGGTCGCGCAGGGGTCGACCAGCGAGCGGTCGCCCTTCAGCGCGCGGCACATCGCGTCCACGCCCTCGACCTGGGCGCCGACGATGCGCACGCCCTGCGACTTCAGCGCCAGTGCCACCCCGGACGCCAGCCCGCCGCCGCCGATCGGCACCAGCACCACGTCCGGGTTCATGGCCGCGGCGATCTCCAGCCCCACCGTGCCCTGGCCGGCGATCACGTCCGGATCGTCGAAGGCCGACAGCAGGCGGAAGCCGTTCTGGGCCGCGAGCTCCTTGGCGAACGCCTTGGCCTCGTCGTAGGTCTCGCCGTGCAGGCGCACGGTCGCGCCCCAGTGGGCGACGCCGGCGACCTTGGTGTCCGGCGCGGTCCTGGGCATCACCGTGATCGCCGGGATGCCCAGCCGGTACGCGGCCCAGGCCATGCCCTGGGCGTGGTTGCCGGCCGAGGCGGTGATCACGTAGCGGTCGTCGCCGCGTTCGCGCGCGGCCAGCAGCGCGTTGAGCGCGCCGCGCACCTTGTACGAGCCGGTGCGCTGCAGGTTCTCCAGCTTCAGCCAGGTGCCGAAGCGCTCCGCGTAATGGGTGGGCGTGACGTCGAGGTACCTGCGCAGCCGCGCCTGGGCCGCCAGCACGTCGCTTGCGGTCACGTCGATGGTGCTGGCTACGGCCGGGTCCATCAGACCGCGGTCAGCCAGTGGCGCCAGGCGGGCTCGCGGCCGCGCACGATGCGCCCGTACAGCGCCTGCAGCTCGCGCGTGACCGGATTGTCGCCGTAGTGGCGGTCCTCGATCTGCGCCACCGGCGCGACCTCGGCCGCGGTGCCGCAGGCGAACACCTCGTCGGCCTGCAGCAGCTCCTCCAGCGACACCGCGCGCGCCTGCGCGCCGGTCAGCTGCAGCAGCGTGTCGCGGGTGATGCCGTCGAGCGCATCGGGGTGGGCCACGGCGGTGAGTGCGCCGCCCTGCACCATGAACACGTTGGCGCCGGTGCACTCCACCACGCGGCCCTCGCGGTCGGTGAACAGCGCCTCGTCGAAGCCGCGCGCCTTGGCCTCGCGCTTGGCCAGGATCGAATTGACGTACCCGCCGCACAGCTTCAGCGGCGGCAGCGAGTCGGCCGGGTTGCGGCGCCAGCGCGACACGCCCAGGCGCGCACGCGCGCCGTTGAGGTGCACGTGGGTGGCGGTGGACGCGACCATCATGTGCGGCACGTGACCTTCCACATCCAGCCCGAAGCCGCCTTCGCCGAACCAGGCCAGCGGCCGGATGTAGGCGTCGCGGTGGCCGTTGGCGCGCAGGGTCGCCAGCACAGCGTCGGTCGCCTGCGCGGGATCGAACGGCAGGCCGAACATGTCGGCGCCGCGGCGCATGCGCTCCAGGTGCTCGGGCAGGCGGAACACGGCGGCGCCGAAGTCGGTGGCGTAGGCGCGGACGCCTTCGAACACCCCGCTGCCGTAGTGCATCGCGTGCGTGGTCAGGCCGGCCTGGAGGGTGTCGCCCGGCACCAGCGCGCCGTCGAACCAGGCGAGCGGGGCGGGTGCGGGGGCGGATGCCGGCCGCGCGGCATCCGCGGCGTGGCGGGCGTGGGCGTCGGCGATGGGGGTGACGGTGGCGCTCATAGGGTCGGTATCCGGAAAGTGGGGTCAGCGATCTGGCGTCGTGCGGCGAAGCCGCGTCACGGGCAGGGCTGTACCGATACCGACAGGCAGTCGTACATCTTCGCCAACTGCTGCTGCAGCGAGGCGTCCGAACGGTCGCCTTCCACCGTCACGCGCAGCTGCCACCGGTCTTCGCCGGGCTCGGCCTGGCCATCGAGCGCCAGCGGCCGGAAGCCGCGCCGCTCGGTGGCGCCGATCACGCGCGCCAGCACGCCTTCGGCGCTGCGCAGGGTCAGGTCAAGCTGGTAGCGCATTGTTCGGCTCCTCGGAAGCGGACGAGGCGGACGGCGGCTGCACCGGCACCGGTTCGCCGGTATCCAGCGTGCCGGCGTCGTCGGGATCCATCATCTGCGCGTTGTTGTGGTTCGGCGGCACCAGCGGCCAGACGTTGGCGGCGGTGTCGATCGCCACGTGCAGCAGGGTCGGGCCGTCGGCGGCCAGCAGCGCGCGCAGGGCGTCGTCCACGTTCGCCGCCTTGTCCACGTGCAGGGCCTGGATGCCGAACGCGCGCGCGACCTCGGCGAAGTCGGGGTTGTCGGACAGGTCGATCTCCGAATAGCGCTTCTCGAAGAACAGCTCCTGCCACTGCCGCACCATGCCCAGCGCGGAGTTGTCCAGCAGCACGATCTTCACCGGCAGCCGGTAGCGGCGGATGGTCGCCAGCTCCTGGATGTTCATCATGAACGAGCCGTCGCCGCTGACGCACACCACCTGCGCGTCGGGCGACTCCATCTGCGCGCCCATCGCCGCCGGCAGGCCGAAGCCCATGGCGCCGAGCGAGCCGCTGGTCAGGTGCTGGCGCGGGTGGTTGAAGCGCCAGTGCTGGGCCACCCACATCTGGTGCTGGCCGACGTCGCAGGCCACCACCGCATTCGGTGCCAGTTCGCTCAGGCGCTTGAGCAGGGCGGGTGCGTAGACCTTGTCGCCGGGGGCGTCGTAGCGCGCGGCGTGGCGCGAGCGGCGCTCCAGGCAGGTGTCGCGCCAGGCCTTGCGCGCGGCGGCGTGGCGGCCTTCCATCTGCGCGGCCAGCGGCGCGGCCAGGCGCGACAGGCTCTGCGACAGGTTGCCGGGCACCGCCACGTCGGCCGCGCGCAGCTTGCCGATCTCGCAGCCGTCGCCGTCCAGGTGCACCACGCGTGCGTTGGGCGCGAACTCGGCCAGCTTGCCGGTGGCGCGGTCGTCGAAGCGTGCGCCGACCACGAACAGCAGGTCGCATTCCTGCACCGCCATGTTCGCCGCGCGGCTGCCGTGCATGCCGAGCATGCCCAGGTTCGAAGGATGCCCGGCCGGCAGCGCGCCCAGCGCCTTGAGCGTGAGCACGGTGGGCAGGCCGGTGAGGTCGACGAACTCGCGGAACGCCTCGACCGCGTCGCCCAGCACCACGCCGCCACCGGCGTACACCACCGGCTTGCGGCACTGCGAGACCAGCGCCGCCGCCTCGTGCAGCGCGGCGTCGGGCGGGCCCGGCACCGGCTCGACCGGCAGCGGCGAGTGCACCGGCAGGTGCGAGGCATCGGCCATCTGCACGTCCTTGGGCAGGTCGATCAGCACCGGCCCGGGACGTCCGCTGCGGGCGATGCGGAACGCCTCGGCGAACACCCGCGGCAGCTCGTCCACGCTGCGCGGCAGGAAGCTGTGCTTGACGATCGGCAGGGTCATGCCGAACACGTCCAGCTCCTGGAACGCGTCGGTGCCCATCAGGAAGGTGGGCACCTGGCCGGTGAGGACCACCATCGGCACCGAGTCGAACATCGCGTCGGCGATGCCCGTGACCAGGTTCGACGCGCCCGGGCCGGAGGTGGCCACACACACGCCGACGCGGCCGCTGGCGCGCGCGTAGCCGTTGGCGGCGAACGCGGCGCCCTGCTCGTGGCGCACCAGTACGTGCTTGAGCGACGCGCCGTGGAGCGCGTCGTAGAACGGCATGATCGTTCCGCCGGGATAGCCGAACAGCGCGTCGACGCCTTCGGCTTCCAGGGCCTGCACCAGCCAGTGCGCACCGTTCATCACGCGGCCTCTTTCTGTTCCTTCGGGGAGTTGTCCAGCCACACCATCTTCTCGCGCAGCTTCTTGCCCACGACCTCGATCGGGTGGTCGAGGTCGGCCTGCTTGTAGCGGTTGTAGTTCGGCAGCCCGGCGGCGTGCTCGGCCACCCAGTTCCTGGTGAACGTGCCGTCCTGGATGTCCTTGAGCACGTCGCGCATGCGCTCCTTGGTGCCGGCGTCGATCACGCGCGGGCCGCTGACGTAGTCGCCGTACTGCGCGGTCTCGGACACGAATTCGAGCATGCGGGTGATGCCGCCTTCGTAGAACAGGTCGACGATCAGCTTCAGCTCGTGCAGCACTTCGTAATAGGCGATCTCCGGCTGGTAGCCGGCTTCCACCAGCACCTCGAAGCCGGCCTGCACCAGCGACGAGGCGCCGCCGCACAGCACGGCCTGCTCGCCGAACAGGTCGGTCTCGGTCTCTTCCTTGAACGTGGTCTCGATCAGGTTGGCGCGCGCGCCGCCGAGGCCGTCGGCGTAGGCCAGCGCCAGCTGCTTCGCCTTGCCGCTGCGGTCCTGGTGCACCGCCCAGATGCAGGGCACGCCGCGGCCGATCTCGTACTCGCGGCGCACCAGCGCGCCCGGGCCCTTGGGCGCCACCAGGATCACGTCGAGATCCTCGCGCGGGGCGATCATGCCGAAATGCACGTTCAGCCCGTGGGCGAACAGCAGGCAGGCGCCCTGCTTCATGTTCGGCGCGATCGCGTCCTCGTACACCTGCCGCTGCACCATGTCGGGGGTGAGCACGGCGACCAGGTCGACCTCCTTCACCGCCTCGGCGGGCGCCTTCACGTTGAAGCCGTCGGCCTTCGCCTTGGCTTCGGTGGGGCCGCCCGGGCGCAGCCCGACGGTCACGTCGAAGCCGGAATCGCGCAGGTTCAGCGCGTGCGCGCGGCCCTGGCTGCCGTAGCCGACGATGGCGATACTGGGCTTGGGAAGGGAGGACTGGGTCATGTCAGGGTCTCTGCAGTGGCGTGTTGGTTGGAAAACGGTTGGTATGGGCAACAAAAAACCCCGCCCTTGCGGTGCGGGGTTTTGCGATTCGGCGCTTCCTGCTTACGCGCCCGATCGTCCCGCACCGGTTGGCGAGGTAATAAGGACGAGTACGAGAATCGACGACGCGCTGGCGTCGTGGGGGTTCCCGGCAGGGGTGTGGCGTTGCAGCATTGGGCCAAACTAAACCGCGCTTTCACGGCTTGTCAAGCGCTGTCGCCACTTGATCCGTTGCCCCCGAAATCGTTGCAACTGTAACGGCGAAAACTCCCCAGAATGCCGCTTTGACGCGTTGCGTCATTTCCCCCGCGAAGTTCCATGCCCGAATACCGTTCGAAAACCTCCACCCATGGCCGCAACATGGCCGGCGCGCGCGCGCTGTGGCGCGCCACCGGCATGCGCGACGAGGACTTCCACAAGCCCATCGTCGCGATCGCCAACTCGTTCACCCAGTTCGTGCCCGGACACGTGCACCTGAAGGACCTCGGCCAGCTGGTCGCGCGCGAGATCGAACGCGTCGGCGGCGTGGCCAAGGAGTTCAGCACCATCGCGGTCGACGACGGCATCGCGATGGGCCACGACGGCATGCTGTATTCGCTGCCCAGCCGCGAGATCATCGCCGACTCGGTCGAGTACATGGTCAACGCGCATTGCGCGGACGCGCTGGTGTGCATCTCCAATTGCGACAAGATCACGCCCGGCATGCTGATGGCGGCGCTGCGGCTCAACGTGCCGACGGTGTTCGTCTCCGGCGGGCCGATGGAAGCGGGCAAGACCGCGCTGGCGGACCACAAGCTCGACCTGGTCGACGCGATGGTGATGGCGGCCGATCCGTCGGCGAGCGACGAGCAGGTGGCCGCGGTCGAGCGCAGCGCGTGCCCGACCTGCGGCTCGTGCAGCGGCATGTTCACCGCCAACTCGATGAACTGCCTGACCGAGGCGCTGGGCCTGTCGCTGCCGGGCAACGGCACGGTGCTGGCCACGCATGCCGATCGCGAGCAGCTGTTCCTGCGCGCCGGCCGCACCGCGGTGGAACTGTGCCACCGCTGGTACGGCGGCGAGGATCCGGCCGCGCTGCCGCGCGGCATCGCCACCTTCGAGGCGTTCGAGAACGCGATGACGCTCGACATCGCCATGGGCGGGTCGACCAACACCATCCTGCACCTGCTGGCGGCGGCGCGCGAGGCCGGCGTCGATTTCACCCTGCGCGACATCGACCGCCTCTCGCGGCGCGTGCCGCAGCTGTGCAAGGTGGCGCCGAACACGCAGAAGTACCACATCGAGGACGTGCATCGCGCCGGCGGGATCATGGCGATCCTGGGCGAGCTCGCGCGCGGCGGCCTGCTGCATACGCACGTGCCCACCGTGCACGCGCCGAGCCTGGGCGAGGCGATCGCGCGCTGGGACGTCACCCAGTCCGGTGACGAATCGGTGGCCACGTTCTATCGCGCCGGCCCGGGTGGAATTCCGACGCAGGTCGCCTTCAGCCAGGCCACGCGCTGGCCGACGCTGGACGACGACCGCGCGGACGGCTGCATCCGCGACGTCGCCCACGCCTATTCGCAGGAAGGCGGGCTGGCGGTGCTGCGCGGCAACGTCGCGCCGGACGGCTGCGTGGTCAAGACCGCGGGGGTCGACGAGTCGATCCACGTGTTCGAGGGCAGCGCGCGCGTGTACGAGAGCCAGGACGCGGCGGTGCAGGGCATCCTCGCCGACGAGGTGTTGCCGGGCGAAGTGGTGGTGATCCGCTACGAAGGCCCGCGCGGCGGACCCGGCATGCAGGAGATGCTGTACCCGACCAGCTACCTGAAGTCCAAGGGACTGGGCAAACGGTGCGCGCTGCTGACCGACGGCCGCTTCTCCGGCGGCACGTCGGGCCTGTCGATCGGCCACGTCTCGCCGGAAGCCGCGGCGGGCGGGGCGATCGGCCTGGTGCGCGACGGCGACCGCATCCGCATCGACATTCCCGCGCGATCGATCGAACTGCTGGTCGCCGACGGCGAACTCGCGACGCGCCGCGCGCAGCAGGACGCCAAGGGCTGGGCGCCCGCGTCGCCGCGCCCGCGCAAGGTCAGCGGGGCGCTGAAGGCCTACGCGCTGCTGGCCACCAGCGCCGACAAGGGCGCGGTGCGCAACCTGGAGCTGCTGGAGGCGGGTTGAGCGCGTCGCATCGCGGAGGCGGGGCGGCGCGCGGATCCGACACGCGTATCGCGCAAGCGCGAACCGCATCCGGTGGTGTGGGGCGCCCGGGGCTGGAGACGCGATATCGCAGGTCCCGACAGGCGTAGCCCGGGTAAGCGAAGCGCACCCGGGGTGTTGCGCGACGTCATCCCGGGTGCGCTCTGCTTACCCGGGCTACAGGACGAGGGCTGCGGTCGACGGGCTAGCCTTCCCAGGCCGGAAGCTTCTTCTTCACCGCTACGTGCTTGAGCGAGACGTAGGCGGGAATGCCGTCGCGGCCGTAGGGCGGCGGCGCCTCGCCGCGGATCAGCGGCTCGAGATAGGTCCGGGCCTTGTCGGTGATGCCGTAGCCGTCGCGGCGGATGAAATTCTTGGGGAACTTCTTTTCGTGGTTCGCCACTTTGTCCAGCGGCGCGCTGCCGATCTTCCAGCGGTACGGCGCGTCGGAGGTGCGTTCGATCACCGGCATGGTCGCGTTGCGGCCTTCCAGCGCGAACTTCACCGCCGCGCGGCCGACTGCGATCGCCTGGTCGACGTCGGTCCTGGAGGCCAGGTGGCGGGCGCTGCGCTGCAGGTAGTCGGGCAGGGTCCAGTGCACCTTAAAGCCGAGCTGGTCCTTGACCTTGCCGGCCAGGTAGGACGCGACGCCGCCCAGCTGGGTATGGCCGAACGAATCGGTGCCGCCGCCGGACTCTGCCACGAAGCGCCCGTCGGCGGTCTGGATGCCCTCGCTGGCCACCACCACGCAGTAGCCGACGCGGTCGACGACCTTCTTCACGTTCTTCAGGAAGTCCGCCTCGTCGTAGGCGCGCTCGGGGAACAGGATCAGGTGCGGCGCCTCGTCCGGGCCGTTTCCGGCCAGGCCCGCGGCGGCGGCCAGCCAGCCGGCGTGGCGGCCCATGGCCTCGTAGACGAACACCTTGGTCGAGGTGTCGGCCATCGCGGCCACGTCCAGCGCCGCCTCGCGCACCGACACCGCGGTGTATTTCGCCGCCGAGCCGAAGCCCGGGCAGCAGTCGGTCACCGCCAGGTCGTTGTCGATGGTCTTGGGCACGCCGATGCAGGTCAGCGGATAGCCGAACTCGGCCGCCAGCTTCGACACCTTGTTGGCCGTATCGGCCGAATCGTTGCCGCCGTTGTAGAGGAACCAGCGCACGTCGTGCGCCCGGAACACGTCCAGCAGGCGCTCGTACCTGGCGCGGTCGGCCTCGAGCGACTTGAGCTTGTAGCGGCACGAGCCGAATGCGCCGCCCGGGGTGTGGGCCAGGCCGCGGATGGACGCGGCGCTCTCCTTCGAGGTGTCCACCAGTTCCTCGCGCAGGGCGCCGAGGATGCCGTTGCGCGCCGCCAGCACTTTCACCTTGCGCGCGCGGGCCTCGGCGATCACGCCCGAAGCGGTGGCGTTGATGACGGCGGTGACACCGCCGGACTGGGAGTAGAGCAGGGTTCCGGAAGCCATATGCGCCCTTGGGATGAGGTCGGTGGGTCGGGTCGATGGGTTAAGCTGGCGGCTGAATCCGCGGTCCGGCCGGAGTGTAGCAACCGCCCGCGACCGCCTCCGGTGTCGATCTGGTGGGGAGTCCTCGATGCGATTGGTGTTGTTGGGAGCGCCCGGCTCGGGCAAGGGTACGCAGGCGGCCAGGCTGAAGGAGTACCTGCAGGTACCCCACATCTCGACCGGCGACCTGCTGCGCGCCGAGGTGGCGGCCGGCAGCCCGCTCGGGCTGCAGGCCAAGGAAGTCATGGCCCGCGGCGACCTGGTCAGCGACGAGATCCTGCTGGGCATGCTGCGCGACCGCTTCTCGCGCGACGACACCCGCGCCGGCTTCATCCTCGACGGCTACCCGCGCAACCTGGCCCAGGCCGCCGCCCTCGACGAACTGCTCGCCAGCCTCGGGCAGAAGTTCGACGCCGCGGTGCAGCTGACGGTGGACAACGAGCAGATCGTCGAGCGCCTGGCCGGCCGCGCCAAGGCCGAGGGCCGCGCCGACGACGCCCCCGATTCCGTGCGCAAGCGCCTGCAGGTCTACGACCAGCAGACCGCACCGGTGATCGAGTTCTACCGCCAGCACGGCCAGCTGACCGTGGTCGACGGCGTGGGCTCGCTGGAGGCGGTGTTCAACCGCATCGTCGAGGCGATCGCGCCGGAGAAGGCGGTCGGCTGAGGGCGCGCATGGCCGCGCCGCTGGCGGGCGATCCGCGGTGGCGCCGGTCCGGGATCAGGGCGTGTCGCCGTGCGGCGGCTCAGTCCTGCGGGTAACGGTTGAACGGCCGCGTGCTGCCGTCTTCCAGCACCAGCTCCACGGTATAGGGCTGTTCGATGCCCTCGGGGTGTTCCATCCCGGGTGATCCGAGCGGCATGCCCGGCACGGCCAGTCCGCGCGCGGCGGGCCGCTCGCGCAGCAGCCGGGCGACATCGGCCGCCGGCACGTGACCCTCGATGAAGTAGCCGTCGACCTCGGCGGTGTGGCACGAGGCCAGCGCTTCCGGCACGCCCGCGGCGGCCTTCACCGGCGACATCTGCGCGGTATCGCGCGCCTCCACCCGGAAGCCCGCCTGCCGCATGTGCTCGATCCACACCCCGCAGCAGCCGCAGCTGGGGTGCTTGTGCACCGTCAGCAGCGGCGCGCCGACCGCCGCTGCGGGCGCGGCGTCCGCAGCCGGAGCCGGGCGGGCGGCCAGGGCATCGCCGCCCAGCAGCAGGGCGGGGACGAGAAGGGCAACGGACAGGGCAGGGCGCATCGGCGGGGCTCGGCGGGATCCGCGCCCAGTCTAGCGGCCCCGGGGTCCGCGTCGCTGCGACCGGGATCATGCCGTGGCGTGTTTGGGTAAAGTGCGCGGCTGTCACGACGCACGCGGGTTCCGCCTTGAAACTGCACATCCTCGGCATCGCCGGTACGTTCATGGGCGGCGTCGCCGCCCTGGCGCGCGAACTCGGGCACGCGGTCGAGGGCAGCGACCAGGCGGTGTACCCGCCGATGTCGACCCAGCTCGAGACGCTCGGCATCGCCCTGTCCCAGGGCTACGACCCGGCGCACATCTCGCCGGACTGCGACACGGTGGTGGTCGGCAACGCGCTCTCGCGCGGCAACCCGGCGGTGGAGGCGGTGCTCGACAGCGGCCGCGCCTATACCTCCGGCGCCGAATGGCTGCGCGAGCACGTGCTGCCCGGCCGCGACGTGCTCGCCGTCGCCGGCACCCACGGCAAGACCACCACCAGCACGATCCTGGCCTTCCTGCTGCAGGCGGCCGGGCGCGAGCCGGGCTTCCTGATCGGCGGCGTGGCGGAGGACTTCGGGGTGTCGGCGCGGCTCGGCGGCGCGGCCGCGCCGGCGCCGGGTGGCCCTCCCGGCACCCGGGCGCGGCCGCTGTTCGTGGTCGAGGCCGACGAGTACGACACCGCATTCTTCGACAAGCGCAGCAAGTTCGTGCACTACCGGCCACGGGTGGCGATCCTCAACAACCTCGAATACGACCACGCCGACATCTTCCCCGACGTGGCCGCGATCCAGCGCCAGTTCCACCACCTGGTGCGCACCGTGCCCGGGCGCGGCCGGCTGATCGTCAACGGCCACGACGCGCGCCTGCGCGAAGTGCTGGAGATGGGCTGCTGGACGCCGGTGGAACGCTTCGGCTTCGATCCCGGCTTCGAGTGGAGCGCGCGCAAACTGCGCGAGGACGGCAGCGCGTTCGAGGTCACGCGCGGCGGGCAGGCGGTGGGCACGGTGGAATGGCCGCTGCTCGGCGACCACAACGTGCTCAACGGACTCGCGGCGCTGGCGGCGTGTGCCGCGGTCGGGGTGGACGTGGCGGCCGTGCTTCCGGCGCTGTCGCGGTTCCGCAGCGTGAAGCGCCGGATGGAACGGCTGGGGCAGGCGCGCGGGATCGCGGTGTACGACGATTTCGCCCACCACCCGACCGCGATCGCGACCACGCTCGCAGGCCTGCGGGCGAAGGTGGGTGCGGCGCGCATCGTGGTGGCGATGGAGCCACGCAGCAATTCGATGCGGCTCGGCGCGCATGCCGCGGCGCTGGCCCCGTCGCTGCACGAGGCCGACGCGGTGGTGTTCCTGGCGCGGCCGGAACTGCCGTGGGATGCCGCGGCGGTGGTGGCGGGAGTGCGCGGACAGGCGCGCGCGGTGGCCGACGCCGACGCCCTGCTGGCGGCGCTCGGCGCGCTCGCGCGCGAGGGCGACCACGTGGTGTTCATGTCCAACGGCGGGTTCGACGCCGCGCCGCGCCGCTTCCTGGCGCAGCTGCAGGCGGGCTGAGGCGCGCCGCGCGGGCGCCGCTTCCATCCTGCCGCCCGTGCGCCGGTCGGGCGGCAGCGCCTAGACTGGCGCCATGTCCGAATCGTTGCCCCTGTTCCCGCTGCATGCGGTGCTGGTGCCCGGCGCCGCGCTGGGCCTGCGCATCTTCGAGCCGCGCTACCTCGACCTGGTGCGCGACTGCGGCCGCAGCGGCAGCGGCTTCGGCGTGTGTCTGATCGCCGAAGGCGAAGAGGCCGGGCGCGCGGCGATGCCGATGGCCTGGGGCACCGAGGCCCGGATCGAGGATTTCGACACTGGCCCGGACGGCCTGCTGCACCTGCGGCTGCGTGGCGAACGGCGGTTCCGTGTTCTCCGCACCCGGGTCCGCGACAGCGGGCTTGTCGTGGCCGACGTGGACTGGCGGGACCCCGATCCGTCGGCCGAACTGCAGCCGCAGCACGCGCTGCTGGGCGAGGTGCTGCGCCGGATCTTCGATCGCCTCGGCGAGGCCGACGTGCGGATTCCCGAGCCCCGGTTCGACGATGCCGCCTGGGTCGGCTGGCGCCTGGCCGAACTGCTGCCGCTCAGCCTGCCCCAGCGCCAGCAGCTGCTGCAGGAGGACGACCCCGACCTGCGCCTGGACGAGCTGCTACGGCTGCTGTCCTGAGCCGGCCGCATCGGTGCGCAACCGCAGCACCGGCGCGCCGGTATGCGGATGCGGCGATTCGCGCAGGGGGAAGCCGGTGAGCGAACGGCGCAGGGCGACGAAGGCCGCATCGTCGTCGACCACCGGCAGCCAGATGCCGAACAGGCCCGACAGCGGCCGCTGGTATTCGAGCGTCTGGCTCACGCCGATCCACAGCGGCGTGCCGTCCGACAGTCGCGCCGGGGCGCGCCACAGCCGCAGCGTCTGCAGCCGACCGTCGCCGGCGGGGCGGCGCAGCAGCAGCGCCTCCGCCTCGGACCCGAGCGTGGCCGGCAGCACCGGCTGCAGGCCGGGCGGGGCGTCGTCGTCGAGCAGGCCGAGGGTCGCGGTCCAGTCCGCCTGCGGCTGCGCGCGCCAGCCGAGGCTGCGCAGGTGCCCGCGCAGCGGTTCCAGCGGGCCGGCCACCTGCACGTCCAGCGCCCAGCGGCGGCTGGCGTCGCGTTCGCGGCGCTGGGCGGGCAGCCGTGCCCAGTCGTGCGCCCACCAGGCCCCGGGTTCCAGCACCTTCGCGGGCTCCGGCACCGAGAACCGCGCCAGCAGCGGGTCGACCGCCTTGGGCGCATGCCACAGCGCCGCGACCGCGAAGCTGACATAGAAGATCGCCGCCAGCGGCCGCATCCAGAACGAGCGCGCCACGTGGCGCCGGTAGGCGATGCCCAGCACCAGCAGCCACACGATCCCCAGCAGCATCCCGCCGACCACGTCGCTGAGCCAATGCGCCCCCAGGTACAGCCGCGCGAACCCCAGCACCGCGCCGACCAGGCCGGCGACCATGTACGGCCAGACCCGGGACCGGCCCGGCAGCTCGCGAGCGATCAGCACGGCGAAGAAGCCGAACGCGATCGTGGTCATCGTCACCGACACCGACGGGAAGCCGAAACCGCTGTGCGCGGTCGGTGGCAGCGGCATGTCGATCAGCTTGGCCAGGCCCGTGGTCAGCACCAGGCCGAAGGTGAGCGCCGCCACCCAGTGCGCCGCGGCGATCCAGCGCCGCCGCCACAGCAGCCAGCCCAGTGCGAGCGTCGCCACCGGCAGCAGCACCTCCCAGTCGCCGATCGAGGCCAGCCCGGCCATCAGCCGGTCGGCCAGCGGATTGCGCAGTTCGTACATCGCGCCGAACACGGTCAGGTCCAGCGCCAGCGGCTCGCCGCGCATCCATACCGTGCCCAGCAGCGCGAACCACGCCCAGCCGATCGCCAGCAGGCACGCGGCCAGGATCGCCAGCGAGGCCGATTCGGGCCGGTTGGGGTCGATCAGCGCCGCTGCGTAACGGCCCAGGCGCGGGTGCGCGCGGGTCCAGCGCAGGGCGCGGGCGAGCAGGTCGTTGGCGTGGCGGTCGAACCAGCGGTAGGTGTAGAGCACGCCCGCCCAGGCCAGCGCCAGTACCAGCAGCAGTCCGCCCAGCACCAGCACCAGCCGGTCGGCGACCGCGGCCACCGCGTCGTAGGACGCCCCGAAGATCCAGCCGGGCGCAAGGAAGATCCCGGCCCAGAGGAAGCAGGCGAGCAGGCTCATCGGCACGTAGCGCCGCAGCGGCATGTGCAGCATGCCGGCGATGGCCGGCACGAACGCGCGGATCGCGCCGACGAAGCGCGCGATCAGGATGCCCTTGATGCCGTGGCGGCGGAACACCAGCTCGCCGCGGTCGAGCAGCTGCGGGTAGCGGCGGAACGGCCAGTGTTCGCGCAGCTGCGGCCCCCAGCGGTGGCCGACCCAGTAACCGATGCCGTCGCCGAAGAAGGCGCCCAGGGCGGCGCAGGTCACCGCGTACGTGCCGTCGATGTGGCCCAGGCCGATCAACGCGCCGATCGCGAACAGCAGCGGCAGCGCCGGCACCAGGATGCCGAGCACCACCACCGCATCGCAGAACGCGATCAGGAAGATCACGCCGCCGGCCGCGACGGGGTGCGCGCTGATCCAGGCGAGCGTGGCGTCGAACCAGCCGGAGTCCATCGGCGAATTATGACAGCCGCCGCTGACTGCTCGCCTACACTGTGCGGATGGATCGCGACGCCACCGAAACTCGCGCGCTGAAGGCCGACAGCTTCGGCCGGATCTCGCTGATGCAGGGAGCGGATGGTGCGTTCGTGCGCCGCGATCTCGGCCACGTGCCGTGGTGGCTGCGGCTGCCCGCGTGGTGGCTGGCGCGGCGCGAGGCGCGCGCGCTGCAGCGCGTGGCCGGCATGGCCGACGTGCCGCAGCTGCTGGCCTGGGACGGTCGCAGGCTCGACCGCAGCTTCATGGCCGGCGATGCGATGTACCAGCGCCCGCCGCGCGGCGACCTGGCCTATTTCCGCAGTGCCCGCCGCCTGCTGCAGTCCCTGCACCGCCGCGGCGTGGCCCACAACGACCTGGCCAAGGAAGCGAACTGGCTGGTGCTCGAGGACGGACGGCCGGCGCTGATCGATTTCCAGCTGGCCACCCTCGGCGACCCCCGGTCGCGCTGGATGCGGCTGCTGGCGCGCGAGGACCTGCGCCACCTGCTCAAGCACAAGCGCATGTACTGCCGCGAATCGCTCACCCCGGTGGAGCGCCGGGTGCTTAGGCGCAATTCCTGGGTGCGGGACCTGTGGTTCCGCACCGGCAAGCCGGTCTACCGGTTCGTCACCCGTCGCCTGCTCAAGTGGGAGGACAACGAAGGCCAGGGTCCCAAGCCCTGACCGCACGGCGAGGGGGCGTGCCATCGTGGCCGGTCTGTCCTGCGCACCGGTGGAGTAGGCTCTGCGCACACGCCTGCCCGGACCGCCGATGCCCGCATTGACCGGCAAGACCCTGTTCATCACCGGCGCGTCGCGCGGTATCGGCCTGGCGATCGCGCTGCGCGCCGCGCGCGACGGCGCCAACGTCGTGATCGCCGCGAAATCGGACGTTCCCAACCCGAAGCTGCCGGGGACCATCCACACCGCCGCGCGCGAGGTCGAGGCCGCCGGCGGACGCGCCCTGGCGATCCGCTGCGACATCCGCGAGGAGGCGCAGGTGCGCGACGCGGTGGCCCGCACCGTGGAGACGTTCGGCGGGCTCGACATCCTGGTCAACAACGCCAGCGCGATCTGGCTGCGCGGCGCGCTGGACACGCCGCTCAAGCGGTTCGACCTGATGCAGCAGGTCAACGCCCGTGGCACGTTCCTGTGCGCGCAGGCCTGCCTGCCGCACCTGCTGCAGGCCGAGAACCCGCACATCCTCACCCTGTGCCCGCCGCCCTCGCTGGATCCGAAGTGGTGGGCGCCGCACACCGGCTACACGCTGGCGAAAATGGGCATGAGTCTGGTCACGCTGGGGCTGGCGGCCGAGTTCGCCGATCGCGGCATCGCCATCAACGCGCTGTGGCCGCGCACCCTGATCGCCACCGACGCGCTGGCGATGATCCCGGGCGTGTCGGCCGCCAACGCGCGGTCGCCGGCGATCATGGCCGATGCCGCGCACGCGGTGCTCTCGCGCCCGGCAGCGGGCTTCACCGGCCGCTTCCTGATCGACGACGAGGTGCTGCGCGAGGCGGGCGTCACCGACCTGTCCGGCTACGCGGTCGATCCCGCGCAGCCGCTGCTGCCGGATCTGTTCCTGGACTGAAGCCGGCGCGCCGCCGGCACGGCCTTGCCATTCCGGACCGGCGCGGCGATCTTGGGCGGCATGACCGCAGCGTCGGCCGGATGCAGGCGCACGCCCGCATCCCCACGCCGGCCGCGTGGCCCCGCCTTCCACGAGCCCCCGCCATGAAATACCTGCACGCCATGATCCGCGTCCACGACCTGGACGCCACCAGCCGCTTCTTCACCGAGGGCCTGGGCCTGCGCCAGACCCGGCGCATGGACAACGAGGCCGGCCGCTTCACCCTGGTCTATTTCGGCGCACCCGAGAACCCGGAAGCGGAGATCGAGCTGACCTACAACTGGCCGCCGGCCGACGGCTCGCCCCCCGAGGACTACGGCAGCGCGCGCAATTTCGGCCACCTCGCCTTCGCCGTCGACGACATCTACGCGCTGTGCGCGCACCTGCAGTCGCAGGGCGTGACCATCCTGCGGCCGCCGCGCGACGGGCGCATGGCCTTCGTGCGCACGCCGGACCTGATCTCGATCGAGCTGCTGCAGAAGGGCGCGGCGCTGGCGCCGGCCGAACCCTGGGCGTCGATGCCCAATACCGGCAGCTGGTAGCCCGGCAGCCGCGGCCTGCGCGTGGCCGCGGCGGACGCGGCACAATGACCGGCCCCGTCCGCAGCCCGACACGCGCATGATCCCGTCCAGCCGAACCGCCGACCTCGTCGCCCTCGGGCAGGAGCGCTACCTTCCGGTCTACCGCCAGCGCTCGATGGTGCTCGACCGCGGCCAGGGCGCGCGGCTGTGGGACATCGACGGCCGCGACTACGTCGACTTCGCCGCCGGCATCGCGGTCTGCAGCTTGGGCCATGCCGATCCCGACCTCGTCGCCGCGCTCGCCGAGCAGGCCGGGCGCCTGTGGCACACCAGCAACGTGTTTCACAGCGAGCCGCCGCTGCGCCTGGCCGCGGAACTGGCGGAAGCCTCGCGCTTCGCCGAACGCGTGTTCCTGTGCAACTCCGGCGCCGAGGCCAACGAGGCGGCGATCAAGCTGGTGCGCAAGTGGGCCGCGGCACAGGGGCGCGAGCCCGCGCGCCGGGTGATCGTCAGCTTCCGCGGCAGTTTCCACGGCCGCACGCTGGCGGCGGTCACCGCCACCGCGCAGCCGAAGTACCAGGCCGGCTACGAGCCGCTGCCCGGCGGCTTCCGCTACGTCGACTTCAACGACGCCACCGCGCTGGAAGTGGCCATGGCCGCGGGCGACGTCGCCGCGGTGCTGGTCGAACCGGTGCAGGGCGAGGGCGGGGTGATGCCGGCCGCGCCTGGCTTCCTGCGCGGCGTGCGCGAGCTGTGCGACCACCATCGCGCGCTGCTGGTGCTGGACGAGATCCAGTGCGGCATGGGTCGCACCGGCACCCTGTTCGCGCACTGGCAGGACCAGGTGGTGCCGGACATCGTCACCCTGGCCAAGGCGCTGGGCGGCGGCTTTCCGGTCGGCGTCCTGCTGGCCGGGCCGAAGGTGGCCCGGGCGATGCAGTTCGGCGACCACGGCACCACCTTCGGCGGCAACCCGCTCGCGGCGGCGGTGGCGCGCGTGGCGCTGCGCAAGCTGTCGTCGCCGTCGCTGCTGGCCAACGTCTCGCGCCAGTCCGGCGCGCTGCGTGCGGGGCTGGAAGCGCTGAACGGTGAACTGGGCCTGTTCTCGGAGGTGCGTGGGCGCGGCCTGATGCTCGGCGCGGTGCTGGCACCGGCGCACGCCGGGCGCGCCGGCGAACTGCTCGACCGCGCCGCGGTGCAGGGCCTGCTGCTGCTGCAGGCCGGCCCCGACGTGCTGCGCTTCGTGCCGCCGCTCAACATCGACGACGCGACGCTTGCCGACGGCCTGCAGCGGCTGGCCGCGGCGCTGCGCTGAACCGGCCCCCGCCGCCTATTCGTGCGGCAGGGCGCGCCCGCACTTGCGGCAGTGCCAGGCATCGGCTTCGTGGTCGGGCAGCCCGCATTCGGTGCAGCGGACCTGGCGTCGTCGCGGCTGCAGCGAGCGCGCCAGTTCGGCGGTATAGATGCCGGTGGGCACGGCGATGATGCTGTAGCCGATCATCACCAGCACCGAGGTCACGAAGCGGCCGAACGGCGTCCCCGGCGCGATGTCGCCGAACCCCACCGTGGCCACGGTCACGATCGCCCAGTACATGCCCGTCGGGATGCTGGTGAATCCGTGGTCGGGGCCTTCGACCACGTACATCAGCGCGCCGAAGATGACGATGATCGTCACCAGGGTGGCGAGGAACACGAAGATCTTGCGCCGGCTGCGCAGCAGCGCCTGGATCAGCACGCCCGCCTCGCTGGAGTACTCGACCAGCTTCAGCACCCGGAACACGCGCAGCAGCCGCAGCGCGCGAATCACCGCGAACGAGGTGCTGGCCGGGAACAGCAGCGATAGGAAGGTCGGCAGGATCGCGAGCAGGTCGATGACGCCGTAGAAGCTGCGGGCGTAGCGCAGCGGGCGCTTGACCACCCACAGCCGCACCGCGTACTCGACGGTGAACGCCAGGGTGAACGCCCACTCGGCCGCGTACAGCCAGGCGTGCCAGCGCGCCTTGATCGACGGCACGCTGTCGAGCAGCACCACCGCCACGCTGGCGAGGATCACCGCGATCAGCACCAGGTCGAAGTTGCGCTCGTCCGGCGCGTCGTGGTGGAAGATGCGGCGGAACCAGAGGTAGCGCGCGCCCTCGGTGGAGGCCGGCAGGTACTCCTTCTCGAACAGGCTGCCGGCCGGGTCCCGGTCGGTCCCCCGGCCCGGAACCGGGTCGCCGGACTCAGCCGGCGCGGTCATCGGCCAGGCTCCCGAATGCCTCGCGCGCGGCCGCGACGGTCGCATCCACTACCGCGTCGTCGTGCGCGGCCGACACGAACCCGGCCTCGAACGCAGACGGTGCGAGGAACACGCCGCGCGCCAGCATCGCGTGGAAGAAGCGGTTGAAGGTGGCCGTGTCGCAGGCCACCGCCTGCGCATACGTGTCGACCGTCGGCTCGCTGGTGAAGAACAGGCCGAACATGGCGCCGACGCGGGTCGTGGTGAAGGCCACGCCGGCGTCGCGCGCGGCCGCTTCCAGCCCGTCGCACAGCGCGTGGGTGGTGGCCTCGAGGCGGTCGTGGAAGCCGGGCTCGGATACCAGTTCCAGCATCGCCAGGCCCGCCGCCATCGCCACCGGGTTGCCGCTCAGCGTGCCCGCCTGGTACACCGGTCCGGCCGGGGCGACCTGCTCCATCAGTTCGCGTCGTCCGCCGTAGGCGCCCACCGGCATGCCGCCGCCGATGATCTTGCCGAACGCGCTCAGGTCGGGCGTCACGCCGTAGCGCGCCTGGGCGCCACCCAGCGCCACGCGGAATCCGGTCATCACCTCGTCGAAGATCAGCAGCGCGCCATGGCGCGTGCACAGCGCGCGCAGGTGCTGCAGGTAGCCCTCGCGCGGCGGCAGGCAGTTGGCGTTGCCCACGACTGGTTCGATGATCAGCGCTGCGATGTCGTCGCCGGCGGTATCGAACAGGGCGGTGGCGGCCCCGAAGTCGTTGTAGGGCAGGGTCAGGGTGAGGTCGGCCAGCGCCTTGGGCACGCCAGGCGAGGTGGGCACGCCGAAGGTGAGCGCGCCGCTGCCGGCCTTGACCAGGAACGAGTCGCCATGGCCGTGGTAGCAGCCCTCGAACTTCACGATCCGGCTGCGCCCGGTGGCGCCCCGCGCCAGGCGGATCGCCGACAGCGTCGCCTCGGTGCCGGAATTCACCATCCGCACCATCTCGCACGACGGCACCAGTCGCGCCAGGGTCTCGGCCATGGTCACCTCTGCCGGGCAGGGGGCGCCGAACGACAGCCCGTCGCCGATCGCGCGCTGCACCGCCTCGCGGACGCGCGGATGGTTGTGGCCGGCGATCATCGGCCCCCAGGACCCGACGTAGTCGATGTAGCGGTGGCCGTCGACGTCGTACAGGTACGGGCCGTCGGCGCGGGCGACGAAGAACGGTTCGCCGCCCACCGACTTGAACGCGCGCACGGGCGAATTGACGCCGCCGGGCAGGCGCGCGCGGGCGCGCTCGAACAGGGCATGGGACTGGGCGTGGGTCATCGGGTCCGGGTGTCCATGGAAGCGTGGGGCGCGGGCGGTGCCGCGGCGGAGTCAGCCGCCGGCGGCAGCGGGCGGGTGCCGGAATGCGGCCAGGCAGGCCTGCGCCGCGAAGGCGGGGTCGGGGGCCGCGAACACGCCGCTGACCACGGCCAGCAGGTCGGCGCCGGCCTCGACCAGTGCCGGTGCATTGTCGGCCGTGATGCCGCCGATCGCCACCCGCGGGACGCCCAGCCCGCGCGCCGCGCGCAGCAGACCGGGGGTGGCGCGGCGCGTGGCGGCCTTGGTCGTGGTCGGGAAGAAGGCGCCGAACGCGACATAGCTCGCGCCCGCGTCGACGGCGCGTCGCGCGCGTTCGATCTCGTCGTAGCAGGACGCGCCGAGGATGGCGGACGGGCCCAGCGCCAGGCGCGCCGCCTCGAGCGCGCCGTCGCCTTCGCCCAGGTGCGCGCCGTCGGCGCCGCTCTCGGCCGCCAGCAGCCAGTCGTCGTTCACGATCAGCGGCACGCCGGCGGCGCGGCACGCGGGCAGCAGCGCCGCGACCTGCGCGCGTCGCAACGCCGGCGTGGCGGTCTTGTGCCGGTACTGCAGCCAGGTGGCATGCGGCAGCACGCGCGTCACCAGAGACACGAGCGCGCGGGTGTCGTCGAGATCGGGCGTGACCGGGTACAGCCCGCGCGCCGCACGGGCACCGATGCTCGTTTCGTCCTCACGCGTGGAATGGGACAATGGCATGTCTCCTCCTGAACCTTCGAGCGCATTATCCGATGAACGACACGCCCTACCGCAGCTGGATGTGCGTGGTCTGCGGCTTCGTCTACGACGAGGCGGCGGGCCTGCCGGACGACGGCATCGCGCCCGGGACGCGCTGGGAGGACGTGCCCGAGACATGGACGTGTCCGGACTGCGGCGTCACCAAGGACGACTTCGAGATGGTCACGCTGTAGCTTCGCGCGCGCTCGCGCTTCCGGCACGCCCCGGCGTGGTACGCCCCGGCGTGCGCACGTCAGTGCAGGCGTGCGGTGCGCGCGCCGGCCTCGATCAGCCGCAGCCGCACCTGCGACGCGTCGTCGGCGCGCGGCTGCCGCAGCAGGTAGCGGTGCAGATCCTCGCGTGCGCCCGCCAGGTGTCCGAGCTCGAGGTAGCCCAGGCCGCGGTCGCGCAGCGCCTCGGGGTTGTCCGGCAGCAGGCGCAGCACGCGGTCGGCGCTGCGGGTGGCCCGTTCCCAGTCGCCGCACTCGCTGTAGACACCGTGCAGGTTGCGCAGCACGCGCACCAGGATCGCCCGGTTCGACGCCGGATACAGGATCTGCGAGAGGGCGTCGTCGTCCGGCATTTCGCCACCCATGTGCGTACGCGCGCGCTGGCGCAGCTCGTCGACGTCCAGCGGGCGACCGCGGTTGAACGGATCCATCACCAGCAGGCCGTCGTCCACCGGCAGCCGCACCAGGAAGTGGCCGGGGAACGACACACCGTCCAGCGGCAAGCCCACCTCGCGCGCCACCGCCATCTGCACCAGCGCCAGGGAAATCGGATTGCCCAGTCGGCGCTCGAACACCTGGTTGATGTAACTGTTGCGCGGATCGTAGTACTCGTCGTGGTCGCCGGCGTAGCCGACTTCCTCGAACAGATACTGGTTGATCGCGCGCATCTTCAGCGCCGGATGCGATTCGCGGTCGATCGCGCCGCGGATGTGCGATGCATGGCCCTGGACCTGCAGCGCGTAGCGCCGGGGTTCGAGGTCCGGATACTCGTCGCGCGCGATCAGCAGGGCCACGCCCAGCAGCGGCAGCGCGTCGTCGTCCAGCTCCGCCAGCGCTTCCCAGCGGGGAAGGGGATTGGTCGCATCCATGGCTGCAAGACTGCGCCGGCCGCGCACGGTGTGCAAGACGTCGCCGACGGGGTCAGGGTGCGGGCTGCAGCGCGGGCGACAGGCGCATCCGCGCTCCGTCCTCCAGTCCAAGCCGCGCGGCTTCGCCCGCATTGAGTTCGAGCACGTAGCGCGCGGGGGCGTCGCTCGGATACGAGGGGCATGCATTGCCGCCGGAACACGGTGGCACGTCGCGCTGCTGGGACACGAGCGTCAGCGCGTCGTCGAAGTACAGGATGTCGAGCGCGATGCGCGTGTTCTTCATCCAGTACGCCTGGGGCTCCTCCTGCTCGTGCACGAACAGCATGCCGGTGCCTTCGGCCAGCGTGTCGCGAAACATGAGGCCGCGCGCGCGTTCCTCGGCATCGTCCGCGATCTCCACCACGTAGCGTTCCCCGCCAACCTCCACCCAGTTGGGGTCCGCGCTCGCACAGGCGGACAGGCCGAACGACAGCGCGAGCGCGGCGAGGCGGAATATCAGGGGCATGGCGGGCTCCGTGGGCGTGCCAGCCCGCAACATCGTGCAGGCCGCGGTGGCGAGTCAAGGCGTGCCGATGCGGGAGGGGGCTATGCAAGCCCGCGGCGATTGTGCAGAATGCGCGCCCCGCATCACCGGGGCCACGCGGCGGCAACGCGGCAAGGCTCTCCGGACCGAAAAATTCCCCCTCACAGGGTGTTGACGGACGGAAAAAACGGGCTAGAATGTGCGGCTCCCTTCGACGAAACGCCCAGCCGGGCGGCAAGCTGAAGGGAAGTCAAAAACCCCTTCACGGGGTGTTGACGAAAGCAAAAACCGCGCTATCATGTGCGGCTCCCTGAGGCGAAACGCCAACGGGTACGGAAGCGAGGCGCTGAGGCCTGTTTCCAAGATCTTTGACAGTGTGCGCAGGTGACTTGTGCGGGCGTCTGGCGGGTGGATGACTGTCCATCTTGCAGACGTTCGTAACAGAGCAACAAGTCAATTCAAATGCAGTAATGCAAGCGAGTAATTTGGAGCTCGGGACGACGACTGCACTCGAAATATTTGGACGCAAGTCCAGAAAACTTTAAGTGAAGAGTTTGATCCTGGCTCAGAGTGAACGCTGGCGGCAGGCCTAACACATGCAAGTCGAACGGCAGCACAGGGGAGCTTGCTCCCTGGGTGGCGAGTGGCGGACGGGTGAGGAATACGTCGGAATCTGCCTTTTTGTGGGGGATAACGTAGGGAAACTTACGCTAATACCGCATACGACCTTCGGGTGAAAGTGGGGGACCGCAAGGCCTCACGCAGATAGATGAGCCGACGTCGGATTAGCTAGTTGGCGGGGTAAAGGCCCACCAAGGCGACGATCCGTAGCTGGTCTGAGAGGATGATCAGCCACACTGGAACTGAGACACGGTCCAGACTCCTACGGGAGGCAGCAGTGGGGAATATTGGACAATGGGCGCAAGCCTGATCCAGCCATGCCGCGTGGGTGAAGAAGGCCTTCGGGTTGTAAAGCCCTTTTGTTGGGAAAGAAAACTTTCCGATTAATACTCGGAGAGAATGACGGTACCCAAAGAATAAGCACCGGCTAACTTCGTGCCAGCAGCCGCGGTAATACGAAGGGTGCAAGCGTTACTCGGAATTACTGGGCGTAAAGCGTGCGTAGGTGGTTCGTTAAGTCTGATGTGAAAGCCCTGGGCTCAACCTGGGAATTGCATTGGATACTGGCGGGCTAGAGTACGGTAGAGGGTAGTGGAATTCCTGGTGTAGCAGTGAAATGCGTAGAGATCAGGAGGAACATCCGTGGCGAAGGCGACTACCTGGACCAGTACTGACACTGAGGCACGAAAGCGTGGGGAGCAAACAGGATTAGATACCCTGGTAGTCCACGCCCTAAACGATGCGAACTGGATGTTGGGTTCAACTAGGAACTCAGTATCGAAGCTAACGCGTTAAGTTCGCCGCCTGGGGAGTACGGTCGCAAGACTGAAACTCAAAGGAATTGACGGGGGCCCGCACAAGCGGTGGAGTATGTGGTTTAATTCGATGCAACGCGAAGAACCTTACCTGGCCTTGACATCCACGGAACTTTCCAGAGATGGATTGGTGCCTTCGGGAACCGTGAGACAGGTGCTGCATGGCTGTCGTCAGCTCGTGTCGTGAGATGTTGGGTTAAGTCCCGCAACGAGCGCAACCCTTGTCCTTAGTTGCCAGCACGTAATGGTGGGAACTCTAAGGAGACCGCCGGTGACAAACCGGAGGAAGGTGGGGATGACGTCAAGTCATCATGGCCCTTACGGCCAGGGCTACACACGTACTACAATGGGAAGGACAGAGGGCTGCAAACCCGCGAGGGCGAGCCAATCCCAGAAACCTTCTCTCAGTCCGGATCGGAGTCTGCAACTCGACTCCGTGAAGTCGGAATCGCTAGTAATCGCAGATCAGCATTGCTGCGGTGAATACGTTCCCGGGCCTTGTACACACCGCCCGTCACACCATGGGAGTTTGTTGCACCAGAAGCAGGTAGCCTAACCGCAAGGAGGGCGCTTGCCACGGTGTGGCCGATGACTGGGGTGAAGTCGTAACAAGGTAGCCGTATCGGAAGGTGCGGCTGGATCACCTCCTTTTGAGACTAAAGACAGCTAATTGCCTGTCAGACGTCCGCACAAGTAACCTGCACAATCCGCACAACAGACTGGGTCTGTAGCTCAGGTGGTTAGAGCGCACCCCTGATAAGGGTGAGGCCGGTGGTTCGAGTCCTCCCAGACCCACCACTTGGGGCCTTAGCTCAGCTGGGAGAGCACCTGCTTTGCAAGCAGGGGGTCGTCGGTTCGATCCCGACAGGCTCCACCAGCCTCTGTTCTGCACCGGATTGCGCGCACACTAAGATCAGAAATGCATCGACGCTGAAGTCGGTGCATGTTCTTTGAAAAATAGGGAAGTAGCGAGCGTTTGAGACGAATCCGTCCAGACGTGTCGTATGAGGCTAAGGCGGGAATCGAAAGATTCCTTATTTGAGTCGTTGCAATATTCGCGTCCGTGGCTTGTAACCACGGGCACTGCAACCCCGAGGCGACTTGGGGTTATATGGTCAAGCGAATAAGCGCACACGGTGGATGCCTTGGCGGTCAGAGGCGATGAAGGACGTGGCAGCCTGCGAAAAGTGTCGGGGAGCTGGCAACAAGCTTTGATCCGGCAATGTCCGAATGGGGAAACCCACCCAGCAATGGGTATCCTGCAGTGAATACATAGCTGCTGGAGGCGAACGCGGTGAACTGAAATATCTAAGTAACCGTAGGAAAAGAAATCAACCGAGATTCCCTTAGTAGTGACGAGCGAACGGGGACTAGCCCAAAAGTCGATTTGGTTTTAGCAAAACGGCCTGGAAAGGCCGGCCATAGAAGGTGACAGCCCTGTATGCGAAAGGGCCATTTCGATGAAATTGAGTAGGGCGGGGCACGAGAAACCCTGTCTGAACATGGGGGGACCATCCTCCAAGGCTAAATACTCCTGACCGACCGATAGTGAACCAGTACCGTGAGGGAAAGGCGAAAAGAACCCTGGTGAAGGGAGTGAAATAGACCCTGAAACCGTGTGCGTACAAGCAGTAGGAGCCCTTCGGGGTGACTGCGTACCTTTTGTATAATGGGTCAGCGACTTATTGTCTGTGGCGAGCTTAACCGTATAGGGGAGGCGAAGGGAAACCGAGTCTGATAAGGGCGCATAGTCGCAGGCAATAGACCCGAAACCGGGTGATCTAGTCATGCCCAGGGTGAAGGTACCGTAACAGGTACTGGAGGCCCGAACCCACTCCCGTTGCAAAGGTAGGGGATGAGGTGTGATTAGGAGTGAAAAGCTAATCGAACCCGGAGATAGCTGGTTCTCCTCGAAAGCTATTTAGGTAGCGCCTCATGTGAATCCTCTCGGGGGTAGAGCACTGTCATGGCTAGGGGGTCATTGCGACTTACCAAACCATTGCAAACTCCGAATACCGAGACGGACTGCATGGGAGACACACGGCGGGTGCTAACGTCCGTCGTGAAAAGGGAAACAACCCAGACCCACAGCTAAGGTCCCAAATTTTGTGCTAAGTGGGAAACGATGTGGAAAGGCACAGACAGCCAGGAGGTTGGCTTAGAAGCAGCCACCCTTTAAAGAAAGCGTAATAGCTCACTGGTCGAGTCGGTCTGCGCGGAAGATTTAACGGGGCTAAGCACAGAACCGAAGCTTGGGGTGCATCACTTGTGATGCGCGGTAGAGGAGCGTTCCGTAAGCCTGCGAAGGTGGATTGAGAAGTCTGCTGGAGGTATCGGAAGTGCGAATGCTGACATGAGTAACGATAATGCGGGTGAAAAGCCCGCACGCCGAAAGCCCAAGGTTTCCTTGCGCAACGTTAATCGACGCAGGGTGAGTCGGCCCCTAAGGCGAGGCAGAAATGCGTAGTCGATGGGAAGCTGGTTAATATTCCAGCACCTCGCGTAAGTGCGATGGAGGGACGGAGAAGGTTAGGCAGGCCGGGCGTTGGTTGTCCCGGTGAGAGAGTTGAGGCGGTGCCCTTAGGCAAATCCGGGGGCGCAACGTTGAGACTAAGGACGAGTCCATTAGGACGAAGCTGCTGATATCACGCTTCCAGGAAAAGCTCCTAAGCTTCAGCTTACGCAGACCGTACCGTAAACCGACACAGGTGGGTAGGATGAGAATTCTCAGGCGCTTGAGAGAACTCGGGTGAAGGAACTAGGCAAAATAGCACCGTAACTTCGGGAGAAGGTGCGCCTCTTCTGGTGAATAGCTGGGGGAGGCCGAAGTGACCAGGCCGCTGCGACTGTTTATCAAAAACACAGCACTCTGCAAACACGAAAGTGGACGTATAGGGTGTGACGCCTGCCCGGTGCCGGAAGGTTAATTGATGGGGTCAGCCGCAAGGCGAAGCTCTTGATCGAAGCCCCGGTAAACGGCGGCCGTAACTATAACGGTCCTAAGGTAGCGAAATTCCTTGTCGGGTAAGTTCCGACCTGCACGAATGGCGTAACGACAGCGGCGCTGTCTCCACCCGAGACTCAGTGAAATTGAAATCGCTGTGAAGATGCAGCGTTCCCGTGGCAAGACGGAAAGACCCCGTGAACCTTTACTATAGCTTTACACTGAACGTTGAGTTCGTCTGTGTAGGATAGGTGGGAGGCTGTGAAACCCTGGCGCTAGCTGGGGTGGAGCCATCCTTGAAATACCACCCTGTCGTGCTTGACGTTCTAACCTGGGCCCGTAATCCGGGTCGGGGACCGTGTATGGTGGGTAGTTTGACTGGGGCGGTCTCCTCCCAAAGAGTAACGGAGGAGCTCGAAGGTACGCTCAGCGCGGTCGGACATCGCGCACTGTGTGCAAAGGCATAAGCGTGCTTGACTGCAAGATCGACGGATCAAGCAGGTACGAAAGTAGGACTTAGTGATCCGGTGGTTCTGTATGGAAGGGCCATCGCTCAACGGATAAAAGGTACTCCGGGGATAACAGGCTGATACCGCCCAAGCGTCCATAGCGACGGCGGTGTTTGGCACCTCGATGTCGGCTCATCACATCCTGGGGCTGTAGTCGGTCCCAAGGGTATGGCTGTTCGCCATTTAAAGTGGTACGCGAGCTGGGTTCAGAACGTCGTGAGACAGTTCGGTCCCTATCTGCCATGGGCGTTGGAGATTTGAGAGGGGCTGCTCCTAGTACGAGAGGACCGGAGTGGACGAACCTCTGGTGTTCCGGTTGTCACGCCAGTGGCATTGCCGGGTAGCTATGTTCGGAAGCGATAACCGCTGAAAGCATCTAAGCGGGAAGCGCGCCTCAAGATGAGATCTCCCGGGACACAAGTCCCCTAAAGGAACCATCAAGACCAGGTGGTTGATAGGCTGGGTGTGTAAGCGCAGTAATGCGTTGAGCTAACCAGTACTAATGATCCGTGCGGCTTGACCATATAACCTCAAGTGGCCTTGGACTCTGCGACATGTCGCGGACGTTCGGACCAAACCAGTTCGCTACTTCCCTACCCAATGAGAGCGTGAGCGCTGCTCGTCCGTGCGGATCATTCCGCCGGCGGGACTGGCGACCCTCCACGGTCTCCCTGGTGACAATAGCTTTGTGGAACCACCCGATCCCATTCCGAACTCGGAAGTGAAACGCAAACGCGCCGATGGTAGTGTGCATCCGCATGCGAGAGTAGGTCATCGCCAGGGTCTTTACCCAAAACCCCCAGCTCCGGCTGGGGGTTTTTCTTTGCGTGCTGGAAATGCTCGCGATCGTCGGCGGAATCCGCGGTGCCTGAAACGTGCGTTGCGCGGCTGGGGCCGCCACGAGGGCTTTCCACTTGCCGGTCGCAAGCCGCTCGACTTCCGGCACTCGGGCCCGGGCCGAGGCGTGTGCTAGCGTTCGTGCACTTTTTCCAGACGGATGTCCCGCATGTCGAAATGCTTCCCCGCCGCGGCAGCGCTGGCGCTGGCGATCGGCCTGTCCGCAGGCACGGCCCATGGCAACGAGGAGAACGTGGTGTCGGATCCGCACCAGTGGCTGGAAGGCGTCGAAGACGCGAAGGCCCTCGACTGGGTGAAGGCCCAGAATGCGAAGGCCGAGGCGGAACTGGCCAGCACCCCGCAGTTCGCGCAGCTCGAGGCCGAACTGCTCGCGATCTACGACTCCGACGACAAGATTCCCGGCGTCTACAAGCAGGGCGAGTGGTACTACAACTTCTGGAAGGACAAGCAGAACCCGCGCGGCCTGTGGCGGCGCACGACGCTGGAGGAGTACCGCAAGCCCAGGCCGCAGTGGGAGGTGCTGATCGACCTCGACGCACTGAACAAGGCCGAGGGCGAGAACTGGATCTGGCACGGCGCCGACTGCCTGCGGCCGGACTACCGGCGCTGCCTGGTCGCGCTCTCGCGCGGCGGCGCGGATGCCGATGTGACCCGGGAGTTCGACCTTGAGAACAAGTCCTGGGTCGAAGGCGGCTTCTTCCGCGAGGAAGCCAAGGGTGCGCTGTCCTGGATCGATGCCGACACCGTGTATGTCTACAGCGACTTCGGCCCCGGATCGCTGACCGAGTCGGGGTATCCGCGCGTGGTCAAGCGCTGGCAGCGTGGCACGCCGCTGGTGTCGGCGGTTCCGGTGTACGAAGGCAAGCCGGACGACATGTACATCGCGGCGATGCACGACCATACGCCCGGTTTCGAGCGTGACTTCGTCAGCCGCACGCTCGCGTTCTACAACGACGAGCTGTATCTGGTCGCCGCCGACGGCGCGCTGACGAAGATCGATGCGCCGAATTCGGCAAACAAGGGCGTGCACCGGCAGTGGCTGACGCTGGAGCTGCGCGAACCCTGGGAGGTGGCCGGCAGGACCTACCCGGCAGGTTCGCTGCTGGCATCCGATTTCGACGCGTTCATGGCCGGCGAGCGCGAGTTCCAGGTGCTGTTCGAGCCGACGGACACCACTTCGCTGGCCGGGTCCTCGTGGACCCGCAACCACCTGGTCCTCAATGTGCTCGAGGACGTGAAGAGCAAGCTGTGGGTGCTCACGCCCGGCGCGGACGGCTGGGCGCGGCGGCCGCTGGCCGGCCTGCCCGAGTTCGGCACCGTCAGCGCCTCGGCCGTGGACGATGAGGAGTCGGATGCCCTGTGGCTGACCGTTACCGACTACCTGACCCCGACCACGCTGATGCTCGGCGATGCGGCCCCCGACGCGCCGGCGCCTGAAGTCCTCAAGACGATGCCGACGTTCTTCGATGCTTCGAAGCACGTGGTCGAGCAGCACTTCGCCACCTCCAAGGACGGCACCCGGGTCCCGTACTTCCTGGTGCGTCCGAAGGACGCGAAACCCGACGGCCGCAACCCGACCCTGCTGTACGGCTACGGCGGCTTCGAAATCTCGCTCACGCCGGGCTATTCGGGCGGCGTCGGCAAGGGCTGGCTGGAGAAGGGCGGCACCTACGCGGTCGCCAACATCCGCGGCGGCGGCGAGTACGGCCCGCGCTGGCACCAGGCGGCGCTCAAGGCGAACCGCCACAAGGCCTACGAGGACTTCGCCGCGGTCGCGCAGGACCTGATCGACCGCAAGATCACTTCGCCCGCCCACCTGGGCATCCGCGGCGGCAGCAACGGCGGCCTGCTCACGGGCAACATGCTGGTGCAATATCCGGAGCTGTTCGGCGCGGTGGTGATCCAGGTGCCGCTGCTCGACATGCAGCGCTACAACAAGCTGCTCGCCGGTGCGTCGTGGATGGCCGAGTACGGCGATCCCGACAAGCCGGAGGAGTGGGCGTTCATCCGGACGTTCTCTCCCTACCACCTGTTCGATCCGGAACAGAAGTATCCGCCGACCATCCTGTTGACCTCGACCCGCGACGACCGCGTGCATCCCGGCCACGCCCGCAAGATGATGGCGAAAATGCTCGAGTCCGGGCAGGACGTGCGCTACTACGAGAACATCGAGGGCGGCCACGGCGGCGCAGCCGACAACCGCCAGGCGGCGCACATGGACGCGCTGTACCTGACCTTCCTCTGGCAGCAGCTGGCCGGCGAACCGGGCGCGCCCGCGCCCGCACCCTGACCGCCGCCCGTCCTTCCATTCACGCCGGGATATTCCATGAAGACGGCACTCCTTCTCGCGACGACGATCCTGATGACGCTTTCCACCGCTTCCACCACCGCCGCCGACGCCACGCCACCCGACGCCGAAAAGCGCCCGCACGTGGTTAAAGCCCCCCACGGGGCCGAACGCAACGACGAGTACTACTGGCTGCGCGACGACGAACGCGAGGACAAGGCGATGCTGGCCTACCTCGAGGCCGAGAACGCCTACGCCGACCAGGTGATGGCGCCGCTGGAGCCGCTCGAGAACGCGCTGTACGAGGAAATCGTCGGCCGCATCAAGCAGGACGACAGTTCGATTCCCGCGCGCGAGCGCGGCTGGTGGTACTACGCCCGCTACGAGACCGGCAAGGACTACCCGATCCACGCCCGGCGCAAGGACGGCCCGGGCGTCGATGCGCTGGCGATCCAGCAGGCCAACGAGCGCGGCGATTTCGCGGGTGAGGAGGTGCTGCTCGACGTCAACGCCCTGGCCGAGGGCAAGGACTATTACGCCGTCGGCGCCTACGAGGTCAGCCAGGACAACACCATGCTGGCCTGGGCCGACGATACCAACGGCCGCCGCCAGTACACGTTCCGGTTCCGCGACCTGGCCACCGGCAAGGCGTATCCGGAGGAGCTGCGCGGCACCTCCGGCGACCTGGTGTTCGCCGACGACAATCGCACCGTGTTCTACATCGAGAACGACCCGGAGACGCTGCTGACCAAGCGCGTGAAGCGTCACGTGATCGGCACCGATCCGGCACAGGACGTGGTGGTCTACGAGGAGGCGGACGACAGCTTCTACATGGGCATCGACCGCACCCGCGACGACCGCTACATCGTCATCGGCGTGAGCAGCACCGTGTCCGACGAGATCCGCTACGCGCCGGCCGCCGATCCGCAGGCCTTCACCGTGCTCGCCGGGCGCGAGCGCGACCTGGAGTACCAGGCCGACCACCTCGACGACCGCTGGGTGATCCTGACCAATGCCGACGGGGCGAAGAACTTCAAGCTGGTCCAGGCGCCGAGCGGTTCGACCTCGCGCAAGGACTGGACCGACGTCGTCGCCCACGACGAGAACGTGCTGCTGGAGACGTTCGAACTGTTCGACGGGTTCGTCGCGCTGGGCGAGCGGTCCGAGGCGCTCGAGCGCGTGCGCATCCTGCGTCCCGGGCGCGAGGACGAGTACGTCGCGGCCGACGAGCCGGCGTATTCGATGGGCCTGTCGGCCAACACCGAGCCGGACACCACGAAGCTGCGCTACACCTATACCTCGCTGACGACGCCGGCGACCACGTACGAACTCGACACCGCCACCGGCGAGCGGGTCCTGCTCAAGCAGCAGCCGGTGCTCGGCTACGACCCGTCGCGGTACGTGACCGAACGCGTCTGGGCGACCGCGCGCGACGGCGAGCGGATTCCCGTCTCGCTGGTCTACCGCAAGGGCTTCGAACGCGACGGCACCGCGGCGATGCTGCAGTACGCCTACGGCAGCTACGGCATGTCGATGGATCCGGGCTTCAGCGTCACCACCGTGAGCCTGCTCGACCGCGGGATGGTGTACGCGCTGGCGCACATCCGCGGCGGCCAGGAAATGGGCCGGCGCTGGTACGACGACGGCAAGCTGCTCAACAAGATCAACACCTTCACCGACTTCATCGACGTCACCGACCACCTCGTCGCGCAGGGCTATGCGGCAAAGGACCGGGTGGCCGCGGCCGGCGGCAGCGCCGGCGGGCTGCTGATGGGCGCGGTGTCGAACATGGCGCCGGACCGCTACCGCGTGATCCTGTCGCAGGTGCCGTTCGTCGACGTGGTCACCACGATGCTCGACGCCAGCATTCCGCTGACGACCAACGAGTACGACGAGTGGGGGAACCCGGAGCAGCGGCAGTTCTACGACTACATGCTGTCGTACTCGCCCTACGACAACCTCAAGGCCCAGGCCTATCCGGCGATGTTCGTCGGCACCGGGCTGTGGGACTCGCAGGTGCAGTACTGGGAGCCGGCCAAGTACGTGGCGCGCCTGCGCGACGTGGATACCGGCAATGGCCCGGTCGTGTTCCGCACCAACATGGAGGCCGGGCACGGCGGCAAGTCGGGCCGCTTCCGCCGCTTCCGCGAGCAGGCGGAGATGTACGCGTTCATGCTCGACCAGCTGGGCGTGAAGTAACGCCTGGCGCCGCCGCTCCGCGGAGCCGGGTTCGGCCATCTGGGGGCGGTAGGGTGGCCGGCGGCGTTGCGGGCACATCCCGGGCCGCTGGTCACGCCTGAGGCCCGGCGTGCGTGCACCGCGCCACGCGCACGGCGCCGCGACGCGGCGCCGATATCATGCGCCGATGCGTCCGACCCCCCGCCATCGCTGGGCCTGGTGGCTGCTGGCCTACGTCAGCCTCGGCCTCGGCGTTGTCGGCGCGTTCCTGCCGGTGATGCCGACCACGGTCTTCGTGCTCATCGCCGCGTGGGCGGCCGCGCGCGGTTCGGAGCGGCTCCACCGTCGCCTGCATGCGCATGCGCGCTTCGGCCCGGCGATCCGCGACTGGGAAGCGCATGGCGCGGTGAGCCGCCGCGCGAAGTGGATGGCGACCACGATGATGCTGGTCTCCGCGATCGTCCTGGTGGCGGTGATGGCCCTCAGCGGCGGGCATCGCTGGTGGATGATCGCGCTGCCGATCGGCTGCATGGTGGCGGTCGGCGCCTGGCTCTGGCGGCGGCCCGAGCCGCCGCCGGCGGGCGCGTCGGTGAAAGCCGACTGAGGCGGCGGCTGTCGAGGCTCCTCCTCGCGCGTGGCCCGGGCTACACTGCCGCCATGCGCAGATTCCCGCTCCTGTTCGCGCCGCTGGCGCTGATCCTCGCCCTCAACCTCGCCGCCTGCGGCAACAAGGGGCCGCTGGTGCGCCCGCCCGTCGAAGACGCGGATGTCGAGGCCGACCTCGAGGCGGATACGGCACCCGCCGAAGGGTCGGTCGACCCGGCCGTCCAGCCGGTGCCACCGATCGTGGATCCGGTCGACGGCAGCGAAGGAGACGTCGACCCGGTGATCGAGACCGATGCCGTCGACGACGCTGATGCCGGACAGGAAGGCGAGGACGACCCGGAGCCGGTTCCCGCCGCGGATGACGGCGACGGCTGAGCGCGTGGCCGTGACCGCTCCGCACCCGATCCAGCGCGTCTCCCTGCAGGAGCGGCTGCGCTTCAGCAAGATGCACGGCGCGGGCAACGATTTCGTGCTGCTCGACCTGCGCGATGGCACCCCGCCACCGTCGCCCGAGCTGTGCCGCGCGCTGGCCGACCGCCACGCGGGCGTGGGCTGCGACCAGATCCTCACCATCGAATCGGCGCGCACGCCCGGCGCGCTGGCCGCGTACGGAATCTGGAACGCGGACGGCTCGCCGTCGTCCCAGTGCGGCAACGGCGCGCGCTGCGTCGCGGCCTGGCTGGTGCGCGATGGCGCCGCTGGCGAGGCGCGTTTCGCGCTCGACAGTCCGGCCGGCACCCATGCGGTGGACGTGCTCGGCGAGGGGCGCTTCCGGGTGGCCATGGGCGTGCCGCGGTTCGCGCCCGGCCAGGTACCGCTGGCGGTCGACGGGCCGGCGGCAGACGACTACGAGGCGACGCTGGCCGGCATCGGGCGCGTGCGCTTCGGCGCGGTGTCGATGGGGAACCCGCACGCGGTACTCGAGGTCGACGACATCGAGGCCGCGCCCGTCGCCACGCTGGGCCCGGCGCTGCAGGACAGCGGCCTGTTCCCGCAGTCGGCGAACATCGGCTTCGCGCAGGTGATCGACCGCGGGCGGATCCGGCTGCGCGTGTACGAGCGCGGCGCGGGCGAGACCCTGGCCTGCGGCAGCGGCGCGTGCGCGGCGGTGGCGGTGCTGGTCCGGCGTGGGCGCGTGGAGCGCGAGGTCGCGGTGTCGCTGCCCGGCGGCGAGCTGCACATCGCCTGGCCCGACGACGCGGCGCAGGTCGCGATGGCGGGGCCGACGGCTTTCGTATTCGAAGGGGAATGGACCGGATGAGCAATCCCGAGCGCCTCGGCGCCCATGAAGTGGCGGCCTGGCTGCGACGCCAGCCGAAGTTCCTGCAGCAGTTCCCGGACCTGGCGCTGAGCCTGGTGGTACCGCGCGAGGACGGACCCGCGGCATCGCTGGCGAGCTACCAGCTCGAGGTGCTGCGCGACAAGAACCGCGAACTCTCGCGCCGCCTGCACGACCTGTTCGCGATCTCGCAGGAGAACGAACGCCTCGCCGTGCGCACCCACCAGCTGACGCTGGCACTGATGCGCCAGCCCGATCGCGCCGGGGTGGTGCGGGCGATGGCGGCGACGCTGGAGGAGGATTTCGCCGGCGACCTGGTGCGCATCGTGCTGTTCCATCCGGTGGACGGGCTCGGCGGCGAACCCTGGCTGCAGGTGATCGAGCGCGACGACCCGGTGCTGTCGCCGTTCGCGGACGCGCTCAAGGGCGGCGAGCCGCTGTGCGGTCGCCTGCATCCGGACAAGCAGGCGCTGCTCTACGGCGCGCGCGTGGACGAGGTGCAGTCGAGCGCGCTGCTGGCGATCGAGGGCACCGGCCTGGTGGCCGTGGGCAGCAGCGATGCCAACCGTTTCTATCCCGGCATGGGCACGCTGTTCCTGCGCATGATGGGCGAGGCGTTCGACGTCGCGCTGCGCCGGTTCGATGGCTGAGTCGCGCCGGCCCGCGTCGGGTGGCGTGCGCGCGGTCACGGCGCGCGCGGCATCCGCGGGCGGCACCACGGGCGCGGGCGACGCGATGATCGCGGACTACCTCGCGCACCTGCAGGTCGAGCGGCGGATGTCGCCGCACACGCTCGACGGCTATCGACGGGACCTCGACGCGCTCGCCGCGTTCTGCGGGCATGCGGCGCTCGATCCCCTGGCCCTGGGTGAGGCCGACGTGCGCGCCTTCGTGGCGTCCGAACATCGCCGTGGCCTGTCGCCCAAGAGCCTGCAGCGGCGGCTGTCGGCGGTGCGCGGCTTTTACCACTGGCTGCTGCGGCATGGACGCGTGGCGGCGAACCCGGCCGCCGGCATCCGCGCACCGAAGGCGGCGCGCAAGCTGCCGCAGGTGCTCGACCCCGACGAGGCCAAGACCCTGGTCGAAGTCGACACCGCCGCGCCGCTGGGCCTGCGCGACCGCGCGATGCTGGAGCTGTTCTATTCCTCCGGGCTGCGCCTGTCCGAACTGTGCGCGCTGCGCTGGCGCGACCTGCAGCTCGACGAAGGCCTGGTCACGGTGCTGGGCAAGGGCGCGCGGCAGCGGATCGTGCCGGTCGGCTCGCACGCGCGCAACGCGCTGCGCGAGTGGCGCGTCGAGCGCGGGGGCGACGAGGACGCGCCGGTGTTCCCCGGCCGCGGCGGCGGGCCGATCGGGGCGCGCGCGGTACAGGTGCGCCTGCGCCAGCTGGCGCAGCGGCAGGGCCTGTTCAAGCGCGTGCATCCGCACCTGCTCCGGCACTCGTTCGCCAGCCACGTGCTGGAGTCCTCCGGCGACCTGCGCGGCGTGCAGGAACTGCTCGGACACGCCGACATCGCCACCACCCAGATCTACACCCATCTCGATTTCCAGCACCTGGCCCGGGTGTACGACGCCGCGCATCCGCGTGCGAAGCGACGCAGCGACGACTAGCCGGTACCGCGCCGCAGGCGACGATCCCGGTTCCCAATGCGATGTCCGGATCCGGCGAGTTCCGGGGCGATCCTGCGCGCAAGCTGCGGCTTTCCCACCGGAGTCGCGCCATGCCTTTTCGACTGTGCGGGATCGATCCCGCGCCCTTCGCCGCCCTGTTCGAACTGGACGAAGATGCCCTCGCGCAGCGCGGCCTCGCGCGCTGTCGCGCCGATCGCGACAGCGGCTTTCCCTGCCGCGTCAGCCTGGCCGATGCGCGCGTCGGCGACGAACTGCTCCTGCTGCCCTACGCGCACCAGCCGGCGGAGACGCCCTACCGCGCCAGCGGGCCGATCTACGTCCGCCGGGATGCGCGGCGGGCGGAACTGGCGCCCGGGGTCGTGCCGCCCTACGTGACCCGCCGGCTGATGTCGCTGCGCGCCTACTCCGCCGGGCACTGGATGGTGGACGCGGAGGTCTGCGACGGCGTCGATGCGGCGCGCGAACTCGCGCGCATGTTCGACGATCCCGCCGTGGCCTACGTGCACCTGCACAATGCCCGGCGGGGCTGTTTCTCCTGCGCGGCGCACCGGGCCTGACCCGGCGCAGGCGCAGGGGTTGATCGGGGCGCGGACGGCCTCATCTCGTGGTTTCCCGCCCCGGAGGCCGCATGGACCCCAGCCAGAACCCCAACGTGTTCCACGCCACCACCATCCTGTCGGTACGTCGCGATGGCAAGGTCGCCGTGGCCGGCGACGGCCAGGTGACGCTCGGCCACACGGTGATGAAGGGCAACGCGCGCAAGGTGCGGCGCCTGGGCACGGACGGCCAGGTACTGGCCGGCTTCGCCGGCGCCGCGGCCGACGCGTTCACCCTGTTCGAACTGTTCGAGTCCAAGCTCGAGAAGCACGGCCAGCTGCAGCGCGCCGCGGTGGAAATGGCCAAGGACTGGCGCACCGAACGCCGCTTCGGCAAGCTCGAGGCCCTGCTGGCCGTCGCCGACAAGGACACCTCGCTGGTGATCAGCGGCACGGGCGACGTGATCGAGCCCGAGGACGGCCTGATCGCCATCGGCTCCGGCGGCTCCTACGCGCTGTCCGCGGCACGCGCGCTGCTCGCCCACACCACGCTCGACGCGTGCACCATCGCCACCGAGGCGTTGAACATCGCCGGCGACATCTGCATCTACACCAACCGCAACGTGGTGGTCGAGGAACTCTGATCGCGCGTCGCATCCGGCCGCGCAAGTGGTCGGTTGCGGCCGTGTCGCGCACCGTTCCCGACCGCCATCGCCACAGGCCCGGATCCGACCCCGTGCGGACCGGGCGCAGCCTTCCAGGAACCGATCCATGCCCGCCAGCTCCAGCCAGTCCTCGTCCACCATGACCCCGCGCGAGATCGTGCAGGAGCTCGACCGCCATATCGTCGGCCAGCAGTCGGCCAAGCGCGCGGTGGCGATCGCACTGCGCAACCGCTGGCGTCGTGCCCAGCTCGCCGACGAACTGCGCAACGAGGTAATGCCCAAGAACATCCTGATGATCGGGCCGACCGGCGTGGGCAAGACCGAGATCGCGCGCCGGCTGGCGACGCTCGCCAACGCGCCCTTCGTCAAGGTCGAGGCGACGCGCTTCACCGAGGTCGGCTACGTGGGCAAGGACGTCGAGCAGATCATCCGCGACCTGGCCGACACCGCGGTCAAGCAGCACCGCGAGCAGGCCAAGCGCAAGGTGCGCACCCAGGCCGAGGAGCGCGCCGAGGACCGCATCCTCGATGCGCTGCTGCCGCGGCGCGAGACATCCCCGCCCGCGTTCGGGTTCGGCACCCAGGCCACGGTCGACATCGGCGCCGAGCCGTCGTCGAGAGAGTCGGAGACGCGGCAGAAGCTGCGCCGCCAGTTGCGCGCCGGCGAGCTCGACGAGCGCGAGATCGAGCTCGAACTGTCCGCCAATCCGGGCCACGTCGACATCATGACCCCGCCCGGCATGGAGGAGATGGGCCAGCAGCTGCGGCAGATGTTCGCCAACCTCGGCGGCGGCAAGACCCAGGCGCGCAAGCTGACGATCAAGGCCGCGCGTCCGCAGCTGGTCGAGGAGGAGGCCGCGCGCCTGGTCAACGAGGAGGACGTGCGCGAGGCGGCGATCGAGGCCTGCGAACAGCACGGCATCGTGTTCATCGACGAGATCGACAAGGTCGCCAAGCGCAGCGAGGGCATGGGCGCCGACGTCAGCCGCGAGGGCGTGCAGCGCGACCTGCTGCCGCTGGTGGAAGGCTCGACGGTCAACACCCGCTACGGCCCAGTGCGCACCGACCACATCCTGTTCATCGCCTCGGGCGCGTTCCACCTCGCCAAGCCCAGCGACCTGATCCCGGAGATGCAGGGCCGGTTCCCGATCCGGGTGGAGCTGTCGGCCCTGAGCAAGGACGATTTCGTGCGCATCCTCACCGAGCCGAAGGCCGCGCTGACCCGTCAGTACGTCGAGCTGCTGCGCACCGAGGGCGTGCAGCTGGCGTTCGCGGACGACGCCGTCGACCGGCTGGCCGAGATCGCCGCCCAGGTCAACGAGCGCCAGGAGAACATCGGCGCCCGCCGGCTGCACACCGTGCTCGAACGGCTGCTCGATACGCTCAGCTACGAAGCCCCCGACAAGGACGGCAGCCAGGTCACCATCGACCGCGCCTACGTCGATGCGCACCTGGGCGAACTGGTGCAGGACCCGGACCTGAGCCGCTACATTCTCTGAAGTCCTCACACGCGGCACGCGCGTGTCGCGCGTCGTGCTGCAGGCGTCCGGCATGCCACGGCGGCGCGCAGCGGCCGCGTGCCGATACCGTCGATGAACGATCGCGGCGGCGCACGCCGCGGCCGGCGCGGCGCCACCTATGCTGGCGCCGGTCCCGTTTCCGATGAGCCGCCATGCGCCGATCGATCCTTGCCGCCGCCTCCGCGGCCGTCCTGTCCCTGTCCGCCATCGCGCCGGCCGCGGCGCGCGATGTCTCGTGCCGCCTGGATTTCGACATGGCCGGCTGGTCGGTGCTGTACAAGACCGCGTCGGGCACCGGCCGGATCAGCTGCGACAACGGCCAGGCCATGGCGGTGCGGATCGAGGCCCGCGGCGGCGGGCTGAGCGTGGGCAAGTCGGAGATCCGCGGCGGCCGCGGCGAGTTCTCCGGCGTGCGCGGCATCGCCGAGGCGCTCGGCACCTACGTGGCCGCCGAGGCGCACGCCGGTGCGGTGAAGTCGAGCAAGGCCCAGGTGATGACCAAGGGCGAGGTGTCGCTCGCGCTTGCGGGCACCGGCGAAGGCTGGGACCTGGGCGTCGCGTTCGGCGCGTTCACGATCGAGGCCCGCTGAGCGCCGCTACCGTCGCGATTCCGGCCTGTGGGCGCCGCCGGGGCCCGCGGGCGCGGTGCGCCACTGCCGCCATGCGGCCGCAGGCCAGCGCTCGGCGCGCTCAGCCCAGGCGCTGGCTGCCGCGCCAGTGCTCGCCCGGCGCCAGCCGCAGCGGCTGCAGCACCTGCGCCGCCTCCACGCAGACGAAGGTCCGCCACTCGCCGCGCGCGAGATCGGCGATGCCGCCCGCGAGCCGCTCCCCGGGATTCCAGACCACGACATCGGCAAAGCCGTCGTGCTCGATCGCCACCCGCCGATCTCCGTCGACCAGCGCCAGCGGGGCGACCACGTCGCCGTAGATGCGGTCGGTTTCGCCATCGAAGCCGACCAGCGCCTCGTGCTGGCGATGCAGGGTGCCGCCGGCGGCGCTGTCCTCGAAGTCGCAGCCGTGCAGGCCTTCGATCGTCGCGCCGGTGGCGTCGCCCACGCGCAGGTAGGTGTGCAGCGCGGCGGTGGCATCGAACGCGGTATCGCCGGTGTTCGCAATGTCGAGCGACACCTCCAGCCGGGTGGCGGACAGTGCCACCGACAGCCGGCAGGCGAAGGCCTGCGGCCACTCTGCGGTCGCGGCGCCGTCGCGCAGCTCGAGCTGCGCCGACGCGCCGTCGCTGCCCGCGAACGACCAGTCCAGCAGCCGCGCGAAGCCGTGCTTGCGCAGCGGGCCGCGACCGCCGAACTGCGGGAAGATCACCGGGATTCCGCCGCGGAGCGCGGCTCCGGGCACGCGACCGGCCGCTTCGGCGAGGAACAGCCGCTCGCGGCCGTCGGCCGGGATCCAGGACAGCACCTGCGCGCCGCGCAGCGATACCAGCGCGGTCGCGCCGCCGGCCGCGAGGCGCAGGCAGGCGAGGCCGCGGAATTCGACGGGATCGATCCGGAGCGATGACATGAGGGCGCGCCTCAATCCTCGCCGATGTCTTCGTGCCACACGTCGGGATGGGCGGCGATCCAGTCGCCGAGCATCGCGACGCAGTCCGGATCCTGCAGGTCGATGACATTGACGCCGTGCGCGCGCAGCCAGTCGTGCCCGCCCTGGAAGTTCACCGCCTCGCCCATCACCACCGTGCCGATGCCGAACTGGCGCACCAGCCCGCTGCAGTACCAGCAGGGCGAGAGCGTGGTGACCATGATCGTGTCGCGATAGCGGCGCTGGCGCCCGGCCTTGCGGAAGGCGTCGGTCTCGCCGTGTACCGACGGGTCGCCTTCCTGCACGCGGCGGTTGCGGCCGCGGCCGAGCAGGCTGCCGTCGTTGCGGTACAGCGCGGCGCCGATCGGGATGCCGCCTTCGGCCAGGCCCTGCCGGGCCTCGGCGACGGCGGTGGCGAGCATGGCGCGGTAGTCGGGCGTCGTCATCGCGAAGCTCCTGTCCCAAAACGTGCACCTTATCCCGGTTCGGGTCCGGGGAGGCTGCGCCGGCGCTGGTTCGCTTGCCGCACCGGCAGGCGCCGCCCAGAATCGGTGCAGGCGCGGTGCGCCGGGGGAGACGACATGCGGATCGGGACCGGGACCGCCATCCTGGCGGCAGCGACGCTGTTCGCTGCGGCGGGCGCGCAGGCGCAGGTGGTGCAGGGCGGGCTGGAGCTGCGCTGGGGCGACCCGGCGCCGGGGCAGCGGCACTTGGCGCCGAAGTTCGAGGCGGCGCTGGTGCTCGATGGCGGGGCGCGACTGGCGCTCGATCCCGGGCAGGCGCGACGCGGCGCCGGCGATCTGTACGCGCTCGCCAACCGGCGCGTCGCGGTGCAGTTCTCCTCGGCCAAGTCCGCCGGCGGCGCACGCGGGATCGAGGCCATCGTGCCGGCCGACGATCCGTCGCCGGCACGGCCGCACGGGCTCGCGGGCAAGACCGACGGCGTGGCCACGGCGACGCTCGGCTCGACGCGCTGGATCACCGTGGCCTGCCGCTTCGGCGACATCGCCGAGGAACAGAAGCCGGTGGCCTTCTTCCGCAGCCAGTACGGCGAGGCCGCCGGCGAATTGGGGCACTACTGGCGCGAGGTGTCGTACGCGAAGATCAACCTGGCCGGAAGCGACGCGAAGGGCTGGTACGCGCTGCCGCAGCCCCGCTCGCATTACGTCACCGGCCCGGCCGACGACGAGAAGGCCGACCTGACCGCGCTGTTCAACGACTGCACCGCGGCCGCGGATGCGGACGTGGATTTCAGCCAGGTGATCGGCATCAACCTGATGTTCAACGGCGACCTCGACGGCTTCGCCTGGGGCGGCGGGCGCTGCGCCACGCTCGACGGCGCCAACCGCTGCTGGTCGACCACCTGGAACCCGCCGTGGTCGTTCAACAACCTCGCGCCGCTCGCGCACGAGATGGGGCACGGCTACGGGCTGCCGCATTCGGACAACTCCGACGGCGACGACGACACCTACGACAATCCCTGGGACGTGATGAGCGACAGCTGGTCCAACGCGGTGCGCGATTCCACCTACGGCAGCCGGCCCAAGCACATCAACATCGTGCAGCGCGACCGCCTGGGCTGGATTGACGCCGCGCGCAAGCGCACGATCGCCAGCGGTTCGGCGCGCACGCGGGTGACGCTCGACTACGCCAGCCTGGCGGGCGCGGGCAACGTGCAGCTGCTCCTGCTGCAGACGCCGACCTCGCCCGATCCGTATCGCGGCACCTGGTACACGATCGAGGCGCGGCGCCCGGTGGGCGCGTACGAGGGCGCGCTGGCCGGCGACGCGGTGATCGTGCACCGCGTCGGCCCCAACTACAGCCAGGAGGCCGAAAGCCAGGATGCCGACGTGCCGCCGGCGAATACGGCCAACAACGAGGGCTCGATGTTCAAGGTCGGCGAACTCTGGATGTCCCCCGACGGGCTGTTCACGGTCTACGTGGAATCGAAGACCGCGACCGGATTCGTGGTGGTGGTCGGGCCCGAGGCGCGGGTGACCGGCGGCAACGGCCAGCGCCGGCGCAGGTGAGCGGGCGCACGGCGCCGTTCGCGTCGTCGTCGTGGCGATCGCGCGGTGACTCGCTCTCGCGGCTCGGCGCGGCGGGCGCGGCGCCTCGACCTGTCGTGAACGCCGATCTCCGCGCCCGGATGCGATAATCGCCGGATGAGCGCATCCGACGAGTCCGGCACCACCCATTTCGGCTACCGCGAGGTGCCGCGCGGCGAGAAGCAGAAGCTGGTGGGCGAGGTGTTCTCGTCGGTTGCCGGCCGCTACGACCTGATGAACGACCTGATGAGCCTGGGCATCCATCGGGTCTGGAAGCGCTATTTCGTCGCCACCGCGCAGGTGAAGAAGGGCGACCGCGTGCTCGACCTCGCCGGCGGCACCGGCGACATCGCCGCGCTGTTGCGCGATCGCGTCGGCGAATTCGGCGAGCTGGTGCTGGGCGACATCAACGGCGACATGCTGCGCGTGGGCCGAGACCGCATGACCGACCGCGGCCAGGTGCGCGGCTTCCGTTACGTGCAGTGCAACGCCGAGACGCTGCCGTTCCCGGACGCGAGCTTCGACCTGGTCACGATCGCGTTCGGTCTGCGCAACGTCACCGACAAGGACGCGGCGCTGCGCGAGATGCTGCGCGTGTTGAAGGTCGGCGGGCAGGCGCGGGTGCTGGAGTTCTCGGACGTGAAGGCCGATTGGTTCAAGCCGCTGTACGACTTCCACTCGTTCAACGTGCTGCCGCGGCTGGGCCGGCTGTTCGCGGGTGACGCGGAGAGCTACCGCTACCTGGCCGAATCGATCCGGCGCCACCCGGCGCAGGACGAACTGCGCGCGATGATGGAGACGGCGGGATTCGCGCGCGCCCGCTACCGCAACCTCTCCGGCGGCATCGTCGCGATCCACGACGGCTGGAAGGCCTGATCCGCCCGCGCCGGAGGCGACGGTTGCAGGCGGTACAATCGCGGTCCCGTTCCCGCACAGGCTGCCCCCGGCCATGCCAGACCGCATTGCGCGCGCGCCGCGCCCGTCTTCGTTCGCCCGTTCCCTCGCCCTGCTTCTGATCGCCGGCGTGGTCGCCGTCGCCGGCTGTTCGCGCGAGACCGCCGCCCCCGCCGCCGCCCCGAAACCCGCGCCGGAGCCCACCACCATGGCCGATGCCGACGAGCATTCCTTCGCCGAGCCGGGAAAGGTCGCGATCGACGACCTGGCGCTGGACCTGGCGCTCGACTTCGATGCGCGCACGCTCGCCGGCACCGCCACCTACACCCTGCAGTGGAAGGACGAGGCCGCCACCCAGCTGGTGCTGGATACCCGGGAGCTGACGATCGAACGCGTCGAGGGTGAGGCCGGCAGCGCGTGGCAGCCGCTCGAGTTCGCGCTGGCCGACGCCGACCCTGTGCTCGGCCGCAAGCTGGTGATCGAAACGCCGCAGCGCAATGCGAAGATCCGCGTGACCTACCGCACCGCGCCGGGCGCCTCCGGCCTGCAGTGGCTGACGCCGGAGATGACCGAGGGCAAGCAGTTGCCCTTCATGTTCAGCCAGTCGCAGCAGATCCACGCGCGCAGCTGGGTGCCGCTGCAGGACACGCCGCAGGTGCGCTACACCTACAGCGCCCGCGTCCGCACGCGGCCCGACGTGATGGTGCTGATGAGCGCCGACAACGATCCGCAGGCCGCGCGCGACGGCGACTACGCGTTCTCGATGCCGCAGCGGATCCCGTCGTACCTGATGGCGATCGCCGCCGGCGACCTGGTGTTCAAGCCGATCTCCGCGCGCTCGGGCGTATGGGCCGAGCCGTCGATGGTGGACCGCGCGGTGGCCGAGTTCGCCGACACCGAGAAGATGATCGCCGCCACCGAGGCGCTTTACGGCCCCTACCGCTGGGAGCGCTACGACCTGCTCGTGCTGCCGCCGTCGTTCCCGTTCGGCGGCATGGAGAACCCGCGCCTGTCGTTCATCACCCCCACGGTGATCGTCGGCGACAAGTCGCTGGTGTCGCTGATCGCGCACGAACTGGCGCACAGTTGGTCGGGCAACCTGGTGACCTTCTCCAGCGCCCGCCACGGCTGGCTCAACGAGGGCATGACCAGCTACGTCGAGAACCGCATCGTCGAGTCGCTGTACGGCGAGGAGTTCAGCGACATGGAGTGGGTGATCGCGCGCGACGCGCTCAAGCGCGACATCGTCGACATGCCCGAGGCCACGCAGGCATTGGCGATCCGCCCCGGGACCCCGGTGGATGCCGACGACGCGCTCAGCCAGGTCTCCTACGACAAGGGCGCGTGGTTCCTGCAGTTCCTCGAGGAGCGCTTCGGACGCGCCGTGTTCGATCCGTTCCTGCGCGGGTACTTCGACCACTTCGCGTTCCAGAGCATTCCCACCGAGACCTTCCTGGCCTACGCCCGCGAACACCTGTTCGCGCCCAACCCGGGCAAGGTCACCGATGCCGAGATCGAGGAATGGATCTATGGCGCCGGCCTTCCCGCCAGCGCGCCCGAGGTGCTCTCGCCGCGGCTGGGCATCGTGGATTCGGCGCGACTGGGCTGGCGCGGCAGCAAGCAGCTGCCGCCGACCTCGATCACCGGGCCGTGGACCACGCAGGAATGGCTGCACTTCCTCGAAGGCATGCCGGAGACGCTGCCGGTGGAGGATCTCGCGCAGCTCGACGCCGCGTACCGGTTCACTGGCACCGCCAACGGCGAGATCGCGATGCGCTGGTATCCGCTGGCGATCCGCAGCGGCTACACGCCGGCGATGGAGGCCGCGGCCGCCTTCATCGAGCGCATCGGGCGGCGCAAGCTGATCATGCCGGTCTACGAGGCGCTGGTGGCCACCGAGCCCGGGCTGGCGCTGGCGCGCGCCAGTTTCGAGCGCGCGCGGCCGGGCTACCACCCGATCACCACCGCCTCGGTGGAGAAGGTGATCGCCGAGGCGAAGCCGGCCCCAGCGCCGGCCGCTGCGCCGGCCGCTGCGCCGGGTCCGGAGCCGGCGCCCGGGGAGGCGGAGGGCGCGGCAGGCGACGCCACGCAGTCGCCCGCGGATCCGGCGCCGCCGCCGGCCGGCTGACCCTGGCCGCTGCGGCCGCGTCGCCCCGGCGCGTTTGCAGCGCCGCGTGCAGGCTTGGCCATCACGGACGAAGTCGCCGAGGTGTCGCGATCACGCTGGCCGAGGCGCCACCGAGCCGGGCAGCCGCGCGATCCCGGGGACGTGGTCGCGTCGTCCGCGGCACACCGTCGCCATCGGACGCGCATGCGGGACGTCTCGACGGGCTGCTTCGCGAGCGAAGCGTGCGCGCATTCCCGGACGCCGATGCGCCCGGCGTCCCGGTGATGTGACCGCTGCACACTCGGGTCGACCCCAGCCCGGGTCGTACCGGGGTGGGCAGCGCTGGCGTTTGCGGCAACCCTGTCGACACGAACCGCCGTCGCCTGCGACAAGGAGTCCCGCATGACGCTGAGCAGCGTGTCCAACGACAGCAGCACCGGCCTGTCGAACACCCCGCCGCCGCAATCCCGCGACACCTGGACCGTGCGCCAGGACCAGACCCTGTCCACCATCGCGCGCGACCACCAGGTCACGCTGCAGGCGATGCGCGAGGCCAATCCCCAGGTCCTCAACCCCGACGTCATCCACGTCGGCCAGCAGCTGAACCTGCCGGCAGGCGCGGTGCCACCGCCGGGCGCGTTCGTCGATCCCGCCGGGCCGACCCCGACCCTGGAGCTGCGCGACCGCGGTCCGGTCGTGTCGCAGCTGCAGGAAGGGCTCGCGGCCGCGGGCTTCTCGCCCGGGCAGGTGGACGGCATTTTCGGGCCGCTCACCGAGCAGGCGGTGCGCGGCTTCCAGGCCTCGCGCGACCTGGAGGTGGACGGGATCGTCGGGCGCGAGACGTGGGGCGCGCTGGGGCGCAGCCCGGCCGCCGAACCGACGCAGCCCACGGTGCCGGTCGTCGGCGGCGACGTGGTCGCCACGGGCGACGCCGTGAGCGATCGCCGCATTGCCGGGCTGCATCCGGACATGCGCGCGGTGGCCTCGCAGTTCGTCGCCCGCGTCGAACAGGAGCTGGGCATCCAGCTGCGGGTGACCGACGGCATGCGGACCTTCGCCGAACAGGATGCGCTGTACGCCCAGGGCCGCAATGGCAACCCGGGCCAGATCGTGACCAACGCCCGCGGCGGCCAGAGCTACCACAACTACGGCATCGCCTTCGACGTGGCCGAACTGCGGCCGAGCGGAGCGGTGACGTGGGAAACGGACTGGGAGGCGATCGGACGCATCGGCGAATCGATGGGCCTGGAGTGGGGCGGGCGCTGGACCGGCCTGGTCGATCGACCTCATTTCCAGCTGGATACCGGCATGACCACCGGCCAGCTGCGCGAACGGGTCAACGGCGGCGACATGCGCGCCGACGGGTTCGTCAACCTCGACTGAGGCGGTTGCTCAGGGTTGCGGCCCGACCGCCGCGCGGACCACACTTCGGGCATCGCCATCGCGCGCATCGCGCGCAGGCCCGAACCCAGGATTCCGCCATGACCCTGCGCCCACTCGCCGCCGTCGCACTGGCCTTTGTCCTCGTCCTGTCCGGCTGCAAGGACCGCGAAGCCGAGGCCGCCGCGCAGGCCGAGGCCCTTGCGGCCGCCAACGAACAGGCTGCAGCGGAGGCCGAGCGCGCGTTCGATGCCGCGGTGACCGACGGCAACTGGGCGCTGGCCAAGGCGCAGGGCGACATCCTGTTCGCGAAGTGGCCCGGCACCGAGGCCGCCGACCGCGTGCGCCCCCGCTACGACGAGGCGAAGTCGAAGGGCGAAGCCGAGAACAACGCCCGCCGGGTGGCGGCGCTGTGGACCTACCAGACCCAGCCGGTGACGGGCGGCAACCAGGTGTCGGCGGCGATCTACGGGCGCGAGCCGGTGGACGTCGACGGCAGCGGGGCGAAACCGGTGCGCCTGATCTTCCGCGACCACCCCGACTGGGGTCGCAGCAGCTACCTGGTGCTGCCGGGCGGGGATTTCGCGAAACGCTGCTACGGCAGCTGCCGCGTGACCGTGACCGTGGACGACCAGCCGCCGAAGCAGATGGCCGCCAACCGGCCGAAGACCGACGAGGCCATCGCCATGTTCATCGACGACGAGAAGGCGCTCTGGCGCCTGACCCGCGACGCGGACATCATCCGCATCGCGTTTCCCACCCGCGACGTGGGCGAGAAGACGGTCGAGTTCGAGGTTGCCGGCCTGGACCGGGCGAAGATGCCGGGCTGGGACTGACCGGCCGGGCGGAGCACCGCGCGCGGGCGCCGGCACTCAGGCGCCCTGCGTGTCGCGGCATCGCGCACGGATGCGCGGCTCGGGCGACTCGGCGTTCGCCTACAGCGCGTACCCGAACTGCTGCCGGAACTGTTCGCTGAACTCGTCGTAGTCGAAGCGCTGGTTCTGGGTGCCGGGGTGCTCGACCTTCAGCGCGCCCATCAGGTTGCCGATCCGGCCGATGGTCATCCAGTCGCAGCCCTTCTCGATGCCGAAGATCAGGCCGGCGCGGAACGCGTCGCCGCAGCCGGTGGGATCGGTGATGCGGCGCTCGTGCGCCGGCGGCACGGTGTAGGTCTTCTCCGCGGTGTGGATCAACGCGCCCTTGGGGCCCTGGGTGGTGATGTAGGCCTTGACCCGCTGCACGATGTCGGCCTCGCTCCAGCCGGTGCGCTCCTGCAGCAGGTTCGACTCGTAGTCGTTGACGGTCACGTAGTCGGCCTGTTCGATGAACGCACGCAGCTCGGCGCCGTTGAACAGCGGCATGGCCTGGCCGGGATCGAAGATGAAGGGGATGCCGCCTTCGGCGAATTCCTTCGCGTTCTGCAGCATGCCCTCGTAGCCGTCGGGGCTGACGATGCCGATGGTCACGCCCGGCACGTCGCGCACGTGGTTCTCGTAGCTGCGCATCATCGCGCCCGGGTGGAAGGCGGTGATCTGGTTGTTGTCGTGGTCGGTGGTGATGAACGCCTGCGGGGTGAACAGCTCGTCGATCACCTTGACCCGGTCGAGCGTGATCCCGTGCTCCTCGAACCATTCCCGGTAGGGGCCGAAGTCCTGGCCGACGGTGGCCATCGGGATCGGGTCGCCGCCCAGCAGCTTGAGGTTGTAGGCGATGTTGCCGGCGCAGCCGCCGAACTCGCGCCGCATCCGCGGCACCAGGAAGGAGACGTTGAGGATGTGCACCTTGTCCGGGAGGATGTGGTTCTTGAACTGGTCGGGAAACACCATGATGGTGTCGTAGGCCAGGGACCCGCAGATCAGGGCGGACATCGGGCGGCTCGGCAGCGAAAAAGGCCGGTTAGGGTAGCGGGGCGGCCCCCGGGAGGCCAGCGCCGGGGCCCGCCGGCCGGAAGCGTGCGGGAGTGCCGGTTCCGTGCATCGCGCGGGCCGCCGGAATGCGCTTTTTTGCTAGGCTAGTCGCTTCGCGTACGCGCTCCCCCCGATGGACCCCGGCCCCCGATGTTCAAGAAGTTCCGCGGCATGTTTTCCAATGACCTGTCCATCGACCTGGGCACGGCCAATACCCTCATCTTCGTCCGCGGGCAGGGGATCGTGCTGAACGAGCCGTCGGTCGTGGCGGTCCGCCAGGACCGCAGCGGCGGGCAGAAGGCGGTGGCGGCGGTGGGCAGCGAGGCCAAGATGATGCTCGGCCGCACCCCCGGCAACATCACCACCCACCGGCCGATGAAGGACGGCGTCATCGCCGACTTCACCTACACCGAGGAGATGCTCAAGCACTTCATCCGCAAGGTGCACAAGAGCCGCTTCCTGCGGCCCAGCCCGCGGGTGCTGATCTGCGTGCCCTGCGGCTCGACCCAGGTGGAGAAGCGCGCGATCAAGGATTCGGCCCTGGAGGCCGGCGCCCGGGACGTGTCGCTGATCGAGGAGCCGATGGCGGCCGCGATCGGCGCCGGCATGCCGGTCACCGAGGCGCGCGGTTCGATGGTGGTGGACATCGGCGGCGGCACCACGGAAGTGGCGGTGATCGCGCTCAACGGCATCGTCTACTCGCAGTCCGCGCGCATCGGCGGCGACCGCTTCGACGAGTCGATCATCAACTACGTACGCCGCAACCACGGCATGCTGATCGGCGAGACCACGGCCGAGCGGATCAAGATCGAGCTCGGCTGCGCCTACCCGCAGGACAAGCCGCTGTCGATGGAGATCTCCGGCCGCCACCTGGCCGAAGGCGTTCCGAAGATGGTCACCATCACCTCCAGCGAGGTGCTCGACGCCCTGCGCGAACCGCTGTCGGGCATCGTGGCCGCCGTGCGCCAGGCGCTGGAGCAGACCCCGCCCGAACTGTGCGCCGACGTCGCCGAACGCGGCATCGTGCTCACCGGCGGAGGCGCCCTGCTGCGCGACCTGGACCGCCTGCTGAGCGAGGAAACCGGCCTGCACGTGCAGATCGCCGAGGACCCGCTGACCTGCGTGGCGCGCGGCGGCGGGCGCGCGCTGGAGCTGCTGGACCTGCACGGGAACGAATTCTTCGCGTCCGAGTGATGGCGCGCCGGGGCGGGCAGGGGTGTTCGGGCGGCCGGTCGTGACCGGCCGGACCCGCGCCGCTCCGGCACCGCTCCGTCCGGCATCGCCCCGCACCGCGACGAGCCGCGAGGCCATGCTGGGCAATAATCCCGCCCATCCGCCGGCCCTGGGCCGGCCCGCCGGCCACGCACCGCTTACCGCACCCCCGGGGCTGGTTCCAGCCTCCCGCTCCCACACCCACGGCCGCTGACGTGTCCTCCTTCGCCAATCCGGCCGCTCCCCGCCCCGGCGATGTCGCCGGCACGCTGCGGCTGCTGGCCTTCCTGGCGCTGTCGGTGGTGCTGATGGTGCTCGACCATCGCGGCGGCTGGCTCGGCCGCGCCCGCGACACCGCGAGCATCGCGGTTCAGCCGCTGTGGCAGGTCGCGGGCCTGCCGGCGCGGCTGGGGCAGACCATGCGCGAGGATGCGGTGACCCGCTCGGTGCTGGCCGACGACAACCGCCGGCTGCGCAACGAACTGCTGGTGATGGGCGCGCGCCAGGCGCGGCTGCAGGTGGAGGCGGACGAGAACGCGCGCCTGCGCGGCCTGCTCGGAGCCGCAGCGCGCGGCGGGCTCGACGTGCAGCTGGCGCCGATCCTCGACGTCGACCTCGACCCCGCGCGCCAGCGACTGCTGCTCAACGCCGGCGCACGCGACGGCGTGCGCCGGGGCCAGAGCGTGATCGATGCCGGCGGCCTGCTCGGCCAGATCATCGCCGTGACCCCCGGCACCGCGACCGTGCTGCTGCTGACCGATCTCGACCACGCGGTGCCGGTGTCGATCTCGCGCACCGGCGTGCGCCTGGTGGCTTACGGCATCGGCCGCGCGGACCGCTTGGAACTGCGCAACATTCCCACCTCCAGCGACGTGGAAGTCGGCGACGTGGTGGTGACCTCCGGCCTGGGCGGCCGGTTTCCGCCCGGGTTCCCCGTGGGCCGGATCGTGGCCCTGCGGCCGGACGACAGCCACGCGTTCCTGATCGGCGAACTGGCGCCCTCGGCGCAGCTCGACCGCGGCCGCGACGTGCTGCTGCTGCGCGAACAGCCGCGCGCGCCGCTGCCCGGCGCCGCCGTGCCGGCATCGGCGGCCGCTGTCCCGGCGGTAACCGAAGACGAGGCCGCCCCGGGCGGGGAGAGTGTCGATGCAGTGGCGCCGGCCAGCGAGGCGGCCCGCACCGACGGATCGACCGCGCCAGGGGCCACGCCGCCGTCACCACGACCGCAACCGCAACCGGAGCGCACGCCGTGAACCGCCGCGGACGCCTGTGGCTGCTGCCGGTCAGCGTGCTGGTGGCGCTGCTGCTCGGCCTGCTGCCGCTGCCCGTGGCGGTGCAGGGGCTGCGGCCCTACTGGCTGGCGCTGGTGGTCGCGTACTGGGTGATCGAGGAGCCCGATCGCGCCGGCCTCGGCTTCGCGTTCGTGGTGGGCCTGCTGGCCGACCTGGTCTCCGGCGCGCTGCTGGGCGAGCAGGCGCTGCGGCTGGTGGTGCTGGCCTTCATCCTGCAGCGCTTCCGCGCCCAGCTTCGGTTCTTCCCGCTGGCCCAGCAGGCGCTGGCGATCGGCGGCCTGCTGCTCAACGACCGCGTCGTCGCCGCCGCCATCCACCTGCTGCTCGGGCTGCCGCAGCTGCCGTGGCCGTACTGGGTCGCGCCGTTGCTGGGCATGCTGTTGTGGGCGCCGCTGTTCCTGCTGTTCGATGCGTTCCGGCAGGGGCGGAGGTCGCGCTGATGCGCGCGCGCCGCCAGCGGATCCGCAATCCCGCCGCCGAAGCCGCCCAGTTCCGCCTGCGGGCCTTCGTCGGCTTCGTGCTGGTCGCGCTCGCGCTGGCCGGGCTGGCGGCCTGGTATTTCCGGCTGCAGGTGGTGCACCACGATGACTACGCGCGCCAGTCCGAGGCCAACCGCATCAAGCCGCGCCCGGTGGTGCCGGCGCGCGGGCTGATCTACGACCGCAAGGGCCGGCTGCTGGCCGACAACGTCCCCGCCTTCCGGATCGACGTGACCCCGGAGGACGCCGGCGACATCCCACGCATGCTCGCGGCGCTGTCGCAGGTGGTGGCGCTGTCGCCCGAGGAGATCGCCCGCTTCGAGGCTGCGCGCAAGGCCACGCGCAGCTTCCGCGCGATCACCCTCAAGCAGCGCCTGAGCGACGAGGAGGTGGCGCGGTTCGCGGTCGACCGCTGGCGCTTCCCGGGGGTCGAGGTCGTGGCCTACCTCAACCGCCGCTACCTGCACGCGGACCTGCTGGCGCACGTGATCGGCTACGTGGGGCGCACGGACGAGAGCGACGTCGAACGCTACGGCCCGGACCAGGTGCTGTTCCCGCATACCGGGCGCACCGGCGTCGAGCGCTACTACGATGCACAGCTGCGCGGGCGCGTGGGCTACGAGCAGGTGGAAACCAACGTCGAGGGCCGCGCGCTGCGCAGCATCGGCATGGTGCCGGCGCAGGCGGGCACCGACCTGCGGCTCGGGATCGACCTGGACCTGCAGCGGGCGATGGTGCTGGCCTTCGGCGAGCAGACCGGCTCGGCGATCGCGATGGATCCATCGAGCGGCGAGATCCTGGCCATGGTCAGCCTGCCGAGCTTCGATCCCAACCTGTTCGTCAACGGGATCTCCAGCGCCGACTACCGCCGACTGATGGACGACCCGTCGCGGCCGCTGTTCAACCGCCTGGTCCTGGGCGGCGTGGCCCCGGGTTCCACGCTCAAGCCGCTGATCGCGCTCGCGGGACTGGACAGCGGACTGCGGCGGCCCGAGGACCGGGTGCTGTCCACCGGCATGTTCTACCTGCCGGGGACCCGCCGGGGCTGGGGCGACGCCAGCCGCGGCGGCCACGGCTGGACCGACCTGCGCAAGTCGATCTCCGCCTCGGTCAACACCTACTACTACCGGCTCGCGCTCGACCTCGGGATCGAGCGCTTCGACCAGTACATGGCGCACTACGGGTTCGGCTCGCCCACCGGGATCGACCTGGCCGGCGAGATCGGCGGCATCCTGCCGTCGCCGGCGACCAAGCTCGCCTCGCGCAGGGAGCGCTGGTACCCGGGCGACACCGTCAACGTGGCGATCGGCCAGGGCGACTGGAAGGTGACCGCGCTGCAGCTGGTGCGCGCCACCGCCGGCCTGGCGGAAGGCTCGCTGCGGCGGCCGCACCTGGTGGCGCAGTCGCGTGCGGGGTTCGAGGCGCCGTGGTCGCAGCTGCCACAGCCGGCGCCGGTCCCGGTGAGCCCGAATCCGGCCAATGTCGAGGTGGTGCGGCTGGGCATGGCGGACACCATGCAGCCGGGCGGCACCGGCTGGCGCGTCGCGGTCGGCGCGCCGTACACGATGGCCGGCAAGACCGGCACCGCGCAGGTGATCAGCCGCCGCGGCACCGCCGCGGTCGATCCGCGCAGCCTGCCGATGCACCTGCGCCACCGCGCGCTGTTCGTCGGCTTCGCGCCGGTGGAGTTGCCGACCATCGCGGTGGCGATCGCGGTCGAGGGCGGCGGCTACGGCGGCAGCGCGGCCGCCCCCATCGCCCGCAAGATCTTCGATGCCTGGCTCCTGGGCAAGATGCCGGTGCCGGAAGGGCAGGAGGGGATCGCGCCGCCCGATTTCGGCAACGTGATCACGGGATCCGGGCCGGCCGCAGCGGCAGGCGGGGCGCTGTCAGCGCCCCCCGGCATCGGACCTGCCGTCCAGATGGGGGGCGATGGCCCGCCCGCGGCGGCGCCTCCAGGTCGGAGCATTGCGCACACGCCGGCGCCGACTGACCCAGACGTGCCGCCGCCGCTGCGCCCCGACGCGGGGAGGCGCTCGCCGTGAACACGATCCTGCGCTGGCTGTTCGACCTGTTCGCGCGCTTCACGCGCACGCTCGACTGGCCGCTGCTGGCCGCGCTGCTGGCGCTGATGGGGATCGGCCTGGCCGTGCTGCACAGCGCCGGCGGGCAGAACCTGGCACTGGTGCAGTCGCAGGGCGCGCGCTACGTGGTCGGGCTGGGCGCGATGTGGCTGCTGTCGCGGATCCCGCCGCCGCCGCTGCGGCGCGCCACCCCCGTGGTCTACGGGCTGTCGCTGCTGCCGCTGCTGGCGGTGCTGTTCATCGGCACCGGGCGCAGCGGCGCGCACTGGATCAACCTCGGCGTGTTCTATTTCCAGCCGGCGGAACTGATGAAGCTCAGCCTGCCGATGATGGCGGCCTGGGTGCTGAGCCAGGCTCCGCTGCCGCCGCGCTTCGCCATCGTGGTCGCCGCTGCGGCGGTGATCGCCGTGCCCACCGGCATGATCCTGCTGCAGCCCGATTTCGGCACCGCCATGCTGGTCGCGGCCAGCGGCGTGTTCGCGCTGTACCTGGCCGGGCTGTCGTGGGGCTGGTTCGTCGCCGCGGGCGTGGGGGCCGCGGGCGCGGCGGGGCTGGCGCTGTTCGCGCCGATCACCTGGTTCTCGTTCCTGCGCCCCTACCAGCAGGACCGCATCCTCACCTTCCGCGATCCGGAGAACGACCCGCTGGGCGCAGGCTGGAACATCATCCAGTCCAAGATCGCGATCGGATCCGGCGGCTTCGCGGGGCAGGGCTGGGGCGAGGGCACGCAGTCGCACCTGGACTACGTGCCCGAGCACACCACCGACTTCATCTTCGCCGTGCTGGCCGAGGAATTCGGCTGGATCGGCGTGGCCACGGTCCTGGCGCTGTATGCGTTCGTGATCGGCCGCTGCCTGTGGATCGCGGCAGAGGCGCGCGATGCCTACGCGCGCATCCTCGCCGGTAGCCTCGGCCTGGCGCTGTTCGTGTACGTGGTGGTGAACGGCGGCATGATCTCGGGCCTGCTGCCCGTGGTCGGCGTGCCGATGCCGCTGCTGAGCTTCGGTGGCACGGCGGCGGTGTCGCTGCTCGCGGGCCTGGGCGTGGTGATGTCGGTGGGCGCGCACGCGCAGGGCAAGAAGCGCTGACGCCGCGCCCGCGAGGTGTCGTGCCCGTGGTCGCGCGCATGCGAGCCCGTGCGTCGTGTCCCACCATGCGTGCGCGGGATCCGGCCCTGCGACATGCGACCGCGCCACCGCATGCGTTGCACGGCGTTCATCGTTTGCGAAGCCTTCGTCCATGGCCTGCGTGCTACCCTCGCCGCCGATGATCCGACGCCACGCAGCCGCGCTTTCCGCGCCCCTCCTGTCGCTCGCGCTGTCCGCATGCGCGACGCCGGCCCCGCCGCCTCCGGCCCAGTCCGAACCCGTCGCGCCTGCGCCGGCCCCGGCCGCCGAAGCGCCCACTTTGCTGCCGAAGGTGCCGCAGCCGCCGGAGCGCCCGGTGGCGCCGCCGTCGGTCACCGATCCCGCGCTGTCGCGCGCGCAGCGGATCGACGCGTTCGTCGATTACACCGCGCAGACCTACGGCGTCGATCCCGCGCAGGTGCGCGCGGTCCTGGCGCAGGCGCAGACGAAGCAGCCGATCATCGACGCGATGAACCGCCCGGCCGAGGCCGTGCGCAAGTGGCACGAATACCGCCCGATCTTCATCAACGACGCCCGCATCAACGGCGGCATCGCGTTCTACCGCGAGCACCGCGACGCGCTCGAACGCGTGTCGATGCAGACCGGCGTGCCGGCCGAGATGATCGTCGCGATCATCGGCGTGGAGACCAGCTACGGCCGCGTCACCGGCAACTACCGCGTACTCGACGCGCTCTATACCCTGGCCTTCGACTTCCCCAAGCGCGCCCCGTTCTTCGCCGGCGAGCTCGCCCAGCTGTTCGCGCTGAAGAAGGAAGAACCGCAGCTCGACCTGCTCGCGCTCAAGGGCAGCTACGCCGGCGCGATGGGCCTGGGACAGTTCATGCCCTCGAGCTACCGGCTGTGGGCGAAGGACGGCGACGGCGACGGCCGCCGCGACCTGCTGACCCACCTGCCCGACGTGTTCGCCTCGATCGCGAACTACTTCGTGGTCCACGGCTGGGAGCGCGACGCGCCCGTGGTGGCGCGCGCGACCCGCGAGCCCGGCGCCGCCGATTTCGTGCCCGAGACCTGGGATCCGGTGTACCCGCTGGCCGACCTCGCCGCACGCGGATACCGGCCGCAGCCCGGGCAGCCGGTGGTCGAGGGGGCGACCCTGCTCTCGCTCGATGGCGATGCCGGCAAGGAGTACTGGCTGGCCTACCGCAACTTCTACGTGATCACGCGCTACAACCGTTCGCCGATGTATTCGCTGTCGGTGCACCAGCTGGCGCAGGCGATCCGGGACGGGGTCGGACCGGCGCGATGAGGCGGCTGCTGCCGCTGCTGGCCGTGGCGCTGCTGGCCGGTTGCGCCGGCACGCCGAAGAAGCCCCCGGCGGCCGCCGACGGTCCGCGCGTGTCCCCGCCGGTCGCGGCCGGCGCGGCACCGGACTGCACGGGCTTCAAGCCGTACCCGCGGGTGCAGGAGGATCCGTCCACTCGCGGCGACTACGTCGCCGGCGGGCTGTACAAGCCCGGCGTGCGCGACAGCACGCCCGATTACCTGCCCAACGTGGCCTGCATTCCCGAGCCGGTGGTCGCGCACGAGCCGCGTTCGGCCTACGGCAACCGCTCGCCCTACCAGGTGCTCGGCAAGTCCTACCGGGTGCTCGACAAGACCGACGGCTTCGTCGAGACCGGGCTGGCCTCCTACTACGGCAACAAGTTCCACGGTCGCCGCACCTCCAACCACGAGGTGTACGACATGTACGCCTTCACCGCCGCGCACAAGTCGCTGCCGCTGCCGAGCTTCGCGCGCGTGACCAACCTCGACAACGGCCGCTCGGTGGTGGTGCGCGTCAACGACCGCGGGCCGTTCCACGAAGGCCGGGTGATCGACCTGAGTTACGCCGCTGCGGTCAAGCTCGACATCCATCGCCGCGGGACCGGGCGGGTGGAGGTGCGCGCGCTGCGTCCGGGCGAGACCGACACGCTGCAGGCGGCGGCACCGGCGGCCCCCGCGTCGCCCAGCGCGATGGATGCCCTGGTCGGTCGGCTGCCGGCCGCGCCAGCCGACTCCGCAGCGGCGTCCGCGCCCATGCCGCCCGCCGCCGCGGGCACTGCCGTGCGGCTGGCCGACCATCCGGACTACGGACGCGAGGAGGACCGTTTCCGCCTGGTCGCGGACGACGGCCGGGTGAAGACGGCCGACGAGTTCGATGCGTGGATGCGCGCACGCCAGGCGCGCCTGGCGGCGGCGAGCGTACCGGCCGCGGGTGCTGCCGCGATTCCCGCACAGGCGTCCGCATCCTCCCGGTCCCCCGGTCCCCCGCCAGCGCCCGCGCCGACGACGCCGGTTCCGGCGGTCCCGCCGGCGCCGGCCCCCGCGGGTGCCGATGCGGTCACCCTGCAGGTCGGCGTGTTTTCCAGGCGCGACAACGCCGAGCGCGCGCTCGCGACCCTGCATGGGGCCGGGATCGCACCGGCCGCGATCCAGGACGTGGCCAGCGCCGGGCGCACCCTGTGGCGGGTGCGGGTCGGCCCGGTGGCCAATGACGGCGCCGCCGCGCTGGCCGCGCGCGTCTCGGGCCTGGGCCTGGGCGTGCCGCAGCGCGTTCGCGAGTAGACTTTTTCGATCCGTTCGCGCCGTTCGCCGGCGCGGCACCCCCCATCGTCGCCCGGCCAGGGATGGTCCGGACCACCGGAGTACCGTTCCCGATGAAATCCGCTGCTGTCTTCCGTCGCATCGCCGTGGCTGCGCTGGCCACCTTCGCCATCGGCGTCGCGCTCGCGCAGGATGCGCCGCGTCCCGCGCCGGCGCAGCCGGCCCCGGCCGGCGCGCTCAGCGACAACCTGCCCACGCCGCCGCCGCCCTCGGTGACCGGCACGGCCTGGATCCTGATGGACTACGCCAGCGGCCAGATCCTGGCCGGCGAGAACGTCGACGAGCGGGTGGAACCGGCCAGCATCACCAAGGTGCTGACCAGCTACGTGATCGCGGCCGAGATGAAGGCCGGCAAGATCAAGCCCGACGACCAGGTGATGATGACCGAGAACGCCTGGCGCAAGGGCGGGGCGGGCACCGACGGCAGCTACAGCGGGTTCCCGGTCAACCAGTCCGCGCCGCTGCTGGAGATGGAAAAGGGCATGGTGGTGCAGTCGGGCAACGATGCCGCGATCGCCCTGGCCGAGCATGTCGCCGGCAGCGAGGACGCCTTCGCCGCGCTGATGAACGCCTACGCCCAGCGCATCGGGATGAAGAACTCGAAGTTCGTCAACGCCCATGGCCTGTCCGAACCGGAGCATTACTCCACGCCGCGCGATCTGGCCCTGCTGGGCCGCGCGATGGTGCGCGACTTCCCCGAGGAATACGCGTACAACAAGATCAAGGAATTCACCGTCGGCCCGATCACCCAGCGCAACCGCAACCTGCTGCTGTGGCGCGATCCCAGCGTCGACGGGGTCAAGACCGGCCACCACTCCGGCGCCGGCTACTGCCTCATGGCGTCGGCGAAGCGCGGCGACCAGCGCCTGATCTCGGTGGTGATGGGCTCGACCGGCGAGGCGCAGCGGGCGACCGATTCGCTGGCGCTGCTCAACTGGGGCTTCCGCTTCCACGAGACCCACCGCATCTACGATGCGGGCAAGGCGATTTCCACCCAGAAGGTGTGGAAGGGCCAGGCCGACGAGGTGCAGCTCGGCGTCGCGGCGCCGGTGCTGGTGAGCCTGCCGCGCGGCAAGTACGACCAGCTCAAGCCCTCGATGGACGTGCCGCAGACGCTGGTCGCGCCGATCACCAAGGGCCAGGCGATCGGCAAGGTGCGCATCACCCTCGACGGCAAGGTGGTCTCCGAGCGCCCGCTGGTGGCGCTGCAGGCGGTGGAGGAGGCGGGCTTCTTCAAGCGCCTGTGGCACGAGTTCCTGATGTGGTGGAACGCCGACTGAGGCTGCTGTCCGGGCACTGCGCCCGACCCCGTTTTTGCTAGGATCCGCCATGCGGGCGCGGCGCTGGAGTGCGTCGCGGCCGGCAAGGGGGACGGACGCGCAACGCGTCCGGCACATCAACTTTCAGGAAGAATCGAGGGGTAGACACATGTCCGGATCCACTGGCAGGCGCGCGCTGTTGCTCGCGTTTTCGGCGGTCGCGATGCTCGCTGCCGCAACACCGGCGCTGGCCCAGCGCCAGAGCGCGCAGGAGCGGCGGCAGGAACAGGTGGCGCAGATTCCCACCTGCGCCAAGCCACTGGGCTCGATCTCGGTGATCGAGCCGGAGGACGGCGTGCACTGGTGGACCGGGCAGCAGCTGCCCGCGCCGTCGCGGCTGATCAAGGTGTTCGTCAACAAGTCGCGCTGCTTCACCCTGGTCGACCGCGGCGCCGGCCTGGACGCGGCGATGCGCGAACGCGACCTGGGTGCCGACGGCGAGCTGCGCGTGCGCTCGAACGTGGGCAAGGGCCAGATCAAGGCGGCCGATTACGTGATGGTCCCGGACCTGATCGGCGCCAACAACGATTCCGGCGGCAACGCCGTGGGCGGCCTGCTGGGCGGGCTGATCGGCGGCCGCGCCGGCGCGATCGTCGGCGGCCTGAACTTCCGCAGCAAGACCGCCGACGTGGTGCTGACCGTCACCGACGTGCGTTCGTCCGAGCAGCTGGCGATGGCCGAGGGCCACGCCAAGAAGACCGACATCGGCTGGGGCGCGGGCGGTGGCCTGTTCGGCGGCGGCGGACTGGGCGCGGCGGGCGTGGGCGGTTACGCCAACACCGAGCTCGGCCAGGTCATCACCCTGGCCTACCTGCAGGCCTACACCGACCTGATCGCCCAGCTTGGCGGCTTGCCGGACAACGCCTCGGCCGCGAACGCGCAGCAGGCGGTCACCGTGACCAAGCCGGCGCGCCTGTTCACCGGGCCGGACGGGTCGGGCGTGGTGCGCTCGCTCGACGTGGGCATGATGCTGTACCCCACCGGCGCCAAGGAGGGGATGATGTGGGAAGTCGAGGACGAGCTCGGCAACAAGGGCTGGGTCTCGTCCACCCTGCTGGAACTGTCGCGCTGACTCGTGCGACGGGTCGGGTGTCGCGAAGGCCGCCTCCGGGCGGCCTTTTGCGTTCCGCCGGTGGTGGTTTGGGTTCCCCGCCGGCAGCCCCATAATCGGTCCATGGAAATCAAGTCCGACAACCCCGACCACGGCTTCCAGTTCCCGGGCACGTTCGAGATCACGGCGATGGGCGCCGCCAACGTCGGCCTGGAGAGCGAGATCCCGCGCCTGCTCACCGACGCCGGCCTCACCGTGCTGGAGGAGACCATCGCCTGGCGCGAATCCAGCGGCGGCCGCTACGTCTCGGTGAAGCTGAGCTTCCGCGCCGATGACCGCGCCCAGTACGAGGCGGCGCACACCGCCCTGCGCGACCACCCGGAAGTGAAGTGGACGCTGTAGCGACGCGGTCGCATCGTCCGGCCCGCGTGGCCGGCGCGCGGTGAGCGCCACCGGTCTCGCCGCGGCAGGTGAGGGCGCCATGGATCCGGGCGTCCCGTGCAGGGTCCGCGACCTCGGGCGCCAGCCCTACGAGCCGGTCTGGCGCGCCATGCAGCGTTTCACCGATGCGCGCGGCGACGACACGCCCGACGAGCTGTGGGTGCTCGAGCACGAGCCGGTGTTCACGCTTGGCCAGGCCGGCAAGCCCGAGCACGTGCTGATGCCGGGCGACATCCCGGTGCTGCACGTCGACCGCGGCGGCCAGGTGACCTACCACGGGCCGGGCCAGATCGTGGTCTATCCGCTGCTCGACATCCGTCGCCTGAAACTGGGCGTGCGCGACTATGTATGCCGCATCGAGCAGGCGGTGATCGACACGCTCGCGGAATGGAACATCGTCGCCGCGCGCCGCGCGGGTGCGCCCGGCGTGTACGTGGGCGAGGCCAAGATCGCCGCGCTCGGCATCCGCGTGCGCCATGGGCGCACGTTCCACGGCCTGGCGTTCAACGTCGCGATGGACACCGGGCCGTTCGCGCGCATCAACCCCTGCGGCTACGCCGGATTGCAGGTGGTGTCGATGCTAGACTTGGGCGGTCCGTCCGGCCCCGATGCGGTGAAGCCCGTGCTGCTGGACGCGCTGGCCCGGCAGTTCGGGCTGGCCCTGCAGCCGGCGCCGCCGCCCGCGCTCGCCGCCGTCCCTCCCCCCGCGCCGCACGCCGCCTGAGGCCCCATGTCCGAATCCAGCCCGCGTTCCATCCCGCTCGAGGTCGTCCAGGCTGGCACCCGCGCGCCGCTGGAAACCGGCGCCAAGCAGCTGGCCGGCGACAAGATCGCGCGCTCGCCGGTGGAATTCGTCGACGCGCCGGTGCTGCGCAAGCCCTCGTGGATCCGCGTGCGGATCCCGTCCAACGGTGCGGTCGCCGCGCTGAAGTCCAAGCTGCGCGCGAACCGCCTGGTGACCGTGTGCGAGGAAGCGAGCTGTCCGAACATCCACGAATGCTTCGGCCACGGCACCGCGACCTTCATGATCCTGGGCGAGGTCTGCACCCGGCGCTGCAGCTTCTGCGATGTGGCCCACGGCCGGCCGAAGCCGCCGGACGCGTCCGAGCCGCTGCTGCTGGCGCAGACCATCGCCGACATGGGCCTGAAGTACGTGGTGATCACCTCGGTCGACCGCGACGACCTGCGCGATGGCGGCGCCCAGCACTTCGTCGACTGCATCCGCGAGGTACGCGCGCGCGCGCCCGGCATCCGGATCGAGGTCCTCACCCCCGACTTCCGCGGCCGCGGGCGCATGGAGCGCGCGCTGGAGATCCTCGCCGCCGATCCGCCGGACGTGTTCAACCACAACGTCGAGACCGTGCCCGGGCTGTACCGCAACGTGCGCCCGGGCGCCGACTACCAGTGGTCGCTGACCCTGCTGCAGAAGTTCAAGGCCCAGCACCCGGACGTGCCCACCAAGTCCGGGATCATGCTCGGCCTGGGCGAGACCATGGAGCAGGTGCAGGGCACCCTGCGCGACCTGCGGGCGCACGACGTGGAGATGGTCACGATCGGCCAGTACCTGCAGCCCAGCGCCCACCACCACCCGGTGCTGCGCTACTGGACGCCGGAGGAGTTCAAGGCGCTGGAGGACTACGGCATGTCGCTGGGGTTCAGCCACGTGGCCTCGGGGCCGCTGGTGCGTTCCTCCTACCACGCCGACCGCCAGGCGATGGAAGCCGGCGTCGCCGCCTGAATCCAGGGCGCTCGCGCTGCCCGTCGCGCCTGGATCCCGAGGCCGCCCGGGAGCGCGGTGCGACCGGTCGCACGGCGTTCACGCCGCCTGCCCCGGGCCTCGCTAGAGTGGGCCGGACCCTGCAACTTTAAGCACTGGTGCGGGGTCGAACCCCGGCGGCACACTGGTTGCGCCGCCCCCATGGTCGTTTCGCAGGATCGTTTCCGATGAAATTCACCCGCCTCGCCGCCGTGCCGCTGATCGCCCTGGCGCTGACCGTGCCGCTGGGACTGATGGCCCGCGCCGACGGCGACGCGCTCCCGGGCGCGCCCAGTGCCGAACAGGTCACGACCTCGAAGCTGGTCTATGGCCTGCTCTCCGACAGCCGCTACGCCTACCGGCCGCGGCCGCTCGACGCGACCATGTCGGCGGAGATCTTCGACCATTACCTGGAAGCGCTCGACGGCGGCAAGCTGTTCTTCACCGCCAGCGACATCGCGCGCTTCCGCGCCTACGAGAAGGGCATGGGGGAGTCCGTGCGCAGCGGCAACCTCGAGCCTGCGTACACCATCTTCGCCCTCTACAAGCAGCGCGTCGCCGACCGCGTCGGCTATGCACGCGAACTGCTCAAGCAGGACATCTTCCAGTTCACCGGCGACGACCGTTGGGAGTACGACCGCGAGGACGCCGCCTGGGCGACCGACGCCGCGGCGCTCGACGGGCTGTGGAAGCAGTCGGTGCGCAACGACTGGCTGCGGCTCAAGCTCGCGGGCAAGAAGCCCGACGAGATCCGCAAGACCCTCGACCGCCGCTACCTCAACCTGGCCAACAGCGTCGCCGCACTGGACCAGGAGGACGCGTTCCAGTCGTTCCTCAACGCCTACACGTCCACGGTGGACCCGCACACGGATTACATGAATCCGCGCACGGCCAAGCTGTTCACCCAGAGCATGTCGCTGTCGCTGGAGGGCATCGGCGCGCAGCTGCAGAAGCAGGACGACGTGGTGGTGATCCGCGAACTGATCGCGGGTGGTCCGGCCGCGATCAGCGGCAAGTTCAAGCCGGGCGACCGCATCATCGCCGTCGGCCAGGGCACCAGCGGCGCCATGGAGGACGTGGTCGGCTGGCGCCTGGACGACGTGGTCGAGAAGATCAAGGGACCGAAGGACACCCAGGTGCGCCTGGACGTGGTGCCGGGCGAGGCGGCGCTGGACAGCAAGCCGACGCGCATCGTGCTCACGCGCGCGCGGGTGAAGCTGGAGGAACAGGCCGCCAAGTCCGAGATCATCACCCTGCCGGCGCCGGCCAGCGGTGGCGTGGACAAGCGCATCGGCGTGATCAAGCTGCCCGCGTTCTACCAGGATTTCGAGGGCCGCCGTACCCGCAACGGCGAGTACACCTCCGCCACCCGCGACGTCTCGCGCCTGCTGGAGCAGTTCCGCACCGACGGCGTCGACGGCGTGGTGCTGGACCTGCGCAACAATGGCGGCGGCTCGCTCAACGAGGCGATCGAACTCACCGGCCTGTTCATCGACAAGGGCCCGGTGGTCCAGGTGCGCGAGTCCGGCGGGCGCGTGAGCGTGGAAGGCGACCGCACGCCCGGCGTGAGCTGGGACGGTCCGCTGGCGGTGCTCATCAATCGCAGTTCGGCGTCGGCGTCCGAGATCTTCGCCGGGGCGATCCAGGACTACGGCCGCGGGCTGGTGATCGGCGAGACCTCGTTCGGCAAGGGCACGGTGCAGAACATCGTCCCGCTCGACCGCTGGCCCGCCAACGAGGGCGACCGCTACGGCCACGTCAAGCTGACCATCGCGCAGTTCTTCCTGCCCGGCGGCAGCAGTACACAGAACAAGGGCGTGGTGCCCGACATCGCGTTCCCGGTGACGGTGGACGCCAGCGAGTTCGGCGAAAGCACCTACGACAATGCGCTCGAGTGGCGCCAGATCGCGGCGGTCCCGCACCAGCGCTACGGCGATTTCGCGCCGCTGCTGCCCAAGCTCGAGGCGCTGCACGCCGCGCGCGTGAAGCAGGACAAGGAGTTCCAGTGGTGGACGGCCGACGTCGCCGAGTTCCGCGCCGAGCGCGAGAAGAAGTATGTCTCGCTCAACGAGGCCGAGCGCCGCGCCGAGCGCGACCGCGACGCGGCCAAGCGCGAACGCCGGCAGGAAGAGCGCAAGGCGCTCGGCTTGGCCCTCGATCCGCTGGCCGACACCAACGACGACGGACTGCAGGCCAGCGAACGCGACATCGCCGAGGACGCGGCGCGCGAGAAGGCTGCCGAGAAGCGTCCCGATCCGCTGCTGCGCGAGTCGGCGGCGATCCTCGCCGACGCGGTGCGCCTGCTCAACAACGACCGCCAGCTGTCGGCCCAGGTGCTGCCGGCCTCGACCGGGCCGGGGGTCTGGGCACAGTAGCCCCGGACCACGCGGCACCACGCGCCAGGGCCGGGGATGTGGCCCTGGCCGGGCGCCGGCGCGTCAGGCCTTGGCGGCCTGGGCGTTGTGGCGTTCGATCGCGTAGACCAGGATCTTCTTCGCCTCTTCGGCGTTGCCCCAGCCTTCGAGCTTGACCCACTTGCCCTTCTCGAGATCCTTGTAGTGCTCGAAGAAGTGGCCGATGCGCTCGAGCCAGTGCGTGCTCACCTGGTCGATGTTCTCCACGTGGGCATAACCTTGGAACACCTTGGTCACCGGCACGGCGAGCAGCTTCTCGTCGCTGCCGGCCTCGTCGGTCATCTTCAGCACGCCCACGGGGCGGCAGCGGATCACCGAGCCCGGCACCAGCGGCAGGGGCAGCACGACCAGCACGTCGGCGGGGTCGCCGTCGCCGCACAGGGTGTGCGGGACGTAGCCGTAATTGCACGGGTAGCGCATCGGCGTCGACAGCACGCGGTCGACGAAGATGGCGCCGCTTTCCTTGTCGACCTCGTACTTGACCGGCTCGGCGTCCTTCGGGATCTCGATGATGACGTTGATTTCGTCGGGCGGATTCTTCCCGGTGGAGACGTGGTCGAGACCCATGTGGCGAGAACTCCGGCGGCGCGGGACAGGACCCGCTGATCAGGGAGCGGCATTCTACGCGAGCCTATGCTGCATTGCAGAACGGGCGCGCTGCCGCCCCCAGGGTTTGCCCCAGGCAGGGTACGCCCCAGCTTCCTGGCTTCCATACGCCAACGTATACATGTCCCACCTCGCTTCCACGGGACCCTGTGATGTCGATCCAGACCGATGCCAGCCGCCTCGCCGATGCCGCTCCCGTCCGCACCGACGGCTACTGGGAAGATCCCGCCGCGGACAGCCGGCTGGCGTCCAGCGCCGATCTCGATCGCAACCCGGTCGCGCCCGGATCGGTCGACGCGCCGGCAGTCGTGTCGTTGCTGCCGCGCCTGGCGGTGACCGAGATCGACGGCAGCCAGAGCAATCCCGACGGGCGCACGCTCGGCCAGACGCGCGACGGCAAGGACATCCAGATCGACCCGCTGCACCGCGACCAGACGGTCAGCATCGCGCGCGAACGCACGCTGGCCGAAGCCGGCTTCGGACAGACCTACGTCAGCTCCGACCAGCTGGTGCTCAGCACCGGCGGCGACAGCGACCGCGTCGGCATCACCCAGCGCGACGACGGCACCCTCGACGTGCAGGTCAACGGCCAGTCCTACGCGATGCGCGTCGCCGACGGGCAGGAACTGACGATCCGCACCGGCGGCGGCGACGACGTGATCGAGGTGGCCTCGAACGTGACCGTGAACATCGTCGCCGAAGGCGGCGAGGGCGAGGACACGATCGGCATCGCCGGCAGCGGCGACAACCGCATCGACGGCGGCGCCGACGACGACACCATCACCCTCTCCGGCAGCGGCCGCAACGACGTGTTCGGCGGCAGCGGCAACGACCGCATCCAGGGCGGCAGCGGCGTCGACGTGATCTATGGTGGCGACGGCGACGACCAGATCGATGGCGGGGCCGGGCGCAACTACCTCGAAGGCGGTGCCGGCGCCGACACCATCCGCAGCCGCGGCACGGGCGACATGGTGTCCGGCGGTCTGGGCGACGACGTCCTGCACGCCGCGCCCGGGGCCAGCGCGATCTATGCCGGCGCCGGGCGCGACACCATCGAAGGCGCCGGCAATGCGACCACCGTGTATTCCGAAGTGGCTGACGTCGTGAACGCCGCCACCGGCGCGCGCCCGACGGTGATCAACGTCGAGATCGACCCGCAGGCCGGCAGCAGCGTCACGGTCCAGGGTTCGGACGCGTTCGTGCAGCGCGTGCAGGCCGACATCGAATTCCTGCGCGGCTCCCCCAACGGGCAGCGGATGCTGGCCGAATTCGATCAGACCGCCCAGTCCCGCGGCAATTCCGTGACCATCAAGGAGTTGTCGAACGAACAGAACGGCTTCGCCATGCCCGCCGCGGATGGCGTGACCTGGGCCGACGTGCAGATCACCAACGGCCGCGCCGGTCCGGGCGTGGAGACCGACATCCGCTACAACCCCTCGTTCCACATGGACGCCTTCCCGGCGCCTGTGGTGGTGCTGTACCACGAGATGTCGCACGCCTACAACTTCGTCAACGGCACCCTGCAGCCGGGCAACTACAACGGTCCGGACGTGGCCGACCGCGGCATTTCCAACTCCGAGCGACAGGCGGTGGGGCTGGAGACCACGGCCGCGCCCTTCGACTTCGACGGCGATCCCGCCACGCCGCCCACCACCGCCAATCCCGACCACCTGACCGAGAACGGCCTGCGCGGCGAACTCGGCCTGCCGGATCGACCCAGCTACGCCTTGTGACCGGGGCAAGGAGCCGCGGCCACACGTTCCAGGGAAGGAATGACGGGCAGTTCGCGCATGGCGCGGGCTGCCCGTCTTTTTTGCGCGTCCGGGTGCGACGCGTCCGCGTCACTTGCGCTCGCACGGATCGTCGGGCGTGCGCAGCGGGCGCGGCACCGCCACGTGGCCTGCGCGTCGCCACGCATCGCGCGATCCTCGCGCTGCTGGCGGCGTGCGCTGCACAGGGCTCACCCGCGCTTGCCGAGGCGGCTGCCGCGCCATCCAGCGCTCTTCCGGAGACCCCGTCCATGTCCGATGCCCATGCTGCCGGAGCCACGCATGTCGTCGCGGGCGACGCGCGGCTGTCGGTCGAGTTTGCCTTTCCCGCCGGCGACACCGTGGCGGTGCGCTACCGCCTGCACAACGCGGGCGATGCGCCTTTCGCGGTGTTCGACCGCGGCGATCGCCATGCGGTGCTGACCGGGCGCCAGGTCGCCGGAGACATCGGCACCCCGACGTTCGAGATCACCGGTGGTTCGGTCACGCTGCGCCACGTCGCGCGATCGCCCGGTTCGTCGCCGACCGGGCAGACGTTGCCGTTCACGCCGCTGGCCAGACGGGTGCAGGCGGGCGGCGCGGTCGAGGGCATGTTCCGGTTCCAGGTCCCGGCGGCGCCGCCGACGCGGTGGCGCTGGTGCCTGGGCATCGCATCCTTCGCCAAGGGCGAGGGGCTGCGGCCCGACGGTGACGTGGCGGAGCTGTGGCGCGCCGATGCCGCTGCCGTGGCCCGCCAGCAGGTGCTGTGCACGCCGTGGTTCGACGTCTCCGCGGGGCGGTTCGAGCCCGGTTGACGACGTCGTCCGCGTCAGGGGGCGCCGGCGACGCTGGCCGGCGCCGCGCCCGGGACGCACCCGGCGGCGAGCAGCTGCGAGCGCTTGAGCCAGTCCGGATCGGGGTAGTAGGCGAACACCAGGGACCCGCCGCGGATGCGGTCGATCAGTTCGCGCGCCACGGCCGGGCGCACGGCCGGGCAGCCGAGGCTGCGGCCCAGGCGCCCTTGCGCGCGCGCGATCTGGTCGTCCACGTACGGCGCGCCGTGGATCACGATCGCGCGTTCGCGTGCAAGATCGTTGAAGCCGGGCTCAAGCCCGTCCAGCCGCAGCGAGTAGCCGTTGGCGCCCACGTAGGACTCGCCGGTGCGGAACACGCCGAGGCTCGACATGTGGCTGCCCGAGCGGTTGGAGAAGCGGGTGGCGAGGTTGTCGCCGGTATTGCGGCCGTGCGCGACCAGTTCGCGGTAGAGCAGCCGTTCGCGCTCGAGGTCGAACACCCACAGCCGCGGTTCGGTGGACGGCAGCGAGAAATCGATCACGCTCAACGTGCCGGGGCGGTCGGCCGCCGGCTCGCGCATCGCGCACGCCAGGGCGCGGGTCGCGAGCGAGAGGACATCGCGGTCGAGCGTAGGCGCGGCGCGCGCCAGGCGCTCGAACGTCGCGTTCGCCGCCTGTGCGGCCGGCACCGGGGCCAGCGCCAGGCCCGCGCACAGGGCGAGGACGGCGGACAGGAGGCGGGGCGGGGACATGGTCGCGGCAGGATAGCAGCGGGACGGCAGGTGGCCTGAACGCGGCCCAGCAGGCGTCATGGATCCGCCTCCAGCACCGGCTGCAGCACCGGTGCAGCGGGGTCGGGGCGCACCGCGGCCAGGTCGGTCAGCAGCACCGTGGTGCCCGGGACAAGCAGCGCGCGCAGGTGCCGCTCGAACGCCGGCTCCACCCGCAGCGGCCGCTGCTGCAGCCGCAGCTGGAGCAGGGCGACCGCCTTCGCATCCAGGCCGAGGACCGGATGCGCGGTCCAGTGTTGCGGCGGCGCGTCCGGGATGCCGGCCTCGTGCGCACCGGGCGGGACGGCATCGGGCAGCGGTGCGCCCGCCACCAGCAGGACCGTGCCGCCGAGCGTGAACCCCTCCTCGACCTCGAGCGGCGCTTCTCCGATCGGCACGCCATCGCGGAGCACCACCACCCGGCGGTCGGCGAGGCTCGCCAGCACGCTGACCGGGCCGTCCGGACTGGCGGCTTCGTTCCAGAACCCGGTGTCATGGCCGGCGACCGGCGAGGGCGCGCCTTGGCGGTCCACCGGCGCCAGCACCGCCGGATGCGCGAGGCTGGCGGGGGCCGAGCGGCCGTCGGCCACCACCACGGTGTCGCCGGTCCGCGTGGCTTCGAACAGCCGCCGGGCGAAGGCCAGCGGCAGCCGCACGCAGCCGTGGGATGCCGGATGCCCCGGCAGCGAGCCGGCATGCAGCGCGATGCCGTCCCAGGTCAGCCGTTGCATGTAGGGCATCGGCGCATCGTCGTAGAGGTTGGAGCGATGCTCGCGGTGCTTCTGCAGGATCGTGAACACGCCCGTGGGCGTGTCCATGCCCGGGTGGCCGGAGCTGATCGTCGACACGCCGATCGCCAGCCCGTTGCGGTAGACGTACGCGCGCTGCTCGTCGAGGCTGACCACCACCACCACCGGTCCCTGGGGCGCGATCTCGGGGTGCCAGAGGAACTCGCCGGGCGCCAGTCGCGCCGGATCGGGCTGCGTCCCGGGTGCGGCGGGCACCGGCGCCGACCACAGCAGCGCCGCGAGCACGAGGCAGGCGCACCGGAGCGTCGAAGCGGCGGACAGGGGCATGGCCAGCCGATTGTCCCTCCGCGGGCGCGAAAGGCAATGGCGGGGGGCAGGGCGACCCGAAGGCGCTGCGCCGTCCTGGCCTTCAACGACGACGGGCGGCCACTGGCCGCCCGTCGAAGGTCCACGTGCCGGCCGGCGCTAGAGCAGCGGCACCAGCAGCAGGGCGACGATGTTGATGATCTTGATCAGCGGATTGATCGCCGGGCCGGCGGTGTCCTTGTAGGGATCGCCGACGGTGTCGCCGGTAACCGAGGCCTTGTGCGCCTCCGAGCCCTTGCCGCCGAAGTTGCCGTCCTCGATGTACTTCTTGGCGTTGTCCCAGGCGCCGCCGCCGGTGGTCATCGAGATCGCCACGAACAGGCCGGTCACGATGGTGCCGATCAGCAGGCCGCCCAGCGCCTTGATGCCCGCGCCCGGACCCATCAGCCAGTTCATGCCGAACGCCACCACCACCGGCACCAGCACCGGCAGCAGCGAGGGCACGATCATCTCCTTGATCGCCGACTTCGTCAGCATGTCCACCGCGCGGCTGTAGTCGGGCTTGCCGGTGCCTTCCATGATCCCGGGGATCTCGCGGAACTGGCGCCGCACTTCCTCCACCACGCTGCCGGCGGCGCGGCCCACGGCCTCCATCGCCATGGCGCCGAACAGGTAGGGGATCAGGCCGCCGATGAACAGGCCGATGATCACCGCCGGATCCGACAGCTCGAAGCTGAAGACCACGCCGGGGTTGTTCGCTTCCAGGTTGTGGGTGAAGTCGGCGAACAGCACGAGCGCGGCGAGCGCCGCCGAACCGATCGCATAGCCCTTGGTCACCGCCTTGGTGGTGTTGCCCACCGCGTCCAGCGGGTCGGTGATGTTGCGCACCTCGGGCGGCAGTTCCGCCATCTCGGCGATCCCGCCGGCGTTGTCGGTGATCGGGCCGTAGGCGTCGAGCGCGACGATCATGCCCGCCATCGACAGCATGGCGGTCGCCGCGATCGCGATGCCGTACAGCCCGCCCAGCGAGTAGCACGACCAGATCGCCAGGCACACCGCCACCACCGGCAGCGCGGTCGACTTCATCGACACGCCGAGCCCGGCGATGATGTTGGTGCCGTGGCCGGTGGTGGACGCCTGCGCCACGTGCCGCACCGGGCCGTACTGGGTGCCGGTGTAGTACTCGGTGATCCACACGATCGCGCCGGTCAGCGCCAGGCCGATCAGGGCGCACCAGTAGATGTTCATCGCGCCGTGGGCGTTGGCGTCCATCAGCTGGGTGGTGATCGGGTAGTAGGCGATCGCCGCCAGCACGCCCGAGACGATCACGCCCTTGTACAGCGCGCCCATGATCGAGCCGCCCGCCTTCACCTTGACGAACATCGCGCCGATGATCGAGGCGATGATCGACACGCCGCCCAGCACCAGCGGGTAGAGCACGCCGTTGCTGCCGACCTCGGTGACCATCAGGTAGCCCAGCAGCATGGTCGCGATCACGGTGACCGCGTAGGTCTCGAACAGGTCGGCGGCCATGCCGGCGCAGTCGCCGACGTTGTCGCCGACGTTGTCGGCGATCACCGCCGGGTTGCGCGGGTCGTCCTCGGGGATGCCGGCCTCTACCTTGCCCACGAGGTCGGCGCCCACGTCGGCGCCCTTGGTGAAGATGCCGCCGCCCAGGCGGGCGAAGATCGAGATCAGCGACGAGCCGAAGGCCACGCCGACCAGCGCGTGCAGCACCTCGCCGGTGGGCAGCTGGAAATACAGGTTCAGCACCGCCCAGTAGCCGGCCACGCCGAGCAGGCCCAGGCCCACCACCAGCATCCCGGTGATCGCGCCGCCGCGGAAGGCGACGTCCATCGCCGGGCCGATGCCGCTGCGCGCGGCTTCGGCGGTGCGCACGTTGGCCCGCACCGAGACGTTCATGCCGATGTAACCCGCCGCGCCCGAGAGCACCGCGCCGAGCAGAAAGCCGATGCCCGTGTACCAGTCCAGGAACAGGCCGATCAGCACGAACAGCACCGCGCCCGCGATCGAGATCGTCAGGTACTGGCGGTTGAGGTAGGCGCGCGCGCCTTCCTGGATCGCACCCGCGATCTCCTGCATGCGGGCGTTGCCGGCCGGCTGGCGGTTGATCCAGCGCGCCGAGATGATGCCGTAGATGATCGCCACCGCCGCGCACACCAGTGCCAGCGTCAATCCGTGCTGCTCGAGCATGAACCCTCCCCGGGAAAACGGAACCAGACGGAAAACGTCCCCGGACTATGGCACACGCCCATGGCGCTACCAATCCGGGGATCGCCCTGATTCTGCCCACTCGCGGGGTCGAGCCTGTTGTGCAGTGCGATAAGCAGGGCGCAGCGTGCGGGGGCACGGCAGCGCTGTCACCAGCGCACGGACGTCACTCCGCGGCGAATGCCTCGCGCGTCAGATTGACCGGGTCGCCGTCGGTGCAGACCACGTCGTCCTCGATGCGGATGCCGCCATAGGGGCGGAACGCCTCGACCCGGTCCCACTCCACGCTGGCGCCGCGGCCGGCGGCGCGCAGGTCTTCGAGCAGCATGTCGATGAAGTACAGGCCCGGCTCGATCGTGACCACGAAGCCCGGCTCCAGCGTGCGGGTCAGGCGCAGGTAGGGGTGGCCGTCGGGCTTGGCGATCGTGCCGCCGCGGTCGGAGGCGGCGAAGCCGGCGACGTCGTGCACCTGCAGGCCGATGCCGTGGCCGATGCCGTGCGGGAAGAAGGCGCTGCTCACACCCGTGGCCACCGCCTCCTCGGGCGAGACCGTGATCACTCCCGCGTCGCGCAGCACCCCGGCCAATGCCAGGTGCGCGTCCAGGTGCAGCTGGCGGTAGTCGACGCCCGCGCGCACCTGGTCGCACATGCGCTGCTGGGCGGCATCCACCGCATCGATCAGCGCCTGGAACTCGCCCGCGTCCGCGTGCGCGTGGGTGCGAGTGATGTCGCAGGCGTAGCCGGCGTGGCTGGCCCCCGCGTCGATCAGGAAGCTGCGGGCGGCCTTCGGCGGGATGCGGTCGAGTTCGGTGTAGTGCAGCACCGCGCCGTGGGTATCGAGCGCGACGATGTTGGAGTACGGCAGTTCGGTCGCATCCTGGCCCGCGGCCTGGCAGTAGGCCAGGTGGATGCCGAACTCGCTGGCGCCGGCGCGGAAGGCGCGTTCGGCCGCGCGGTGGGCGCGCACGCCTCGGCGCGTGGCCTGCCGCAGCATCGCGATCTCGTAAGGGGTCTTGTAGGCGCGGTGGTAGTCCAGGTAATCCAGCACCGGCTGCGGATTGTTCGGCTTGAACGCGGCGTACTTGCCGAGCGCGCTCTGCGCCTCGCCCAGGATCGCGCAGCGCTGCGCGTTCTTCGGCAGGTGCTGCATCGCTTCCTCGGGCGTGCGGATCACCGCGATGTCGAAGTGCGACACCCATTCGCCCGCGGGCGCCTCGGGCACCACGTGCCAGTAGTCGCGCGGCTGCAGGTAGACCAGCTTCGGGCGCGCGCCGGGGGTCACCACCAGCCAGCTGCCCGGATGGCGGGTCAGCGGCAGCCAGTGCTTGAACTGCGGATTGACCGCGTAGGGATAGTCGCGGTCGTCGAACAGCTGGGTGTGCGGCGTGCCGCTCGCCACGACCAGGTGGTCGAAGCCGCCGCGCTCGAGCGCGGTGGCGGTGCGGGCCTGCAGGGTCGCGAGGTGGTCGGCGTAGGCGGAGGTGCTGGACGTCATTGCACTCGGATCGGTGGCGGCGATGCGCGCATTCTCGCGCAAGGCGCCGGCGGCTGCAGGGCCGCGTTCCCGGCGTGTGGGTCCGACCGCATCGTGCGGGCCGGGGCAGGCTATTCGTAGTGGCTGCCCGGGGCGTCGATCCAGCTGCGCAGGCGCCGCGACTGCGCCTCGGACACGGCGATGAAGCGGAACCCCGCCCAGACCTGCGCGGGCGCGCTGGCCCGGTCCATCCACAGCAGGTGCGCGCCGACGTCGACCTGCTGGCCGCCGCCGCCGTCGCGCAGGGTGAAGCGAAGCTGGTACAGCGCATCGTCCACCAGCGGCGCGTCGAGCATCAGCAGCATGCCGGTCTCCGACAGGTTGCCGATGCGGCCGATCGTGCGCTCGGTCATCGCGTCGGTGACCAGGATGGTGTCGGAGGCCTTGCGCCGCTTGGCGCGCCGGAACTCGTGCATCATGCCGGCACCCCCTCGCCTTCGGCATCCTTGTCGCCGAGGCCGGCGAAACTGCGCAGCGCGTGCATCGCCGCCTGCCACGCCCGGTCCACCAGCCGCGCGTGGCCCGCGGTGACGATACGCGCCTGCCCGGAGGCGAGCATCCGCGCCACGCTGTCGAGCGACTGCTCGCCCACGCGCTGGCCGCGCTGGTTGACGAACAGCGCGCGATCGGTGATCGGGCTGAACCACGACAGGCGCCGACGCACCACGTCGCCCTGCTGGTTGGTGACGAACTCGAGCCAGGTGCCGAACGGCAGCACCTTGAGCTGCTCGTAGCGGGCCTGTTCCTCCGGCGTGCGCGGCGGCAGCTGGGGCTTCTTGCGCTCCGCGTCCTCGCCCAGGCGCGTGCGCGCCTTGAGCTTCATCGCCAGCTCGGTGCGCGAGGCCGGATCGTCATCGTCCTCGTCGGCGCGGCTGCTGGTCAGGCGCTGGGCGATGACCGCCGCCTCCTCGCCGTGGTAGCCCACCTGGGCCAGCGCGGCCTCGATGTGGCCGGTGAGTTCGGGATCGCGCGGCGCATCGTCCCGGCTGCAGGCGTCGACGATCTTGCGGGTGGCCTCGAGCTGCCGCGTCCAGCCTTCGGAATCCTCGCCCTGGCGCAGCAGGGTCAGGGTGAGCACGTCGGCCCAGGCCTGGTTGAGCAGGGCGCGGGTGAAGCGCGGCAGGCGCTGGTCGCCGATCAGGTCGGCCATGACCTGGCCCGCGCGCAGCTTGGCGACCTCCAGCTTCTCCTTGCCGCGCGCCGCCTCGGTGTGCCGCTTCTCCAGCAGTTCGGCCTTGCGCACCTGCGCCTGCAGGTGGGTCTGCAGCTGCTCGTTGCAGGCGTTGAACACTTCCACGTCGCCGTCGTACTTCTCGACCACGTGGTTGACGGCGTTCTGCAGCGGCACCAGGAACTGCGGGTCGAAATCGGCCTCGTCCAGCCACTTCGCCGCGCTCTCGGCCACGGTGTTGAGCAGCTGGCGCGCGGGGTGGCGGCTGCGCACGAAGAACGCGCTGTCGTTGAGCGCCACGCGCAGCAGCGGCACCTGCAGCCGCTTGACCAGCGCCGCCGCCGGCGCCTCGGCGCGGATCTCCTCGTCGAGGTTGCCGAACAGCATGCCCAGCAGTTCGAAGGTGTCGTTGTCGCGCGGCGAGAGTTCGGCGTGCACGCCGCGGCGCTGGCGCGCCTGCGCCAGCAGGGTCTGCTTGACGTCGGCCAGCGTCTGCGGCGCGCCGGACACCGACAGCGGCTGCGCCTGCAGGTGGCCGAGCGCGGCGAACACGTCGTCGGTGCCGATGACGGTGCCGGCGCGCGGCTTGCGGCCCGGGCGCAGCTTGCCGAGCAGTTCGCGGCGGCTGTTGAGCAGGTGCTGCAGCTGCTCGGAGGCGACGCGCTCGTCCTCGTCGAGTTCCTCGATCGGCTCGCCCATCCAGCCGGTGTGCGGCCGCTGCGGATCGGCGGCGCGGTACACGGCGCGGCCACGGCCACTGGCGGCGCCTGGCGCGGGGCGGCCGTGCGGCGAAGCAGCGTCATCCGCGCCGGGCCCGGCCTCGGCCTGGTCGCGCGGCTGGGCCGAGGGCCGTATGCGCACAGGCACGTAGGTCAGCCCGCTGAGGATGCCCTGGCGGTCGAGCAGCTCGTCCAGGCGGTCGAGCACGCGCCAGTAGCCGGCCATCACGTGGCGGTCGAAGATGCGATACAGCAGCAGGCGCGAATCGTGCTCGATGTCCAGCGCCTGCGCCGCGCCGCGCATCGCCCGGCACAGCGCCTGCGGCCCGAGCGGCATGCGCTCGGAATCGAATGCCGGCGCCCCGGCGAGCACGCCGAAGCGCTGGCCGAGCAGGTGCAGGGCGAGATTGGCCCGGGCTTCCTGGCGGCTGGCGACCTCGCGCAGCACCGTGCCCTCGTCCATCACCGCCTCGTCCACCAGGCTGAGCCGGCCGAAGCCCGGCTGCGCGGCCGGGCCGCCGGACGCCCCCTGCGCGGGTGAGGGCGCGGGCGGCGTGCGTAGCGCCGCGACGCCGGCCTCGAGTTCGAGGATGAAGCGCGGGATCAGGTCGGCGCGGTTGAGGCGGAACGTGCGCAGGGTCTGCATGTAGCCCGATTCCACGCCCGGGTTGCGGGCCTGGTCGGCGAGCCGGAACAGCTCTTCCTCGAACTCGTTGAGCATCGCGCCCAGGTGCGGCTCGATGTCGTCGGTGACCAGTGTCAGCGCCGCTTCCAGCGCCTTGCGGACGCGGGGCGGCAGACCGGCGGACGCCAGCGACCTCGGGGCCGCGGGTTCGACTGGCGTGTGCGATGCGGGCATCAAGCGGGCTGCGGCAGGAGTCGGGCCAATACTGTCATGCCGAACGTGGAACGGCCAATGGCGCGGCCAGCGTGCTCAGCCGGCCAGGAACAGGGCGATGACGTCGTTGCCGAAGCGGCGCCCCAGCGGGGTGGGCACGACCCGGTCGCCCTCGCGCCGCAGCCAACCGCGATCGACGCCTTCGGCCAGCGGCGCTTCGATCGCCTCGGCCGGCAGGCCGCAGCGGGCCTCGAAGTCGGGCAGCGCGAACCCGTCCACCAGCCGCAGCGCGTTGAGCATGAATTCGAACGGCCGTTGCTGCGGTGCAACGAACTCCTCGCCGCCGATCCCGGCCGCCGAGCCCGCGGCCGCGAGCCACGCCGCCGGATGCTTGAGCTTCCAGCGCCGCACGACCGCCTGCTGCGCGCCGAGGGTGAGCTTGCCGTGCGCGCCCGCGCCGATGCCCAGGTAGTCGCCGAAGCGCCAGTAGTTGAGGTTGTGGGCGCACTGGCGCCCCGGCCGCGCGTAGGCGGAGACCTCGTACTGGGCGTAGCCGGCGTCGGCCAGCATCGCCTGGCAGACCTCCTGCATGTCCCAGGCCTGGTCGTCGTCGGGCAGGCCGCCGGGCGGGCGCGCGGCGAACACGGTGTTGGGCTCCAGCGTCAGCTGGTAGTGCGACACGTGCGCGGGCTGCAGCGCCAGGGCGCGTTCGACGTCGACGATGGCCATGGCGAGGTCCTGGCCGGGCAGGGCGTACATCAGGTCGAGGTTGAGGTTGTCCAGGCCCGCGTCCTGAGCCAGCTTCACCGCGGCGTCGGCCTGGGCGCTGTCGTGGATGCGGCCGAGCCGCTGCAGGCAGCCGTCGTCGAAGCTCTGGATGCCGAAGCTGATCCGGTTCACGCCGGCGCGCCGGTAGTCCTCGAAACGGCCGTGCTCCGCGGTGCCGGGGTTGGTCTCCAGCGTAATCTCGGCACCGGGGGCAAAGCGCAGCCGCGCGCTCGCGCCCTGCAACAGGCGGTCGATCGCGTCGGCCGGGAACAGGCTCGGCGTGCCGCCGCCGAAGAACACGCTGTGCACGGTGCGGCCCCAGGCCAGCGGCAGGTCGTGGTCGAGGTCGGCCAGCAGCGCGTCGACGTAGGCCTCGAACGGCAGCGGCCCGCGCGCCTCGTGCGAGTTGAAATCGCAGTACGGGCACTTGCGCACGCACCAGGGCAGGTGCACGTAGAGCGACAGCGGCGGGGGGCGAAGCGGCATGGGTGCGAACTGCCCTGTCGGCAGTGCCGCTGGGCGCCCGGCCATGGATGGCCGGGCAGGGGTGTCCGGAGCCGACACAGGTGGCGCCAAGGATGGCACGACTACGTTCTCGAGCGCGCCCGGCCGACGATGGCTCACGTTGTGATACACCGCATCAGACCGGCCCGAGCCGTTCGTGCAGCAGTGCCATCGCCAGCGCGCGGTGGCTGATCCTGTTCTTCTCGTCCAGCGGCATCTCCGCCGCGGTCTGGCCGCGCGCCGGGTCCAGGAACACCGGGTCGTAGCCGTGACCGCCGCTGCCGCGCCGGGCGTGGATGATCGTGCCGTGCCAGCGGCCTTCGACCACGATCGGCTGCGGGTCTTCCGCGTGCCGCAGCAGCGCGAGCACGCAGACGAAATGCGCGCCGCGGCGCGCGTCCGGCACGTCGGCCAGCGCCTGCAGCAGCTTGTCGATGTTGGCGTCGGCATCGCCATGGCCGCCGGCGTAGCGCGCCGAGTACAGTCCCGGCGCGCCGTCGAGCGCATCCACGCACAGTCCCGAGTCGTCGGCCAGCGCCGGCAGCCCGGTGGCGCGGCAGGCGTGACGCGCCTTGAGCAGCGCGTTCTCGATGAAGCTCAGGCCGGTTTCCTCGGCATCGGCGACGCCGAACTCGGCCTGTGCGCGCACGTCGAAACCGGACGCGGCCAGCAGCCCGCGGAATTCCTCCAGCTTGCCGGCATTGCTGCTGGCCAGCACCAGCCGGCGGCTCATCGCGCGCGCTCCAGCAGGTCCCAGCGATTGCCGTAGAGGTCTGCGAACACCGCGACCGTGCCGTACGGCTCGCGGCGCGGCGCCTCGAGGAATTCCACCCCGCGCGCCCGCATCGCGGCGTGGTCGCGCGCGAAGTCGTCGGTGTGCAGGAAGAAGGCCACCCGTCCGCCGGTCTGGTCGCCCACGCGCGCGGCCTGTGCCTCGCCCGAGGCGAGTGCCAGCAGCAGCGCGACGCCCGCATCGTCTTGCGGCGCTACCACCACCCAGCGCTTGCCGTCGCCCAGCCACGTATCCTCGAGCAACCGGAAGCCCAGCGCCCCGGTGTACCAGGCGATGGCGGCGTCGTAGTCGGCCACCACCAGCGTGGCCAGGGCCACGCGCCTGGTCACGGTTGCGCCAGCGCCGCCTGCTGCGCGGCGAACAGCTCGCCGATGCCGTGTTCGGCGAGGGCGAGAAGGGCATCGAGTTCGTCGCGGCGGAAGGCATGGCCCTCGGCGGTGCCCTGCAGCTCGATGAAGCCGCCGCCGTCGTTCATCACCACGTTCATGTCGGTATCGCAGTCGCTGTCCTCGGCGTAGTCGAGGTCGAGCACCGGCGTGCCGCGATACACGCCCACCGACACCGCGGCCACTGCGCCGAACACCGGGTCGCGCGCGATCTCGCGCCGCTTCTGCAGCCAGCGCACCGCGTCCACCAGGGCCACGTAGGCGCCGGTGATCGCCGCGGTGCGGGTGCCGCCATCGGCCTGCAGCACGTCGCAATCCAGGGTGATGGTGCGCTCGCCGAGCGCGCCGCGGTCGATGCAGGCCCGCAGGCTGCGGCCGATCAGGCGCTGGATCTCGAGCGTCCGTCCGCCCTGCTTGCCGCGCGCGGCCTCGCGGTCGCTACGGGTGTGGGTGGCGCGCGGCAGCATGCCGTATTCGGCGGTCACCCAGCCCTCGCCCTTGCCGCGCAGGAACGCCGGGACCCGGTTCTCCACGCTCGCGGTGCACAGCACCCGCGTCTGGCCGAAGCAGACCAGCACCGAGCCTTCGGCATGGCGCGTGAACCCGCGTTCGATGTGGATCTCGCGCAGCTGTCCGGGCGCGCGGCCACTGGGGCGGGCGATGCTCATGCGTGGGGGTGTCCGGCAAAAACAGGGGCGCCAGATTACCATTGGCGCCTCGCCGGCCCCCGGCGGACACTGGACCACCGATGCCGATCCGCAGCATGACCGCCTATGCCTCGGGCGAACGCAGCACGCCCTGGGGCACGCTGGGCTGCGAGGTGCGCGCGGTGAACCACCGGTTCCTCGAACTGGGCGCGCGGCTGCCCGACGAACTGCGCGTGCTGGAGCCGGCGCTGCGCGAGCGCGTGTCCAGGCGCGTGTCGCGCGGCAAGGTCGACCTCACGCTGCGGCTGCGGGCGTCGGGCGATGCGGTGTCCCTGCAGGTGGACCAGGCGCTGGTGGCGCGGCTGGGCGAACTGGCGCACGGGCTGCGCGGGCACTTCCCCGAGCTGCGCGTGGGGCTGGTGGAACTGCTGCAGTTCCCGGGCGTGCTGCAGTCGCAGGCGGCCGATCCGGCCGAACTCCAGGCCGAGGCGCTGGCGCTGGTGGACGACGTGCTCGACGCGTTCGTCGCCTCGCGCGAACGCGAGGGCGCGAACCTGGTGGCGGCGATCCTCGAGCGGGTCGAGGGCATCGCCCGCATCGCCGCCGAGGTGCGCACCTTGGTGCCGCTGATCCGCGACGGGCAGCGGGCCAAGCTCGAAGCGCGGCTGGCCGACCTCGCGCAGGCGGCGGACCCGGGACGGGTGGAGCAGGAACTGGTCCTGTCCCTGCAGAAGCTCGATGTCGACGAGGAACTCGACCGCCTGTCCAGCCACGTCGACGAGATCCGGCGCGTGTTCGGCCAGCGCGAGCCGGTCGGGCGACGGCTGGATTTCCTGCTGCAGGAGTTCAACCGCGAGGCCAACACCCTGGGCAGCAAGTCGGTCGACGCGCGCACCACCGGTGCCGCGGTCGAGCTGAAGGTACTGATCGACCAGATCCGCGAACAGGTGCAGAACATTGAATGATCCAACGCCCATGCGCGGCACGCTGTTCATCGTCGCCGCGCCGTCCGGCGCCGGCAAGTCGAGCATCGTCAATGCCTGCCTGGCGCGCGACCCCAACATCTGCCTGTCGATCTCGTTCACCTCGCGCGCGCCGCGCCCGGGCGAGCGCCACGCCGAGCATTACCACTTCATCGCCGCGGACGAGTTCAAGGCGATGATCGCGGCCGGCGACTTCTTCGAGTACGCGCAGGTGCACGGCGACTGGAAGGGCACGGCGAAGCAGTCCGTGGAACCGCAGCTGGCCTCGGGCAGGGACGTGCTGCTGGAGATCGACTGGCAGGGCGCGCAGCAGGTGAAGTCGCAGGTGCCGGACGCGGTGAGCGTGTTCATCCTGCCGCCCTCGCGCGCGGCGCTGGAGGAGCGCATGCGCAAGCGCGGCCAGGACAGCGAGGAGGTCATCGCCCGGCGCATGGCCAACGCGCGCGAGGAGATGTCGCATCACGCCGAGTTCGACTACCTGATCGTCAACGAGGTCTTCGACACCGCGGTGGAGGAGATGTGCGCGATCTTCACCGCCAGCCGCCTGCGGCGTACTCAGCAGCTGCGGCGCCATGCCGGCCTGCTGCAGGCCCTGCTGGCCGACGGCTGAGCCGACGAGCCCGGCACGCGCAGAGCCGCGACCAGGTGGCGCGGGAGTCCGGGCGCGTCGCGGCGCCGGACCGGCGGGCAGGCCGGCTCGCATCGGCCGGCCCCGTCCGCAAGTGTTTGATTTAACTCAATAGCGCTTGCTTTTCGGCCGCGTGCGGCTAGAATGTGCGGTCCTGTTCCCATCCTGATCGACGGCCCGCCGGCCGCCGGGAGACCTATGGCCCGCATCACCGTTGAAGATTGCCTGGAAGTGGTCGACAACCGCTTCGAACTCGTCATGATGGCCGCCAAGCGCGCGCGCCAGCTCGCCAACGGCGTCGAGCCGCAGATCGACAACACCGACGCGCAGGACAAGCCGACCGTGCTCGCGCTGCGCGAGATCGCCGGCCGTCGCATCGACCAGCCCTACATCGACGCCGTCGACAAGGCCGAGCGCGAACGCAAGGAGCGCGAGGCGCTGGAATGGGCCGCCGCCGAAGTGGTCGCCGGCGACGACGACATGAAGGGCGACGACCTGTAAGCCGGTCATCCCCGGACGGGAGCGCCCCGCGCACCCGTGTCGCACGAAGGCCCCGCACTGCGGGGCCTTCTGCGTTCGGGGCGTGCCAACCGCGGTCGGCCGATGGGGGGCCGTGGGCATCGCCCGCGACTGAATGGCCGCGCGCGCGGGGCGCCCCGCGGGTCCGGCCCTATTTCCCATTCCACGCCTTCCCTTTAGGCTCCCGGGATGACTGCCGGCGCTCCCGTCCTGATCCAGCCCGTGCCCGCGTCCGAAGCGGACGTGCCGGACTACATGCGCCAGCTCGAACGCACGGCCGCCTACCTGCCCGACGAGCAGCGCGCCCAGTTGCGGCGGGCGTGGGCGGTGGGCGCGGCCGCGCACGCCGGGCAGACGCGCAAGTCCGGCGAGCCCTACATCACCCATCCGGTGGCGGTGGCCCAGGTGCTGGCCGAGCAGAAGGTCGACGTCGAGACCCTGGTCGCGGCGATCCTGCACGACACCATCGAGGACACGCCGCTCACCCGCGAACAGCTGGCGCAGGACTTCGGGGAGACCGTCGCCGATCTGGTCGAGGGCGTGACCAAGCTCGACAAGCTGCACTTCAGCAGCCGCCAGGAGGCGGCCGCCGAAAGCTTCCGCAAGATGATGCTGGCGATGGCGCGCGACCTGCGCGTGATCCTGATCAAGCTCGGCGACCGCCTGCACAACATGCGCACGCTCGGCGCCCAGCCCGGCCCCACGCGCGAACGCATCGCGCGCGAGACGCTGGAGGTCTACGCGCCCATCGCCCAGCGCCTGGGCATGAACCTGATCAAGGCCGAGCTGCAGGACCGCGGCTTCCACGCCCTGCACCCGCTGCGCCACCTGATCCTGGAAAAGCACATCCGCGGCCAGCCGATGCTGCGGCGCGAGGCGATGGCCAAGATCGAGGCCCAGCTGGCGCAGCGGCTGACCAACGAAGGCCTGCAGTACCGGCTGGTGAGCCGGATCAAGTCGCCGTGGAGCATCTACAACAAGATGCGCAGCGAGGGGAAGACCTTCGCCCAGGTGATGGACGTGTTCGGTTTCCGCATCGTGCTGCACTCGGTGGGCGACTGCTACCGCGCGCTGGGCGTGGCGCATTCGGTGTTCAAGCCGCTGGACGGACGCTTCCGCGACTTCATCGCCATTCCCAAGGCCAACGGTTACCAGTCGCTGCACACGGTGCTGTTCGGGCCGTACGGATCGCCGATCGAGGTGCAGATCCGCACCGAGGAGATGGACCTGATCGCCGAGCGCGGCATCGCCGCGCACTGGGCCTACAAGCACGGCATGGCCCCGAGCGGCGCGCAGGCGCGCGCGCACAGCTGGATCGCCAACCTGCTCGAATCGCAGCGGGCGACCGGTTCGTCGCTGGAGTTCCTGGAGAACGTCAAGGTCGACCTGTTCCCCGACGAGGTCTACCTGTTCACGCCCAAGGGCGACATCCTCTCGCTGCCGCGCAACTCGACCGCGCTGGATTTCGCCTACGCCGTGCACACCGATGTCGGCAACACGGCGGTCGCCGCGCGCGTGGACAAGAAGCTGGTGCCGCTGCGCACCAAGCTGGTGAGCGGGCAGTCGGTGGAAGTGGTCACCGCCAAGTCGTCGCTGCCCAAGCCGCAGTGGCTGGAGGTGGTGGTCACCGGCAAGGCGCGCACCGCGATCCGCGCCCAGCTCAAGCAGCTCGAGCACGAGGACGCGGTGAGCCTGGGCCATCGCATGATCGACCGCGCGCTGGAGGACCTGGGCACCTCGCTCGACCGCCTGCCGCAGGCGCGCCTGGATGCCTACCTGGCCGAACTGCGCTATCCGCGGCTGGAGGAACTGCTCGCCGACATCGCGCTCGGCAACCGCATGCCCTCGCAGGTGGCGATGGCGCTGGCGCAGAAGGAATCGCCCGACGACGGCGCCACCGCCGACCAGCTGCAGCGCCGCGGCGAGCGCATCCTGATCAGCGGCCACGAGCGCGGCGTGATCAGCTTCGCCAACTGCTGCATGCCGATTCCCGGCGACGAGATCATGGGCTACCACACCGCCGGCAAGGGCATCGTGGTGCACCGGCTGGACTGCCCGAACGTGGCTGAGTACCGCAAGTCGCCCGACCGCTGGGTGGCCATCGGCTGGGACCGCGAGGTCACCGGCGACTACGCGGTGGCGCTGATCATCGAGACCGAGAACAAGCCCGGATCGCTGGCCGAAGTGGCGGCCGCGATCGCCAAGGCCGATTCGAACATCGAGGGCGTCGAGTACCTGGAGCGCGACACCAATGTCGCGGTCATCCGCTTCTCGATCGAGGTGCGCAACCGCGAGCACCTGGCCGACGTGATCCGCCGCACCCGCCGCCTGGGCGTGGTGCACGGCGTGCAGCGGCTGTAGACCGGCCAAGGCCGAAGGCCGCCGCCGGGGCGCATCGTTCCCACTCGCGCACCTGCATCGTTCGTCGCCGCTGCATTCGCCAGCGGCGATGCGTCGCCCCGCGGTCTCCGCGGATCGCGACGCCATGGCCACACCATCTCCCAGTCCCATGCCATGCGCGACGCCATCGCCGCCCTGCGCGCACGCCGCCGCTACAATCGGCCTACATCCTTCCGGAGTCTTCCGATGCCCCGCACCCCGATCCAGACCGACGCCGCGCCCGCCGCGATCGGCCCGTACTCCCAGGCCACGCGCGCCGGAAACACGGTGTTCTTCTCCGGCCAGATCCCGCTCGACCCGGCCACCGGCGAGGTGGTGGACGGCGGCATCGACGCCCAGGCGCGGCGCGCGTTCGACAACCTCAAGGCCGTGGCCGAGGCCGCCGGCGGATCGCTCGCCGACATCGCCCGCGTCGGCCTGTACCTGACCGACCTGTCGCAGTTCGCCGCGGTCAACGCGGTGATGGCCGAGTATTTCGACGCGCCGTATCCCGCGCGCTCGACCATCGAGGTGTCCGCGCTGCCCAAGGGCGTGCTGTTCGAGGTCGACGCGGTCATGGTGACGCAGTGAGCGTGGCGGGCTGATCCGCGCGCCGCATGGGCAAGCCCGTCCCCGCGCTCGCCGCCGCCGGTGACGTCGGCCTGACCGCGCTGCCCGGCGTGGGCAAGGCGGTGGCGGAGAAGTTCGCCGCGCGCGGCCTGCTGCGCCTGCAGGACCTGTGGCTGCATCTGCCACGCCAGTACGAGGACCGCACCCGCATCACCCCGGTGCGGCTGCTGCAGCCGGGCGTCGCGGCGCAGGTGGAAGGGCGGGTGGAAGCGGTGGAGCGCGGCTTCCGCTACCGCCCGCTGCTGCGGGTGGCGATCGGCGACGACTCGCGCGCCACCCTGGTGCTGCGCTTCTTCCACTTCCGCTCGCAGCAGGTGAACCAGTTCCGCGTCGGCGCGCGCGTGCGCGCCTACGGCACCCCGCGCCCGGGGCAGCAGGGGCTGGAGATCGTGCACCCCAGCTACCGCGTGCTCGACGACGAGGCCGAGGGCGAACTCGGCGACGCGCTCGACCCGGTCTATCCCGCGATCGAAGGCATCGGCCCGGCCACGCTGCGCCGCCTGGTGGCGCAGGCGCTGGAGCGGCTGCCGCCGGCCGAGGAACTGGAACTGGTGCCGGCCGCGCGCCTGGGCCACGGCCTGCCGTCGCTGCGCGACGCGCTGCTCACCCTGCACCGGCCCCCGCGCGAGGCCGACGTGGCCGCGCTGCTGGCCGGCACCCATCCCGCGCAGCGGCGGCTGGCGCTGGAGGAACTGCTGGCCCACCACCTCAGCCTGCGCCGCCAGCGCATCGCGCTGCAGGCGCATGCCGCGCCCGCGCTGGCCGACGACGGCGGCCGGGTGCAGGCGCTGCTGTCGGCGCTGCCGTTCGCGCTCACGGGCGCCCAGCAGCGCGTGTTCGAACAGATCCGCGCCGATCTCGCGCGCCCCTCGCCGATGCTGCGCCTGGTGCAGGGCGACGTGGGCAGCGGCAAGACCGTGGTGGCGGCGATGGCGGCGCTGATCGCGATCGGCAGCGGCCGCCAGGCCGCGCTGATGGCGCCCACCGAATTGCTGGCCGAGCAGCACCTGGCCAACCTGCGTACGTGGCTGGAGCCGCTGGGCGTGCGCGTGGCGTGGCTGGCCGGCAAGGTGTCCGGGCGCGCGCGCACCGCGGTGCTGGCGGAGGCCGCCAGCGGTGCCGCGCAGCTGGTGGTGGGCACCCACGCGCTGATGCAGGAAGGCGTGGTGTTCCGCGACCTGGCCCTGGCCATCGTCGACGAGCAGCACCGCTTCGGCGTGCACCAGCGCCTGGCCCTGCGCGACAAGGGCGCCGCTGCCGGCAGCGTGCCGCACCAGCTGGTGATGACCGCCACGCCCATCCCGCGCACCCTGGCCATGGCCGCCTATGCGGACCTGGACGTATCCGCCATCGACGAACTGCCGCCCGGACGCACCCCGGTGCAGACCGTGGTACTGGGCGCGGCGCGCAGGCCGGAGCTGATCGACCGCATCCGCACCGCCTGCGCCGAAGGCCGCCAGGCCTACTGGGTGTGCACGATCATCGATGAGAGCGACGAGGTCGTCGCGCAGGCCGCGCAGACCACCTGGGAGCAGCTGACCGCCGCGCTGCCCGGCCTGCGCGTGGGCTTCGTGCACGGGCGCATGAAGGCCGCCGCCAAGCAGGCCACCATGCTCGAGTTCAAGCGCGGCGAACTCGACGTGCTGGTGGCCACCACCGTCATCGAAGTGGGCGTGGACGTGCCCAACGCCTCGCTGATGATCGTGGAGAACGCCGAGCGCCTGGGCCTGTCGCAGCTGCACCAGCTGCGCGGGCGCGTGGGCCGCGGCAGCCAGGCCTCCAGCTGCGTGCTGCTGTACCAGTCGCCGCTGTCGCAGATGGCGAAGCAGCGGCTGGAAACCATGCGCGCCACCAGCGACGGCTTCGTGATCGCCGAGAAGGACCTGGAACTGCGCGGCCCCGGCGAACTGCTCGGCACCCGCCAGACCGGCCTGGCCGATTTCCGCATCGCCGACCTGGCCCGCGACGCCGACCTGCTGCCCGAGGTGCACCGCATCGGCGAGGCGCTGATGCGCGAGGCACCCGACATCGCCGACCGGCTGGTGGCGCGCTGGATCGGCGGGGCGGCGCGGTATGCGGCGGCTTGAGCGCACGCATGCCCGGGTGCTTGACGTCGATCGCTCGAGCGGCTAATTTCGATCCCGCACGCAGATGCGTGTCGTGATACGGGCATAGTCCGCACCGCTGCTGGCGGTGACGGCGCCCAAGGGGACCCAGGACGGAACCTGGGCGGACAACAAAAGGAGTTGGAATCGTCCAATACGTGTCGGGGCCGCGTGAGCCCCATCCTGCATCGATCAATCGTGAGCGCCCGGCACGTCCGGCGTGATCGCGTACGCGCCTGCCTGCCTGCCTGCGGGCGGCGCGATGGGGACATGTATTGCCGGCGAATCCCGGGGAGAGTGGCGTGAGACGGGACAAGGCGGTCGTCATCGGGTGGCTGGGCATGAGTGCGGTCGTCGCGGCACTCGCCGGATGCGCGACCCCGGAAGCGCGCGATTTCCGCGGGCGCTGGACGCCACTGAACCAGTTCGCGGACACGCCGCAGGCGATTCCCCTGCACCAGGGCTACGTGTACCAGGCCACGCCGGCCGACGGCACGCTCAAGCACATGCTCGACCGCTGGGCGCGGGATTCGAAGCTGCAGGTCGCTTACGAGCATCCGAACGACTACACGCTGCACGCGCAGGCTGCGCACATCCGCACCCACGACATCGGCGCGGCGGCTGCGGAACTGACGCGCGCCTACGCGGGGGAAGGCGTACGCGTGAGCGTCGAGGGAAGCCGCATCCGGGTCACGGACGCGCGGAGCGCTGGGGCCGACCAGGCAGCCGCGCCCACGCCAGCAGACTGACGCGCACGCACGGAACGATCGGGAACACGGATGTTCAGACGAAGAGAAAAGACGCCGGCGGTGGAACAGGCCGTCAGCCGGGGAGTGAACTACGAGGTCACGCTCGCGGACCGTGCGCGCCGCAGCGAGCGTCGCGCGTGGTGGGTCGCTGCGTGCGCGCTGACGATGTCGCTGATCCTGGCCGGCGGCTACTTCTACTTCCTGCCTCTGAAGGAGAAGGTGCCGTACCTGGTGATGGCCGACCCGTATACCGGGACTGCGACAGTGGCGCGCCTGGTCGGCGACTTCCAGGACCCGACCATCACCACCCAGGAAGCGATCAACAAGAGCAACGTCGCGCAGTTCGTGATGGCGCGAGAGTCCTACGACACCGGCCTGATCGGCCAGCAGAACTGGCGCCAGACCCTGACCATGGCTGGCCCGCGCGTCGCGCCGGCGTTCCGCGCACTGCACGCGGCCACCAATCCGCACCGCCCCTACAACCAGTACGGCAACAGCCGCGCCGTGCGCATCCGCATTCTCAGCATCTCGCTGGTGCCGGGCGCCGCGGGCCAGCCGCCGCGCGGCGCGGCGGTGCGCTTCCAGCGCAGCCTCTACAACAAGCAGACCGGGAGTTCGCAGGTCATGGATGGAAAGATCGCCACCCTGGAGTTCGCCTACGATCCCGCGCTCAGGCTCGACGAGCGCGATCGCCTGCTCAACCCGCTCGGGTTCCGGGTGTCCGAGTACCGGGTGGACAACGACTATGGCCAGCCCCCCGCGGACGAACCGGCGTTCCCGGACATGTCTCCGGAGGTGGCGGCTCCCGGACCCGCACCGCGCCCCGCTGCAGGCCAGGACGCGTGGACTGGCGAGGAGGGCGATGCCGCGGGCGTCGACGACGCTGCGTCGGCCGCGCCGTCGGGAACCCAGCCATGACCCGCGCGCGACAGATCGCCGCGTGGTTCGCGCTTGCGCTGCTGCTGGCTTCGGGCGTGGGCCTGCCGGCGTGGGCGCAGGCGCTGGACGAGTACGTCTACGAGCCCGACCGGATCTACCAGGTGCGGACCGGGCTCGGCATCACCACGCAGATCGAACTCAGTCCGAACGAGGAAATCCTCGACTACAGCACCGGCTTCAGCGGCGGCTGGGACCTGAACCGCCGCGACAACGTGTTCTACCTCAGGCCCCGCGACGTGGACGTCGACACCAACCTGCTGATCCGCACCGCCGTCCACGCCTATGTCCTGGAGCTCAAGGTCGTGGCCACGGACTGGCGGGCGCTCGAGCAGGCCAAGGCCGCGGGCGTCCAGTACCGCATCCGCTTCACCTATCCGAACGACACCGCGTTCGCCGCCGCCAGCGATCCGGTCGAGGAGGTGCACGAGCTCAGTACCGCGCAGCACGCCGGCAGGCGGTACCACTTCGGGTACGACGTGGCCTATCGCAAGCGCCATCCCGCCTGGCTGATTCCCGCCACCGTCTACGACGACCGCCAGTTCACCTACATCCGGATGGGCGATCGCACGCGGTTCCCGAGCGGCAATTTCCCCGCGGTGTTCGCCCGGCAGGAAGAGGACGGCGACGAGTTCATCGTCAACACGACGGTCGAGGGCGACACGATCGTCGTCCATGGCACCTATCCCTACCTCGTCCTGAGGCATGGCGACAACGTCATTGGCCTGCGCAGGAGTGCGGAACGATGAATCGACCCAGCGATCACGCGCCGGGCGGACAGGAGCGCGATGCACCTGCCTCCAACCCTTACCAGGCCCGCCAGGATGCCTTTGCCGGGCCGGATCTGGACGCGGGCGCCCCGCACCTGGCCTCGGCCGAAGCGCAGCGGCTCAACCGCAAGGCGCTGCTGTTCCTGGCCGCGCTCGTCCTCCTGCTGCTTGTCGCGGCCGCGCTGATCTTCGGTAGCGCCATGTCCGACCCGGAGCCTTCGGCCACCCGCGCCGGAAACCAGCAGCCGCTGGTCATCCCGGACGCACCGGACCTGCCCGACCTGCCGCCGCCGCCCGCACCTGTGGTGGCGGACCCGTCCGACACCCTGCCGCCGTTGCCCGTGATCGAAGATCCGGCTCCGGCGCCCGCAGGCACGCGCCTGCCTTCCCTGGGCGGAGAGGACGTGCCGTCGTTGCGCGAGCGGCGCATGCGCGATTCGGTCGGGATCCATGGCGGCCAGTCGCCCGCCGCGGCCCCCGGCAGCATGTCGCCGGAGGAGTACGCGCGGATGATGGCCGCCCAGTCCGGCGGCGCCCCGGGCAGCCTCCCGCCTGCGGCCGCAAGCCGCGGCCGGTCCGCGGCGCAGCCATTGAACAATCCGAACACGCTGCTGCTGCGCGGGACCTACATCCGTTGCGTGCTGGAGTCGCGCATCATCACCGACGTGCCCGGCTTCACCTCGTGCATCGTGACCGAGCCGGTGTATTCGGTGAACGGACGCAGGCTGCTGCTGCCGCGCGGTTCGAAGGTGATGGGGCGCTACCAGTCCGACGCCATCATCGGCGAGCGCGCGGCGATCGTCTGGGACCGCATCACCACGCCCAACGGCCTGGACGTGAACATGAGCAGCCCCGGCGTGGACATGCTGGGCGCGGCCGGCAACGAGGGCCACTACAGCGCGCACTGGGGCCAGCGCATCTCGTCGGCGCTGATGATCAGCCTGCTCAGCGACGCCTTCAAGTATGTCGGCGCCAAGAACGGTCCGCCGTCGACCAGCTTCGAAGGCGGCGTCGCGATCCAGAACCCGTACGAGAGCAGCACCGCCCGCACCATGGAGCGACTGGCGAACATGGCACTGGAGCGCAGCATGGCGCGTCCGCCCACGGTCACCATCAACCAGGGCACGCTGCTCAACGTCTACGTCGCGCAGGACGTGGACTTCGCGGCCGTGCTGCGCTGATCGAGGACCACGGGCATGGATGCCGACAATTCGCCAGTGGCCAGGGTCTCCAGCGAGTTCCTCGACTACCAGTACCAGGTGCTCGGCATCGGCGAGTACCTGCAGTCCGCCGATGTCACCGAGATCTGCATCAACCGGCCGGGCGAGCTGTACCTGGAGACCGCGCGCAACGGCTGGCAGCGGGTCGACGTGCCGACGCTGACGTTCGAACGCGCGCGCCAGTTCTGCACCTCGGTGGTCAACGAAAGCAATACGGGCCAGCGGATCACCGACGCCGATCCGATGGTGTCGCTGACGTTCCCGACAGGGCAGCGCGCACAGTTCGTGATTCCGCCGGCCTGCGACGCGAACCGGATCTCGATCACCATCCGGTTGCCGGCCAGGTTCAGCAAGACGCTGGCGCAGTACGAGGAGGACGGGTTCTTCTCGCAGATCCTCGAGGACGGCGCGCAACTGGGCGAGCACGACCGCGAACTGCTGGACCTGCGCGGCCGGGGCGACTACCGCGAGTTCTTCGGCAAGGCGGTGCAGTACCACAAGAACATGGTGGTGTCGGGGGCCACCGGCAGCGGCAAGACCACGTTCATGAAATCACTCGTCAACCACATCGACGCCCGCGAGCGATTGGTGACGATCGAGGACGCGCGCGAGCTGTTCATCCCGCAGCCGAACGTCGTGCACCTGCTGTACTCGAAGGGCGGGCAGAGCACCGGCAATGTCACCGCCAAGACCTGCATGGAGGCGTGCCTGCGGATGAAGCCGGACCGGATCATCCTCGCCGAGCTGCGCGGCGACGAGGCGTTCTACTTCATCCGCAACTGCGCCTCGGGGCATCCTGGCTCGATCACCAGCTGCCATGCAGGGAGTACCGAACAGACCTGGGACCAGCTGGCGCTGATGGTCAAGGCCTCCGTGGAGGGATCGGGGCTGGAGTTCCCCGTCATCAAGCGGCTGCTGCGGATGACGATCGACATCGTGGTCCACATCAAGGCGCATGCGGGCCGTCGCTACATCACCGGGATCGACTTCGATCCGCAACGCGCGCTTGCGGCGCACTGAGCAGGCCGACATGACGCTTTGGCTCGACATCGACAGGGATGGTCGCACCGCGGCCGCGGAGGCATCGCATGCTGCCCGGACTTGAGCTGATGGCCTGCGGCGAACTCGCCGTTCCCGTCGACGTGATGCGGCACGTCGTGCGCGTGGAGTCGTCCTTCAACCCGTACGCCATCGGTGTGGTGGGTGGACGGCTGGCCCGGCAGCCACGCAACCAGGCGGAGGCGGTGTCGACCGCGCGCATGCTGGAGGAGAAGGGCTTCAACTTCTCGCTGGGGATCGCCCAGGTCAACCGCTACAACCTGGCCAGCTATGGGCTGGACAGCTACGAACGCGCCTTCCAGACCTGCCCGAACCTGCAGGCCGGATCGCGCATCCTCGCCGAATGCCATGCACGTGCCGCGGGCGACTGGGGCAAGGCGTTCAGTTGCTACTACTCGGGCAACTTCTCGACCGGGTTCCGCCACGGCTACGTCCAGAAGGTGTTCGCGTCATGGAACGCGGAAGCGGGCGCCAGGCCGGATGCCGACGCGAGCGCGACCCCGCTGGCCGGGCAGGGCACGAACCTCACCCGCCGTGCCACTCCCGTGCATCGGCGCGATTCGCTGCTTCAACGCCGCATCCGCGACGCCGCGAGGAACGTCGAGCCGGCGCGCGCGCAGATGGTGGAGGGCGTGACGGCGATGGAAGACCAGCAGACGGCGGCTTCAGGGCCAACGCCGCCGTCTCCTGCGCCTGCGGCTGCCCTCCCCGGGGCGCGACAGCCGGTACTGCTCCAGCCGGACGGCGCACCGCCGCTGGGCCTGCCGCCGGCGCGGGCACCCGAGTCCGCGGCGACGGCCGCCGTGGCCCGGGTGTCGCCGACGGCCTCACAAGCATCCGCATCCGAGCCGCCGGCGCCCGAGCCACCGACATCGGACGATGCCGCCTTCGTCTTCTAACCGACGCATCAGGATGCGGAACCAACCCCCCGTACCACCCACCAAGGACCGGAGCTTCAACATGACACACAACGACCATCTCCCCACCCAGCGTCGCCCGCATGTCCGGGCTACGTCCGCAGCTTTCGCGCTCTTGGGCGCGCTGCTCGTTCCTTCGCTTGCCTGGGCCGCGCCCGGCGCCGAGGCGGCGGGCCGCGTCACCACCTTCTTCACCAACATCAACGGGCTGCTCAACATCGCATCGATCGCGATCGTGACCATCGCGATCATCTTCGCCGGCTACCAGATCGCCTTCAACCACAAGCGCATCGGCGATGTCGCGCCGGTGCTGATCGGCGGCTTCCTCATCGGCGCAGCCGCACAGATCGCGAAGATGCTGCTTCCCGACACGGAAGTCGGGGCGATCGGTGGCGGGATGGCCCTGGCACTGGTCGAGCTCGTGGCCCGCCATGCATAGGAACGTCCTGTTCAAGGGATGCACGCGGCCGCCCATGTTCATGGGCGTGCCGTACGTCCCGTTCACCATCGCGGCCGGCGGCTGCCTGCTGCTGACGTTCTACATCGACATGTTCTGCCTGCTGCTGCTCCCGGTGGTCATCGTGGTGATGCGGCAGATGGCGCGTCGCGACGAGATGATCTTCCGGCTGCTCGGCCTGCGATTCCAGTTCAGGCTCAAGGCGCGCAACCGGCGCCAGCACGACGGCATGTGGGTGTTCTCACCGAACCGCTACCGGCGTGCGTTCGCGGTGGCCGAGGGCGACTGACATGGCCATGCAGGCTCCGGACCACGCCATCGCCGACTTCATTCCGGTGTCGTCGCACGTGTCGCCGCATGTGGTGAAGACGACCGGCGGCGATTTCATGCTGTCGTGGCGGCTCGACGGGCTGCCGTTCGTCGGGCGCGAGGAGTGGGACCTGGAGCACCGGCACAACACGTTCAATCGCATGCTGCAGACACTGCGGGCGCCGGATTTCGTCAACGTCGCGTTCTGGGTCCACGACCTGCGCCGTCGGGGTCGGATCGAGGCGCACGGACGGTTCGCGCAATCCTTCAACCAGCAGCTGTCGGACGACTATCTCGCCCTGCTGTCGTCGCAGCGCATCATGCGCAACGAACTGTACCTGACCATGCTGTACCGGCCGATCGTGGTCGGGAAGCGGCTGGTCGAGCGCTCGCACAAGCGTGAGGTCCTGCAGGCGCAGCAGGACCAGGCAGTGGCCAAGCTGCTGGAGCTGGCCGGCAACGTCGAGGCAGTGCTGAAGGACTACGCCCCGGTCCGGCTCGGCATGTACGAGGCGGACAACGGCGTGGTGTTCTCGGAGACCCTGGAGCATCTGGGGTTCCTGCTCAACCGCATCGACGAGCCCGTTCCAGTGCTCAATGCGCCGGTCCACGACTACCTGGCCGTCAGCCGGCACATGTTCTCGGCCAGGACCGGCGACTTCGTGGTCCGCACCCCGTCGGGCGGCAACGTCTTCGGGGCGATCCTCAACATCAAGGAATACTCCGACGCGACGTGGCCGGGCATCCTCAACGGCCTCAAGTACCTGGACTTCGAATACGTCATCACCCATTCATTCAGCCCGATGGGGCGGCAGGACGCGCTGCGCGTGCTCGACCGCACCAAGGGCATGATGATCTCCTCCGGCGACAAGGCCGTGAGCCAGATCGTCGAGCTGGACCAGGCGATGGACCAGGTCGCGTCGGGGCACTTCGTGCTCGGCGAGTACCACTTCATCATGGCGCTGTATGCCGATACCCAGGAGCAGCTGGCGCACAACATCGCCACGGCGCGCGCGGAGCTGTCGAATGCCGGCTTCGTCTCCGCGAAGGAGGACCTCGCCGTGTGCTCCTCCTTCTACTCGCAGCTGCCCGCGAACTGGCGCTTCCGCACGCGGCTGGCGAACGTGAGCTCGCTGAACTTCCTCGGCCTGTCGCCTCTGCACAACTTCGCCACCGGGAAGCGTGAGCGCAATCCCTGGGGCGAAAGCGTCACCGTCCTGCAGACCACCAACGGACAGCCCTACTACTTCAACTTCCACGCCACCCATCCTGCCGAGGATTCGACCGGCGAGAAGGCGATCGCCAACACCATGGTGATCGGCAAGTCGGGCACCGGCAAGACCGCGCTGATCAATTTCCTGCTCAGCCAGGTGCAGAAGCTGGATCCCTGCCCCACGATCTTCTTCTTCGACAAGGACCGCGGCGCCGAGATCTTCGTGCGCGCCTGCGGCGGCAACTACCTGGCGCTCGAGAACGGCTCGCCGACCGGTTTCAACCCGCTGCAGTGCGAGCGGACCGAAGCGAACGTGCAGTTCCTGTCCGGCCTGGTCAAGGAACTGGCGGGCAAGTCGCAGTACACCGCGCGGGAGGACGAGGACATCCACCGTGCGGTGGAGGGCATGCTCGACATGCCGATGCACCTGCGCTCGATGACCAATCTGCAGAAGAGCCTGCCCAACATGGGCGACGACGGCCTGTACGCGCGGCTGCGCAAGTGGACCGCCGGCAACGCGCTGGGTTGGGTGTTCGACAATCCGGTGGACACCGTCGACCTCGAACGCGCCAGCATCATCGGCTTCGACTACACCGACGTCATCGACAATCCGGAGGTCCGCGTGCCGGTGATCGCCTATCTGCTGCACCGGCTGGAGGGGTTGATCGACGGCCGGCGCCTGATCTACGTGATGGACGAGTTCTGGAAGATCCTCGAGGGATCGGGCGGACTCAAGGAATTCGCCAAGAACAAGCAGAAGACCATCCGCAAGCAGAACGGCATGGGGATCTTCGCCACCCAGAGTCCGGAGGATGCGCTCGCCAGCGACATCTCCGCGGCGCTGATCGAGCAGACGGCGACCCTGATCCTGCTGCCCAATCCAAATGCCTCGCGCGAGGACTACATCGAGGGACTGAAGCTGACCGACGCCGAGTTCCAGGTGGTCAAGAGCCTGGACGAACGCTCGCGCACCTTCCTGGTCAAGCAAGGCCATGGATCGACCGTCTGCCAGTTGAACCTTCGCGGCCTCGACGATGCGCTGGCGGTGATCTCGGCGAGTACCGACAACATCGAGATCATGCATCGGATCATCGGCGAGGAATCGGTGCGATCCGGTATTGCCCGCGACGAGTTGACGCCAGCGCGATGGCTGCCGAGGTTTTTCGCGGAGCGGAAGGGATCCGGCACGATGCGTGCGCCCTTCGCTGGTGCAAGCCAGGACGAGCTGAAAGAGCGCGCGACGGATGGCGTCAGGGCGCTGCGTTCATCCGGCGCCGGTTACGCGGGATCGCGAGTGTGAGCGCTGATGTCAACACCACCGCCGTGCGTGGATGTGCGGCAGCCAACCGTAGAGGGACACCACTATGAACAGTCGGGATCTGATCCGGTTCACCCTGAAGTCGATGGTCCTGCTGTGCTTGGTGCTGGGATCGACCGCCCATGCGCAGACCCCGGTGACCGATGCAGTCCATATCAAGATCAACGAGTTTGCGTGGGTCGAGCAGTACAAGCAGATGTACAGCGACGAGATCAAGCAGGCGCAGCAGCTGAGCAACCAGCTGCAGCAACTTCGCAACCAGATCCAGGACATCCAGGAGCAACAGGTCAACGGCCTGAAGTTCCTGTCCGAGCGCGGCCCTCGCGACACCGATCTGCGCCGGCGCGCTGACAACGCGTTCCTGGAGGAGCGATGTGGCCCGCTCGCCGCCGAAGGGCTGCGCGCGATGCTCGGCGGCGTGAGGGCGCCTCGGCGGGTCTCGAAGGCGCGAGAGCGACAGTACGACGCATGCGCCTCGATGGTCCAGCTCGACAACCATCGGCACAACTTCCTGGTGGACGTGATCAGGAAGGTCCAAGCCCAGGATGCCGAGATTGCCAAGCTGCAGGCCGAAAGCGCAAGCACCAGCGGCAACGAGCGAGGGCGGCTCGAGCGCAACTCGAATGCCATCCAGCAGCTCCAGGCGGCACAGGCCGCCGAGATGGAGAACGCGCAGCGTCAGCTTCAGTACTACGCCCACCAGATCGAGGCATTTTCAAACGAAATGGCGTGGTCGGGGCAGGCCGCATTCACCAACAAGCGCAGCCTGCTCGGCCACGTCGTCGAGTACGCGACCTTGAAGGGTGCGCTGCAGGTCGCGCGCTCGCGGGATCGCTGACCGCGGGGCATGAAGCGATCGTCATAAGAGAAGCGCAGGAACTGGAATCGGATGCTCGGGGACGCGATGGACGGCATGCTCACATTGGCGGGAACACTGCTGGACCTGGTTCCCGCCCGGGCCGGGCTGCCCAGTTTCGTCTTCTTCCACGAGATCAACGCCTTCGTCGACGACGAGCTGATCCACGAATACCTGCCCAATCTCGGGGAGCGCGTGATCCGGGTGCTCGGCGGGGTCGGTGTGCTGCTGCTGACGCTGTGGATCATGGTCCAGGGATACCGGATCGTCACCGGTCAGTCGCGCGAATCGATGATGGCCCTGGTGGTCAATGCGCTGCGCGCGACCTTTATCGTCGGCATCGCGCTGGGGCTCGGCGCGTCGTTCGGTCCGATCTACGGCACGGTCACCGACGGACTCTCGCGGACCGTCAACGAAACGATGACCGGCGATCCCGACGGCGAGGACGCCTATGCCGACATCGACCGAACGCTGGCGATCATGCAGGCCGCGCTCACGGTGGTCGATTCGGTCGATACCTCCTACGACGAGGAGACGCGCGAGCGCAAGGACCGGACCCTGGCCATGATCACCGCGGGCCTGGGCCTGCCGGCCATCACCGCGGCCGCCGCGATCATGCTCAACAAGTTCGCCATCGGGCTGGTGCTCGCGCTGGGCCCGCTCTTCATCCTCTGCCTGCTGTTCGAGCCGACCAAGCCGTTGTTCCACAAATGGCTGCTCTATGGCGTCGGCGCGATCTTCTCGATGGCGGTACTGAGTGTCACGGTCACCCTGGCGCTGGACATGGTGATCGCGGTCGGCACCGCCTTCTGGATCGGCAGCATGCTGGGGGTGGGCGGCGATGGCGAAAGCCTCACCAGCATGGCGATGCAGCAGGGCGGGCTCGGCCTGATCCTGACCACGCTCATCGTCAGCACGCCTCCGATGGCGGCGATGCTGTTCCAGGGCACGCTCGGGCAGTTCAGCGGCTACAGCGTCTTCCAGTCGCAGCCGATGCCCGGTTCTCCGGGCAATCCGGGCGGGACGCTGACCCCAGCGCGCTGATCAGGTGCTGGACCGCACCAGACAGCCGCCCCGCGCAGCCGCGCCGGGTCCATCTGCGCACCTCCTGCGGCAGGTGTCGCGCCGGGGCGCCAGGTCAACCGTATTGCGTCGACCCCATCGGTAGCGTCTACCGGGCGGCGCCCAGCGCGCCGTCGATCAGCGATGCCAGCCGTGCGCCTGCCAGCCGCACCTGGGATTCGGCGGTCGGCGTGTGGGTGGCGAGGTAGCGCGCGTCCAGGTTTGCGCGCGCGGGATACACGCCGGGCGCGAAGGCGATCCGGCAGGAGTGCTCCGCCCAGTGAGCCGCATCGGCAGCGGTCGCATTCGCGTCCCGCGTCGTCGGGCCCGCCGCAAGGCGGTGCACGTAGGCGTCCTCGGGCAGCCCGGCCGATTTCAAGAGCTCTCCATCCCACACCCGGTGCAGGTTGGTGCCCTTGCCGTGGAGCTGCACCTGCACCGTGTTGCCGCCGCGGTCGCGGGCGTTGCCGGCGTGCATGGGCTGGTGGACGTCGCCCACGAAGTGGACCAGGAACTTCAGCGCCTGCAGGCGCTCGGCATTGCTGCGGCCGCGGTCGGCCAGGATCGCGGCCTGGGCGCGGATCGCCTCCACCGCGCAGTCGCCCTTCGGGCAGGCGGCGTCGGCGTCGTAGCGGCAGCCCAGCTCGCCGAGGTTCACGTAGTGCCACTTGGCCGAGCGTCTGCCCAGGTCCGGGTCGTTGGCGCGCACGTCGTCGGCCCAGTTGGCCACGTCGGCCAGTGCGTGCAGGCCCTCGGTGGCCAGCAGGCGTTGCACCTCGGCGTGCGCGGCCGGGGTGAGCTGCGGTTCGGCCAGGCGCGCCACCAGGCGGTGGCCCAGCGGGCCCCAGGCGTGGGCGGCCGGGGCGCAGGCGATCAGGAGTGCGAGAACGAGTGCGGTAGGGATGCGTGGCATGGCGGGCAGTCTACCCAAGCGCTGGGTCCGCCAGGCGACACGGGTGCGGGATGCGGGTGGCGGGGCGCGCCACTCGCATCCCCGGTCGGAACGCAGCGGAGCGCGGGCCTGCTGCTGCGCCTCGCTCAGAACTTCACCACCCACGCCGCGCCGTACACCAGCGGGTCGATGTTGGCGGTGCCCACCCTGGTGCCGTTCACCTTCACGTCGGTGTCGATGTCGATCCAGCGCGCATCCAGCCGGATCGCGCTGCGCGCGCCCACGGCGAAGTCGATGCCCGCATGGGCCGCCAGGCCCCAGGAGTCGTCCAGCGACAGGTCGGTGCCGGCCAGGGCGCCGGTGGTGTCTTCGCTGAAGAAGGTGGTGTAGTTCACGCCCACGCCCACGAACGGGGTGGCGCGGCTGGCGTTGGCGAAGTGGTACTGCAGCGACACGGTGGGCGGCAGGTGCTTGGTGCTGCCCACCCGGCCCACCCCGCGGATGTCGATGTCGTGCTGGAATGGGAGCGACGCCAGCACTTCCAGCCCCAGGTTGTCGCGGATGAAGTACTCGGCGGTGATGGTCGGGCGCACGCTGCTGCCCACTTCGGTCGGCGGCAGCGGGCCGAGGCCCAGGGCGGTGGCGTCGAGGCTGCCGTTGTCGGATTTCGGGTCGACGTTGTGGGCACCGAGGCCGAGGGTCCACTCGCCCCTCGACTGGGCGGCGGCGGGCAGGGCGAGAGCGGCGGCAAGGGCCGCGAGCAGGAGTGCAGGGGTGCGGGTCATGGTACGGGTTCCGTGTGGGGTCTGCGCACAGTCTGGAAGCCGCGCGCCGGCGCCTCCTTGATCCGGATCATTGCAATCGCAACCACCACGGCATGCCGGCTGCGGCACGGGCCGGCCACGCCGGTGCTGCTAGAATCGACGCTCTTTCCAAACCCTGTCCGGGAGTCCGCGCACCATGGCGATCAAGGTAGGCATCAACGGGTTCGGCCGCATCGGCCGCAACGTGCTGCGTTCGGCGGTCCAGAACTTCGACGACATCCAGATCGTCGCCATCAACGACCTGCTCGAACCCGAATACCTGGCCTACATGCTGCGCTACGACTCGGTGCACGGCCGCTTCAAGGGCGAGGTCTCGATCGATGGCGACACCCTGGTGGTCAACGGCAACCGGATCCGCCTCACCCAGGAGCGCGACCCGTCCAACCTGAAGTGGGATGCGGTGGGCGCCGAGGTGGTGATCGAATCCACCGGCCTGTTCCTCGACAAGACCACCGCGCAGAAGCACCTCGACGCGGGCGCGAAGAAGGTCATCCTGTCCGCGCCGTCGAAGGACGACACGCCGATGTTCGTCTTCGGCGTCAACGACAAGTCGTACAAGGGCGAGGCGATCATCTCCAACGCCTCGTGCACCACCAACTGCCTGGCGCCGCTGGCCAAGGTGCTCAACGACAAGTGGGGCATCAAGCGCGGCCTGATGACCACCGTGCACGCCGCCACGGCGACGCAGAAGACGGTCGACGGCCCGAGCAACAAGGACTGGCGCGGCGGCCGCGGCATCCTCGAGAACATCATTCCCTCCAGCACCGGCGCGGCCAAGGCCGTGGGCGTGGTGATCCCGGAGCTCAACAAGAAGCTCACCGGCATGAGCTTCCGCGTGCCGACCTCGGACGTGTCGGTGGTCGACCTGACCGCCGAGCTCGAGAAGCCCGCCAGCTACGACGAGATCAAGGCCGAGATGAAGGCGCAGAGCGAAGGCGCGCTCAAGGGCATCCTCGGCTACACCGAGGACAAGGTGGTGGCGACCGATTTCGTCGGCGAGACCTGCACCTCGGTGTTCGACGCCGACGCCGGCATCGCGCTCGACCCGACCTTCGTCAAGCTGGTGGCCTGGTACGACAACGAGTGGGGCTATTCGAACAAGTGCCTGGAAATGGTGCGCGTGGTCGCCGGCAAGTAAGCCGGAAGTAGCCATCCGCGATACCCGAAGCCCCGCCTGCGCGGGGCTTCTTGTTTTCGCGCACGGACCGGCTAGGGTGGCCGGCAATGCGCCCGCGCGGGCGCCGACGGGGAAATCGCGATGGAAGGAGTCCTGACCCTGCTGGGGCTGGCGGCGTTGGCCGTGCCGGTGCTGCTGGTGGTGGCGCTGGTATCGATCGGCGGGCTGAAGCGGCGCGTGGCCGAGCTGGAGGACGCGGTGGCGCAGCTGCGCGTCAGCGCCCCCCTTGCCGCAGGCGCGGAGGCGCCGGCGGACATGCGCGGGGCGACCCGGCAAGGCGAGGGGACATCGCGTCCATGGACGGATGCAGCGTCGACGGCCGCGCACGGGACTGCACCGGCTGCAGAGGCAACGCCGGACGCGTCTGCGGTCGACGGACAGGCAGGCGCGACATCGTCCGCGTCGACGCCGGTCGATGTCGCCGGCGCGCGCGGACCCATGGCCGGGCAGGAGGCTGGATCGTCGACGCCAGGTGCCGCACCGGGCGCCGGCGCGCCGGGGACTGCGCCGCCCGTTCCGCCCCCGCTGCCCTCGCGCGCGGTCGCAACGCCCGCGCCGCGTGCGCCCCTTCCGCCCACGCCACCGCGCCAGCCGCCGCCGCGCGACTTCGCCGGGTCTGCGGCACGCGCGGTGCAACGCTGGTTCACGGTCGGCAACGTGCCGGTCAAGGTCGGCATGCTGGTGCTGCTGGCCGGCGTGGCCGCGCTGCTGAAGTACGCCAACGACCAGGGCTGGCTGCAACTGCCGATCGAGCTGCGGCTGGCGGGCGTGTCCGCAGCCGCCATGGCCGGCCTGGTGTTCGGCTGGCGACAGCGCGGTGACAGGCCGGCATTCGCGCTCGCGCTCCAGGGCGGCGCGATCGGCGTGCTGCTGCTGGTGGTGTTCGCGGCCTTCAAGCTCTACGGGCTGCTGCCCGCGGCAGCGGCATTCGCGCTCAGTGTTTCGCTCGTTGCCGGACTGGGGGTGCTCGCCGTCCTGCAGGATTCGCGCACGCTGGCGGTGCTCGGCATCCTCGCCGGGTTCCTCGCGCCGATCTGGCTGTCGACCGGGAGCGGCAATCATGTCGCGCTGTTCTCCTACTACGCCGTGTTGAACGCGGCGATCTTCGCCATCGCCTGGGTGAAGTCGTGGCGGGTGCTCAACCTGCTCGGCTTCGCATTCACCTGGGGCATCGGCATCGCCTGGGGCGTACTGGCGTATTCGCCCGACAAGCAGGCCAGCACCCAGCCGTTCCTGGTGCTGTTCTTCGCGTTCTACCTGCTGCTGCCGATCCTGTACGCGCGGCGCCGCCCGGCCAGCCGCCGCGACCTGATCGACGGCTGCCTGCTGTTCGGCACGCCGCTGGTCGCGTTCGCGCTGCAGGCGGCCCTGCTCGACGGCGCGCGCATGCCGCTGGCGCTGTGTGCGCTCGCGCTGGCGACGGTGTATGCGGTGCTGGCGTGGGTCCTGCGCCAGCGCGACGGCTATGCGCTGCTGGCGCAGGCGCACGCGCTGCTGGCGCTGGGGTTCGCGACGCTCTCGGTGCCGCTGGCGCTGTCGGCGAATGCGACCGCCAGCGTGTTCGCGCTGGAAGGCGCGGCGCTGGTCTGGCTCGGCCTGCGGCAGCGGCGCGTGCTGCCGCAGCTGGCCGGCCTTGGCCTGCAGCTGGCGGCCGCGGGCGCCTACGCCATCGGCATGTCGACGGCGCCCGCACCCGATGTGCAGCCGCTCGCCAATCCCGCCTTCATGGGTGCGCTGCTGATCGCACTGGCCGGTTTCGCGAGCGCATGGAGCTATCGCGATGCCGGCCAGCCGCGCATCGCGCTGGGCTACTACCTGTGGGGCCTGCTGTGGTGGTGCGGCAACCTGCACCAGGAAATCGTGGGCTTCGTGGCCGGCGACGCGCAGGTCGACGCCATGCTGGCCGCCGCCGCGTTGACCGGCTGGATCGCGGCGGAAGTGCATCGCGCACGCCCCGCGTGCGCGCTGGCGGCGACGACGCTGCTGGCGCTGGCGTCCGCGATCCCGTTCGCGCTCGCGCAGGCCGCGGTGCACGCGCACCCGTTCGCCGGCATGGGCGCGTGGGCCTGGATCGCGTTCGCGGCGCTCGGCGTGCGCAGCCTGCTGTGCCTGCGCGGCGACGCCGACCGGATCGGCGACTGGGCGCAGTTCGTCTGGTGGCTGGTCTGGCCGACCGTGCTCGCGCTGTTCGCCGGCTGGCTGGCCGGTCGTCTCGAGCTGGCGTCGGGGTGGGCGCATACCGCGGTCGCGCTGCCGTGGGTGGCGCTGGTGGCGGCCTCGATGTGGCGCTGGCAGGCGTTGCGCGCGCCGCGTGGCGCGGCGTTCGATGCGCTGCGCCTGCCGCTGCAGCTCACCGTGTTCGCACTGCTCGGCATGTGGTGGCTGGCAACCCAGCTCGCCGCCGGCGACGCCGCGCCGCTGCCGTGGCTGCCGCTGCTCAATCCGCTGGAGATGGGCCAGCTGCTGGTACTGGTGCTGGTCGTCCGCTGGCTGTGGTCGACCCAGGCCCCGCACGGACTGGCACCGCTGCGCGTGCCGCTGCTGTCGATGGCGGGCTTCGTGTGGATCACCCAGGTCACGCTGCGCGCCGTGCACCACTGGGGCGGTGTGTCGTGGGATACCGGAATGATGGACGAGACGCTGGCCCAGACCAGTCTCACCGTGGTGTGGAGCCTGCTGGGCGTGATCGGCTGGATCGCCGGTTCGCGCCGCGGCCAGCGCACGCTCTGGCTGGCCGGCGCGGTGCTGATGGGCGTGGTGCTGGCCAAGCTGGTGCTGGTGGATCGCCAGCACCTGGGCGATCTGCTGGGCATCGGCTCGTTCATCGCGTACGGGCTGCTGTGCACGCTGGTGGGCTATTTCGCGCCGGCGCCTCCGCGAGCGCAGGCCGCCCCGCAGGGAGCAGCGGCATGAGGCGCGCGTCGGCATGGCTGGCGCTGGTCGTGTCGACGGCGGCCGCGTTCGCGTCGCCCGCGGCGGACCATGCGGTGCAGCGGCTGCTGACGGTGCCGGACGACAGCGCCGGCATCTACCGCGTGCCGCTGGATGCGCAGGTCTACCTCGCGGCCCGTTCGCCGCGGCTGGACGATGTCGACATCGTGGATGCACGGGGGCAGGCGGTGCCGGCGCAGCTGTTCGCGGCCGAACGCGTGGAGACGCCAGCGCCACGGCGGATTCCGGTCCCGTGGTTCGCGCTGCCCGCGGCCTCGATCGATCGACCCGCCGGGCTCGCGCTGGCGGTGGAGCGCGCAGGCGATGGCAGCGTCGTCCGGGTACAGGCGCAGGTGCCCGACGCGCCGGTCGCCACGCGCATGGCCACGAGCTGGCTGGTGGACACGAGTACGGTCGACGCGCCGGTCGCGGCCCTCGTGCTCGACTGGGCCGGCGTGCCCGGGCCGGTCGAGGCGACTTATCGCATCGAAGGCAGCGACGACCTGCGCGAGTGGCGCGTGCTGCAGGCCCACGTCGCGCTGCTCGACCTGGCGCGCGGGGGGCAGCGATTGCGCCAGCCGCGCATGCCGGTCGATGCGTCCGCCCGCTATCTGCGGCTGGTGCCGCTGGCGGGCGCGGAGGGCCTGGTGCTCACGCGCGTGGAGGTCGAAATGCCCGCCCAGGCTGCTTCGCCGGCTGCACCGCTGTGGCGCGAGCTGCAGGGCAGTGCGCTGTCGGCCGCGGGGCGCGCCGGGTTCGGATATGCGCTCGAGGGCCGGTTTCCGATCGTGAGCGCCGACATCGCGCTGCCGGGCAACGGCACCGGGGAATGGACGCTCTACAGCCGCGAGTCGGACGACGCGCCCTGGGTGCGGCGCGCCGGGCCGTGGCTGGCGTACTCGATCGGCAGCGACCAGCGGTCGCCACCACAGCGCCTCGATGCGACCGTGCGCGATCGCCACTGGAAGCTCGTTCCCGGCGACGCGCAGGCGGCGCCACCGGTGTTGCGGTTGGGCTGGCATCCGGAGTCGCTGGTGTTCGTGGCCCGCGATGCGCCACCGTACCGCCTGGTCGCAGGGAGCGCGCGGGCATCGCGCGCTTCGGCCCCGGTCGCGCAGTCCCTGGCCGCCATCCGCGATACGCGAGGCCAGGACTGGCAGCCGCCGCTCGCAAGGCTGGGGGAGTCGGTTCCGCTCGCCGGCGAGGCCGCGCTGCGCCCTGCGCGCGACTGGCGCGCATGGCTGCTGTGGGCGCTGCTGGTCGCAGGCGCACTGCTCGTCACGGGCTTCGCCGCCAGCCTGTTGCGCACGCCGCGCGCATGACCGCGATGGTGGCAGGCGCAACGTTTGCCTGCCGCGCGCGCGGCATCGACAATGGGCGGCGAACCCCCGCCTCCGAGCCGTGCCCATGACCATCCTCCGCATGACCGACCTCGACCTGTCCGGCCAGCGCGTGCTGATCCGCCAGGATCTGAACGTGCCGATCGACGACGGTCGGATCACGTCCGAGCAGCGCATCACCGCGTCGCTGCCGACGCTCCGCCTCGCGCTCGAGCGCGGCGCGACGGTCATGGTGATGTCGCACCTGGGGCGGCCGAAAGAGGGCGAGTGGAGCGAGGAGAACTCGCTCGCGCCGGTGGCGCGTCGCCTGGGCGAGCTGCTCGGGCGCGAGGTGCCGCTGGTGCGCGACTGGGTGGATGGCGTGGAGGTCGAACCCGGCGGCATCGTGCTGCTGGAGAACTGCCGCATGAACCCGGGCGAGGGCAAGGACAGCGAGGAGCTGGCGAAGAAGTACGCCGCGCTGTGCGACGTGTTCGTGATGGACGCCTTCGGCACCGCGCACCGCGCGCAGGCGTCCACCCACGGCGTGATCCGGTTCGCGAAGCAGGCCGCCGGCGGCCCGCTGCTGATGGCCGAACTCGATGCGCTGGCCAAGGCGCTCGACAATCCCGCGCGCCCGCTGCTGGCGATCGTGGCCGGCAGCAAGGTCTCGACCAAGCTCGAACTGCTGTCGAACCTGGTGGGCAAGGTGGACCAGCTGATCGTCGGTGGCGGCATCGCCAACACCTTCATCGCCGCACAGGGCCTGCCGGTGGGCAAGTCGCTGCACGAACCCGACCTGCTCGACACCGCGAGGCAGATCATGGCCGACGCGAAGGCGCGCGGCGCCGACATTCCGGTGCCGACCGACGTGGTGGTGGCCGCGCAGTTCCATCCCGACGCCGAGGCGACGGTGAAGCCGGTGGCCGAGGTGGCCGACGAGGACCTGATCCTCGACATCGGTCCCGACACCGCTGCGCGCTACGCGGCGATGATCGCCGAGGCCGGCACCGTGGTCTGGAACGGGCCGGTGGGCGTGTTCGAGTTCGACGCCTTCGGCAAGGGCACCGAGACGCTCGCGCGCGCGATCGCCGCATCGTCCGCGTTCTCGATCGCCGGAGGCGGCGACACCCTGGCGGCCGTGGACAAGTACGGCATTGCCGGCGACGTGTCCTACATCTCCACCGGCGGCGGCGCCTTCCTGGAGTTCCTCGAGGGCAAGACCCTGCCGGCGGTGGCGGCCCTCGACGCGCGCGGCTGAGCGGGCTGCACCGGGGCCGCCTGCCTGGTGTACCTTTCCCGGCGGGGACACCGGTGGGGCGAAGATGGGGATGCGGGCGATCGTGTGGGGGCTGTTCCTGCTTGCGGGAACGGCGCAGGGGGCCGTGGTCGAACACGAGCGCGGCGAGTACAGATTCGGCACCGGAGCGGTGCCGGAATTCGTGGAACGCGCGCCATCGCCGGAGCAGTGGCCTGCCGATGCGCCTGGGGCGGAGGACGAGCGTTGGCGCTACTGGCTTTACGACGTCCAGGCGGACCGGCGCGAGGGCCGCGATCAGCTTTTCGTCGACTACGCCTACGAGGTGCGGGGCGCGTCGCTGGTCGGTGACGCGGGTCGCTTCCAGGTCAGCTTCAACCCGGGCTACCAGCAACTGACGATCCACGACGTCAGGCTGCGGCGCGACGGACAATGGCTCGACCGCCTGTCTCCCGAGCGGATCTCGCTGGCCCGCCGCGAAGATGGGTTCGAACAGGACCTGGCCGACGGCGCCGTGACCGCCCTCATCGTCCTGGACGACGTACGGCCACGCGACGTGGTGCGGATCGCCTACAGCATCGCCGGCAGCAACCCCGTGCTGGCCGGGCAGGGTTCTGACTGGATCCGTTTCGGATGGCAGCATCCGATGCTGCGCGCGAGCCTGCGCGTCCTGCTGGATCCGGGAACAAGGCCGAACATCCATCGCGAAAATGGCGCACCCGAGGCCGTGGTCGTGGAGCGCGCGGACGCTGTGGAGGTGCGGCTCGAGGCGCAGGCACTGCCGCTGGTGGTCGACGATGGCCAGTATCCCGCTTGGTACCAGCCTTATCCGCTGGCCCAGGTCAGCCCGGCGCGCTCGTGGGCGGACGTCGTGGACTGGGCAATCCCGCTGTATCCGCGGGTAGACCAACTGCCTGTCGACCTCGAGCAGAGACTGGCGGCGTGGAAGCGCCTGCCGGACAGGCGTGCGCGCATCACTGCCGCGTTGCGGCTGGTGCAGGACGACGTCCGCTACTTCGGCGTCGAGATGGGTGAGAACACCCATCGTCCGACGCCGCCCGGCGAGACCTGGCGGCGCCGCTTCGGCGATTGCAAGGACAAGGTGTACCTGCTGGTGAGTCTGCTGTCGGAACTCGGCGTCGAGGCGGTGCCGGCGCTGGTGAGTACCGATCGGGGCAAGTCGATCGCCGGCTTCGCACCCTCCGCGTCGGTGTTCAACCACGTGATCGCACGTGTCGAGGACGGCGGGGAGGTGCTCTGGCTGGACCCCACCATCACCCTCCAGGGCGGTCGCGCAGGCGATTACGACCTGAGCCCGTACGGCGTCGCGCTGCCGGTGGGGCCCGGGCCGGCCCGGATGGAGCCGATCCTGCCCCCTGAAGGCGGCGCCTCGCGCAACGGGGTAACCGTCGTCGAACGCTACAAGCCAGGCCCCGATGGCCGTCGAGTGGGCTTCGTGGTCGACACGGTCTACCGCGGTCACCATGCCGACTCCCGGCGGCGGACCATCGTCAGTGAACGTCCCGAGGATCTGGCACGCAGGTATTCGGATTACTACCGGCGTCGCCTCGGAGAGGTCGAAGTGGTGTCGCCGCCTGTGCTGCGCGACGACCGCGACGCCAATGAACTCCGGGTCACGGAGGAATACCTGCTCGTGCAACCCTTCGACACGGAGTCCGGCGCGGTGAAGGCGCTCGACGTCTACGCCGAAACGCTGCATGAACTCGCCCAGCTTCCCGCCTCGATGGCGAGGACCTCGCCACTCGACTACGCGGTGCCCGGACACTATCGCCATGACATCGAAGTGGTGGTGCCCGACGGTTGGAGGCCCACGTTCGGCAGGGAGCAGCGGCAGGCATCGATCCCGTCATTCGACTATGCGCGCGACTTGGAGGTCGAAGGTGGCCGCGCCCACATCCAGTACACGCTGCAGGTCAAGCATCGGGAGGTGGCGGGCACGGATGCCTCGGCACATCTGGCCGAGCTGCGGAAGCTGCAGGACGAGCTCTCCGCGACGCTCCGGTTCCGCGTACCTGCCGCCACGGCGGCCGACGATCGTCAGCAACGTCTTCAGCAGCTCCTGCGCAAGGCCGTCGACGGGGAGATGAGCCAGTGAAGAACGTCACGATCCGCGCGGCCATCCTGGTTCCGCTGCTTGCCTGCGTATGGGCGGTCTCGGCCGAAGATCGACCGCTGGAGGCGCGTGACGTGATCGCAGCGCCCGATGGCGCCTGGGCCACGTTCCTGTCCGACCCCGCCTACGCCAACGCGTACGACGCCTACGGTGCGCTGGGCGAAGTCGGATATGGGCAGGCCGGAGTGGATCCGGATGCGTGCCGCCAGCATGGCTCCGCCCTGGAAGAAGCCGTCCGGCAGGCCCCGGTCAGCATCGCGCTGCACCGCGCTCGCATGCTGTGCGCGGAGGCGGCGGGAGACGATGTGTCGGCCGAAGAGGCGATGCTGGCGACGGGGGCGCTGTCCCGACTGGCGTTGTCGGGCAACCGGGAGGGCTTCTGGCCGGAGCCGGCGCGCGTCATGGGACCCGCGGACGTGTATGCGCTGCTCGCATCGGCAGGCCTCGAGTACCGATACGAGTATTTCGCCAGCGTCGAGCCGCAGCGCTACTACCCGCTCGTGGTCGCGGTCTGGGACGATGCGAAGAACACGGAGCGCCATCTCTGGTTCGACTACATCGACACCGCCAACAGCATCGTGCGCGAAGACCCGTTCTCCGGCTACCCGCTCCAGCGCCGGCAGCTGGCTCACGGCTTCATCGAATCGCTAGCGGGAGGAGGCGACGCAGCGGCGCTCGACATGCAGGCGGTCTTCGAATTCAGGCTTGCCGGAGCGACCCCGGCCGTCGTCGATCGGCTCAGGCCCGGTGCCGACGCCGGCGGCGTGCAGTCCTTGAGCACCTGGCTTCTGACCTGCTCGCTCCAGCCGGCGGATCGCTGTGCCGACGGACTTGTCGACGCGCTGCTGCCGCATGCCGAACAGGAGCATGCGGCGCACACCGCGCTGCTCGCGCTCGCCTATGCCCTTGGTGTCGGTGTCGAACGGGATCACCGGTCTGCCGAGGCGCTTCTGGAGGCTGCCGATCGACGCTGGGCGCCCTACGGCGCGACGGGCATGCTGACCGGCATGTGGACCCAGATCGTATCGCGCGAGCCGCTGCCCGACTTCCTGGCGCAGAGGGTGCGATCGGCCCAGGCCGCGGGCGATCCGCTGGTGGCCGCCATCGGCGCGGCGCTGGCGCTGTCTGAAACGGGCACGCCGCAGTTGGTGCCGGAGCAATTGCGGGCACTCGCCGACCCGGTGAACAACGGTGTCGGCAAGGGCTATGCGCTGCTGATGAGCTATCACCATCAGCGCGACGAACATTTCGCCGCGAACGGATGGATGAAGTCGGCTTCGGACGTGGGCGATGCGAACGCGCAGGTCGCGGCCGGTGCCGCCCTGCTTGCGGCCGCCTCGACTGCGGCGCAGCGGCGCGAGGCGAGGGCGCTGATCGAACGCGGGGCACAGGGGGGCAGCGCGCTCGGTGCACGGCGCCGCGCGCACCACAGCATGATGGCCGGCGAATGGGCGCAGGCCGAGGGCTGGCTGCTGGGTGCCGTGCAGGCGGGCGACGTCGACTCGATCCTGCTGCTGGCGAACCTGTACGAATACGCGCGGCCGGGCGTGCATGGCGATCCGCGGCAGGCAGCCGACGCCTATCGTTCGCTGTCGCAGCAGGTGGACAGCGCGGAGGCGCGCCGACGCCTCGCGGAAATGGCGATTGCAGGGCGCGGCATGGACAAGGACCTCGTGCAGGCCGATGCCTGGCTGCGTGTGGACGCCGAGAAGGGAGACGGCGCCTCGGCCACGCGTCTGGGATACGCGCTGCTCACCGGCGAACTGGGTGCCCGCGACGAAGCACAGGGCAAGCGTTGGCTGGAACAGGCGATCGGGCAGTCCTACGCGCCTGCGTACGTCGCATATGGCGGCTGGTACTTCTACCAGAGCGACAACACGCTCGATAGCCGGCGGCGCGGGCTGGAGCTTTGGCGCCAAGGCGCGGAAGCGGGCGAGTCGACGGCCCGAAACAACTTCGCCTGGGGACTGTGCACCGCACCGGAGTCCGAGTTGTTCGACCCTTCGCGCGGCAGAGAGATGGCGATTCCGCTGCTCGAAGATGAAAACCGGACCGCCTGGATGGACACGGTGGCAGCCTGCCACGCGGCCGCGGGAGAGTACGAGCGCGCCGTCGCGCTGCAGGAGGAGGCGATCGAAGTCCTTCCCGCCGAAGCCGCGGAAGCCGGATTCGACGAGGACGGGTTCCATGCGCGACTGGCGCTCTACCGCCAGGGGAAGCGTTACGTCGAGCCGCATCGTGTCCAGGCAGGCGCGCGATAGCCGGCCGCGCTCACGGTTCGCTGCCGTCAGCGCACCGGCCTGCGCCACTCCTGCGCCAACAGGCCGAACAGCTCCGAGTCGGTGGCTTCCCCGCCGACGAAGAAGCGCTCGCGCATCAGGCCTTCGCTGCGGAAGCCCAGCCGCAGCAGCAGCCGCCGCGAGGGTTCGTTGCGCGGGTCGATGTCGGCCTCCACGCGGTGCAGGCCGAGCGTGCGGAAGCTCCAGTCCAGCGCCAGCGACACGGCCTCGCTGGCCAGGCCCTTGCCCCAGTGCGCCGTGCCGAGCGCATAGCCGACTTCCGCGCGGCGATGGCGCGCGTCGAAGCGGAATAGCGTGCATGTGCCCATCGCGCGATCGCTGCGGCGGTCGGCGATGATCCAGTCCAGCGCTTCGCCGCGGGCGAACGCCGCCTGCATGTCCTCCAGCCTGCCTTCGGCCTGCATACGCGAGCGCATGGGTGCGCTGCTCCAGTACCGCATCGCCGTCGGGTCGCCGAACAGTGCGAACACCCCGTCGACATCGTCGGTGCGCGGTTCGCGCAGCCGCACGCGCGCGCCCGTCAGCGTCGGGAACGCGGGCAGGGCGGCAAGACGGGCGTGGATGTCGCCGGACATGTGCGATATCGCCAACGGGCTGGGCTAGGATAGCGGCCTCTCGCGGCGCCGCTGCCGCAATCCTTACGTTTGCAACCGGTTCCCGTCCAATGTCCGAACACCGTCGCCGCACCCGCATCCTCGCCACCCTCGGCCCGGCCACCGATCCGCCGGGGGTGCTCGATGCCATCCTGCGCGCGGGCGTGAACGTGGTGCGGCTGAACTTCTCGCACGGCGATCCCTCCGGCCAGGTGGCGAGAGCGCAGGCCGTGCGCGAGGCCGCGGCGCGGGTCGGGGTGGAAGTCGGCATCCTCGCCGACCTGCCGGGGCCGAAGATCCGGGTGGAACGCTTCGCCGAGGGCAAGGTGGCGCTCAAGACCGGCGACCGCTTCGACCTGGTGGCCAGCGAGGACGCGCCCCCCGGCACCCGGCACGAAGTGGGCGTGAGCTACCTCGGCCTGCCCGGCGACCTGTCCCCCGGCGACGTGCTGATGCTCGACGACGGCATGGTGCAGCTCAAGGTCGAGCGCATCGAGGGCCAGCGCATCGTCAACACCGTGCTCAACGACAGCGTGCTGTCCGACCGCAAGGGCCTGAACAAGCTCGGCGGCGGCCTGTCGCTGGGCGCGCTGACCGAGCGCGACAAGGAGCTGATCGGCGTCGCCGCGCAGATCGGGGTCGACTTCATCGCCGTCTCGTTCTGCCGCAACGCCGCCGACATGGAGGAGGCGCGCAGCATCGCGCGCTCGCACGGCAGCGACGCCGCGCTGGTGTCGAAGGTGGAGCGCGCCGAGGCGATCGAGAACCTGGCCGAGGTGATCGACGCCAGCGACGTGGTGATGGTGGCGCGCGGCGACCTGGGCGTGGAGATCGGCGATGCCGAACTGCCGGGCCTGCAGAAGAAGATCATCCGCGAGTCGCTGGCGCGCAACAAGGTGGTGATCACCGCGACCCAGATGCTGCAGTCGATGGTCGAATCGCCGATCCCGACCCGCGCCGAGGTGCTGGACGTGGCCAACGCCGTGATCGACGGCACCGACGCGGTGATGCTCTCGGCCGAGACCGCCGCGGGCAACTTCCCGGTGCGCGCGGTGGAGGCGATGGCCCGCATCTGCACCGGCGCCGAGCGCCAGTTCTCGCACGACACCGATTTCGAGAAGGCGCAGCGCAACCTCGAGCGCGCCGACCATGCGATCGCGATGGCGGCGATGTTCCTGAGCGAGCACATCGGCGTGGGCACGATCGTGGCGATGACCGAATCCGGCGGCACCGCGCGCTACCTGTCGCGCTTCCGCTCCGGTGCGCCGATCTACGCGTTCTCGCGCCACGGCGGCGCGCGCCGGCGCATGGCGCTGATGCGCGACGTGTTCCCGATCGATTACGACAGCCGCGGGCAGACGCCCGGCGAGGCGGGCCGCGGCAGCATCCGCCTGCTGGTCGAGGCCGGCCTGCTCGAACCGGGCGACCGCGTGGTGTTCACCAGCGGCGAGCGCATGGAAACCCACGGCGCGACCAATACCCTGCGCCTGCTGCAGATCGGCGAGGACGGACGCGCCGAGGGCCTGGGCGAGCTGTAGGCGCGCGACAGCCCCCACGCCGGCGGTGCGGTCCGTCGCCTCGCGACGGCGGGCGCCAGGCGTCCCGGCGGGCAGTGGCTGTCGTGGAGCGGGGGCTATACTCCGGCGGTTTCCCAACCGGCCGACGTCCCCACATGAGCATCGAAACGCTCGCCGAGACCGCGCAGGCGATGGTCGCCGCCGGCAAGGGCATCCTGGCGATCGACGAATCCAGCGCGACCCTCGCGCGCAGGTTCGCCGACGTCGGCATTCCCAACAGCGAGGCCAACCGCCGCGCCTACCGCGAACTGCTGATCACCACGCCCGGCCTGGGCGAGCACATCAGCGGCGCGATCCTCTACGACGAGACCATCCGCCAGGCGACCCGCGAGGGCGTGCCGTTCGCGCAGGTGCTGGCCGACAGCGGGATCCTGCCCGGAATCAAGGTCGACAAGGGCACCCAGCCACTGGCCGGCTGCCCCGGCGAGGTGGTAACCGAGGGCCTGGACGGGCTGCGCGCGCGGCTGGAGGAGTATTACAAGCTTGGCGCGCGCTTCGCCAAATGGCGTGCGGTGATCCGCATCGACGACGACACCCCCTCGGGCACCTGCATCGATTCCAACAGTCACGCGCTCGCGCGCTTCGCGGCGCTGTGCCAGGAGCAGGGCCTGGTGCCGATGGTCGAGCCGGAGGTCCTGATGGATGGCGGGCACGACATCGAGACCAGCTACGAGGTGCACGAGGTGGTGCTGCGTTCGCTGTTCGATGCGCTCTACCAGCACAGCGTGTCGCTCGAGGGCACGATCCTGAAGGCCTCGATGGTGGTGCCGGGCGGCGACAGCGACGATGTCGCCAGCATCGACGAGGTGGCCGAATCGACCCTGCTGTGCCTGAAGTCGACCGTGCCGGCGATCCTGCCGGGCATCGTGTTCCTGTCCGGCGGCCAGGACGACGAGGCCGCCACTGCGCACCTGGACGCGATGAACCGCATGGGGCCGCACCCGTGGCCGCTGTCGTTCTCGTACGGCCGGGCCATGCAGTCAGCGGCGATGAAGATCTGGTCCCGGGATCTGGCCGGCAATGTCGGCAAGGCGCAGGACACCGTGCTCGCGCGCGCCCGGGCCAATGCGCTGGCGGCGCAGGGACGCTGGAGCCGCGCCGGCTGACGCGCCAGCGGGTCGGCCGGCGATCCGCCGTGGCGCGCAAGCCCGGCACGTGAGTCGCGGAATCGCGGCGGGATTCCCGCGGTCGCGATCGTGACCGGCACGCCACGCGTCGCGCATAACGCACGGCCGGGGCCGCGGTTGACAACGCGGGACCCGGATCGAACCCCTCTGATGGCAGGGGTCGCCTTCACCCTACGCTCGCTAGAATCGGGCGGTTCTCCCCACCCCCATCGCTGATGCCTTCCGATTTCCGTGCCCCGGTCACCCGACTCCTGGCCGTCGCCGCCGTGTGCCTGCTGCTGTCCGCCTGCGGCGGCAATGCCGCGCCCGCCGGCCCCGGCGAAGGCGCGCCTGCCGCGGTGGTCACGACCACACGGGTGGCGAAGGCGCCCTGGAGCGACACCATCTCCGCCCTGGGCACTGCGACCGCGCGCGAATCGGTGACGATCACCGCCAAGGTCAGCGAGACCGTGGAGCGCGTGCACTTCGACAGCGGCGACGAAGTCGCCGCGGGCGCCGTCCTGATCACCCTCTCGGGCAACCAGCAGCGGGCCGCGCTGCAGGCAGCCGAGGCCGAGGCGAAGGAGGCCGAGCAGCAGTATCGGCGTGGCGCCGAACTGGTGCAGCAGCAGTTGATCGCGCGCTCGCAGGTCGACAGCCAGCGCGCCACGCGCGACGCGACGATCGCGCGGGTCGCGCAGATGCGCGCCGACATCGGCGATCGCAGCATCCGCGCCCCGTTCGCGGGCGTGCTGGGCATCCGCCAGGTGAGCCCCGGGGCCCTGGTCACCCCGGGAACCGTGGTGGCGACGCTGGACGACATCTCGCGCGTGCACGTCGATTTCCCGGTGCCGGAAGTGCACCTGTCGCTGCTCGAGCAGGGCCAGTCGCTGGTCGGCACCAGCGTCGCCTATCCGGACACGTCGTTCCGGGGCGAGGTGTCGAGCATCGATACCCGGGTCGACCCCGGCACCCGCGCGGTGCTGGTGCGGGGTGATTTCCCCAATCCGGAACGCCGCCTGCGGCCAGGCATGCTGTTGCAGGTGCAGCTGGCCCAGTCCGCGCGCGAGGCGCTGGTGCTTCCCGAGATCGCCGTGGTGCAGGTGGGGCGCGACACGTTCGTGTGGCGGGTGAAGGACGACGACACCGTGGAGCGCGCACCGGTCACGCTGGGCGAGCGCCGCGCGGGCAGTGTCGAGGTGCTCGATGGCCTGGTGGAGGGCGAACGCGTCGTGGTCCAGGGCACCGGCAAGCTGCGTCCCGGCGCGACGGTGAAGGAAGGCCAGGTTCCGGCGGCCGGTGGGGGCGGGCCGGACACGCCGTCCGGCGAAGATCCGCCGCCGGCGCGATCGCAACCGGCAGGACAGGCCGCGTCGACCGCCTCGCCAGAGGCCGCAACGCCGCCGCCCGCGGAGCCAACGCCAGGGCAGGCGCAGCCGGCACCTGCGGCGCGCCAGGACTGACCGGCCATGATGCTCTCCGACATCTCGATCAAGCGGCCGGTCTTCGCGATCGTCATGAGCCTGCTGCTCGTGGTGCTGGGGCTGATGTCGTTCATGCGCCTGACCCTGCGCGAGCTGCCCAACATCGATCCGCCGATCGTCTCGGTCGAAGTCACCTATCCCGGCGCCTCCGCCGCCGTGGTCGAGACCCGCGTCACCCAGATCCTCGAGGACGCGCTGTCGGGCATCGAGGGGATCAACACCATCGAGTCGCAGAGCCGCAACGGCCGCGCCGACGTGACCATCGAATTCAACCTCACCCGCGACATCGAGGCCGCCGCCAACGACGTGCGCGACCGTATCAGCCGGGTGATGGACCGGATGCCCGACGAGGCCGACCCGCCGGAAATCTCCAAGGTCGAGGCCGACGCGGAAGTGATCGTGTGGCTGAACATGCGCTCCACGGCGATGGACACGATGGAGCTCACCGACTACGCCGACCGCTACATCGTCGACCGCCTGTCCGCGCTCGACGGCGTGGCCCGCGTGCAGATCGGAGGCAGCCAGCGCTACGCGATGCGCATCTGGCTCGACCGCGACGCGATGGCCGCGCGCGGCGTCACCGCCGCGGACGTCGAGGGCGCGCTGCGGAGCGAGAACGTCGAGCTGCCCGCCGGGCGCATCGAATCGGAAACGCGGGATTTCACCCTGCGCGTCGAGCGTGGCTACCGCCAGCCCGAGCAGTTCGCCCAGGTGCCGCTGCGGCGCGGCGAGGACGGTTACGTGGTGCGCCTGGGCGACGTGGCACGCGTCGAGCTGGGGGCCGAGGAATACCGATCCTACCTGCGCAGCAACGGGGTGCCGAACGTCGGGCTGGGGATCGTCCGCACGTCGACCGCGAACGCGCTGGACGTGGCGACGGCCGCGCGCGCCGAGGCCGAGACGATCCAGGGCACGTTGCCGGAAGGCACGGAGATCTTCGTCGCCTACGACAGCACCACCTTCATCGATGCCTCGATCGATCGCGTGTACTGGACGCTGTTCGAGGCGATGGTGCTCGTGTTCCTGGTGATCTGGATGTTCCTGGGCAGCCTGCGGGCGGCACTGATCCCGGCGGTCACGGTGCCGGTGTGCCTGATCGCGGCGTTCATCGCGCTCTACGCGTTCGGCTATTCGATCAACCTGCTCACGCTGCTGGCGCTGGTGCTGTGCATCGGCCTGGTGGTGGACGACGCCATCATCGTGCTGGAGAACGCGCAGCGACGCGTCGATCTGGGGGAGCCGCCGCTCGTGGCGGCGCGCCGCGGGACCGCGCAGGTCGCGTTCGCGGTCATCGCCACCACGGCGGTCCTGGTCTCGGTGTTCCTGCCGATCGGATTCATGGAGGGCAACACCGGACGCCTGTTCCGCGAACTGTCGGTCGCGTTGGCCGGCGCGGTCGCGCTGTCGGCGTTCATCGCGCTCACACTCACGCCGATGATGTGTTCCAAGCTGCTGCGCCCGCACGGCACCGAACGCGGCTTCAACGCATGGCGCAACCGGCAGCTCAACCGGATCAGCGCAGGCTATGGCAAGCGCGTGTCGAGCGTGGTCGCCCTGCCGACCGGCCGGCTGTCGTTGCTGGTGCTGGCGGTGATGGCGGCCTGCGCGGTGCTGGCGGCGCTGCTGTTCCTGCGCGTGCCCAGCGAACTGGCGCCCGCGGAGGACCGCGGCCGCTTCTTCGTGATGGTCGACGGCCCCGAGGGCGCGGGCTTCGACTACACCGTGGGGCAGATGCAGCAGGTCGAGCGCATCGTGCTGGGAGAAGTGGGCGAGGGCAAGCCGATCGAACGCGCCAACTCGCGCGTGCCGCGCGGCTGGGGCGGCAGCGAGGAGATGCACACCGGCCAGGTGATCGTGTTCCTGGAGGAGTGGGGCGAGCGAGAGCAGGCCACCGACGAGGTCGTGGCGGACCTGCGTGCCCGGTTTGCGGAACTGCCCGGCGTGCAGGCGCGCGCCAACGTGCCCGGCGGGCTGGTCGGCAGTCGCGGGCAGCGCTACCAGCTGGTGCTGGGCGGCCCCGACTATGCCGAGCTCGCGCAATGGCGCGACCGGATCCTCGCGCGCATGCAGGAGAACGAGGGCATCCAGGATCCCGACTCGGACTACAAGGAAACCCGGCCGCAGATGCGGGTGGAGATCGATCGTGGTCGCGCCGCGGACCTGGGCGTGTCGGTCACCGAGATCGGCCGAACGCTCGAAACGATGATGGGCTCGCGCCAGGTCACCACCTTCGTCGACAACGGCGAGGAATACGACGTGCTGCTGCAGGCCGAGCGCGAGACCCGCATGACGCCCGCCGACCTGACCAACACCTACGTGCGCGGCCGCGACGACGCGCTGATCCCGATGTCCAACCTGGTCACGCTGGGCGAGATCGCCGAGCCGGGCAGCTTCAACCGGTTCAACCGCCTGCGCGCGATCACCATCAGCGCCGGGCTCGCGCCCGGCTACAGCATGGGCGAGGCGCTGGAATGGACCCGGCAGGTGGTCGACGAGGAACTGCCCGACTATGCCCAGATCGACTGGAAGGGCGAGTCGCGCGAATACCAGAGCGCCGGTGGCGCGGTGCTGCTGACCTTCGCCATGGCGCTGCTGATCGTCTACCTCGTGCTGGCGGCCCAGTTCGAGAGCTTCATCCACCCCCTGGTGATCATGCTGACCGTGCCGCTGGCGGTGCTGGGCGCGCTGATCGGATTGTCGTTGACGGGAGGCACGCTCAACCTGTTCAGCCAGATCGGCATCGTGATGCTGGTGGGGCTGGCGGCGAAGAACGGCATCCTGATCGTCGAGTTCGCCAACCAGCTGCGCGACGAGGGGCAGAGCGTCAAGGACGCGATCGTCGAAGCGTCGGCGGTGCGGTTGCGCCCGATCCTGATGACCTCCGCGGCGACGGTAATGGGCGCGGTGCCGCTGGTGGTGGCCGGTGGGCCCGGATCGGCCAGCCGCGCGACGATCGGCGTGGTGATCATCTTCGGCGTCACCTTCGCCACCGTGCTGTCGCTGTTCGTGGTGCCCGCGTTCTACGCCCTGCTGGCCCCGTTCACCCGCTCGCCCGACGCGCTGGCGAAGAAGCTCGAACAGCTCGAGGCCGAAGTCGCCCCCGTCAGCGGGCACGCCTGAGTCGAGCCCTGGCGGTCGCACGCGACCGTCGCGGCGTGTAGGCTGGAACGGCCGTGTCGCGAGCGCCGTCGATGGTCTGGCCCGAGTCGATCCCTGTCGCCGATGCACGCGTACGCCTGCGTCGCTGGCGTGCGGACGACCTGCCTGCGCTCGTCCGCCACGCCGATGATCCCGAGGTCTCGCGCGGGACCAGCGATCGCTTTCCCTTTCCATATACGCCGACCGATGGCGAGGCGTTTCTGGCAGGCCAGGTGGTCGACCTGTCCGGGCCGGTGTTCGCGATCGAGATCGACGGCGAGGCCTGCGGCGGCATCGGCGCGCACCGGCTGCCGCGCGAGCGGGCGATCGGCGCGGAGCTGGGATACTGGCTCGGGCGCGCGCACTGGGGGCGGGGACACATGAGCCGCATCGTGGCCGCGTACGCGCCGTGGGTCATGGGGGCGTTGGCGGTGCAGCGGCTGCAGGCGTCCGTGCTGGATTTCAATCTCGCCTCCGCGCGAGTGCTGCTGCGCAACGGTTTCGCCGAGGAAGGGCGGTTGCGCGGCGCGGTGCTCAAGCGCGGCCAGCTCCACGACCTGCGCCTGTTCGCCCGGATCGCGGGTGGGCGCCTTGCGACGTCCTGACGGCGTGGGATCGCGACCGCGCGGCGGATGATGCGCCACGCAGGCAACCGGAGGACACGGGATCGCGATGGCGGCTTCGCGTTTGCGGGGCCGATGGGTCAGAATCGACCGGTCCGCCGCCGCGCGCCGGTTGCGCGGCAACCCGTCCGAACCCCTGGGGAGCGTCCGTGGAGCAGATCGTCAACACCCTCAACAGCTGGATCTGGAGCCCGCCGTTGATCTGGCTGTGCCTCGGCGCCGGCCTGTATTTCAGCATCCGCACCCGGTTCCTGCAGGTGCGCGGCGTGCGCGAGATGATCCGGCTGATGCTGTCGGGCGAGAAGTCGCCAGCGGGCGTGTCGCCGTTCCAGGCGCTGGCGCTGTCGCTCTCGGGGCGCGTGGGCATCGGCAACATCGCCGGCGTCGCCACCGCGATCTACTTCGGCGGGCCGGGCGCGGTGTTCTGGATGTGGGTGGTGGCGTTCTTGGGCGCGTCGACCGCATACGTGGAATCCACGCTCGGGCAGATCTACAAGGAAACCGACGACAACGGGCAATACCGCGGCGGCCCGGCCTACTACATCGAGAAGGCGATGGGCCAGCGCTGGTACGCATGGCTGTTCGCACTGGTGACGGTGGTGGCCACCGGCTTCCTGCTGCCGGGCGTGCAGGCCAACGGCATCGCGGCCAGCATGACCAACGCCTGGAACATTCCGCCGACCGCCACCGCCACCCTGCTCGTCGTGGCGCTGGGCTTCATCATCTTCGGCGGCGTCAAGCGGATCGCGGCGTTCGCGCAGGTGGTGGTGCCGTTCATGGCGCTGGCCTACATCCTGGTCGCGCTGGTGATCATGTTCGTCAACTACGCGCAGATCCCGGAGATGTTCGCGCTGGTGTTCCGCAGCGCGTTCGGCATGGAGGCGGCGTTCGGCGCGGTGCTGGGCCTGGCGATCGAGTGGGGCGTCAAGCGCGGCATCTATTCCAACGAGGCCGGCCAGGGCACGGGCCCGCATGCGGCCGCCGCGGCTGAGGTCTCGCACCCGGCCAAGCAGGGCTACGTGCAGGCGTTCTCGGTGTACGTCGACACGCTGCTGGTGTGCAGCGCGACCGCCTTCATGATCCTGTCGACCGGCATGTACAACGTCACCGGGCCGGACGGCGCGATGCTGTATCAGGCGCTGCCCGGCGTGGACGTCGGCCCGGGCTTCGCGCAGAACGCGGTGGAGAGCATCCTGCCCGGCTACGGCGCGCCGTTCGTGGCGCTCGCGCTGCTGTTCTTCGCCTTCACCACCATCCTGGCCTACTACTACATGGCCGAGACCAACATCGCCTACATCAACCGCCGCATCCACCGGCCATGGACGACGTTCGTGTTGCGGGTGGCGATCCTGGCGGCGGTCACCTTCGGGTCGCTGCGCAGCGCGGAAATGGCGTGGACCCTGGGCGACATCGGCGTGGGGCTGATGGCGTGGCTCAACATCATCGCGATCCTGATCCTGCAGAAGCCCGCGCTGGTTGCGCTGCGCGACTACGAGGCGCAGAAGAAGGCGGGCCTGGATCCCACCTTCGACCCGGAGGCGCTCGGGATCCGCAACGCGGCCTTCTGGCGCAAGCGCGACTGACATGGGGGGCAGGCGCATGCCGCTCGGGCCCGGGCGCGAGACGCCCTGGGGCGCGCGTGGGAGCGGAGCGACCGCGCCGGCACGTGGGAACGCCGCCACGGGTGGCGACCGCAGCGCGGAGCTGCGCCTGTACGGGCTCAACGCGGTGGAGGCGGTGTTCGCGCGCCGGCCGGACGCGATCCGCAAACTCTACCTGTCGGCCGACCGCATCCCGCGCCTGCAGCCGCTGCTGAAATGGTGCGCGGCGCATCGCGTCGGCTACCGCGTGGTCGAGGACGTGGAAGAACTGCGCCGGCTGGCCGCGAGCACGCACCACGAAGGCGTGGTCGCCGACGTGCGGCGCGAATCGCCGCAGGCGTTCGACGCCTGGCTGGCGGCGCTCCCGGTCGGACCGTGCTGCGCGCTCTGGCTCGACGGCGTGGGCAATCCGCACAACCTCGGCGCGATCCTGCGCGCGTGCGCGCACTTCGGCGTGGCGGGCCTGCTTCTGCCGGTCGAGGCGCCGCTCGGGCTTTCGGGCGCGGCCGCGCGCGTGGCCGAGGGCGGCGCCGAAGCGGTGCCGCTGGTCCGCCTGCCGGCGCAGGACGAGGCACTCCCGATGCTGCGCTCGGCCGGGTTCGTGCTCGCCGCCACCCTGGTGCGTGGTGGCGCGGACGTGTTCGCCACCGCGCTGCCGCCGCGCCTGGTCTACGTGCTAGGCGCCGAGGCGCAGGGCATGGATGCGGGCCTCGCCCGCGCCTGCGACCTGCGCCTGTCGATTCCCGGCACCGGCGCGGTGGAGAGCCTCAACGTCGCCGCGGCGACGGCGGTGTTGCTGGCCGAGTGGGTGCGCGGCCGCCAGGTGATTCCCGCCGCGCAATAGCGGTCGATGCGCGGGCCAGCGCTGCCCGGACGGGTGTCGCTTTCACTCCCCGCCTGCCGCCACCGGCGACAGCTTCAGCGCCGCGCCGCCGCCTCCCGCGAGCCGCAGCGACAGCGCCTGGCCGCCGCGCACGGCGCGCTCGCTGCGCTGCACGTCCGTCGGCGCCGCGCCGTCCTGCCAGAGCGTCGCCTGGTAGCGATCGTCGCCGAGGAAGGACAGGTCCAGCTTTAGCGTACGCGGCGATTCGTTGGTCATCGCGCCGATGTACCAGTCGCGCCCGCTGCGGCGAGCGATCGCGACGTGCTCGCCGATCGCGCCCGACAGCACGCGGGTCTCGTCCCAGGTCGTGGGCACCAGGCCCAGGAAGTCGGCGCCGGGCGTCTCGATGTAGACGTCCGGGCTGTCGGCCACCATCTGCAGCGGGCTGTCATAAACGACGAACATCGCCAGCTGGTGCGCGCGCGTGCCCATCACCTGCGGGCGGGTGAACGACGGGGTGAAGTCCTCCGGCGCGACGTTGCGGAAGCCGCCGGGCGTGTAGTCGATCGGGCCCACGAGCATGCGCGTGAACGGGAGGGTCACGTTGTGCGTCGGCGTGATCCGACGGCTCCACTTGTTGTACTCGGCGCCGAGTACGCCTTCCTGGGTGAGGAAGTGCGGCCAGGTGCGGTTGAGTCCGGTCGGGCGATAGGCGCCGTGCAGGTCGAGCATCAGCCGGTGCTCGGCGGCGCTGCGCATCATGCGGTGGAAGAAGGCGACCATCTCCTGGTCGTTGCGGTCCATGTAGTCGATCTTGACGCCCTTCACGCCCCAGTCGCGGTACAGCGCGAACATCTCGTCCATGCGCGTCTCCAGCGCCCGGAAGTGCACCCACAGCCAGATGCCCACGCCGCGCTCGCGCGCATGCGCGAGCAGCGCGGGCAGGTCGAGCCCGGGAATCGGGCGGCTGGCGTCGGCCGAAGGCTCCCACAGGTCGCCGCCGCTGCTGCCGGGATACCAGCCGGCGTCGATCAGCATGTATTCCAGCCCCATGTCGGCGGCATGGTCGATGTAACGGCGCATGGTCGCGGTGTTCATGCCCGGCTCGGGCACGTCCGGCGCCACGCTGCCCGACCACCAGTCCCACGCGCTCTTGCCGGGCACGATCCACGAGGTGTCCTCGATCGGCGTGGGCGGATTGAGGTGTGCGATCAGGTTCGACTCCACCAGCGCGCCGGGCGAGTCGCCGAGCATCACTACGCGCCACGGTGTGAGGTGGCCGCCCGCGGCGACCTCGTCGCGCGGGATGCGCACCGCGAACTCGGGCGTGTCGTGACGCGGGGAGAGGCGGGTGTCCAGGCCAAGCCGGCCGTCGCCGCGACCGGACAGGTAGAACGCCGCGTAGCGGTCGAGGTCGGCTTCGGCGATGGCGAACGTCGCGTCCCCGTGGCCGGTCTCGCACACCAGCGGCAGGTCGATCAGGTGCATCGGCCGGATCTTCGAGGCCTGGATCGGGTCGAACTCGCCTTCATGCGGCGTGTTGAAGCGACCGACGTTGAACGACCAGCAGCGGTAGTCGCGCGGGAACAGGTAGCCGGTCAGGTCCTGGCGGACCTCCAGGTCACCCTGCGCCGGCAGCGGCAACCGGTAGCGGAAGGCGATGCCGTCGTCGTAGGCCCGCAGCACGAGGCCGAGCGTGCGCCCCTGCGCGTCGGTGAGGTCGATCGCGAGTTCGCGATAGTGGTCGCGACCGTCGCGCGCCTTGCCGGCGACGAAGCGGTAGGTCGCGTCGTGCTCACGCGTGCGGCTGGCGGTGATGCGCAGGCCTCGGTCGAGGCCGTCGTCGGCGAACTGCACGCCGAGCGGCGAGGGCAGCAGGACGGGTTCATCACGCCACGCGACCGCCAGCCGCGGCTGGCCGGCCGCGTCGAGCGTCAGCGACGCGGAGGCCGTGCCGCCGGGCGACCGCAGCTGCAGCGGCGACGCCGGATCCGCGTGCGCGAGGCCGGAGAGCGCCAGCAATGGCAGCAGAAGCGACATGACATGGCCGCGCATGGCGAATCCTCTTCCCCGTCGACAGGGCGAGCGTACCGGCCCGTTCGCGTGGTGTCCGGAATCGCTCGAACACGAATTCGAATAGCGCGATGGCGGGCACGTGCGCCCGGAGCTGCGCGGCCGGCCGTCGCAGGCAAGCGGAAAGTCTGCGCGGCTGGCGCCCTGTCGGAGGGACGTGTGCGATGCAGCGTCACGCGACCGAGTCACCGTGCGGGGCCGGCGACGCCGTGTGCCGACATCAGCGGCGGCTTCGTCACCGCGCCGCTGTCACGCCGGTCGCGTCAGGGCGCTGCCGGCGGCTTCGGCGCGCTGCCGAAGCCGCCCTCGGCTTCCGCCGCCAGCCACGCGAATACCGCGTAGGCGGCGACGTTCTGCGCCAGCGCGTCGGGATCGATCTTGTCCAGCGTGTCGTCGGCGTTGTGGTGCAGGTCGAAGTACTCGCTGCCGTCCTGGCCCAGCCAGGCCCAGGCGCCGCCGATGGCGGCCAGCGGCGAGATGTCCGGGCCCGGGCCGCCCTGGCCGGGCAGGTACTCGATGCCCAGCGGCGCCAGCGCTTCGGCGATCCGGCGCGAGGCGTCCTGCGCGTGCGCGGGCGCGCCGGTGCTGAAGCCGTAGATGCGGCCGGCGCCGAAATCGCTCTCGGCGGCGAGCACGTGCCTGCCGACCGCGTCCGCATGCCGCCGCGCGTATTCCCGCGCACCGATCAGGCCCTGCTCCTCGTTGGCGAACGCGACCACGCGGATCGTACGTCGCGGCCGCTGCGGAAGCTGGCCGATCAGGCGGCCGGCGGCCATCGTGATCGCGATGCCCGCGCCATCGTCGATCGCGCCGGTACCCAGGTCCCACGAATCGAGGTGGGCGCCGATCAGCACGACTTCGTCGGGAGCCTCGCGGCCGGTGATCTCGCCGATCACGTTGTGCGAGGTGTACTCGGCGCCGGTCCAGCCACAGTCCAGCGCCAGGCGCACGCGCGCCGGGCCGCGCTGCAGCAGGCGCGCCAGCTGGTCGGCGTCCACCAGCGAGAGCGCGGCCGCGGGAATCGGCGCGAGCCCTTCGTCGAAGCGGGTGATGCCGGTGTTCGCCACCCGGTGCGGGCTGGTGCCGATCGAGCGCATTAGGTAGCCCGCCGCGCCCTTGCGGATCGCCTCGGACGGGCCGCGGCTGCGCACCGCGCCGGCCTTGCCGTAGCCGCTGCCGTCGCGCGTGCGCGCCATGTCGTAATCGACGAACGCGATTTTCCCCGCGAGCGATCCCGCGGGCGCGGCCTGCAGCGCCTCGAAGCTGTCGAAGCGCACGATCTCCGCCTCCACCGTGCCGCCGGGACTGCCGCCCAATGCGGTCACCAGCAGCGGCTGCGCATGCGCGCCGAGCACCTCGGCGCGTTCGCTGCGGCGCTCCCAGGTGGGGAAGCGCACCGGCTCGATCCACACCTTGTCGTAGCCCAGCGCGCGCAGCTTCGCCTGCGCCCAGGCCACGGCGCGGGCGTCGGCCTCGCTGCCGGGCAGGCGCGGGCCGATCTCGGTGGTGAGCGACTCGACGACGTTCCACGCGGTGTCGTCGGCGAGCGCGCGCTCGCGCAGCGCGTCGGCGGTTTCGAACGCGGCATCGGGGATGCGCGTGGGTTCGGCGGCGGACGCGGCGGCAGGCAGCAGGCAGGCGAACACGAGGGAGGCGAGGCGCATGGATCGGGCGTCCGGACACGGCGAAGCCGCCAGCCTACAGGCGGGCGGGTTCGACCGGATGTGCGGGAAGTCGCGTGTCAGCGACGCAGCAGGTCGCGGATCTCGCGCAGCAGCACCACGTCTTCCGGCGGTGCGGCCGGTGCCTCAGGCTCCGCCGGCTTCTTGCGGTGGAAGCGGTTGATCGTGCGCACCAGCAGGAAGATCGCGAACGCGATGATGATGAACTGGATGATCGTGTTGATGAACGCGCCGTACCCCAGCACCACCGCGGGCACCTCCTCGCCGGCCGCGTTCACCGTGGCCTCGCGCAGGGTCCAGCCCAGGTCGGCGAAGTCCACGCCGCCCAGCAGCAGTCCGATCGGCGGCATGATCACATTGTCGACCAGCGAGGTGACGATCTTCCCGAAGGCGGCGCCGATCACCACGCCGACGGCGAGGTCGATGACGTTGCCGCGCATCGCGAATTCACGGAACTCGGAGAGCATGCCCATCGCGGACTCCTGCGTGCGGATCGGGACGGCCGTCGCCGGCCGCGGCCACTATGCCCGCGCGGCGCGGACGTGGCAACGCAGCTCCAGCACATCGTCCAGGCGCGCCACGCAGGCATCGCCAGGCTGCAGCGCGGCCACGCCCGCGGGCGTGCCCATGAACACCAGGTCCCCGGCGCGCAGCGCGTAGAGCTTCGAGAGTTCGTGCAGGATCTCCGGCACGTCCCAGATCAGCTGGTCCAGGCCCGACTGCTGGCGGCGTTCGCCGTTGACCTCGAGCGACAGCACGCGCGACGGCAACGCGCCGACATCGGCCGCCGGCACCAGCTCGCTCACCGGCGCCGACTGGTCGAAACCCTTGGCCGTGTCCCACGGCAGGCCCTTGGCCTTCGCCGCGGCCTGCAGGTCGCGGCGGGTGAGGTCCAGCCCCACGCCGTAGCCGAACACCAGCGCCTGCGCGGCATCGACGGGCAGTTCGCCCGCCGGTGCGTCCAGGCCGATCGCGACCACCAGTTCCACCTCGTGGTGCAGATCGTGCGTGGCCAGCGGGTAGTCCACGGCGTCGCAGGTGACGATCGCATCGGCCGGCTTGTGGAAGAACACCGGGGTACCGCGCTCGGCCTTCGACGCCGGGGCGGTGGCGCCCATCTCGCGGGCATGGTCGGCGAAATTGCGCCCGACGCAGTAGATGCGGCGCACCGGGAAGGTGCCGCCGCCGCGCACGGGGATGCGCGGCACCGGGGCCGCGGGCACGACGTCCGGGTGCATCCGCGGTCAGCGCAGCGCGGGCTGGCCAGGCTTGGCGACGATGCGGTACTCGGCGTCGAGCACGCCATCGCGGCCGGCCGGCTTGCGGGCGCGCAAGGCGCCGCGCAGCAGGCCGAAGGAGACCATCGCCGCGCCCACGAACAGCCCCACCACCAGCAGCACCGCCAGGATCGCGACGCCGACCAGCCCCAGCGCCAGCTTCAGCAGCGGGTTGCGCGGCTTGCGCGGCGTCAGCAGGCCACGCAGGCCGGAGGCGTCGAAGCGGGCATGCAGGGTACGGAACAGGACTGAGGACATCGGCGGGGATGAGACAATGGCAAGGCGCCCAGTATCGGGTGCCACTGCCATCCACGTGTAACAAGTTCGTTAAAGCGCTGTGATGAACATCCCCGACCCGTCGCCCGCCCTGATCGATCTCGACCGCATCCCCGACGGCGGCTTCGCCGAGGTCGAGGCCATGCTGGACGGCGAGGCCGAGTCGCTCGTGCTGCACCGCGACGGCGAACGGGTCCGCGCGTGGCTCAATGTCTGTCCGCACGCCGGCCGGCGCCTCGACTGGTCGTCGGGCCAGTTCCTGAAGACCAAGGACGGCCTGCTGGTCTGCGCCGCGCACGGGGCCACGTTCGAGCTGGGGAACGGCGCATGCGTGGCCGGCCCGTGCCGCGGCGAATCGCTGCGGGCGGTCGCGGTCGAGGTGATGGACGGCGGGGTGCGGCTGGCGTGAGCCGGCGCGTCGCCGCGCAGGGTACGCACGGGCGCGTCAGAACATCAGGTTCACCACCAGCACCACGATCAGCGTGTACACCAGCGACAGCGGCACGCCGATCTTCCACAGCTCGCGCGGACGGTAGCCGCCCGGGCCGGTGATCATCGACATCACCGGGTTGGACTGGGTGATGAAGTTGTTCGAGGCCGACAGCGCCACGATCAGCGCGAACGCGGTGGGGTTGCCGTCCGCGGCCAGTGCGAGGTTGATCGCCAGCGGCACCACCACGATCGTCGCGCCGACATGGCTGATCACCATCGAGAACGCGGCCGTGAGCAGGGCCACGGCGAACTCGATCAGCCAGATCGGCAGGCCCGTGGGCAGCCGTTCGATGGTGTGCCCGGCCACCCAGGCCGCGGCGCCGCTGCCGTCCATGGCCCAGCCCAGCGGAATCAGGCAGGCCATCAGGAACACCGTCTTCCAGCTGATCGCCGAATAGGCCTCGTCCATCTTCAGCACGCCGAACACCAGCATGCCGGCCACGCCGGTCATCAGCGCGATCGAGGTCGGCACCCGGCCGGACACCGCGATCAGCATGGTGACGGCGAAGATCGTCATCGCGATGCGGAACTTGTGCGGCCGCTGCTCGCCCTTGGGGTAGTCGGTGACGATCACGAAGTCGCGCCTGGACGAGGCCTGGCCGAGGTCGTGCCAGATGCTGTGCAGCACCAGCATGTCGCCGGCACGCAGCGGGGTGTTGCGCACGTCGTCGCGGATCACGGTCTTGTCGCGGTTGATCGCCAGCAGGCTGATGCCGTACTGGCGGCGCAGCTGCAGGTCGGCCGCGGTCTTGCCGATGAACTTCGAGGTGGGCGGGATCACCGCTTCGGAAATGCCCGCGCGGCTCGGGTTGAACAGGTCGGCGAAGTTGCGCAGGCGCGAATTCATGCGCAGGAACTGGTTCTGCGCGAAATCCGCCACCTGCTGGCGCGGGCCCATCGCGCCGAGCACGCTGCCCACCCAGATCCGCGCGTCGCCGGGCGGCGCCAGGCGCGATTCGTTGCCGGTCTGCAGCGCCAGCAGCAGCGGCGCGTTGTGCAGCGCCTCGGCCTCGCCGAAGCTCATGCCCACCAGCGGGCTGTCGGCGGTGACCGTCAGCTCGTGCACTTCGCCCTCGATGCCGTACGTGCGCGAGAAATAGCTCTCGGTGCGCGCGGGCGTGACGTTGCTGTCGCCGTCGCCGCGCAGCTTGCGGTCGCCGACGAACTGGAAGTACAGCAGCCCTGCCGCCAGCAGCGAGAGGCCGATGGGCATCGGCGCGAACATGTTCAGCGGCTCGAGCGTAGCCGCGCCCGAGGGCAGGTTGGCGTTCGCGGCCACCAGCAGGTCGTTGAGCAGGATCAGCGGCGAGGTGCCGACCATGGTCAGCGAGCCGCCCATCACGATCGCCACCGCCACCGGCAGCAGCAGCCGCGAGAGGCTGATGCCGGTGCGCGAGGACAGGCGCGAGATCACCGGCAGGTACAGCGCCATCACCGCCGGGTTCTGCATCACCGAGGAATTGGCGCCAGCGATGCCGGAGACCAGCAGCAGCAACCGCTGCTCGACGCCGCGCGCGCGCCGCAGCAGCCAGCCGGCCAGGCGGTTGAGCGCGCCGGTGCGGTCCAGGCCCATGCCCAGGATCATCGTGGCGATCACGCTGATCACGGCGTTGGAGGAGAAGCCGTTGAACAGGTCCTCCGGCTGTACCAGTCCGGTCAGGCCAAGCATCACCAGCACCACCAGCGCCACCAGGTCGGCGCGCACGCGCTGGAACAGGAACAGCACCATCGTCAGGCCGACCAGCCCGAGGACGATCTTCATGTCCGTGGTGAGGGCGAGCTGGGTGTCCATCAGGGGCGCGAACCGGGATCGGTCGTCCCCGATCCGCTGCCGTGAGCCACCGCCGGCCACATCCGCCGCGTGGCGGATCCCTGCGGCGCGCAACGATCGGCGACGACGGCGCGGGTCCGACCCGGCAGCGCGGTCCGGGCGCCGGGCTCAACCATCGCGGCGCTCATCCGACGGCGCCTGCGGCGGCCCCGCGGCGGGTACGGGCACCCGGTCGTAGAGCAGGTCCCAGACGCCGTGTCCGAGGCGCTGGCCCCGGGTCTCGAAGTGCGTCTGCGGACGCCAGTCGGGACGCGGCACGCATCCACGCGCGCCGGCGCGGTTGCGCAGTCCCGGGGTGGCGTCGAGGACGTCCCACATCTGCTCCGCATAGTCCCGCCAATCGGTGGCGAGGTGCAAGCGTCCGCCCGGTGCGAGCTTGCGTACCAGCAACTCGGCGAACGCCGGCTGGACGAGGCGCCGCTTGTGGTGGCGCTTCTTGTGCCACGGGTCCGGAAAATAGATGCGGATCTCGTCGAGGCCGGCGTCGGCGATCTCGTGGGTCAGCACCTCGACCGCATCGTGATGGTAGACCCGCACGTTCGACGCGCCGTCGGCGGCGAGCGCGTTGAGCAGTCGGCCGACGCCCGGTGCGTGCACTTCGATGCCGATCAGGTCGCGGGCGGGATCGCGCGCCGCGGCGTAGCGCAGCGCCTCGCCGTTGCCGAATCCGATCTCCAGCACGCGCGGTGCGCTGCGCTCGAACACACGGTCGAAATCGCGCGGGGCGCCGGCGTAGTCCAGGCCGTAGCGCGGCCACAGCGCTTCGAACGCGCGCTGCTGCGCCTCGGTGAAGCGGCCCTGGCGCAGCACGAAGCTGCGGATCGCGCGATGGCCGGGATCGGCGGTATAGGGCTTCTTCTGCAGCGGATCAGGCACGACGCGCATCCGCCGCGGCGAAACCTGCAGGTGCGAGCGCGTCGGGCCCGCGGAACCGCACCGGGCTGATGCGCGCCCGGTCGGCCGGTGCGGCAGGCCGCCACGATCCCCGCGCAACCCAGCCGCAGCCGCGCGCGCACGCGGCCCACCGGCAGGCGCGTGCGGATGCGGCCAGCGCGCGCCGGCGGCGCCGGTTCACCCGATCAGCCCGTCGACCGGCGAAGAGGCCGAGGCGAAGCGCTTGCGCGGAATGCGACCGGCGAGGAAGGCATCGCGCCCGGCCTCGACCGCGAGCCGCATCGCCCGCGCCATGCGCACCGGATCTTTCGCGCCGGCAATCGCCGTGTTCATCAGCACGCCGTCGCAGCCCAGTTCCATCGCGATCGCCGCGTCGGAGGCGGTGCCCACGCCGGCGTCGACGATGATCGGCACCTTCGCGTTCTCGACGATCTCCAGCAGGTTGTACCGGTTCTGGATACCGAGGCCGGAGCCGATCGGCGCGGCCAGTGGCATCACCGCCACGCAGCCGATCTCCTCCAGCCGGCGGGCCAGGATCGGATCGTCGCTGGTGTAGACCATCACGTCGAAGCCGTCGGCGACCAGCTGTTCGGCGGCCTTGAGCGTCTGGACCACGTCCGGGTACAGCGTCTTCTGGTCGCCCAGCACCTCGAGCTTGGTCAGCGGGTGGCCGTCGAGCAGTTCCCGCGCCAGCCGGCAGGTGCGCACGGCGTCCTCGGCGGTGTAGCAGCCGGCGGTGTTGGGGAGGATGGTGTAGTGGTCGGGCGGGAGCACGTCGAGCAGGTTCGGCTCGCCGGGCGTCTGGCCGATGTTGGTGCGGCGGATGGCGACGGTGACGATCTGCGCGCCGGCGGCCTCGGTGGCGCGGCGGGTTTCGTCGAGGTCCCTGAACTTGCCGGTGCCGGTGAGCAGGCGCGAGCGGTACGTCTTGCCGGCGATGACGAGGCCGTCGTCGTGATGCGTGTGCGTGGTCATCGCCCGATTATCGCAAAGGCGCGCGGCTCGCGTGCGCCCGCCGGCGATCGCTGCCGCGGAAGCGACTGTGCCAGGCGCGGTCGGCGCGCCACGGGAAGGCAGCGCGAGGTGTTCCGGATGAGCGGAGGCGGACGGCAGGCGCCGGATTCGGCGCCGCGAAACGTCGCGGTGGCGCCGGCTCCGGCTCAGCCGCCGCCCAGCGCGTGCACGATCTCGACCCGGTCGCCGGGCTGCAGCGGATGGGTGGCATGCCGCCCGCGCGGCACGATCTCGCCGTTCACCTCCACCGCGACCCGACGCGTGCCCAGCCCCTGGGCTTCGAGCAGGGCCTGGACGGTGGCGCCGTCGTCGATCTTCAGGAGGTCGCCGTTGAGTTCGATGTCCATGCGGCGATTGTCTCCCGATGCGCGCCTGCCTGCATCCGCCCGGTGCGCGCGTGCGGCACTGCGGCGTGAGCGTGGCGGCGGCTTCATGGAGACTTGTGCACCGTGCGGTCCCGTATTGGGAGCGCCGTCCCCATTGCACCCCGGAGTTGCTGCATGCCCCCTCGCATCCACCGTTCCCGTCCCGCCACCGGCCTGCTCGCCGCCGCACTGGCCCTGGCCGCGTCCACCCCGGCGCTGGCCGACGACACCTTCTCGCGCACCGTGTTCTTCGGCGACAGCCTCACCGACGCCGGCTACTTCCGCCCGCTGCTGGTGCAGCAGAATCCGCAGGCCGCGATTCTCGGTCGCTTCACCACCAATCCCGGGCTGGTGTGGGCCGAATGGCTGGCCGACTACTACGGCTCCGATGCAAGGCCCGCCGTCGATCCATCCCTCGCGTGTGGTCCTACCTTCTGCCAGCCCGCGTTGACCGGGGGAGACAACTACGCGGCCGGTGGCGCCATGGTAAGCGCCGATCGCATTGGGCCACCGTTCGGCTTCACCCCGTCTATGAGTACCCAGTTGAACTACTACTTGGGCTCCACGGGAGGGAGAGCCGATCCAGATGCGCTCTACACCGTCTGGGGCGGCGCCAACGACCTGTTCGCGATCGCGGCCAACCCGGCCCAGGCGCAGCAGATCATCGGTGCGGCGGTGACCGCCCAGGTCGGCATCGTCGGCGCGCTGCAGGGCGCCGGCGCGCGCTACGTGCTGGTGCCCAACATCCCCGACCTCGGCATCACCCCGAGCTTCCGCGCCCAGGGTGCCGCGGCCGCGGCCCAGGGCACCGCGCTTGCGACCGCCTACAACGACGCCCTGTATGGCGGCCTGGAGGCCAGCGGCCTGCGCGTGATCCCGCTCGACACCTTCACGTTCCTGCGCGAGGTGGTGGACGACCCGGCGATGTACGGGTTCGCCAACGTCACCGGCACCGCCTGCCAGCCACAGATCACGGCGCAGTCGATCACCTGCAACCCCGGCACCTACGCCAGCCCCGGCGCGGACCAGACCTACCTGTTCGCCGATGGCGTGCACCCGTCGTCCGCAGCGCATCGCGCGATCGCGGACCTGGCCCTGGGCATGCTCGAGGGGCCGCGCCAGATGGCCGTGCTTCCGCGCTCAACGGCGATGACCGGCCGCGGCCGGGCCGAACGCATCGGCGCGCAGGTGTCGGCGCCGATCCAGGATGGCCGGCGCTGGTTCGCCGACCTGCGCGGCGATTTCCAGCGCTACGGCCATGGCGACCAGTACGACGGCGCCGGCCCCGCGCTCACCGCGGGCCTGGCCTGGGGCAGCGGCCAGCTGACCTATGGCGGTTTCGCCGGCTACGGCCGCCAGGCCAACGACTGGGGCCGCCGCCGTGGCGACTGGGACCAGTCCGAGGCGACCCTGGGCGGCTTCGTCGGCTGGCAATCCGAGAATGGCGCGTGGCTCGGTGCGCAGCTGAGCTACAGCCAGCTCGACATCGACACCCAGCGCCAGGTGCCGATCGGCCCGGCGCTGCGGGTGCACCGCGGCGACACCGACGGCAGCAACCTGACCGCCGCCCTGCATGCCGGCTGGCGCATGGGCGAGGGCGCGCTGCGCCACGGGCCGGTGCTCGGCGTGGTGGCGCAGCGAATCGAGATCGACGGCTTCGCGGAAATCGATCCGGCCTCCTCGTCGTCGCTGGCCTTCCCGGACCAGGACTTCAACTCGCTGGTCGGCAGCGTCGGCTGGCAGGTGGACTACACGATCAATCCGCACCTGGCGCCATACGCTCGGCTCACCGTCGACCGCGAGTTCGAGGACGGCGCGGCCGAGGCCTTCGCCACCTCGCAGTCCACCGGGCTGGCCTACGGCGTGCCGGGCCTGGACTACGACGACACCTGGAGCACGCTCACCCTGGGGGCGCGCACGTCGCTGTTCGGCCTCGACGCCAACCTCGGCGTGAGCCTGAACGCCGGCGAGAAGGGCGGCAAGCAGACCACCGCGTTCGCCACCCTGGGCGCCGGTTTCTGACCGACGCGGCCACGTGGCGCCGGTGACGGCGCCGCGTTGCCAGCCTGCGCCGACCGGGCTTAGACTGCTCGCCTGCGCGGGTGTAGTTCAATGGTAGAACTGCAGCTTCCCAAGCTGCTAGCGTGGGTTCGATTCCCATCACCCGCTCCAATCCAGGCGGCGGCACCATCGAACGGTGGTGCCGCCGTTTTTTCGCCGGCGCCGCCCCCGCATGAAGCTCGCGATCCTGTCCCGCAACGGCAAGCTCTATTCCACCCGGCGGCTGGTGGAGGCCGCGCGCGCGGCCGGACACAGCGTGCGCGTGCTCGATCCGCTGCGCTGCTACATGCGCATCGACGACCACGGCTTCGCGATGCGCTACAAGGGCCGCGCGATCGACGGCTACGGCGCGGTGATCCCGCGCATCGGCGCCTCGATCACCCGCTACGGCTGCGCGGTGCTGCGACAGTTCGAACTGATGGGCAGCCGCACGCCCAACCCGGCCGCGGCGATCGCACGCGCGCGCGACAAGCTCGGCTGCCACCAGTTGCTGGCCGCGCACGGGATCGGCCTGCCGGCCACCGTGTTCGGCGACAACCCGGACGACACCGCCGACCTGCTCGCCCTGCTCGGGCCGCCGCCGCACGTGGTCAAGCTCAACGAGGGCACCCAGGGCGCGGGCGTGATGCTGACCGAGAAGCTGTCGGCCTCGCGCGGGGTGGTGGAGGCGCTGCGCGGGCTGTACGCGAATTTCCTGGTGCAGGAATTCGTGGCCGAGGCCGAGGGCGCGGACCTGCGCTGTTTCGTCGTGGGCGACGAGGTGGTGGCGGCGATGCAGCGCCAGGCGCCGGCGGGCGACTTCCGCTCCAACCTGCATCGCGGCGGCACCGCGGTGGCGATCGATACCACGCCGGAAGAGCGCGACGTCGCCGTGCGCGCCGCGCGGGCGGTGGGGTTGGGGATCGCCGGCGTAGACCTGATCCGCTCGCGCCGCGGCCCGCTGGTGCTCGAGGTCAATGCCTCACCCGGGCTGGAAGGCATTGAAGACGCGACCGGCGTCGATATTGCAGCGAAAATCATCGAAAACGCCGTCTCAGGCCTTGATCATGCAGGATCCGGGCAACGCCGGCGGCGCGCTACCAGGCGCCGGATTAACCTCCGAAGCGGTTCCGATTTAACGAAGGTTTAATCGGCCCGGGACTACCGTGTCGGCACCGGATTCCGCGCTCTCTCCTGTTTCCTTGTCCAAGGGGCAGCAACGGATTTACGGTAATCGGGGCAGTCCTTTTGGGCCCAGGCGATGGCATCGTCTGGGCTCTTTTGTGGGTGCGCGTCGACGCGGCCGCGACCGGGGCGTGTGACAGAATCCGCCTCCCGCGCCGGCGGAACCGCAACCCCATCCCGCGGTCCAACCGGCCGCCCCCACGGAATCCGTACATGCGCATCCTCGTCATCGAAGACAACCAGGACATCGCCGCCAACCTCGGCGACTATCTCGAGGACCGCGGCCACACCGTCGACTTCGCCGCCGACGGCGTCACCGGCCTGCACCTGGCGGTGGTCCACGACTTCGATGCGATCGTGCTCGACCTCAACCTGCCCGGGATCGACGGGCTCGAGGTCTGCCGCAAGCTGCGCAACGAGGCCCGCAAGCAGACCCCGGTGCTGATGCTGACCGCGCGCGACAGCCTGGACAACAAGCTCGCCGGCTTCGATTCCGGCGCCGACGACTACCTGGTCAAGCCCTTCGCGCTGCAGGAAGTCGAGGTTCGGCTGAACGCGCTCTCTCGCCGCGGCAAGGGCGTGCAGACGCGGGTGCTGGACGTGCACGACCTCGAGTACAACCTCGACACCCTGGAAGTGCGTCGCCAGGGCAAGCTGGTGCAGCTCAACCCGACCGCGCTGAAGATCCTGCAGGCGCTGATGGAAGCCTCGCCGGCAGTGGTCACCCGCCAGGACCTGGAAACCCGGGTCTGGGGCGAGGAACTGCCCGATTCGGACTCGCTGCGGGTGCACATCCACGGCCTGCGCGCGGTGATCGACAAGCCGTTCGACGTGCCGCTGATCCAGACCCGCCACGGCATCGGCTACCGGATCGCCGCGCCCGATGGCGCAGGCTGACGCGGAGCGGCCGACCCCGGCGCGCGGCCGCGCCGCACGCCGCTACCGCAGGCGGCTGCGCAGCCGCATCATCCTGACGTTCTTCCTGCTGGGCGTCGGCCTGATGGTCCTGTTCGCCTTCGCGACCAACTGGACCCGCAACCGGGTCGAGAACGACCTGGTCGAGGACGTGCTCAACCGCAACATCGACGCGGCCGCGCACGAGTACGCGCTCAACCCCGAACAGCCCGTGGCGCCGGTGGCGCAGATGCGGGCCTGGGTGTTCCCCGCCGACCGCTTCGACACCGTGCGCGCCAACCGGCCGGAATGGGCGCGGCTGGAAGACGGCATCCACAACTTCAGCGACATCGACGAATTCGGCCAGGAGACCAACTACCTGCTGGCCGTGCGCAAGACGCCGGAAGCCTGGTTCTTCCTCGCCTACGACATGACCCAGGTGCGCCAGGGCGAGGACAAGTTCCGGCGCGCGATCCTGGGCTCGGTGCTGCTGTTCTCGCTGCTGTCGCTGCTGCTGGGGTGGTGGTCGGCGTCGCGGGTGATGAGTCCGGTCTCGGAGCTGGCGGCACGCCTCGGGCAGTCCGGCGGCAGTACCGCGCCCGACCCGCTGGCCCCGCATTTCCCGGACGACGAGGTCGGCGAACTGGCCAAGGCGCTGGACGACTACGCTGCGCGCCTGACCGAGGTGGTGCAGCGCGACCGCGAGTTCAACGCCGACGTCAGCCACGAACTGCGCACGCCGCTGGCGGTGATCCGCGGGGCGGTGGAACTCTTGCTCTCGCGCCCGGAGCTTGACGACAAGACCCGCGCGCGGCTGCTGCGCATCCAGCGCGCCGAACAGCAGTGCACCGACCTGATCAGCGCACTGCTGCTGCTTTCGCGCAACGAGCGCGGACACGGGGCCACCGACGTCGCCCGGGTGGCCGAGCAGCTGTTCGACGCCCACCGCGGCCAGCTCGGCAGCAAGCCGCTGCGGCTGCGGCTCGACGGTGCGCCGGGGCAGGTGGTGGTCGATGCTCCGGAATCGGCGGTCACTGTCGCGCTCGGCAACCTGGTGGGCAACGCGGTCAAGTACACGCAGCAGGGCGAGGTGGTGGTGCGGCTGCTCGACAATGCGGTGGAGGTGATCGACTCCGGCCCCGGCCTCAGTGCCGAGGACGCGGCACGCCTGTTCGAGCGCGGTTACCGCGGCACCCACGCCGAACACTCGCAGGGCGGCGGCATCGGCCTGTCGATCGTGCGCCGGCTGTGCGCGCTCTACGGCTGGAACGTGCGGGTGGTGCCGGGCGAGACCCAGGGCGTGATCGCCACCCTGACCTTCGCGCCCGCCCAGGAGTGACCCGGCGCGCGGGCGGCCGGTGCGCGCCCCGCGCCATCGAACTTCCGATCACGCAGCCCGGATAAGACAAGCGCATCCGGGGTCCGCTCGCCGGCCACGCGCGTGGCCGTGCGATGATGCGCTCCGTCGCCATTCCGCATGGAGCCGGGCGATGGATACCCCATCACCCAAGCCGAAACACCGCTTCTGGCGCTGGCTGCTCGGCCTGTGCTGGGTGCCGGTTGCGGCCTGCGCGCAGACCGGCCTGGGCAGCGGCGATCCCGCGGCCGCCGCGCGCCAGGCGATGGTCGAACAGCAACTCGTCGCCCGCGGCATCGACGATACGCGCGTGCTGGACGCGATGCGCAGGGTGCCCCGCCACCGCTTCGTGCCCGAGGCGCTCGCCGAACAGGCCTACGGCGACCAGCCGCTGCCGATCGGCCACGACCAGACCATCTCCCAGCCCTACATCGTCGCCTTGATGACCCAGCTCGCGCGCCCGGCGCCGGACGACCGGGTGCTCGAGGTGGGCACCGGCTCGGGCTACCAGGCGGCGGTGCTGGCCGAACTGGCGGGCGAGGTCTACAGCATCGAGATCGTCACGCCACTGGCGACGCGGGCGGCGCTGACGTTGCGCCGGCTGGGCTACAGCAACGTCGCCGTGCGCAGCGGCGACGGCTACGCCGGCTGGCCGGAGCACGCGCCGTTCGGCGCCATCGTGGTGACCGCCGCGCCCGAACGCATTCCGCCGCCGCTGCTCGAACAGCTCGCGCCGGGCGGGCGGCTGGTGATTCCGGTCGGCCCGCTGCACGCCACGCAGGAGCTGCGGGTGGTGGAGAAGCGCGAGGACGGCAGCCTGCACGAACGGGTCGTGATACCGGTGCGGTTCGTGCCGCTCACGGGCGAGGCGGCCACGCGCGACCGCGGCGATCCATGAGCGGCGCATCGATCCGGTGCGGGGCAGCGCGCCACGTGGTCGTCGGCCAGGACAACACGACCGCGCGCTCGATCCGTCCAGGTCCCGGCCGCGCGCCGTGCGGCGGTCCGGGGCGCAGCGGCTGGCGACAGCGCTACACCGCTTCGAGCCAGCCGTATTTGTCCTGCGTGCCGCCGTCGAACAGGCCGAAGAACAGCTCCTGGATCCGGCGCGTCACCGGCCCGGCCTTGCCGGCGCCGACCTGGCGCCCGTCCACCGAGCGGATCGGCGTGATCTCCGCCGCCGTGCCGCACATGAACAGCTCGTCGCACAGATACAGGTATTCGCGCGGCAGGTCGCGCTCGATGACCGTCAGGCCGGCATCGCGCGCCAGGGTGATGATCGAGTTGCGGGTGATGCCGTTGAGCAGCGCGGCGCTGACCGGCGTGGTGTGCAGCGCGCCGTCGAAGACCAGGAACAGGTTCTCGCCGGCGCCTTCGCTGAGCAGCCCGGTCGAAGCCAGGGCGATGCCCTCGCCGAATCCCAGCCTCCGCGCCTCGCGCGCGACCAGGGTGCCCGACAGATAGTTGCCACCGGCCTTGGCGCCGGCGGGGATGGTGTTGGGGGCGAACCGCTGCCAGCTCGACACGCAGGCGTCGATGCCGTTCGACAGCGCCTCGTCGCCCAGGTACTTGCCCATCTTCCAGGTGGCTACGGCCACGTCCACCGGGGTCTCGGCCGAGAGCCCGAACCCGCCGAGGCCGCGGTAGGCGACCGGACGCAGGTAGTCGGTGGTGTTGCCGTTGGCGGCGATCACCTCGCGGCAGGCGGCGTTGATCTGCTCCAGCGAGTAGGGGATGTCGATCTCGTGGATCTTGGCCGACAGGTACAGGCGCCGGTTGTGGTCGGTGAGGCGGAAGATCGCCGGGCCCTGCGCGGTGTCGTAGCAGCGGATGCCCTCGAACACGGACGAGCCGTAGTGCAGCGCGTGCGACATGACGTGGGTGGTGCCTTCGGCCCACGGCTTGATCGCGCCGTTGTGCCAGATCCAGTCCGGGTACTGCATGCGCCGCCCTCGAGGTTCGAAAGCGTCATTTTGCCCGATTGCGGCGCCCGCACGCGTCCGCCCCGCGGCTGCGTCGGGCACCGATGGCTACAGGCTCACCCACCAGCATCCGAGGTGCCGGCGCAGCGAGAACACCGTCTGCAGCGGCGTGATCCGGTTGGCGACCGTCTGGTCGACCACCAGCCCGGTCGGGGCCCGACGCGCCTGCTGCCCGCGCTGGGCGGCGGCCCGGACCGAATCGGGCAGGGCAGCGTCCGCTCCGCCGCCGGTCTGCGGGTTCGAGGTGGTGCGCATCTCCGGGCGCGCCGGGCTGCGCCAGGTGAGGCTGCCGGCGGACGCGGGCGCAGCCGGGAGTGTCGGCGCGGGCGGCGGCTGCAGCGGACTGACGTCGATCAGCGGCCGGTTCACGATGGCGTCGAGGCGGCCCATGATCGCGTAGGCGGTGCGCGAGGACGTGCCGGGCCAGTGGTAGATCCCGGCCAGGCGGTTGACGTCGCGCCCGTCGATGGCGGAGGTCAGCTCGAACACCAGGTCCTGCAGGTTGCGGCTGCAGTCGCGGCGGATGTAGCGCCCGCCGGGGGCGTCGGCCACGCCCTGGCGCGGCACCCGCTCGGTCGCGCCCAGGTCCTTGCAGGCGCGGTCGGTGTAGACGTGGCTGCCGTCGTCGGTGACGCAGCGGCGGATCTGGCCCTGCGCCGCCGGCGCGAGCGCCGGCAGCGCGAGCAGCAGGAGCAGGGCCAGGGCGCGGGGCTGGAACGGGTGCGGCATCGCCGCAGCCTATCGCCGCGCCTGCCGCGCGGGAAGTCCGCGGGCGCGTCGCGTTCAGGCCGTCTTCGCGCGCCCCGCCCGTTCATGCCGGACCCATGGGCAGGCGGGTGGCGCCGGGGGTACGCTAGGGGCAAGGCGAGGGGGGAGGGCCGCGCGCCGGCGCGGCGCACGACGCAGCACATGCCGCAGGACGAATTCATCGAGCAGCGCGCGGCGCAGCGCGGGCGCAACCTCTTGCTGCAGGAACTGCGCGAATCCTGCGAGCGCGCGCGCCTGGGGGGCTTCTTCTATCCGGTCGCGGCGCTGCTGGCGTTCCTGGCCGCAGGCCTGTGGCAATGGCGCTGGCACGCGCTCGCGGTGGTGGGCGGTCTGCTGGCGCTGGCGATCGCGCGCTGCCTGATCGGGCCGTCCGCCGCGCCAGATGTCGACGAAGCGCGCCGCAAGCTGCGGCGGCTGTGGGCGGTGGTGCTGGGTTCGACCGCGCTGTGGGGCGCGTTCAGCGCCTGGACCTTCGCCGCGCTGCCGGAGCCGGCGCCCCTGGTGGCACTGCTCTTCTCGGGCGCGTTCGGCATGGCTCTGGCGCACACGATGTGCATGCGCACCACGCCCGCGGTGGTGGCGATCCTGTGCGTGATGGTGCCCAGCCAGGTGGTGCTGTGGCAGGGCGCATCGCAATGGGTCGCGATCATGTGGGGCGTGTACATGCTGTACATGCTGATGGTGCTGCGGCGCAGCCACCGCGAGTACCGCACGCGGCTGGAGCTGGAAGAGGACCTGCGCCACCAGCGCGACCTGTTCGAGCGCCAGAGCCAGGTCGACGGCCTGACCGGGCTCGCCAACCGGCGCGAATTCGGCGCCGCGCTGGCGCGGGCCGTGGACGGTGCGGCGCCGGCGCGTGCGGTGTCGCTGCTGATCATCGACGTAGACCACTTCAAGCGCATCAACGACAGCCTCGGCCACCGCGCCGGGGATGCCTGCCTGGTGGCGCTGGCCCAGCGCCTGCGCGAGCACTTCCGCGAGCCGGGCGACCTGCCGGTGCGGCTCGGCGGCGAGGAATTCGGGGTGGTCATCCGGGCCGCGCGCGCGCAGGCATCGCAGCGGGCGGAAGCCTTCCGCAAGGCGCTGGCCGGGCAACCCGTGCAGGCACTGGACCGCGAGGTGGCGGTGACCGTCAGCATCGGCTGCGGCCAGTTCGATCCTGCGCGCCACGAAGACGCCGACGCGTTCTACGGCGACGTCGATGCGGCGCTGTATCGCGCCAAGATCGCCGGCCGCAACCGCACCGAGCACGCCTGAGTCCGCCAGGTCTGCGACCCGGCGCGCGGGGTGTCGGCGCGGCCTCACGCCATGCGCGCGAGCACCGCCTGGGTCGGCTTGGCGAGGTTGAGCGTGTAGAAGTGCAGCGCGGGCGCGCCGCCGTCGACCAGCCGCCGGCACAGCCGGGCGACGATGTCGGCGCCGAACTCGCGGATCGCGCCGGCGTCGTCGCCCATCGCCTGCATCTTCTTCGTGATCCAGCGCGGGATCTCGGCGCCGCACTGCTCGGAGAACCGCCGCAGCTGGGCGAAGTTCGAGATCGGCATGATTCCCGGCACGATCGGCACTTCCACCCCGAGCGCGCGCACCGCATCGACGAAGTGGAAGTAGGCGTCGGCGTTGTAGAAGTACTGCGTGATCGCGCCATCGGCGCCGGCGTCGACCTTGGCCTTGAAGTGGCGCAGGTCCGTCAGCGCGTCCTCCGCCTGCGGATGCATCTCCGGATAGGCGCCGACCTCGACGTGGAAGTGAGCGCCGTGGCGTTCCCGGATGAAGCCGATCAGGTCCGCGGCGTAGCGCAGGTCGCCCGGATGGCCCATGCCCGAAGGCAGGTCGCCGCGCAGGGCGACCAGGCGGCGGCAGCCGAGCGCGCGGTACTGATCGAGCAGCTCGGCGATCTCCGCGCGCGTGCCGCCGACGCAGGACAGGTGCGGGGCCGCGTCCAAGCCGTGGTCCTGCAGCAGCCGGCGCACGGTGTCGGCGGTGTAGCTCAGGGTCGAACCGCCGGCCCCGAACGTGCACGAGACGTAGTCCGGCGCGTGCGACCTGAGCCGGGACACGGTGCGGTCAAGCTGCTCGCGCTGGTCGTCGGTCTTGGGCGGATAGAACTCGAAGCTGACGGGGATCATCGACGGCGGCCGCGGCGGGGACGGGCGGATTATATCTCTGTATCGCGATGGATGATAAGACTTTTGCGACACCGCCCGTGTTCCGGGGTGCCTCGCGCGGACCGCGGCAGGCGTGGCTGCGGAGAGTGATCCGGGGACGGGGCCGGTGATCGAGGGGGGACGGGACGAGGCGGCGTCGGGAGCGCGCGACGCCGGTGCTTGACGCCGGGGCGGGCCTCCCGCCGCGCCGGCCGTCGCTCCGATGGCCTGGCAGGGTCCCGGATCGCGCGTTTGGCATCATGGCGCCATGCGCATCGTCCTCACTCCGTTCGCCCGCGCGCGACTGTTTCCGCGCGCGCCGCGGCGCAACACCATCCAGGACTGCACGCCGTCGCAGTTCGAGCGCCATCTCAACGACCACGCGCCGCTGCGGGTGCTGGACGGCTACGCGCCGTTCTGCCGGCTGCACGTGCATCGCAACTGGACCTCGACGCGCTGCCTCACCGTGCCGGTCACCGACGACAACCGCCACCTGCTGCGCTCGGCCTACGAAGCGCGCTCGCGCGACGAACTGCCGGTGCTGGTGCGCTGGTTCGAGGGCGTCGAGCCGCCGGTGGCCGACTACCTGGTCGCAATCCTCTACAGCGCGGAACAGCTGGCGACCGAGGGCGCCCCGATCGACGGCGACTGGGGCATCGTCGGCTGCCTGTACACGATGGCGCCGGAGGAGATCCCGATGGCGCCGGTGACCATGATGCGCAATGCGCTGGGCGTGGAGGAAGGAGGGTCGGGCGTGCCGCTGGATCGCGACGCCTATCGCCGCAGCGTGGAGTTCTGGGAGCGCAACGCGAACTGGCGGCCGTGAGTGGCGGCTGTCCGTACCGGACCCGACAGCCCATGTGCGCGTCGTCCGCGGGCTTCGGCACGCGCGGGGCGCGCGACTACGCGGGCCGGCGGAACGCCGCGCGTGCCGCCTCGACCTCCGTGCGGACCACGCAGGCGTGCGCGTGGTCGTTCACCAGCCCCATCGCCTGCATGAAGGCGTAGACCGTCGTCGGACCCACGAAGGCCCAGCCGCGGCGCTTGAACTCCTTCGACAGCGCCACGGATTCGGGGGACGTCGACACGGCCTGCGCCGCGCCATCCGCTTCCCGCCCGGCCTCGTAGCGCCAGACGAAGGCGGCGAGCGAGCCTTCGGCGTCGACAAGCTCGCGGGCGCGGGCGGCGTTGTTGATCACCGCCTCGATCTTGCCGCGATGGCGCACGATGCCGGCGTCGCCGAGCAGGCGCTCGGCCTCGCGCGGTCCGAAGCGCGCCACCGCATCGAAGTCGAAGCCCGCGAACGCGGCGCGGAAATTCTCGCGCTTGGCCAGGATCGTGCGCCAGCTCAGGCCGGACTGGAAACTTTCCAGGCACAGCTTCTCGAACAGGCGCCGGTCGTCGGCGACCGGGAAGCCCCATTCGCGGTCGTGGTAGTCGAAGAACTCGGGCGCCGCCGCGCACCAGCGGCAGCGCGGGCGGCCGTCGGGTCCGGGGATGGTCGGTTCGGGCATCGCGTCGGATCCATGCGGGCGGTGCGCCGCAGGGTAGGTCCCGCGCGCGCCGGGGACAAGCGGGTACCGGACACGCAACGGGCGCCCGAAGGCGCCCGTCGAGATGCCGCCTGGCCGGGCCCGCTCAGTAGCGGTAGTGCTCCGGCTTGTACGGGCCTTCGACCGCCACGCCGAGGTAGTCGGCCTGCTCCTTCGTGAGCTTGGTCAGCTTCACGCCGATCTTTTCCAGGTGCAGGCGCGCGACTTCCTCGTCGAGCTGCTTGGGCAGGATGTAGACCTTCGACTCGTAGGCGTCCCTGTTCGCCCACAGGTCGATCTGGGCCAGGGTCTGGTTGGAGAACGAGTTCGACATCACGAAGCTCGGATGCCCGGTCGCGCAGCCCAGGTTCACCAGGCGGCCCTCGGCCAGCAGGAAGATCGCATTGCCGTTGGCGAAGGTGAACTTGTCCACCTGCGGCTTGATGTTGGTCTTCACCGCGCCCGACGCGTACAGCGCATCGACCTGGATCTCGTTGTCGAAGTGGCCGATGTTGCAGACGATGGCCTGGTCCTTCATCGCCTTCATGTGGTCGAGGGTGATGATGTCCTTGTTGCCGGTGGTGGTGACGTAGATGTCGGCGCGGCCGAGGGTGTCCTCGATCGTGGTGACTTCAAAGCCCTCCATCGCCGCCTGCAGGGCGCAGATCGGATCGATCTCGGTCACGATCACGCGCGCGCCGTAAGCGCGCAGCGAGGCCGCCGAACCCTTGCCGACGTCGCCATAGCCGCAGACCACGGCCACCTTGCCGGCCAGCATCACGTCGAGCGCGCGCTTGAGGCCGTCGGCCAGCGACTCGCGGCAGCCGTAGAGGTTGTCGAACTTCGACTTGGTGACCGAGTCGTTGACGTTGATCGCCGGCACCAGCAGCTTGCCGCGCTCGGCCAGCTGGTAGAGGCGGTGCACGCCGGTGGTGGTTTCCTCCGACACGCCCTTCCAGTCGGCGACGACGGCCTTCCAGAAGCCGGGACGCTCCTTGGCCACGCGCTTGAGCAGGGTCTTGATCACCTGCTCCTCGTGGCTGCCGGAAGGCCCGTTCACCCAGGACTCGTCGCCCTGCTCGAGCTCGAAGCCCTTGTGGATCAGCAGGGTCACGTCGCCGCCGTCGTCCACCACCAGTTGCGGGCCGAGGAAGCCGCCCTTGCCGTCGGGGAAGGACAGCGCGTCGAGCGTGCAGTCCCAGTACTCCTCCAGCGTCTCGCCCTTCCAGGCGAACACCGGGGTGCCGGTGGCGGCGATCGCCGCGGCGGCGTGGTCCTGGGTGCTGAAGATGTTGCACGAGGCCCAGCGCACGTCGGCGCCGATGTCCTTGAGCGTCTCGATCAGCACCGCGGTCTGGATGGTCATGTGCAGCGAGCCGGTCACGCGCACGCCCTTGAGCGGGGCGTCGGCGGCGTGCTTGCGGCGGATGGACATCAGGCCGGGCATCTCGTGCTCGGCGATGTCGATTTCCTTGCGGCCCCAGTCGGCCAGCGAGATGTCGGCGACCTTGTAGTCGCCTTCCTGGGAGAAGGTCTTCAATTGTGCGTTCATGCGGAACTCCGTGAGTGCAATGGATGCGGTCACGGGCGCCGTTGTCGCGTGGTGCAACCGTCGAGCCTGGCCGTGGAATCACGGTCGCAGCGCCCCTCGACGGGCTGCCGATTATACCGCCCCGGGGGAGGGGAGGGCCTGCGCGGCTGAACGCCGCGTGGGCCGACGGGGAGGGGCGCCCCCGCGGCGCCCGCGGATCGTGAAGCGGTTCGCGCCTGCGACCGACGGGCGCGGCCCGGTCCGGGCCCGCGGCCGCGCTAGCCCTGCTGCTGGGACTGCGTGTGGCCCGCCTCCAGCGAGACCATGAACTGGGCGTGGATCGCTTCGCCCAGCTCCACCAGCAGGTCCATCGTCGCCTGCAGGTGGGGCTCCAGGCCACGGGCGATGATGTCGTCGATGCGCGCGTAGCGGGTCTGCGCCGACAGCGCGCCGGCCAGCCGCACCACCTCGAGCGATTCTCCTCCGGTCATCGCCCGCAGCACCTCGTGCAGCGTGTTCAGGCAGGTCTGCAGCGAACGCGGGTTCACGTCGCGCAGCAGCATCAGGTCGGTGACGCTGCGCGGGGTGACCGATTCGCGGTACAGGCGGCGGTAGGTCTCGAACGCCGACTGCGACTGCAGCAGCGCGCTCCACTGGAAATAGTCGGTCGCGTCGCGGACTTCGCCGGACTCGTCGATCTCGCCCTCGCTGCCGACCACGTCGAGCAGGCGGATCGCCCAGTTCGAGCGTTCGATGAAGGCGCCCAGCTGCAGGAACTGGTAGGCCTCGCCGCGGCCGAGCGTGCCGATGGTGACGCCGCGGAACGAGGCCGAGCGCGACTTCACCCACTCGACGATGTTGCTGATGCCGTCGCTGCGCACGCCGTCCCAGGTGCGGCTGCGGATCTCCAGCCACGAGGTGTTGAGATCCTCGTACATCTCGGCCGTGATCGCGCCGCGCTGCGCGCGCGCGTTTTCCCGCGCGCCACGCAGGCAGCTGTGGATCGAGAACGGATTGTCCGCCGCCAGGAGCAGGTGGCGCAGCACGCCCTCGGGTTCGATCGTGCCGTACAGGGCCGTGTAGCGGCCGCTGGCGCCCAGCGCGTCGAGCGCGCGCCGCCACGGCCCGGCCTGGGCCTTGCCGCGGTCGTAGCGCTCGGGAAGCATGGAGATGCGCAGGGCCAGGTCGATCAGGCGCGCGGTGTTCTCCGCGCGCTCCATGTGGCGCGACGCCCAGTACAGGTCGTTGGCGGTCCGGCACAGCATCAGCTTTCCAGCACCCAGGTGTCCTTGGTGCCGCCGCCCTGCGACGAGTTCACCACCAGCGAGCCCTCGCGCAGCGCCACCCGGGTCAGGCCGCCGGGCACCACGTGGATGCGCTTGCCGCTGAGGATGTAGGGCCGCAGGTCGATGTGCCGCGGCGCCAGCCCGCTCTCGACGAAGGTCGGGCAGGTGGACAGCGACAGCGTCGGCTGGGCGATGTAGTTGCCCGGGTCGGCGAGGATGCGCAGGCGGAAGTCCTCGATCTCCTGGCGTGTGGCCGCCGGGCCGACCAGCATGCCGTAGCCGCCGGCGCCGTGGACCTCCTTGACCACCAGCTCGGGCAGATGCTCGAGGGTGTAGCGCAGGTCGTCGGGATTGCGCAGCATCCAGGTCGGCACGTTGAGCAGGATCGGCTCTTCCGACAGGTAGAAGCGGATCATCTCCGGCACGTAGGGGTAGACCGACTTGTCGTCGCCCACGCCCGTGCCCGGCGCATTGGCCAGGGTGACGCGCCCGGCCTTGTAGGCCTCGAAGATGCCCGGCACGCCGAGCAGCGAATCGGCGCGGAACACGGTGGGGTCGAGGTAGTCGTCGTTGATCCGGCGGTAGATCACGTGCACGCGCTGCGGTCCGCGCGTGGTGCGCATGTAGACCATGTCGTCGCGCACGAACAGGTCCTGGCCCTCGACCAGCTCCACGCCCATCTGCTGGGCGAGGAAGGCGTGCTCGAAGTACGCGGAATTGGCCGCCCCGGGCGTGAGCACGGCCACCGTCGGGCTGTCGATGCCGTCGGGCGCGGCCTCGCGCAGGATCTCCAGCAGCGCGTCGGGGTAGCGTTCCACCGGCGCGATCTGCTGGCGCGCGAACAGCTCGGGCACCAGGCGCGCCATCATGCGCCGGTTCTCGAGCATGTACGACACGCCCGAGGGCACGCGCAGGTTGTCCTCGAGCACGTAGTACAGGCCGTCGCCCGCGCGCACCAGGTCGATCCCGGAAATGTGCGAGTACACGCCGCCGGGCACCTGTACGCCGATCATCTGCGCCAGGTATTCGCTGTTCTCCAGCACCAGTTCGGCGGGAATGCGCCCCTCGCGCAGGATGCGGCGGTCCCCGTAGACGTCGGCCAGGAACAGGTTCAGCGCCAGCACGCGCTGGCGCAGGCCGGCCTCGAGCATCCGCCATTCGCCCGCGGGCAGGATGCGCGGCGCCAGGTCGAAGGGGATCAGCCGTTCGTTGCCGGCTTCCTCGCCGTAGACCGAGAAGGTGATGCCCACGCGGTGGAAGGAGATCTCGGCCTCGCGCCGCTTGCGTTCGATCTCGCCTTCGGGGGTGTCGCGCAGCCAGTCGTCGAATGCAGCGTAGTGCGCGCGGACCTGGCCTTGCGCATCGTGCATCTCGTCGTAGCCAGGCGACATCGGCGATCCGGGTCCAGCGTGGGGGATGCGGCTAGACATAGCACGCGGCGCCGGAGCACGCCAGCGCCGACGCTCCGTTGTCGCGTCGGGCGGGTGGCAATGCCCGCACGGTGTCCAGCGTTGCCGGCCGGCGTCGCAGCGCTCGGGTCGATGGCGACTGGCAGCTCCGGCCAGGCCCAACGGAAACGGGCCGCTTGCGCGGCCCGTCGTACCGGCGGTTGCCCCCGCGTCGGGGGCGTGCGCCGACGCCTACTTCAGCTTCGCCGCCTTGCGCAGTTCGTCGGCCTTGTCGGTGCGCTCCCACGAGAACGCGGTGGCGGTGTGCTTCTTGCCGGCACCGTCGACGTAGGTGATGTCCTTCGGCTTGCGGCCGAAGTGGCCGTAGGCCGCGGTGGCCTGGTAGATCGGGTGCTCCAGGTCGAGCATCTTCGTGATGCCGTAGGGACGCAGGTCGAAGTGCTTGCGGATCAGCTTCTCGATCACCTCGTCGCCCACCTTGCCGGTGCCGAAGGTGGTGACCGAGATCGAGGTCGGCTCGGCCACGCCGATGGCGTAGCTCACCTGCACCTCGCACTTGTCGGCCAGGCCCGCGGCGACGATGTTCTTGGCCACGTAGCGCGCGGCATAGGCGGCGCTGCGGTCGACCTTCGACGGATCCTTGCCGGAGAACGCGCCGCCGCCGTGGCGGGCCATGCCGCCGTAGGTGTCGACGATGATCTTGCGGCCGGTCAGGCCGCAGTCGCCCACCGGGCCGCCGATGACGAACTTGCCGGTCGGGTTGATGTGCACCTTGTTCCTGCCCAGCGCCTCGAGCCACTTCTTCGGCAGCACGGGCTTGAGGATGTGCTCGCGCACGGCCTCCACCAGGTCCTTCTGCTTGATGTCCGGATCGTGCTGGGTCGAGAGCACCACCGCGTCGAGGCCGAGGATCGCATTGCCGTCGTAGCGCAGCGTGACCTGGCTCTTGGCGTCCGGGCGCAGCCAGGCGAGCTTGCCGCTCTTGCGCACCTTGGCCTGCTGCTCGACCAGGCGGTGGCTGTAGTACAGCGGCGCGGGCATGTACTCGGGCGCTTCGTTGCAGGCGTAGCCGAACATCAGGCCCTGGTCGCCGGCGCCCTGTTCCTCGGGCTTCTTGCGGTCCACGCCCTGGTTGATGTCGGGCGACTGCTTGCCGAGCATGTTGATGATCGCGCAGGTGTGGCCGTCGAAGCCGACGCTGGAATTGTCGTAGCCGATCCCGTTGATGACCTTGCGCGCCAGGCCTTCGATGTCGACCCAGGCCGAGGTGGTCACCTCGCCGGCGACGATCGCCGCGCCGGTCTTGACCATCGTCTCGCAGGCCACGCGCGCGCGCTTGTCCTGGGCGAGGATGGCGTCCAGCACCGCATCGGAAATCTGGTCGGCGATCTTGTCCGGATGGCCTTCCGAGACCGATTCGGAGGTGAACAGGTAGCTGGACATCGGCTTATATCCTTCAATTCGGATGAAAAGATGGGTGCGCATGATACACGGGGCGCCCCCGTGGCGCACCCGGCGCGCGGCGGCGCTTCAGGTTACCCGAAGCCATGCGTTTTCCCGGTCGCGTCAGGGAGCGACGCGTGCCGGGGGCGACGCAGGTCCGGGCGGGGCGGCTTCCCGGATGCGCGGCGCTCATCCGGGCGACCGCGCGGCACCGGCGGGTGCGGTGTCACGCCGGCGCAGGAAAAGCGCAACGCCGCTGTCGCGCCCGGAGCGCAGGCTGCCGGCCAACCGGGCCGACCCCGAGATCTCGATGCCGCCGATCGAACACCGCCTGCAGCAGCGCTGGCCGCAGTGGTTCCGGGGACGGCGCGGCGCGATGGCGCGGCCGCTGCTCCGGGGCATGGTGCGCTGGTCGCGACTGGACGCGATCGATGCCTTCCTCGACGGGCACGGGCACCTGCAGGATCTCGCGTTCGTGGCCGCGGCGCTGCGTTTCCTCGGCACCGAGGCGCGCATCGCCGACGACGGGCTGTCGCGGATTCCCGCGCACGGGCGGCTGGTGATCGTCGCCAACCACCCGTCCGGCGCACTGGACGCGCTGGCGCTGCTCGACGCGGTCGGGCGGGTGCGGGGCGACGTGCGGATCGTGGCCAACGACGTCCTCGCCGCGCTCGAGCCGCTGTCCGGCCTGCTGCTGCCGGTGCGCGTGTTCGGCGGCCGCGCACGCGCCGGCAGCCTGCAGGCGATCGAGGCCGCGCTGCAGCGCGAGCAGTGCGTGATCGTATTTCCCTCCGGCGAAGTGTCGCGGCTGTCGCTGCGCGGCGTGCGCGACGGCCACTGGCGCCGGGGCTGCCTGCATTTCGCGCGGCGCACGGGTGCGCCGGTGCTGCCGGTGCGGGTGGTGGCGCGCAACTCGACGCTGTTCTACGGGGCCTCGGCGCTGTTCCGGCCGGCGGGGACTGCGCTGCTGGCGCGCGAGATGTTCGCCCGTCGCGGCCGTCCGCTGCAGCTGCACGTGGGCCATCCGGTGCGCCTGCCGGCCGACGGCGATGCCCGGCGACAGTTGCGCGAGGTACGGCGCGCGCTGTATCGCCTGGGCGCGGCGGCGCCACGCATGGCGCCACTGCCCGCACCGCTGGCGCCGGCGCGGCTGCGGCTCGCGATCGCGGCCACCGACCTGATCGGAACCACGCCGGAAGGACGCGAGCTGCGGCTGGCCCGGTGCCGGGAGGGGTCGCCGCTGCTGCAGGAGATCGGGCGGTTGCGCGAACGTGCATTCCGTTCGGTCGGCGAGGGCACCGGGCGCGCGCGCGACATCGACCGCCACGATCCGGACTACGACCATCTCCTGGCCTGGGACGCGAACGCGGCACGCATCGCCGGCGCGTACCGGATCGCGCGCTGCGCGCCGGTGCTCGCCAGGCGCGGCACCGACGGCCTCTACACCGCCACCCTGTTCGACTACGCCGACGCCATGCGGCCGCGGCTGGCGCAGGGGGTCGAACTCGGCCGCAGCTTCGTCGATCCCGACTACCGCGGTGGGCGCAGCCTGGACCTGCTGTGGCAGGGCATCGGCGCCTACCTCGCGCGTCACCCGGAGGTGCGCTACCTGTATGGCGCGGTGTCGATCAGCGCCGCGCTGCCGCCCTTGGCTAGCGCTCGGATCGTCGATCACTACCGCCGCCACCACGGCACCGGGGACGACGTGTTCGCGGTCGCGCGCCGGCCGTGGCAGGGCGTGGCGCCACCGGTCGATCCGCACGAGGACGCGGCTGCCTCGCTTGCGCGCCTGCAGCGGGACCTGGCGGCGATGGGCGTGGCGATTCCGGTGCTCTACCGCCAGTACACCGCACTATGCGAACCCGGCGGCGTGCGCTTCCTGGCGTTCGGCGTGGACCCGGAGTTCAGCGATTCGATCGACGGCCTGGTGGAGGTGGACCTGCAGCGGTTGCGGCTGGCGAAGAGCGCGCGCTACCTGCGCCTGAGTACGCCGGTGGAGGCGGCCGCATGAGCGCGACGCTGCCGCATTGCCGGACCGTGTTCATTTCCGACGTCCATCTCGGGTCGCGCCACTGCCACGCCGCGGAGTTGTGCGGATTCCTGGAACGGCTGCAGTGCGAGCGGCTGTACCTGGTCGGCGACATCGTCGACCTGTGGTGGATGGCGAAGCGTCGCGCGGCCTGGGGGCCGGCGCACAACCGCGTGGTCGAGGCGCTGCATGCGCTGTCCCGGCAGGGCACCGAACTGGTCTACGTGCCGGGCAACCACGACCGGGCGATCCGCCGCTTCTGCGGCCTGATGCTGCCGTCGATGCAGGTGCGGCGGCGCACGATCCACGTCACCGCCGACGGCCGCCGGCTGCTGGTGGTGCACGGCGACGACTACGACAGCATCACCCACTTCGGAAACCTGCAGGAGCGGTTCGGGGACTGGCTGTACGAGCGCATCCTCACCGGCAACCAGTGGCTCAACGCGTCGCGGCGTCGGCTGGGCCTGCGGTACTGGTCGCTGTCGGAGTTCCTCAAGTCGCGCAGCGGCGCGGCCGAACGCTACATCGCCCGGTTCGTGCAGGCGGGGCTGGACGATGCGCGCCGCCGCGGGCTCGACGGCATCGTCTGCGGGCACATCCACCGCGCGTCCCTGCAGGTGCACGGCGGTCTGGTGTACGCCAACGACGGCGACTGGGTCGAGAGCCTGACCGCGCTGGCCGAAGACCACGACGGCACCCTGCGGCTGCTGTCGCATCGTGGAGAGACGCTGGCCGAACTCGCGCCGAGGCTGCGCCTGGTGGCGCAGGCCGCGGTGGCGCGCGCCGCCTGAATTCGCCGGAACGTCATGCGCGCGCCGCCACTGGCGTCGACGTCGAATGCACCGGCGGGGCGCCTGGACGCGGCCGCCCGCACGATGTGCCGCGTCTCCACCCGCTGTTAGCATTCGCCCATGGATTCGATCAGCCAGCTCCTGCTCGGTGCCGCGGTGGCGGGCGCGGTGGTGCCCGCCGGCCACCGGCGCGCGGCGATGCTGGCCGGCGCGGCACTGGGCACGCTGCCCGACCTCGACTCGTTCCCGATCGCGCTGTTCACCGACGATCCGGTCGCGCTGATGACGCTGCATCGCGGCCTGAGCCACTCGCTGTTCGTGCTGCCGCTGGTGGCTTGGGGCATCTGGGCGCTGTTCCGGCGCGGCGGCGGTCGCGTGGCGCAGGCGCCGTGGCCCTGGCTCTGGGCGATCCAGCTGGCGCTGGTGACGCACCCGCTGCTCGACGCGTTCACGGTGTACGGCACCCAGCTGCTGTGGCCGCTCGCGACCCCGCCGGTGATGTGGTCGAGCATGTTCATCATCGACCCGGGCTATACGCTGTGGCTGCTGCTGGGCGTGTGCATGGCGCTGTTCGCGGGCGCCAGGCCGCTCGCGCGACAGGCGCTGGTGGCCGGCCTGGTCCTGAGCTGCGGCTACCTGGGCTGGTCGCTGGTGGCCAAGTCGATGGTCGAACGCGAGGCCGAGCGCTCGCTGGCGGCCCTGGGACTGCAGGATGCGCCTCGCTTTTCGGTGCCGATGCCGTTCAACACGCTGCTGTGGAGGGTGGTTGCGATGACGCCGGAGGGCTTCGTCGAAGGCGAGCATTCGCTGGTGGCCGATCGCCGGCCGATCGCCTTCCGTCGCCACGCCTCCGATGTCGACGCGCTGGCGCAGGTGGCCGGCTATCCGGCCGTCTCGCGGCTGGCGTGGTTCAACCATGGCTTCATGAAGGCGCAGGTGCGGGACGGTCGCCTGGTGCTGAGCGACCTGCGCATGGGCGCCGAGCCGGACTACAGCTTCAACTTCGCGGTCGCCGAGCGCGACGGGGCCGGCTGGCGCGAGCTGCCGCCGCAGCAGCTGGAGTGGCCGTGGGAGGCGCGCCGGCGCCTGGCGCAGATGTGGGATCGCATCTGGGTCGAGCCGGCGGCAGCCTCGCCGCAGCCCGGGGCGCATTAGCGACGGTTACATCTTCCGGTGGGGCTGCGGGCGGGTTGGCTGCGGGCGAAGGTGCGTGTGCCCTGGCCCGGATGGCCGATCGGGCCGCCAGTTCGCGATGCCCTGGATGCGCTGCGCTTATCCGGGCGACGCGGCGGTGCGGAGGCGCGGTCGCGTAGCCCGGCCAAGGCCGCAGGCCGCCGCCGGGGCCGAGGCGGCGTTTAACGCGACCCGCCGCCTCTGGCGGTCGCAGATGGGCGAGGCGGTTGTCTGTGGCAAGGGCCGCTTCGGCGGCAAGATCGCGATGCCCCGGATGCGCTGCGCTTATCCGGGCTACAAGCCACAGGGCTGCGGCGGCTACGCGGGAAACCAGTAGCGGGTGAAGTGGAAGAACACCGGCGCGGCGAAGACCACCGAGTCCATGCGGTCCATCATGCCGCCGTGCCCTTCGATCATCCGGCCCCAGTCCTTGGCGCCGAGGCTGCGCTTGACCGCCGACAGCGCCAGTCCGCCGCATGCGCCCGCAAGCACGATCACCGCCGACATGCCCGCGGCCTGCAGCGGCGTGAACGGCGTCATCCACCACAGCGCGGTGCCGATGCCCACCGCCGCCAGGCCGCCGCCGACCAGGCCTTCCACCGTCTTCGACGGACTCACCAGCGGCGCCAGCTTGCGGCGACCGAACAGCTTGCCGAACACGTACTGCAGCACGTCGCTGATCTGCACCACCAGCATCAGGTAGAGCAGCAGCAGCTGGCCGGTGCCCGCCGGCGCGTCGGGGTGCAGGATCATCAGCGCCGGCGCGTGGCTGATGCAGTAGATCGCGATCATCACGCCCCACTGGATCTTGGTGCTGCGCTCGAGGAAGTCGGTGGTATCGCCCCCGAAGACCGCCAGCACCGGCAGCGCCAGGAACGCGTACACCGGGATGAAGATCGCGAACAGCCCGTACCACTGGTCGTGGATCAGCCAGTACTGCAGCGGAATCAGCAGGTAGAACGCCGCCACCAGCGGCAGGTGGTCGCCGGCGCGGGTGGGGGTGAGGGTGATGAACTCGCGCAGGGCGAAGAACGAGATGAAGGCGAACACCACCAGCGTGGCCGCCGGGCCGATCGCGAAGCACGCCGCCAGCACGGCGACCATGCCCCACCAGGCGCGCACGCGCGCGTTGAGGTTGCGCACCGTGGCGCCGCCGCCGTCCGCGCCGCGCCGCGACAGCAGCCAGCCGACGATCGAGGCCACCAGCAACAGCCCGACGATGCCCCCGAACACGGTGATGATCTTCTGCTGCGGGCTCATGCCAGCGCCTCCACCGACGCGCGCGCGCGTTCCAGGAACGCCTCGCGCGTCTCGCCGGCCACCCGGGACAGTGGTGCGCCGAAGTTGACGTTGCAGTACAGCGGCAGGGGCAGCGGCAGCAGCGCGCCCTTGGGCAGGCTGCGGTGCAGGGTGTCGAGGTACACCGGCACCAGCTCCACGTGCGGACACTCCGTCGCCAGCCGGTACAGGCCGGACTTGAACGGCTGCGGCAGGCGTTCGCTGCTGCGCGTGCCTTCGGGGAACAGGATCAGTGAATCACCGTGGTCCAGGGCGTCGCGTACCGGCGCGAGCGGATCGGCCTCGGGATCCGCGCGCTGGCGGTCGATCAGGATCGCGCGCAGCACGCGCCCCGCCAGCCAGCCGCGCAGGCCCGGCCTGTCCCAGTAGTCGCGCGCGGCCACCGGGCGCACCGGCGCGCGCTGCGCCGGCGTCAGTGCCGACCAGATCGCCACCGTGTCCAGATGGCTGGTGTGGTTGGCGAAAAAGATGCACTGGCCCGTCGGCGGCGCCGCCCGCCACTGCGCGCGCGCCCCGACCAGGGTGCGGGTGAAGCCGACCAGCGCCGCGCCGCCGAGCCGCGCGATCAAGGCGTCGCCTCCAGCCGGCGGGCGATGACGCGCAGGCGGGTGGCGCAGGTCACCAGCGCGCCCAGCGCGATCGCCAGCACCGCCACCGCCAGTGCGTAACGCGAACCGGCGGCCATCGCCTCGAACGGGACGAGCACGCAGGCGGACGTCATCAGCACCATGCGGTGCTGCTTGGCCATCGGCCCGCGGAAGTCCTGCGCCTGGCCCAGCGCACCGCCCAGGGTGCGGATGTAGGCGGTCGATGCGGCCAGCAGCGCGGCGAGCCAACCCGCCCACGACAGTCCGGCGGCGTAGCCGAGCGCGACCAGCAGCAGGCTGTCGGCGACGCGGTCGGGCACCTCGTTGTACAGCGCGCCCGTCGGCGTGGACCGGCCGCCTTCCACCGCGACCATGCCGTCGAACAGGTTGCACAGCAGCCGCAGCTGGATGCCCAGCGCGCACAGCCACGCGCCCCACGGAGGCAGCCACAGCAGCGCCGCGGCGCCGGCGGCGGCGAAGACGATGCTGAGCACCGAGATCGCGTTGGGTGTCAGCGGCGAGCGTGCGAGCGCGGCGGCGATGCGCTGGACGAGCGCGTTGCCGCGCGCCTTGATCGGCCGGCGCGACGCGTCCTTGCCCGGAAGGTGCTGGTCCAATGCGATGACTCCCTGTCGCCGCCGCGGCGGCCTCGATTCCCCGAGCGGGATCATGGTCAGCCCGACGCGAGCTGGCAAGCCCGTGCGCGGATCAGGCCGCGGCGGGCAGCTCGGGCGCGACGCCCGCCGCCAGCGCGTCGAAGTAGTCGCGGGTCAGCCGCAGCTGCGAGGCGGCGTCGTCGGCGCGGTTGACCACCGCGCGGAAGGCCGCGTTCTCCGGACGGTCCTTCGCGTACCAGCCCAGGTGCTTGCGCGCGATCCGCACGCCGGCCTGTTCGCCGTAGAAGGCGTGCAGCGCGTCCAGGTGCGCCAGCAGGATGTCGCGGATCTCGGCGAGCGTCGGCTCCGGCAGCAGTGCGCCGGTGGCGAGGAAGTGGGCGATCTCGCGGAAGATCCACGGACGCCCCTGCGCGGCGCGACCGACCATCACTGCGTCGGCGCCGGTGTGGCGCAGGACCTGCAGCGCCTTGCGCGGCGAGTCGACATCGCCGTTGGCGACCACGGGAATGCGCACCGACGCCTTGATCGCCGCGATCGTGTCGTACTCGGCCCGGCCGGTGTAGTGCTGGTCGCGGGTGCGCCCGTGCACCGCGAGCGCGGCGATGCCGTTGTCCTGCGCGATGCGCGCGATCGCCGGCGCATTGCGGTGGTCCGCGTCCCAGCCGGTGCGGATCTTGAGCGTGACCGGTACGTCCACCGCGGCCACCACCGCCGCCAGGATCCGCGCCACCAGCGCCTCGTCCTGCATCAGCGCCGAACCGGCCCAGGCGTTGCACACCTTCTTCGCCGGGCAGCCCATGTTGATGTCGATGATCTGCGCACCCTCGGCGGCGTTGTGGCGCGCGGCCTCGGCCATGACCGCCGGCACGGTGCCGGCGATCTGCACGCTGACCGGGTCCGGCTCGCCGTCGTGGTCCATGCGGTGGAGCGACTTGCGGGTCTTCCAGAAGCGCGGGTCGCTGGTGGTCATCTCCGACACGGCCAGGCCCGCGCCCAGGCGCTTGCACAGCAGCCGGAACGGCTTGTCGGTGACCCCCGCCATCGGGGCGAGGATCACGTTCGGTTCGATGGTGTAGAGGCCGATGCGCATCGCGGGCGCATTGTCGCAGCCGCCGAGGCGGCGCGCGAGCGTGCCGCCTCAGCGGCGCAGGTGGTAGACCTCGAAGCGCCCGTCCGGGCCGTCGGCGTCGAGCAGCACCAGCAGTTCGTCCGCCCCGATGCGGTAGAGCACGCCCGCGCTGTTCTCCTCGCCGAAGCGCTGCGACTGCGGCGAACGCGCGGGCTCGTAGGCGCGCGGCGGATCGTCGTTGACCGTCGAGGCGCCGAGGAAGGCGAGGCGCGTGTCGTCGCCGGCCACGGGATACAGCTGTCCGCTGCGGCGCTGCGAGCCGGTGGTCTTGGCGAGCGCGTGGCCGCAGGCGCTGGGCGAGATGCGCGCCTGGAAATACGGATAGGCGTACACGGCCTCGCCGTCGAACTGCAGCGAGCGCACGCGCCAGGTGCCATCGATCGTGCCAAGCGCAACTGCCGGGCGCCGGAGCAGGGCGCGCAGCGGCGCCACGTCGCCGCCGGCGTCGGCGAGCGCTTCGAGCAGCGCCTGGGGCGTCGCTTCGGTCATCGCGCGGTGACGCGGCAGGGCGAGGGCGGTCCAGTCGCAGGGCTCGGCGGTGTCGCCGGTGGGCGGCGCCGACGCAGGTTCCGGCACGGGTGGCGTGCGATCACGGGCGTCCGCGTCCGCGTGCACCTCGGCGGAGGTGGGCGCGGTGTCCGAGGTTCCGGCTGCGGACGGGTCGGCGGGCGGCGTGCGTGGCGCGGACGGCGAGCAGGCTGTGAGCGCGACCGTGAGCAGTATGGCCAGCGGTGGGGCGGGGAACAGGGCGGAAGTGGCGCGCATGCGGACGACTCGCGGAATGGACGCGCGACACCATCGCGCAATCGCGCTGAGCCACTCGTGAAACCAGCGCGGCCGCCGCATGAGCGGCGCGCCGCCGCGGTCAGCGCGGCGCGCCGGCACTCGGTGTCGGGGGCGCCGACGGCGCAACGACGCCCGGTGTCGCCAGCACCGGCATCGACTCGGCCGCGCCTTCGTGCTCGGTCGAGCGCGCGGCGTAGAGGGTCGCGAAGCGCACATGGTCGGCGAACGTGCGCTCGGCCGACAGCGCCAGCGACGTCGCCAGCGCACCGTTGAACGCATCGCCCGCGCCCGTGGTGTCCACCACCGCCGCCTCGTAGGCCGGTACGCGATAGTGCGCGGCCTCGTCGCCGCGGCACTTGTCCTCGCGGTGCGACACGAACGCGCCCGCCGCACCGAGCGTGATGACGACCGTGCCGCGTGGCAGCAGGGTACGGCAGAGGTGGTGCAGGCGCTCGTCGTCGGCGCCGGCGACGTCGTCCGGATCGATGCGCTCGCTGCTGTGGCGCGCGAGCAGGGCAGCGAACTCGGTCTCGTTCGGGGTCAGCACGTCGGCCACGGCCAGCAGTTCGCGTGTGCTCTCGGCATTGGCGGGTGCGGGGTTGAGGATGGTGCGCACGCCCGACGCGCGCGCCAGGCGCATCGCCTCGAGCACGCTGTCGGCGGGCGATTCGAGTTGCGCCAGCATGATGCGCGCGCCGGTCACGGCCTGGGCCTGCCGGGCGATGAACCCACCGGACAGGGTGGCGTTCGCGCCCGGCCCGATCACGATGCTGTTGCGTCCCTGTGCATCGACATGGATGCCCGCGGTGCCGGTCGGCTCCTCGCTTGTCTCCGCGCGCAGGTCGATGCCGTCGGCCGTGGCCAGCGCGCGCGCCAGCGCGCCGCCCTCGTCGTCGCCCAGCGCGCACACGAACACCGTCGCCGCGCCGCTGCGCGCGCAGGCGGTGGCCTGGTTGAAACCCTTGCCGCCGGGGCCGGTGCGGTACTGGCCGGTCCGGGTTTCCCCGGCACGCGGCAGGCTGTCGCAGTGCCAGACGTGGTCGACGTTGAACGAACCGACGATGACGACGCGATGGGCGGTGGCGTGGGTCATGGCGCTGGGCGGAGGTCAGGCGCCGAGGTTGGTGAGCACGCCGGCGATGGTCGCGGTCATCATGGTCGCGATCGACCCGCCCAGCACCGCTCGCAGGCCGAAGCGCGCGAGGTCCTGCCGCCGTTCCGGGGCGATGCCGCCGATGCCGCCGATCTGGATCGCGATCGAACTGAAGTTGGCGAAGCCGCACAGCGCATAGGTCGCGATCAGCGTCCCCTGCGGCGTCAGCGACACGCCCTCGACATTGCCGCGCAGGATCTCGCCCAGCTGCACGTAGGCGACGAACTCGTTGAGCACGACCTTGGTGCCGATCAGCCCGCCGACGGTGCCGGCGTCCTGCCACGGCACCCCGATCAGCCACGCCAGCGGCGCCAGCACGTAGCCCAGCAGGGTGGACAGCGTGGTCGGCTTGCCGATGGCAGCCTGCAGTCCGGTGATTTCCCCCAGCCACGCCAGCGGCGCGTTGATCAGCGCGATCAGGGCGATGAAGGCCAGCAGCATCGCGCCGACGTTCAGCGCCAGCCTGAGGCCGTCGGCCGCGCCGGCCGCGGCGGCGTCGATTACGTTGGCGGTGGTCTTCTCCACGTTCACGCGAACGCTGCCCAGCGTCTGCGGCTCGCCGGTCTCGGGCACCAGAATCTTGGCGATCACCAGCGTCGCCGGCGCGGCCATGATGCTGGCGGTGATCAGGTGCTTGGCGTAGACCGCCTGCTGCGCCGGGTCGTCGCCGCCCAGCAGCAGCACGTAGGCGCCAAGGACGCCGCCGGCGATCGTGGCCATGCCGCCGACCATCAGCGTCAGCAGTTCCGACGGCGTCATGCCCGCGATATAGGGCTTCACCACCAGCGGCGCCTCGGTCTGGCCGATGAAGGCGTTGGCGCACACCGACAGCGTCTCCGCGCCCGACACCCGCATCAGCTTGGTGATCACCCAGGCCATGCCCTGCACGATCTTCTGCATCGCGCCCAGGTGGTAGAGCACGCTCATGAAGCTGGCGAAGAAGATGATCGTCGGCAGCACCTGGAACGCGAACACGAACCCGAACTTGGACGGATCGCTGAAGTCGCCGAAGATGAAGCGCGCGCCCTCGGTGGTGAAGCCGAGCAGCTTGACGAAGCCGCTGGAGAGGGTGTCGAACACGCCCGCGCCCCAGGGCGTGAGCAGCACCGCCGCGGCGATCGCCAGCTGCAGCGCCAGTCCGATGCCCACCAGCCGCCAGTCCACGCGCGCGCGGTTGGTCGAGAACAGCCAGGTCAGGCCGATCAGCACCGCAAGGCCGAACACGCCGAACCCGACCCGCGCCACTGCTTCCATCTGATCCCGTTCCGGCGGCTGACTGACGCGGCAGCCTAGTGCAGGGCGCTGGCGGCGGCAACCTCGCCAGCGCCTGGAGACCGCGGCTGCAGCGGGTCGCGCGCCGTGGGCGATGCTCAGGTATCGCGCGCGATCACGCGGTTGCGGCCGCTGCGCTTGGCCTCCTGCAGGCGGCGGTCGGCGGCACCGAGCAGCGCCGAGGCGCTGCCGCCGTCCTGCGGGAACGCCGCCAGGCCGGCGCTGAAGGTCAGCGCCACCGGCTCGTTGCCGCGCTCGGATGTGAACGGGCGTTCGGCCAGGCTGCGCCGGTAGCGGTCGAGCCGTTCCCAGGCGCTGCCGATGGGGCACAGCAGCACCAGCACGAACTCCTGCCCGCCGATCCGCGCCAGGTGTTCGTCTTCGCCCAGCATCTCGCGAAGGTGTCCGGCGAGGTGGCGGATCGCGCGGTCGCCCCCGATCTGGCCGATCTCCTCGTACACGCGCTTGAAGTGGTCGATGTCCACCAGCGCCAGGCTGACGGTGCGCCCGTCGCGGCGCGCGGCGTCGAACATCCGCGGCAGCCGCTGCAGCAGCCAGGCGCGGTTGGGCACGCCGGTCAGGCCGTCGCGTCCGGACATCTCGATCAGGCGCTGCATGCGGTAGACCAGGGTGCTGGTGAGCAGGGTCATCAGCGCCAGCAGCACCAGCCGTTTGCCCTGCGCCGTCGGCGTCACCGCGCCGTGGTCGATCGACAGCAGCGGCGCCGGCGCCAGCGCCATGACCGCGCCCACCAGCAGCGCGTACTGCACGATCGCCAGGCTGCCGACGTACAGCGTCAGGCGGCCGTCGTTGCGCATCGCGGTCAGGGCGATGGCGAACAGGTAGAAGCACCAGGTGCCGACGCTGTTGAGGCTGGCGGCCGGATCGTGCACCGCCAGCAGCGCCAGCACGCCGGTGATCACCGTGATGTCGTAGCTGCCGGTGGCGTAGGGCAGCCAGTGGTGGCGGCGGTGGTTGCGCGCGAGCGCCAGCCAGATCTGCGCCATCAGGTTGACGAACACCGCCACCGCCAGGCCCGCCAGCGTACGCGTGGTGTCCTGCGCGCCCAGACCCGCGGCAAGCGGCAGCGCCAGCGTCAGCAGCGACAGCAGCGCGCGCAGCTTCGCCACCAGCAGCTCCCCGCTGGCGCCGAGTTCGAGCATCACCTCGTCGGGGCGTCCGAAGAGGGTGGCGAGCATGCGCCTGAGCGAGGCGGATTCCTGCATGCGGACGTCGGGTCGGAAGGTTGGCGCGAGGATACCGCGCCGCCCGGGCGGGAATTGCGCGTGGCGCGTCGAATAGACTGTGCCCGCCCCCTCGGACCGGAGACGACCATGCGCTATCGACGCCTCGGAGCTTCCGGGCTGAAGCTGTCCGCGCTCTCGTATGGCGCATGGTTGACCGCCGGCAGCCGCTTCGGTCGTGGCGAGGCGCGCGAGCTGGTCGCGCTGGCCTGGGACCACGGCGTCAACTTCTTCGACAACGCCGAGAACTACGCCCATGGCGAGGCCGAGCGCGTGATGGGCGACGTGATCGCCGACCTGCGGCTGCCGCGCGACGGCGTGTGCGTGTCCAGCAAGGTGCGCTTCGGGTCGGTCCCGGATCCGCGCCCGACCCAGGCCGGCCTGTCGCGCAAGCACGTGCGCGATGCCTGCGACGCCGCGCTGCGCCGCCTGCGCGTGGACTACCTCGACCTGTTCTTCTGCCATCGGCCCGATCCCGACACGCCGGTGGCCGAAACCGTCCGCGCGATGGACGATCTCGTGCGCCAGGGCAAGGTGCTGTACTGGGGAACCTCCGAATGGCCGGCGGCGCTGATCCGCGAGGCGATCCACGTCGCGCGCGCGCACCACCTGGAGCCGCCGGCGATGGAACAGCCGCAGTACAACCTGCTGCACCGCGACCGGGTGGAACTGGAATACGCGCCGCTGTATGCCGAACACGGCCTGGGCACCACGGTGTGGTCGCCGCTGGCCTCGGGCCTGCTGAGCGGCAAGTACGACGCCGGCCTGCCCGCCGACGCGCGGCTGGCGCAGCCGGGCGCTGGCGTGTCGCTGGAGGGGCCCGAGGGGCGTGCCAGGCTGGAACGGTCGCGCCGTTTCAGCGCGGTCGCCGCAGAACTCGGTGTGGCGCCGGCACCGCTGGCGATCGCCTGGTGCCTGAGCAATCCGCACGTGTCGAGCGTGATCCTGGGGGCGACGCGCGCCGAACAGCTGCGCGAGAACCTCGGCGCGCTCGAACTGTCGGCGCGCTTCGACGAGCAGGTGTGGCGCCGCCTGGAAGCCGCCACGCGCTAGGGGAGGACAATCCGCCGGTCCGGGACTTGACAGACAAATGAGAATCATTAGCATCATGATTCCCGACTGGCGAGGACTGCTGCCATGCTGATGAGCCCGGCCCACCACACTTCCGCGACCCCGATCTCCGACGCCGCCGACCCTGCGCCGCTCCGCCCGCAGCCGCTGCGCGAGATCGACAGCCTGCGCCTGCTGCAGGGCCAGCGCGAACTGTGCATCCGCCACGGCAACGAGACCTACCGCCTGCGCCACACGCGCAACGACAAGCTGATCCTCACCAAGTAAGCGCCGCGCGGCCTCTGCCGCCGTGGCTCCCGCGGGTGCTCCGCCGCACCCGACCAAGGCCCGCAAGCCCAGGCAAGCCCGCTTGCCCTGACGCCAGCTCCGCCTCCGATCCCGTCGTCCGATCGCGAGACCGAACATGCGTCCCACCCTGCTTGCCGCCGCCCTGGCGCTGGCGCTGCCGCGCCTGGCCCTGGCCGACCCCGACACCCCTGCGGACGCCGACCTGGCGCCGGCCGATTTCGACCGCGTGGTGGTCACCGCCACCCGCACCGCGCGCGAGGTGTCCGACGTGCCCAACACCGTCGACCGCATCGACCGCGCGCGCATGGACGCGCTGCTGGTGCGCGACCTGAAGGACCTGTTCCGTTACGAGCCGGGCATCACCGTGACCGAGACCTTCGGCCGCTTCGGCATCGGCGACATCCGCGTGCGCGGACTGGGCGGCAACCGCGTGCGGATCCAGACCGACGGCATCGCGGTGCCGGACGCGTTCTCGATCGGCAGCTTCTCCAACGCCAACCGCAACTTCGTGGATCTCGACACGCTCAAGGCGGTGGAGGTGGTGCGCGGCCCCACCAGTTCGCTCTACGGCTCGGATGCGCTCGGGGGCACGGTGTCGTTCATCACCCGCGACCCGGCCGATGTCCTGGCCGAGGGCGCGACCACGCACCTCGGCGCCAGGCTCGGCATCGAGACCGACTGGAACGGGCTGTCCGCCGGAGCGATCGCCGCCTTCGGTGGCGATCGGTGGTCGGGCCTGGTCGCCGTCCAGCACCGGCAGGGGCAGGACACGGAGAACATGGGCGAGGCCGGCGGCACCGGCAGTACGCGCACGCGTCCGAATCCGCAGCAGCGCGACGGCCGCAGCGTGCTGGCCAAGCTGCTGTACGCGCCCGACGCGCGTCAGCGCATCCGGCTCACGTTCGAAGGCAACGAGGACGACGCCGACACCGACCTGCTCACCGCCCAGGGCGTGCAGGCGCTCACCGGCGCCGACCACACCCGGGTCGCTGCGCGCGACCACCAGCGACGCGCGCGGATGTCGCTGGCGCACGAGCTGGACGATGCCGGCGGCGGTTTCGCCGATGCGCTGGACTGGCAGGTCTACGTCCAGGACAGCCGCACCACGCAGTACACGATCGAGGAGCGCACGCTGCCGGCGCCCACGCTGCGCGACATCCGCGAACGCGGCTTCGATTTCGAGCAGCGCGTGGTGGGGGTGCAGGCGAACCTGCGCAAGGCGTTCGACACCGGCCGCGTGCGCCACGACCTCGCCTGGGGCGTGGATCTGTCGCGCACCGCCACAGAGCAGCGCCGCGACGGCCTGCGCAGTTTCCCGCTCACCGGCGTCGCCACGCCCAGCATGCCGCCGGACGAGTTCCCGGTGCGCGATTTCCCGCTCAGCGACACCACCAGCGCGGCGCTCTACGTGCAGGACGAGATCGCCCTGGCCGACGGCCGCATCCGCCTGGTGCCCGGCCTGCGCGTCGACCACTACCGGCTGGAACCGGAGCTCGATCCGGTCTTCGCCGGCGACAACCCGGGCGTGGCGGTGGTCGGGCTGACCGAGACCAGCGTCTCGCCCAAGCTCGGCCTGGTCCGGCACCTGGACGATGCGTGGTCGCTGTTCGGCGGCTACGCGCGCGGTTTCCGCGCGCCGCCGTATGCCGACGTCAACATCGGTTTCACCAACGTGATGTTCGGTTACACCGCGATCGCCAATCCCGACCTGCGCCCGGAGACCAGCGACGGCCTCGAGCTGGGCGTGCGGTTCTCCGGCGACGCGGCGTACGCCAGCCTGGCCGGGTACCACAACCGGTACGACGATTTCATCGAGTCGTTCTCGTTCGTCGGCACGAACGCGGACGGGCTGATGGTGTTCCAGTCGGTCAACGTGGCGCAGGCGCGCATCTACGGCGTCGAGTTCAAGGGCGGCCTGCTGCTGGGCGCACTGCGGCAGGGCTGGGAGGGATGGACGCTGCGGGCGGCGGCGGCGTGGTCGCGCGGCGACGACCGCAGCGCGGGTGAGCCGCTGGAGTCGGTCGACCCGCTGACCGCGAGCGTGGGCCTCGCCTACGACGCCGGGTCCTGGGGCATCGAGCTCGCCGGCCGCTTCGCCGCCCGACGCGACCGCCTGCCGTCCGCTCCGGCGGGCAGCGCCGACTATTTCGAAAGCCCGGGCTACGGCGTCCTGGACATCTATGCACACTGGAACTTCGCACCGGGCGCGACCTTCCGCGCCGGCGTGTTCAATCTCGCCGACCGCAGGTACTGGCCGGCGGGCGGCATCGCCCTGGCGGGCGCGTCCAGTACGACGCTCGACCGCTACACCGCGCCGGGGCGCAACGTCGGCGCCAGCCTGTCGCTCTCGTGGTGACGCGGTGACCGCTCCGATGTCCTCCGCCGCGACCGCGCGACTGCCCACGCCGGGCCAGCTTGCGCGGCTGGGGACCGTGCTGTGCCTGTACCCGGCCGGCGCGGGCGGCGAACTCGGCGGCTGGTCGCGCGCGGTGCGCGCCGAGGCTGCGGTCCCGCTGCACAGCGACGGGCCGGAGGACTGCATCGCCTTCCGCGACACCGGAGGCGAGTGCTGCTGGAAGCTCTGCCTGCTGCCCGACAGCGACTTCCTGGCCTGGGAGCGCCTGGTGGCGCGGCTGCCGGTGCGGGCCGAGGCCGGCACCGGGCCTGCCCCGGGCATCGGCGAGCGCCTGCTGCAGCGGCTCGTCGGCCGGCGGCGCAGCGGCCACTGGCAGGCCAGCGTGCTGCGCGTGCGGGCGCTGGCGGTGCCGGGCGCATCATCGCCGGGTGCGTTGGCCGCGGTGCTGGCGCCGGTCTCGCCGGCCGGAGCGGCCGCCGCGCGCGCGATCGCCCGCCGCGCCGATGCGGACGCCAGCGCCCTGGTCGACGACTGCTGCTGCCTGCGCGCCGCGCGCGCCTCCACGGGCGGGAGGGGCAGGCCGGACGCCGCCGCCGCGATCGAACTGCGCCCGCCCGCCGCGCCCCGCAGCGAGGCGCTGCGCCCAGATCCTTCCCGCTTCGACACTTCCCGATCCAGGACGCACGCATGAACAAGCACGCCACCCTGCTGCTGCTCACCGTCGCCGCGAGCACCGCCCCCCTGCGCGCCCAGGACGCGCCCGCGCCCGTGGACCTCGACGCCGACCGCAAGGCGATCCTCGCCATGCAGGGCGAGTACACGGTCGACTTCGCGTTCGACGAAACGGTGCTGCTGGCGCCGGGCTACGAACGCGCGAAGCCGCAGCGCAGCGGCGGCGACGAGGTGGTGATCGTGGTCGAGGACAGCCCGCGCAGGATCGTGCTGCAGCACATCCTGGTCGAGCAGAAGAGCGGCCACGTCACCAAGCACTGGCGCCAGGACTGGACCTTCGAAGCGCCGCGGCGCTGGGAGTTCGCCGCCGACCAGACCTGGCGCATGCGCAAGCTTCCCGCCGGGCTCACCACCGGGGCCTGGACCCAGTGCGTGTACGAGGTCAGCGACGCGCCACGCTACTGCGGCACCGGCCGCTGGAACCACCGCTACGGCGTCGCCACGTGGACGTCCGACCGCACCTGGCGCCCGCTGCCGCGGCGCGAGTACACCAGACGCGACGACTACAACGCGATGAATGTGGAGAACCGCCACACCATCGTCCCCGGCGGCTGGACCCACGAACAGGACAACACCAAGACCGTGCGCCGCGCCGATGGCAGCACCATGCGCACGCTCGCGCGCGAGACCGGGTTCAACGACTACCGGCGCACCGAAGCGCTCGACTTCCGGCCCGCCTACGACTACTGGAACGCGACCCGCGACTACTGGGCGCGCGTGCGTGCGCGCTGGGACGCGGCGCTGGCCCATCCGGACGGGCTGCGGCTGAAGACGGACGTGGACGGGATGGCGATGATCATGCCGCTGTTCACCCAGGCGGGCGAGGTGCAGGCCGGCAGGACGGTCGGCGACACGCAGATCGATGCGGTGTTCGCTCGGTGGGTGGAGCCGGCAACGGCGCCCTGAGCGCACGCGCCTCAGGCGCGGCCGCCGCCGGGTGCGGTGGCCGCGCGCCTACGAGAGCACGCCAGGCCGGCCGCGTCGCTGCGCGATCGCCACCACGTCCTCGCCCGGAAACATCGCGCCGCGATCGAAGGCGCCGCCGGCCACCGCGGGTGGCGATGGTGGGCGCGGCGGTGCGGGCGGCGTTGCCGGGGCGGCGGGCGCCTTCGATGCCGGCGCTGGAGGAGGCGAAGGCGGTGCGGGCGGTGCGGGCGGCGCAGGAGGCGCCGGCCACGCCAGGTCCGGTACCGCGATGCGGGTCTGGCCGGGCTTGCGCTCGCGCAGGTAGTCGATCGCCACGCGCTCTCCGCTCCTGCGCCCGCGCAGCCGCGCCATGACCTCGCGCGGTGTGGCCACGTCCCGGCCGTCGACGCGCCGGATCACGTCGCCCGCCTGCAGGCCTTCGAGTTCACCGGTCGAGAGCACCAGCACGCCGCGGTCGGCGCCGAAGTAGCGCCCCAGCTGCGGATCGAGCTCGGCCAGGTTCAGCCCGTGCCAGCGGAACGCCGAGGCCAGCCGCGGCGCACGGCAGTCGTCGCCCCTGCAGCCGGCGCCATCGCGGCTGATGCGCACGATCTCGCGGCGCACGTCCGGGGCGATGCCGGGGACCGTGTCGAGCGCCAGCAGGCTGGCGTCGAGTCCTTCCATCGCCGATGCCAGCGAGCGTTCCAGCTGCGCCTCGTCGATCCATTCGAAGCGGCCGCCGTCGCCGGTGGCGAAGGCGAACGCGCGGGTGCTGGCCTGGGGTGTCGCCTTGACCGTGGCCCTACGGCCGTCGCGTTCGTAGCCGAGGGTGAGCTCGCGATCGGCGCGCTGGTCGGCCAGCAGCCTGCGCACGTTGGCCAGGCGCAGCTCGCCGGTGGTGCCGAGGATCGCCACGCCGTCGATCGACAGCAGCCGGTCGCCCGCGCGGAGCCCGGCGCGCGCGGCCGCGCCATCGGGCGTGACCCCGGTAATGCGCACGCCCGCGCCGTTGTCGCCATCCAGCAGCACGCCGAGCAGTGGCCGCGTGCGCGCCTGCGCGGCATGCCGTCCGGCAGCCGCGGCGGAGACACCCTGTGCGCGCGCGAGTTCGGCGACGCGTTCGGCGGCGCGGCGCAGTTCGGCGCGGGCCTTGGCCAGTTCGCGTTCGCGCGCGGCGTCCGTGGCGGGCGTCACGGTCGTGGCGGAGGCAGCCCCGGTCTGCGCGTCACGCGCGCTGACCGGGTCCGACGACAGCAGCGCGGCAAGCGCGACGGCGAGCAGGGAGGAAGTGATGCGGGTCATGGGCGTGCCTCGTGGATGGAGCGGTTTCAGTCGACCGCGACCAGGGCGGCGTCGTAACGCGTGCCCTGCGCGGCGAGCCAGCGGCGGTTGCTTTCGAACCCGGTCACGGCGCGCAGGCCGTCGACGCGCTGCTGCCACAGGGCGCGCCGGGTCTCGATCGGCAGCCCGGGCTGCATCAGCGCGGCGTCGATCGCCGCCAGGTCATCGTCCATCTGTTCGGCCAGCAGGGCGGCGGTGGCGCTGGACACACGCTCGTCGCGCGCGAACGCCAGCAGCGCCTCGAGCCGCGCGGATTCGGCCTGCAGCTGCGCGAGGGCACTGTCGCCGGCCTGGGCGGGGCCGGCAGCGCGACCAGCCAGGGATGCGGGGGTCGTCGGCGGGTTCGTTTCGCTGCCCGGCGGAGACAGGCGCCAGGGCAGGGCGACGGCCAGCATCAGCACCGCGGCGGCCGCCATCCACAGCGGCCAGCGGGGGCGGCCGCGCGCGTCGAGCCGCGCCGACACCGCCTGCCAGCCGTCCGCAGGCGGGGTTTCGGGCGGCAGCGCGGCGAAGGCCTGCGCCCAGTCGCGCGGTGGACGCGCGTCGGAAGGATGGTCAGGCATGGGCGGATTCCTCCATCAGCCTCTGGTCAGGTACCAGCAGCGCGCGCAGGCGGCGGGTGCCGCGCGCGAGCTGCGACTTGGAGAAGCTCGTCGTGCGCTCCATCAGCGTGGCGATCTCCTCGTGGGTGTAGCCCTCGGCGTGGTACAGCCACAGCACGCTGCGGGTGGTGGCCGGCAGCGCCGCCAGCGCGCGCTGCAGCGCGGCGGCGTCGGCCGCGGCCGGCGGCGGCGCGGCGTGGTCGTCCTCGCGCTCGTCCAGCAGCGGATCGAACGCGTCGGGCTGCTGCTTCGCCCGCCGCAGCCGCATCAGCGCCTCGTTGACCGCGATCTGCCGCAGCCAGCCCCAGAACGGGCTGTCGCCGCGGAAGTGGCCGATCCGGTCGATCACCTTGAGCATCGTGTCCTGCAGCACTTCGGACGCCTCCTCGCGGTCGCCGCAGATCCGCAGCGCCAGCGTGTACACGGGCCGCTCGAACCAGCGGTAGACCTGCTCGAACGCCGCCCGCTCGCCGGCGCGCGCGCGCTCGAGCAGCGCCCGGGGCACCTCGATGGCGAAGCTCGACGATGGCCGGGGTTCGGGCGGCATTCCCCAGTCTGGATGCGGTGGCGGGGCGGATGGTCGCAGCCCGGTCACATCCGGCCTCGGCGCCGGGTCCGGGACCTATACTCGGATCCACATCTGAAGGAGGGGGTTCCCATGGGCGGAGGCATGTTCCTGACCGCGGTGCTGCTGGTGGCGGGCATCATCATCCTGTTCAAGACCGTGCGCATGGTGCCGCAGGGCTACGAATGGACGGTCGAGCGTTTCGGCAAGTACACCCACACCATGGGCCCGGGCCTGCACTTCCTGATCCCGGTGGTCTACGGGGTGGGGCGCAAGGTCAACATGATGGAGCAGGTGCTGGACGTCCCCAGCCAGGAGGTCATCACCAAGGACAACGCGGTGGTGAAGGTCGACGGCGTGGTGTTCTTCCAGGTGCTGGACGCGGCCAAGGCGGCGTACGAGGTGTCGAACCTCGAGGTGGCCTCGATCGCGCTGGTGCAGACCAACATCCGGACCGTGATCGGCTCGATGGACCTCGACGAGTCGCTCAGCAACCGCGAGACCATCAACGCCCAGCTGCTCAACGTGGTCGACCACGCGACCAACCCCTGGGGCATCAAGGTGACCCGCATCGAGATTCGCGACATCCAGCCGCCGCGCGACCTGGTCGATTCGATGGCGCGGCAGATGAAGGCCGAACGCGAGCGGCGCGCGGTGATCCTGGAAGCCGAGGGCCATCGCCAGTCGGCGATCCTGCGCGCCGAGGGCGAGAAGCAGGCGGCGATCCTCGAGGCCGAGGGCGAGAAGGAGTCCGCGTTCCGCGAGGCCGAGGCGCGCGAACGCCTGGCCGAAGCCGAGGCCAAGGCGACCCAGATGGTCTCGGACGCGATCGCGCAGGGCGACGTGCAGGCGATCAACTATTTCGTTGCCCAGAAATACGTGCAGGCGTTCGAGAAACTGGCCACGGCGCCCAACCAGAAGTTCGTGCTGATGCCGATGGAGGCCAGCGGGCTGATCGGCTCGATCGGCGGCGTGGCCGAACTTGCGAGGCAGGCACTCGGCAACCCGCCGCCAGCGGCGCCGCGCGGCAACCCGCCGCCGTCGTCGCCGTCGCGCGTCACCTTCCCCGGCGGAGACTGAGCCATGGACCTGCGCTGGGACGTGGTGGCCTGGGGCGCCATCGCGCTGCTGCTGTTCGCGGCCGAGGCGCTCGCGCCCGGCGCCTTCATGCTGTGGATGGGCTTCGCCGCCGTGGTGGTGTTCCTGGGCGTGCTGCTGGTGCCCGGCATCCCGCTGCTGGCGCAGGTGGCGGCATTCATCGCGCTCAGCTTCGTCTCGATCCAGGTCTACCGGAAGTTCGTCCGCGGTCGCGGGCACGAACGCGAGAGCGACCACCCGCACCTGAACCGGCGCGCGTTCCAGCATATCGGCCGGGTGGTGCCGCTGGAGCAGGCGATCGTGGCCGGGCGTGGCCGGGTCAAGATCGGCGACGCCTTCTGGCTGGTGCAGGGTGCGGACCTGCCTACCGGCACGCCCGTGCGCGTGGTCGGCACCGACGGCATCGTGCTGCAGGTCGAAGCGGCGGACTGAGTCGGCGCGTGCGGCAGCGGCCACGGAGGTGGCTGCGGACGGCGCCGGGATCGGGCAGCGCCAGGCGCCGCGAACGCAGCGCGCGCGTGGCGCCTGGCCACGCACCGCCGCCGCCCGCGATTGTGTAACAGCCGCCGCGGTCGCTAGCGTGGCCCGCATGGCGCACGACCATCATCACGGCCACGGCCACCACCACGAACACGCCAGCGCCGCGAGCATCCGCCACGAGAAGCCCCTGTGGTGGGCGCTCGCACTGATCGCGACGTTCGCCGGCGTGGAAGTGGTGGCCGCGTTCGCCACCAACAGCCTGGCCTTGCTGTCGGACGCGGTGCACATGGTCACCGATGCCTTCGCCCTCGGCGTGGCGCTGGTCGCGGTGCGGCTCGGCCGGCGCCCGCCCGACGCGCGCCGCAGCTTCGGCTACGTGCGCGCCGAGGCGATGGGCGCCCTGTTCAACGGCCTGCTGCTGCTGGTGCTGTCGGGCTACATCCTGTGGGAAGCGGTGCACCGGTTCCTGCAGCCGCCCGCAGTGGCGTCGCTGGGCATGCTGGTGGTGGGCGTCGCCGGGCTGCTGGTGAACCTGGTCGCGATGCAGCTGCTCAAGGCCGGCAGCGACGAAAGCCTGAACGTCAAGGGCGCATACCTCGAAGTCTGGGCCGACATGCTCGGCTCGGTCGGCGTGATCGTCGGCGCGCTGGTGATCCAGGTCACCGGCTGGCGCCTGGCCGATCCGCTGCTCGCGGTCGCGCTCGGCCTGTGGGTGCTGCCGCGTGCGGTCGCGCTCGTGCGCCAGGCCGGCAACGTGCTGATGATGGGCGTGCCGGAGGGCATCGAGCTGGCGCAGGTCCGCACCGCGCTGGCCGACCTGCCGGGCGTGTCCGACGTGCACGATCTCCACGTGTGGTCGCTGGCCTCGCGCCAGGCGGCGATGACCGCTCACCTGGTGGTCGACGACAGCGTCGATGCGCGCGCGCTGCGGCACGCGGCCGGTCACGTGCTGGCCGACCGGTTCGGCATCGGCCACGCCACCCTGCAGGTGGAAGGCCATGGCTGCCACGGGCCCGACTGCGGGGCGGGGCGGCTGCACACGGAGCCCCACCGGCACTGAGCCCGCTCCGCGCGCGGATCGCCGCGCGGGACGATCTGGGATAATCCGCGCATCGCCCCGACGGACTGCGCCATGACCCGCAAGACCATCCTAAACGACAGCCATCGCGCGCTCGGCGCGCGCATGGTCGACTTCGGCGGCTGGGACATGCCGATCCACTACGGTTCGCAGATCGAGGAGCATCACCAGGTGCGCCGCGACGCGGGCATGTTCGACGTCAGCCACATGACCGTGGTGGACCTGCACGGTGGCCGGGTGCGGGAGTTCCTCCGCCGGCTGCTGGCGAACTCGGTCGACAAGCTCAAGCGTCCGGGCAAGGCGCTCTACACCTGCATGCTGAACGAGCGCGGCGGGGTGATCGACGACCTGATCGTCTACTTCCGTGGCGACGACGCCTACCGCCTGGTGGTCAATGCCGCCACCCGCGAAAAGGACCTGGCGTGGATCACGGCCCAGGCCCAGCCATTCGACGTCCAGGTGCGCGAGCGCCCGGAGCTGTCGATGATCGCGGTGCAGGGTCCGGCCGCGCGCGGACGGGTGATCGGCCTGCTGGCGCCGGACGACGCGGCGAAAGTCGAGGCGCTGGGCAAGTTCGCCGCGGTGGAACTGCCGGGCACCGCGTTCGGCGACGTGTTCGTCGCGCGCACCGGCTACACCGGCGAGGACGGCTTCGAACTGGTCGCGTCCGAGTCCGGCGCGGTCGCGCTGTGGGACGCGCTGCTGCGTGCGGGAGTGAAGCCCGCCGGCCTCGGTGCGCGCGACACGCTGCGCCTGGAAGCCGGGATGGCGCTCTACGGGCAGGACATGGACGAGACCGTGAGCCCCTACGAGGCGGCGCTGGGCTGGACCGTCTCGCTCGACGCCGGCCGCACCTTCAACGGCCGCGACGTGCTCGAGGCGCAGCAGCGCGACGGCGCACCGCGGCAGATGATCGGCCTGGTGATGGACGACAAGGGCGTGCTGCGCCACGGGCAGGCGGTACGCACGGCGCACGGCGACGGCGAGATCCTCTCGGGCACGTTCTCGCCGACGCTGGGCAAGGCGATCGCCTTCGCGCGGGTGCCGGCCGGCGACCTGGCCGACGGCGTGCGCGTGGACATCCGCGGCCGAGAGGTGCCGGTCCGGGTGGTGAAGTTCCCGTTCGTCCGCGACGGCAAGCCCGCCTGACCGTGTCGCCGGGCGCGGGTGCTTGCGGCGCGCCGCCCGTGCTTCGCTACACTAGCCGCACCTTCCCCAGAACCCGCACGATCCGGAGACCAGCATGAGCGAGATCCCTGGCGACCTGAAGTTCATGAAGTCACACGAATGGGTCCGCGTCGAAGGCGACGGCAAGGTCACCATCGGAATTTCCGACCACGCCCAGGGCCTGCTCGGCGACCTGGTCTACGTCGAACTGCCCGCGGTGGGCGACAGCATCGAAGCCGGCAACGCCTGCGCGGTGGTGGAGTCGGTGAAGGCCGCCTCCGACGTCTACGCCCCGGTGTCGGGCACGGTCACCGCGGTCAATGCCGCGCTCGCCGACAAGCCCGAGACGATCAACGAGGATGCCTACGGCGAGGGCTGGCTGTTCGTGGTCGAAGCCAGCGATTCCGACCAGCTCAACGACCTGCTCGGCCCGGACGACTACGCCGAGCTGCTCGAGGAAGACGAGCACTGATCGACCCGCGGCGGACGCGATGCGTCCGCCGCCCCGTCGTGGACGTGGCGACGACCGTCCGCGACCTGCACCCGATTCCTGCCGGTGCGCCTCCCACCTCCGCTTCTCGCTTCCTCGACGCGCGCCGTTCGCGTTCGCGTCGATCGGCTACGACCTGCTTGAACGCCTTGCGCGGACGCGTTCGCGACCCGCGCGCGGGCGGAAAAGTTTGCGCACTTTCCGCGCAAACGGGTTTGTGCAGCGCGCGAAACCGCCTGCGCGTCAAGCCCGGGTGACGACCCCGATGAACCTTCGCGCATGCGTGCCGCGGGCCTGCCGACGCGGCGGCGACGACGGCGTCGCGACGCGCCGCACCCGAAGACGTTTTTCAAAACACGCTTGTTTTCCGCGCTTTCGTCGAACACGACATGGCGCGGTCCGATGCGGGCGTCGTGCATCCGCGATGCGCGCGCGGCGACCATCGCCGCGCGCACCGGTGCAGACGTCGACGCCGGCCGGGAAATTTTTTCGCGGCGGGTGTTGACAGTTGAAAAAACCGTGATTAGGTTTCGCCCCAACAGACGGTTGCCACCGGAAGCGAGTGAGTCAGCACACGACGAAAACGCGCAGCAAACAAAAGACCTCCGCCCCGGACTTCTACAAGGTGGATGCAGGCACCGTCTCCGCTGCGAAAACCCAAGACCTCCAGATCCGACACCTGCGCCGCTCCGGGGCGCAGGTGTTTTCGTATCACCGGGACCGCGAAACCCCGATCGCGTCGTCCCTGCCGAATCCGTTCCAGCGCGCGTCGCGCGCCGGCGGTTGTGCGCGGGTCCGATACCCGCGCGCTGCTTGAACTGGGCAGTTGTAGAGCAAGTCCACTGACGAGGAGAGCCATCCCATGGCCGCGAAGAAAGCTGCAAAGAAGAAGGTCGCCAAGAAGGCGACCAGGAAACCCGCGAAAAAGGCCGCCACCAAGAAGGTCGCCAAGAAGAAGGTAGCCAAGAAGGCGACCAAGAAGGCCGCCGCCAAGAAGACCGCGAAGAAGGCTGCCAAGAAGACCGCCAAGCGTCCTGCGAAGAAGGCCGCGAAGAAGAAGGTCGCCAAGAAGGCTGCCAAGAAGACCGCCAAGCGTCCTGCCAAGAAGGCCGCGAAGAAGAAGGTCGCCAAGAAGACCGCCAAGCGTCCTGCGAAGAAGGCCGCGAAGAAGTCCGCCAAGAAGGCGACCAAGAAGACCGCGAAGAAGTCGGCCGCCAAGAAGCCGGCGCGCAAGGCAACCAAGAAGAAGGCCAAGAAGGCCAGCAAGCGGAGTTCGGCCGTGGCGATGCCGCCGATGCCGACCCCGCTCATCTAAGCACACCCGATTCGCCGTAAAACCAGAGCTCCTTCTCCGCAGCCCAGGCGGAGAGGGAGTTTTTTTATGGGGAGCGACCGGCGTCAGGATGCACGGTCGAGGCCCGGCGGATGCCACCGGCGCGGATCGGGAAGGATGGCGCGTGGACGTCGGTCGCCGGGGTTGAACGTTTGTGCGGGCGGTTGAAGGAACGCCGCGCAGGGCGTGCCGTCCAGTCGCGATGACCCCGGGCGAACGAGCCGCCGGCTACTGCGGGCGCGCCGCGGCCGCGCCCGACTGCGGGCCACCGGCCGACGAGGGGGTCGCACCCTCGTCCGAGGCGTACAGGCTTTCCAGATCCGGATCGACGTCGAGCCAGCGGTGCGACGGCAGCCCGATCGCCCGGTCGAGGATCGTCGGCAGCAGGCCCGACGGCAGCGAACTGTCGCTGTTCCACAGCACAACGACGCCGAGGTCGCGTTCGGGCAGCATCGCCATCAGGCCGCGGTAACCCTGCACGGCGCCGCCGTGGAAGACCAGGCGATGTCCGGAATAGTCGTAGATGCGCCAGCCCAGGCCGTAGCCGGCGGCGTTGAGGCGCTCGCGCCGCCACGAGGCGCCGCGGATCTCGCCGGGCGTGCCCACGATCGGCGACTGCAGCGTCGCCAGCAGCGGTGCCGGCAGCACCTCGGGCCGGCGACCGCTCTGCGCGAGCAGCCACTGCGCCATGTCGCTGATGCTGGCGTTGACGCCCGCCGCAGGCGCGAGACGGTAATAGGTTGGCTTGGGCATCAGCGACTTCCAGCCGCCACCGGCGCGCACGTGCGGCTTGGCCCAACGGGCACTCGCGGTGATGCCGTCCAGGCCGAGGCTGGCATCGTTCATGCCCAGGGGCTTGAAGATGCGCCGCGTCACCGCCTCGCTGTAGAACTGTCCGCTCGCGGCGAAGACCACGTCGCCGACCAGGCTGAAGGCCACGTTCTGGTAGCCGTAGCACTGGCCGGGCGAACACGCCATCGGCGCGGCCGCGAAGCGCTGCACCAGGTTGTGGTAATCGGCGTTGGCCTCGATGTCGCGGTCGTAGGTGTGGTGGCGCAGCCCGACGCGATGGCTGAGCACGTCGGCCACGGTCAGGCGCTGCGCCGCCGCAGGATCGGCGAAGCTCAGGCTGGGCATGAAGTCGGCCACCCGGCTGTCCCAGCGCAGCGCGCCTTCGGACACCAGCATGCCGGTCACGGTGCCCGCGAAGGACTTCGACAGCGAGGCCAGGCGGAACACCGTGTGCGCATCGACCGGCTGGGCGTGCGAGACGTCGGTGATGCCGTAGCCGCGCGCGCTGAGCACCTTGCCGTCGTGCACGATCGCCATCGCCAGGCCGGGCACGCGCTGGTTCGCCACCAGGTCCTGGGCCATCGCCTCGAACACGCGCACGTCGAAGCCGTCGGCCAGCGGCAGACGCTGTACGTCGGCCGGCAGCGGCACGGGGCGATCGGACGGGGTGGCCGGGGTGATCGGCGCGGGCGTCACATCGGCCCCGGTGCTGGCGTCCCGGTTCCAGGCCAACGGAGTCTGGGCAGTACTCGACAGCGTGATCGCGGACAGCATCCCGACCAGCAATGCACGCCCGAGGCGTGCGCGGCGGGGTCGATGGAGGTTCGCTTTCATCGGGACTGCCCCCTGCGTATGCTCTCGCTGCAGGCGATCATAGGCGCCTGTGTCCCGAATTGCATGAACAAGGGGAGGAATCACGGTGAGTGGATTGATTCTGCTGGTGATCGTGATCGGCATCGCGGTCCTGCTGGGCGGTTGGGCGATCGGCATCTACAACGGCCTGGTGACCGCCCGCAATGCGTTCAAGAACGCCTTCGCGCAGATCGACGTGCAGCTGCAGCGCCGCTTCGACCTGATCCCGAACCTGGTCGAGACCGCCAAGGGCTACCTCTCCCACGAACGCGGCACGCTGGAGGCGGTGACCGCCGCCCGCGCCGCGGCCCAGTCGGGCCTGGCGGCGGCCAAGGCCAGCCCCGGCGACCCGGCGGCGATGGCCGAACTGGCGCAGGCGCAGGGCGCGCTCAATGGCGCGCTCGGCCGGCTGATGGTGGTGGTGGAGGCCTACCCGGACCTCAAGGCCAACCAGAACATGATGCAGCTCACCGAGGAGCTGACCAGCACCGAGAACAAGGTCGCGTTCGCGCGCCAGGCCTACAACGACTCGGTGATGGCCTACAACAACAAGCGCGAGGTGTTTCCGTCCAGCGTGGTGGCCGGCATGTTCAACTTCGCCCCGGCGGCACTGCTGGAGATTCCCGCCGACACGCCCGAGGTGCGCGAAGCGCCGAAGGTGCAGTTCTGAGAGGTGCCGGTTCGTGATGGCCGGCGTGCAGCCGTCGTGACCGGCCGCGGTCCGGCGGCTCGAAACGGCGGTCGTCCGCGGAGCGCGGGCGCACCCGGGGTCCGGGAGGACGCGATGCCCCGCGGCCGGCGTCCGCGTCACGCGATCACGGGCGTGCAATCACTCCTCGCGACGGTCCGATGAATTTCTTCGAACGCCAGGCTCTTGCGAAGCGCAATACCACGCGGCTGGTGGTGCTGTTCGCGTTCGCGGTGGTCGGCATCGTGCTGGCGATCGACCTGGGCGTGCTGCTGGTGTTCGGCGGGGACCCACGGCTGCTGGTGGTCTCGACCCTGCTCGCGCTGGGCGTGATCGGGATCGGGTCGCTGTACCGGATGGCGTCGCTGCGCGGCGGCGGCGAATCGGTGGCGCAGCAGGTCGGTGGCGTGCCGGTGGCCGAAGACACCACCGACCTGCATCTGCGCCGGCTGCGGAACGTGGTCGAGGAGATGTCGATCGCGTCGGGCGTGCCGGTGCCGAAGATCTACGTGCTCGAACACGAGCCGGGCATCAACGCCTTCGCCGCCGGCTACTCGCCGTCCGACGCGGTGATCGCGGTGACCCGGGGCGCGCTCGAGCGGCTCAACCGCGACGAATTGCAGGGCGTGGTCGCGCACGAATACAGCCACATCCTCAACGGCGACATGCGGCTCAACATCCGCCTGGTCGGCGTGCTGTTCGGCATCCTGATGCTCGGCCTGATCGGTCGCAAGATCCTGCAGCACGGCGGCGCGGTGCGCGGGCGGGACGCGATGCCGGTGCTGTTCGGCGCGCTGCTGGCGCTCGCGGTGGGCTACATCGGCCTGTTCTTCGGGCGCATGATCAAGGCCAGCGTCAGCCGCAGCCGCGAGGTGCTGGCCGATGCGTCCGCGGTGCAGTTCACGCGGCAGACCGTCGGCCTGGCGGGCGCATTGAAGAAGATCGGCGGGCTGCACGACGGCTCGCGCCTGGCCGAACGCGCCGACGCCGAGGAAGTCAGCCACATGCTGTTCGGCGACGGCACCGGGCTGAGCGGCCTGTTCGCCACCCACCCGCCGCTGCTGCAGCGGATCCAGGCCTTGGAGCCGGGTTTCAAGGCCGACGGGCTGGAACGGCTGAAGGCGCAGTGGCTGAGCGCGCCGCCGAACGGGCTCGACGAGGACCTGCAGCTCGGCCTCGCACCCGCCGGTCATGCGGCGCTGCCCGGCATCTCGACGCGGATCGACCTGACGCCGCCGATGGTGGCGGCCCAGGTCGGCGAACCCAAGCAGGACGACTACCGCCGCGCCGACGCGATCGTTGCCACGCTGCCGCAGGAACTGCGCTCGCTCGCATCGCGCAGGGATGGCGCGGCGCCGCTGCTGATGGGTCTGCTGCTCACCGACGACGACACCGTGGCCGACCGCCAGCGCAGCGAGATCATCGCCCGCATGGGGCTGCAGGTGGCGGCCGAAGCCCGGCGCCTGCGCGACGAGCACCTGCGCGGCCTGCATCCGATGCTGCGCCTGCCGCTGGCATCACTGGCGTTTCCCACCCTGCGCCTGCGGCCGCGGCCGGAACTGGCGACCTTCCTGGACACGGTGCACGCGGTGGTGCACGCCGACGGCCAGGTCTCGCTGTTCGAATACTGCCTGGGGCGGCTGCTCGAAGTGCAGCTGCGCGAAAGTCTGGACCCGGCGCGCTATGCGCGCTTCGGGCGGCGCAAGCCGGGCAACGTGCGCCAGGAATTCGCGACCCTGCTAGCCGTGGTCGCGCATTGCGGCAATCCGTCGGACCCCGACCAGGCGCGCCGCGCCTACCTCGCCGGCATGCAGCGCGTGCTGCCGCGCGACCACCTGCCCTATGCGCCGCCGGCCGAGGGCGTGCTGGCGCTGGACGCGGTGTGGGAGCCGCTCGACGCGCTCGACCCGCTGGCCAAGCAGGTGGCGGTGGAGGCGATCACCGACGCGGTGTCGCACGACGGCCGGGTGTCGGTGGCCGAGGCCGAACTGCTGCGCACCATCTGCGGCGTGCTGCACTGCCCGCTGCCGCCGATGCTCGAGCGCGGCTGAGCGCGCGCCACGGCCGCGGCCACCGAGGTGGCCGCGTTGGTCCGCGCCACGTCGCCGCGCCGAAGCCTGGGCGGCGTCAGCCCACGTCGGGGGCGTCTCGACAGGACGTTGCCGGCCCACGTGTCCGCAGCGACGCGGTACGGCCGTTCATCCCGCGCCGGTGGGGCCCGCCTCCGCGTCGTCCCGCACCCAGACCACGTCGACATCGTGCCGGGCGTGGTCGTCCACCAGCGCGATCTCGAAGCCGTCCTGCACCACGCCATCCACCACCAGTCCGCGCGGCCCGTCGCCCGGGGCCTGCTGGCGGACGCGGATGTGGTAGACGGTATCGCCGTAGCGATAGCGCAGGGCGTACTCCGGCCAGTCGACGGGAATGCAGGGCGCGATCCGGAGGCGATCGCCGCGACGCCGTAGGCCGAGCAGCGATTCGACAATCAACCGGTACATCCAGCCGGCCGAGCCGGTATACCAGCTCCACCCGCCGCGACCCACGTGCGGCGCCACGGCGTAGACATCGGCGGCCACCACGTAGGGTTCGACCTTGTAGGTCGCGATCGCTTCGCCATCGCGCGCATGGTTCACCGGATTGATCATGCCCAGCAGTTCCCAGGCCTTCGCGCTGTCGCCCCGGTGGGCGAAGGCCATCGTCGCCCAGATCGCCGCATGCGTGTACTGGCCGCCGTTCTCGCGCACGCCGGGCACGTAGCCGCGGATGTAGCCCGGGTCCTGCGCGGTGGCGTCGAAGGGCGGGTCGAGCAGCTGGATCAGCCCGGCGTCGCGTCGCACCAGGTGCCTGTCCAGCGAAGCGAGCGCCTGGCGCGTGCGGTCGGGCGCGCCGGCTCCCGAGAGCACCGACCAGCTCTGCGCGATCGAGTCGATGTTGCACTCGTCGCTGTCGGTCGAGCCCAGCGGCGCGCCGTTGTCGAACCACGCGCGGCGGTACCAGGCCCCGTCCCAGGCGTGGGTCTCGAGGTTCTGGCGCAGGCGCTCGGCGGCCTCCAGGCAGGTTTCCGCGAAGGCATGGTCGCCGCGCGCGCGCGCCAGCGGACTGAAGCGGCCCAGTGCGTCGTACAGGAAGAAGCCCAGCCACACGCTCTCGCCACGACCGCGTTCGCCGACCCGGTTCATGCCGTCGTTCCAGTCGCCGGTCGCGATCAGCGGCAGGCCGCGCTCGCCGAGCAGGCGCATGCCCCGCTGCAGCGAGCGTACGCAGTGCCGGTAGAGATCCTCGCTCAGGCCCGAGCGCGTGGGCAGGTCGTAGTAGGACTCCTCGTCCGCGTTGACCGGCCGGCCCTCGATGTAATGCACGCGCTCGTCGAGCACGCTGGCGTCGCCGGTGACCTCGACGTAGCGCGCCGCCGCCACCGGCAGCCAGAGGTAGTCGTCGGAACAGCGGGTGCGCACGCCGCGATCGAGCGGGGGATGCCACCAGTGCAGCACGTCGCCCTCGGGGAACTGGTGCTCGGCGCTGCGCAGCAGGTGGGCGCGCGCGCGGCCGGGCTGCGCATGCAGCATCGCCATCGTGTCCTGCAGCTGGTCCCGGAACCCGAATGCGCCGCCGGACTGGTAGTAGCCGCTGCGCGCCAGGTAGCGGCAGGCGATGGTCTGGTACAGCAACCAGCCGTTGGCCAGCACGTCCACCGTCGGATCGGGCGTCTCCACACGCACGGCGCCCAGCGTGCGCAGCCAGTGGATGCGCAGGGCGTCGAGCGCGTCGTGCGCGGCCCCGGAGCCGCGCGTGCGCCGTGCCAGTGCGACGGCCTCTCCCCAATTCGCGCCCATCCCCAGCCGGAACACGGTTTCGGTCTCCGCGCCGCTGCCGAGCAGGAGCGGTACCTGGATCGCCGCGCACGGGTCCAGGCCCGCGCCCAGCCTGCCGGACAGGCGCTGGCGCAGCAGGGCGGCCGGCGCCTGCAGGCTGCCGTTGCGGCCGAGGAATTCTGCCCGGTCGGCGGTGACGCTGCGGCGGTCGTCGCCGCCGCCGGGGGTGTCGGCATCGAAGAACGCGACCCGGTGCGCGAACTCGGTGTTGTACGTGTTGCGCGCCGTGAGCACGCCGCTGTCGCCGTCGACCTCGCTGATCACGTGCATCTGGGTCCTGGCCCGCAGGTCCCCGAGGATCCACTCGACGTAGCCGGTGGCCGACAGCCGGCGCGGACGGCCGGAGCGGTTGCGCAGCCGCAGCACGCTGTACTTCACCGCGGCATCGAGGTCCACATAGACCCACAGTTCGCTGGCGATCCCGTCCTCGACGTGTTCGAAGACGCTGTAGCCGAAGCCGTGCCGCACGCGGTAGCTGCCTTCGCCGCGCACTGGCAGCGGCATCGGAGACCACACCTTGCCGGTGTCCTCGTCGCGCAGGTAGAAGGCCTCGCCGCTGGCATCGCCCACCGGATCGTTGTGCCAGGGCGTGAGCCGGAATTCGTGCGCGTTCTCGGCCCAGGTGTATCCGGGCGTGCTGTCGCTGACGACGCAGCCGAAGCCTTCGTTGGCCAGCACGTTCGACCACGGCGCCGGGGTGACCTGGCCGGGGGCGAGGTCGATGACGTACTCGCGCCCGTCGGCGGAGAACGCGCCCATGCCGTTGGCGAGGATGCGTTCCTCCGACACCGCATCGAACGGCCAGGGATCGACCTCGTCCGACGGCGGGGGAGGCGCATCGGGATCGGTGTCTTCGGCGGCCGCGTCGTGGAGAAGCGGCGCGGGGACGAGCAGGGGGACCGGCACTGCGGTCGCGCCCTTGCGGCCGACCTGTTCCGCCAGCGGCCCGTTGGAGTCGCTGACGATCACGCGCGCGACCGATTGCAGCAGGATCCGGTCTTCCTGCGAGAGCTGCTGCGCCGGCCGCACGAAGATGCCGCCGGGGCGGTCGATCACGTTGGCTTCCACCCCGGCCGCGACCAGGCCCATGATCTGGTCCTGCAGTTGCTGCCGGTAGCCGGCGTGGTCCTCGTTCCAGATCACGAGGTCGACCGCCAGCCCCTTGAGCCGCCAGTACGCGTGCGCCTGCACCATCTGGCGCACCAGTTCGATGTTCGCCGCCTCGGCGATGCGCACGATCGCGATCGGGTGGTCTCCCGAGATCGCCTGGCCCCAGAGCCCGGACTGGCCGCGCCGGTTCTGCAGCAGCACGGCGTGATCGGCGCGCAGCGCGGGATGCGCGAAGATCATCAGCCCCGCAAGTTGTTCGTACAGCTGGGCATCCGCCTCGCTGGCGTTGATCTGGCGGCGCACCACCTGGCTGTGCGTCCAGGCCAGGTCGAACACGCGGTCGGCGAGCCTGCGGTCGCGGTACTTGTCGATCAGCGCCACGCACGTGGCGCGGGCGTTCCCAATCCCGGTGACCATGTCGATGGTCGCGCTGCGCCCGGGCTGAAGCGTGATCCGGCAGCGGATGGCGACCACCGGATCGAGCACGGAGCCCGCGGTGTCGGAAAGCGCATCCTGCCGGGTCAGTGCCTGCGGCGCGAGCAGCGTATTGCCGCGGCCCACAAAGCGGGCGCGATCGGTCTCGTACGAGATGGCTTCCACATCCGCCTCGTGCACCGCCAGCAGGTGGAACATCCACGGCGGAACCTCGTCATGCCCGCGGGGCCGGCGGGTGCAGACGATCGCCTGCCTGGCCCGCACCAGCTCGGTCTGCACGAACAGGTTGCTGAAGGCCGGATGCAGTTCGTCGGAGATGGCCGGCGCCAGTACCACCTCGGCGTACGTGGTGACCTCGATGGTGCGCGCCGCACGACCGCGGTTGGTGATGCGCAGCCGGCGAAGCTCGATATCGTCCTCCGGCGACACCGCGATCTCGGTATGGGTCTCGAAGCCATGCTTGCGGCCGCGGAACTCCGCCTTGGCGTCCGAAAAGATCGCCTCGTAACCACCGACCGGCACCGCCGTCGGCTGGTGCGCGGTCGACCAGACCCCACCGCTCTCCACATCGCGCAGGAAACAGAAGCTGCCCCAGGGATCGCGGGTCGCGTCCTCGCGCCAGCGCGTGACCGCCATCTCGCCGTGGCGGCTGTAGCCGCCGCCCGCGGCGGTCAGCATCACGTGGTAACGCCCGTTCGACAGCATCTGGACCGCAGGCCGGGCGGTATCGGGGGTGTGGAAGACGCGCAGTTGCGCGCCCTCCACGTCGCCCACCGGCGCGGCGGCGGCCACCTCGGCCGAATGCGGATGGAACACGCCGGTTCGCGGGATGCGTTCCTGCAGCAGCAGCAGGGTGGCCTGGAACTCCGGATCCGCGACGAAGCGCCGCTGCATCGGCTGATCGCGCAGAAGATGGTCCAGCGCCAGCAGCCCCATGCCCTGGTGGTGAACCATGAACGAGCGGACCACCGCGTGCGACTGGCCACGCGGCACGCGCGCCGGCGTGTAGTCGATCGCCTCGTACAGGCCGAACCGTCCGCCGAAGCCCGCTTGCGACAGGCGTTCGAGATTGCGGCACGCGGCTTCCGGCGCGACCATCAGCGCCATCATGCTGGCGTAGGGTGCGATCACCAGGTCCTGGGCCAGTCCGCGCTTGAGGCCCAGCCCCGGCACGCCGAACGCGCGGTACTGGTAGTTCATGCGGGCGTCGACCACGTTGTAGCCCGACTCGGAAATGCCCCACGGCACGTTGCGCTGGCGCCCGTACTCGATCTGGCGTTCCACCGAATGCTTCGCGGTCTGGTCGAGCAGGGTGCCCTCGTAGCTGGGCATCACCAGTTGCGGCATCAGGTACTCGAACATCGAGCCGCTCCACGAGAGCAGCGTCGGCGCGCCGTCGACCTCGGTCAGCAGCCGGCCGAGCGCGAACCAGCTGTCCTGCGGCAGCTGGCCCTGGGCGATGGCGACGAAGTTGGCCAGCCGCGCCTCCGAGGCCAGCAGGTCGTAGTAGCCGGCGTCGAGGCGCTGCTCGTCGACGCTGTAGCCGATGGACAGCAGGCGACGCGCGCGGTCGTACAGGAAGCGGTGGTCCATCATCGCGCACTGTCCCGCGATGTGGGCCAGGTGCTCCAGTTCCTTGATGCGCGCGCGCGCGGCGGCCCGCTGCGGATCCTCGGACGCGGAACCCGACGCCACGTCGCGCAGCGTGGGAATGCGCACGGACGTGGATGCGCCGACGGAGGCGTCCGTGGCGGCCGGTGCCGGCGGGACGAAACGCTCCAGCTCCTCGCGCGCGGCGACGCACTGGGCCTCGAAGGCCTGCGACCAGTACGCGGCTTCCCCGGCCTCTGCGACAGGTCCGGCCGCCAGTCCGGCGGCGTGGGCCTCGAGGTCGGCAAGCAGCCGCCAGGCGGCATCGAGGGTTCGCGGCGGTTCGCGGCACGCCGCCGGCAGCGCCGCGGCGATGGCCCGCATCGGATCGCTGGAAGCGTCCCCGGCGGCTTCGACCACCAGGTCGAAGGTGTCGGACAGCCCGCGGAACGTGCAGGGTGACAGGACCGGGGCATCGCGCAGGCCGAGCAGCCCCTGGCGCAGCGTGAGCATGTGCCCCGCGAGATTGCCGCTGTCGACCGCGGAGACGTAGTGCGGCGGGAGCGGCTCGAGCGTCTGCGTGTCGTACCAGTTGTAGAAGTGTCCGCGGTAGCGCGGCAGCGTCTCCAGCGTCCGCAGGGCGTTGGCGGTGCGCTCGATCATGCCGCCCATCGGCAGGTAGCCGAAATCGTAGGCCGCCAGGTCGGCCAGCAGCGACAGGCCGATGTTGGTCGGCGAGGTCCGTCGCGCGACCACCAGGCTCGGGTGCTCCTGCACGTTGTCCGGCGGCAGCCAGTGGTCGTCGGCGGTGACGTGGGTTTCGAAGAAGGCCCAGGTGCGCCGCGCCAGGCGCCCGAGGAACCGGAGCTGCGACTCGTCGAGATTGGTGCGCGGGCGTGGCCGGGGCCTGCCCAGCCACCACATCAGCGCCGGCGAAACGGCCCAGAGCAGCAGCACCGGCGCCGCCACCCACAACGCCTCCGGGCGCATCCGCGACAGCGCCACCGCGGCGGCGAACGCGATCGCGGGCGCGAACCACATCGTACGCAGCGCGCCGGGCAACGAATCGCCCAGCGTGCGCTCGACCTCGCTGGAGGGACTCCACTGCAACAGCCGTCGCCTGCTGACGAGCATGCGCCAGAGCGTGCGCACGATCGCATCCAGGCTGAAGAAGGCCTCGTAGGGCAGGCATGCCAGCGTCAACGGCGCATGCGCAAAGTTGCGTCCCGTCGCGACCCCCGCCTGACGCAGGTGCGCCGGAAGCGGAAGGTCCGCGGGACGGTTGGACAGGTCCACCAGCGAGGCGACCAGGGGCGGGAGCAACACGATCGACAGCAACCACAAGGTCCAGGCCACGGGATCGACCGCGAGCATCCAGCCCAGCACCAGCAAGGCGGTGAACGAGGCGGGAACGAGGCTGCGCCGCAGGTTGTCGAGCAGCTTGCCGCGCGAGAGCGTCGAGAGCGGATTGCGCTCGTGCGTCTTCGCGCGCGGCGCCCCGGCGGCGGCTCCCGGCAGCGGCACCCGCGGCAGCAACCACGGCAACAGCTGCCAGTCGCCGCGGATCCAGCGGTGCCTGCGCTTGACGTCGAGCGCATAGCGCGCGGGGTAATCCTCGTACAGCTGTACGTCGCTCACGAGCCCGGCGCGGGCATAGCAGCCCTCGAGCAGGTCGTGGCTGAGGATCCGGTTCTCCGGCATGCGGCCGGCGAGGGCGTGCTCGAAGGCATCCACATCGTAGATGCCCTTGCCGACGAACGAGCCCTCGCCGAACAGATCCTGGTACACGTCCGATACCGCGCGAGTGTACGGATCGATGCCCGGCTCGCTGCCGTACAGGCTGGCGTAGCGCGAGCGGCGCTGCCCGCTCATGCTGATGCCCACGCGCGGCTGCAGGATGCCGTAGCCCCGGACGACGATCCGCCGGCGCTCGTCGAACCGTGCCCGGTTGATCGGATGGGCGAGGGTGCCGACCAGTTCGCGCGCGGCGTCGCGCGGCAGCTGGGTATCGGTATCGAGCGTGATCACGAAACGCACGTTGGCCAGGGACGCGGTGTTGCCCGCGATGCGCATGAACGCATCGCGGGCGCCGCCGCGCAGGAACGCGTTCAGCGCCGCGAGCTTGCCTCGCTTGCGCTCGAACCCGATCCACGTGCGCTCGCGCGGATTCCAGACGCGCGGCCGGTGGAACAGGAAGAAGCGGTCGCCGTGCTCGGGTGCATAGCGGGCATTGAGTACGTCGATCTCGTGCTGCGCGCGATCCAGCAATGGCGCGTCGCCCGGCAGGCTCTCCTCCGAGGCGTCGAAGAAGTCCGTGAGCAGCGCGAAATGCACGTTGGGGTCGCGGTTGGCCAGGAAGCGCACCTCCAGGTGCTCCACCAGCGAGGCGATGGCCTTCGCACTGCCGAACATGGTCGGAACCACCACGAGGGTGCGCATGTCGGCCGGCACCCCTTCGGAGTAGTCCAGCCGCGGCAGCGCGTCGGGCCGCATGAGGAAGGTCGCCGCACGGTTCACGAGTGCGACGCCGAGTTCGCTGAAGGCGATCAAGCACAGCGCGAGCGCCAGCCACAGCCATCCCGGCTGTTGCGGCGGCAGCGCGTCCCGCAGCGTCGCCCAGGTGAACAGTGCCACCACCAGTGCGCCCGGCGCCGTGTACGCCAGCAACGGCACGCGCCGCGCGGTCTTGCGCACCGTCCGGGTCACGCCGCGCAGCGACAGCGCGTCCTCCAGTTGGCGCCGTCCCTCGTCGATCAGGTAGAAGCCCACGTGCGCGGGAAGATCGTGACTGCCGGCCTCCCCCGCATGGGCCTGCGCCAGCTGCAGGACCCGGGTCGCGACCGCGATCTCGGCCAGGTCGCCGCGCCGGGCGATGATTTCCACGGTCTGGCGGTAGCGGTCGCGGGTGGCGAAATCCATCCTGCCGTAGGTACCGGATGGATCCCGCCGCAGCAGCGTGTCGACCACGCTCATGGTTTCGACGAACTCGCGCCAGTCCATCATCGCCAGGAAGCGCAGGCTGCCGATGCTGTTGCTGATCGACACCTGGGCCGAGGCCTGCTGTTGGCTCTCCGCCTGCACCATCAGCTCGATGCTCTGGCCGGCCTCGGCCAGCCATTGCTCGACCCAGGTCAACGGCAGGGCCAGCGCCGAACTCCGGCCCTGCAGGCGCCGGGCGAACTCGGCGACGAAGGAACTGCTAGCGGGAGGCTTCGATCGCACCATGTCCGCGATCACCAGCACCAGGTGCTTGGGGTCGGACTCGGCGGTGTCGGTCAGCTGGTCGGCCCAGGCGTCGGCGTGGTTGCGGTCGATGCGATCGTCGATGATGCGGGTGCCGATGCGGCGCAGGTTCTCGATCAGCGCCAGGCGCAACATGATCGGAATCGCCCAGAGTTCTCCGAGCTTGAGCGGCGTGACCGACTGGTAGGCGCTGACGAAGCGGCTCAGGCCCTCGGCATCGACCCGCCCGTCGCCGTGGGAGATGGCGTTGAGCGCGATGTCGTAGACGCGCGGCAGGCCGGCGGACGATCCGTGATCGAGTTGCGGCAGCTCCCGGCTGTAGCCCTTGGGCAGGTGACGGCGGGCGAGCGCGATCTGCTCCTCGATCAGGTAGATGTTGTCCAGCAGCCATTCGCCTGCGGGGGTCAGCGCGCGTCCAGCGTGGACCGCCTCGGTCAGCAGGGTGCAAGCCTGGTCCAGCACCTTCTGGTTGTCGGCGAGCCTGGCCAGCAGGCACTCGGGGCCCGGGGTGGACCTGAGCGCATGGGATCTCGCCAGCGCTCCCCCGTGCGTCTCCATCTGCTCGGCGCTGAACAGTTGCGCCCGCAGCGGCGTCTCGGGCGCCGGGGGACGAGGCGGCGAGGCCAGCCGGTGTCGAAGTCTGGCGAGCCATCGTCTGTTCGCGAGCAGCCAGCGCATCGGTCAGTCCGCCTAGGAGTCGTTGCGCATCGCAGCATGGTAGTGCACGACCGCGCGGCAGCCGTGAAAGCCTGGCCGCCTTGCCGGGCGGGAGCGGACGGGCCACAGCCGGCCCCGCCGCATCAGCTCGAAGGCGCCCCCCGCGCGCGCCCCTTCGCCGCCTGCCGCGCACGACCTGCGGCGTGCCACAGGCCCCCGACCGCCGGGCACCGTGCGTACACGACGCCTGACGAGGCTGCGTGATACGACGCGATCGTGCCGCTTGCCGGGCCATGGCGAAGGTCGCAGTGACGGCGCCGGCTCGATCCCGGATCATCGGCGTTCCGCCCGCTCTCCGCTTCCATGCCGGACTCCGACCGACGCCCGCACGCATCGCTGCGCACGACCGGCGTGGCGTTCGTGCTCGTCTGGTGCACGGGCTACATCGCCGGCGCGCTGATGGTCGCGCAGGCGGCGCCGTTGACCGCCCTGGTCTGGCGCTTCGGTCTGGCGGCGCTGGCCTTCGGCGCATTCGCGGTCGCGGCGGGCGTAGCCTGGGGCGACGGTCGCGCGCGCCTGCACAGCGCGGTCACCGGCGTGCTGATGCTGGCGCTGCAGTTCGGCGGCGTGTACCTCGCCTTCGCGTGGGGCGCGAGCGCAGGGGTGGCCGCGCTGGTGATCGGCACCATGCCGCTGCTGGTCGCCGCGCTGGCGGTGGCGGGAGGCGACGAACGCCTGCGCGCCTCGCAGTGGGGCGGCATGGCGCTCGGACTGGCGGGCGTGGCCCTGGTGGTCGCCGACCGCATCGATGGTCACACGCCGTGGCCGGCCTGGCTGGCGCTGCTGGGGGGACTGGTCGGCATCAGTGTCGGCACCCTGTACCAGAAGCGGCATGCGTCGCGGATCGACCTGCGCGCGGGGCTCGCGCTGCAGAACGCCGCGGCGACACTGGTGCTGCTGCCGGGCGCCTGGTGGCTGGAGGGCCTGCGGTATGCCGATGCGGCCGGGTTCTACCTGCCGATGCTGTGGACGGTGGTGGTGAATTCGCTGGGCGGGTTCGCGCTGCTGTTCGTGCTGATCCAGCGTGGCGCCGCCACCGGCGTGGCCGCACTGTTTTTCCTGATGCCGCCGGTGACCGCCGTGTTCGGCGTCTGGATTCTCGGCGAGCATCTCACCGCGCTGAAGGGCGCCGGCTTCGCACTCGCCGCGCTGGGCGTGTGGCTGGCGACGCGCCGCGCGACTGCGCCGGTCTGATCAGGCGCCGCGGCGGATCAGGTCGGCCGCGCGCTCGGCGATCATGATCGTGGGCGCGTTGGTGTTCCCGCTGGGGAGGGTGGGCATGACCGAGGCGTCGACCACGCGCAGATCGTCGATGCCGCGCACGCGCAGCTGCGGATCCACCACCGCATCCGCATCGCTGCCCATGCGGCAGGTGCCGACCGGGTGGTACACGCTCTCGGCGCGGGCGCGGATGAAGGCCGCCAGTTCGGCATCGGACAGGTCGTCGCGCGCGGGGAAGATCGGCGCGCCGCGATAGGGGTCGAACGCGGGCTGGGCGAGGAGTTCGCCCGACAGCCGCGCACATTCGACCATCATCGCCAGGTCGAAGCCGGCCTCGTCCGACAGGTAGCACGGTTCGATCCGCGGACGGTCGCCCGCGTGCGCGCTGGCCAGGCTGATCCGCCCGCGGCTGCGCGGGCGCAGGAAGCACGCGTGCAGGGTATAGCCGTCGCCGGGCAGGCGCCGGCGGCCGTGGTCGTCGAGCATCGCCGGGACGAAGTGGAACTGCACGTCGCAGCGCGCGTCCGGCGCCAGCGCCGAGCGGGCGAAACCGCCGGCTTCGGCCAGGTTGCTGGTGCCCGGACCGGTGCGGCCGCGCAGGTAGTAGTCGAATGCAATGCGCGCATCGCCCACGCGGTCGTAGCTCACGCGCTGCGTGCAGTGGCGCAGGGTGCAGATGTCGAGGTGGTCCTGCAGGTTGCGGCCGACCCCCGCGGCCTCGTGCACGACGCAGATCCCGTGGCGGCGCAGGTCGGCCGCCGGGCCGATGCCCGAGAGCATCAGCAGCTGCGGGGAGTTGATCGTGCCGCCGCACAGCAGCACTTCGCGCGTCGCGGGCTGGTGGAAGGCGCCGCCACGGGTCGCATAGACCACGCCGGTGGCGCGCCCACCCTCGAACGTGATGCGGTTGACCTGGGCGCCGTTGACGATCGTCAGGTTCGGACGCGCCCCTGCCGGCCGCAGGTAGGCTACGGCAGCCGAGCAGCGCGCGCCGTCGCGCTGGGTGACCTGGTACAGACCGACGCCGCATTGGGACGGACCATTGAAGTCGTCGTTGCGCGGATGCCCGGCCTGTTGTCCCGCCTCGATGAAGGCGTGCGAGAGCGGATTGACGTACCGCAGGTCGGACACCGTCAGCGGGCCGTCGCCGCCGTGCAGCGCGTCGCTCCCGCGTACGTTGCCCTCGCTGCAACGGAACCACGGCAGCACCGCGTCCCAGTGCCAGCCGGTCGCGCCGGCGTCGGCCCAGTCGTCGTAGTCGCCCGGCACGCCGCGGACATAGCACATCGCGTTGATCGCACTCGATCCGCCGAGCACCTTGCCCCGCGGCCACCACAGCGTGCGTCCATCGAGTTCCGGCTCGGGCGCGGTGACATCGTTCCAGTTCACGTCCCGCCGATGGACCAGCTTCGCCAGGCCCGCCGGCATGTGGAGAAAGGGATGGCGGTCGCGCGGCCCGGCCTCGAGCAGCAGCACACGCACATGCGGATCTTCCGACAGCCGGCCGGCGAGCACACAGCCGGCGGAGCCGGCGCCGACCACGATGTAGTCGTACTCGGGCGTGGGCGCGGCGGGGCGGACGGGCATCGGCGCATGCTAGGTGGGCAGGCTGGAGCATATGCTCGGACGGTGGCGGGCGTGGCGAGGTTCGGCTACCGTTTGCGCGGCCCCCGCCTGGACCCGCCATGAGCGACGCACCCGAGCCACACGACTCCGCGGGACGGGCCGCGCGCCTGCGCGCCGCGCTCGCCGAGTCGCCGCCGCTGCTGTGGTCGTTCCTGTACTTCTTCTGCCTGCTCAGCGGCTACTACGTGCTGCGGCCCGTGCGCGAGGCGATGGTCGCCTCCAGCGACATCGCCGCGGTGTTCCCGCCGGCGCTGGTGGCCGCTTTCGACCGGCGCGGCATCGCGCTGGGCGAATTCGTGCCGCAGTTCATCTTCACCTCCGTGTTCGTGATCATGCTGCTGCTGCAGCCGGCGTACGGCTGGCTGGTGAGCCGGTTCGCGCGGCGCGTGTTCCTGCCGGTGATCTACGGCTTCTTCATCGCCACCCTGCTGGTGTTCCACGCGATGTTCGACAGCGGGGTGGCCGGGCGCGGGCTCGCCTTTGTGCTGTGGTTGACGGTGTTCAACCTGTTCGCCGTGGCCGTGTTCTGGAGCTTCATGGCCGACGTGTACACCAATGCGCAGGCGCGCCGCTATTACGGCTATATCGGCGCGGCGGGCACGATCGGCGCGTTCACCGGCCCCGCGCTCACCGGGCTGCTGGTGCAGCGGGTCGGCATCCCGAACATGATGCTGGTCTCGTGCGTGCTCCTGGCGCTGTGCGTGGTGTGCATCCTGCGCCTGCGACCGCACGCGGTGCTGCGCGAGCAGGCGCAGGGGCAGCGCAGCGGCGAGGTGCCGATGGGCGGCGAGGTGCTGGCCGGCCTGAAGCTGGTGGCGCGCGAGCCGCTGCTGCGCTGGCTGGCGTTGATGGTGGTGCTGGGCGTGGGGGTCGGCACGCTGCTGTACAACGAGCAGATTGCGATCGCCCGCACCGCCTTCCAGACCGCCGAGCAACGCACCGCGTATTTCTCTCGGATCGACCTGGCGGTCAACACGCTGACCCTGGTCGTGCAGCTGCTGGTCACGCGCGCGCTGATGTCGCGGTTCGGGATCGCGCCGGCGCTGCTGATCCCGGGCGCGGCGATCATCGTCGGGTTCTCGGTACTGGCCGCGTCGCCGCTGCCGATCCTGATCGCGGTCGTGCAGGTGGTGACGCGCGCCAGCGAGTTCTCGCTGGCCAAGCCGGCGCGCGAAACCATCTACACCCGGGTCGGCCGTGAGTGGCGCTACAAGGCCGGCGCGGCGATCGACACGGTGATCTACCGCGGCGGCGACCTGACCTTCGTCTGGGTGCACAAGGCGCTGTCGGCGTTCGGTTCGAACGTCGTCTTCGGCGCCGGCCTCGCGATCGCCTCGCTGATGACGTTCAGCGCCTGGCGGCTGCTGCGCGAGGAGGCGAAGCTGCCGTCTGAGCGGACGCAGCGGCCAATATCCGCGAAGCGCCCCACGGCGCCCTGAATCCGCGGGTGTCCGCGCCGGGCGCGGTACGCCCGCGCGGGAATCTGCGTGCCCGATACCGATCACGTCCACCGGACGCGGGAGCGGCATGGCACAAGGCGCCTGCACCCACCGTGGTCCGGACAAGGCCGCAGGCCGCATCCGGGGCCGGCTGCCGCAACGCGTCAGCGCCTCAGTGCAGCAGCGTTGCGGCGAACAGGATCGCCCCGAGCACGAACAGCGCGGTGAGGACATGGACCAGCGGGCGGTTCAGCCGCAGCCACACCAGTTGGGTCAGCGTGCGCAGGATCCAGAACGCGGCCATCCCGGCCAGCAGCGCACGCCCGATCGCAGTGCCGGCCAGTTCGTCCGGGTAGGCCAGGCACAGCAGGCCTACGCCGACGAACACCCAGATCAGCTGCACGTTGGCGATCGGCAGGATGGCCCGGTTCGCGACCGTGGTCGAGGCCAGCGTTCGCGGCCAGTCGAACAGGCGCCAGAACGCGAGGTGGAAGGCGGCGAACGCGAAGCTGTGCAGCGCGCAGAGCAGAAGCAGGGTGTCGGTTCGCATCGGTGACCTCACTGGCGTGCGATGCCGGGCGGCCGATCCCGGGAGCTGCGTCCGTGGCTAGGGGCGGCCTGGCGGGTGCGGGGAAATCCACATCGCGATGCGGGCGCGGAACACCGCCGTGCCCGACGGATCCGTGATCTCCACGTCCATCGGCAGCTCGTAGCCCGCTTCGGCCACATGCGGCGCGAATGCCGGCGTGGCGACCGCGCGCATGCGCCCGACCGCCTTCTTCAGGTATTCGACCTGCATCCCGCGCGGGATCCAGCGCATGCCGGCGGGCAGGCTGGCGTCGGTGGTCAGCCCACCGATGAACTCGGCCAGGTTGCACAGCGCGATGGCGTGGACCGTGCCGAGGTGATTGGTCACCCGCCGGCGGTGGGCAATCGTGGCCTCGCCGCGGCCGGGCTGCAGGTCGACTATGCGCGGCGAGATCGAGGAGAAGTAGGGCGCCTTCCAGCACACCAGCGTGGAGAACAGCCAGCGCCCGAACGGCCCGGGCGCGAGCCGGCGGTACAGGTCGAGCACGCGCGAGGCCATCAGCCGCTCCCGACGCCGGCGATGCGCAGCGTGTACCGCATCGCCAGCGTGCCGCAGCCCGCGGACACGACCCGGGTCAGGCCGCTTCGCGCCGCGCGCCCGCCGTGTCGGCGAGATCGCGATAGCCTGCCGAACGCAGCGCCTCGGCATCGAAGTCGTCGACCGTGATCGCATCCAGCGTCAGTTCGCGCAGCTCTTCCAGCTGGGCGCGTTCCTCGGCCGTGATCCAGCCTTCGCGCACGCCCTCGTCCAGCTGCGCGGAGAAGTCGAGCGCCTCGATGCCGCTGTTCTTGAGCGCCTTGAGGAACTTGCGCTCGACCGGCTCGGCGGCGATCGCCTTCACCAGGTAGCTGTCGATGCGGCCGCCGGGGTTGTTGGGGGTCGGGGTCAGGAACACGCCCTGGGCGAGGCGGTCGCGGGCCTCGTTGGGCGCCATCAGCAGCGCGGCCACGCGATGGCTCAGGCGGTCGCCCGGCGGCACCGCGCGGCGGCCCCACGGGAACACCAGCGCCCACATCAACCAGCCGACCGGGCGGATGGGGAAGTTGCGCAGCGCCGCCGACAGCGCCACCTCGATCTTGTGCACGCTGTCGTGGAAGGCCCAGGCCAGCAGCGGCTGGTCGGCCTGCGGCGCGCCCTCGTCGTGGTAGCGCTTGAGCATCGCGCTGGTCATGTACAGGTGGCTCAGCACGTCGCCCAGGCGACCGGACAGCGACTCCTTGAACTTGAGCTTGCCGCCCAGCATCAGCATCGACACGTCCGCCATCAGCGCCAGGTTGGCCGAGTAGCGGTCGAGCTTGCGGAAATAGCGGCGGGTGTAGTCGTCGCCCGGCGCCGCGCCGATGCGCGCGCCGGTCAGGCCGAACCACAGCGAGCGCACCGCGTTGGAGATCGCGAAGCCGATATGGCCGAACAGGCTGCGGTCGAACTCCTCGACACCCGCGGCGGTGTCGGGATTCTGCGCCGCCTTCATTTCCTTCATCACCCACGGATGGCACAGGATCGCGCCCTGGCCGAAGATCAGCAGGCTGCGGGTCATGATGTTGGCGCCCTCGACCGTGATCGCGATCGGCGAGGCCTGCCAGGCGCGGCCGCCGATGTTGCGCGGCCCGAGGATGATGCCCTTGCCGCCGACCACGTCCATGAAGTCGCTGGCCACCTGCCGCCCCATCTCCGTGCAGTGGTACTTGGCGATGGCCGACGGCACCGACGGCACGTCGCCACGGTCGACCGCCGCGGCGGTCGCCTGCGACAGCGCGCTGGCGGCGTAGGCCTTGCCGGCGATGCGCGCCAGCGCTTCCTCCACGCCCTCGAAGCGGCCCACCGACAGCCCGAACTGCTTGCGGATGCGCGCATACGCGCCCACCACGACGGCGGCGAACTTGGCGCCGCCGCTGGCGGTGGAGGGCAGGGTGATCGAGCGGCCGACGGCCAGGCATTCGTTGAGCATGTTCCAGCCCAGGCCGGCCTTCTCGACGCCGCCGATCAGCTGGCTGAGCGGGATGAACACGCCCTCGCCGCGGATCGGGCCGTTCTGGAACGGCGAATTGAGCGGGAAGTGGCGGCGGCCGATCTCCACCCCGGGCGTGTCGCGTGGCAGCAGGGCCAGGGTGATGCCGATGTCGCGCTTCTCGCCGATCAGGCCGTCCGGGTCGTACATGCGGAACGCCAGGCCGATCAGCGAGGCCACCGGCGCCAGGGTGATGTAGCGCTTGTTGAAGGTCAGGCGCACGCCGAGCACGTTGGCGCCGTTCCACTCGCCCTTGCAGACGATGCCGTAATCAGGGATGGAGGTGGCGTCGGAGCCGGCGAACGGCCCGGTGAGGCCGAAGCACGGCACTTCCTCCCCGGCCGCCAGCCGCGGCAGGTAATAGTCCTTCTGCTCCGGGGTGCCGTAGTGCATCAGCAGTTCGCCCGGGCCGAGCGAATTCGGCACGCCGACGGTCGAGCTCACCACGCTGCTCGCGGAGGACAGCTTCTGGATCACCTTGTGGTGGGCCAGCGCGCTGAAGCCCAGGCCGCCGTATTCCTTCGGGATGATCATGCCGAAGAAGCGGTTGCGCTTGATGAAGTCCCACAGTTCCGGCGGCAGGTCGGCGTGGACGTGGTTGATCTGCCACTCGTCCACCATCGTGCACAGCTCCTCGACCGGGCCGTCGAGGAAGGCCTGTTCCTCGGCGGTGAGCTGGGGCTTCGGATACGACAGCAGCGTGTTCCAGTCCGGGTCGCCGGTGAACAGCTCGCCCTCGAAACCGACCGAACCGGTTTCCAGCGCGATGCGCTCGGTCTGCGACAGCGGCGGCAGCACCTTGCGGAAGAACTTCAGCAGCGGCGTGGTCACCAGCGGCTTGCGCACGAACGGCAGCAGCAGCGGCAGCGCGATCGCGGCCACCAGCACCGCGGCGACGATCGTGGCGACCGGGTGCGCGCCGAGGAACCAGCAGGCAACGAGCAGGGTGGCGGTGATCGCCACCCAGACCGCCAGGCGAAGGCGGTGATAGGCCGCGAACGCACCGGCGATCAGCACGGCAAGAAAGGGAATCACGATGCTCATCACGATGTCTCCAGCTCGATGGTGGCCCCACGCCCGGGAACGGGTCGCGCCGAGCCATGACCGTACGGTCGAGTATGGAATCCGTTCACGGGGTTGTCAACGCGGGTGCGCATGCGCGACGATACTTTTCCCAACGCCAGCGTATGGACAACGATCGACATGGCCAGATCCGCCGCCAAGACCCCGGCCGCCAGCGCCGACGCCGGTGCCGACACGGCCGACGCCGCGGCGGGCAAGCCCGAACGCAGCGGCCGCCTGAGCGCCGAGGACTGGGCCCAAGCCGCGCTCGACCTGATCGCGGAACAGGGCGTGGCCGCCGTGGCAGTGGAACCTCTGGCGCGTCGCCTCGGCGTGACCAAGGGCAGTTTCTACTGGCATTTCCCGTCGCGCGAGGCGCTGCTGCAGGCCGCGCTCGAACGCTGGGAGAACGTCGAGCAGGAGGCGGTGTTCGGCACCCTCGAGCAGGTGCCCGATCCGCGCGAGCGCCTGCGTGCGCTGTTCCAGATGGTGGCGCACGAATACCAGTCGCACGTGATCTACAGCGCCCTGCTCAAGGCGCTCGACCATCCGGCGGTGCAGCCGGTGATCGATCGCGTGTCCAAGCGCCGCCTGGACTACCTGGCCGCGTCCTTCCGCCAGGCCGGCCTGGCGCGCGAGGACGCGCTGCATCGCGCGCGCCTGACCTATGCCGCGTACGTGGGCTTCCTGCAGCTGAACCTGCAGCTGCACCAGGCGCGGATGCCGCAGGAGGAGTTCGAGGCCTACGTCGAGCACCTGGCGAAGACGCTGGTGCCGGCCTGACCACGGCGCGGGACGGACGCATCCTGATGACAGCGCCCCACGCGCACGCCGCGTCCGGCTGGCAGCCGCGGCCGCAGGCGCCACAGGGAAGCGGGCCCGGATGAGCGTCTCGGTCGATCTGGTCAACGCGCTCAAGCGCAGCCTGCGCGCGCAGGGCATGACCTACCGCGAACTCGCGCAGCGCATGCGGCTGTCGGAAGCCGCGGTCAAGCGCATGTTCTCGCGCCGCGCGATGAGCCTGCTGCGGCTCGAGCAGATCTGCGAAGTGCTGGGCCTGGGGTTGGCCGAACTCGGCGCCGAGGCCGGGCGCGGACGCGAGCCGATGGCGCGCCTGGAGCAGGCGCAGGAACAGGCCCTGGTGGACGATCCGGCGCTGATGCTGGCGATGTTCCTCAGCATCAACCGCTGGCGCCAGGACGACGTGATGGCGCATTTCGCCTTCACCCTGCCGCAGTGGACCGGCCTGCTGGCCAGGCTCGACCGCCTGGGGATGATCGAACTGCAGCCCGGCAACCGGGTGCGCCCGCTCACCGCGCGCAATTTCCGCTGGCTGCCCGACGGACCGATGGAGCGCCACTTCCGCACCACGCTGCTGAGCGATTATTTCGCCGACCCGTTCGACGGCGAACACGACCGCCTGCTGCTGCTCAGCGGCAGCCTCAGCCCCGACGGCGTGGCCCAGATGCAGCAGCGCCTGGACGACCTCGCCCGCGAGTTCGACGGCCTGCTCGCCCGCGACGCCTCGCTGCCCGCCGAGCAGCGGGTCGGCGTGAGCCTGGTGCTGGCGCAGAAGCCGTGGCTGCTGCGGCTGTTCGAGCCGTATCGGCGGGAGCGGGGGTAGAGCCGCACGTGCGCGGGGATGCGAGAATCTGTCCGGAGCGTGTGGCTTGAATCCGAGTCGGCGCGGAATTCTCATGATTCGAGGTGTGTTCGATGACGAATGCTGGCCGGCTCTGGATGTCCGCGGAAGCCGCATTTGATCGCAAGGACTGGCCGCTGGCGGAAGCCCGGTACGGCCAGGCGCTCGAAGTGGATCCGACGCACGTGCCTTCGCTCATCGGGCGGTCTACCGTCCTGACGAACCTGGGCCGTCACCGTGAGGCCCACGCATCGATCATGCTGGCATGGGACAGGCAACCGGAAGACCCGGCGCTGCGATACGGGTTGGCGCAACGGCTGCGCTACTTCAGCGAGTTCGCGGCGCTCGAGGAATGCCTGGCGCATCCCAGCGTCGCATCGACGGCGCCGGTCCCGATTCTCGCGCGGTGCGTGGTCATGCTGAGTTCGATAGGCGCGCATGCGGCCGCGGTTCGCCTCGCAGACGCGGCACTGGCCCGGAACGGGGTCGATCCGGCATGCCTCTACGTTCGCGGCAACCTCCATTTCTTCGACGGGCAGCTGGACCAGGCCGAGGCGTGCTACGAGAAGTCGATGCGATCGGATCCGATGATGGTGCAGGCGTCCTGGATGCTGGCCAGCGTCCGGACCCAGACGGAGCAGTCCAACCACGTCGACAGACTGCGACAGCAGCTCGGAAGAGCCGTCGCCGGAGGCCAAGGCGAGGTCTATCTCAATTACGGATTGCACAAGGAACTGCACGACCTGGGAGATTTCGAAGGGGCGTGGCAAGCGCTGGAGGCCGGCAATCGCGCCAAGCGACGTCAGGTTGAATTTTCTCTGGCCGAGGCGCGCAGTTATCTGGACGCCATGCGCTCAGCGTTCACGGCGGACTTCATAACCGCCGGGTCGGAAACGGGGCTCGCTGCGAGACCGATCTTCATCGTCGGCATGCACCGGTCCGGCACGACGCTGCTCGAGCGGATCCTGTCCGGTCATTCGATGATCGGCGATGCCGGCGAAACCTCGTCGATCGATGCGCAGATCCAGCTCGCGGCGGACTACGCTGCGCCGGGACGGACCGATCCCCTCCTCGTCGAGCGCATGCGGGCGATGGATTTTGGACGGATGGGGCAAGGCTATGCGAGGCACGTGCCCTGGCTGGCGCGGGGGAATAAGTCGTTCACGGAGAAGCTTCCCAGCAACTTCTGGAACGTGGGTGCGATTCTGAAGGCACTCCCGGAGGCTCGCATCCTCCATCTGGTCCGCGATCCGATGGATACCTGCTTCTCGAACCTGCGAACTTTCTTCGCGGGAGTGGCCACCTACTCCTACGACCAGGACGAACTCGCCGCATTCTACGGCGTCTATCGGGAGATGATGCAGCACTGGCATGCCGTGGCGCCGGGAGCGGTCCTTGACGTGGATTACCACGAGCTGGTCCAGGCTCCCGAGACGGTCGCGAAGCGCGTTGCGTTGCACTGCGGGGTGCCTTACGAAGACGGGATGATCGACACCACGCGATCACACGGACGCGTCGCGACCGCAAGCGCCTCCACGGCGCGTCAAGGGATCCGGCGCGATCGGGGCAGTGTCTGGAAGCACTACGAACGCCACCTGGGGGCGCTTCAGGATGGACTGGCGCGGTTCTACTGACTCGCGTTCAGGCCGGGCCGCTGGCCAAACCAGCAGTTGAATGCGACGGTGATGCGTTCGTCATCTCCATGGAACGGCAAGACCTCGTGCTGCAGCCAGGAAGGGAAGATGACCAGGTCCCCAGCCGCGAAACGCACATTCCAGGTGCCGTGGTGGTACGGAGGGACGGGCCTCAGGTTGCCGGCATCTAGAAACGTATTGCTGTAGTGGTGCGGGTTGTGGAACTTCAGGACGCCCGAGTCCGGCCTGTCGGCAGGACTGTGGCCGGGAGCCACGCAGTACACGCCCGACCAGCTCGCCATGGGATGGGTGTGGCTGAGCACGAAGCCGCCATGGCGGGTCACGTGGAACCATGTGTGGGAAAAGATCTGGATTCGCGCCAGTTCCGCATCGGTGTAGCCATTCAGTTCCTGGACCAGCATTCCCAATTGTTTCCAGCAGAACTTGCGAAGCTCCTGTACGCAGGTGTCGGGCCAAGAGAACAGGTCGAACTCGCTCTCGAACACGCCAGGCTGCTGCTTGAGGGAAGGATTCGGGTTTGCGAATTTCGAGCCCTGCGCCTCCCTCGAAAGGAACAGGTGACGCAACTCTGCATTGAGGATCTCGGATCCCGGGAAGTTCGCCTGGCCGAGAGGTACAGCAAAGACGGGCGCGATATGCATGCTGGGCGGGACGGTGCGGTCACGATTCGATGGTGACATCGTTGACGCAGCCCGTTCAAGTCCACCGGGTCGCGCGTTGGACGCATCGGGCCGGAAAAAGATACGGCCCCTTGCGGGGCCGTATCGGTCAAGCGGTTGCAACCAGCGAAGATCAGAACTTCTGGTTGTAGCGCAGGTAGTAGAAACGACCCGGGACTTCGTACTGCGGATCGAAGCTGTTGGCGAACGTCACGTACGACACCGGCGGATCCTTGTCGGTCACGTTGTTCACGCCCAGCGTGATCTTGGCGTTCCACGGCGCGCTCCAGTACACGGAGAGGTCGTGGTAGGTCGTCGCGCCCATCTTGTTGAACGAGCCTTCCTGGACCACGTCGACGCCGCCTTCGGTGCCAGGCCCGAGGATCGCGTCGGTGCAGAGTTCGCCGAAGCCGTAGTCGTTGTAGTAGAACGGGCACGACTCTTCCTGCCGCGAGTAGAAGCGGGTCGACAGCGTGGCACCCCAGTCACCCAGCTCCCAGCGGCTCAGCAGGTTGCTGCGGATGCGCCAGTTGTTGTCGCGGTCGTAGTACTCGCCCGTGCGGTTGTCGCCATCGTCGTCGTTCTCGAAGTTCGACAGGTACGTCGTATCCCACGAGAAAGCGAGCCGGCCCCAGGACTGCTCCGGCAGACGATAGTTCATCGTCATGTCGTAGCCTTCGACCTCGGTCGAACCGAAGTTGACGCCCGCAGACAGCAGGGTATCGATCGAGCCGTTTGCGGCGCGGTTGTACAGGCTGCAGAAGTTGGGACCGCCCTCGCGGATGCACTCGTCCAGGATCTCCTGGCCGGTGAAGCCGTCGATCGCATCGGTGAGGCGGATGTTCCACCAGTCGAGCGAGACGTCGAAGCCTTCGATGAAGCCCGGGCTCCACACCATGCCGAGGGTCTTGGTGACCGACTTCTCGGGAAGCAGGTTGGGGTTGCCGCCGACGCTGATGCGGATCTGGGCGTTGCCCTGATCGTAGCCGCCCACCGGGACGCCTTGAGCGTGGCAGCGCGCCTGCTGTTCGGGGCTCAGCGAGCCGTAGGCGCCACCGAAGGTGGTGGAGCAGGGATCGGAGATCTGCTGGAAGGAGTCGGAGACACCCGAGTAGAGCTCGGCAATCGACGGCGCGCGGAAGCCTTCGCCCCAGTTGCCGCGGACCAGCAGGTCGTCGATCGGGCGCCACTTGAAGCCGAACTTGCTGTTCACGGTATCGCCGAAGGTGTCGTAATCCGAGTAACGGCTGGCGACGTTGAACTCGAGTTCCTGCGCGAACGGCACGTCCCGCAGCAGCGGGAAGGAAAGTTCGGCGAACGCCTCGTCGACGCTGTACGCGCCGCGGGTGGCGGTGCGCGCATTGCCGGTGGTGTTGCCCGAGTTGATCAGCGCGTCGGGCTGGTCGAAGCCGCTCTCCTTGCGATGCTCGACGCCGGCGGCGAACGCCATCATGCCGCCCGGCAGGTCCACGATCTCGCCGGAGACGTTGGCGAAGTACTGCGTCATCTCGTAGCCGTATTCGTCGTGCGCAACGAAGCCGATGTAGTCCTGCATCTCCTGCGTGATGGAGCCCGAGCCGCCCAGAAGGTTCAGCGGAACGCAGCCCGCGATCGCGATCCCACCCGGCGTCTGCACACAGGTCGGCACGCCATCACGCATTTCCGACGGGCCGAGTGCGTTGCGCAGTGCGAGGATGTTGAACAGGCCCGTGGTTTCGTCGGCCTGGGAATTCTTGCCGTAGACCGTACCGGCGTCCCACGAGAAGAACCGGCCCGCAGCTTCGAACGAACCTTCCAGGCCGCCGCTGAAGGCGTAGGTATGGACGTTCTGCTTGAAGGAACGGCCGCCGGACTCGTTGACGCGGTACTGGATCGAGTTCACCGGCACGCCGAACGGGTTGTACATGTTGTCCGGGCTGATGGTGATGGTGCGCGCCTGCACGCCGGCACCAGGGCCGGCGCCGAGCACGACCGGCATCGCCGCCAGCAGCTGCTCGGAAAGGCGGTTGTTATAGGTACCCTGGATGAACGCCGAGGTGTTCTCGGTGATGTTGACGCTGGCACGACCGAAGATCGAGGTGCGCTCCTGCGGAGTCAGCAGGTAGTTGTCCGGGGCGAAGTTGTAGGAATCCTGCGAGCCCACATAGTTGCGCCAGTCGCTGGGATCGGAACCCGGATCGTACGTAAAATAGCCCCCGGTTCCATCCGGACGCGTCTGACCGCCGGTGCAGGCGCCGCTGGTCGGGTCGACGATGCCGGACGGGCACAGCGCGAATCGACCATTGGGAATGGTGCTGGAGTTGAAAGAGGGACCGGTACCGAAAATCGGCACGGCGGAGATGGCGCGGTCACCGGCCATCACCGGATCTTCCTTCACGTAGCCCGCGCCAAACAGGACGCTGAAACGGTCGTCCGCGGTGCCGATGGTGAGGTCGTAGGACTCGCGGCTGCCGTCGCCCTGGCCGAACTGGCCGTAGTAGGCGTTCGCTTCGGCGCCGGTGTAATCGGTACGCAGGATCACGTTCACCACGCCGGCGATCGCATCGGAACCATACACCGCCGAAGCGCCGTCCTTCAGGACTTCGATGCGCTCGACCGCAGCGGTTGGGATGGTATTGAGGTCGACCGCGCCGCCAAGGCCGGTACCACCCACCCAACGCCGGCCATTGACCAGCACCAGGGTGCGGTTGGAGCCAAGGTTGCGAAGGCTGACGCGGCTTTCGCCGTTGCCGCCGTTGTTGTAGGTGGCATTGAGTGCGGAGCCGTTGGCGCTGAGGTTCTGGATCACGTCGCCGACGGAGGTCAGGCCCTGGGCCTGGATGTCCTCGCGGGTGACGTTGAATACCGGCTGCGACGTCTCGAGCTCCGCACGCTTGATGCGCGAACCGGTGACTTCGATACGGTCGAGCGTTGCGGGTTCGCCAGTTTCCTGGGCGAACGCCGCACCGGTCCCCGCGATCGTGGTGGCGCCCGCTGCAAGCGCGAAGGTGATCGCGTCGCGGAGCTTGGTGGTCTTCAAGGTCATCTCTCTCTCCAAGTGAGTCTTGGGTGTGTCCCATGGGAACCTCCCCGGTGGAGTCAAGGCAGACGCCAAGTCCGGCAAGGTTGCGGCCGATACTACCCGGCCATCGAGAGAAATTAAAGTGTCGTTAACAAATCGCCTGCATTGTGTGATGCGAGGCGGAAACGGGCCGTAAGCCCGCGGCGGATCTACAGATCCTGCTCGTACCGGACGTAGGGCACGGCGCCCTCGTCGTTGGTCTCACTGTTCGGCGAGAACGGATTCTTGCCGCGGGTGACCACGTTCTCGGCGCCGACGGTGAGCTGGCCGCTCCATGGTGTGCGCCAGGTGACGCCCAGGCCCAGGCCCTCGAAGCGGGGCTGGCCGGGAGTTTCGATCACGCGGCCGATCACGTTGGCGCTGAAGGCGCCGTAGCCGCCGCCGACCGCCAGGCTCTTGCTGCTCCAGCGGTCGTTGATGTCCGAGGGTGCCTCGGAGAACGGGATCAGGGTGGCCTTGGCCACCGTGCCCGCGATCGTCACGTAAGCCGCGTCGCCGAGGTTCTTCTGCGCGAACACGGTCAGGTCGTTGAGGTCCACGTCGCGGCCCTGCGGCGCGCCGTCGCGGGTCAGCCAGGTCGGCAGGCTGTCCTTGCCCTGTCCCAGGCTGACGCCGAACCCGCCGCCGGGGCGGCTGAGCGAGGCCGTGGCGCTGGCCCGGCGGCTGCCGTCGCGATCGCCCAGCGACGCCAGCTGGCAGTTGTTGGCCAGGCTGCTGACGGCACTGAACACGCCGCTGCGCTGGTTGCACAACAGCGCCAGCGAATCGCCGGCTTCCAGGCCGAACGTGGCGTCGAGGGAAGAGTCGCCCGCCCGCCAGCGCGCGCCCGCGCGGGAGCCTTCGGTCGTGGGTTCGAGCAGGAGGTAGCCCTGCACCCGCCCGCTGGTGTGGTCGACCACCGGCAGGACCGTCTGGTCCGCACGCTTTTGCGCGTGCGCGCCGGCCGCGATGCCGAAGGCAAGCAGCAGGGCGGTCGACAGTCGTGCGAGATGGCGGTGCATGGCGAGCAATGGACCGGCGCGGATCGCCGGAGTTCCCTCCCTCAGGGCCTGTGGATGCTAAATCATTTATGTTTATTTAACAATCCTGGAACATAGACCGCCTGCACAGTTACTGAACACGTTCAGGCGCCGGGATGTCAATGGCCGGGGTCGCCAGCAGCGCCTCGACCGCGGCGGGGTCGAAGTCGTAGCGCGCGCCGCAGAACTCGCAGCGGATGCGCGCCGCGCCGTCGATCACGGCCGCCCGCGCCTCTTCCGGACCGAGCGACTGCACCATGCCCGCGACGCGCTCGCGCGAGCAGGAGCAGCCGAACCCCAGCTCCCGCGACCCGACCACCTCCACGCCTTCCTCGTGGAACAGGCGACGCAGGAGCAGCGACGCCGGCAGCGACAGCAGTTCGTCGGCGGCCAACGTGTCGAACAGGGCGGTCGCGCGGTTCCAGCCGTCCGCATCGCCGGCGTCGCCCGGCAGCTTCTGCAGCATCAGCCCTGCGGCCCGGTGCTGGTCGGCGGCCAGCAGCAGGCGGGTGGGCAGTTGTTCGGATACGCGGAAGTAATCCTCGAACGCGCCCGCCAGCGAATCGGCCTCGAGCGGGACAAGGCCCTGGTAGCGGGTCGGCTCGCGCCCACTCAGGCCCGGATTCTCGATGGTGATCGCCAGCAGGGCGTTGTCGCCGAGCTGGCGCAGGTCGCGCCCGGCCGGTACCGGCATGTCGTCGGCCAGCCGCGCGATCCCGCGCAGCGTGCCGGCCGCGGTGCATTCGGCGAACAGGGTGCGCAGCGCGCCCTGGCCGCGCAGCTGCACCGACAGGCGCCCGTCCACCTTCGCATGGCCGGTGAGCAGGGCCGCGGCGGCGGTCGCCTCGCCCAGCAGCTCCGCGACCGCCGCCGGGTAGTCGTCGGCCGAGCGGATCGGATGCCAGGCCTCGTGCAGGTGCACGCGCACGCCACGCACGCCTGCGCCGGGAAGCAGGAAGCGGTCTAGCTGGTCGCTGTCGGGTGGGGCGTCGGTCACTGGCATGTGGGTGTGTTCGCGCAGCGGCGCGTCGCATGGTCGAATAGGGGGTGCGCGCCATCCTCGCGCGCGAATCGACATGGGGACGTGATGACGCAGCCGCAAGTCCAGCCGGGCCCGCCCGCGGCCCCGCCAGCGGGCCGCAGGCCGCGGCGTCGGTGGCGACGCTGGCTGCTGCTGCCGGTGTGGTTGCTGCTGCTGACGGTGGCGCAGGTCGCCGTACTGCGGTTCGTCGACCCGCCGTTCTCGTCGTTCATGGCGATCCGCCAGGTCGACGCCTGGCGGGCGGGCGAGGGGGACTTCCGCGTCGCCTATGCCTGGCGCGACCTCGACGACATGGCGCCGTCGCTGCCGGTGGCGCTGATCGCCGCGGAGGACCAGAACTTCGCCACCCATTCGGGCTTCGACCTGGAGGCGATCGAGCAGGCGCGCGAACGCAACGCGCGCGGCGGGCGCCTGCGGGGCGGCAGCACGATCAGCCAGCAGGTGGCGAAGAACCTGTTCCTCTGGCAGGGCTCGGGCGTCGCGTCGCGCTGGGCGCGCAAGGGGCTGGAGAGCTGGTACACGGTGCTGGTGGAACTGCTGTGGCCGAAGCGACGGATCCTCGAGGTCTACGCCAACGTCGCCGAGTTCGGCGACGGCGTTTACGGGGCTCAGGCGGCTGCGCGCACTTATTTCGGGCGTGACGCGTCCGCGCTGACCCATGCCCAGAGTGCGCGACTGGCCGCGGTATTGCCGAGCCCGAAACGCTACAGCGCGGCGCAGCCGGGGCCGTACGTGCAGCGGCGCACGCGGACGATCGAACGCAACATGCGCCAGATCGGCGGCCCGGCGTACCTGGAACGCCTGGACTGATCCCGGGGCCGCGGGGCCACCGCGTGGCCGCCCGCCGGGTGCGGACCGGCCGCGCCCCGCGGAGGCCGCGACGACGCCGTGCGATGGACCCCGCCCCCGGCATCGGCCCTGCCGGCGCGGTGGGAAAACGAATACGATGCGCCGATGGCCCGTGACCTGCTGACCGTGGTCGTCGCCGCGCGCGACGAAGCCGATGCCCTGCCGCTGCTGCATGCGAGGCTGGCGCCGGTGCTCGACGCGATGCGCGCCGACGGCATCGACGGGCGCGTGCTCTACGTGGACGACGGCAGTACCGACGGCACGTGGCAGGTGATGCGGGGCTTGGCCAGCGGCGACCGCCGCGTCGCGCTGCTGCGGCTGTCGCGCAATTTCGGCAAGGAGGCGGCCCTGACCGCCGGGCTCGACCACGTCGCCGATGGCGCGGTGGTGCTCATCGACGCCGACGGCCAGGATCCGCCCGAACTCATTCCGCGCTTCGTGGAGAAGTGGCGGGCGGGCTTCGACGACGTCTACGGCATGCGCGAGGAGCGCGACGGCGAGAGCTGGCTCAAGCGCGCGACCGCGCACGCGTTCTACCGCGTGATCCAGCGCCTGTCGCGAACCCCGATCCCGACCGATACCGGCGATTTCCGCCTGCTTTCGCCGCGCGCCCTGGCCGCGTTGCGGCAGCTGCGCGAGCGGCACCGCTTCATGAAGGGGCTGTTCGGCTGGATCGGCTACAACCGCGTGGCGGTGCCCTACCGCCGCGAGGCGCGCGTGGCGGGCGCCACCAAGTTCAATCTCTGGAAGCTGTGGAACTTCGCCCTGGAGGGCATCACCAGCTTCTCGACCGCGCCGCTGCGGCTGGCGACCTATGTCGGGCTGGGCGCGGCCACGGTGGCGTTCCTGTATGCCGTGCTGATCGTGGCCAAGGCGCTGCTGTACGGCGACCGCGTCGCCGGCTGGCCGACGATGATGGTCGTGATCCTGTTCCTGGGCGGCGTGCAGCTGGTGGCGCTCGGGATGATCGGCGAGTACCTCGGCCGGCTGTACGAGGAATCCAAGCAGCGGCCGCTGTACCTGGTCGACGACTGGCGCCCGGCGCCCGGCGGAGTATCCTCGGCGGTGTCGCAGGCTATTGGAGGAGAGCACCATGCGCACGGTGCGGCAGTTGCTGGGCGCCAAGGCGGCTGAGGTCTTCGCGGTGGCGCCGGACGCGCCGGTGATCGACGCGATCCGCCTGATGGCGCTGAAGGGGATCGGCGCGGTGCTGGTGATGGAGGGACCGCGGCTGGCGGGCATCCTGTCCGAGCGCGATTACGCACGCAAGGTGGTGCTCGAGGGGCGCTCGTCCAAGGACACCCCGGTCAGCGAGATCATGACCGCCGACGTGATCACGGTGGGGCCCGATCACGTGGTCCCCGCATGCATGCAGCTGGTCACCACTCACCGCATCCGCCACCTTCCGGTGGTGGAGGGCGGGGCGGTGGTGGGGATGATCTCGATCGGCGATCTGGTGGCGGCGGTCATCGAAGACCAGCAGCACGAGCTCGAGCAGCTGCAGCGCTACATCGCCGGCTGACGCTAAAGGTCAGCGGTCGATAACGACCTGCGTTCGCCCGGTCATTTGGCGTAATCACCGCCGCATTCACTGTCCTCGCCGGGGCCGAGCTCGAGCGTCGCCAGCAGCGCGGCCGGCGGGGCGATGCTGCCAAGCGCGAGCGCGATCGCGCCGCGCAGGCCGAGGCGGGCGAAGTCCGGGCGGAAACTTGGATCCGCGAAGCTGCCGCCGATGTGCAGCGGCGAACGCAGCGCGAGGATGCTGCGGTCCTTCGGGCGCGGGCGCAGCTCGATGTCCAGCGATTCGTCGCGCAGGTCCACCTCTCCCTTGCCGACGATGATCGTGTCGCTGGTGTCGAACGCCATGGCACGCGACTGCATCACGCCGCCTTCCACGCCGAAGTCCGCGAACGCGCAGCGCACGGCCACCTTGCGGTCCTTTCCGAGCAGGAACTTGAGCGCCTCGTAGATGTCGATGCCGGCCACTTCGATCAGCAGGTTGCTGATCTCGCCGCGGCCCATGCCCACCGCCACGTCGCCGTCGGCCGTGGCCAGCATCGCCGCGACCGAGTTGCCGGCACCGATCAGGTTGAAACTGCCCGCCAGGCGACCGGCGGCGTCCTTGGTGAGCTCGACGTCCGGAAACAGGCGCGAGAGCTCCACCCGGCGCACGTCGGCCTTCAGCCGCGTGGTGATGTCGTCGGTGCGCGCGTCCATGCGGACCGTGGCGCGGATGTCGCCGCCGGCGACGCCGAAGTTCAGTGGTTCGAGGCGCGCCAGTCCGTTGTCCAGGAACAGGTGCGCGTCCATGTCGTCGATCGGCAGGTCCGGGGCGTTGATGCGCTGCGCGCGCAGGCGCACGTCGGCATCCATCGACCGCAGCTTGGCCAGGTCGTACGGCGTGGACGGAAGCACCCGGCCGCGCGCGCGCTGGCTCGCCGCCCGCTCGGCCAGCGCGGGATCGAGCTCGTCGCCCTCCGCATCCGGCGTGCCGCCCAGGAAGCCGGCCAGGTCGTCGAGGTCGAGGCGCTCGGACACCAGGTCGCCCTTGAACAGCGGTCGCTCGCCGCCGGTGGTGATCGACGCGGTGCCGGCGAGGTCGCTCTGTCCGACCTTGCCGCTGAAACCGGTGTAGTGCCAGGTGGCGCCGTCGCGGGTCAGGCGTCCGTCGACCGAGTAGGGCGGCGAATCGGGCATGGCGACGCCGAGCAGCGGATACAGGTCGGCGAGATTGCGTCCCGACAGCGCGAACTGCAGGTTGAACCCGCGCAGCTGGAACGGCGCGGTCAGGCTGCCGCGCGCATGCGCGCGGGTCGCGCCGGCGCGTGCGCGCAGGTCGAGGCGGTAGGGGCGCTCGCTGTCCTGCAGTTCGAGCGGCGACTCGGCCACGCCCTCGAGGCTGAAGTCGCTGCCGCGCCAGCGTCCGTCGCCCTCGAGCATCACCGCGGGCGCGGCGTCGACGTCGCGCGATTCGCGGCTGGCGAGGCGGATGTCCACGCCGGTGTCGGCGCGTTCGTCGTCCACGCGCAGGCGGCCGCTGTCGATCCACAGGCGGCGCAGCTGCAGCGGTTCGCCGCCGTCGTCCTCGAACCCGAAGTCCCAGTTGCCCGGTCCGCCGTCCGGATCGGCTTCCAGCCGGACGTCGGGCGCTTCGAGCCGCAGTTCCGGCAGGCGGACCCGGCCGATGAACAGGGGCCAGACCTCCACCTGCAGCGCCAGCCGCCGGGCGGTGGCCATGTCGCGATGCCTGGACCAGTCGACGTTGCCCAGCCGCAGTTGTTCGGCGGTGACGGTGGTGACGCGTCCCAGGTCGACGTCGAGGTTGCCGCCGATATCGAATTCGCGCCCGGTACGCGCTTCGACCAGCCGCTCGACCGGGCCCTTGAACCAGTTCCAGTCCCACAGCAGCACCAGGATGAGGATGGCCAGCACCGGAAGCGCGATCCACAGTCCGGTCCGGCGCGAGGGCGGCCAGTGCCGCCGCAGCGAGAAGCGGGAGGCCGGGAAGTTGCGGGAGGGCTGCATGGCGCCAGTATTCGCGCCGCGCGTTGTGACCACGCGAAAGCCGCGCGCACAAGGTTCAGCTTGGCGAAGGGGGCGTGACGCCGCCGGTCAGGGCACCACCTGCGCCATCACCGCGACGTAGTGGCACAGGCTGCCGGCGATGCAGAACAGGTGCCAGATCGCGTGCGAATACCGCACGGACTCGCGGTGGTAGTAGTACGTGCCGAGGGTGTAGAACAGCCCACCGGCCAGCAGCCAGCCCAGCGTCCAGCCGTCCAGCGCGTCCATCACCGGCTTGATCGCCACGATCACCAGCCAGCCCATCGCCACGTAGATCAGGGTGGACAGGCGCTTGAAGCGCCCGGTGTAGAACAGCTTGAACACCACCCCGGCCAGCGCCAGGGTCCAGATCGCCGCGAACAGGCTCCAGCCCCAGATGCCGCGCAGGCCGACCAGGGTGAACGGGGTATACGTGCCTGCGATCAGCAGGTAGATCGCGCAGTGGTCGAACACCTTGAGCCGGCCGCGTGCGATCGGGTGGCGCACGGCGTGGTACAGGGTCGAGGCCAGATACAGCAGCAGCAGGCTGATGCCGAACACGATCGCCGCGGTGAGCTGCCAGCCGTCGCCGTGGATCGCCGCCAGGGTCACCAGCACCGCGCCTCCGGCAAGCGCCGCGGCAGCGCCCACGCCGTGGGTCAGCGCACTGGCGAGTTCGTCGCGCAGGTCGAGCGTGCGGTGCGCGCGCACGCGGGCGCGCAGCGTGCCGAATCGGGAGAGGGGGCGGCTCACGACCATACGTTACCGCATCGCCGCCGCCCCGCGCCGCCTGTACGGCTGACCGGTGGGGTCAGTCCGTCGCCACCGCGTGCGCGTGCTCGCGGGTGGCCATGAAGCGCACCTTCGGCGCCCGCTCCTCGGCCAGCTGCAGGTTGATCCGGGTCGGGGCGAGATAGACCAGCTGGCCCGCGGCGTCGACGGCGAGGTTCATGGCGTGCTTGTCCCGGAACTCCTCCAGCGTCTTCGCGTCCTCGCACTTCACCCAGCGCGCGGTCGCCACCTGCACCGGCTCGAACGCCGCATCCACGCCGTACTCGTCCTTGAGCCGGTAGGCCACCACGTCGAACTGCAGCACGCCGACCGCGCCCAGGATCAGGTCGTTACTCATCAGCGGCCGGAAGAACTGGGTGGCGCCTTCCTCCGACAGCTGCGCCAGTCCCTTCTGCAGCTGCTTGAGCTTGAGCGGGTCGCGCAGCCGCGCGCGCCGGAACAGTTCCGGCGCGAAGTTGGGAATGCCGGTGAAGCTCAGCGCCTCGCCTTCGGTGAAGGTGTCGCCGATGGAAATGGTGCCGTGGTTGTGGATGCCGATGACGTCGCCCGGCCAGGCCTCGGCGGCGATCTCGCGGTCGCTGGCCATGAACGTCAGCGCGTTCGCCAGCTTGACCTCCTTGCCGCCGCGTACGTGGAAGGCCTTCATCCCCGCGGAGAATCGGCCGGAGCACACGCGCATGAACGCGACGCGGTCGCGGTGCTGCGGGTCCATGTTGGCCTGGATCTTGAACACGAAGCCGGTGAGCCTGTCTTCGTCCGGCCGCACGTCGCGGGTGGTGGTTTCGCGCGGCCGCGGCGCCGGCGCATGCGCGACGAAGAAGTCGAGCAGCGGCTGCACGCCGAAGTTGTTGACGCCCGAGCCGAAGAACACCGGCGTCTGCCGGCCCTCCAGATACGCCTGCTTGTCGAAGGGATGGCTGGCGCCCTGCACCAGTTCGAGCTCCTCGCGCAGCTGGGCCAGCATGTCGGCGCCGATCTTCGCCTCCAGCCCCGGCGCGTCGAGCGACGGGAAGATGGTCGAATCCTGGCGGGTGAAATTGCGGCCCGGCTCGTACAGGTGCACCTCGCCGGTCACCAGGTGCACCACGCCCTTGAGGCGCTGGCCCATGCCGATCGGCCAGGTGACTGGCGCGCACTGGATGCCGAGCACGCTCTCGACCTCGTCGAGCAGGTCGATCGGATCCTTGCCCTCGCGGTCGAGCTTGTTGATGAAGGTCATGATCGGCGTGGCGCGCATGCGGCACACCTCCATCAGCTTGATGGTGCGCTCCTCCACGCCCTTGGCCACGTCGATCACCATCAGCGCGCTGTCCACCGCGGTGAGCACGCGATAGGTGTCCTCGCCGAAGTCGGCGTGGCCCGGGGTGTCGAGCAGGTTGACGATGCGGCCCTCGTAGGGGAACTGCATCACCGAGGACGTGACCGAGATGCCGCGCTCCTTCTCCAGCGCCATCCAGTCCGAGGTCGCGTGGCGCGCGGCCTTGCGGCCCTTGACGCTGCCCGCCATCTGGATCGCGCCTCCGAACAGCAGCAGCTTCTCGGTCAGGGTGGTCTTGCCCGCGTCGGGGTGCGAGATGATCGCGAAGGTGCGGCGCCGGGCGGCTTCGGTTGGAACGTCGGACATGGCGAGGCGCGCACGGACGTGCGCTGCGGTCGGTTCGGGGAGGGCGGGGATTATAGCGGCCGGCGCGCCTGCCGCCGGGCCTTCAGCCGCCGCCCGCCTGCGCCGCACCGAAGCGGAGCACGCCCTGCGGCCCGAACATCCGGAACGGCACCGACGCCAGGCGCATGCCGCGGTTGGCCTGGACCACGAAGTGCAGGTGCGGCGCCGTGCTGCGGCCGGTGTTCCCGGACAGGCCGATCACCTGGCCGCGGCGCACGTGCTGCCCCAGCCGCACCAGGACGCCGCCGGTCTGCAGGTGGGCGTAGAGCGCCATGGTGCCGTCGTCGTGCAGGATGCGGATGAAGTTGGCGCGCGCCACCAGTTCGTCCTCGTCCTCGCCCGGGGACGCCTCGGGAAACCCGGCCTCGGCCTGCATCACCACGCCGTCGCGCGCGGCCAGCACGGCGGTGCCGGAAGGCACGGCGAAGTCGACCGCATGCCGGTTCTCCTCGTCGCCATGGCTGAAGGCGCCGCCCCAGGCCTGCTGGATGCGCACGTTCGCCGTCTGCAGCGGCCAGGCGTACTCGACGTCGCGCGGGCGGGCGTTCGGCGTGCCGGGCACGGCGGTGACGCGCAGGCGCGGGGTGCCCGGGCCGATGCGCGCCAGCAGGCCGCCGGACAGCGCCGGCACGGTGCCGCGCGCGGGCAGCGGCGGATCGCTCGCCACCGCGCCGCCGTCGGCGTGCAGCATCACCTCGATCGGGCCGGCAAGCAGGTTGTCGACCCAGGCCTGTGCGCCCTGTGCGTCGGGCTCCACGCGCAGCCTGGCCACCACCGTCGGTCCGGCCGGCAGCACGATCCGGTCCGCGTCGGCGGCGGCGGCGCCCTCGATCCGGTCGGCGTAGTGCGCGCGACCCTGCGCATCGGTCCAGCGGTAGACCTGCGAGGCCTGCGCCGTGGTGGCCGCCAGCAGTGCCAGCAGCGCCAGCATCGCCAACAGCGGCCGGCGGCCGCGCTTCACCGCGCGCAGGCCTGGTCGAGCCCCAGCGCCCGGGCGACGTCGCCGAGGTCGAACGCGGCCACGGCGCGGTCGTGGTGGACCGCGAACAGGACGCCCGCGGGGAAGCGGGGCGTGGGGCTGGCATGCAGCGCCACGCCATCGGTCCAGGCGGTGACCTGGCCCGAGAACGTGCCGCGCGGCGCGAGCGTCGCCCGGTCGAACACCCGGAACACCGTCAGCGGCAGCAACTGGTCGGCCGCGATCCAGTAGCCGCTGTCCGCGGTGCAGGCCCACAGCGCCAGGCCTTCGGGTTCCGCCTGGAACACGCCCGGAGCCACGCCGCCGGCGGTGGCCCGGCCGTCCAGCGTGTACTCGCGCAACGCGCGGCGGTCGCGGTGCTCGTCGGCGACCAGCAGCCGGTCGAAGGCCGGATCGCCGACCAGCGATTCGACCATGCGCAGGGCCAGCGCATCGCCGGTGTCGCCGAGGGCGACGCCCGCCCCCACCTGCGGCCGGCCCGCCGGATCGAAGCGCACCTGGAAGCGTCGCAGGCGCCGCTCGAGCGTGGCCAGCGGCGGCACCACGTCGAAGCGGTCGCCGTCCATGAAGCTGTCGGTGACGAACACCTCCAGGTCGTCCGGGGCCCGCTCGTGCACCCACAGGCCGTAGGGGCTGCGCAGGACGTCCTGGCCGAACGCGCCCAGGGGCGCGAAATCCGGCAGATGCAGCATCTGCACGCGCCGGTTGTCGCGCTCGGACACGAACAGCACGTCGCCGTGCACGAACACGCCGTTGGGGCGCAGGAACTCGCCCGGGCCGGCGCCGCGGCGGCCGATGCTGCGCAGCTGCTCGCCGCTGTCGGCATCGAACACCACCAGTTCGTGGGTGTTCTTGGCGGTGGCGATCAGCCAGGTGGCGCCGTCCTCGGTGGGCCAGGTGGCGAGCGAATCGAGCTCGTCGTCCGGGTTCTCGGGCGTGACGTAGCGCTCCAGGACGGTGACGGTCCCCACCGGCGCCACGGACCCGTGGACGGCGCCGGAGGCGGGGGATTCGACGCGCGGCGTCGCGCAGGCAGCCAGGCACAGGGCGGCCAGGAGGGGGAGGGCAAGGCGCATGCGGCCATTATCCCCGGAACGCCTCCGCGCAGACCGTCGGCGAGCTCATATCGCTTCATCGGCATAGAGCGATTGACAAACCCGGATCCTGTGGGCAAGCTGTCCGGCATCCATCGAGACCGGCTGAGGGACAGGCCCGAAGACGCCGGGGCAACCTGATGGGACCGACCGCAAGGCCGGGCCCGTCGCGGTGCCAAGTCCTGCGGGGACCTGAGCGTCCACCGGAAGATGGTTGCGCGACGCCGCGGTTGGTGGACGTGCATCTGGCCGGCGACCCCGGCACTTCCGATCCCCGCATGCGCTCGATGGCCGTCCCCGACCCGGAACGCGCCATGAGCTTCGCCGACCTGCCCGCCCGCCACCTGCCGCCGCACGACGCCGCCGTCGTCGTGGCGCCGGCGCATGTCGCGGCGTCCGGCGCGACCGAGGTGCGTCGCGGCGAATTCGAGGCCGCGCTGACGCTGCGCCACGGCGGCCCGCAGACGGTGCGGATCGCCTGGGAACTGGTGGGGCCGGCCGGCGCGCCGGTGGTGCTGGTGGCCGGCGGCATTTCCGCGCACCGGCACGTGGCCGCGAACGCGGCGTGTCCGGAGGTCGGCTGGGCCGGCAACCTGGTCGGCAACGCACGCGCGCTCGATCCTTCCCGCACCCGCGTGCTGGGGCTCGACTACGTCGGCGCCGACGGCCGCGTCGACGTGCCGATCGACACCGCCGACCAGGCCGATGCCGTCGCCGCGCTGCTGGACGTGCTCGGGATCGCGCGGCTGCGGGCCTTCGTCGGCTATTCCTACGGCGCGCTGGTGGGCCTGCAGCTCGCGGTCCGCCATCCCGCGCGCGTCTCGCAGCTGGTCGCGGTCAGCGGCGCGCACCGCGCCCATCCCTACGCCGCCGCCTGGCGCGCGCTGCAGCGCAAGGCGGTCGCGCTCGGCCAGCTGCAGTGCGCCGACGTGCAGGGGCTGTCGCTGGCGCGCCAGTTCGCCATGCTCAGCTATCGCACGCCGGAAGAGTTCGAGGAACGCTTCGACGCGCCGCCCGAGGTCAGCAACGGCCGCGTGCGCGTGGCCGCCGAGGACTACCTCGACGCCGCCGGCGCGCGCTTCGTCGCGCGCACGCCGGTCAATGCCTGGCTGCGGCTGTCCGAATCGATCGACCTGCACCGGATCGACCCCGCCCAGGTGGCCGTGCCCACGCTGGTGGTCGCGGTCGAGGGCGACCGCCTGGTGCCGCTGTCCGATTCGGTGGCCCTGGTCGAGGGCCTCGGCGCCCTCGGCCAGCTGCGCGTGCTGCGCTCGCCCTACGGCCACGACGCCTTCCTGAAAGAAACCGATCGCATCGACGGCATCCTCGCCGGCGTGCTGCGCCAACCCGGAGACTCTGCATGACCGCCAGCCCCACCCACGCCACCGCCGGCGACGGCGACCGTCGCCGTCCGGCCACCCGCGCCGTGCGCGCCGGCATCGACCGCGACGCCGCGTTCGGCGCGGTCACGCCGCCGATCGTGCTGTCGAGCAACTTCAGCTTCGACGGCTTCGGCAACAAGCGCGCCTACGACTACACCCGCAGCGGCAATCCCACCCGCGACCTGCTCGGCGAGGCGCTGGCCGAACTCGAGGGCGGCGCCGGCGGCGTGGTCACGGCCACCGGCATGGGCGCGATCACCCTGGTGCTCAACGCGCTGCTGGAGACCGGCGACACCCTGGTGGTGCCGCACGATGCCTACGGCGGCAGCTGGCGCCTGTTCAACGCGCTCGCCGCCAAGGGCCACTTCAACCTGGTCACCGCCGACCTGACCGATCCGCGTTCGCTGGCCGACGCGCTCGCGCAGTCGCCGAAGCTGGTGCTGATCGAAACCCCCTCGAACCCCCTGCTGCGGGTGACCGACCTGCGCTTCGTGATCGAGGCCGCGCACCGTGCCGGCGCGCTCACCGTGGTCGACAACACCTTCCTCTCGCCCGCGCTGCAGACGCCGATCGCGTTCGGCGCCGACGTGGTGGTGCACTCGACCACCAAGTACATCAACGGCCACAGCGACGTGGTCGGCGGCGCGGTGGTGGCGGCGACGCCCGAACTGCACGAGCGCCTGGCGTGGTGGGCGAACGCGCTGGGGATCACCGGCGCGCCGTTCGACGCCTTCCTCACCCTGCGCGGCCTGCGCACGCTGGATGCGCGCCTGCGCGTGCACCAGGAAAACGCGCAGGCGATCGCGCAGCAGCTCGAGGCGCATCCGGCGGTGGCGAAGGTGCACTACCCGGGCCTGGCCTCGCATCCGGGCCATGCCCTGGCCGCGCGCCAGCAATCGGGCTTCGGCGCGATGCTGTCGCTGGAGCTCGAGGGCGGCGTGGAGGCCGTGCGCGCATTCCTCGACGGGCTGCAGGACTTCACCCTGGCCGAGTCGCTGGGCGGGGTGGAGAGCCTGGTGGCGCACCCGGCCTCGATGACCCACGCGGCGATGACGCCGGAGGCGCGGGCGGCGGCGGGCATTCCGGACGGGCTGCTGCGGCTGTCGGTCGGCATCGAGGCGCAGGCGGACCTGCAGGCCGACCTGGCCGCGGCGCTCGAACGCACATTGCGCGTGATCGAGGCCGCCGGCGCGGACCTGAAGCGGGTGGACGCATGAGCTCGGTGACCCGGATCCGCAGCGCGACCGGCGGCGCGCGCGGCGGACGCATCGCCCTGCTGGGCACCGGCGTGGTCGGCAGCGCGGTGGTCGCCCGCTACCGGCAGCTGGTCGAGCGGGGCGTGCCGCTGCCGCCGTTCGCCTGGCTGAGCAACTCGCGCGCCCAGGTCGCCAACGATGGCTCGCTCGACGAGGCCATCGCACGCGCGCATGCGGCGCCGCGCCAGTCCGGTGCGGTGCCGCCCTGGGCCGAGGGCGAGGCGCTCGCGCGCGGCGACATCGTCATCGACGCCACCGCCAGCGACACGGTGGCCGACTGGCACGCCGAGTGGCTGCAGCGCGGCATCCACGTCGTCACCGCCAACAAGCTCGGCAACGGCGGCGACCTGGCGCGCGCGCAGGCGATCGTCGACGCGCAGCGCGAGGGCGCGCGCTACGGCGATTCGGCCACGGTCGGGGCCGGGCTGCCGGCGCTGCGCCTGATCCGCGAGCTGGTCGCCGGCGGCGACCGCATCCACGCCGTGGAAGGCGTGCTGTCGGGTTCGCTGGCGTGGCTGCTGTCGCGGTTCGACGACACCCGCCCGTTCTCCGACCTGGTGCGCGAAGCGCGCGATGCCGGCTACGCCGAGCCCGACCCGCGCCAGGACCTGTCCGGCGAAGACGTGCGCCGCAAGCTGCTGATCCTGGCGCGCGCGGCCGGCCTGCCGCTGGAGGCACGCGACATCCGCGTGTCCTCGCTGGTGCCCGATGCGCTGCGCGACGCCGCGCCCGACGCGGTGGACGCGCAGCTCAACACCCTCGACAAGCCGCTGCGCGAACGCTTCGTCACCGCCTACCGCAGCGACGCGCGGCTGTGCTTCGTCGGCCGCTTCGACGCCGAACGCGGCGCCAGCGTGGGCCTGCGCGCGCTGCCGCTGTCGCACCCCCTCGCCAGCGGCCACGGCACCGAGAACCGCGCCGCGATCTTCAGCGACCGCTACCCCGACCGCCCGCTGGTGATCCAGGGCCCGGGCGCCGGCGCACAGGTCACCGCCGCCGCGCTGCTGGACGACGTGCTGCGGATCGACGCGTCCGCGCGCTGACAGGGCGGCTCGGGGTCCCGGCGTCTGCCTGGACGCCGGTCTCCCGCGTCCCTGACGTTGCCACGCCAATGGCCCGCGGCCCGGCGGGCGGATGGAACGACGGCCGCCTGCGCGGCCGTCGTCCTCCCTCACCCCGTGGCGGCGTCAGTCGAGTCCGTCGCTGATCGCGTCGACCAGGGTGCCGCTGGCGTCGTCGCCGCTGAATTCCCAGAAGAACGCCCCGCCAAGGCCCCGTGCCTTCACGTACTGCATCTTCTCGTTGACCATCTCCGGCGTGTCGTAGCTCCAGAAGGTGTTGCCGTCGTACTTCCAGGTGGCGCGCGCGGCCGCGTCGGTGCGGATCGTGCCGGCGCGGTTCTTGAGCACCTTGAAGTCCTCGATCCCGGATTCGTAGGTGCCCGGCGCCGCGGAACCGGCCTGGTACAGGCCATTGCCGGCGCTCGCCACGCCGGTCCAGCCGCGGCCGTAGAAGCCGATGCCCAGGTGCAGCTTCGACGCCGGCACGCCGCGATCGAGGAAGGCCTGGATGGCGTCGTCGCTGTTGTAGAACGCCTGGTCCCCGGTGGACGGGTCGTTGGGCGAGGCGAACAGCGCGCTGTGATGGTTGGTCCGCGGATCCCACGCGCCGTGGAAGTCGTAGGTCATCACGTTGATGAAGTCCAGGTACTGGTGGTACCGGCCGGGCTCGGTGACGCGGATCTTGTCGATGCCCGCGCCGACCGCGACCGTGAGCAGCAGCCCCGGCCGCACCGCGTCGAGCTGGCGGCGGAACTCGGCCAGCAGCGCGGTGAAGTTGGCGTTGTCCTCGGGGCGCCCGCACGCCAGCCCGCAGGCGACCGGATACTCCCAGTCGATGTCGATGCCGTCGAACACGCCGGCCGCCGCGCCCGCGCCGCCGGCGCCGTCGGTGACCGGGAGGTTGCCGCGGATGTACGCATCGATGCACGAGGCGACGAACGCCTGCCGGTTCTCCGGCCGCGCCGCGTCGGAGAAGCCGCGCGACCAGGTCCAGCCGCCGAGCGAGATCAGCACCTTCAATCCGGGGTGGCGCGCCTTGAGCTGCCTGAGCTGGTTCCAGTTGCCGCGCAGCGGCTGGTCCCAGGTGTCGGCCGCGCCGCTGACGCTCTCGGCCGCGGAGAACGCCTTGGTGTAGTCGGCGAACGCGTCGCCGCCCGCGCCGGTGTTGGGATCGGCCGGCTGGGTCACGCCGACTTCGCAGCGGTTGTTGCGGACGTTGCCGAAGGCGTAGTTGATGTGGGTCAGCTTCGCGGCCGAACCGCTGGTTTCGATGTTCTTCACCCGGTAGCCACGGCCGTAGATGCCCCACTGCACGAAGTAGCCGACGACGTTGTCGCCCCCGCCGCCGCCGGTGTCGGCGGTGGTGCTGGTGGTGAACTCGGCCGATTGCGCGGAGGCGTTGCCGGCGTTGTCGCGCGCACGCACGCGGTAGCGGTACTGCGTATTGGGCACCAGCGCGGTATCGGTGAATCCGTTGCCGGTCGGTGAGCCCACCAGGGTGCCGTTGCGATACACGTCGTAGCCGGCGAGGCCGCTGCCGCCGGGGTTGTCGGTCGACGCGGCCCATGCCAGCTGGATGCTGCGCGGTCCGCGCGTGGGTGCCGCCAGGCCGGTCGGGACCGACGGCGCGGTGACGTCGGCGTTCTGCCGGACGGTGACCGACACCGTCGCGGAGGTCCGCGTGGCGTTGGCGTTGTCGGTGGCCACCGCGGTCAGCGCGTGGGTACCGACCGGCGCGTTGTTCCAGGTGGCGGTATAGGGCGCCGTGGTGTCGGTGCCCAGCGAGGTCGAACCCGCGAAGAACTGCACGCGCTGGATGGTGCCGTCGGCATCGGAAGCGTTCGCCGCGAGGCTGATCGCGGCGCCGGCGTTGAAGCTGGCGCCGTTCGCGGGCGCGGTCAACGACACGCTCGGTGGCTGGTTGGTGCCGGTCCCGCAGGCGCCCAGGTCGGTGTACCAGCCGCACGACGGGCAATGCGTCGGCGGCGCGTTCCAGATCGGCACGTTCGCCTGGTACAGGCGGTTGGCGTACACCAGGCGGTCGCCCGGGTTGTAGACGGTCGACGCGTTCCACGCCGGTACGCCCGCGCAGGTGGCGCTTTGCGCCAGTGCGGGGGTGGCCGGCGCGAACGTGGACGACAGCAGCAAGGCGGCAACGGCAATCCTGCGATGCATGGACTTCACTCCTCCGTGTGTTGGACGATGGCGGGCGACGTGCGTCGACCCGTCCGGTCTGCGTTGTTCAACTGTGGCTGCGTGGGAACCTGCGATCCTGTGCGGTCGTGAAGTAACGGCCGGCGCCTGGGCCGGGGGTTGGCGCGGTGGGGCGCGTCGTGGCGCGGTCGCAGTGCGCCGGCGCGGGCCCCAAAGGACGCCTCGCCACCGGCGATGTCAACGCATTCCTGCCGGATTTGCAGGGTCGAATCACAATGACCATGACACCGATGACCGGCCGCATCATTCGCGATCGATCGATGTCCGCCGCGTGTCCCGGCGTGGCGACGGGAAGGCGGCGACGGGCTGGCCGGGTGGCTCGAGCGTCGCGCCGCACGTGTCGGCAGATGTCGCGGCGCCCGCCAACAAGACGACGTGCGTGCGCCAGCGTCAGGGCAGGATGGACTGGTGCAACCGCCGAGCGTGGTGGATGCGTCTGGGGACGGACCTAACGTTCCGGCGGTCGACGCTGGCGCGGATCGTCGACCGCGAGTCGTCACGAACCGGGGCGCGCGGACGCCGCCGGCATGGTGATGCGTCGTGCGCTCAGCACTCGATGACGTTCACCGCCAGGCCGCCGCGCGAGGTTTCCTTGTACTTGTCCTGCATGTCGCGGCCGGTGTCGCGCATCGTCTTGATGACCTTGTCCAGCGACACCTTGTGCTTGCCGTCGCCGCGCAGCGCCATGCGGCTGGCGTTGATCGCCTTCACCGCGCCCATCGCGTTGCGCTCGATGCAGGGAATCTGCACCAGCCCGCCGATCGGGTCGCAGGTCAGGCCGAGGTTGTGTTCCATGCCGATCTCGGCGGCGTTCTCGACCTGGCTGGGCGTACCGCCCAGCGCGGCGGTCAGGCCGGCGGCGGCCATCGAACACGCCACGCCCACTTCGCCCTGGCAGCCGACCTCGGCGCCGCTGATCGACGCGTTCTCCTTGTAGAGGATGCCGACCGCGGCGGCGGTGAGCAGGAAGTCGAACACCCCGCGCTCGCTCGCACCCGGGCAGAAGCGATCGTAGTAGTGCAGTACCGCGGGCAGGATGCCGGCGGCGCCGTTGGTGGGCGCGGTGACCACGCGTCCGCCGGCCGCGTTCTCCTCGTTCACCGCCAGTGCGTACAGGTTCACCCAGTCGAGCACGGTGAGCGGATCGCGCATCGCCGCCTCCGGGCGCGTGCTCAGTTCCTTGTACAGCGAGGGCGCGCGGCGCGAGACGTGCAGGCCGCCGGGCAGGGTGCCTTCCTCGCGGATGCCGCGGGCCACGCAGGCCTGCATCGCGTCCCACAGCTCGCGCAGGCCGGAGAAGATGGCCTGCTCGCTGCGCCAGCTGGTCTCGTTCTCCAGCATCAGCTGCGCGATCGAGATGCCGGCCTCGCGCGCGCGCCGCAGCAGTTCGTCGCCGCTGGCGAACGGATGCGGCACCGGCGTGGTGTCGGCGACGATGCGGTCCTCCGCGGCCTCGTCGGCGTTGACCACGAAGCCGCCGCCGACGGAGTAGTAGTCGCGGCTGGCGATCTCCTGGCCGTCGCGATCGAATGCGGTGAAGCGCATGCCGTTGGTGTGGTGCGGCAGCTTCTGGCGCTTGTTCATCACCAGGTCGCGCTTCTCGTCGAACGCGATCGCGTGCGTGCCCTGCAGGCGGATGCGCCGCTCCGAGCGGATGCGTTCGAGCGCGGGCGGGATGATGTCCGGGTCGATGGCGTTCGGGTAGTGGCCCTCCAGGCCCATCAGCAGCGCCTTGTCGGTGCCGTGCCCGCGGCCGGTGAGCGCGAGCGAGCCGAACACCTCGGCGCGGATGCGCGCCACGTCGGCCAGGCGGCCGGGCGCGTCCAGCCAGCGCTCGACGAATCGCGCGGCCGCGCGCATCGGGCCGACGGTATGCGACGAGCTGGGTCCGATCCCGATCTTGTAGAGGTCGAAGGTGCTGACGGCCATGCGGTGCGCCCGCGGGCGGGGCGTGACGAGAGACGAAGTGCGGCTATTGTATTGGTTGCGCCCGAAACCGACGTGACGCGCCGCGTGCTGGCCGCCAGCGGTTATCGTGCCTGCGCCCCGATCCCGGACCGCCGATGGCCCGCACGATTCTCTACCAGCGCGACGACTGCCACCTGTGCGACCAGGCCATCGACCTGCTCGCACGGGCGCGGATGCCCGAGCCCGAGAGCGTGTTCATCGACGGCGACCCGGCGCTGGAGGCGCGCTACGGGGCGCGGGTGCCGGTGCTGCGGTGGGTCGACACCGGGAGGGAACTGGACTGGCCATTCGATCCGGTCGCGCTGCAGGCGCAGTCGCGATGAGGATGGCGGCGCTGGCGGCCTGGATGATGCTGGCGGGAGGCGCCATGGCGGACGAGGTGATCGCGAATGACGTGAACCTGGCCAAGCCGGGGCGCGACCCGGGCCGCTGGGCGGGCCTGACCGTGGGCGAGGCGGTGGAGGCATCGCAGGTCGAGCGGGTGATCCTGCTGCGCGCCGCCACCAGCGCACCCGCCGGGCTCGATCTGCGCAACGTGCGCCGCATGCTCGACCGCCACGCCGCCAGCCCGCTGCAGCCGCGCGAGGAGGCCTTCGCTCCGTGGCGCGTGCGCGACGGCACCTGGCACGCGCTGCTGCTGATGCGCGCCGGTGGCGTGGTCGAACTCGAGATCGGCGCGGGCCAGGGCGAAGGGCGCGCCTGCCTGCTGGCGGACGACGGCGCGCGCGGCTGCTTCGACCTCGCGCCGCGGACGGAAGGCGTTGTCGCGGATCCGGCGGCGGACCCCGACGCGCCGGCCGGCGACTGAGCCACCGGGCGCGCGCCGCGGCGCCGACGCTCAGCGCGCCGGTTGCAGGAACACGCGGGTGCTGATCGCCACTTCGTCAGGAATCGTGCCGGTGTCGGCCCAGTCGCCGCCGCCCACGCCGAACGCCAGCCGCTGCACGGTGGCCCGGCCGGCCAGCGTCGCCGGCGACCCCGGCGTCCAGGTGAAGGTGAGCGTGACCGGCTTGCTCACCCCGCGCAGGGTGAGGGTGCCGTCGGCGGCGTAGCGGTCGCCGCCGAGCGCGCGGAAGCGCTCGGCCACGTAGCGCGCCTGGGCGAACTTCGCCACGTCGAAGAAGTCGCTGCCCGACAGGGTCGAGTCGCGGTCGGCGTTGCCGGTGGCGGTGCCGGCCAGCTGGATGGTCACGTCCAGGCGCGCGGCGTCGAGGTCCTCGGGATCGAAGCTGAGCCGGGTGGCGAAATCGCCGAAGCGGCCGGTGAACACCTCGCCGTCGTACTTGGTGGCGAACACCAGCGATGAGCCCGGCGCCTGCACGTAGTCGGCGGCGGTGGCGGCGGTGGGCGCACCCATCACCGCCACCAGCATGGCGGCGACGGCGGCGGGGGAGGTCAGCTTAGGCGACATGGTCGGGATCCTGGCGGGGGAGGGAACGCGCACGGCGCGCGGGCAGCATGCGCGCGAGGGTGTCGTCGCGGCGGAACAGGTGGTGGTACAGGGCGGCGCCGGCGTGCAGCGCCACCAGTGCGACCAGCACCAGGAACAGGAGTTCGTGCGCGTCGTGCGCGCGGTCGGCCAGCCGTTCATCCGGGCCGGTGAGCTTGGGCACGTCGAACAGGCCGAAATAGCGGAACGGGCGCAGCCCGCTGGCCGAGTCGTACAGCCAGCCCGACAGCGGCATCGCCAGCGCCAGCGCGTACAGCGCCCAGTGCGTGCCCGAGGCGATCGCCGCCTGCCAGCGCGGCGTGCCGGGCACCGGTGCCGGCGCGCCCGCGTACAGCCGCCAGGCCAGGCGCAGCAGCATCAGCGCGAGCACCGTGACCCCCATCGACTTGTGCGCGGTGTAGACCCAGAAATACTTCGGCGTGCGCGGCAGTTCGTCCATGGTCAGGCCGACGATCGCCAGGCCCAGGATCAGCAGCACGATCAGCCAGTGGAAGGACTGGCTGACGGCGCCCCAGCGGTCGCGGGTGTTTTTCAGGCTCACGGCACGGGCTCCGGATCGGAGGGGCGGGGCGGGGCCGGTGGCGGTGACGCGTCGGCCGGCGGGTCGGGGTTCTCCGCGGCCTCGCGCGCGGCGGCGTCGGCGGCGTCGAACAGGTCGGTGGGCGCATCCGCGCCACTGGTGGCGTCGTCGGACGCCGCGTCGGCACCGGGTTCGGAATCGGCGTTGGCGTCGGCATCGGCGTCGGCGCGCGCGACGTTGCGCGTCCGCGTCGCCTCGGCCTCGATCCGCAGTTCCACCGCGTCGCCGATCATCGACTGCCAGGCGTCGATGCCGAAATCGGCGCGGCTCAGGATCGCGGTCGCCGAAAAGCCGACCGTGCGCCGGAACGGCGGCAGCGGATGGCGCCTGGCCGCGTTCAGCCGCACCTCCATCGCCACCTCGCGCTCGACGCCGCGCAGGCGGAGCTGGCCGAAGATGCGCGCGCGCTGCGCGTCGAGCGGTTCCACCCGGGTCGAGACGAACCGCGCCACCGGATGCGCCTCGGCATCGAGCAGTCCGCGCGCGAGCGTGGCGCGGTTCCAGGCCTCGTCGCCGAAGTCCAGGCACTCGAGCGGAAGGTCGACCTCCACCCGGGCGCCGCGCCAGTCGTCGGCGTCCGGATCGAACCACAGCGTGCCCTGCGCGCCCGAGAGCGTGCCCAGCGCGGTGGAGAACCCGGCGTGGTCGACCGCGACCAGCACCCGGGTGTGGACTGGATCGATCGCATAGGTATCGGGCTCGGCGCGAGCGGGCGTGGACAGCGCGGACAGCGCGAGCAGCAGCCACGGCAGCATGGACGGCAGGGGGCACGGGCGGGGCATGGGCGTGGCCGTGGCGGACGGGTCCATCAGCGTCGCATTCTAGGCTGCATGGCGCAGGCGGGCCGGGCTTGCGCCGGCAACGTTGCGTTGCGAGGATGCCCGGGCACGTGCCGGGGACGCCAGGGACAGGGGCACGACGGAACCGGGGAGGCCGGGTGCGGGCGATCGTCTGGACAGCATGGGCGTGGTGCCTGCTCGCGGCGTTGGCGGTGCACGCGCGAGCGCCCGCGGCAGGCGCGGGCGCCGTCACGACGCTCGCCGCGCCGCAGCTGCCGATGCCGCGCCAGCTCAGCGTCTACGACGGGCTGCCGTCCAACCGCATCAACGCGCTGGCCGAGGACCGCCAGGGCTACCTGTGGATCGCGACCCGCGACGGCCTGGCGCGCTACGACGGCGTGGGCTTTCGCGTCTGGCGGGTCGGCGACGGACTGCGCGACAACCACGTCTGGACCGTGTTCGTGGACGACCGCGACCGGGTCTGGGTCGGCACCCAGAACGCGGGCCTGTCGATGCTCGACGCACAGCGGCGCGGGTTCACCCACTACGACCGGGCCTCGCATCCGCAGATCGCCAGCAACGACGTCTGGTCGCTGGCGCAGACGCGCGACGGCGCGATCTGGTTCGGTACCTCCGACGGCGGCCTGCACCGGCTCGACGAGGCCGGCACCGTCACCCGCTTCGCGCCCGACGACGCCGATCCGCGCAGCCTGCCGTCGCCCGCGGTCACCTGGCTGCGGGTCGATGGCGACGGCCGCCTGTGGGTCGGCACCTTCCAGGGCGTGGCGCGCTGGGACGGCGACGGTTTCGAGCGGATGCTGCAGGACGTGCGTCCGAGCCCCGCGGTCAATGGCCTGGTGTTCGACGACGCCGGCGACCTGTGGATCGCGACCTCCGGCGCGGCCTACGTCCATCGCGCCGCCACCGGCCGCATCGACCCTGCGCCCTGGCGGGATCCGGTCCAGGGCCAGCCTGCGCTGGCCATGCTGGTGCAGGACCGCCAGGGCGCGCACTGGCTCGATACACGCAGCGGCCTGGCGATCGAGCGCGATGGTGTGGTCCAGGACGTGCCGCTGTACAGCAATACCAGCCGTGGGCTGGTGCGGCCATCGTGGTCGGCGGCGCTGGAGGACCGCGAGGGCGGTCTGTGGTTCGCCAGTTCGGAGACCGGCCTGTGGCACCTGCCGGCCAACTGGCGCAACTTCACCGTGCTGAGGCGCGACCTCGACGATCCCGCATCGCCCGGCAACGCGTTCGTCTACAGCGCCTCGCCGGCCCTGGATGGGGGCCTGTGGCTGGTGGGCACCGGCGGCGTACTCGACTGGCTCGACCCCGAGAGCGCCCGGGTCGAGCACCGGCTGTCGGGCGTGTGCGGCGATCTGCTGCCGTACGTGGTGCGGGAGATGCGCGACCGCAGCGTCTGGATCGGCTGCCCGGCCTCGCTCACCCGCTACGTGCCCGCGACCGGCGAGATCCGGCGCTGGCGGCACGGGGATGCCGTCGATCCCACCACCGCGCTGACGGTCACCGAACTGGCCGAAGAACCGGATGGGTCGGTCTGGCTGGGCTCCACCGACGTGCTGCAGCTGCGCGCGCCCGACGGTCGCCTGCGCCGGGTGGTGCGGGCCGGCGGCCCCGAAGGCTTCCCGATCAACAATGCGCTGCAGCAGATGTCGCACGGGCCCGACGGCGCGCTCTGGCTGGCGACCAGCGGCGGCCTGCTGATGTGGAACGCCGGCGAGCGCCGTTTCCAGCCGGTGCCGGGCGGCCCCGACTGGCAGGTGTTCGCGTTCGGCTTCGCGCCCGACGACACGGTCTGGGTGGCTGGCAACGGCGTGCTGATGTCCTACCGCTGGACCGGCGTGGAACTGGTGGCCGAGCGTACGGTCGACGCGCGACAGGGGCTGCCTGCGGTGGCGCCCGGCGCGCTGATTCCCGACGAGACCGGCGTGGTGTGGATGACCACGCCGCGTGGGTTGGTGCGCTACGACCCCCAGCGCGACCGGCTGCGCCTGTACAGCGTGCTCGACGGCCTGCCCAGCCAGCAGTTCAGCGACTTCCAGTTCCAGCCTTCCGCGCGCGGCTACATTGGCGCCGGCACGGCCGACGGACTGCTGCTGTTCCATCCCCGCCACGTGCAGGTGGGCGTGGGCGAACGCGCGCCGACCCTGGCGATCGAATCGGTCAGCGTGCGCCGCGGCGAGGAGCGGGTGGAGCTGTCGACCACCGACGCCAACGTGCTGCGGCACGACGACCGTGACCTGCGCGTGGCCGCGCGCCTGCTCTCGTTCACCGACGCGCATGCGCACCGCTACCGGTTCCGGCTGGCCGATTACGATCCGGACTGGGTCGAGGTGGACGCGGCCGGCGAGCGCATCTTCCCGAGCCTGCGCCACGGCGCCTACGTGCTGGACGTGCAGGCCAGGACCGCCGACGACGACTGGACGCCGTCGCTCACGCTGCGCTTCCGGATGCAGGAGCCGTGGTGGCGCACCCCCTGGGCGAAGGTGGGCTGGATCGTGGGCGCGCTGCTGCTGCTCGCGCTGCTGGCCGCGCAATACCGCGCGCGGCTCAAGCGCCGGCACGCCTGGTTGCTGGCCGAGCAGAAGCGCGACCTTGCCGAGCAGGCCTCGCTGGCGAAGACGCGGTTCCTGGCCACCCTGGGCCACGAGGTGCGCACGCCCATGACCGGCGTGCTGGGCATGAGCGAGCTGCTCGCCAGCACCGATCTCGATGCGCGCCAGCGCGGGCATGTGGAATCGATCCGCCGCGCCGGCGAGCACCTGCTGCGCCTGGTCAATGACGCCCTCGACCTGGCCCGGATCGAGGCCGACCGGCTCGAGCTCGACCTGCAGCCGTTCGACCTGCACGCGCTGATCCGGGACACCGTCGCCTTCAACGCGCCGCTGGCGCAGCAGCGCGGGCTCGCGCTCCACGGCACGATCGACGACGACGTCCCGCGCTGGGTGCTGGGCGATGCCGGGCGCGTGCGCCAGATCCTGCTCAACCTGCTCGGCAACGCGGTGAAGTTCACCGAGCGCGGCAGCGTAACCCTGACCGCGCAGGCGCGGCGTCCCGCGGGCGTGTGCCTGACCGTGCGCGACACCGGCCCCGGCCTCAACGACGAACAGAAGCAGCGCCTGTTCCGCCGCTTCGAACAGGCCGAGGGTGCGCGCACCACGGCGCGCTACGGCGGCAGCGGGCTGGGCCTGGCGATCTCGCAGGAACTGGCCGCGGCGATGGGCGGACGCATCGACATCGACAGCACGCCCGGCAGCGGCACCAGCTTCCTGGTGGAGCTGCCGCTGCAGGCCACCGGCGCGCCCGCCGGCGCGGACGCGGAGGACGCGTCCGCAGCCCCGGACCTGGCGCGCGAACTGTCGCTGCTGCTGGTCGAGGACGACGCCACCATCGCCCAGGTGATCACCGGCCTGCTGGAAGGCCAGGGACATCGCGTGTCGCGGGTGGCGCACGGCCTGGCCGCGCTCTCGGAGATCGCCACCCGGTCCTTCGATGCCGCGCTGCTCGATCTCGACCTGCCCGGCATCGACGGCCTGACCCTGGCCCAGCTGATGCGCGACCAGGGCTTCGCCGCGCCCCTGGTGGCGGTCACCGCGCGCGCCGACGGCGAGGCCGAGGCCGCCACCGAGCAGGCCGGCTTCGACGCGTTCCTGCGCAAGCCGGTCACCGGGGCGATGCTGGCGGACGTGCTCCTGCAGGTCGTGGGACACCGGGAATGATCCGCACCGTGGCGACGCGCGCAATCCGCATCCCGGGAATCCTGCTCGCAGTGACGCTGGCCGTTTCCTGCGCGGCATCCACCGCAGGGCAGCACATGCCGGCCCGGTCGCTCGACCGGTTCGAGGCGGTGATCGCCCATGCGCCGGATGTGGCGACCGATGTAGAACGGGCGCGCCAAGTGCTCCTGGCGTACCGGACCCTCGTCCAGCCCCTCGTCGCGAACGGGCCACGCTTGAGCGAGAGCGCAATGCAGCGGATGTTTGGCACGGTCTACGCGGCCTACTTCTATACGCTGTCGGATGAGGTCCTGGCGGATCTGGAAACCCCGTTCGATCAACTGCGATCGATGGACCGCGTCACGACCGAGGATGTGCGCCACTTTCATGGTGCGCTGGTGGGGGGCAGGCGCCTCGATCGGGCGAACGCCCTGGCTCAGGAGTTCGGAACCGGGGACGACCTCCCGCCGATGGTGGTCCGGATGGACGCTGCGGAGGGGCCACGCATCATCCGGTTCACGTCGGAAGAGACGGCGGTTGTGGAACCTTGGCAGGATCGGGGTCTCGCACTCCTGATGACCGCGCATCCCGGATGCGGCTTCAGTCGACGCGTGTTGGCCGCGATCCGTCAGGACGGGGCGCTCAGCCAATGGGTGGCGGCGCATGGCGTGCTGTTGGCACCCCAGGACCTGACCGGCGATCTTCGGGTGTATTCACGCTGGGCACTCGGCAACGCCGATCTACCGGTGCGGATTGCTTATCGGCGAGACGACTTCGGCTCCATCGACTCGTGGGCCACGCCGAACTTCTACGTTCTGAAGGATGGTGAAGTCATCGCCCGGCTGGAGGGGTGGCCGAAAGGACGGACCACCGCGTCGGTGAGGCAATTGCTGCAGACCGCGGGCGTGCGCATTCCATAGGAGTTGCGGCCCGGAACGGCAACTGCTCCAAGGGATCGCGAGCGAACGCAACCCCGGCACCCACGGCCCGCGTCCCCCGTGAGATGGCGCTGCCTAGCGCGCGCTGTACGCGTGCACCTCGTCGACCAGCACGGCGACGTGGTCGGGGTTCATGTCGGGGGACATGCCGTGGCCGAGGTTGAACACGTGGCCCTCGCGCGAGCCGCCGTTGCCGTCGCGGTAGCTGTCGAGCGCACGCCGCACCTCGCGGACGATCGCCTCGGGCTCGCCGTACAGGGTCGCGGGATCGAGGTTGCCCTGCAGCGCCACCCGGCCCTGCGTGCGGCGCACCGCCTCGCCCAGTTCGACCAGCCAGTCCACGCCGATGGCGTCGGCCCCGGTGGCGGCCAGCGCTTCGAGGTAGGCGGCGGTGCCCTTGCCGAACAGGATCAGCGGCACGCGTCCGGCGTCGGCGCCCGCGGCCGTCGCCGCGTCGCGCCCGAGCGCATCGGCGATGCGCTGCAGGTAGGGCAGCGAGAACTCGCGGTACATGGCCGGCGACAGCACGCCGCCCCAGGTGTCGAACACCTGCAGCGCCTGCGCGCCGGCGTCGCGCTGCGCCGACAGGTAGGCCACCACCGCGTCGGCGTTGACCGACAGCAGGCGGTGCAGGGTGTCCGGATCGTTGAGCGCCATCGCCTTGATGCGCGCGAAGTCCTTGCTGCCGCCGCCTTCGACCATGTAGCAGGCCAGCGTCCACGGGCTGCCGGAGAACCCGATCAGCGGCACCTTGCCGTCCAGCTCGCGGCGGATGACGCGCACCGCATCCATCACGTAGCGCAGCTCGGTCTCCATGTCGGGCACCGACAGCCGCGCGGCATCCTCGGCGCTGCGCACGGTGCGCTCGAACTTCGGGCCTTCGCCCTCCACGAAGTACAGGCCCAGGCCCATCGCGTCGGGGATGGTGAGGATGTCGGAGAACAGGATCGCCGCGTCCAGGTCGAAGCGGCGCAGCGGCTGCAGCGTCACCTCGCAGGCCAGGTCGGGATTCTTGGCCATGGCCAGGAAGCTGCCGGCCTGCTTGCGGGTGGCGCGGTATTCGGGCAGGTAGCGCCCGGCCTGGCGCATCAGCCACACGGGCGTGCGGTCCACGGGTTCGCGGCGCAGGGCGCGGAGGAAGCGGTCGTTCTGGAGCGGAGCGGTCATGGGGATCCGGATCCGGCCTGCGGGCCGGCAAAGCGAAGCGGGTGGGAAGATCGGCCGAGCACGCGGCGATTCGCACGCGGATGAGTCGGGCCGGGCGTCAGCGTGGCGTTCGCGGCCCAGGCGGGCGTCCGCCCCGGGCCGGCGGCAACGGCGGCCACGTTCACTTCGGCGCGCCCATGCCTTCGGCGTACATCAGCTGGAAGCCGCGCTTGAGCTGCGCGTCCCGCGCATGTTCGAGCGCGGCCAGCGCGCTGGCCTGGTCGAGGAACTGCTCGCGCCGCAGACTGCTGCGCCCCCCTGTCTGCCCGCTTTCGCGCAGCAGCGTCCAGCCGCCGAGCAGGTCGGGCTGCAGGGTCAGCTGCACGAAGCGCGGGGCTTCGCGGCCATCGGGGCGTTGTTGCAGGAGCAGGCGCATGGGGCGTGCATTGTACGGTGCGGGCCGCGCGCCACGGTCCGTCCGCCGTCCGGCCGCATCAGTCTCCGGCGAGCACCGCGCGGACCGTCGCTTCGGGCACGCCGGCCAGCACGCGCGCACGCCCGGCACCGTCCCACACGATGAAGCGCAGGCCGCCGGACTGGGCCTTCTTGTCCAGGCGCATGTGCGCCAGCAGGGCGTCGGCATCGAGCCCGGGCGGTGGCGACACCGGCAGGCCGAAGCGCTGGAGCAGGGCACGCAGGCGCGCGGTGTCCGCGGCCGGGGCCAGCCCCAGGCGCTCGGACAGGCGCGCGGCCTGGACCATGCCCACCGCGACCGCCTCGCCGTGGTTGAGCCCGCCGTAGCCCTGTCCGGTCTCGATCGCGTGGCCGAAGGTGTGGCCGAAGTTGAGCAGGGCGCGGTCGCCGTGTTCGTACGGATCCCGCTCGACGATCGCCGCCTTGTGCGCGCAACTGCGCGCGATGGCCTCGGCCAGTGCTGCGTCGTCGCCGGCCAGCAGCGCGTCGGCATTGGCCTCCAGCCAGTCGAGGAAGGGCGCATCGACGATCGCGCCGTACTTGACCACCTCGGCCAGGCCCGCGCGCAGCTCGCGTGGCGGCAGCGTGCGCAGCGCGCCGGTATCGGCCAGCACCGCGCGCGGCGGGTGGAACGCGCCGACCAGGTTCTTGCCCTGCGGCAGGTCGACCGCGGTCTTGCCGCCGACCGAGGAGTCGACCATCGCCAGCAGCGTGGTCGGCAGCTGCACGCAGTCGATGCCGCGCATCCACGCGGCGGCCGCGAATCCGGCGAGGTCGCCCACCACCCCACCGCCTAGCGCGTAGACGGTGGCGTCGCGGCGCAGCCCGGCTTCGGCGATCGCGGCGATCGCCTCGCCGAACCGCGCCAGGGTCTTGGACGCCTCGCCTGCGGGCAGCACCCAGTGGCCGATGCGTCCGCCGGGGCGCGCGCGCGACAGCGCCTCGACCACGCGCTGCAGGTACAGCGGCGCGACCTGGTCGTCGCTGATGACGAACGCGTCGCCGCGCAAGGTGCCGGCCAGCAGCGCCGTGTCGTCGAGCAGGCCCGGACCGATGCTGATGGTGTAGGGATGGGCGCCGCCGACGGCGACGCTGCGGGGCTGGATCATGCGATGCGTTCCTGGAGGCCGGCCCGTGGCGGACGCGTCCACTGGGCCTCGAGCAGTCGGGTGAGCTGGGCCGCCGCCTGCGGCGGGAACAGCGTGTCGGTGTCAAAGCACAGGTCGGCGACTTCGGCGTACAGCGGGGCGCGCTGCTCCGTCAGCCGGCGCAGCACCTGTTCGCGGTCGTCGCCGGCCAGCAGCGGGCGGCTGCGGTCGCGCGCCAGCCGGTCGAGCTGCCGCGCCAGGCTCACCTGCAGGTGGACCACGAACCCGCGCTCGCGCATGCGGCCGCGGTTGCCGGCATCGAGCACCGCGCCGCCGCCGGTGGCGATCACCACGCCCTCGCGCTGCAGCAGGTCGGCGAGGGTGGCGGCCTCGCGGGCGCGGAATCCGGCCTCGCCTTCGCACTCGAAGATGGTGGGGATGGACGCGCCGGTGCGCGCTTCGATCTCGCGATCGGCGTCGACGAAATCCAGCCCGAAGCGTCCGGCCAGGCGCCGGCCGATCGACGACTTGCCGGCGCCCATCGGGCCGACCAGCACCAGGTTGGGGGCGGGATTCATCCCGCGGATCGTAGCAGCGAACGCGGCGTGGCCGCTGCGTTAACAGCGCTGCGCGCAGTCTGTTTCAACCGCGACTGTTTCGTCGCGCAACCGGAGCAGGCTGATGGCCGTGGCCAAGATCATCGAACTCAACTCCTCCTCGAAAACCAGCGTCGAGGAGGCCGTGCGCACCGGCCTGAAGAAGGCGTCGGAGACGGTCAAGAACATCCAGGGCGCATGGCTCAACGAAACCAAGGTGGTCACCGACCCGGACGGCAACATCACCGAATGGCGCGTCAACATGCGGATCACGTTCGTCGTCGAGTGACGTCGGATTCGGGTCGCGCGCGGCTGCGCGGGTGCCGGCCCTGGCGCGTGATCAGCGCGCCCGTCGGCACCCGCGCACCATCGAGCGCGACGATCGCATCAGCGCGCTCAGGCAGGGTCCGCAGCAGCTCCCGGCTGACGCGCTCGAAATGCTGCACGAAGCGTTCGAGTGTCGGCCGCGTCATGCCCGGCGCCGTCGGGGGCACGCCCGCCGGCGCGCATTCCTGTTCCCAGCGCCAGCCGGGCACCACCTCGAAGCCGGGCGGCTGCAGGAACAGCAGGCGATCGATGCGCTGCCACAGCGTCGGATACGCCTGCGCCAGGGCGGTGTTGCAGTAGCGGCGCCAGCGTCCGTCGCGGTCCTCGTTGCGTTCCAGGGCATTGAGTGGCGCCCCGAGCGAGCGCTCGTCCTGGGGCGTGGCACCCAGGCACCAGCCTTCGAACACCACCAAATCCATGCGCTCGGCGGGCGCCCACGCTTCGCGCGGCAGGCGCCGGTCCGTGCGCTTGTCGAAGGCCGGAAGGCGGGTGGCGCTGCCCGCGCGCAGGGCGTCGAGCGTATCGAGCGCGAGCGTCAGATCGTGCGTGCCCGGCGGACCGCGCGTGCCCAGCAGCGGGTGCACCGCGCGCGCCAGCCGCTCGCGTTCGGGCCGATCCAGATAGAAGTCGTCCAGCGACAGGGCCGCCGCGCGCAGGCCACGCGTCGCGGCCGCGTCCACCAGTTGCGCCGCCAGCGTCGACTTGCCGGTGCCCTGCAGGCCGGAGATGCCGTAGACGCGGGCGCGCGCGGCGAGCGCGTCGTCCAGTACTGCGGACACGAACGGCGCGGGGAAGCCGGCGGCCGGGGCGGGATGCGCGGCAGGAGCCATCGCGCCACAATAGCCCAATGGACTGCGCAGACCTCCAGGCCGAAGCCCTGGCCACGTTCGACACCTTGTTCGCCGAGGCGCTGGCCGCCGGCGAACCCGACCGCACGGCGATGACCGTGGCCACCGCCTCGCGCGAGGGGCGGCCATCGGCGCGCACCGTGCTGCTCAAGCACCACGACGCGCGCGGCTTCGTCTTCTACACCCACCTGGACGGGCGCAAGGGGCTCGAGCTGCAGGCCAATCCGCACGCCGCGCTGCTGTTCCACTGGCCGCGCGTGCGCAGCGGGGTGCAGGTGCGGATCGAGGGCGAAGTGGCCACCGTGCCCGACGACGAGGCCGACGCGTATTTCGCCTCGCGCCCGCGCGGCAGCCAGCTTGGCGCCTGGGCGTCCAGGCAGTCGGAGACGCTGGAATCGCGCGAGGCCTTCGACCAGCGCGTCGCCGAACTCGAGCGCGAGTTCGAGGGGCGCGAGGTGCCGCGGCCGCCGCGCTGGACCGGCCTGCGCGTGCGCGCGGACCGGATCGAGTTCTGGTACGGCGCGCAGTTCCGCCTGCACGAGCGCTGGCTGTACGAATTCGATGTCACCGGCCAGTGCCGCAAGCGGATGCTGTATCCGTGAGCACGCCGGGCGTACGCATCCGCGCCGTCGATCCCGGGCGCGATGCGGCGCCTTGGGGAGCGCTGCGCGCGGCGCTGTGGCCGGACGAGGCGGGCGTCGATGGCGCGGACGATCTGGCCGAAGCCCTGGAGCCCGCCGACGACACCTGCGTGCTGCTGGCGATCGATCCGGATGCGACGCCCATCGGCCTGGTCGAGGCGCGCCTGCGGCGGGACTACGTCAACGGCGCCTCCACCTCGCCGGTCGGGTTTCTGGAGGCCTGGTATGTCGCGCCGGCATGGCGCGGCCGCGGCGTGGGGCGGATGCTCGTCGCCGGCGTCGAAGCCTGGGCGCGCGGGCGGGGCTGCAGCGAACTTGCATCCGACGCCCTGCTCAGGAACATCCCGGCGCACGCCGCGCACCTGGGCTGCGGGTTCGTGGAAACCGAGCGCGTGGTGTACTTCCTCAAGCGACTCGCGCCGTGACCCGCGGTCCGCGCCGCATCGTCTGCCTCACCGAGGAGCCGACCGAAGTCCTGTACGGGCTGGGCGAGCAGGACCGCATCGTCGGCATCAGCGGCTTCACCGTGCGTCCGGCGCGTGCCCGGCGCGAGAAACCGAAGGTCAGCGCGTTCACCAGCGCGAAGATCGACCGCATCCTCGACCTGCGCCCGGACTTCGTGGTGGGGTTCTCCGACATCCAGGCGGATATCGCCGCCACCCTGGTGCGGCACGGCGTGGAAGTGTGGATCGCCAACCACCGCAGCGTCGACGGCATCCTCGACTACATACGCCGGCTCGGCGCGCTGGTCGGCGCGGCCGCGCGCGCCGACGCCTGGGCGGGCGAACTCGCGCGCGGGCTGGAGGCGATCGAGCGCGAGTCCGCGGCGCTGCCCGCGCGCCCGCGCGTGTACTTCGAGGAATGGGACGAGCCGCTGATCACCGGCATCGCCTGGGTGGCCGAACTGGTGCGCATCGCCGGCGGCGACGACATCTTTCCGGAACTGTCCGCCGAACCGCTGGCGAAGGCGCGCATCCTGGCCGACGGCGGCCCGGTGATCGCGCGCGCGCCCGACATCATCCTCGGCTCGTGGTGCGGGAAGAAGTTCCGTCCCGACGCGGTCGCTGCGCGTCCCGGCTGGGACGCGATCCCGGCGGTGCGCGAGCGCGAACTGCACGAGATCCGTTCGCCGCTGATCCTGCAGCCCGGCCCCGCGGCGGTGACCGACGGCGTGCAGGCGATCGCCGCGATCATCCGCCGCTGGGCGGAAACACGTCGCGGCTGAAGCGCAGGATCGCCGGTCCCGGCGCGCCGTCCGCGTGCACGGTGATCTCGAATGCGAGCGTATCGGGCGGCGCCATGCGCAGGCTGCCGACATAGTCGATGAAGCCGTCGCTGCGCACCTCATGCAGCGCAATGTCCTGCCACACGCCGCGCAGGTCGCGGGCGCGGGCCCGGACGCGCGCGGGCACCGAGGTCTCGTCGGCCGCCGCGCCGCGGCGCACGCCGACCAGCAGCAGGTGCACGTTCCGCCCCGGCGTGACCCCGTAGCGCGCGGCGATCGCGTCGTTCAGGCCCGCCGTGGGCGCGAGGCTGGCGTGAATGCGCAGGTCGCCGTGCTGCAGTTCCGCCGGCAGGCGGGCGGCCTCGGCCTGCGCGGACAGGTCGGCGCGCGACGCGGGTTCGCCCCCGCAGGCGGCGACCGCCAGCGCGGCCAGGCAGGTCCAGGCGATCCGTCCGCCGCGATGCCGGCGCTCAGTCATGGGCCCGCGACAGCTCGCCGCCGCGCCGGGTCGCGGCGGCGATCGCCTGCGCCACCAGGGTGCGGAAGCCGCCGGCCTCGAAGGTCTCGATCGCGGCCTGGGTGGTGCCGTTGGGCGAGGTGACGCGCCGGCGCAGTTCGGCGGGCGCCTCGCCCGATTCGGTGAGCATGCGCGCCGCGCCCAGGATGGTCTGCAGCGCAAGCGTGCGCGCCGCCTCCGGGGGCAGGCCTTCCGCCACCGCCGCGTCTTCCATCGCTTCGGCCAGCAGGAACACGTAGGCCGGGCCGCTGCCGGAGGTGCCGGTGACCGCGTCCATCAGCGCCTCGTCGTCGATCCAGACCGTCTTCCCGGCGCTCGCGAGCAGGGCCTGCGCGGCAGCACGCCCGTCGGCATCGACCCGGGCGTTCGCGTGCAGCCCGGTCACGCCGGCGCCGAGCAGGGCCGGGGTGTTGGGCATCGCGCGCACCACCCCCGCGGCGCCGCCGAGCCAGCGTTCGAGCTGGGCGATGGTGATCCCGGCGGCGATCGAGACCACCAGCGGCCGGGTCGCCTGCGCGGCGTCCGCCAGCCCGGCGCAGACCTCGCGCATGACCTGCGGCTTGACTGCGAACACCCAGGTGCCGGCACCGTCGACCGCCTCGGCCGCGGTCGCGAACACCCGCACGCCCAGGTCCGCGGCCAGCGATTCGCGGACGGCGGCGACGGGCTCAGCGACGCGGATCGTGTCCGGCGCGCGGCCGCCCGTGACCAGCCCGCCGACCAGGCTGCGGGCCATGTTGCCGCCGCCGATGAAGGCGATCGGGGCAGCGTCGGGCGATCGGGGTGGATCTGCGGGCATGGCGTCGGGTCCGGACGAAGGCGGGCCGCCACCCTAACGCGTCGGCGGGTGCGCCCGCCAACCAGGCGGGCCAGCGCCCCGCGCCGCCGGGCGGACACCCGTCCACCACCCAGTGCATCGACGGGTCGGACGGGGGCGGGGCGCCGCGACGGGAAGAGGCGGGGCATGGCCCGACCGCGTGCCGTTCCACGTTTCAATCCCTTGCGCGAATGCCTGCACACGGTGGTCGCGCAAGTCCGGATATCCGCTTGAACAGGCAGGCGGAACCGCTGGAATTGTGATCCGCGTACAGGGCTATACTGCCGGTCGGGGATAGGCTTGCCGCCAGCGGTCCGGGGCGCGCGGCCGCATCACGTCAGATTGCAGTGCCAGGGGAGCATGCATGGATATCGCCGAACTGTTGGCGTTCTCGGTCAAGAACAAGGCCTCCGACCTCCATCTCTCGGCCGGCCTGCCGCCGATGATCCGGGTCGATGGCGACGTGCGGCGGATCAACATCCCGGCGCTGGAGCACAAGCAGGTGCACGCGCTGGTCTACGACATCATGTCGGACAAGCAGCGGCGCGACTTCGAGGAATTCCTCGAGACCGACTTCTCGTTCGAGATCCCCGGCCTCGCGCGCTTCCGCGTCAACGCGTTCAACCAGAACCGCGGCGCCGGCGCCGTGTTCCGCACGATTCCCTCCGAGGTGCTGACGCTGGAGGACCTGGGCTGCCCGCCGATCTTCCGCGAGCTCATCCAGCAGCCGCAGGGCCTGATCCTGGTGACCGGGCCGACCGGATCGGGCAAGTCGACCACGCTCGCGGCGATGCTCGACCACATCAACAAGAGCGAGTACGCGCACATCCTCTCGGTCGAGGATCCGATCGAGTTCGTGCACACCTCGCAGAAGTGCCTGATCAACCAGCGCGAGGTGCACCGCGACACCCACGGCTTCAGCGAGGCGCTGCGCTCGGCGCTGCGCGAGGATCCGGACATCATCCTGGTGGGCGAGTTGCGCGACCTGGAGACCATCCGCCTGGCGCTGACCGCCGCGGAAACCGGCCACCTCGTGTTCGGCACGCTGCACACCAGCTCGGCGGCCAAGACCATCGACCGCATCATCGACGTGTTCCCCGCCGGCGAGAAGCCGATGGTGCGTTCGATGCTGTCCGAATCGCTGCGCGCGGTGATCTCGCAGGCGCTGCTGAAGAAGGTGGGCGGTGGGCGTACGGCGGCTTGGGAAATCATGGTCGGCATCCCGGCGATCCGCAACCTGATCCGCGAGGACAAGGTGGCGCAGATGTACTCGGCGATCCAGACCGGCCAGCAGCACGGCATGATGACGCTTGACCAGCACCTGCAGGACCTGGTCAAGCGCGGCATGATCACGCGCCAGCAGGCCAAGGAATACGCGAAGGAGAAGCGCCTGTTCGAATGATCGTACAGGCGCGTGGACGGCGGTTCGTGATTCGTGATTCGCAAAAGCCGGGGTTCGACGTGAGCAGGTCAGGTGCGAGGGCGATCCGCCCCTCCGCACTGCCGACGGCCCGTCGCGAATCACGGCTCCGAAGGAGCCTCAAATGAGCAGCATCGATTTCACCTCGTTCCTCAAGCTGATGGCGCACCAGAAGGCGTCGGACCTGTTCATCACCGCGGGCATGCCGCCGTCGATGAAGGTGCACGGCAAGATCTCGCCGATCACCCAGAACCCGCTCACGCCGCAGCAGTCGCGCGACTTGGTGCTCAACGTGATGTCGCCGCCGCAGCGCGAGGAGTTCGAGAAGACCCACGAGTGCAACTTCGCCATCGGCGTGTCGGGCGTGGGCCGCTTCCGCGTGAGCTGCTTCTACCAGCGCAACCAGGTGGGCATGGTGCTGCGCCGGATCGAGACCAAGATCCCGACGGTCGAAGAGCTGAACCTGCCGCCGATCATCAAGACGCTGGCGATGACCAAGCGCGGCATCATCATCTTCGTCGGCGCCACCGGCACCGGCAAGTCGACCTCGCTGGCGGCGATGATCGGCTACCGCAACCAGAACTCGACCGGGCACATCATCACGATCGAGGACCCGATCGAGTTCGTGCACAAGCACGAGGGCTGCATCATCACCCAGCGCGAGGTCGGCATCGACACCGACAGCTGGGACAACGCGCTCAAGAACACCCTGCGCCAGGCGCCGGACGTGATCATGATCGGCGAGGTGCGCACCCGCGAAGGCATGGACCACGCCATCGCTTTCGCCGAGACCGGCCACCTGGTGCTGTGCACGCTGCATGCGAACAACGCCAACCAGGCGATGGACCGCATCATCAACTTCTTCCCCGAGGACCGCCGCAACCAGCTGCTGATGGACCTCTCGCTCAACCTCAAGGGCGTGGTCGCGCAGCAGCTGATCCCCACGCCCGACGGCAAGGCCCGCCGGGTGGCGATGGAGATCCTGCTCGGCACGCCGCTGGTGCAGGACTACATCCGCGACGGCGAGATCCACAAGCTCAAAGAGGTGATGAAGGAATCCACCAACCTCGGCATGAAGACCTTCGACCAGGCGCTGTTCGAGCTGTACCAGGCCGGCGAGATCTCCTACGAGGACGCGCTGCGCTACGCCGACTCGCAGAACGAGGTGCGCCTGAAGATCAAGCTCGCCCAGGGCGGCGACGCGCGCACCCTGTCGCAGGGGCTGGACGGGGTGGAGGTCGCGGAGGTCCGCTGAGCGCGCCGATCGCTGCCGGTCTCGCGGGTGCCCGGACCATGGCCGGCGAGGACGCCGCGTGGCCCGACGTGGAGCTCACGGAACGGTGGCTCGAGCCCGCGGCGGCGGACACCCTGTTCGAGGACCTGCGCCACTCGCTGCCCTGGCGCTCGCACCGGGTGCGGATGTTCGGGCGCGACATCGATGCGCCGCGCCTGAGCTGCTGGATCGGCGATCCCGCCGCCCGGTACCGCTATTCGGGGACGACCCACGAGCCCGAGCCCTGGCCGGCGGCGCTGGCCGCGGTCCGCGAGCGCCTTGCGCACGCGGCCGGGACCCCATTCAACAGCGTGCTCGCCAACCTGTACCGCGACGGGCGCGACTGCATGGGCTGGCACAGCGACGACGAACCCGAACTGGGCCCGCAGCCGGTGATCGCCTCGCTCAGCCTGGGCGCCACCCGGCGCTTCGTGCTCAAGCACCGGCGCGAGCCCGCACGCCAGGCGGTGTTCGAGCTGCCGCACGGCAGCCTGCTGGTGATGCGTGGGGACACCCAGCGCGACTGGCGGCATGCGCTGCCGCGGACGGCGCGGGCCGTCGGGCCGCGGATCAACCTGACGTTCCGCGAGATCATCGTGCGGGGTTGAGGCGGATGGGCCTGCCCGGGCCCCGGATCCTGGGGACGCCGTGACCCCGAATGCGCGAGGGCCGGCGACGGGACTGCCCGGGGTGCGCGTGGCTTGGCCGGGGGACAGGCACGGATCCTGGCCCCGGATGCGCTTCGCTTATCCGGGCTACGGGTTGCGGCGGGATCAGCGTCCGGTCGCGGGGTGATCCTGCCGCTCGTGCTGGTCGCCGGTCGTGAGCAGCCAGTGCGCCAGCTCACCGGTGACCTGGCCCAGGCTGCGCGAGAAGGCGTCCACCACCAGCGCCACGTCGGTGCCCGATGCCGGAACGGCGGCCCGGAAAGTGCGCGCGCCGACGATGCCCTGGTCGACGGTGTGGATCAGCTTGGCATTGATCTCGATCGTGGCCGCGGGTACGGCGTTGCCGGCGTAGTCGGCCTCGAAGCGGCGCAGGTCGATCGCCAGCTTGTAGTCGGCGGCGATGCCCGCGCCCTGGCGCGCGACCGACGGCAGCTTGCCGGAATCCTCCAGCGCGCGCAGCAGCGCGTCCTGGAGCATGTCGGTGGGGGTCTTGGCCCAGGACGCACCGCTGTACACCTGCAGTTCGTCGGGCGCGGGACGCACCGCGATGCGGAAACTGTCGATCGCGCGCGCGCCCGAGGGCGGGCTGAGCGACAGCTGCCAGTCCGCCGCGGGCGCGGCCGGATCGATCTCCACCCGCGGATCCGGCGCATAGATCGTCGCGCGTTCCCGCTCGCCGCCGCCCAGGATCGAGCAGCCGGCGAGCGCGACCAACAGCAGCGGCGCCAGCCGGCGCGCGGCGGCGCGGGTGCCGGAGGGGGTCACGACGGATCGGCTCACGGTTCGAACTCCTTGGGGGCGTCGCGTCCCAGCAGGTAGCGGGTCGGGTTGGCGTCGAGGCGGTCGCTGATCCGGCGCAGGTCGCGGATCAGGCTGCGCAGTTCGCCCAGGGTCGGGCCGAGCTGCGACAGGCCGTCGTTGGCGAAGCTGTTGATCGCGGCGCGGTTCTCGTTGAGGATCGTGTCCGCGCCGCGCGCGGCCGAATCGAGCTTGACCAGGGTGCCGTCGATCTTCTCGATCAGGCGCGGCAGGTTCTGCACCAGCTCGCGGTCGACGGTGTCGAGCGTGCGGTTGGCCGAGGACATGGTCACGGTCAGCTGTTCGCTCGCGGTGCGCGCGTTGACCAGGATCTGGCGCATGTCCTCGCGCTGCTCGGCGATCGCGCCGGTCATGGTCTCGATGTTGTCGAGCGTGGCGGTGATGCGCGCGACGTTCTCCTCGCTCATCACCTGGTCGAGCCGCTCGACCAGCCGGTTGGCGGTGTCGGCGATGTTCTGCAGCGCCGAGGCGGAGGTCTCGATCACCGGCGGGCGTCCATCGGGGCCGGGCTCCAGCGTCGGCGCGCCGGGGCTGCCGCCGGTGAGCTGGATGATCGGCGGTCCGGTGAGGCTGGTCATCGACAGCTTCGCGCGCGTGTCCACCTTCACCGGCGCATTGGCCTGCAGCCGCAGCAGGGCGATCACCTGGCGCGGGTCGTCGGGGGCCAGCATCAGGTCGTCCACCGTGCCCACCGCGATGCCGTTGTACTGCACGCTGCTGCCTTCGGTCAGGCCGGTCACCGGCTCGCGGAACACCACGCGGTACTCCTGCCAGTCCCGCTCGGAGGAATACTTCGCCGCCCACAGCGCGAACAGCAGCAGGAACAGCGTCACCGCGATGGTGAACGCGCCGATCAGCACGTAGTTGGCCTTGGTTTCCATGCGTCAGGTGTCCTCAGCGGTGGCCGCGGCCGCGTGCGCGGCGCGTCCGCGCGGGCCGTGGAAATAGTCGCGGATCCAGGGGTGGTCGAGCCGTTCGATCTCGTCCAGCGGCGCCGCGGCGACCACCTTGCGGTCGGCCAGCACGGCGACACGGTCGCAGATCGCGTACAGCGTGTCGAGGTCGTGGGTGATCAGGAACACGGTCAGGCCCAGCGCTTCCTGCAGGGTGCGGATCAGGCGGTCGAATGCGGCCGCGCCGATCGGATCCAGGCCCGCGGTGGGTTCGTCGAGGAACAGCAGCGGCGGGTCGAGCGCCAGCGCGCGGGCCAGCGCGGCGCGCTTGCGCATGCCGCCCGACAGCTGCGAGGGCAGCTTGTCCAGCGCGTCGGCCGGCAGCCCCGCCAGGCGCACCTTGAGCAGCGCCAGTTCATAGCGCAGCGATTCGGGCAAGTCGGGATGGTGCTCCTTCAGCGGCACCTGCACGTTCTCGCCGACCGTCAGCGAGGAGAACAGCGCGCCGTCCTGGAACAGTACCCCGGTGCTGCGCTCCAGGTGCAGGCGGTCGGCGGGATCGTCCGAGCGCGGATCGACGCCGAGCACCTCAATCTCGCCGTCGTCGGGCCGGCGCAGGCCGATCAGGGACCGCATCAGCACCGACTTGCCCGACCCCGAGCCGCCGACCACGCCGATGATCTCGCCCCGGCGCACGTCCAGGTCGAGGTCCTCGTGCACGGTCTGCGCGCCGAAGCGGTTGACCAGTCCGCGCACGCGGATGATGGGGGACGCCGCGGTGCCGCTGCGATCCGTCGCCGGCGATCCGCGATCGGACACGGCGCCATCTCCCTCCGTCACGGGGAGGCCTGCACGCGCCTGCTCCTTTGATTCACCGTTCACCGGTTCGCCACCCGATCGTCTCCTACCAGTCCATGTACATGAACCAGATCGCCGCCATCGCGTCGAACACGATCACCAGCGAGATGGTCTGCACCACGCTCGAGGTGGTGCGCTCGCCGACCGACTGCGCGGTGCCCTGCACCTGCAGGCCCTCCAGACACCCGATCAGGCCGATCACCAGGGCGAACAGCGGCGCTTTCGACATTCCGATCAGGAAGTGGCGCAGTTCCATCTGCTCCTGCATGCGCGCCAGGTAGGCCGGCGGCGGGATGTCGAGGCTGAACGCGCCCACCGACAGGCCGCCGAGCAGGCCCGCGACCACGGCGATGAAGGTCAGCAGCGGCAGCATCACCAGCAGCGCGACCACGCGCGGGATCACCAGCAGGTCGATCGGGTCCAGCCCCAGGGTGCGGATGGCGTCGACCTCCTCGCGGCTGACCATCGCGCCGATCTGGGCGGTGAAGGCGCTGGCGGTGCGCCCGGCGAGCAGGATCGCGGTCAGCAGCACGCCGAACTCGCGCAGGAACGCCACCGAGACCAGTTCGACCACGAAGATCGTGGCGCCGAAGTCGGCCAGGATCTGCGCGCCCAGGAACGCGATCACCGCGCCGACCAGGAACGAGAGCAGGGCGACCAGCGGCACCGCGTCCAGGCCGACCTGTTCCATGTGGTGCACGGTCGAGGTCAGCCGGAACCGGCGCGGCTCGAGCACGCAGCGGCCGAGCTTGACCAGGGTCTCGCCGAGGAAGCTGACCAGTGCCACCACTTCCCGGGTGTTGTCCTGGACCGCGTACCCCAGGCGTGCGAGGGCCGCGGCGAAGCCGTATTCGCGCTTGCGCTTGGGGCGGTCGTCGTGCACGTCCTCGATCGCCGCCACCAGGGTGCGATGGTCGTCGCGAAAGCGGAAACGGCCGTAGTCCAGCTGGCGGCGCTCGGCGAAGCGCAGCAGCTGCAGCACGCCCACCGAATCGAGCCGGTCGACGGCCGAAGCATCGATCGCGTCCACCGAATCGGGAGCCTCGCGCAGCACGCTTCCGATCAGGCGCGCGTGGTCCAGCGTCCAGCCTCCCGCCAGACGCAGCACCGTCGGGTCGGCCGGATCGGTGTCTGCGGTCGGGGGCGGGTGGGTGGCGGCCGTCATCGCAGGCGAGGATACAGGCAACCCCGTGCACGCAGCAGCATGCCGCGCATGCCTTGCGCGGGTCGCCCGTGCGATCCTGTGCCGATGTCACCGACGACGATGCCCACGCCGGCTACCGCTGCCGCCTACGCCACGCGCATCGCGTTCATCGTCGAGCTGGCCGGGCACCTGCACGGCTACGGCACCACCTCGCAGCGCCTGGAGGGCGCGATCGTCGCGGTCGCGCGCCAGCTCGGGCTCGACTGCGAGCCCTGGAGCAATCCGACCGGGCTGATCCTGAGCTTCAGCGATCCGCAGCGGCCCCCGGGCGAGAGCGACACCACGCGGGTGATCCGGCTGCCGCCTGGCGAGACCAACCTGTACAAGCTGTGCGAAGCGGACCGGATCGCCGAAGAGGTGATGGCCGGGCGTCTGGACATCAGCGAGGGCCATGCCGCGCTGCGCGCGCTGGACCGCGGCGCGGACTGGCGCGGCCTCGTCCAGCAGGTCGCCGGTTTCGGCCTGGCGGCCGCCAGCGTGGCTGGCATGCTGCGCCTGCCCTGGCTCGACATCGCCACCGCCGGGGTGATCGGCACCCTGGTCGGCCTGCTCGGTCTGGCCAGCCGCAACCGCCCGCAGATGAAGGAGGCCGACGATGCGATCGCCGGCATCGTCGCCGGCAGCCTCTCCGCCCTGGTGGCGAGTTTTGTCGCGCCGCTCAACCTCAACACCGTGGTCATCGCCTCGATGATCGTGCTGATGCCCGGCATGGCGCTGACCAACGCCTTCAGCGAACTCACCAGCCAGCACCTGATGTCCGGGACCGCGCGCTTCTTCGGTGCCTTGACCACGCTGCTCAAACTCACCGTGGGCACGATGATCGCGCTGACCGTGGTGCAACTGGCGGGCCTGGAGCCGCAGGTGCGTGCCTGGCGGCCGCAGCCGGGGTGGGTCGAATGGGGCGCGGTGGTGACTGCGGCCTGGGCGTTCGCCGCGCTGTTCCGCGCCGCGCGCCGCGACATCGCCCTGGTGATGGCGGCCGCGATCGCCGGCTATGCGATCTCGCGCCTGGTCGGGCAGTGGCTCGGAAGCCCGATCGGCGTGTTCCTCTCGGCGCTGGTGATCACCGTGGCCGGCAACGGCTACGCGCGCTGGATGCGGCGCCCGGGCGCGCTGATCCGGGTGCCGGGCATCATCATGCTGGTGCCGGGCAGCACCAGCCTGCGCAGCCTGCTGGTGGCGGTGCAGCAGCAGGACGTCGCCGCCGGACAGGCGGCCGCGATCACCGTGCTCAACGTGCTGCTGGCGCTGATCGCGGGGCTGCTGATCGGCAACCTGCTGCTGCCGGCGAGGCGCAACCTGTAGCGGACGCGGACGCGGCATCGTGTCGAAGGCGCGCGGCGGCGGCTGGCGCACGGCCGGGCGATCCGGCGCGCGCGTGGCCCGCCTGCAGCGAACCCAGCGCGGGGCGATCTCACGCAAACAAAAAACGCCGGCGCGAGGCCGGCGTGTGCACGATTGCGTCCCGCGAGACGGGGAATCATTTCTTGATCAGGAATTCCTCGGGCTTGCGGCCCTTCTTGACCAGCGCCGCCAACCAGCGGGGCTGCTTGCCGCGACCGGTCCAGGTCTCCGTCGGTGCGGCGGGGTTGCGGTACTTCGGCGGCACCTTGCCCAGCTTGCGCCCGGCGGCCTGCTTCGTGGCCCGCTTCGCGGCCGGTGCCTTGGCCGTCGCGCCCGCGCGGCCGCCGAACAGTTCCTGGATCGTGTAGCCCTCGGCCGCGGCGAAATCGACGATCCGCTTGCGGATCGCGGCGATCGGCTTGCGCTTCCTCAGCGCGGTCTTGCGGGCCTTGGCCTCTGAAATCAGGGCGTCGAGCTGTTTCGGCGACAGTGCGTTCAAATCGATTGCCATGCAAACAAACTCCGGATCTGGAAAGGATGTCCCGTCCATGGCACCGGCGCATGATAATCGAATACGCGTGAGGACGCGTCGCGCAGGCCGCGCGGGCGGATTATCGCCGCGATTATCGCGCCGGGATTATCAACCGCCCGACAGTCGCGCCAGCAGGGTGGCGCGGTCGAGCTGCTCGGATTCGGTGGCGGTGCGCGCGCGATATTCGAACGTGCCCGCCGCCAGTCCGCGCTCGGAGACCACGACCCTGTGCGGGATGCCGATCAGCTCGATATCGGCGAACATCGAACCCGGGCGCAGGCCGCGGTCGTCGAGCGCGGTGTCCACGCCGGCGGACGTCAACTCGCGATAGAGCGCGTCCGCCGCCGCGGCGACCTCGGCATTGCCCTTGGGATTGATCACGCACACCACCGCGCGCCACGGTGCCATCGCCTCGGGCCAGCGGATGCCGGCGGCGTCGTGGTTCTGCTCGATCGCCGCGGCCACGATGCGCGAGACGCCGATGCCGTAGCAACCCATCGCCGGATGCACCGCCTTGCCGTGCTCGTCGAGCACGGTGCAGCCCATCGCCTCGGAGTAGCGGCGACCCAGCGCGAACACATGGCCGACCTCGATCCCGCGCGCCAGTCCGAGCACACCCTGGCCATCGGGCGAGGGATCGCCGGCGACCACGTTGCGGATGTCGGCGACCACGTCCGGTTCGGGCAGGTCGCGGCCCCAGTTGACGCCGGCCAGGTGCGCGCCGGGCGCGTTGGCGCCGATGACGAAATCGGCCATCGCCGCGACGCTGCGGTCGGCCACCACGCGGATCGCCTTGCGGGGCCCGCGGGGCCCGAGGAAGCCGGGCTCGCAGCCGAGGTGGTCGACGATCTCGGCCTCGGTCGCCAGCCGGTACTCGGCCATGCCCGGGAGCTTGGAGAGCTTGATCTCGTTGACCACGTGGTCGCCGCGCACCAGCGCCAGCACGAACCCGTCCGCGCCCATGGCCGCGACCGACTTCACCGTGCGCGCGAGCGGAATGCCGAGCAGGGCGGCCACGTCCTCGCAGGTCTTCTGCACCGGCGTGTCGACCGTGCGCAGCGTCTCCGACGGCGCAGGGCGTTCGCCCGGCGAGACCGCCTCGGCCAGTTCGACGTTGGCGGCGTACCCGGAGCCTTCCGAAAACGCCAGCGCGTCCTCGCCCGACTCGGCCAGCACATGGAATTCGTGCGAGGCGCTGCCGCCGATCGCGCCGGTATCCGCGGCTACGGCGCGGTAGGCCAGGCCCAGGCGGGTGAAGATGCGCTCGTAGGCGGCGTACATCACGTTGTAGCCGCGCTCGATCAGGTCCTCGTCGCTGACGTGGAAGGAGTAGGCGTCCTTCATCACGAACTCGCGCGCGCGCATGACGCCGAAGCGCGGCCGGATCTCGTCGCGGAACTTGGTGGTGACCTGGTAGAAGTTGACCGGCAGCTGCCGGTAGCTCGCGCACTCGTGGCGGAAGAAGTCGGTCACCGCTTCCTCGGCGGTGGGGGTGAAGCAGTATTCCTGCTCTTTCCGGTCACGGATCTTGAGCAGCTGCGGGCCGAACTTCTGCCAGCGCCCGGTTTCCTCCCACAGTTCGCGCGGCTGCACCGACGGCATCGCCATCTCGATCGCGCCGGCGGAATCCATTTCCTCGCGCACCACCGCTTCCACCTTGCGCAGCACCCGCAGTCCCAGCGGCGACCAGGTGTAGAGCCCGGCCGCGAGCTTGCGGACCATGCCGGCCTTGAGCATCAGCTTGTGGCTGGCGATCTCGGCCTCGGCGGGCGTTTCCTTTTCGGTGCGGAGGTGAAACTGCGACAGGCGCATCGGCGGGCTCGGGGCGGCGGGACGCGCATTCTGCCATGCGCCCCGCGCGGACCCGGCGGGGGCGCTCAGCGCGCGGCTTCGACCGTCGGGCTGGCCTGGATGGTGTTGCGCCGTTCCAGCGCGGCCACGTCGACGAGGGTGTAGTCGCGTCCACGCGGCGGGATGTCGGTCACCTGCACGACGCCGGCGTCGTCGCGCCAGCGGTACAGGGCGGGCCCGTCGGACGCCGGTGGTGCGCCGGCAGCAGCGGAGGCGGCCGGCATCGCCGCGGACGCGGGCGACGCGGCGGGCGCGGCTTCGCGCGTCAGCCACCAGGCGAGCGCGCCGGCGCCCAGGGCCCCCGCCACGATCGCCCAGGCCAGGCGCATCGCCGGATCAGCCGGCCGGGCTGTCGCAGTAGGCCTTGACCGCGGCGTTCGCCAGTTCGAGCTGGCTGGCGCGCTCGGCGTCGTTCAGGGCGCGGCCCGGCTGGCCGTCCTCGCCCGCTTCGTGCACCGGCCGTTCGCCGCTCAGGGCGGCCACGTTCGCGCGCGCGGTGGCGCAGTTGGGGTTCTCGCCCGCGGCCGCGGCCTGCGGCGCGGTCGCCTGCGCGGTGCCGGCGCCGCTGCTGGTGATCTGGCGCTGCTGGTAGCTGCCCTTGGGCGGCGGGGTCTGCGAATAGTGGGTGACGCCGTTGGCGTCCTTCCACTGGTAGACCTCGGCGGCGGATGCGACGGACGCGGCGGACAGGCCGGCGACGAGCGCCAGAAGGGCAAGGCGGGACATCGCGGAACTCCTGCGGGAGCGGGGGCGTGGCGCGATTCCAGCATCGCCACGGGCGCGACGCAAGCGATGCGGCGCGGAAACGTGACCGCCCTGCGTGCCCGCGCGCCCGCGACCCGGTGCCGCCGGTCACCCGCCGGCAGGCGCTACACTGCCGCGATGGAGCCCCAGACCCCAGCGCCGCCGCGCGGCCGCGGCATCTACCTGCTGCCCAACCTGTTCACCACGGGCGGATTGTTCGCGGGATTCTTCGCGATCATCGCGGCGTCGCAGGGCCGCTACGGGGCGGCCTGCATCGCGATCTTCGTGGCCGGCATCCTCGACGGCATCGACGGTCGCGTGGCGCGGCTGACCAACACCCAGAGCGAGTTCGGCGTCCAGTACGACTCCCTGGCCGACCTGATCAGCTTCGGCATGGCCCCGGCGCTGGTGATGTACCACTGGGCCCTGATGTCGATGAAGCTCGACGGCATGACCCAGGGCAGGATCGGCTGGCTGGCCGCGTTCCTGTACGCGGCCTGCGCGGCGCTGCGGCTGGCGCGCTTCAACAGCCAGGTGGGCACGGTGGACAAGCGCTGGTTCATCGGCCTGGCGAGCCCCGCCGCCGCGGGGCTGATGGCGAGCTTCGTCTGGACCTGCCACGAACTGGGGCTGGCCGGCGAGGACCTGCGCTACGCGGCGCTGGCGGTGACCGTGGTGGCGGCGCTGCTGATGGTCAGCCGGCTGCGCTACAACAGCTTCAAGGGCAGCGGCACCGGGCCACGGGCCGAACGCGTGCCGTTCGTGGCGCTGCTGATCGCGCTCGGGATCCTGATCGCGCTGTGGGTGGACCCGCCCAAGACGCTGCTGGCGGCGGCGTCGCTGTATGCGCTGTCCGGCCCGGTGCTGTGGTTCTGGCGCCGGCGCGAGGGCGCGCGCCCGGAGGCGGCGTGAGCTTCGATCGCCTGCAGCGCGAGATCCTGGCCGAAATGGGCTACACCGTGTACCGGGTGCAGTCCGGCGACGCCGACGCGGGCGCGGCGGCACACCTCCCGGCCGCCGCGACGCCGCCCCCCGAGGAGGCCGGCCCCGGCCCCGATGCGCTGCTGCGCGCCCTGCTGCGGGCCGCGGGTCGCGACACGCACGACGTCGAGGCGCTCGCCCTGTGCCGTGGCCTGCTTCCGCCCGGTGGCCTGCGCGATGCGCGCACGCGGCGCGCACTGTGGCCGCGCCTGCGCGCACTGCGGGCGCGGCCCGCGCGATGAGCGCGGCGGGCGCGGTGGCGGCCGGCGTGCCGCAGGCGGCGCTGCGGCCGATGCGCGAAGACGACCTCGATGCGGTCATGGCGATCGAGGTGCGCGCCTACCCGTTCCCGTGGACGGTCGGGATCTTCCGCGACTGCCTGCGCGCCGGTTATCCGTCCTGGGTGCTGCAGTCGGAGGCGCGGATCATCGGCTACGGCGTGCTGAGCGTGGCCGTCGGCGAGGCGCACCTGCTCAACGTGTGCATCGAGCCGGCGGAGCAGGGGCGCGGGCACGGCCGGCGACTGCTGCGCGGGCTCGAGCGCGCCGCGCGCGGGCAGGGTGCGCAGCGCGTGTTCCTCGAGGTGCGCCCGTCCAATCCGGCCGCGATCGCGCTCTACCACGACGAGGGCTTCAACGAGATCGGCCGCCGGCCGCGCTACTACCCCGCGCACCAGGGGCGCGAGGACGCGATCGTGATGGCGAAGGAACTGATGGTCGACGGCTGGGCGTAGCGGGCGCCTGCCGCGGCGGTGGCGGGGACTCGACCGCGTCGCGACCGCACCCGCGCACGTGACTGCATGCCGGTTCGATCAGCCGGCCGCGACGACGGGCGCGCGACGCAACGCGCCGCCGCGCTACGCCAGCCTTGCGCGCTGTGCCGACAGCGCTTCGTGCTGCGCGGTCCAGTCGGCCAGGCGCTGGCGCTCCTGCTCGACCACCGCCGCGGGCACCTTGTCGCTGAACTTCGCCAGCTTGGCCTGGCTCTTGTCCTTCTCCGCGGACACGCGCGCGAGTTCCTTGTCCAAGCGCGCGCGTTCGGCGTCCAGGTCGACCAGGCCTTCGAGCGGCACGAACAGGCGCAGCTCGCCGACCAGCCCCGCGGCGGACGCCGGCGGTTCGCCCTCGACCGCGTCGATCGCCGACAGCCGGTTGAGGAAGCGCAGCTGCGCGGCGAAGCGCGCCAGGCGCGCGCGGTCGTCCGCGGACCCTGCCTGCACCAGCAGCGGCACCTGCTTCATCGGCGAGACGCCCAGCTCGCTGCGGATGCGCCGCAGCGCGGTGACCATCTGCTTGAGCCATTCGATATCGGCCTCGGCGCGGGCGAAATCGTCACCGGCCACGTCGCCGGCCTGCGGATACCGCTGCAGCGAGATGGTGTCGCCTTCGATGCCCAGCCGCGGCGCGACCTGGCGCCACAGTTCCTCGGTGACGAACGGCACCAGCGGGTGCAGCAGGCGCAGCAACGCTTCCAGCACCGTGAGCAGGGTGCGACGCGTGCTGTCGGCGGCGGCGCGGTCATCGCCGTTGAGCGCCGGCTTGGCCAGCTCGACGAACCAGTCGCAGAACTCGTTCCAGGCGAACTCGTACAGCGCCTGCGCCAGCAGGTCGAAGCGGTAGGCGGCGAAGTGGGCCTGCGCTTCCGCGGAGACCCTGGCCAGGCGCGACAGGATCCACTTCTCGGCGTCGGTGACGGGCGATGCACTGTCGCCACCAACCGCCCTGCGGGCACCGTCCCCCGAGTGCGGGGGAAGCGACAGCGTGTCCGTGTTCATCAGCACGAAGCGGGTGGCGTTCCACAGCTTGTTGCAGAAGTTCTTGTAGCCTTCGGCGCGGCCGAGGTCGAACTTGATGTCGCGACCGGGGCCGGCGAGCGCGGCCATGGTGAAGCGCAGCGGGTCGGCGCCATGCGCGGCGATGCCGTCGGGGAATTCCCTGCGCGTGGCCTTCTCGATCTTCGGCGCGTCGGTCGGCTTCATCAGCCCGGTGGTGCGCTTGGCGACCAGCGCGTCCGCGCTGATGCCGTCGATGATGTCGAGCGGGTCGAGGATGTTGCCCTTCGACTTCGACATCTTCTGGCCGTCCTTGTCGCGCACCAGGCCGGTGATGTAGACGTCGTCGAACGCGACCTTTCCGGTCAGCGCGTCGGTCATCATGACCATGCGCGCGACCCAGAAGAAGATGATGTCGAAGCCGGTGACCAGCACGCTGGTCGGGAGGAACGTGTCGAAGCCGCGCTCGCGCATCGCGTCCGCATCGGGCCAGCCGAGCGTGCTGAACGGCCACAGCGCCGAGGAGAACCAGGTTTCCAGCACGTCCTCGTCCTGGCGCAGGGCGACCTCGCTGCCGATGCCGGCGCGGGCGCGCGCGTCGGCCTCGTCGCGGCCCACGTAGGCGTTGCCGGCGGCGTCGAACCACGCCGGGATGCGGTGGCCCCACCAGAGCTGGCGACTGATGGTCCAGTCCTGGATGTTCTCCATCCAGTGCCGGTAGGTGCTGATCCAGTTCGGCGGCACGAACTTCACGCTGCCGTTCTCGACCAGCTCCATCCCGCGCCGGCCCATGGTGTCCATGCGCACGAACCACTGGTCGGTCAGGTACGGCTCGATCACCGAACCGGAACGGTCGCCGAAGGGCTGCATGATCGGCTTGGACTCGACCAGCGGCGCTCCGTCCGGCCCGGTGACGGCCAGGCCTTCGGCGGTGATCGCCTCGACCACGCGCGCGCGCGCCTCGTAGCGGTCCAGGCCGCGCAGCTCGTCGGGCACCAGGTTCACCGCGCCGACGTCGTGCGGCGCGCGTTCGCCGCGCGCGATCTCGCCGGCGATCCGTGCGCTCTCCTCGTAGGACAGGCCGTCGCTGCGCATGCGCGCGTGCGCGTCCATCAGCGCATACAGCGGGATGCCGTTGCGGGCGGCCACGGCGTAGTCGTTGAAGTCGTGCGCGCCGGTGATCTTGACCGCGCCGGAGCCGAAATCGGGGTCGGGGTATTCGTCGGTGATGATCGGCACCAGGCGCCGGTGCTGCTTCGGCCCCACCGGGATCTCGCACAGCTTGCCGACGATGGGCGCGTAGCGCGCGTCGTCCGGGTGCACCGCCACCGCGCCGTCGCCGAGCATGGTTTCCGGGCGGGTGGTGGCGATCGAGATGTAGTCGCGGGTCTCGCGCAGGGTGACGTTGCCCTCGCTGTCGCGCTCGACGTATTCGTAGATCTCGCCGCCGGCCAGCGGATACTTGAAGTGCCACATGTGGCCGGGCACCTCGCGGTTCTCGACCTCGAGGTCGGAGATCGCGGTGTTCAGCGCCGGATCCCAGTTCACCAGCCGCTTGCCGCGGTAGATCAAGCCCTGCTCGTGCAGGCGCACGAACGCCTCGACCACCGCCTTCGACGGCATCGGGTCCATCGTGAACACGCTGCGCGACCAGTCGCCCGAGGTGCCGAGGCGGCGCATCTGCCGCTCGATCGTGTCGCCCGAGCGCTGCTTCCACTCCCAGACCTTGGCGATGAAGCCCTCGCGGCCGAGCGAGTCGCGGGTCTCGCCCTTGCCTTCCAGCGCCAGGTTGCGGCCGACCACCATCTCGGTCGCGATGCCGGCGTGGTCGCTGCCCATCTGCCACAGCGTGCGGTGGCCGAGCATGCGGTGGTAGCGCACCAGCGCGTCCTGCAGCGTGTGCTGGAACGCATGGCCCATGTGCAGCGTGCCGGTGACGTTCGGCGGCGGCAGCAGGATGGTATAGGCCGGGCCGTCGCCGCGCGGCGCGAACACGCCGGCCGCTTCCCACTCGGCGTAGAGGCGGGATTCGAAACTGCCGGGATCGTAGGACGGGGCGAGGGTGTCGGTCATGGTCGGTCTTGCAGCAGGCTGGTTCGGCCCCCTCCCCGCGGGGAGGGCTGGGATCGGGGCATCGGCCGGTGCGCCCCCATCCGCCCTTCGGGCACCTTCCGCCGCAGGCGGAGGAAGGAAAAAGCAGGTCCGCGCAGGCAGCGCGGTCACATGTCGTACTTGTTGACCTCGAAACCGAGCGCCTTGTAGTGCGTCCAGCGCTCGCGCAGCGGGCCACGCGCGGATTCGTCGGCCGGCACCACTTCCAGCACGCGTTCGAAGCCGCCCGCGACCGGCGCGTCGCGCAGGTTCACCACCAGCGGCCGCATCGGCGCGTCGGTCTGGGGATCGGCGATCAGCACGGGCGTGAGCTCGTCCTCATCGTCGCGGCCGGCGATCTGGTGCGGGATGTAGGCGTCCTCGCCCATGTCCCACAGCAGGTCGTCGAGCTCCTCGGCCTGGGCGGTGTCCCGTGCCAGCACCAGCGTCCACAGCTCGGCCTCGTAGGCCTTGCGCACCAGTTCGCAGGCCAGCCGCAGCGGCTGCGCGCGGAAGCGCGGCTTGGCGATCAGGTAGAAATCGGCGCGGGGCATCGGGAGGGGCGCTGGACCGCGGCGGCCGCGAGGGCGACCGCCGCCTTCCCGCAATCAGGCCGCGGGCGCGCCCGCGGCGCGATCCATCAGCCACTGGCTCAGCAGGCCGACCGGGCGGCCGGTGGCCATGCCCATCTTGCCGTCGCCGCTGGCGCTGCCGGCGATGTCCAGGTGCGCCCAGCGCTGGCCCTCGGTGAAGCGGGCGAGGAAGCAGCCTGCGGTGATCGCGCCGCCCCAGCGGCCGCCGATGTTGTAGACGTCGGCGAAGTTCGATTCCAGCAGCGTCTGGTATTCATCCCACAGCGGCAGGCGCCAGGCGCGGTCGAACACGTCCTCGCCGGCGGCGAGCAGTTCGTCGGCCAGGTCGTCGTGCTTGCTCATCAGGCCCGAGGCGAAGCGGCCCAGCGCCACCATGCACGCGCCGGTGAGCGTGGCCACGTCCACCAGCGCCTGCGGCTGGAAGCGCTCGGCGTAGGTGAGCGCGTCGCACAGGATCAGCCGCCCTTCGGCATCGGTGTTGCCGACCTCGATCGTGCGGCCGGACATGCTGGTGATCACGTCGGACGGGCGGTAGGCGTTGCCGTCGATCGCGTTCTCCACCGCCGGCACGATCGCGACGAGGTTGATCGGCAGCTGCAGCCCGACCGCGGACACGAAGGTCCCGAGCACGGCGGCCGCGCCGCACATGTCGAACTTCATCTCCTCGATGCCGCCCTGGGTCTTGAGGTTCACGCCGCCGGTGTCGAAGGTGATGCCCTTGCCGACCAGCACGAACGGGCGCGCGTCGCCGCCGCCGTTCCACTTCAGCACCACCAGCCGCGGGCGGTTGGCCGACCCGCGCGCCACCGCCAGCAGCGCGCCCATGCCGAGCGCCTCCATCTGCGTCTCGTCGAGGATCTCGGCCTCGGCACCGTCGAAGCGCGCGGCGAAGGCCTGCGCCTGCTCGGCGACGTAGGCCGGGTTGCAGATGTTGGGCGGCAGGTTGCCCAGCTCGCGCGCGAACTTCACGCCGGCCGCGATCGCCTTGCCCTGCGCGAGGGCCTGTTCGTCGTCGCCCTGGAGCGCGAACGTCGCCAGTCCGCTGTCGTTGCGCTTCTTGTTCTTCGGGCCCAGCGTGGCGAGGTAGCGGTAGGCGGCGTGGTCGGCCGCGACCACCGCCTGGCGGATGGCCCACGCCGCGTCGCGACCGGCGACCTCGAGTTCGGACAGCGTGAACAGCGCCTGCTTCACCGGACCGGTGCGCAGCGCGCGCACCGCGTCGGCCACCGACTTGAGGTACTGCGGCACGCCGAACTTGGCGCGATCGCCCAGGCCGATCACCAGCACCCGCGGCGCGGCGAGGCCGGGCAGGTCGTGCAGCAGCAGGCTGCGGCCGGTGGCCCCGGAGACGTCGCCGCGCGCCGCCAGCGCCGCCAGGCGGCCTTCGCCGTCGAGCGCCTGCGCGGCGGGCGTGAGCGTGCCGTCGGAAAACGCCCCTACCACGATGCAGTCGGTGGCGGCGGTGGCGGGGGCGGCGCGGTTCAGGGTGAATTCGAGGGTCATCGATCAGATTCCAGGTGACTTCCGTACAATCGGCGCCCGGACGCGGCCTGCGGGCCGTGGAGCCGCATCGCCGCGGCATGTTCGCGGGCGCCGCTGCAGCCGGACGCAACGCCCTAGTCTAATCCAAGCCCCCGCCCGATGCCGAAGCTCGACAGCTACCTGTTCCGCGAATTCGCGCAGACCACGTTCGCGGCCCTGGTGGTGCTGATGATCGTGAGCCTCGGCGCGGTGTTCGCCGACGTGCTCGGCGACATCGTGCGCGGGCGCGTGCCGGCGGGCATGATGCTGGCCCAGCTCGGCCTGCAGGTCCTCAACTACCTGCCGCTGATCCTGCCGCTGGGCCTGATGCTCGGCCTGCTGCTGTCGGTGGGACGGCTGTACCGCGACAGCGAGATGCCGGTGCTGACTTCGGTCGGCGTGGGTCCGCGGCGCATGCTGCGCCCGCTGATGATGCTGGTGGTGCCGTTCGTGCTGATGATCGGCGCGTGCTCGCTGTGGCTGGGCCCGTGGGCGCGGCAGTATTCGCAGCAGATGATCGAAGTCGGCCAGCGCAGCCTGCTGGTCGCGGGACTGGAAGCCGGGCGCTTCGTGGAACTGCCGGGTGGCGGCGGCGTGGTGTACGCGAACGCGATGTCGAACGACGGCACCCGGCTCGGCCGCGTCTTCATCTACCGCCAGGACGAAGGCCGGATGGACGTGACCTCGGCCCGCACCGGCACCCTGTCGGTGGAGGGCAACACCCGTTACCTGACCCTGGACGAGGGGTTTCGCGTCGAGGGCCCGATGGACGGCGGCAGGGATTTCCGGCTGATGCGCTACGCCGCCAACGAGGTGCGCTTGCCGGACGCGGAATCGCGCGACATCGACGACGACCCCGAACTGATGTCCACGCTGGCGCTGTTGCCCGACGAGCGCGTCGAGGCGCGCGCGCAGCTGCACTTCCGCATCGCGCCGCCGCTGCTGGCGCTGGCCTTCGCGCTGCTGGCGGTGCCGCTGGCGCGCAGTCCGCCGCGGCAGGCGCGCTGGGGCCGGATCATCCTCGGCCTGCTGGCGTACGTGTTCGGCGTCAACCTGATGCTGGTCGGCACCAACGGCCTCGCCGCCGGACGGCTGCCGTCGGCGCTGGGCCTGTGGTGGCTGCTGCTGCCGCTGCTGGCGCTGGGGCTGTGGATGTACTTCAGCGACGGCCGCATGCGCGCCTCGCGGCGGGCCGTGGCATGAGGCCGTTCCCGAAGCTGCACGACCTGCTGGTCGCGCGCGTGGTCGTGGGCACGGTGCTGCTGACGTGGGCGGTGCTCACCGGGCTCGACATGGTGCTGGCGATGGTCGACGAGCTGCGCAGCGTGGGGCAGGGCAGCTACCGCGTGTTCGACGCCGTGACCTACGTGGCCCACACCCTCCCGCGGCGCGCGTACATGATGTTCCCCACCGCGGCGGTGATCGGTTCGCTGATGGGCCTGGGCCAGCTCGCCGCGAGTTCCGAGCTGACCGCCCTGCGCGCGCTGGGCGTGTCGCGCAAGCGGCTGAGCGTGTCGGTGGCGCTGCCGCTCCTGGTGCTGACCGGACTGATGATGGTCAATGCCGAGACCCTCGGCCCGTGGGCGCAGCGCAGCGCCGACATGATGAAGTCGGCCGCGCGCTCGAACGACATGATCGTCGCCCAGTATTCGGGACTGTGGGCGCGCGAGGGCGAGACCTTCCTCAACGCCCAGGCCGGGCGCGAACGCAGCGAAGGCGGCGACACCTGGCTCGAACTCAACGACGTGCGCCTGTTCGAGTTCGACGCCGACGGCCGCCTGGCGTCGGTGGCGCACGCGAAGATCGCCGAGCACCGCACCAGCGGCTGGCTGCTGCGCGGCGTGCGCCGCACCTATTTCGACGAGCGCGCGGTCGCCCAGGCGGACGTCGACGAGGAGCGCTGGGACTCCAGCCTCGACGCCGCGGCGCTGGCGGCCAACGCCAGCAACATCTGGCGCCCGCGCTACATGTCCTCGGCCGAGCTGAAGGAAGGCATCGACTATCGCAAGCGCAACCAGCTCGATGCCAGCGAGTTCGAGGAGTACTACTGGGGCCACTGGTTCTACCCGCTCAACGTGCTGGCGCTGTGCCTGGCGGCGATCCCGTTCGCCTTCGGCAGCCTGCGCAGCGGCGGCCTCGGCCGGCGCCTGTTCATCGGCGTGGTGTTCGCGCTCGGCTTCTGGCTGCTGCAGACCCAAGTGGTGAAACTGGCCGCGGTCTACAGCTTCGACTACCGCATCGCCTACCTCGTCCCGCCGCTGATCATGCTCACCGTCTCCTGGCTCCTCTTCCGGAAACGGAGTGGGTGAGGCTGGCCTGCTTGCGCGGCATTGCCGCGCAGGCCAGCCGAACGCCAGGCGCGCTGCACAGGTCCGGCTGAGCAGGCCGACATCGCGAGGCACTGCCTCGCGCGGTACTTCCCCACGGGCCGGCCGATCGCCTGCGCGCGGCGGCATATGGCGATCCGCCCTTCGCGACCACGGTCGCTTCCGCCATGGCTCCTGCAGCGGCCACCGGATGCGGAACACGCATGCCTGGCCGCGCGGCTACCGCGCGGCCGTGCCATCGATCCGCACCACCCGCGTCCGGCTCATCCGGTCGTGCCAGGCGAGCCGATCGCGGTCGAGCCACGCCCACCAGAAGCCCAGTCCCGCCGCGAGCAGAGACACCGTCCCCGCCGCATAGCGCGTCCACAGCGCAGCGCGGGTCGGCTCCGCGTCGTCCATTGCCACCACCCGGATCCGCCAGGGGCGCATGCCCAGCGTCTGCCCGCCGCGTCGCCAGCTGGCGGTCGCGTACACGCCGCTGATGCCCCAGCAGGCCAGCCACAGCAGCCATTGCAGCGCGCTCAGGGGGGCGATGTTCTCGTGCGGGTCGTGGCCGCCGAGGTAGGTGTATCCGGCGGTGAACAGGGCCGAGAGCAGGAACCACAGCGCAAGCACGGGCAGCAGGTCGTACAGCAGCGACAGCAGCCGTCGTCCGACCAGGGCGGATCCGCGTGTGGCGGCGTGTTCGACGGGCGTGGAGGGCATGCGCACAGGATACCGGCTGCCGCGCTCGGCTAAGCTGGATCGATGACCAGCGCCACGCCCGCCGAACGCCGCCAGCGCATGCATGCGCTGCCGCCGTTGCGCGAGTCCGACGCGGACGCCATCCACCGCTTCCTCGACGCCCTGTGGGCCGAGACCGGCGCCGCGCGCAACACCCTCGACGGCTACCGGCGCGACCTGGAGGGGGTCGCGCGCTGGCGCGACGGCGCGGGCGGCGGTCTGGCGGCGCTCGATCGCGGGGCACTGTTCGACTACCTCTCGCTGCGCGCCCGGGAGGGCTACTCGGCGCGCAGCAACGCGCGCCTGCTCAGCGCGCTGCGATCGTTCTTCGCCCACCTGCGACGGCGCGGGTTGCGCGAGGACGATCCGGTGGCGCTGGTCGAACCACCACGCCTGCCGCGCTCGTTGCCCAAGGCGCTGGGCGAGGCCCAGGTGGCGGCCCTGCTGGCCGCGCCGGAGGTGGATACGCCGGAGGGCCTGCGGGATCGGGCCATGCTGGAACTCATGTACGCCTGCGGCCTGCGCGTGAGCGAACTGGTGCAGCTGCCGGCCACCGCGGTGAACCTGCGCCAGGGCGTGCTGCGGGTGACCGGCAAGGGCGGCCGCGACCGGCTGGTGCCGCTGGGCGAGGAGGCGCAGCACTGGCTGGAACGCTACCTGGACCAGGCGCGCCCGCTGCTGGCGGGGAAACGCACGGTCCCGGCCCTGTTCCTGACCGCCGCGGGCGAGCCCCCCAGCCGGCAGCAGTTCTGGGCGACGGTGAAGCGCTGCGCCGCCGTGGCCGGCATCGATCCAGCCCGGATCAGCCCGCACGGCCTGCGCCACAGCTTCGCCACCCATCTGCTCAACCACGGCGCCGACCTGCGCGCGCTGCAGATGCTGCTGGGGCACAGCTCGCTGTCGACCACCCAGATCTACACCCTGGTGGCGCGGGAGAAGCTGCGGCAGCTGCACGCGACCCACCATCCCCGCGGCTGACCCTGCCATCCGTCGGGTCGCCGGTACCGTGGGGCGCCGGCGCCGTCGGGCCTGGTGGTGCCTGCCCGGGTCAGGTGCGGGCTGCGGCTTTTCGGCCAGGCACGCACTGCCCCAGCGGAATGCGCCCGACGGCTGCAACGCACATGAGCCTGGAGCGCTTGCTGCAGCGCCGCAAGTCACGGCGGGCGGCGGATGTTAGCGTTAACATTCTATTCCGGGGGAACACCATGACCGATCCGAACCGCCGTCCCGCCGCGCGCGTGCCGCGCCGCCTGCTCGCCTGCGTCCTGGCCGCGACGCTGGCCTCGCCGCTGGCCGCGTGGTCGGCACCGCCCGAGCTCAACGAGCTGGAGTACTTCCACAAGCGCGGCCTCGACGTGCTGGCCTTCAGCAACTACTACGACGGCCTGTTCAGCGACGCCAAGCATGCGGGCGTGGAACTGATCCACCACGGCGTGCGCACCGCGACCAATGGCGACGTGCGCCTGAGCCCCACGCCGGAGCAGTGGGACCCGGTGGCGCTGATGGTCGACCGCAAGGTCGACCCGGCCACGAGCACCGTCACCACCCGGCTGGGCTATGCCGCCCACGGGTTCGAATACGACATCCGGGTCTCGCCCGCGGGCGAGGGCGTCAAGGTAGAGGTGGTGTTCGACCAGCCATTGCCGGCCGCGCTCGAAGGCCAGGCCGGGTTCAACCTCGAGTTCCTGCCCTCGGCCTACTGGGGCAAGAGCTGGATGACCGAGCAGGGCGGCGGCCAGCTGCCGCTGTACCCGGCCGGCCCGACCACGCGCGACGCGCAGGGCAAGCCGGTCCGGCAGCCGATGGCGCGCGGGCGCAGCCTGACGCTGGCGCCGGAGGATCCGCAGCGGCGCGTCACCCTGCGGGCGCGCGAGGGCGAGCTGGCGCTGTTCGATGGCCGCAACCAGGCCCAGAACGGCTGGTACGTGGTGCGCAGCCTGCTGCCGGCGGGCCGCACCGGGACCGTGCTCGAGTGGACCCTCGAGGGCAATACCGTGCCGGACTGGACGCGCGAGACCGTGATCGGTCATTCGCAGGTCGGCTACCACCCGGCGCAGCGCAAGGTCGCGGTACTCGAGACCGACCGCAACGCCGCGGCGCCGGGCCGGGCCCGCCTGCTGCGCATCGGCGCGGACGGGCGCGAACAGCAGGCGCACGCGGCGCAGGCGGCGCACTGGGGCCCGTACCTGCGCTACGAGTACTACACCTTCGATTTTTCCGACGTGCGTGAGCCGGGCCTGTACGTGATCGAGGCCGCCGGCCAGCGCAGCAACGCGTTCCGCATCGCCGAAGACGCCTACGCCACCGCCTGGCACCCGACCCTGGACGTTTTCTTCCCCGTGCAGATGGACCACATGTTCGTCAACGAGGCCTACCGGGTGTGGCATGGGCGCTCGCACATGGACGACGCGCGCCAGGTGGAACCGAACAAGGAGCACTTCGACCTGTTCGGGCAGGGCCCGGACCTGGATTCCCCGTTCCAGCCCGGCGAACACATCCCGGGCCTGGACTACGGCGGCTGGTTCGATGCGGGCGACTTCGACATCCGTACCCAGACCCACTACGCCACGGTGATGTCGCTGGTCGACACCTGGGAGCAGTTCCGTCCGGGGCGCGACGAGACCACCATCGACCAGGACAGGCAGCATGTCGAACTGCACCGCCCCGACGGCGTGCCCGACCTGCTGCAGCAGATCGAGCACGGCACCCTGGCGCTGATCGCCCAGCATCGCGTGTTCGGGCACGCGATCCCCGGCATCGTCGAGCCGGACCTCGGCCAGTACACCCACCTGGGCGACGCGGCCAGCAAGACCGACGGCAAGGTCGACGATCCGGACGATCCCGATTCGCTCAACGACGACCGCCTCGCGTTCACCACCAACACCACCGCGCTCAACTACGGCTCCGCCGCGGCGCTCGCCGCCGCCAGCCGCGCGCTGCGCGGCCACAACGAGGCCCTGGCCGAGGAATGCCTGGCCACGGCGAAGAAGGTGTGGGCGTTCGAGCACGGGCGCGAGCCCAACCTGTTCCGGGTCGGCAACACCACCGGCGGCGATCCGCAGGACGAGGAACTGCGCGCGGCCGCGCAGCTGCTGCTGACCACCGGGGACGCGGCCTATGCCGCGCGCATCGCCGAGCTGTGGCCGGCGATCGACGAACGCTTCGGCTTCAATGCCGCCGTCGTGCTGCCGGTGCTCGACCGCATGGACCCGGCCTTCCAGTCGCGCATGCGCGCTCGCGCCGAAGCGTTCAAGGCCGAACGCGCGCAGATGGTGTCCGAGAACCCGTACGGGGTGCTGATCACCCGCGGCGGCTGGGCCGGCAACGGCGCGGTCATCGGCATGGCAACGACCAACTACCGCCTGCACCAGGCGTACCCCGACCTGTTCGACATCGAGCCGACGCTGCAGGGGCTGAACTACCTCTACGGCACCCATCCGGACTCGAACATCTCGTTCGTCTCCGCCGTCGGGGCGAAGTCCAAGCAGGTGGCCTACGGCATGAACCGGGCGGATTTCAGCTTCATCGCTGGCGGCATCGTCCCCGGCGTGCTGGTGCTCAAGCCCGATTTCCCGGAGAACAAGGAAGACTGGCCGTTCTTCTGGGGCCAGAACGAGTACGTGATCAACCTCGGCGCCAGCTACATCTACCTGGTGCACGCCGCCCAGGACGCGCTGTCGCGGAAGTAGCGGTGCTTCGTGACCGTCCGCGGCCGCCGCGCCGCGGGCGGGCGTGGCGGGTGTCGGCGCCGCAGGCTCGCCGGGCCGTGGTCCGGCGGTGGAGTGCTCAGGTGCGGATGGAGTCCATCAGCGCGAACGCCACGGCCAGCAGCAGGGCCGCGCGCAGCAACGCGATGCCGGCCTGTTCGCCCAGCTTGCGGAGGTGGAAGTCGGATACGCGCATGTCGATGGGTGCCGGTTCGGCCCGCCTGTCCCCGCGGGCCACGCTGGTGACAAGCAGAAAGCGTGCCCGGCCGAATCGCGATGCAGTGCGCATTCCGGCCGCCCGGAAGTGACGCAACGGGGCCATCCGCGCGCGGGCGCCGCGTCACATCCTTGCGCGTCCGGCGCGCGCCCTGCGCTTCCGCTGTGCCGCGCGGGGACGCGCGTGCGGGCCGGCGGCACCTCCACGTGCACATTCCCGTCAACCACGCTCGACTAGCCTCGTGGATCGACCCGGGCACCGCCCCCGGCCGTGCCGTCCCGGAGAAACGTCCATGTCAGCGACCCTGGAGCGTCCGCGCGCTCATGTGTTCCATCCCGTCCACCTGCTGCTGCTCGGCGGCGCGCTCGCGCTGCTGCTCGGGGCGTTGCTCGGCGACATCGCCTATGCACGCAGCTACGAGGTCCAGTGGATCAACTTCGCCGCATGGCTGAACGTGGGCGGGCTGGTGCTGTCGAGCGCCGCCTTCGTCTGCGCGCTGTTCGGCCTGGCGCCGTCGCGGCGCACGCGCGCCAGCCTGCTGCACGCGGCCCTGCTGTTCGCGGCGTGGATCGCCGCCCTGCTGGCCGCCCTGACCCACGCCCGCGACGCCTGGGACGCCATGCCGGTCAGCCTGGTGCTGTCGGGACTGGCGGCGGTGTTGCTGGCCGTCTCCATCTGGTTCGCGTGCCGCGCCGTGCGGCCGGGAGCGTTCGCATGAGCCGTCTCCGCCTGCCCGGCGCGATCGCGCTGGCCCTGACCCTCGCCGCCTGCAATCCCGCGCCCGAGCCGCCGCAGTACGGCGCCCGGCCGGACCTGCCCGAACCCCGCCGCGGCCTGCTGCCGGAGATGAAGATCGCCGACCCGGCCGGGTGGGGCGATCGCCTGCCGATGGTGCCGGAGGGCTTCGAGGTGCGCGCCATCGCCACCGACCTGCTGATCCCGCGCCAGACCCTGGTGCTGCCCAACGGCGACATCCTGGTCGCGGAAGGCCGCGGCGGCAGCGCGCCGCCGCTCAAGCCCAAGGACGTGATCGCCGGGCCGATCAAGGCTGCCGGCACCACCCAGGTGGAAAGCGGCAACCGCCTGACCCTGCTGCGCGATGCCGACGGCGACGGCGACTACGAGGTGCAGACGGTCTTCGCCGCGAACCTCAACGCGCCCTACGGCCTGGCCCTGGTCGGCAACGACCTGTATGTGGCCAATCAGGATGCTGTGGTGCGCTTCGACTACCATCCCGGCCAGACCCAGGCGCGCGCGGCGACGCCGGAGACGCTCACCGAGCTGCCCTCGGAGATCAACCACCACTGGACCAAGGCGATGACGGCCAGCGCCGACGGCCGCTTCCTGTACGTGGGCATCGGCTCGAACAGCAACATCACCGAGCGCGGCATGATGGCCGAGCAGGACCGCGCGATGGTATGGGAGATCGACGTCGCCAGCGGGATGCACCGCCCGTACGCCACCGGCCTGCGCAACCCGACCGCGCTGGCGATCCAGCCAGGCAGCGGCCAGCTGTGGGCGGTGGTGAACGAGCGCGACGAGATCGGCCCGGACCTGGTGCCCGACTACCTGACCTCGGTGCGCGAGGGCGGCTTCTACGGCTGGCCCTGGGCGTACTGGGGCCAGCACGTCGACACCCGCGTGAAGCCGGAGAACCCCGAGAAGGTCGCGGCCTCGATCACGCCGGATTACAGCCTGGGCGCGCACGTGGCCGCACTGGGCGTGGATTTCTCCAGTCCGGTGATGGGGCCGCAGTTCGCCGACGGCGCGTTCGTCGGCATGCACGGCAGCTGGAACCGTTCCGACCCGGTGGGCTACAAGGTGGTGTTCGTGCCGTTCCGCAACGGCCGCCCGGCGGGCGATCCGGTCGACTTCGTCACCGGCTTCCGCGACGCCGACGGCACCACACGCGGCCGTCCGGTTGGCGTGACGGTGGACCCGCGCGGCGCGCTGATCGTCGCCGACGACCTGTCGAACACCGTCTGGCGGGTGAGCCGGGTGGGCGGCGCGGCCGCGACACCGGTGCCCGCCGCGGGCGAGGCTCCGGCGGAGACGGATCCGGCGGCCGATGATGCCGGGCAGGCGGCGCCGCCGCCTGCTGCGCCGGCCTCGACCCAGGAATAGGCCGCATCACGGCAAAAAGCCCCCGATGGGGGCCTTTCGCCGATGCTGGCGGGGAGGGGGGGATTCGAACCCCCGAGGCGCTATAAACGCCTGCCTGATTTCGAGTCAGGTACATTCAACCGCTCTGCCACCTCCCCGGAATTCGCGGGTGTCGCGCGGTCCCGGCGCTGAACGCCGGGGGCGCAATCATACGGGGCGGGGTGCCCGCGAACAAGGCGCAGGGCTAGACTGTCGGGCCTTATTTCCGGCGGAAGGCCCGATGTCCGAGATCTCCGTGCCCGTGTCGTTCGGCGAACTGCTCGACAAGATCGCGATCCTGCAGATCAAGTCCGAGCGCATGACCGACGAAGCCAAGCTGGCCAACGTCCGCAACGAGCTCGACGCGCTCGAGTGCACCTGGATGGCGCATCCGGCCGCCGGCCACGACATCGCCCGCCTGCGCGCCGACCTGAAGGCGGTCAACGAGCGGCTGTGGGTGATCGAGGACGACATCCGGCTCAAGGAGAAGGCGCAGGCCTTCGACGCGGAGTTCGTGCGCCTGGCGCGCGCCGTGTATTTCGAGAACGACACCCGCGCCCGCATCAAGAAGGACATCAACCTCGCCCTGGGCTCGTCCTACGTCGAGGAGAAGTCCTACCAGGACTACGGCGCCGGCGCGGGCGCCTGACGGCCGCGCGTCACGCGCGCGCGTCGCGGCGCGAGGCGGCGGTGTCGACATCCTCGGGTTCGCGCCATGGCAGCAGCAGCTTCTGCAGCAGGGTCGGTTCGCGCGGCCCGATGCCGGTCTGCGCCACCTCGCCCTCCGAGTAGGTGCCGAACAGCCGGTCCCACAGGATCGCGTTGCAGGCGTAGTTGCTGTTGCTCGCCTCGAACACGGCCGAATGGTGGCGCCGGTGCTGGTTGCTGGTGGTGAACACCCAGCGCAGCAGCGGCGTGTCGATGTCGAGGTTGGCGTGCGCGATCGAGGTGTTGACCACGGCGAGCACGGTCGCGCCGGCCACCGCCTCCGCGCCGGCGCCGAACAGCGCCGCCACCAGCACCACCGGCAGCGCCAGCAGCATGACCTCGAACGGGTGCGACGTGCCGGTGTTGATCGCGTGCAGGTTGTGGAAGGCGTGGTGGAAGCCATGGCCGCTGGCGCGCCACAGCAGCGCCCAGCGGTGCAGGGCGCGGTGGATCCAGTAGTAGATGAAGTCCGCGGCCAGGAACAGCAGCAGCACCTGCGCCAGCAGCGGCCAGCCCTGCGGCCACAGCGCCAGTCCCAGCGCCTCGCGCGCCGCGGCCAGCGACGGGACCAGGACCAGCGCGTACACCGACAGCATCAGCTGCAGCAGCACCAGCGTCAGCAGGTAGAGTGCGGCGAGCACCGCCTTCTCAGCGGCACGGTGGCGCCACTGCGGCATGGCCGGGGCCAGCCGTTCGAGCAGCGCCAGCAGCCCTTGCGCGGCCACCAGCGCCACGAGCGCGGCCGTGCCTTCGTCCAGGTCGAGCGCGATCCAGAGCGCCAGCGCGCCGCCGAGCAGCAGCGGCTGGGCCGCGATCCGGATGGCGCGGCGCAGGGCGGGGTGGGGCAGGGTCGGTTGCATGTGCATGGGTGGGGTCCCGGAACGACCGTCGGGGCCAATGTACGTCCGGTCGCCCGGCCATGGATGTGCCGGAAGCGCCCCTGCCGGAAGCGACAGGCCGGCTGCCCGCACCGCCTCAGCCGTGGTCGGCGCGGTAGCGCTCGAACGCCGCGATCGCGTCGTCCACGGTGACCAGGTCCATCACCCCGTCGGCCTCGATCTTGGTGCCCCATGCGAGGTCCGCGGCCGGCTTGCCGAGGTACCTGCGGGCCGCGTCGTCGTAGCGGTCCACGCAGTAGCGCCGGTCGGAATACGGACCGCTGCGCGCGGGGTTGCTGGCGGCATGCAGGCCCAGCACCTTCGTCCCCATCGCGTTGGCGATGTGCATCGGACCCGAGTCCGGGGTGACCACCAGCGTCGCGCGTTCGAGCAGCGCCGGCAGCTGCTTGAGCGTGTCCTTGCCGACCAGGTCGAGCGCGGGCGCGTGCATGGCCGCCTGGATGGCGTCGGCGGTCTCGCGCTCGAGCGCGCTGCGTCCGCCGCACAGCACCACGCGCCAGCCCTGGCTGGCGGCGTGGTCGGCCAGCGCGGCGTGGCGGTCGGGGAACCAGTTGCGGCGCACGTGGCTGGAGCATGGCGAGATCACCAGCGTCGGCGCGCCGTCGTCGGGCCACTGCGCCCGGGCCCAGTCGCGCGCATCCTCCGGTACCGGCAGGTCCCAGCGCGCCGAGTCCTGGCGCAGCCCGAGCGGCTCGCAGAAGCTGCCGATGGCGTCGAGCACGTGGATCCCGGGGCGATCGGGGATGCGCTCGTTCACGAACAGGCCGTGCAGGTCCTTCGACCGTGCGCGGTCGTAGCCGACCCGCCTCCGCGCCGGCAGGAAGGCCGACAGCAGGTTCGCGCGCGCGGCCACCTGCATCTGCAGCAGGGCGTCGAACCGGCGCCCGGAAAGTCCCCGTCGCAGCGCGCGCATGCCGGCCAGGCCGCTGGCCTTGTCGTAGACGATGAACTCCACCCCGGGCAGTCCATCGAGCAGGCGCTGCTCGCCCTTGCCGATCACCCAGGTCAGCGCGACCTCCGGCCAGGCGTCGCGCAGGGTGTGCACCAGCGGCAGCACGTGGGTCACGTCGCCCAGCGCCGACAGGCGCAGCAGGCAGATCGAGCGGGGAACGACGGGGACGGGCGTCACGGCTTGATAGACTCGCTGGATGGCCGCGTTCGACGCCACTGAGAGCTTGACGCCCTTCCACGACGATCGTGGCAGCGGGGAATATGGCGCGATTCTGTTCGACATGACGCAGCTGCGGCAAGTCGACCCGCGCTGGTTCGATCCGCACGAGTGGGGATCGCGTGCGCAGCAGGTCGACGGCAGCGGCCGCGGCGGCGCCTGGTTCATCGATGCCAGCCACGGCCCGCTGGTGCTGCGCCAGTACCTGCGCGGCGGGTTCGCCGCGAAGCTCAGCCGCGATCGCTACGTGTGGCGCGGCGCCAACCGCACCCGGAGCTTCGCCGAGTTCCGCCTGCTGCGCGAACTGCTGCGGCGCAAGTGCCCGGTGCCGCAGCCGGTGGCGGCGTGCTATCTGCGCGGGCGCTTCAGCTACCGGGCGTGGATCATCGTCGAACGCCTGGCGGGCGTGCGCTCGCTGGCGTCCCTGCTCGAGGCGGACGAGGCGCCGTGGGAGGCGACCGGGCGGCTGGTCGCGCGCTTCCATCGCGAAGGCCTCGACCACGCCGACCTCAATGCCCACAACGTGCTGTTCGACGAGGCCGGCAAGGGCTGGATGATCGATTTCGACCGCAGCCGCATGCACATTCCCGCCACCGCCTGGCGCGAGGCCAACCTGCAGCGGCTGCTGCGCTCGCTGCACAAGGTGGCCGGCGATGCGCGCCGCGAGGCGGTGGAGGCCGGCTTCGGCCGCCTGCGCGCGGCCTACGACGCGCGCTGGGCGAAGGGCAACTAGGCCGTGGCCGTGCCCATCCGCCCGATCTGTGCCCCCGAAGCCACCGCGGCGGGCACGCCGCGATGAGCTGGACGCTGCGCTTCCACGGCGTGGGCAACGCCTCGGCCACCGAACTCGGGTCGCCGATGGCCACCATCGAGCGCGACGGCGCGCCGTGGCTGACCATCGACTGCGGCAGCGAAGGCCTCACCGCCTGCCTGGCGCAATACGGCACGCCGCCGCGCGCGCTGTTCGTCACCCATACCCATCTCGACCACGTCGGCGGGCTGGAGCGGCTGTTCGTATCGGAATATTTCGACGCCGCGCGCCGCGGACGGATGCCGCTGTACGTGCCGGCCCCGCTCGTGCCGCTGCTGCACCGGCGGGTGGGCGACTATCCCAACGTGCTGGCCGAGGGCGGCGCCAACTTCTGGGATGCGTTCCGGGTGGTGCCGGTGGGCGAAGCGTTCTGGCACGACGGCGTGCGCCTGGAGGTGTTCCCGGTGCGCCACCACTGGCCCGACACCGCCTTCGGCCTGCGCCTGCGCGGCAGCCTGGTGTTCACCGGCGACACCCGCCCGATCCCGGAACAGCTGCGCCTGCGTGCGGACGCGGGCGAGCTGGTCGCACACGACTGCGGCCTGCACGGCAATCCCTCGCACAGCGGGGTCGACGACCTCGAACGCGAGTATCCACCGGAGCTGCTGTCGCGTTGCGTGCTGTACCACTATGCCTCGACCGCCGACGGCTACGCGCTCGCGGCGCGTGGGCATCGCGTCGCGCGTCCGGGCGAGGCCTTCGCGCTCGCCTCGCCGCATGCGATGCAGGTCGACGTCGGATGAGCGCGCAGCCGCATCCGCTGCTCGCGCCGCTGGACCGGCTCGGCCGTCCGCTGCGCGACCTGCGCCTGTCGGTGATCGAGGCCTGCAACTTCCGCTGCGGCTACTGCATGCCCGCCGATCGGGTGCCCGACGACTACGGGCTGGACGCGGCGGGACGGCTGTCGTTCGACGAGATCGAGGCCCTGGTGCGCGGCGCGGCGCGGCTGGGGGTGTCCAAGCTGCGGATCACCGGCGGCGAGCCGCTGCTGCGCAAGGGACTGCCGGCGCTGGTCGCGCGGCTGGCGCGCATCGACGGCATCGACGACCTGGCCATGACCACCAATGGCACGCTGCTGGCGCCGCACGCGCGCGCGCTGCGCGAGGCGGGCCTGCGCCGGCTGACGGTAAGCCTGGACGCGCTGGAGCCGGCCCTGTTCCGGTCGCTGTCCGGTGGCCGCGGCGAGGTGGCCGACGTGCTGGCGGGAATCGCGGCCGCCGAAGCCGCCGGCTTCGATGCGCTCAAGATCAACTGCGTCGTCCAGCGCGGCGTCAACGACGACCAGGCGCTCGCACTGGTCGAGCGCTTCCGCGGCAGCGGCCACGTGGTGCGCTTCATCGAGTACATGGACGTGGGCACCTGCAACGGCTGGCGGCGCGACCGCGTGGTGCCCTCGGCCGAACTGCGCGCGCGCATCCATGCACGCTGGCCGCTGCGCGCGCTCGATGCCCAGTATCGCGGCGAGGTGGCCGAGCGCCACGCGTTCATCGACGGTGGCGGCGAAGTGGGCTTCGTCAGCTCGGTGACGGCGCCGTTCTGCGGAGACTGCCACCGCGCGCGGGTGTCGGCCGACGGCCGGCTCTACACCTGCCTGTTCTCCGCCGAAGGCATCGACCTGCGGCCGACCCTCGCCCAGGGCGAGCTGGCCGTCGCCGAACGCCTGGCCGGGCTGTGGCGCGCGCGCGCCGACCGCTACAGCGAGGTCCGGGGCAGCGCGGATGCGCCGCGACGCCACGTCGAGATGTTCCTGATCGGCGGATGAGCCTGCCCGCGTGCTGACGGAAGAGGACTGCCGCCACGTCGAGTCGCTGGAGCGCGCACTGCTCGACCCCGTTGTGCGCGCCGACCGCGCTCGCGTCGAGGCGCTCCTGGCCGACGATTTCATGGAGATCGGCGCCTCCGGCGCGGTCTTCGGCAAGCAGGCGGCGCTGGACGCGGTTCCGGCCGAACGCGGCGGCGTGGCCTTCGAGGCGAGATCGATGCGCACGCGTGCGATCACGCACGACGTCGCCTGCGTGACCTACGCCGCGACCCGCACGCAGGGCGCCGACGTGCGCCGGTCGTTGCGCAGCTCCTGGTGGCGTCGCGAGTCTGGCGGGCGCTGGCGGATGGTCTTCCACCAGGGGACGCCGGACACCGGCATCGGTACCATGGACGCATGACGCCGGCGAAGACGCTCACCCACCTCGATGCCGACGGGCGCCCGGCGATGGTCGACGTGTCCGGGAAGGCGGTGAGCGCGCGCCAGGCCCTGGCCGAATGCAGGGTGCGCTTCCCGGCCGCGGTCGCGGCGCAGTTGCGCGCCGCGGGCCTGCGCAGCGCCAAGGGTGGCATCGTCGACACCGCGGTGATCGCCGGCACGATGGCGGTCAAGCGCACGCATGAGTTGATTCCCTTCTGCCACCCGCTGCCGATCGACGGCGTGCGCATCGCCATCGACTGGCACGGCGAGCGCGAACTGCGGATCGAATGCGGGGTGAAGACCGTGCACCGCACCGGAGTGGAGATGGAGGCGCTGACCGGCGCCACCGTCGCCGCACTGACCGTGTACGACATGTGCAAGGCGCTCTCGCACGCGATCGTGATCGGTCCGGCGAAGCTGGTCGGCAAGCGCGGTGGCAGGCGGGACGTGGGAGCGGTCGGCTGATGGCGCGGGTGACCCTGCTGTATTTCGCCAGTCTGCGCGATGCCGCGGGCACGGGGTCGGAAGCGCTGGACACCGATGCGCCCGACTGCGCCGCGCTGTACGAGCAGGCGCGTGCGCGGCACGGGTTCGCGCTGCCGCGCGAGCGGATGCGGGTCGCGGTCGACGGGGCCTTCGCGCGCTGGGACGAGCCGCCGCGCGAGGGCAGCGAGATCGCGTTCATCCCGCCGGTGTCGGGCGGATGATCGACGCGCCGGTACCGGGGCCGGGCGAGGGCGATGCGCGACTGTTCGCGATCGCATCCCGGCCGTTCGACATCGCGCCGCTGCGCACGCGGCTGCTGAACGATCGCGCCGGCGCGTACGCCGCGTTCGAGGGCTGGGTGCGCGACCACAACGACGGGCGCGCGGTGCGCGGCCTGCGCTACGAGGCCTATGTCGAGCTGGCCGAGGCCGAAGGCCGCCGCATCGTGTGCGAGGCACTGGATCGCTTCGGCGCGCTGGATGCCTGCTGCGTGCATCGCGTGGGCGAACTGGCGATCGGCGAGCTGGCGGTGTGGGTCGGCGTCAGCGCCGCGCACCGCGCCGCCGCGTTCGACGCCTGCCGCTGGATCATCGACGAAGTGAAGGCCCGCGTGCCGATCTGGAAACACGAACACTACGCCGACGGCGACGCGGGCTGGCTGCATCCGCGCCCGACGGGATCCACCGCTCCCGGAACCTGACGCTGTCGCCACGGGCGTCTGCGCCGGGCCGCCCGCTCGAGGCGCCAGGGCTTCAATGCGTTCCGCCCTCGCGGACGCCTCGCAAGGAGATCGCCGTGATCCGCTTCGCTGCATGGCTGCTCGGACCCCTTCTGTGCCTCGCCAACGCTGCCGCCTCCGCCCAGGGCACGCTGCTGGTCGGCAACAAGAGCGACGACACGGTGTGGCGGCTGTCGCTGGAGGACGGCCGCCGCCTCGGCGAGAGTCCCACCGGCGCCGGGCCGCACGAGATCGCGGTGTCGGCCGATGGCCGGCAGGCGATCGTGACCGACTACGGCCACCAGCAGCCCGGCGCCTCGCTGAGCGTGCTCGATGCGACGTCGGGTGACCCCCTGCGCACGATCGACCTCGGCGGACACGGCCGGCCGCACGGCATCCGCCTGCTGCCCGGTGGCGACGCGCTGGTGACCACCGAAGCGAGCGACGCCCTGCTGCGCGTGGACCCGGGTGCCGGGACGGTGGCGCAGGCGATCGACGTCGGCGCGGGCGTGGGCCACATGGTCGCGGTCTCGCGCGACGGGGCCACGGCCTACGTCAGCAAGATCGCCGCCGGCACCGTGTCGCGGATCGACCTCGCGAGCGGGCGCAAGACTCGCGAGGCGCCGGCGGGCAAGGGCGCGGAAGGCATCGAGGTGGCGCCCGACGGCCGGGTCTGGGTGACCAACCGCGAGGACGACACGCTCACCGTGCACGATCCCGACACCCTGGACACGCTCGCCACCCTGTCGAGCGAAGGCTTCCCGATCCGGGTCGCGTTCACGCCCGACGGCCGCCACGCGTTGGTGACCAACGCGAAGGCCGGGACCCTCGCGGTGTTCGATGCCGCCAGCCATCGCCGGGTGGCGACGGTGGCGCTGCGTCCCGAGGGATCGGAAGCGGGCGAGACGCTGCTGGGCCGGGGCGCGATGCCCATCGGCGTGGTCGCCGACCCGGCGCGGCCGCGCGTCTATGTGGCGATCAGCGGGGCCGACCGGATCGCCGTGATCGACGCGGTCGAGTGGCGCGTGCTGGACATGTGGGCCACGGGTCGCCAGCCCGATGCGCTGGCCATCGTTCCCGAGTAGGCTGGCCCGTCCCCAGGGATGGAGACACGCATGCGCGTTGGGCTGATCGTGTGCCTGGCGACTGCCGGCATGGGCGGCTGCCGGACGGCGCCACCGGCCCCGCCGCCCGAGCCCGTGCCGAGCGTGGACACGGCCCTGGTGCCGCCGCCCGCGGGGGCCACCCACCTGCAGCTCGATTCCAGCCAGGCGTTCGTGTTCCCGCAACTGCTGGAATCGCCGCTGCCGGCGTATCCGCCCGAACTGCTGGCGCTGCGACTGGCACCGGTCGAGGTGTGCGTCGAGGTGGACATCGGTGCCGACGGGCGCGTCGGCGCGGTCACCCGTCGCCGCGATGCGGCCTGTGCCGGGGCGGATGGTCCGCACGCGGCGCGGTTCGCCGGGGCGGGGGAGCAGGCGGTGCGCCTGTGGACGTACGATCCTGCGCTGGTCTGCCGCACGTCCGACGGCCGCGCGGTGGAGGATGCCTGCGCCGAACCCGACGCCATCGACACGCCGGTGGCGCTACGCCTGTCGTACGCGTTCTTCTTCAGCCAGCAGGACGGCAAGCCGAGCGTGGAACGGACCTCGGGCGCGGAGTCGGGTAGCCACTGACGCGCAGCGGCGCGCCGTTCGTTCACCGCGCCGCGCGTCGCCGTCGGAGGCGATCTGCTCACACCGTCGCCACGGGCCCGGCGAGCGAAGTGGCGTTACCTGACATGGAGATGGCCCCGCCAGCTTGCCGCGCCGCGCGTCGCCGTCGGTCGTGATCTGCTCACACCGTCGCCACGGGCCCGGCGAGTGAAGTGGCGTCGCCTGACATGGCGATGGCCCCGCCAGCTTGCCTCGGCACCCGCGTCGATCGATACCGTTGCTGCCTTCCGGCCCTGGCGGAGTTTTCGACCTAGCGTCGCGAGGGGCCGACGGGGCCACCATGGAGACTTGCAGATGAACAGATGAAACGCCCCTCCCGGGGCGCTTCAAGGATCTGGCGGAGAGAGGGGGATTCGAACCCCCGAAGCGCGGTTTAGACGCTTACACACTTTCCAGGCGTGCTCCTTCAACCACTCGGACACCTCTCCGCAGGTCCCGGCAGGCGGCGTCCGGCCGCACGCAGGGGCGCAAAGTCTAGCGGCGGCCGGCCTTTACCACAACCGAACGGGTGGGGGCCGGGAACGGCGATGCGCCGTGTGGAGCATCCGCCGGGCGGGCAAAACCGGGCGCGGCGCGGCACAATGGACCGATGTCGTATCTCGTCCTCGCCCGCAAGTGGCGCCCGAAGCGGTTCGCCGAGCTGGTGGGCCAGGAGCACGTGGTCCGGGCGCTGTCCAACGCGCTGGACTCGGGCCGCGTCCACCACGCCTACCTGTTCACCGGCACCCGCGGGGTGGGCAAGACCACCATCGCGCGCATCTTCGCCAAGAGCCTGAACTGCGAGCAGGGCACCGGCGCCGATCCCTGCGGGATCTGCGAGACCTGCCAGGCGATCGACGCCGGCCGCTACATCGACCTGCTGGAAATCGACGCGGCGTCCAACACCGGCGTCGACAACGTGCGCGACCTGATCGACAACGCGCAGTACATGCCCTCGCGCGGCCGCTACAAGGTCTACCTGATCGACGAAGTCCACATGCTGTCCAAGCCGGCGTTCAACGCGCTGCTCAAGACGCTGGAGGAACCGCCCGAGCACGTGAAGTTCCTGTTCGCGACCACCGATCCGGAGAAACTGCTGGTGACGGTGCTGTCGCGCTGCCTGCAGTTCAACCTCAAGCGCCTGGACGAGGCGCAGATCGGGGGCCAGATCACGAAGATCCTGGCGGCGGAAGGCATCGCCGCCGAACCCGGCGCGATCACGCAGCTGGCGAAAGCCGCGGACGGCAGCCTGCGCGACGGCCTGTCGCTGCTCGACCAGGCGATCGCCTACACCGGCGCGGCCGCCGGGGCGGGCACGCTGGCGGACGAGGCGGTGGCGCGGATGCTGGGAACGGTCGACCGGACCCGCATTGGCGCGCTGCTCGAGGCGCTGGCGGCCGGCGACGGCGCGCGGCTGATGGCCGAGATCGAGGCGCTGGCCGAGGTCTCGCCCGACTGGTCGGGCGTGCTCGACGCGCTGGCCGCGGCCCTGCACCGGATCCAGCTGCGGCAGCTGGTGCCGGGCATCGCCGGGGCGGACGATGCGATGGATGTCGCGCCCCTGGCCGACGCGCTGCGTCCCGAACTGGTGCAGCTCTGGTACCAGATGGCGCTCGGCGGCCGTCGCGACCTGCCGCTGGCGCCCAGTCCGCGCGCCGGCTTCGAGATGAGCCTGCTACGGATGCTGGCGTTCCGGCCGGTGGATGGCGCCGCGCAGGGCGGCGGCAGCGAAGCGGCGGCACCCGCGGCGATGTCGTCGTCGGGCGGGCGTGGCGCGGCCGCCGCCGCGCGCGCTGCGCTGGAGGCCGACGTGGCCGCGCCGGCGCGCCGCGCCCCGACCGTCGAGCCGGCCGCGCGCAAGCCGGCCGCCGCTCCCGCCGTCGCGCCGCGCCCCGCCACGCCACCGCCGCAGACCCGCGCGCCTGCCGCGGCACCGGCCGGCGATGCGTCAGCGTCCCGTGCACCCGCTTCCGCGCCGGCGTCAGGCAGGCCCGCACCCGCGCCCGGCGCGGGGCTCGATGCGTCCGCCTGGCTGGACCTGGTCGGCGGCCTGGTCCTGCGCGGGCCGGTGCGCGAACTCGCCGCGCATGCGGCGTTCGTGGACTGGCGCGAGGGCGTGCTGCGGCTGTCGCTGCCGGCCAGCGACGATCACCTCAAGGCGCCGTTCCTGGTCTCGCAGCTCGCCCAGGCGCTGGCGCCGGCGCTGGGCGACGCGCCGCAGATCCGCTTCGAGGAAGCCGTCGCGTCCGCCGGCGAGACCCTGCATGCGCGCCATGCCCGCGAGCGTGACGCGCGCCAGACCGCGGCCGAGCAGGCCTTCCTGTCCGACCCGCAGGTGCAGCGGCTGATGCGGCAGCAGGGCGCCCGGCTGGTGCCCGATTCCATCCGACCCTACGACGAAGGCTAGACGAACATGCGTGGAAACATTGGCCAGCTGATGCAGCAGGCGCAGAAGATGCAGGAAAACATGCAGCGCGTGCAGCAGGAGATCGCCGCGATGGAAGTCACCGGCAGCGCCGGTGGCGGCATGGTGAACGTGACCCTGTCGGGCAGCAAGGAGTGCCGTAAGGTGCGGATCGATCCGAGCGTGCTGTCGGACCCGGAAATGGCCGAGGACCTGATCGCGGCCGCGTTCAACGACGCGTCCAACCGGATCGACGCCGCCTCGCGCGAAAAGATGGCCGGCGCCACTGCCGGCATGCCGCTGCCGCCGGGCGTGAAGCTGCCGTTCTGAGCGCCGCGCCGGTGGCTCGACGGCCCGTGACCGCCTCCGGGATCGTGTCGCCGGACGGACGTTCCTCCACCCGTGCACGCCCTGCCTGCCGATGTCATCCCTGCTCGAACAACTGATCGAAGCCTTCCGCATCCTGCCCGGGGTGGGGCAGAAGACCGCGCAACGCATGGCCTACCACGTGCTTGAACGCGAGCGCGAGGGCGGGCGGCGCCTGGCCGCGGCACTGGCCGAGGCGGTGGAGCGCGTCGGCCACTGCACCCGCTGCCGCGATTTCAGCGAAACCGTGGTCTGCGCCACCTGCGCCAGCGCGGCGCGCGACGCGCACCAGCTGTGCGTGGTGGAGTCTCCGGCCGACCGCCTCGCGATCGAGCAGGCCACCGGCTACCGGGGCCTGTACTACGTGCTGCAGGGAAGGCTGAGTCCGCTCGACGGCATCGGCCCGCGGGAAATCGGCCTCGACCGGCTGGCCGAACGGCTGGCGGAGGGCGAGGTGCAGGAACTGATCATCGCCACCAATCCCACCGTCGAGGGCGAGGCGACCGCGCACTATCTCGCCCAGATCGCGCGCCAGCACGGCGCCCGGCCGAGCCGCCTCGCCCACGGCGTTCCCCTCGGCGGCGAGCTGGAGTATGTCGATCGCGGCACGCTCTCGCACGCCTTCGGGTCGCGCAGCGAGATGGCCTAGGCGCGCCGGCAGGTGGATCGCGCTGCGGCTCACGCGAGACCGCAGCGGCGCCCTGTCCCGCGCAGCATCGCCGCCGCCGCGGCCGGGAATTGCGCGCGGACGGCGGCGGCCGTCGACACCGGCCGGCCGCGCGCATCGGCCGGCGAACGCGTCGCTCGCTGACTCGACGTCCGTGATACGGGCGCGTGACCGGCGCCTGCACGCACGCGGGCGGTATGCTTGACGCGAACCAGGACCGCCACGCCATGCCCACCATCTTCCACAAGATCATCCGCCGCGAGATCCCCGCCGAGATCGTGTTCGAGGACGAACACGTCATCGCGTTCCGCGACATCGCGCCGCAGGCGCCGGTGCACGTGCTGTTCGTGCCCAAGGACACCTACGCGACGCTCGACGACGTGCCCGCGGACCGGCCCGAGATCGTCGGGCGCCTCGCGGTCGCGGCCGCGCGCTACGCGCGCGAGCAGGGCTTCGCCGAGGACGGCTACCGGATCGTCATGAACTGCAACGGCGACGGCGGCCAGACCGTGTTCCAGCTGCACCTGCACCTGTTGGCCGGCGCGCCGCTCGGCCGCTTCGGGGTGAGTGCGGGCTGACCCGCCGCGGCGGACGCGTGCTCACCACCAGCCCCACCACGGCCACGGCGCGGGCCGGGTGATCGCGTTCGTCTCGCGTCGCGGCCACAGGTACACCACGTCGGCGTCGATGCGCGGGAAGCGGTAGTCGTACCCGCCGATGCGCCGGGTCTCGTAGCCGGCGATGTGGCCGGTGAAGGTGACCTCGCGATTGATTTCGAACACGGACGGATCGTAGAAGCCGGTGCGGCAGGCGATGAAGCGGCCGTTGCTGTCGTCGCTCGCCCAGTACGGGCGGCCGGTGGCGGTCAGTCGGGTGGAGATCATCTCGAAGCAGGTCTCGTCCGCGCGCGGCTCGACCTGCACGATGCGCCCGCCCCAGCGCACGGGTGTGCCGGTCGCGTCGGACTCGAGCACCGCATGCGGCGGCGTCTCGACGAAGCTGCCCTGCAGCGGCCTGGGCTGAGAGGCGCAGGCGGTGAGCAGCAGCGCGGCGGCGACGAATGCGAGGGGGCAGCGGATCATGGCGGGGTATCCGGTCGGGCGGGACGGGCGGGGCGGTGGCCGCGCAGATCCCGGATCAGCGGGCGCGGATCGCCCGCCCCGGCACCGGGAGCGTAACGCCAACGCGTGAATCGCGCAGCGAGTGCGCGCAGTGTCCCGGCACCGTCCGGGTACGCAGCCGCCACCCGCGCGGCCCAGGCCATGGCCGGCTCGTGCGGTTCGCGCGCGAGCCCCAAGTGCGCATAACGGCGGCCGAGCCGGTGCCAGGCGCGCAGCACCGGATCGCCACTGCGTTCGGCACGTGCGGTGAGCCACAGCATCCACGCCAGCGCGAGTCCCGCGCAGGCCGCGAACAGCGCCACCAGGCCGCGGGTGCCGGTGTTCTCCAGCCCGACCGGCCGCAGGATGGCGAGCTGCCGCGCGGCGTCGAAGCCGAGCACGAGGTCGTTCCAGCCACGGCGCAGCCAGTCGCCCAGGTCGAGCATCGGGGTCACCCCCGGCAACCCCCCGAAACCGCCGCCGCCGGCGCGATCGTCGATCGTGTCGTAGATCCGCTCCGGCGCCACCGCGGCGGTCGGGTCCACGCGGACCCAGCCGCGGCCCTGCAGCCAGACCTCCGCCCAGGCGTGCGCGTCCTCGTTGCGGACGATCCAGTAGTTTCCGATCGGGTTGCGTCGCCCGCCCGCATAGCCCGTCACCACGCGGGACGGGATGCCGGCGGCACGCATCAGCACGACGAAGGCCGAGCTGAAGTGTTCGCAGAACCCCTGCTTCCAGTCGAACAGGAATTCATCGGCCGCATGACGCCCGGGCAGTGGGGTGGACAATGTGTAGCCGAATTCGTCGCGCACCATCTGCAGCGCGCGGTTGACGATCGCGATGTCGCCCGCCGGCCCGTGCTCGCTTCGCCACTGGCTGGCCAACGCGAGCGTGCGCGGATTGAACCCGTCGGGTAGCGCGAGCGCACGCGACCGCGTGTCCGGTGCCAGTTCCGCATCGAACCGGAGCGGCGCGGCGGCCGACATCCGCCAGCGCGTCACCGAGGTCAGGGCCCGGTCGCTGCGCAGGACGTATTCCGAGGTCTGGCGGACACCCGGAGGTGTCTCGCGGACGAGTTCCAGTGCCACCAGCGTATCGCGCTCGGTCGGTTCCACCTCCATCAGGTAGCGCCAGACCGTCGGTCCCGCCGTCGCCTCCGGTACCGCGCGGCGTTCCATGTCGCGCGCGCGACGCCACGTGCGGCCGTCGAAATCCAGCAGCACCGGCCCGCGCCAGTACATCTGCGAGGTCGGCGGCGTCGTGCCCTGGAACGTGACGCGCAAGGCCGGGCGGTCGTCGTTCATCATGTCCAGCCATTCGCCGGGCGCCATCTCGTCCGACAGCCCCGGCCGCGACAGGACCCGGTCCGGCACGCCCCACAGCGGAGACCCCATGCGCGGGAACAGCCAGAACGCCGCCAGCGCGAGCGGCAGTCCGATCGCGACCAGGCGGGCGACGGTGGTCATCCGCTGCCGGGCCGTCGAGGTCGAATGGTCGCCCGATTCGTCCGCCGACAGCTGCAGCAGCGCGACCAGCGCGCAGGTGGCACCGGCCAGGCCGAGCAGCAGCGACAGTGGACCCTGGTCGAGCAGGAAGGTGGAGAACGGCGCGAACAGGGCGAATCCGATCAGGCTGCGTGCATCGCGCACGCTGGCGAGTTCGCCGGGCTTGAGCGCCAGCATCATCGCCAGCAGGGCGCAGGCGACGTCGCGTCCCAGGGCGAAGCGGAACGTCGCCAGAACGCCGCCGACCAGGGCGATCGCCAGCAGGACGCGCAGCCAGTTCGGCAGCGGCCGGCGACGCGACAGCGCGCCGACCACGACCGCAACGGCGACGGCGGTGGCCGAGATGCCGGGCGGCAGCTGCGGCAGCAGCGGCAGCAGGCACGTCGCGCCCGCGGCGAGCGTCCACGTGCGGCCGGCTTTCGAGAGGGGCGGAGCGTCAGCGCGGGCCATCGTCGTTCCCCGGGAGCAGCGCCAGTGCGCGCAGGCACGTGTGGCGATGCACCGCGCCGGCACCCGGGCCGATCATCGGTTGGCCCGGCAGCCACAGGCTGTAGCGGCGCGACTCGCGTTCGGCCTCGTCCACCCAGCGCGCCAGTCGCCGGATGCGCTCCTCGTTCCGCAGGGCGGCCAGCGCGCGCCAGTCGAGCACGATCGCTGCGCCGAGCGGCTGCTCGAACTCGCGCACCAGCAGCGCGTCCCGCCGCGCGGAGGCTTTCCACGCGACCGCGCGCCGGCTGTCGCCGCGGCGCCAGTCGCGCAGGTGGTGGACGTCGTCGCCGGCCGGATGCAGGCGCGACTGGGGGCTGTCGCCCACGCCCTGCGGCAGCGGCGGCCCGGCCGCTTCCGGCGCGGGATACACCAGCAGCGGCGCATCGGCCCACACATAGCCCCAGGCGCGCGCGAGCCCGAGCAGCCGGGTGGTCGAGACCCGGATGCGGCCTGGGTCCATCCAGCCGCGTCGCGTGGTCGGGAGGGCCAACACCGCCTCGCCCGCACCGTCCTGCAGCGAGAGAACGGCCGCGGCGCCCGCGCATTCCACGCGCAGCCCGCGCCGGGCGCGGCCGGGCGCGGCGCGCACATGCACGCGCAGCTGCAGCGGCATGCCCGCGGGCACCGGTTCGGCACCGATGGCATGCACCTCCAGGCCGCTCAGCTGGAGCTGCGCCTGCAGCAGGCTGGCCACGCCGGCGCCGGCCAGCATCAGGCACAGCAGCAGGGCCGGGTTGTTGTTGTAGTTCAGCGCGCCCACGCCCATGGTGAGCAGGAGGACGGCGAAAAACGCACCGAAGGCCGTGGGCAGCACGTAGATCCGGTGGCGGTCGAACCGGATCGGGAGCGACACCGGCGAGCGGCGACGCACCCAGCGTTCGAAGCGGGCATCCACCCGTTGGCGCAGTCGGGTCGGTGTCATCGCGCCGGTGCGTGTGCCGGGGGTGGTCGCGAAGCGGCTGCCACGATGCGGGCCATCCCGGCTGCGTGCCCGCTGCACGGCATCGTGGCGGAGCGTGGCGGCATCGCCCGCCGACCTAGTCGACGGGAACCGCGCGCAGGATCGCACCCGCGAGCGCGCCGGCGTCGCCGGCATCGTGCTCGGGAACCAGGCGGTGCGCGGCGACCGGCGCGAACAGCGCCTGCACGTCGTCGGGCAGCACGTGGTCGCGGCCCTGCAGCATCGCCCAGGCCCGGGAGGCCCGCAGCAGTGCGATGCCGGCGCGCGGCGACAGTCCCACGCGCACGCCGGGCGCATGCCGGCTGCGGGTGAGCAGCGCCTGCACGTAGGCCACCAGCGGTTCGCCGGCATGGATTCCCGACACGGCGCGCCGCAGCCGTTGCACGTCCTCCGCGCCCAGCGCCGGCATCGCCTGCGCGATGAGATCGCGACGGTCTTCCCCTGCGAGCAGGGCGCGTTCGGCGTCCTCGTGCGGGTAGCCCAGGGTCAGCCGCAGCAGGAACCGGTCGAGCTGAGAATCGGGCAGCGGGTAGGTGCCCGACAGGTCGACCGGGTTCTGGGTGGCGATCACGAAGAACGGCTCGGGCAGGCGGTGGGTGGTGCCGTCGACGGTGACCTGGTGCTCGGCCATCGCCTCGAGCAGTGCGCTCTGCGTGCGCGGCGGGGCGCGGTTGATCTCGTCGGCCAGCAGCACGTTCGCGAACACGGGCCCCGGGTGGAACTCGAAGCGCCGGGCCTGCGCGTCGAAGATGGAGACGCCGACGATGTCCGTCGGCAGCAGGTCCGAGGTGAACTGCACGCGCTGGAAGCCGAGCCCCAGCGTGGCCGCCAGTGCGTGCGCGAGCGTGGTCTTGCCCAGGCCGGGGAGGTCCTCGATCAGCAGGTGCCCGTCAGACAGCAACGCCGCGAACGCCAGCCGCACCTCGTGCGCCTTGCCCAGCACCAGCCGGTTCACCTGCGCCTGGGCCGCTGTCAACGCGTCTTGATCGCGCTCGGTTAGCATGGCCGGTTCCTGGGTGGCGACGGACACGGCGCTCTCCTGATCGAATCGTCATCGAGTGTAGCGGGGTCGCGGCGCAATGCGGGAACACAATCGGGCGCGTGCGGCGTTCGTCACGCTCTGGACCGCGATCGTACTGGTCAAGCTGGTCGTGGCCGCGCGCCTGCCGCTGTTCGTCGACGAAGCCTTCTACTGGCAGGAGGGTCGCCACCTGGCGTGGGCGTACTCCGACCTGCCGGGCCTGACCGCGTGGACCATCCGCCTCGGCGGGGAACTGTTCGGCGACGGCGTGTTCGCCGTGCGCGCGCTGTTCCTGCTGGTCTCGGCGCTGCTGCCGTGGATCGTGGTGGCGATGACGCGGCGCGAAGTGGACCCGCACGCGGGCTGGGTCGCCGGCTGCGGCGCACTGGTGCTGCCGCTGTTCGCGATGCTGGGCGTGATGGCGCTGCCGGACGTGCTGCTGGCGCTGGCGACCCTGCTGGCGCTGGATGCGCTGGCCAAGATGCTGCGCGGCATCTCCTACGGCGACGCGGCGCAGCTGGCGCTGGCGCTGGCGATCGGCGCGCTGAGCCACTACCGCTTCATCGCCGCGCTCGGCGCCGGTTTCCTCGCCCTGCTGCTGATGCCGCAGGGGCGAGCGGTCCTGCGCGATCCACGCGTCATCATCGCGCTCGCCTTCGGCGCCGCGGCCTGGATGCCGCTGCTGGCGTGGAATGTCGAGAATGCCGAGGCCGGGTTGCGGTTCCAGCTGGTCGACCGCCATCCGTGGTCGCTGCACCTGGAAGGCATCACCTTCCTCGGCATCCAGGCGGTGCTGGTGACGCCGCTGCTGTTCGCGGCGCTGCTGGCCGCGGCCTGGCGGTTCCGGCGGCACGACAACCCCGCGCTGCGGCTGCTGGCGCTCAGCGGCGGCATCGTGATCGCGGGCTTCTTCGTGCTCGGCTTCTTCGCCGACACCGAGCGGGTGAGCTTCCACTGGCCGCTGCCGGGTTACGTCGCCTTGCTGCCGCTGCTGCCGGCGGTGCTCGCGGGATGGACGCGCTGGCTCAGGGTCGCGACCTGGGCGCTGGCCGGGTGCGGACTGGTGGCGGTGCTCGGCTACTACGTCGCCGTGTCCACGCCGCAGGCGCGCGCGCAGATGGCCGAGTTCAAGTGGTATCCGTCCAACTTCGCCGGCTGGGACGAACTGGCCGCCGAGGTCGCGGAGCTGCGCGCCACCCTGCCGCCCGATACCCGGCTGGTGGCCGACAATTTCAAGATCGGCGCGGAACTCGGGTTCGCGCTGGGCGAGACCGATATCCCCGTGCTCGACCATCCGCTCAACCGGTCGCACGGTCGCGCGCCGCAGCTGAAGCTGTGGGGGCTGGAGGTGGTCTCGCGCGATGCGCTTTCGGGGACGCCGCTGCTGCTGGTGGTCGGCGCCAGCGACGTCGCCTACCGCGACCTGCTGCAGCGCTACCACGCGCTGTGCGAGCGGCTGGGTCCGCTGCCGGCGCCGCGCGTGCTCAACATCGATCACGGGCGCCAGCGCTTCCTGCTGTTCGCATGGCCGCAAGGGCTGGTGGCCGCCTCGGACGAGGCGCCCTGCCGTGCTCCGGCGATGGCCTGGGTCGACACCCCCGTGGCCGGTGCGCGCGTGGAGGGGGAACTCGACGTCGCCGGCTGGGCCTTCAAGGACGGCGTCGGCCTGTCGCGGGTCGAGATCCTCGTCGACGGGCGCGTGGTGGGCGAGGCGCGCTACGGGCTGCCGAGCCCGGGCACGGCGCAGTTCTGGCGCATCTCCACCGATCCGGGGCATCCGGACGTCGGTTTCCGCGCGCAGGTCGATGCCGCGGCCCTCGCGCCGGGCCGTCGCTGGCTGGGGCTGCGCCTGCACGGACGCGACGGCAGCGTGGAGGACTGGATCGAAACCCCGATCCGCGTCGCGCCCGCGGCGCCGCCGGCGGCCGTCAGGGAATGACCACGCCGCGCGCGCGCAGCAGGCGCGCCGTGGCGATCAGCGGCAGCCCGACCAGGGCGGTGGGATCGCGCGATTCGATCGACTCGAACAGCGCGATCCCGAGGCCTTCGCACTTGAAGCTGCCCGCGCAGTCGAGCGGGGACTCGGCGTCCACGTAGCGCGCGATCTCGTCGTCGGGCAGCTGGCGGAAGCGGACCGTGGTGGTGTCGAGCGCCTGCTCGCCGGGCGCGCCGGCCGAGGCGATCGCGACCGCGGTCAGGAACACCACCTCGCGCCCGGACATCGCCTGCAGCTGCGCGATCGCGGTCGCGCGCGTGCCCGGCTTGCCGAGGATCCGCCCATCGCAGCTGGCCACCTGGTCCGAGCCGATCACCAGCGCCTCGGGGCGCGTGGCCGCCACCGCGGCGGCCTTGGCCGTCGCCAGCCGAAGCGCGAGCGACGCAGGCGATTCCCCGGCGGCAGGCGCCTCGTCCACGTCCGGCCGCACGGTCTCGAACGGCAGCCGCAGCCGCGACAGCAGCTCGGCGCGGTAGCGCGAGGTCGAGGCCAGGACCAGCCGCGGCATGGCGGGGCCGGCGCTCAATGCAGCGAGGCCCGCGCGCGCTCGATCTGGAGCAGCTGGCGCTCGATGTTGCCGCGGGCGGCGTCGATCGAAGCGCGCACGGTATCGAGCTGTTCCAGCGACGCCGCTTGGCCGTGCTCCTGCAGCCACAGGCGCTGGCGCAGCATCTCCTGCATCGCCTCGCGCACCGGATTGTGCTCGTCGCCCGCGATCGCCTCGATTTCCGAGCGCGCCGTGCGCAGCCGGTCCTCCAGCGCGTCGGCCGAATCCAGCAGTCGCGCCATCGCCCGGTGGCGGCGTTCGCCACGGCGGCGCCACCAGAGCGACAGCGCGTACGCGGCGGCCACCAACAGCAGGCAAAGGGCGAACACGGTCACAATGGCGCTCCCGGGGCGGGGCGCCAGTCTGACCGGGGCCGCCGCCACGGGCAAATTCCCTGCCCGGACAGGCAGTTGCCCCTTACGGCGCGGTTTGACACGGGGGCGTCGCATCCTTAATATTCCGCCGCTTATGTCCGCGGAATTGCCCGACATCCTGGACGCCTGGCGCATGGTCACCGCGCGGCGGGAGTTCGAAGGCCGGGTCGCGTTGGCCGCGCTGCCCCGCTTGCGGGACGCGCTGGCCGGCGCCGAGGGCGAGGTGGCGTTCGCGCTCGGGTTCGATCGCGACGCCCTGCGGGTCCCGTACCTGGAACTCAAGCTCGATGCGGAGCTGCCGCTGCAATGCCAGCGCACCCTGCAGCGGTTCGGCTTCCCGGTGCACACCGTGCAGCGGCTGGGCCTGATCCGCGACGAAGCGGACGAGGCCGGGCTGCCGCCGGGCTACGAGCCGTTGCTGGTGCCGGAGGACGGCATGCTGCGGCTGCTGGATCTGGTGGAGGACGAGTTGATCCTCGCCCTGCCGGTGGTTCCGGTGAAGCCGGGCTCCGAATCGGTCGAGCGCGACTGGCCGGTGTCGGCGGAGGAAGAGGTCCGCGCCAATCCCTTCGCCGGGCTGGCCGCGCTGAAGAAGCAGAATTGAAGGTTTAGTGTCCCGCGCCGTCATGGCGTTTTCCCGAGTCATCGCAACAACCGAATCGTTCCCGGAGCAATCCCATGGCTGTGCAGAAGTCCCGCGTCACCCCGTCCCGTCGTGGCCAGCGTCGTTCGCACGACGCGCTGACGGCGAAGCAGCTCGCCACCGACCCGACGTCGGGCGAGACCCACCTGCGCCACCACCTCACCGCCGACGGCTACTACCGCGGCAAGCAGGTGATCCAGCCCAAGGTGAAGGTCGTCGAGGAAGACTGACCCGTCCCGGGTCCGCGCGGACCCGGCGACCACCGGCACGCCGACGGCGCATCGCGCCGCGGCGCTTCCGCGGCGCGCACGTCGCCCGCACCGACCCGAGGGCGATTCCCCGCGATGAGCAACGAGCGCATCTATTCCCGCATTGCCGGTACCGGCAGCTACCTGCCCTCGAAGGTGCTGACCAACGACGACCTGTCGAAGATCGTCGACACCAGCGACGAATGGATCGCTTCGCGCACCGGGATCCGCGAGCGCCACATCGCGGCCGAGGGCGAGACCACGGTGGACCTGGCGACCCACGCGTCGCAGCGTGCGCTCGAAGCGGCCGACGTTTCCGCCGACGAGATCGACCTGATCGTCTTCGGCACCACCACGCCCGACCTGATCTTCCCGTCTTCGGCCTGCCTGCTGCAGCAGCGGCTGGGCATCGCCGGCTGCGGCGCGTTCGACGTCAACGCCGCGTGCTCGGGCTTCCTGTACGCGCTCTCGGTCGCGGACAAGTTCATCCGCTGCGGCGATGCGAAGACCGTGCTGGTGGTCGGCTCCGAGACGCTGACCCGCATGGTCGACTGGACCGAGCGCGAAACCTGCGTGCTGTTCGGCGACGGGGCCGGCGCGGTGGTGCTCAAGGCCGATGCCGAAACCGGCATCCTCAGCACCCACCTCCACGCCGACGGCGCCAAGAAGGAACTGCTCTGGAATCCGGTCGGCGTCTCGGTCGGCTTCGACGAGCACGCGAAGAACGCCGGCGTGCGCATCCGCATGACCGGCAGCGACGTGTTCAAGTACGCGGTCAAGGCGCTGGACTCGGTGGTGGAGGAAACGCTTGAGGCCAACGGCCTGGATCGCCACGACATCGACTGGCTGATCCCGCACCAGGCGAACCTGCGCATCATCGAGGCGACGGCGAAGCGGCTGGACATGCCGATGGAACGCGTGGTCGTCACCGTCGACAAGCACGGCAACACGTCCTCCGGCTCGGTGCCGCTGGCGCTGGACGAGGCGGTGCGCTCGGGCCGCGTGCAGCGCGGCCAGCTGCTGCTGCTGGAGGCCTTCGGCGGCGGCTTCACCTGGGGCTCGGCGCTGCTGCGCTACTGAGCCATCGCCGCAGGCGCGGGTGAGGATCGCGCGCGCATGCGCGCATACGCCCCGGTACAGACGCGTCCCGCCGTTTGCCCGTATCATCGCGCCCTGTTTTTCCCACGGAATACCGCGTGACCGACCCGCAACTCGCGTTCGTGTTCCCCGGGCAGGGCTCGCAGTCGGTGGGCATGCTCGCGGAACTGTCCGAACTGCATCCGCAGATCCGCGCGACCTTCGACGAAGCGTCCGAAGGCGCCGGCGTCGACCTGTGGGCCCTGTCGCAGGGCGGCCCGGAAGAACAGCTCAACCGCACCGAATACACCCAGCCCGCGCTGCTCGCGGCCGGCGTCGCCGTATGGCGCGCCTGGCAGGCCGCGGGCGGGGCGCAGCCTGCGCGGCTCGCCGGCCACAGCCTGGGCGAATACGCCGCGCTGGTGGCCGCCGGCGCGCTGTCGCTCAGGGACGGCGCGCACCTGGTGCGCATCCGCGGGCAGCTGATGCAGGACGCCGCGCCCGCCGGCACCGGCGCGATGGCCGCGGTGATCGGCGCCGACGACGCGCTGGTCGAAGCGGTCTGCCGCGAGGCCTCGCACAGCGACGTAGTGGTGCCGGCGAACTACAACTCGCCCGGGCAGATTGTGATCGGCGGCGATGCCGCCGCGGTCGACCGCGCGCTTGCGCTGCTGCAGGAACAGGGCGTGCGCAAGGCGGTGAAGCTGGCGGTGAGCGTGCCCTCGCACACGCCGCTGATGCGCGAGGCGGCGAACCGCCTGTCCGAGACGATGGCCGGCCTGGCCTGGCGCGAACCCGCGCTGCCGGTGGTGCAGAACGTCGATGCGGAAGTGCATGCGGGCGTGCACGCGATCCGCGACGCGCTGGTGCGCCAGCTGTACCTGCCCGTGCGCTGGACCGGCTGCATGCAGGCGCTGGCCGCCGCCGGCGCCACGCGCATCGCCGAATGCGGCCCCGGCAAGGTGCTCGCCGGCCTGGCCAGGCGCATCGACAAGGGCCTGGACGCGCGCGCAATCGGCGCCGTCGGCGACTTCGAATCCGCGCGCGCCGACTGGGTCGCCTGAGACCGCCCGGCGCGGATCATCCTGTGAACTGCTGGGAGACGACATGACCCGACCCCTCGACGGCGAGATCGCCCTGGTCACCGGTGCCAGCCGCGGCATCGGCGCCGCCATCGCCGACCTGCTGGCCGCGCAGGGCGCGACCGTGGTGGGCACGGCCACGTCGGAGTCCGGCGCCGCCGCGATCGGCGCGCGGCTCGCGGCCCACGGCGGGCACGGACGCGTGCTGGACGTGGCGCAGCCGGGACAGATCGAAGCGCTGGTCGATGCGATCGGCAAGGATCTCGGCGCGATCTCGATCCTGGTCAACAACGCCGGCATCACCCGCGACAACCTGCTGATGCGGATGAAGGACGAGGAGTGGCAGGCCATCCTCGACACCAACCTCACCAGCGTCTACCGCAGCTCGAAGGCGGTGATGCGCGGGATGATGAAGGCGCGCAAGGGCCGCATCATCAACATCGCCTCGGTGATCGGGGTCACCGGCAACGCCGGGCAGACCAACTACGCAGCGGCCAAGGCCGGCATCATCGCCTTCAGCAAGTCGCTGGCGAAGGAGATCGGGTCGCGCGGAGTGACCGTGAACGTGGTCGCGCCCGGCTTCATCGAGACCGACATGACCGCGGCCCTGCCGGAGGATGCGCGCACCGCGCTGCTCGGGCAGATCGCGCTCGGTCGCCTCGGCCAGGCCGCCGACATCGCCAACGCCGTGGCCTTCCTCGCGGGACCCGGCGCGGGCTACATCACCGGCGAGACCCTGCACGTCAACGGCGGCATGTACATGCCGTGAGGACGCCGTTCGGGGGCCTGCACGGCATCGCCGCGCGGGTTCCTAAGTTGCCGATTTGAAAAGGATTGCGCGGCCCGGTCTCCCGGCCCGCGCGTCCGACCCGGGGCAGCGCCGCGGCAACGCGCTATCCTCGCCCCGGTCCAGCCCTTACACTTGCCACCGTAACAGCCTTTCGCGGAGCCAACAGCCAATGAGCAGCATCGAAGAACGCGTCAAGAAGATCGTGGTCGAACAACTGGGCGTGAAGGAAGAGGAAGTCAGCGCGAGCGCTTCCTTCGTCGACGACCTCGGCGCGGATTCGCTCGACACCGTCGAGCTGGTGATGGCGCTCGAGGAAGAGTTCGAGTGCGAGATCCCGGACGAGGAAGCCGAGAAGATCACCTCGGTGCAGCAGGCGATCGACTACATCAAGGCCCACGTCAAGGCGTGATGCACCTCGGCGCCACGCCTGGCCTGACGCCGGGCGTGGCGCGTGCAGGCGATCCGATTCCCCTGGCCGCGATCCGGCCGGGTTGAACACAAACCCCGGGGCCGCTTTGCGGCCTCGTGCGTTTTGCGGCGCGCCACGCCGGCGCGCGCGGCGCACCGCAGTCAAGGAGAGAGCCGACCATGTCCAAGCGTCGCGTCGCCATCACCGGCATCGGCATCCTGTCGCCGCTCGGCAACGACCTGGCGTCGAGCTGGGACGGCATCGTCAACGGCCGCTCGGGCATCGGCCCGATCACGCATTTCGATCCCGCCGCCTTCGCCACCCGGATCGCCGGCGAAGTGAAGGGGTTCGACGCCGCGCAGTGGATCCCGGCGAAGGACATCAAGAAGATGGATCCCTTCGTGCACTACGGCGTCGCCGCGGCGCTGATGTCGATCCGCGATGCCGGGCTGGAGATCTCCGGCGAGGCGGCCGAGCGCATCGGCGTGGCCATCGGCGCGGGAATCGGCGGCCTCAAGGGCATCGAGGAAACCTCGATCAAGTACCACGAGGGCGGCCCGCGCAAGATCTCGCCGTTCTACGTGCCCAGCACGATCATCAACATGATCTCGGGCCAGGTCTCGATCATGACCGGCGCCAAGGGCCCGAACATCGCGGTGGTCACCGCCTGCACCACGGCCACCCACAACATCGGCCTGGCCGCGCGGATGATCCAGTACGGCGACGCCGACGCGATGATCGCCGGCGGCGCCGAGTTCGCCACCACGCCGACGTCGGTCGGCGGCTTCTGCTCGATGAAGGCGCTGTCCACCCGCAACGACGAGCCGCAGAGGGCGTCGCGGCCGTGGGACCGCGAGCGCGACGGCTTCGTCATGGGCGACGGCGCGGGCGTGCTGGTGCTGGAGGAGTACGAACGCGCCAGGGCGCGCGGCGCGCGCATCTACGCCGAGCTCGCCGGGTTCGGGATGAGCGGCGACGCCCACCACATGACCGCCCCCAGCGAGAACGGCGAGGGTGGCGCGCGCTGCATGGTCGCCGCGCTGCGCGATGCCGGCATCGACCCGTCCGCGGTCGGCTACATCAACGCCCACGGCACCTCGACCCCGCAGGGCGACCTGGCCGAGACGATGGGCATCAAGAGCGTGTTCGGCGCGCATGCGGCGAAGCTGATGGTGAGTTCCACCAAATCGATGACCGGACACCTGCTCGGCGCGGCCGGCGGCGTGGAGGCGGTGTTCTCGGCCATGGCCCTGCATACGGGCGTGATCCCGCCGACGATCAACCTGGACAATCCCTCCGAGGGCTGCGACCTGGACTACGTCGCGCACACCGCGCGCGAGGCGCAGGTGGAGATCGCGCTGTCGAACTCGTTCGGGTTCGGCGGTACCAACGGCACCCTGGTGTTCCGTCGCGTCTGAGCGCGGCGGCGCGGAATCGGGCCGCGGCATGAACGCGTCGAAGCCCCGGAGCGCGGACTGCCGCGGCGGGCGCACGGACGCATGGGATAAGTGCGGCCGGTGCCGGCCCGCGGCCGCACGCCCGGCGCAGCGGGCCCTTCGGAGCACCCTGTCGTGCTAATCACCCGGCCGCTTCCTCCGGACACCGACCTGCTCGCGCTGCATCGCGTCGATCCCGCGCGCTATCCGGTGCTGCTGCAGTCGGTGGCGCACGGCACCGCGCAATCCCGCTGGGACCTGCTGCTGGCGACCGAGGGCGGGTCGCTGACCCTGGGCGGGGACGGCGTCACCCGCGACCAGGCCGGGACGCCCCTGGATGGCTCCTTCCTCGACGCCCTGGACGCGGCCTGGCGCGCGGCACGCCAGCCGCGCGAGGAACCGCGCTGGCCGTTCCGCGGCGGCTGGGCGCTGCTGCTGGGCTACGAGCTGGCGGCGCAGGTCGAACCGGTGCTGCGCCTGCCCCCGGCGGCAGGGGGCCTGCCGGTAGCCCAGGCGCTGCGCTGTCCGGCCGCGGTGCTGCGCGATCACGCAAGCGGCGAATGCGTGGCGATCGCCGAGACCGGCGCCGAGCCGCTGCTGGACGCCATCGAAGGCGATCTCGCCGCGGCGCCGACCCTGTCCGCACCGCCTTCGTGGCGGCCGCCCGCGCGGCTGGACGAGGATCCGCCGCAGGCGTTCCTCGATGGTGTCGAGCGCATCCTGGCTTACCTCGCGGCCGGCGACGTGTTCCAGGCCAACCTGTCGCGCGGCTGGCGCGCGCACTTCGACGCCGCGCCCGAGCCCGCCGCGCTGTACGCGCGCCTGCGCGAGGCCAACCCGGCGCCGTTCGCAGGCCTGTTCGCGGGCGCCGGCTGGGCGGTGGTGAGCGCATCGCCCGAACGCCTGGTGACCGTGCGCGGCGACGTGGTCGAGACCCGCCCGATCGCGGGCACCCGCCCGCGCACGCCCGGCGACGACGACGCGGCCCGCATGCGCGAACTCGCCGGCCACCCCAAGGAGCGCGCCGAACACGTGATGCTGGTCGACCTGGAGCGCAACGACCTGGGCCGCGTCTGCGTGCCCGGCAGCGTGGAGGTGGACGAGCTGATGACGATCGAGAGCTACGCCCACGTGCACCACATCGTCAGCAACGTGCGCGGCCGGCTGCGTGCAGGCAACACGCCCGGCGCGGTGATCGCGGCCACGTTCCCCGGCGGCACCATCACCGGCTGCCCCAAGGTGCGCTGCATGCAGGTGATCGCGGAGCTCGAGCGCAGCGGCCGCGGCGCCTACACCGGCGCCATGGGCTGGCTCAACCGCGACGGCGACCTCGACCTCAACATCCTGATCCGCAGCGCCGAGCTGGAGGGCACCCTGGCGCGGTTCCGGACCGGCGCCGGGATCGTCGCCGACTCCGTTCCGGCGCGTGAACTGGACGAAACCCGGGCCAAGGCGCGCGGCATGCTGCGCGCGCTGTCGCCGTGAGCGTACGCGGGCCAAGGTATCCTGAGCCGATGACGACCTCCTCTTCCCGACGGACGCGCCCGCATGGCCGCTGAAGGCCGGCGCGGGCTCGGCCTGCTGTTCGTGATCTCGGCATTGCTGGCCGGCGCCGCTGCCGTGTGGCTGTACGACCACTACACCGGCTTCGCCGACGCGCCGCTGCCGGGCATCGAGCAGGGGCAGACGCTGCGCGTGGAGCGCGGCGATTCGTTCGTGCGCGTGCTGGCGCGGCTGCGCGAGGCCGGGATCGACACGGGGCACGACCTGGAATGGCGCCTGCTGGCGCGCCAGCTGGGCGCCGACGCCCGCATCCAGGTCGGTGAATACGCGCTCGACCCGGCGACCACGCCGCGCGGCCTGCTCGAACAGATGCGCGACGGCAAGGTGGTGTCCTACCGCTTCACCATCGTCGAAGGCTGGAACATCCGCGAACTGCGCGCGGGCCTGGCCCGGGCCACGCCGCTGGTGCAGACGATCGGCGAGCTGGACGACGCGGCGCTGATGGCCGCGCTCGACCGGCCCGGCGTGCATCCCGAGGGCCGGTTCCTGCCGGAAACCTACGTCTACACCCGCGGCGACACCGACGTCGCCCTGTTGCGCCGCGCCAACCGCGCGCTGGAGCAGGCGCTGCAGTCGGCGTGGGAGGCGCGTGCGCCCGACCTGCCGCTCGAGGACGCCGACCAGGCGCTGGTGCTGGCCTCGATCATCGAGAAGGAAACCGGGATCGCCTCCGAGCGCGCGCAGATCGGCGGCGTGTTCACACGGCGGCTCCGGGCCGGGATGCGCCTGCAGACCGACCCCACCGTGATCTACGGCCTCGGCAGCACCTACGACGGCAACATCCGCCGCGCCGACCTGCTGGCCGATACGCCCTACAACACCTATACCCGCGACGGCCTGCCGCCGACCCCGATCGCGATGGCCGGGGTCGAGGCGATCCGCGCGGCGACCAATCCGGCCGACGGCGACACGCTGTACTTTGTCGCCGTGGGCGACGGCAGCGGGCGCCACGTGTTCTCGCGCACGCTCGACGAACACAACGCCGCGGTGCGCGAATACGTGCGTCGCTACCGCGAGCAGTTCGCGCCGCGATGAACGGGTCGCGCACGACTCCGTCCGCGGACGGCGCCGCCCGGCCGGCGATTCGGGGTGCGGCGCCAGTGGACGCGTGGTTGCCGGAGGCGTCCGGTCCTTCGGCGACGGCCTGCGGGCCGTCGGCCGGGATCCCGACGCACTCACGCTTCGTCACCCTGGAAGGCGGGGAGGGCGCCGGCAAGACCACGGTGCTCAACGCGCTGCGCGAGGCACTGCGCGAAGGCGGCGACGAGGTGGTGGCCACGCGCGAACCCGGAGGCACGCCGCTGGCCGAACGCATCCGCGCGCTGCTGCTCGATCCCTCGCACGAGTCGCCCTGCGCGGAGGCCGAGCTGCTGCTGATGTTCGCCGCGCGCGCGCAACACGTGCACGAGACCATCCGCCCGGCCCTGGCCCGCGGCGCCTGGGTGCTGTGCGACCGCTTCACCGATTCCAGCTACGCCTACCAGGGCGGCGGACGCGGGATCGACGCGACGTGGATCGCCGCGCTCGAGCACCGCGTGGTCGGATTGCGTCCGGGGCTGACGCTGCTGCTCGACTTGGACGTCGCCCGTGGCCGCGAGCGCACCCGCGGCCGCGACCTGGTGCCGGACCGCATCGAGGCCGAACGCGACGAGTTCTTCGAACGCGTGCGCGCCGCCTACCGCGCGCGGGCGGATGCCGATCCCGGACGCGTCCGCCTGATCGATGCCTCGCGTTCCGCCGACGCGGTCGCGGCCGAGGCGGTGCAACTGCTGCGCGCGTGGCGGGCGGACGGATGAACGCGCCGCTCGCCCCCTGGCAGCAGCGCGCCTTCGACCAGGCAGTGGCCAACCTTGCCGACGGCCGTCTCGGCCACGCACTGCTGGTGTGCGGGCCCGCGAAGCTGGGCAAGCGCGCGGTCGCCGGGCGCCTCGCCACGCACCTGCTGGGCGCGCACGAAGCCCGCGCGGCGCACCTGATCGAGGCGGGTACCCACCCGGACTTCCATCTCGTCACCCTGGAGCCGAACCGCGACGGCACGCGCCTGCGCACCGAGATCGTGATCGAACAGATCCGCGCGCTGTCGGAGAAGCTCTCGCTCACGCCGCAGTACGGCGCGGCGCAGGTGGCGATCGTCGATCCGGCCGACGCGATCAACGTCTCGGCGGCCAACGCGCTGCTCAAGACGCTCGAGGAGCCGCAGCCCGGGCGCTACCTGTGGCTGCTGGCCTCCAACCCCGCGCGGCTGCCGGCGACCATCCGCAGCCGCTGCCAGCGGCTGGAGCTGCGGCTGCCGCCGCGAGACGAAGCGCTGGCGTGGTTGCGCGCGCAGGGCCACGATGCGTCCACCGCGCACGAGGCACTCGCTGCCGCGCGCGGACATCCCGGCCTCGCCGATGCCTGGCTGCGCGACGGCGGGCTGCAGCTGCGGCGCGAGGTGGCCGACGACCTCGCGCGGCTGGCGCGTGGCGACGCGGCACCGATCGAGACCGCGCAGCGCTGGGTCGCCGACGAACACGGGACGCTGCGCCTGAGCCATGCCGCCGACCTCGCCGTGGCCGAGGCCGCCGGCTTGACCGATCCGGCGCGAATCCGGAAGCTGGCGCGGTGGTTCGACGCGGCCAACCGCACCCGCGACCTGCTGCGCACCACCGTGCGCGCGGACCTCGCGGTCGCGGAACTGCTGCTGGCATGGCGCGGCGCAGACGCGCCGCGCACCGGGACAGGATCGAGGACTCACCGATGAGCAGCACCGCGGGCGGCGCACGACAGGGCATCTTGTCGCTGGCACTGAAGGACAAGGCGACGCTCTACGGCGCGTACATGCCGTACCTGAAGTACGGCGGCATCTTCGTGCCCACGCCCAAGCGCTACTTCCTCGGCGACGAGGTGTTCCTGCTGCTGACCCTGCCCGAGTCCAGTGACCGCCTGCCGGTGGCCGGCAAGGTGGTCTGGGTGACGCCCACCGGCGCCCAGGGCGCGCGCGTGGCGGGGGTGGGCGTGCAGTTCGCCGACACGCCGGAGGGCGAGACGGTGAAGAACCGGATCGAGACCCTGCTCGCCGGTTCGCTGACCGCCGAGAAGCCCACGAACACGATGTGATGGACCGCCTCGTGCGCCGCCTCGGCCGGCTGTGTGCGCTGTCCGCGCTCGCGCTGCTGGCGCTGCCGGCGGTGCACGCCACCGAGCGCGTGCGCCTGGACGACGGCCACCTGCAGGTCGACATCGCGCCCGCGCTGGGCGGACGCATCGTCCATCTCTCGCTGCCCGGCAGGCCCAACCTGCTGAAGGTGGGCGAGGCGGTCGCGAACGTGGCACCGCCGGTGCCCACGGCCCAGGGCGAGAACATTCCCTACATGGGCCACGAGCTGTGGACCGGCGCGCAGTCGCGCTGGTGGCTCGACCAGGACGTGAACCCGGAGCGGCGCGCGGCGGCCGCGGTGTGGCCCCCCGATCCGTTCCTGGCCTACGGTCGCAACCGGATCGTCGAGCGGTCGTCGCAGGCCCTGGTGCTCGAAGGCGTGGACAGCCCGGTGAGCGGGCTGCGCGCGAACCAGTCGTTCCGGCTGTCCGGCCGGGCGCCGGCCACGCTCGAGCTGGGCGCGGAGGCGGTGAACGTCCGCGACCGCGGGGTGCGGCGCGACCTCTGGTTCAACACCCGCCTGCCGGCCGGCAGCCGCGTGTTCGTCCCGGTCGCGCGGCCGGCCGACGCGCGCCTGCGCGCCGACGAGGACGCCACCTTTGCCGGGCTGGTGGCGTGGGGGGAGGACGGGCTGTATTCGCTGCAGGCCGATCCGCCGCCAGCCGGCAAGGCCGGGCGCCGCGGCAAGGTCTTCATCGCGCCCGCAGCCGGCTGGATCGCCGGTTTCAGCGCCGGCCAGCTGCTGCTGATCCGGTTCGAGCGGCAGCCGGACACGGCGATCGATCCCGAGCACGGGCAGGTCGAGCTGTACCAACAGTGGCACGCCGGCGACCCCAACGCGGGGCTGATGGAACTCGAGGTGCATGCCCCGATGCGCACCCTGGCCCCCGGCGAAACGATGCGCGCGGGCGAGACCTGGACCGTGGTCCCGTACGACGGCCCGGACACCCTGGAGGCCCAGCGCGACGCGCTGGAGGCGGCGCTGCGCGACGTCGGGCTGGCGCACTGAACCTGCCGACCTGTCGGGAGCTGCCCGGGGCGCCGGGCCCCGCCTGATGACTATGAGGGGTGCACCGCCGCTGGCTGTCCGCTCCGGGCGCGATCCCGCGTCCTGAAGGAAGTCGGATCCGACGCGCGCGGGCGCAGGCGACAGCGGCCATTCCGGGTGGACCTGCCGAGACCCACCCGGGAGACCGAACCCGGGGCCGGTGACCGCCGGCGCGCGCAGCGGCCCGATCTCATCCCGAGCCGGCGGTTCCCGTGCCGCCGGCCCGCGTGGGACACGATCAGGCGCAGCACGGGTCGGGTGGCGACGCCGCCACGTGCGCATGCACCGCAGTGGAGGTTCCCATGCACCTGCGTTCCCTGATCCTCACCGGCGCGCTCGCCGCGCTCGCGCTCACCGCCTGCGAGCGCCGCAGCGCCTCCGCATCCGTCGAGCCGCCCCGGCCGGTGTCGCCGCCCGAGCTGGCGATGGTCGGCGCGCACCTGCTCGAAGGACTCGGCGACCACCATTTCGAAGTCACCAGCGCCCATCCCGAGGTCCAGCGCTGGTTCGACCAGGGCCTGATGCTGACCTACGGCTTCAACCACGACGCCGCCGAGCGCTCGTTCCTCAAGGCCACCGAGCTCGACCCCGACTGCGCCATGTGCTGGTGGGGCGCGGCGCTGGTGCTGGGCCCGCACGTGAACGCAGCAATGGACCCGGCCGACAACGCCGACGCCTGGCGCCGGCTGCAGCGCGCGCGCGAACTCGCCGCCGGCGCCGGTGCGCGCGAGCGGGCCTTCATCGAGGCGCTGGCGGCGCGCTATGCCGCGCAGCCGCCGGACGATCGCCGCCCGCTGGACGAGGCCTACGCCGCCGCCATGCGCGCGCTGGTACGCCAGCGCCCCGACGACCTGGACGCCGCGGTGCTGATGGCCGAAGCCCTGATGGACCTGCAGCCGTGGGACTACTACGACGCGCAGCGCCAGCCCAAGGGCCACACCGCCGAGGTGGTGCGCACGCTGGAATCGGTGATGGCGCGCGATCCCGACCACGCCGGCGCCCTGCACCTGTACGTGCATGCCGTCGAGGCCTCGGCCGACCCGCAGCGCGGCGTCGCGGCCGCGGACCGCCTGCGCACCCTGGTGCCCGGCTCCGGGCACCTGGTGCACATGCCGGCGCACATCTACGCGCGGGTGGGGCGCTGGCACGACGCGGTGATCGCCAACCAGCGCGCGATCGAGGCCGACGACGCCTACCTCGCGCTGTGCCGCGGCAACACCCAGGGCGTGTATCCGCTGGGCTACGTGCCGCACAACCACCACTTCCTGTGGTTCGCCGCGAGCATGGAGGGCAGCGGCGCGGTGGCGCGGGCGGCGGCGCTGGCCACCGCCGAGCGCACCGACCTGCCCGAGCTGATGCGCACCCCCGGTTTCGAGGGACTGCAGCATTACTGGATGACGCCCTGGTTCGACCGGGTGCGGTTCGGGCGCTGGGACGAGATCGCGGGCGCGGAGAACCCGGCGCCGGACCTGCCCTACGTCACCGCCATCTGGCACTACGCGCAGGCGATGGCGGCGGTCCGCCGGGGCCGCCTGGACGCGGCCGACACGCACCTGGCCGCGCTGCGCCCGCTCGCCGCCGATCCGGCGATGCAGCGGCGGATGGTCTGGGACCGCTATCCGCTGTCGTTCGCCGCGCGCGTCGCCGAGCGCACCGTCACCGCCGAACTGGCGGCCGCACGCGGCGACACCGGCGCCGCGGTGGCGGCGCTGCGCGAGGCGGTCGCGATCGAGGACGGCATCCCCTACGACGAGCCGCCGGGCTGGCACGCGCCGGTGCGGCAGACGCTCGGCGCGGTGCTGCTCGACGCCGGTCGCGCCGCCGAGGCGGAGACCGTCTATCGCGAGGAACTGCAGCGCAATCCGGGCAACGGCTGGTCGCTGTTCGGCCTCGCCCGCAGCCTGGACGCGCAGGACAAGCGGGCGGAGGCGGCGGAGGCGTCCCGGGCCTTCGATGCGGCATGGCGCGAGGCCGACGTCACGTTGACCGGGTCGCGGCTGTAGCGCGCCCCGCGCGCGGCGCGACGGGCACCGGGCCCGACGCGCCGCCGGCGTTCACGCCGGGCCGGCGGCCGACGGCCGCAGCGCCGGATTGTCCCAGCCCGCGCGCGGCGCGAAGCGGTCGCCGTAGCGCGCCTGCAGCGCCTTCAGGCGTTCGAGCAGCGCGTCGGCACCGGTCTCGCGGATGGTCTGGATCGGGCCGCCGCGGAACGGCGCGTAGCCGGTGCCGAAGATCACGCCGGCATCGAGCAGGTCCGCGTCCTCGACCACGCCATCGTGCAGCGCGGCGACGGCCTCATTGAGCAGCGGCAGGACCAGGCGGTCCTCGAGATCGTCGGGTGCGACGTAGTCCTTCGGCACCTCGGGCTTCTTGGCCTTGCCGTCCTCCCAGGCGTACAGGCCCTGGCCGTCCTTCTTGCCGCGCTTGCCGGCCTCCGGCGGCTGCGACAGCGCCGGCGGGATCTGCAGGCCGAGGAACGGGGCCAGCTCCTGGCCCACGCCGTAGGCGACGTCCAGGCCCACGGTGTCGATCAGCTCGATCGGCCCCATCGGCATGCCGTACTTCACCGCCGCTTTGTCGATCGCCGCGCCGGGAATGCCTTCCGAGTACGCCAGCGCGGCCTCGAGCATGTACGGAAACAGCAGGCGGTTGACCAGGAAACCCGGCGTCCCGGCGACCGGCACCGGCAGCTTGTCGATCGCCTTGCAGAAGGCGGCCAGCCGCTGCTCGGTCGAGGCGTCCATTGCGTCGTGGCGCACGATCTCCACCAGCGGCATCAGCGCCACCGGGTTGAAGTAGTGCAGGCCGGCGAACTGCGCCGGCCGCGCAAGCTGCCCGCGCAGCTCGTCCAGCGGGATCGAGGAGGTGTTGGTGGCCAGCAGGGCGCCGGGCGGCATGCGCGGTTCGACGCCGGCATACAGTTCGCGCTTGGCCTCGGCATCCTCGATGATCGCCTCGATCACCAGGTCGGCCGCGGCCACGCCTTCGCCGGCGAGGTCCGGGCGCAGGCGCGCGGCGACTTCAGGCCGCTTCGCCTCGTCCTTGACCTTCTTCGCGAACAGTTCCTGCGCGCGCGCGATCGCCTTGTCGATGTAGGGCTGCTCGCGGTCCTGCAGGGTCACGGTGAAGCCCTTGTAGGCCGACCAGGCCGCGATGTCGCCGCCCATCACCCCGGCCCCGACCACGTGCACGCGCTCGATCCCGTGCGGCGTCTTCCCGCCCAGCCCCTTGAGCCGTTCCTGCAGGAAGAACACCCGGGTGAGGTTGCGCGCGGTCGGCGTGCCGGCGAGCCTGACCACCGACCTGCGCTCGGCCGCCAGCCGCGCCTGCACGCCGCCGCCGCTGCGGCGCCAGGTCTCGATCAGCGCGTAGGGCGCGGGGTAGTGTTCCTTGCGCGCCTTGCGCGCGACCTGCTTGACCAGCATCGGCGCCAGCGCCTGCCGCACCGGCCAGGTGTTGGTGATCCAGCCCAGGAAGCGCTGCTTGAACGGCCGTTCGCGGCCTTCGAGGGCGAGCTTCGCGGCCTCGTCCACCAGCAGCGCCGGTTCGACCACCTTGTCGACCAGGCCGATCGCCCGCGCGGACGCCGCCGACAGCGTGCGTCCGGTGAGCATCACGTCCATCGCCGCCGGCGCCCCGACCAGGCGCGGCAGGCGCACGCTGCCGCCCCAGCCCGGATAGATGCCCAGCTTCACCTCGGGCAAGCCGATCCGCGTGGACGGGTCACTGCTGGCCACGCGGTAGTCGCAGGCCAGCGAGACCTCGGTGCCGCCGCCCATGCAGAAGCCGTGGATCGCGGAAACCGTGGGGCAGGGCAGCTCGGCCAGGCGCTGGAACGCCTGCTGGCCCCGGCGGATCGAATCGCCGATGGTGCCCTTGCGGTCGAACTCGGCGAATTCGCGGATGTCGGCCCCGGCGATGAAGCCCTTCTGCTTGGCCGAGCGCAGCACCAGCCCCCTGGGCGGATCCAGCGCCAGCCGCTCCAGCAGCGCCTCGAGTTCGATCAGCACGTCCTGGCCGAAGGTGTTGACCGACTCGCCTTCGCGGTCGAACGACAGCACCAGGACGCCGTCCGGGCGCAGCTCGACCTGCCAGTGGCTGAAGCGCAGTCCATCGAGGCCAGCGATCATGCGGGACCATCCGTTAGGGTATGGGAAGCCCTTTATGATCCAGAGGATGTTTCGCCGCAGTCAAATCGGCGGCGCGGGGCGCGTGCCGCCGGGTGCGCGACGCCCGGCTTGCGCGCGGCGGGGGGCATCCCCAGATCCGGCTGATACGGGGGCGGAACTTCCGCTCCTGCCCGAGGTCACAGCTGCCGGTCGCCAAGGCCGGGCGAGTCAGGAGCGCCAGGCCCCATGGCCGAGATCGACACCCAACAACTGGACCTCGAACTGGTCAGGCGCGTGCAGCGCGGCGACAGCGCGGCCTTCGACCTGCTGGTGCGCAAGTACCAGCACCGGATCGCGGCGCTGATCGGGCGCTACGTGCACGACTGGAGCGAGGTGCAGGACGTCGCCCAGGAAACCTTCATCCGTGCCTATCGCGCGATCGGCAATTTCCGCGGCGACGCCCAGTTCTACACCTGGCTGCACCGGATCGCCGTGAACACCGCCAAGAACCACCTCGTCGCCGGCAACCGCCGCCCGCCGGGCGCGCATATCGATGTCGACGACGCCGAACAGTTCGACGCCGGCATCCGGCTGCGCGACGGCGATACCCCGGAACGTGAACTGATGCGGCAGCAGCTGGAACAAACCGTCATGCGCGCGGTCGAAGCCCTGCCCGAGGAATTGCGGCTGGCGATCACGCTGCGCGAGGTCGACGGCCTGAGCTACGAAGAGATCGCCCAGCGCATGGACTGCCCGATCGGTACGGTGCGCTCGCGCATCTTCCGGGCGCGCGAGGCGATCGACCACGAGATGAAACCCCTGTTGGACAGCGACACACGAGCGGAGCGCGCGGCACGATGACCCACGTCGACGACAACGAGTTCCTGCAGATCGGACCGGACCCGGACAAGCTGTTCGTGTATCACCGGCAGCAGCTGTCGGCGATGCTCGACGGCGAGCTGTCTCCGGACGAAGCCAGGTTCATGCTGCGGCGCCTGCAGCACGACACCACCCTGGCCTCGTGCTGGGAACGCTGGCAGGTGTGCGGCGACGTGCTGCGCGGCCAGCGCAACGACCTGCTGCCCCGCGACTTCGCCGAGCGCGTGGCGCTGTCGCTGGCCGGCGGCGCGACGCTGGTCGCCGATCCCGGGGTTCCGGCGCGCGAACGCCGCCCGCGCATCGCACGCTGGGGCGGCGGCGCGGCGATCGCGGCATCGGTCGCGCTGCTAGCCGTATTCGCCAGCCGCCAGCTGCCCGAACCGGGTGGCGTGCCCGCGGGCGACCGCGCGCCGCTGGTGGCGGAAGCCGGGTCCGTGCCTGCGGCGCCGGCCGTTCCCGTCCCCGCGCCCTCGGCGGTCGACGCGGCGCGCCTGGCGCAGGCGGAGGAGCGCGGTGGCGCGCCCGAAGCCGCCACCGCGCTTGCGGCCGCGGCGCTCGCGGTCGCCGAAACCCCGCGCCGGTCCGCCGAGCGGCGGACGCGTTCCCAGCCCGAGGCCGTGGCCCGCGTGCAGCAGGCGCGCCGCCGCCAGGCGGAGAGGCCGGATTCGCGGTCGCCGACGGCCCTGGCCGCGAATGCCGCGCCGGTGCTGATCGATCTGCCGGAGGCCGTCGCGGTGGATCGCGATCCCTTCGCGATGCCGCCGGCGGCCACCGCGCGGCCCTGGCCCCGGTCGCTGTTGCCGGCGGCCGGCGCCTATACCGTGGCCGGCGGCGCCCTGGCGCCGCGCGAGCCCGCGTTCGAGCCGTTCCGGCCGGCGCCGGCCCAGACCGTCACCCAGTGGCCGCTGGCCGGAGCGGCCACGCAGGCGCCGGATCCGGCACCACAGCCCTGATCGCGCGCGGCGACGGCCCCGGGCGCGCGCATGCGTGCCGCCGGCGACGTGTCCGACTGCATTCCCGTTGATTGAACCGAGAGTCCGTTCCGATGAAAACGCCGGTGTCCGCCTTCGTCCTGATCCTGCTCGCGTCCGCCGCCACGACCGCGGTGGTGCTGCCGATCGCGACCGCCCAGCCTTCGCCCGACGGCGTCGCCGCCGCGCCGCTTGCCGGCCAGGCGACCGCGGTGCCGGCGCAGCCGCTGGTCAGCGGGTTGCCGGACTTCACCCGCCTGGTCGAGCAGGTCGGGCCGGCGGTGGTCAAGATCGACACCACGATGGGCGGGCGCTCCGCGGCGCGCGGCGCGCAGTCGCCGGATGACGCCTTCCCCGGCGACGAACAGATCCCCGAGATCTTCCGGCGCTTCTTCGGCCCCGGCTTCCAGATGCCCGGTCCGGGCGGCCAGGGGCCGGCGCCGCGCGGACGCGCGATGGGCACCGGGTTCCTCATTTCCGAAGACGGTTACGTATTGACCAATCACCACGTCATCGACCGCGCCGACGAGGTCAAGGTCACGCTCAGCAACCTGCGCGAGTACACCGCCAAGGTGGTCGGCAGCGACGAGCGGTCCGACGTGGCCCTGCTCAAGATCGACGGCAAGGGCCTGCCGGTGCTGCGCACGGCCAACGGCTCGGCGGTCAAGCCCGGGCAGTGGGCGGTGGCGATCGGCTCGCCCTTCGGCCTGGAGCAGTCGGTGACCGCGGGCATCGTCAGCGCGGTCGGGCGCAGCAACCCGTACGCCAACCAGCAGTACGTGCCCTTCATCCAGACCGACGTCGCGATCAACCAGGGCAATTCCGGTGGTCCGCTGCTCAACACCGCCGGCGAGGTGATCGGGATCAACTCGCAGATCTTCAGCAACTCCGGCGGCTACATGGGCGTGAGCTTCGCGATCCCGATCGACGTGGCGATGAACGTGGTGGAACAGCTGAAGCAGACTGGTCGCGTCCAGCGCGGACAGCTCGGCGTGCAGTTCCAGGCCACCGGCATCACCTCCGAGCAGGCGCGCGGCTTCGGCCTGCCCGACACCCTCGGGGCGCTGGTGAGCGAGGTCGTGCCGGGCAGCCCGGCGGAGAAGGCCGGGATCGAGCCGGGCGACGTGATCCGCAGCGCGGACGGGGTGGCCATCCGCCAGCCCAGCGACCTGCCGCCGATCGTCGGCAACAAGGTGCCGGGCACGAAGATGCGGATCGGCGTGTTCCGCGAGGGCCGCGAACGCACCTTCGACGTGACCCTGAGCGAGCTCGACGACAGCGCGGTGGCCGGCGGTCCGGCGCCGCGACCGGGTGCACCCTCCAATGGTGGCGGCACGGGCGCCAACGTCCTCGGCCTGGCCACCCAGGACCTGACCGACGCGCAGCGGCGGCAGCTGGGGCTGGATGCGCGCGAAGGCGTGGGCATCGCGCGGGTCGAGGGCCTGGCGGCGCGCGAAGCCGGCCTGGCCCCGGGCGACGTGATCCTGCGCGTCGGCCGCACGCCGGTGGGCAGCGCGGCCGCGCTCGAGCGCGAACTGCGCAGTGTGGAGCTGGGCGAGACGGTGATGCTGTTGGTGCGCAGCCGCGCCGGCGGCAGCCGCTTCGTCGCGATCACGCCGGGCGAGGAATAGCCGGCGTCCGTCGCCGCCGCGCGCATTGCGTGGCGGCGTGCCGGCCGCCGCGTGCACCGGTCGGACGCGGCAGGGTACGTCCCCGTCCCTCGCATCGCCCACGCGCGCGGCGCCGTGGGCGGGACCGGCCACCCGCTGGACCACGGGCGGGCGCGACCCTATGCGATAATCCCGCGTTGTCCCGACGATTCCGCGGCCGCCGCCTCCCCATGTCCGACCCGATGCGGCTGATCCGCAACTTCTCCATCATCGCCCACGTCGACCACGGCAAGTCGACGCTGGCCGATCGCATCATCCAGCTCTGCGGCGGGCTGCAGGCGCGCGAGATGGAGGCGCAGGTGCTCGATTCGAATCCGATCGAGCGCGAGCGCGGGATCACGATCAAGGCCCAGTCGGTCTCGCTGCCGTACACGGCCGCCGACGGCCAGACCTACCAGCTCAACTTCATCGACACCCCCGGGCATGTCGACTTCAGCTACGAGGTCTCGCGCTCGCTGGCCGCGTGCGAGGGCGCTCTGCTGGTGGTGGATGCCGCCCAGGGCGTGGAGGCGCAGTCGGTCGCCAACTGCTACACCGCGGTCGAGCAGGGGCTGGAAGTGGTGCCGGTGCTCAACAAGATCGACCTGCCGACCGCCGACATCGACAAGGCCAAGGCCGAGATCGAGGCGGTGATCGGCATCGACGCCGAGGACGCCATCGCCGTGAGCGCCAAGACCGGGCTCAACGTTGAGCAGGTGCTGGAGGCGATCGTGCACCGCATCCCGCCGCCGCAGCCGCGCGACACCGACAAGCTGCAGGCGCTGATCATCGACTCGTGGTTCGACAACTACCTGGGCGTGGTCTCGCTGGTGCGCGTGATGCAGGGCGAGATCCGGCCCAAGGGCAAGATCCTCGTGATGTCGACCGGCCGCACCCACGAGGTCGACAAGGTCGGCGTGTTCACCCCCAAGCGCAAGGAGCTGGCCAAACTCGGCGCGGGCGAAGTGGGCTGGATCACCGCCTCGATCAAGGACGTGCACGGCGCCCCGGTGGGCGACACGCTCACCCTGTCCGCCGATCCGGCGCCGAAGCCGCTGCCGGGCTTCCAGGAAATGCAGCCGCGCGTGTTCGCGGGCCTGTTCCCGGTCAATGCCGAGGACTACCCGGACCTGCGCGAAGCGCTGGACAAGCTGCGCCTCAACGACGCCGCGCTGCGCTTCGAGCCCGAGAGTTCCGAGGCGATGGGCTTCGGCTTCCGCTGCGGCTTCCTCGGCATGCTGCACATGGAGATCGTGCAGGAGCGGCTCGAGCGCGAGTACGACCTGGACCTGATCAGCACCGCGCCGACCGTGGTCTACGAGGTGCTGCGCACCGACGGCGAGGTGATGCCGCTCGACAATCCGGCCAAGCTGCCGCCGGTGAACCAGATCCAGGAAGTGCGCGAGCCGATCATCCGCGCCAACATCCTCACCCCCGAGGCCTACATCGGCGCGATCATCAAGCTGTGCGAGGACAAGCGCGGCGTGCAGATCGGCATCCAGTACCTCGCCAGCCAGGTGCAGATCAGCTACGAGCTGCCGATGGCCGAGGTGGTGCTGGACTTCTTCGACAAGCTCAAGTCCGTCAGCCGCGGCTACGCGTCGCTGGACTACCAGTTCCTGCGCTTCGATGCCGGCCCGTTCGTTCGCGTGGACACCCTGATCAACGGCGACAAGGTCGACGCGCTGTCGATCATCGTCCACCGCAGCCACGCCGATCGCCGCGGTCGCGAGCTGACCGAGAAGATGAAGGAACTGATCCCGCGGCAGCAGTTCGACGTTGCGATCCAGGCCGCGATCGGCTCCCAGGTCATCGCCCGCACCACGGTCAAGGCGCTGCGCAAGAACGTGCTCGCCAAGTGCTACGGCGGCGACATCAGCCGCAAGAAGAAGCTCCTGGAGAAGCAGAAGGAAGGCAAGAAGCGGATGAAGCAGGTGGGCCGGGTGGAGATCCCGCAGGAAGCGTTCCTGGCGGTGCTGCAGGTGGACAACAAGTAGGGGATGGCGTGACATGATGAAATGGTTCGAGGTCGCGCTGGTCGTCCTGACCTTCGCCACGGGCATCACCTGGCTGCTCGACCGGATGCTGTTCGCCAAGCGCCGCGCCGCGCGCGCCGGACTGATCGACGAGAAGGAGCCGGTGGTCGTCGACTACGCGCGCGCCTTCTTCCCGGTGCTGTTCTTCGTCCTGGTCCTGCGCAGCTTCATCGCCGAACCGTTCCGCATTCCCTCCAGCTCGATGATGCCGACCCTGCTGATCGGCGATTTCATCCTGGTCAACAAGTTCACCTACGGCATCCGCCTGCCGATCAACAACCACAAGGTGATCGAACTGGGCGAGCCCCGGCGCGGCGACGTGGTGGTGTTCCGACCGCCGCACCATCCCGACCAGGACTGGATCAAGCGCGTGGTGGGCCTGCCCGGCGACGTGGTCGCCTACCGCGACAACACCGTCTACGTGAACGGCGAGCCGTTCGAGTACGCTCAGGCGCGACGCTACCAGGGCGTGGGCCGCGGCAGCGACATGACTGGCGCCGAACTGGTGCAGGAAACCATGCCGGGGGGAAGCCACCTGGTGCTGGAGACCATGCGGCCGGGCGGGTTCGACCCCGGCGAGGGCGAATGGCGCGTGCCCGAGGGCGAGTATTTCGTGATGGGCGACAACCGCGACCGCAGCGACGACAGCCGGTTTTGGGGTACGCTGCCGGAGAGCCAGCTGCGGGGCAAGGCGTTCCTGGTCTGGATGAACCTCGACTCGAGCGCGCCTGGCTGGGTCGACTGGAGCCGGATCGGCCGCAGCATTCCGTAGGCCGGCACACGGGGCGCCGGCGCGACCGGCGGCAAGGGCATCAACCGGGGGAATCGAGGCATGAACACGCGTCGCAAGCAGGGCGGCATCACGCTGTTGGGGTTCATCATCGTCGCAGGCGTAGCCGGCTTCTTCGTCTTCATCGGCATCAAGCTGTTCCCGATGTATTCCGAGTACTACGCGGTCAAGTCCGCGCTCAAGGGTCTGGCCGCCGAGCCCGGCGTTGGCAGCTATTCGCCTGGCCGGATCCAGGAACTGTTCTTCCGTCGGCTCAACATCAGCTACTCCTCCCACGTGAAGAAGGAACACGTCAAGATCCAGCGCGTGGGGGAAGCCTGGCAGATGGAAGTGACGTACGAGGTGCGCGAACCGCTGGTAGCGAACCTCGATGCAGTCGGCCGTTTCCATGCGACCCAGACGCTGTCCGGTAGCGGTGCCAGCGCCGACTGATCCGGCGACGGCCGCCTTCGCCGGCCACGTCTTCGCCGCGCCGGCGCTGCTGGCGCAGGCGCTGACCCACCGCAGTGCGGGGGCGCCGCACAACGAACGGCTGGAATTCCTCGGCGACGCGGTGCTCGGCGTGATCGTGGCCGAGGCGCTCTACGCGCGCTGGCCGAAGGCCGACGAGGGCTCGCTGACGCGCGCCCGCGCCGAGCTGGTGCGTGAGTCGTCGCTGGCGGGAGTGGCGCGCCGGCTGGAGATCGGACCTCGCCTGGTGCTGGGCCCGGGCGAGATGAAGTCCGGCGGGCACCGGCGCGACTCGATCCTGTCCGACGCGCTGGAGGCGATCATCGGCGCGATCTACCTCGATGCCGGGTTCGATGCCTGCCGCCGGGTCGTGCTGCCCTGGTTCGAGGAGGCGGTGTCCGCGGTGCCGGCGGGCAAGGTCGGCAAGGATGCCAAGACCCGCCTGCAGGAATGGCTGCAAGGGCGGCAGAAGCCGCTGCCGCAATACGTGCTGCAGCAGGAGTCGGGTGAGGAACACGCCCGGGTGTTCGTGGTCCGCTGCGTCGTGTCCGACCCGCCGCTCGCGGGCGAGGGCGAGGGCGGCTCCCGGCGCGCCGCCGAGCAGCTGGCCGCGGAGGTCGTGCTGGGACAGCTGCCGGGCGCCTGAGTCCGGGCGGATTTGCCCCGCCGCATCCGGACGCGGACAATCCGCCCATGAACGCTTCTTCGCACCACGCAGGCCACGTGGCCGTCATCGGCCGGCCCAATGTCGGCAAGTCCACCCTGGTCAACGCACTGGTCGGCGCGAAGCTCAGCATCGTCTCCAACCGGCCGCAGACCACGCGCCACCGGCTGCTCGGGATCGCCACCGTGCCCGGCGGGCAGCTGGTGCTGGTGGATACGCCGGGGCTGCATCGCGAAGGCGGCAAGCGCGCCTCGACCGCGCTCAACCGCGTGCTCAACCGCGCCGCGCGCGGCGCGATGGAAGGCGTGGACGCGGCCGCGTTGGTGGTGGAGGCGGGCCGCTGGGACGACGAGGACACGCTCGCCTACGAGGCCCTGCGCGAGAGCGGGCTGCCGGTGGTGCTGGTGGTGAACCAGGTCGACCGCATCGCCGACAAGGCCAGCCTGCTGCCGTACCTGCAGCGCGCCAGCGAGGGCCGCAGCTTTGCGGCCGTGCATCCGGTCTCGGCGCTCAAGCGCCAGGGACTGGAGCCGCTGGTGGCCTCGCTGCTTGCGCTGCTGCCGGAACAGCCGCCGCTGTACGGCGAGGACGAGCTGACCGATCGCAGCCAGCGCTTCCTCGCCGGCGAGCTGGTGCGCGAACAGCTCATGCGCCAGCTTGGCGCGGAACTGCCGTACGCCACGACGGTCGAGATCGAGTCCTTCACCGAGGAGCCTTCGCCAAAGGCCGGCGTGATGTACCGCATCGGCGCGGTGATCTGGGTCGAGCGCGAAGGTCAGAAGGCGATCGTGATCGGCAAGGGCGGCACCCGGCTGCGCGACATCGGCAAGCGGGCGCGCGAGCGCATGGAGCAGCTGTTCGACGCCAAGGTCTTCCTGCAGACCTGGGTCCGCGTGCGCGAGGGCTGGTCCGACGACGAGTCGGCGCTGCGCACGCTGGGCTATGGCGACTGACCCGTCGATTCCGGAGCATCAACCATGCAAGAAGACGCCAGGACGACCCTGCACGGCCACTGCCTGTGCGGCAAGGTGCGGCTGCAGGTGCAGCCGGAGGCGCTGCACGCCGACGCCTGCCACTGCGGGATGTGCCGGCGCTGGGGCGGCGGGCCCTTCCTGTCGCTGGGCTGCGGCGCGCAGCTGCGGTTCGAGCGCGGCGAGGACGCGGTCGCGCTGTTCGATTCCTCCGAATGGGGACAGCGCGGTTTCTGCACGCACTGCGGCAGCCACCTGTTCTACCGGCTGCGCGCGCAGGGCACGTACTACGTCTCGGCAGGCCTGTTCGGCGAGGTGGAGGGGCTGCGCCTGGAGAGCGAGATCTTCATCGACCGCAAGCCCGCCTGGTACGCCTTCGCCAACCCGACCCGGAAGATGACCGAGGCCGAGGTCATCGCCGCCTTCGCGTCCGGCTGAAATGCGCTACGCGGGGGAAGCCGGTTACGTGCTCCACGCGCGTCCCTGGCGCGAGACGGGCCTGCTGGTCGACCTGCTGAGCGAATCGCAGGGACGCCTCGGGCTGATCGCGCGCGGCGTGCGCGGCCCGCGCAGACAGGCTCAGTTCGCCGCGCTGCAGCCGCTGCAGCACGTCCGGATCGAGGCCGTGCAGCGCGGGGAGCTGGCCTACCTCTCTTCAGTGGAGGCGCTCGACGCACCGCCACCGCTCGGTGGCCACGCGAGCCTCGCGGCGTTCTACGTCAACGAACTGCTGCTGCGGCTAGCGCCGCGGCAGGATCCGCACTCGCAGCTCTACGGCCTCTACGGGCAGGTGCGCGCGCGCCTGGGCGACGCGAGCGGCCTGGCGTGGACGTTGCGACGTTTCGAGCGCGACCTGCTCGAGGCGCTTGGCTTCGGGTTCGATCTGCGCGTGGACGGCGACGGCGTCGACATCGATCCCGCCGCCCGCTACCGCCTCGAGGCCGAGCACGGGCCGCGTCGGGTCCTGGGCGAACGCATCGGCGAATCGCGGGGGCGCTACGCCACCGGGCGTGCGCTGCTGGCGCTGGGGGACGACATCCGCCCCGATGCCGCGGACCTGGAGAGCCTGCGGCATGCGATGCGCGATGTGATCGGCCAGCATGTCGGCCAGCGCGGGCTGAAGAGCTGGCAGCTGGCGGCCGACCTCGGCCGCCTGTCGGCCCGCAGGGCGGATCAGGGTGGCGACAGCGTCGCCTGAGCGGCGTCGACGAACGCATCCAGCGCCGCGGCCGATCCCGGTTGCGCGTGCAGGCGGGTCGCGGCTGTCAGCAGCCGCTCGGCGCCGACGAAGCCACAGCTTGCCTGCAGGCGGTGCAAAGCGGCACGCAACGCATCGCTGTCGGCACGGCGCGCCGCCTGTGCGACGGCATCGCGGCTCGCGGGCAGTTCGTCGAGGAACAGGCCGCGCAGCGCTGCAACGTTGGCCGCGCTGCCGCCCAGCGCCGCCAGCGCCTTCGCGTCGTTCCAGACCGGCGGTTGCGCGTCGATCGAATACGCGGCAGCGGCCTCCGCGGTGGCGTTCGCATCGCCGCCATCGTCCAGCACCCGCCGCAGGGCGGCCGCCCAGGCCTGGGCTGACAGCGGTTTGGCGAGGGTCGCCACGAATCCTGCGGCCCGCAACGCGGCGTGTTCGTCGGGATCGTGCGAGGCGGTATGCGCCACCGCAGGAGTGCGGAGGCCGCGCGTACGCAGCGACTGCAGCAGGGCGGTGCCGCTGCCATCGGGCAGGTTGGCGTCGAACAGCCAGAGCGAGTGGGGCTGCACGATAGCCAGTGCGATCGCCTGCGCCATGTCGCACGCCGCGTCCACCTCGGCCGGCAGCGCCTGCGTGGCCGCGAGCAGGAATGCGCGGCTGGTGGGGTCGTCCTCGACCAGCAGGATCCTCGGGTTCATCGTCGCCTCCTTGCCGACCGGATATCCTCGGCCGATGCCTGCGCGCATCTTAACGCTGTTGCTGCTGGCGCTCTGCGCGTGCACGGCGCAGGCGCGCACCGCGACCGCGCGTATCGACACCGTGCGCGCCGCGGGCGCCGAGCTGCACGGCGTCACCGTGCGCCTGTCGTGGCCCGCGGGCGCGGCGCAAGGCGAACTCCGGGTGGAGGCGGCGCGCATCGAGGCGGACGCGCTGGGCTACCGGTTCCGCGATGTCGGGTGGACCTGCCCGCTGGCGTCGACGGGGCCCACGGACTGGACCTGCGATGGCGTGCTGAACGCCGCGGGCGCGGGCCGCATGCGGCTCGCGGTGGACCTGTCGAGCGCCCGTACCGATGCGCGGCTCACGCGGGGCGATGCGCGCATCGCGCTCGCGCGCACCGCTGCAGCGCCCGATGCCACCCGCCTGGACCTGGCGCGGGTGCCGCTGGCATGGGCGCAGGCGCTGCTTGCCCGCGGCTGGTCCGCCGGCCGCCTCGGGGCGGGCACCGCCGATGGCCGGGTGACGCTGCACACGGCCACCGGCAAGCCGCTGCGCGTGGAGGGAGAGCTCGCGATCCGCGCAATGGCGCTGGAATCGGCCGACGCCAGCGTCGCCGTCGGCGATCTCGACGGCCGCATCGCATTCGACGCGCGGATCCCCGACGCCGGCGCGATGCGGGTCGATGTCGACGCCGAACTGCACGATGGCGAGATCCTGTTCGGCAACACCTATCTGGCGCTCGACGGGAAACCGCTGCAGTTTGCGCTCGACGCCCGCCAGGCACCGGGCGGCGGCTGGGCGATCCCACGCCTGCAGTGGCGCGACGGCGCCACGCTGGCCGCCGACGGCAGCGCCGCGCTCGGTGCCGACGGCGCGGTGCGCGAGCTGGCGCTGGAGGCGCGCAGCACGGCGCTGGAGGCGCTGCCGGCGCGCTACCTCTCCGGCTGGCTCGGCCTGGCGGGGCTCGGCGAGCTGGCCCTGTCGGGCGCGGCGACGGTCCGGGTCGATCTCGCGCAGGGCGCGCTGCGCAGGCTCGACGCGACGCTCGACGGCGTCGACCTGACCGATGCGGCGGACCGCTTCCGCATCGACGGCCTCGCCGGGGACCTGCGCGTGGCGACCGGTGCGAGCGTGGACAGCGAACTGCGCTGGCGGTCCGGGGCCCTGTACGGACTCGACTTCGGTGCGATCCGCCTTCCCATGCGCAGCGCCGAGGGCGGGCTGCGGCTGCGCGAACCCGCGGCCCTGGCGATGCTCGGCGGGCAGGTGCGGCTGCTGGCGTTCGCGCTGCAGCCGCCCGCTGCCGACACCGGCGTGCGGCTGGCCTTCGGTCTGGAACTCGACGCGCTGGAACTCGGCCAGCTGACCTCGGCGCTGGGCTGGCCGGCGCTGGGCGGCACGCTGTCCGGGCGCATCCCGAGCGCGCGCTACGCCGACGAGCGCCTGGACTTCGACGGTGGCCTGGCGGTGCAGGTGTTCGGCGGCCGCGTCGATGTCGGTGCGCTGTCGATGGAGCGGCCGTTCGGGGTCGCGCCGACGCTGTCGGCCGACCTCGCGCTGCACGATCTCGACCTGCTCGGCATCACCGGTGCGTTCGACTTCGGCAGCATCACCGGGCGCCTGCACGGACGCATCGACGGCCTGCGCCTGGTCGACTGGACCGCCACCGCGTTCGATGCCGAGCTGCACACCGAACCCGCGCGCGGCGTGCGTCAGCGCATCAGCCAGCGCGCGGTGCAGGATATTTCCAGCGTCGGCGACGCCTCGCTCGTTAGCAGCCTGCAGGGACGCCTGATCGCGCTGTTCGACGACTTCGGCTACCGGCGCATCGGCATCGGCTGCCGGCTGGCGAACGAGGTGTGCCGGATGTCGGGCCTGCATTCAGCGGGCGATGGCTTTACTATCGTCGAAGGCGCGGGCGTGCCCAAGCTGCAGGTGGTCGGGTTCAACCGCAACGTCGACTGGCCGACGCTGGTGGAACGCCTCGCCGCCGTGGCCACCGGCGATGTCGCGCCGGTGGTGGACTGACCACATGCGTTACGACGGCCGCAGATCCGCGACCGCACTGCCAACAACGGGAGCCTGACATGCGTCGCCTGCTGGGAATGCCGATCCTGCTCGCGCTGTGCGCGTGCGTCACCATCAATGTCTACTTTCCCGCCGCCGAGGCGCGCGAAGCCGCGCGCGAGTTCGTCGAGAACGTGATCGGCGACGACGGCCAGGCCGCGCCGCCCCCGGCGGACACACCGCCGCCCGGCGGCGGAATGGCGCTGCGCGTGCCGCGTTTCGATCCCTGGATGCTGGTGGGCATCGGCAGCGCCCAGGCGCAATCCTCGCCCGACATCACCATCCGCACGCCTGCGATCCAGGCGATCCGTTCGCGCATGGAATCGCGCTTCAACAGCGCCCTGCGCCCGCACTTCGATTCAGGCGCGCTGGGCTTCGCCGGCGACGGCACGATCGTGGTGCGCGACGCGTCCAAGCTGGCGATCAAGGACCGGGTCGCGGTCAACGCCGCGGTCGCCGACGACAACCGCGACCGCAACGCCGTCTACCGCGAGATCGCGGTCGCCAACGGCCATCCCGAATGGGAGTCGCAGATTCGCGACGTGTTCGCGCGCCAGTGGATCGCCAGCGCGCGCCCGGGCTGGTGGTACCAGCAGGGCGGGACCTGGAAGCAGAAGTAGGTCGACTCGCGGCGCGGAGCGACCTGCCTGCGGCAGGGCAGCCGGACGTCCGGGAGCATCCGGTCGTCCTGCGGGACAGCCCGATCGCACGGGCTTGCGTCGACGGCGCCCACACCTGGGCACGCGCGCAGCTGCTGCCGCGATCGTGCGCCGCTCGTGATGCGCGGGGCTTCGCAGGACTTGGGAAGGATGGACGGCATTCCGGCCTCGTACCGTAGCCGACGCCGCCGACCTCGGGGGGGCTGGCGCGCGGGGTACGCGACCGTGGACCCGGGTCTGCGACAATGCGCGGCCCTGCATGCCGCCTGATTCCACGTGGCCCGGATCGACCAGACCCCGTTCGAACTCGACATCCTCGACCTGAGCCACGACGGCCGCGGCGTCGCGCGCCGCGATGGCGGCAAGGCCGTGTTCGTCGCCGGCGCGCTGCCGGGCGAACGCGTGACCGCGCGGCAGACTGCGCGCTCGCGCCACTTCGACGAGGCCGTCGCGCTGGACGTGCTGCGCGCATCCCCGGACCGGGTGACGCCGCGCTGCCCGCACTTCGGGACCTGCGGCGGCTGCGCGCTGCAGCATCTCGACGAATCGGTGCAGATCCTCGCCAAGCAGCGCGTGCTGCTGGAAAACTTCGAGCGTATCGGCCACGTTTCGCCCGGAGCGGTGCTGCCGCCGCTGACCGGCGGGGCCTGGTACTACCGGCGCAAAGGCCGCTTCTCGGTGAGGCGGGTGGAGAAGAAGGACCGCACCCTGGTCGGCTTCCGCGAGCGCGACCCGCGCTTCGTCGCCGAGCTGCACGAATGCCATACCGTGGTGCCGCAGGTCGGCACGCTGATCCCGGCCCTGTCGCAGCTCGTGGACGGGATGGAGGCGCGGCGCGCGATTCCGCAGATCGAGTTCATCGTCGGCGACGCGACCGGGACGTTCGACGGGCTCGCGCTGGTCTTCCGCCACCTGCAGCCCCTGGGCGAGGGCGATCTGGCGGCGCTGCGCGCGTTCGGAGAGCGGCACCGGGTGGCGATGTACCTGCAGCCGGGTGGCGTGGATACGGTGCGGCCGCTGTGGCCGGAGGCCCCGTCGCTGTCGTTCCGACTCGCGGAGTGGGACGTGTCGCTGGCGTTCCGGCCGCTCGATTTCATCCAGGTCAACGGGCCCATCAACGCGCTGATGATCGCGCGCGCGTTCGAGCTGCTCGATCTGCAGCCCGCCGACCGCGTGCTCGACCTGTTCTGCGGCCTGGGCAACTTCACCCTGCCGATGGCGCGCCGCGTGGCCGCGGTGGTCGGGGTGGAGGGCGATGCGGGTCTGGTGGCGCGGGCGAAGGAGAACGCCGCGCGCAACGACCTGGCCAACGCGACCTTCCATGCCGCCGACCTGACCCAGGACCAGCGCGGCACGGCGTGGATGCGGCAGGGCTTCGACAAGCTGCTACTCGACCCGCCGCGCTCGGGCGCGATCGACGTGTTGCGCCAGCTGCCGCTGGATGTGTTCGGCCGCATCGTCTACGTCAGCTGCCATCCGGCCTCGCTGGCGCGCGACGCGGGCTATCTGGTCAACGAGCGCGGATGGCGGCTGGCGAGTGCGGGGGTGATGGACATGTTCCCCCAGACCGCGCACGTGGAGAGCATCGCGCTGTTCGAGCGCGCGTAGCGCAGGGACGCGCGCGATCGCGCGGCCAACGCGCATCCGCACGGCGCCTGCGGCGACCCTCGCCGAACGCGCGGGCGCGTCCTCCGGCTACCATCCGCATTCCTGCCGGACGAGCCTGCCGCGATGGCCATCGAGATCGAACGCAAGTTCCTGGTGACCGGTACCGCCTGGCGCGAGGCCGCGCACGCGGTGGTGCCGATGGCGCAGGGATACCTCAATGACCTGGCCGCGCTGGATGCGGGCGGGCAGAAGGCCTCGGTCCGCGTGCGCATCCAGGGCGATCGCGCGTTCCTCAACCTGAAGTCGCGCGAACGCGGCGCCAGCCGGCAGGAGTTCGACTATCCGATCCCGGTGGAGGATGCGCGCGCACTGCTCGCGCTGTGCGTGGGCGGGGTGATCGACAAGCGCCGCCACCTGGTGCACCACGCCGGCAAGCTGTGGGAGGTGGACGAGTTCCTGGGCGACAACGCCGGGCTGGTGGTCGCGGAGATCGAGCTCGACCATGTCGACGAATCGTTCGCGCTGCCGCCGTGGGCGGGTCGCGAGGTGACCGACGACGTGCGCTACTACAACCTGGCGCTGGCCTCGCATCCGTTCGCCGCGTGGCGCCAGGAAGAGCGCGGTTGAGCGCGGCGGTGGGCGTGGCGCGGCGTCATCGCGGGCCGTGACGGCCGCAGCCGATCCGGGGCCGGATGCGCACGGGTCGACATTCGTGAACGGCCGCGCGGCCCGCGACACGGCCCAACGGCCATCGCGCCCCCCGCGCCGCCCCTTCTGCGACAATGACCGCCGCGCATCCGCGCGTACAGGAGCCCCCGGATGTTGGTGATCGGCATCGCCGGAACACAACTTGCCGCGCAGGAGCGCGAGTGGCTGCAGAACGACGCCTGCGCCGGCGTGATCCTGTTCAAGCGCAACTTCGCTTCGCGCGCGCAGGTGATGGACCTGTGCGCCGCGATCCGTGCCGCCGCGCCGCGACCGGTGCTGATCTGCGTGGACCAGGAGGGCGGCCGGGTGCAGCGTTTCCAGGACGGCTTCACCGAGCTGCCCTCGCTGGACGGGTTCGGCCGGCTGTACGCGCAGGACCGCGAGGCCGCGCTCGAACTGGCCCAGTCACACGCCTGGCTGATGGCCAGCGAGATCCGCGCCACCGGCGTGGACCTGAGTTTCGCGCCCGTGGTCGATGTCGGCCACGGCAACCTCGCCATCGGCGACCGCGCGTTCTCGGACGATCCCCAGGTGGTGGCCGACTTCACTCGCGCCTATGTGCGCGGCATGCACGCGGTGGGCATGGCCGCCACGCTCAAGCACTTCCCCGGCCACGGCACGGTGCGCGAGGACACGCATGTCGACAATGCGGTCGACGACCGCCCGCTCGAGGCGATCCGCGCCCACGACCTGGTGCCGTTCGTGGCCGGCATCGAAGCCGGTGCCGACGCGGTGATGCTGGCGCACGTGGTGTATCCGCAGGTCGCGCCCGAGCCGGCCGGCTATTCGCCGTTCTGGATCAATACCATCCTGCGCGGAGAACTGGGCTTCCGCGGCGTGGTGTTCTCCGACGACATCGGCATGGCCGCCGCGTTCTCGGCAGGCGGCATCAAGGCGCGCGTCGACGCCCACCTGGACGCCGGCTGCGACGTGGTGCTGGTCTGCCATCCGGAACTGGTCGAGGAATCGCTGGCCGCGGTAGAGCACCGCAAGCTCAACACCATGGCCCTGGTCGGGCTGCTCGGTCGCGGCGGGCTCGGCTGGGACGGGCTGCTGGCCGACGCGCGCTACGAAGGCACCCGCGACCGGCTGGCCGCGCGCCTGGGGCAGACGGCATGACCACCCCCCGCCTGGCCGACGTGCTCGACAGCGCCGAGCTGATCCACGATCGCGACACGCTGGAGGATGCGATCGAGGAGATGGCCGACGCGATCCGCGACGACTACGCCGGCGACGAGCGGCCGCCGCTGTTCATCACCGTGCTGCACGGCGGGCTGCCGTTCGCGGCGCAGCTGGCGTTCGCCCTGGGCGAGCGGGGCATCGATCTCGAGTTCGACTACCTGCACGCCACCCGCTACCGCGGCAACACCACCGGCTCCGGCCTGGCGTGGCTGCATCGCCCGGCCACGCCGATGCGCGGCCGCCGGGTACTGCTGGCCGACGACATCCTCGACGAGGGCCACACGCTCAAGGCCGTGAAGTACTGGTGCGAGGACCAGGGCGCGATCGACGTGCGGGTGGCGGTGCTGGCGACCAAGGACCACGACCGCTGCGTCGAGGGCATCTGCGCCGACTATGTCGGCGTGTCGGTGCCCGACCGCTACGTGTTCGGCTACGGCATGGATTTCCACGAACAGGGCCGCAACCTGCCGGGCATCTACGCGCTGGGCGAGTAGCGTCCGCGCGGCCCTGGCGCGTGCGGCGCTATGCTTGGCGGCCACGTCCCGTCGACCGCGATCCGCATGACTTCCGATTCCATCGACCTCGCCGTGATCGGCGGCACCGGCCTGTACGCGCTCGCCGAACTGCGGGACGTGCAGTCCCACCAGCCGGACACGCGCTATGGCGCGCCGTCCGGGCCGGTGCGCGTCGGCACGCTCGACGGCCGGCGCGTGGCCTTCCTAGCGCGCCATGGCGAGGGCCACTCGGTACCGCCGCACAAGGTGAACTACCGCGCCAACCTCGCCGCGCTGCAGGCGCTGGGCGCGACCCGGGTGCTGGCGCTCAATACCGTCGGCGGCATCGGCGCCCGCTTCGGTCCGCGGGTGCTCGCGTGCCCGGACCAGCTGATCGACTACACCTGGGGCCGCATTTCCACCCTGTGCGAGGAACCGGGCACCGAGGTGCTGCACGTGGACTTCGGCGATCCGTACACCCCGGCGCTGCGCAGGCAGCTGCTGGAGGCTGCGGCGAAGCGCGGCATCGACCTGGTCGACGGCGGCGTCTACGGCGCGACCCAGGGGCCGCGCCTGGAGACGAAGGCCGAGATCGCGCGCATGCGCCGCGACGGCTGCGACCTGGTCGGCATGACCGGCATGCCGGAGGCCGGGCTCGCGCGCGAGCTCGGGCTGGAGTACGCCTGCCTGGCGATCGTCGCCAACTGGGCCGCCGGCGCCGGACCCGATCCGGACGAGCAGATCACGCTCGAGGACGTGCTGGCCAACGTCGCCGCGGCGTCGGCGGGGATCCCGGCGCTGGTGTCGGCGCTGCTGGACGGGTGATTGCAACGGTCCGGCCGGCTTTGCATACTCGGCCTGTCCGGCCTGGCGCCTTGCACGGCCACCCGGGCGCCACCAGCCATCACGAGGTTCGACGAGTCATGCAATACGGCACAGTGAAGTGGTTCAACGACGCCAAGGGGTTCGGGTTCATCGCGCCGGAAGACGGCAGCGCCGATGTGTTCGTCCATTACTCGGCCATCGACGCCAAGGGCTTCCGCAGCCTGCAGGAAGGCCAGCGTGTCCAGTACGAAGTCACCCAGGGTCCCAAGGGTGCGCAGGCGGCAGGGGTGCAGCCGGTCGTCTGAGATGACGACGGCGAGATTTTCCGGCCCCGCCCTGGCGGGGCTTTTTTCTGTGCGGCGCCGGCCGGCATGAGGCGCAGGCGCGTCGCCATCGTCGGCTACGGCAGCGCCGGGCAGTGCGCGGCGGTGCTGCTCGCGCGCGACGGACATGCGGTGGAGGTGTTCGAACGCGTACCGCGGCCGGGCCCGATCGGGGCCGGCTTCCTGCTTCAGCCGAGCGGCCTGCAGGTGCTGTGGCGCATGGGCCTGCTCGAGGCCGTGATGCGGCACGGTGCGCCGGTCGGCCGGCTGTTCGGCGACACGCCCTGCGGCCGCGCGGTGATGGACATGCGCTACGCGGGGCTGGACCGGCGCCTGTCGGGCATCGGCCTGCAGCGCGGGGCGCTGTTCTCCATCCTCGCCTCGGCCTACGACGGACACGCCGACGTGCGTGCCGGCACCAGCGTCGTCGGCCTGGAAGACGACGGGCGCACGCTGGTCGACGCGGAGGGAACGCGCCACGGCGGCTTCGACCTGGTGGTGGTGGCGGACGGTGCGGCGTCGCTGCTGCGCGGCCAGGTCGGTCGCGTGCGGCTCGACCAGCCGTACCCGTGGGGCGCGCTGTGGTGCCTGCTGGCCGCGGGCGCGTGGCCGCACCTGGGCGAGCTGAGGCAGCGGTACGTGTCGGCCCGCAAGATGATCGGGCTGTTGCCGGTGGGCACCCGCCCGGGCGACGACACTGCGCGGCTGAGCTTCTTCTGGAGCCTGCCGACCGCGGGCTTCGACGCCTGGCACGACGCGGGCCTGCCGGCGTGGAAACGCGAGGTGCTGTCGCTGTGGCCGGAGCTCGGGCCGCTGCTTGCGGACGTGACCGAACCGGCGCAGCTCGCGCGGGCGCGCTATCGCGACAGCGTGGTGACGCACTGGCATCGCGGGCACGCGGTGCTCGTCGGCGACGCCGCGCACGCGATGAGTCCGCAGCTCGGACAAGGCGTGAACATGGCCCTGATGGATGCGTGGGCGCTGTGCGAGGCGCTGCGCACAGGCGATGCGATCGCGCCCGCGCTGGAGCGGTTCCAGCGCGAGCGGCGCCGCCACGTCGCGATCTACCAGCAGTGGAGCCGCTGGCTGACGCCGATGTTCCAGTCCGAGCGCGACCTCGTCGCCCGCCTGCGCGACCTGGCCCTGCTGCCCGCGGGCCGGCTGCCGCCGGGCAGAACGCATATGCTGCGGGTGCTGAGCGGCACCCAGCAGGGCCTGTTCGGACGGATCGCGCTCGAGGACGCCTTCGTCGACGCGCTGGCCGATGGCCTGCGGCGCCGTGCCGAACCCAGGAGCGCGCCATGACCGGATTCGCCACCCATCTCGTCGACAACCAGCCGCCCCCGTTCGGCGCGCACGACCTGTGGCAGGGCGACGCCGTGCTGCGCGAGGCGGTGGCGCGCGAGGGCGCGTCGCACGCGGCGGCACGTATCGCTGCCTACGGCGCCCTGGCCGGCGGCGAACTGCTGGCGCTGTCGCACGATGCCCACCGCGACCGGCCCCGACTGCGCACGCACGATCCCTCGGGCGAGCGCCTGGACGCGGTCGAGTTCCACCCGCACTACCACCGGATCATGGACGCGGCCATCGCGCACGGCGTCGCGGGCCTGTCCTGGGCCGAGCCCGTGCCGGGCGCGCATGTCGCGCGCGCCGCGCTCAGCTACCTGCACTACCAGGCCGAGCCGGGCAGCAGCTGTCCGCTCACCATGACTCATGCCGCGGTGCCAGTGCTCGCGCGCGAGCCGGCGTTGCACGAATGGGTGCGGAAGGTGGCGGCCTGCCGCTACGACGCGCGCGACCTGCCGATGGCGGAGAAGCATGGCGTCACCCTCGGCATGGGCATGACCGAGAAGCAGGGCGGCAGCGACGTGCGCGCCAACGCCACCATCGCGACGCCGCTGGCCGGCGGCGACGGGTATCTGCTGCGCGGCCACAAGTGGTTCTTCTCCGCGCCCATGAGCGACGGCTTCCTGGTGCTGGCGCAGGCGCCGGGCGGGCTGACCTGCTTCCTGCTGCCGCGGCGGCTGCCGGACGGCGATCGCAACGGCTTCCGCCTGATGCGGCTCAAGGACAAGCTGGGCGACTGGAGCAATGCCTCGTCCGAAGTGGAGTTCGACCAGGCGCACGCGTGGCGCGTGGGCGCGGAGGGGCGCGGCATCGCCACCATCCTGGAGATGGTGATGCTCACCCGGCTGGACTGCATGCTCGGTTCGGCGGGCCTGATGCGCATGGCGCTGTCGCAGGCGCTGCATCATTGCCGCCACCGCCGCGCGTTCGGCAAGGCGCTGATCGACCAGCCGCTGATGCGCAACGTGCTGGCCGATCTCGCGGTCGAGGCGGAGGCCGCGCTGGCGGTGTCGATGCGGGTGGCGCGCGCGGTGGACGCGGCGCCGCGGGATCCACGCGAGGCCGCATTCGCGCGCATCGCGACCGCGATCGGCAAGTTCCACGTCTGCAAGCGTGCGCCTGGGTTCGTCAACGAGGCGCAGGAATGCCTGGGCGGCGCGGGCTACGTGGAGGAGTCGCTGCTGCCGCGGCTGTACCGGCAGGCGCCGCTGAATTCGATCTGGGAAGGCAGCGGCAACATCCAGTGCCTGGACGTGCTGCGTGCGCTGTCGCGCGAGCCCGAGGCGGGCGCGGCGCTGCTGGCCGAACTCGAATCGGTATCGGGTCGCGACGGTGACTTCGACGCTGCGTTTGCGGGATTGCGGGAGATGCTCGCCGCCGCGCCTGCGGAAGCGGGTGCACGGCGACTGGTGGAGGCGATGGCGCAGTTGCTGCAGGCGGCGGTGCTGTTGCGCGCGGGCAGCCCGGTGGCGGCGGTATTCTGCCGCAGCCGACTCGGCGGGCGTGGCGGCGCGTATGGAACGCTGCCGCCGGAAACGCCGTTCGATACGCTGCTGGCGCGCGCGCTTGGCGATTGACTGACGTACTGGTGCGGGTGTGCCAGCGGGGCCGGGATGGCGTGGCGACCTGAAAGGCTCGCGGCGACCGGCGGGATTGCTCCGCGAATGTCCCCCGGCCTGCGCCTTGGCGCAGGCCTCCTCCCTGAGTTCGCTGCGCAATCCCACCGGCCGCCGCAAGTACAGGCTTCGTGGTGAATTCTCGGGTCGGTGCCGCCGGATGGAGTGGCGATCGGGGGGTTCGCGGCAACCGGCGGGATTGCTCCGCGAATGTCCCCCGGCCTGCGCCGTAGCGCAGGCCTCCTCCTTGAGTTCGCTGCGCAATCCCACCGGCCGCCGCGAGGACGGGCTTCGTCATGAATCCTCGGGGCGGTGCTTCCGGATGGAGCGGCGATCTGGGGGCTCGCGGCGACCGACGGGATTGCTCCGCGAATGTCCCCCGGCCTGCGCCTTGGCGCAGGCCTCCTCCTTGAGTTCGCTGCGCAATCCCACCGACCGCCGCGAGGACGGGCTTCGTCATGAATCCTCGGGCGGTGCTTCCGGATGGAGCGGCGACCTGAGGGCTCGCGGCGACCGTTGGCCTTGCTCCGCTGATGTCCCCCCGCCTGCGCCCAGGCGCAGACCTACCTTGCGTTCGCTGCGCAATTCCACGCTCCGGCGAGGACGGATTTCTTCCTCGATCCTCGATGGTTCTTCTCGACCGCGTTGCGCGTGGTGCTCGCGACAGGCGGTTCGTGCAGCCGCCCCGGTGCATGTGGGGCGGGTGCGG
>NZ_JARXRN010000021.1:0-108844 GCF_029888045.1 Luteimonas rhizosphaericola | reverse complement strand
CACCCGCCGACTCCTGATCCTGGAAGACCAAAGAGCCGCATGCGACGCAGCGAACTGGCCGCGGGCACGGTGCCCGCGGCCATTGGTGCGGAGACGCACCTACTTCGACACGAAGTCCAGCAGGTCCTGGTTGAGGCGGTCCTTGTGGGTGTCGGTGATGCCGTGCGGCGCGCCCGGGTAGACGATCACCTGCGCCTGCGTCACGTAGCGAGGCACCGCTTCGGCGGACAGCGCCACCGGCACGATCTGGTCGTCGCCGCCGTGGATCACCAGGGTCGGCACGTCGAACTTTGCCAGGTCGGGGCGGAAGTCGGAGGCCGAGAACGCGGCGATCGAATCGAAGGTGTTCTTGTGCCCGGCCTGCATGCCCGCTGCCCAGAAGCTTTGCACCAGGCCCTGGCTGGTCTCGGCGCCGGGCCGGTTGAAGCCGAAGAACGGGCCCGAGGCGATGTCCAGGTACTGCTGCGAGCGGTTCTGCTGCGCGGCCTTGCGGAAGCCGTCGAACACCTCGAGCGGAATGCCGTCGGGGTTGTCGTCGGTGCGCAGCATGAACGGGGTGACCGCGCTCACCAGCGCCGCCTTCTTCACCCGCCCGGTGCCGTGGCGGCCGATGTAGCGCGCCACCTCGCCGCCGCCGGTCGAGAAGCCCACCACGGTGACGTCGCGCAGGTCGAGCGCTTCGATCACCGCCGCCAGGTCGTCGGCGTAGTGGTCCATGTCGTTGCCGTCCCAGGGCTGGCTGGAGCGGCCGTGGCCGCGGCGGTCGTGTGCGACCACGCGGTAGCCGTGATCCGCCAGGAACAGCATCTGCGCCTCCCAGCTGTCGGCATTGAGCGGCCAGCCGTGGCTGAAGGTGACCACCGGGCCGTCCTTCGGGCCCCAGTCCTTGACGTACAGGCGCACGCCGTCGGCGGTGACCACGTAGTTGCCGTCGAGCGTGGCGGCGGCTGCGGTGGCCTGCGGGGTGGTGTCGGCGCGGGGCGCGGCCTGCGCGGCTCCGGCCGCGAGGGAGGCGGCCAGCACGCCGGTGCCGAGGGTGCGGGTGAGCGTATTCATGAGCGGGTCTCCTGGTCCGTTGGGGGGAACCGGGGCGCCCGCCCCGGTGAGGTGTACTGTGCCGCGCCGGAGCGGACATTCGATGACGTACAGTGCGGAAAACTTGATCCGGAGTATTCGATGGCCGATCGACTTGCGGCGCTGATGGCGCACTTCCCGGTCAGTGCCCAGGTGTTCAACGCCGGTGCGCTGTGCGGGCTGAATCACGTCGAGGACGAGGCGGGGCGGGGCCAGCTGCACCTGGTGCGCGAGGGCAGGGTGGAGGTCCGTTACCGGCGCGAGTCGCTGCAGGTCACCGAACCGAGCCTGCTGCTGTTCCCGAGGCCGCTGCCGCACAGCTTCGTGACCGATCCCGTGCGCGGTGCGGACATGGTCTGCGCCCATCTGGTGTTCGAAGGCGGGGCGGCCAATCCGATCGCCGCGGCGCTGCCGCCGGCGGTCTGCCTGCCGCTGTCGGCGGTGGGCGGCGCCGCGCCGGTGCTGGCGCTGCTGTTCGAGGAGGCGTTCGAGCAGCGCTGCGGACGCGTGGCGCTGGTGGAGCGGCTGTTCGAGGTGGTGATGATCCAGATCCTGCGCCAGCTGATGGAAAGCGGCGGCATCCGCGGCGGCATGCTGTCGGGGCTGGCGCATCCGCGGCTGCGGGCCGCGCTGGTGGCCATGCACGAGGCGCCGTCGCGGGAGTGGAGCCTGGAAGCGCTGGCCGAGCAGGCGGGCATGTCGCGCAGCGCCTTCGCCGGCACGTTTCGCGACACGGTCGGCACCACGCCCGGCCAATACCTGCAGGCCTGGCGCATCGGTCTGGCGCAGCAGGCGCTGCGGCGCGGTCGGCCGCTCAAGGTGATCGCCTCGGAGGTCGGCTACGGCAGCGAGGCCGCGCTGTCGCGCGCGTTCAAGGCGCAGGCCGGCCAGTCGCCGCGCGCGTGGATCCACCACCTGCGCGGGCAGTCGGGCCTCGCCTAGCCGGCACTGCGCGCGCTCTCTGTTTGCGTCCGGTCCGGCCGCCCGACCGCCTCGCGCGCGTGCGCGAACGCGGTCGCAAGCGCCTGCATCGCCGCAAGGTACGGTCCTGGTCCATGGCTGACCCGGGCGACGCCGAGCTTCGCCAGTTCCGCGAAGGGCGGGCACCCCGGCATCACCATGATGTTGACCGGCAGCGGGCAGCCGCGGACGAGCGCTTCGATCGATCCCGCGTCCACCAGCCCCGGCGCGAAGAAGCCGTCCGCGCCGGCGTCGGCGTAGGCGCGCGCCCGCGCCAGGGCCTGGTCCAGCAGGGCCCCGTCATGGGCGTCGCGCGAATGCTGCAGGAAGAGGTCGGTCCGTGCGTTGAGAAAGAAGGCGGGCATGCCGGCGGCGGCCGCAGCGGCGCGCGCCTGCGCCAGCAGCGCCGCCTGTTCCTCGGCCGGCCGCAAGTGCGCGTTCGCGAGGCCGTCCTCCAGATTCGCGCCCACAGCACCGGCCGTGATCGCGTGCCGAACCGCGGCGGCCGGGTCGCCGTGGCCGCGCTCCAGGTCGACCGTGAGCGGCAGTTCGCATGCCGCCGCAATCCGCGCGACCACATCGAGGGTCGCCTGCAGCGGCAGCTGTTCGCCATCCGGCAATCCGTGCGCCGCGGCCACGGCCCAACTGCTGGTCGCGAGGGCGTCGGCGCCGCCGTCCGCAACGGCCTTCGCGCTGCCGGCGTCCCAGGCGTTGAACAGCAGCAGCGGTCGCGCTGCGTGGTGCAGCGCATGCAGGCGGCGGGCCTGTGCGGAACGGTCGGCCATGGCGGCGTCCTGTCGGGCGGGGAGTGCGCAGCCTCCGCGCCCGGCGAGCACGCGGCAATGACGCGCGCGTCATCGCGGCATGACCCCGGGGTCATGGCCGCATCCGCATCGGCCCCGTATCCTCGCCTCATGCCTGAATCCCCTCCGCTTTCCGCCCGCGCAGACGCCGTGGCGCCGGTCGGTGCGCGGCTGCGCGAGTGGCGGCTTGCGCGCCACTTCAGCCAGCTGCAGCTGGCCCTGGCCGCCGAGACGTCCGCGCGCCACCTGAGCTGCATCGAGACGGGGAAATCGCAGCCCGGGCGCGAGCTGCTGGCGCGGCTGGCCGATGCGCTCGAGATGCCGCTGCGCGAGCGCAATGCGCTGCTGCTCGACGCCGGCTATGCGCCCCGGTTCCCCGAAAGCGCCCTCGACGCGCCGGCGCTGGCGCGCATCGACCAGGCGATCGACGCGATCCTCGCGCAGCAGTCGCCGTACCCGGCCTTCCTGATCAACCGGCGCTGGGACGTGCTGCGCGCGAATGCGGCGGCCGACCGGGTCAACCGGCGGATGCTCGGCGGCCGCGACAGTGCGCACGCCAACATCCTGCGCCAGTTCTTCGATCCGGCCGATCTGCGCGCCTCGATCGCGAACTGGGAGGAGGTCGCGGGCGAGCTGATTGGCCATTTGCACGACCGCGTGGCGGCCGCGCCCGGGGACCGGATCGCGCGCGCGCTGCTCGACGAGATGCTCGCCTACCCGGGCGTGCCCGCGCGCTGGCGCCTGCGCGACCTGTCGACGCCGCCGTCGCCGCTGCTGACCACGGTGCTGCGTCGGGACGGGATGGAATTGCGCTTCTTCTCGACCATCACCACCTTCGCGATGCCCCGCGACATCACCCTGGACGAGCTGCACATCGAATGCTGCTTCCCGATGGACGAAGCCACCGCCGCGCACTGTCGGGCGATGGCGGCGGAAGCGGGCGAGGCGCCGGGCGGTGCGCGCGTCAGTCGATGAACTGCAGCCGCGCCAGTTCGGCGTAGAGGCCGTCCTGGGCCAGCAGCTGCGCGTGCGTGCCCTGGGCGACGATGCGGCCGCGGTCCATCACCACGATCCGGTCGGCCTTGAGGATGGTGGCGAGGCGATGCGCGATCACCAGCGTGGTGCGGCCGGCCATCAGGTGCTCGAGCGCGGTCTGCACCGCGCGTTCGCTCTGCGCGTCGAGCGCGGAGGTGGCCTCGTCGAGCAGCAGGATCGGCGCGTCGCGCAGCAGCGCACGCGCGATCGCGACGCGTTGCTGCTGGCCACCGGACAGCCGCGCACCGCGTTCGCCCAGCTGCTCGTCGTAGCCGTGGGGCTGGGCGGCGATGAATTCGTGCGCCTCGGCAGAGGCGGCGGCGGCCTCGATCGCCGCATCGTCCGCCTCCAGCCGGCCGTAGCGGATGTTCTCGCGCGCGCTGGCGGCGAAGATGCTCGGCTGCTGCGGCACCAGGGCGATCTCGCCGCGCAGCGTGGCCGGGTCGAGCGTGGCGATGTCGATGCCGTCGACCAGGATCCGGCCCGACTGCGGGTCGTGGAAGCGCAGCAGCATCGCGAACACGGTGCTCTTGCCGGCGCCCGACGGGCCCACCAGCGCCACGGTCTCGCCAGGTTCCACCTGCAGGCTGAAGCCTTCGAGCGCGGGCGCGTCGTCGCGGCCGGGGTAGTGGAAGCGCACGTCCTCGAAGCGCAGTTCGCCGCGGACCCGCGCCGGCAGCGGCGCCGGCGAGGCCGGCGCGGCGATCCCGGGCTGCTGTTCCAGCAGTTCGCTGATCCGGCCCATGCCGCCGGCCGCCTTCTGCAGCTCGTTCCAGACTTCGGCCAGCGCGCCGACCGAGCCGCCGCCGAACAGCGCGTACAGCACGAACTGGCCGAGCGTGCCGGCGCTCATGTCGCCGGCGATCACGTCGTGCGCGCCGGACCACAGCACCAGCACGATCGCGCCGAACACCAGCGAGATGGCGACCGCGGTCACCAGCGCCTGCAGGCCGATGCGGCGCCGCGCGGTGGCCACCGTCTGCGCCACCGCGTCGCCGAAGCGGCCGCGCTCGTAGGGTTCGCGCGCATGCGCCTGCACGGTGCGGATCGCGCCGAGCGTTTCGGCCGCGAGCATGTTGGCGTCGGCCACGCGGTCCTGGCTGGCGCGCGAGACCTTCTGCAGCCGCCGCCCGCCCACCACCAGCGGCAGCACGAACAGCGGGATGCCCACCAGCGTCCACGCCGCCAGCGTGGGGCTGGTGACCACCAGCATCACCACGCTGCCCAGCACCATCACCACGCTGCGCAGCGCCACCGAAATGGTCGAACCGACCACGCTGCGCAGCAGCTCGGTGTCCGCGCTCAGGCGCGAGACCAGTTCGCCGCTGCGGCTGCGTTCGAAGAACGCCTGGTCCAGGCCCACCAGGTGGCCGTACAGGCGCGTGCGCAGGTCGGCCACCACGCGCTCGCCCAGCAGCGAGATGAAGAAGAAGCGCGCGGCGGTGGCGAAGGCCAGCGCCAGCGACACCAGCAGCAGCAGGGCGAAGGTGGCGTCGATGTTGCTGCCGCTGGTGAAACCGCGGTCGATCACGTGGCGCACCGCCACCGGCAGGCTCAGCGTGGCCGCCGACGAGGCCGCCAGCGCCACCAGCCAGGCGACGAACAGGCCGCGGTGACGCAGCACGAACGGCCACAGCGTGCGCAGCGAGCCGATCGGGGCCTTGGCGCCTTCGGGCGCGCCGTCGCCGGTGTCGCGGGCGCCGCCGCGCCGGGTTCGGGAAAACGCCATCAGCCCTGGTCTTCGAAACGTGCCCGGTCCCGGGTGGCGTCGCGCAGCCGGGTTTTCAAGGCATCGAGGTGTCCGGCCGGCAGTTCCAGCGCGATCCAGGCGCCGCGCGCGTCGAAGCTTTCGTCGCGCTTGCTGGCGGCAAAGGCGGGCAGCAGCTGGTGCAGCGTGGCCACGTCGGCGAACTCCAGGTGCACGCGTGCCAGCACGGTCTCCACCAGGGGGCGCCGCGGCGCCAGGCGCAGGCATTCGGCCGCCGCGCCGCCATAGGCCCTCACCAGGCCGCCTGCGCCGAGCTTGACCCCGCCGAACCAGCGCGTGACCACCACCGCCACGCGATCGAAGCCCTGTCCGTCGATCGCGGCCAGGATCGGGCGCCCGGCGGTGCCCGCCGGTTCGCCGTCGTCGTTGCTGCGGTACTCGCCGCCCACGCGCCAGGCCCAGCAGTTGTGGCTGGCGTCGCCGATCGAGGCGTCGGCCAGGAACCGCGCCGCGGCCTCGGCCGACTCCACCGGCGCGGCCTGCGCAAGAAAGCGGCTGTGGCGGATTTCGACCGCGTGGCGGACGGGCCCGGCCAGCGTGTCCAGGCTCATCCGCCGAGCAGCGCGCGCAGGTCGTCCGGTACCGTCGCCTGCGGGTGCCGGCGCACGAACTCGCGCAGGCTGGCGCGCGCGGCTTCGACGTCCCCCGCATCGCGCAGTTCGCGCACCCGCTGCAGCCAGACTTCGCGCACCGCGGGCGAATCGGCCGACGCCGGCGGCTGATCGTCCACAGGCTGGTCGGCTTGCGCGTCGACCGCGTCCGGCGGCGCGATCCGCGAGCCGCTCACCACGATCTGGTCCAGGCGTTCGGCCGAAGCCCGTGCGGCCTGCTGCTGCGGCGTGAGCGCACGCGCGCGCGCATCGATGTCCGGGCGCGCCGCAGCGGACGCCTGCGGCGGGTCCGGCGCGAAGCCGGGTTCCGCGGGCGCCGGGCTCGCGGGCGGCGCCGGTGGCGCTGGTGGGGCTGGTGGCGGGGGCAGCCGATCGAGCGCGAGGTCATCGGCGTTTGCGGGCGCGCTCCCGGCCGCCGCGGCCCGGGCGCGGCGCTCGCGGTCGGCGGCGCGGGTGCGCGCCGCCTGCTGGAATTCGGCCTGCTCGCGCTCGGCCTCCGCGGCCAGCGCATCGGTCGCGGCGGCGGCGCCGGCGATGTCGGTTCCGGCCCCTGTCTGGGAGGAACGGGCCGCGGCGGTCTGCGAGGCGGGCGATCCATCGCCCGGTGCGCTGCGATCGGATTCGCCGGGGGCGACTGCAGCGGCGGATTCGCGGGCGCTGTCGGCGGCACCGGCCGGCGCCTGCAATGCAGGGTCGGCGCGCCGCGTGCGCGTTTCGGACAGGATCGCGGCCGGCCGTGGCGCGGTGTCCGACGGCGACACGAGCAACCGCGTTTCCGGCTGCGGGCGCAACTGCCAGGCCACGCCGACCGCCACCGCCAGCGATGCGGCGATCCCGAGCCCCATCGGCCAGCCGCGAGGCCGGCGACGGGTGGCCGGCGGCCCGCGTCGGGCCCCGGTCGCCGCGGTCGCGCCCCGGTCGGCGCCGTCGGCACGCGCAGCCGCGAGGATCGCCGCGTCCAGCGCGGGCGAGGGCGCCGCGTTCGCGTCCAGCTGCGCCAGGCGCCGGGCGAGCTCGCGCTCCTGCGCGTCCAGCGGTTCGTGCCGGCGGCCGGTCATGGCGCCACCTCCGATCCCAGGTGCGCGCGCAGCTTGTCCATCGCGTAGCGCAGGCGCGACTTGACGGTTTCGCGGCCCACGCCGGTCACCTCGCCGATCTCCTCCAGGGTGAGTTCCTGCTCCAGCCGCAGCACGATCACCTCGCGCTGCTCGGGCGGCAGGTCGTCCAGCGCCCGCTGCAGCTGGCGGCGCTGCTCGAATTCCGACAGCCGACGCTCGGGCGTGTCGGGGTCGGGGACGCGCGCGGTGCGCTCGTCGGCGTCGACCGGTGCCGGCGGGCGGTGCTGCAGCGCCCGCCAGTGGTCGGCCAGGCGGTTGTGGGCGATCCGGTACAGCCAGGTGGCGAACGTGGCCCCCGGCGTCCAGCCCGCGCGCGCGGCGATCACCTTCTGCCACACGTCCTGGAACAGCTCGTCGGCCAGCGCGCCGTCGCGCAGCTGGCGCAGCAAATAGCGGTACAGGCGCAGCCGGTGGCGCGCGTAGAGCGGTTCGAACGCAGCCGGGTCGCCATCCGCCCACGCCAGCATCAGCGCTTCGTCGCTGGGGTCGGGGTGGGGGGCGGTGGCGGGGGCGGCCTCGTTCACCGGCAGCAGGGTAAGCCCTGCCCCGGGGAAGGAGAAGCCGGATGCGGCGGCGCGGCGCGGCGCGGCGTCGGCCGGCCAATGGGCGATCGCGGTCGACATGGGCATGGGAACGTGCGGGACGCGCCGGCGGGGTTGCCGGTGCGGACGCCTTCTCCCGTTATGCTTCCTCATTGGAGGTGTCGCACCCGTGAATGTCCCGGCCGTCGAGGCGAGCGCGCCCGGTCCCGAAGCGCATGCAGGGCTGGCGGAGCTGGCGACGCTGTTGGCGCGCACGCTGCCGGCAGGCGCGAGCGTGGCCGTGGGCTGGAGCGATCCGCTGCTGGGTACGGGGCGTTCGCGCAGTGCCTGCGCCGGCGCCGCACTCGATGCCGCGGTCGAAGCGTTGCTGGGCGGCGAGCCGACGGCCGCGGCGGCCGCCATGCGCGACGCCTGGACCCACGACGCCACCCGCGTCGCCCTCGTCGCGCAACCCGGCCGCGCGCTGCCGGCGGCCCTGCGCAGGGGCTGGCTCGCGCTCGCGCGCAGCACGATCGACGCCACCTTCGCCAGCGCCCGAGCCCAGTCGCGGATCGAGGGCCTGCGCAAGTCCGAGCGCCTGCGCCAGGCGCTGTACGAGATCGCCGACCTGTCCGGCGCCAGCCTCGACATGCAGGAAGTGCTGGCGCGCATCCACGCCGTGGTCGGCACCCTGATGCCGGCCGAGAACTTCTACATCGTGCGCTACGACGACGTGCGCGAGACGGTGCGCTTCCTGTACTTCGTCGACGAACGCGACCCCTGGCGCGCCGACCCGGACGAAGAGATCCCGCTGGCCGACATGCCCAACAGCCTGACCGTGGCGATGCTGCGCCATGGCCAGCCGATGCTGGGGCCTTCGGCGCAGATCCGACGCTCGCTCGGCGTCGACAAGGATCCGGCCCACGGGCCCGACAGCGCCGACTGGCTGGGCGTGCCGATGCGGCGCGACGGCTACGTCAGCGGCGCGATCGTGGTCCAGAGCTACGACCGGCCGCAGCGTTACACCCACGAGGACCGCGCGCTGCTGGAATTCGTCGCCCAGCACATCCTGACCGCGCTCGACCGCAAGACCGCGCAGGAGGACCTCGAGCGCCGGGTGGACGAGCGCACGCGCGAACTGCAGCACGCCAACTGGGTGCTGGAGGCCGAGATCGTCGAGCGCGAGCGCGCCGAGCGCCTGCAGCGGGCGCTGTTCCGGATCAGCGAACTGTCGATCACCGCCGGCAGCATCGAGCGCTTCTACGCCGAGGTGCACGGCGTGATCGACGAACTGCTCGATGCGCGCAACTTCTACATCGCGCTGCTGACCGACGACGGCACCCGGCTCGAATTCCCGTATTCGGTGGACGAACGCGACCCGGTGCGGCGCCCGCGCCGGCTCGGCCGCGGGCTGACCGAGTACGTGATCCGCACCGGCCAGGCGCTGCTGGTCGACCGTTACGGGATGGCGCAGCTGGAAAGCGCCGGCCAGATGCGCGGCCATGGCTCGCTCGCCCACTGCTGGCTGGGCGTGCCGCTGTCGCGCGAGGGCACGCCGATCGGCGTGATCGCGGTCCAGAGCTACAGCGCCGAGGTCGGCTTCACCCCCTCCGACCAGGAGCTGCTGACCTTCGTCGCCCACCACGTCGACGGCGCGCTGGCGCGCAAGCGCGCGCAGGAATCGCTCAAGGCCACGCACGCCGAGCTGGAATTCCGGGTCGAGGCGCGCACGCGCGAACTGGAACAGGCCAACCGCGAACTGCGCGCGCAGATCGGCGAGCGCGTGCGCGCGCAGCAGCGCCTGACCCACCAGGCGCGCCACGACCACCTCACCGGCCTGCCCAACCGGGTGTTCCTGCTCGACCGCCTCGACAGCATGATGCTGCAGATGTACGAGCCCGGGCGCCTGCCGTTCGCGGTGCTGTTCCTGGATCTGGACCGCTTCAAGCTGATCAACGATTCGATGGGCCACGCCGCCGGCGATGCGATGCTGATCGAGGTCGGCCGCCGCATCCGCGGCGCGATCGCGATGGAGGACGTGGTCGCGCGCCTGGGCGGGGACGAGTTCGCGATCGTGCTCGAAGCAGTGGACGACGCCGACGCGGCCGAGGCCACGGCGTCGCGCATCCTCAAGAAGCTGGGCCGCTCGATGTGGGTGGCCGGACGCGAGCTGTTCCCCTCGGCCAGCATCGGCATCGCGCTGTGGCAGCCGCGCTACCGCCACGCCGACGAACTGCTGCGCGACGCCGATGCCGCCATGTACCGCGCCAAGGCGCGCGGCCGCGACCGCAGCGAACGCTTCGACGAAGCGATGCGCGCCGAGGCGATGCGCCTGCTCGACCTCGAAGCCGACCTGCGCCGCGCCATCCAGCGCGACGCGTTCGAGCCGCACTTCCAGCCGATCGTGCGCCTGTCCGACGGCGCCGTGGTCGGGCACGAGGCCCTGCTGCGCTGGAAGCACGAACTGCACGGCGCGCTGCCGCCGTCGGAATTCCTGCGCGTGTGCGAGGACAGCGGCCTGATCGAGCAGGTCGACTGGCTGCTGTACCAGCGGGTGGTGGCGTGGATGGGACGGCATCCCGAGGGCTACGTGTCGATCAACGTCTCGCCGCGCCACTTCCACGCCGACGATTTCGCCGAACGGCTGCTGCGCATCATCCACGAGGCCAAGGTCGATCCGCACCGGCTGCGGATCGAGATCACCGAGGGCGCGCTGCTCGACGACGCGCCGCGCGCCGCGCGCATCCTCGGCACGCTGCGCAGCCAGGGCGTCCTGGCGCTGCTCGACGACTTCGGCACCGGCTTCTCGGCGCTGTCGTACCTGCACCGGTTCCCGATCCAGGCGTTGAAGATCGACCAGAGCTTCATCGCCGGGCTGTCCGGCGAGACCCACGCCGAAAGCCTGGCGCTGGTGCGCGCCATTCTCGCCCTGGCGGTCACGCTCGGCATCGACACCATCGGCGAAGGCGTGGAGACCGAGCACCAGCGCCAGCTGCTGGCCGAACTCGGCTGCGCCTACGGCCAGGGCTACCTGTTCGGGCGTCCGGCGCCGCCGAAGGAAGCGCGCGGCAAGGCCGCGCGCAGCCCGGCGCTCAGCGCGCGACCGCACTGACCGCCGGATCCTCCATCCGCCCGCCGTCCGCCACCAGCGCGCGCGAGGCATCCACCAGGTCCACGAACTCGCCGCGCAGGCGCCAGCGGTCGTGGCCGCGTGCGGCGCGGGCGCCTTCGGCGATCGCGCGCCAGTCCCACGTGCCCAGGTGGGTGCCGCCACGCAGCGCATCGGCCCACGCGGCGACGCTCGCGGCGAAGCGCATCGACTCGCCGGGTTCGGCGCGGATCGCGCGGCGCGGGACCGGCGTCTCGATCAGCCGGCTGGTCGTCTCGCCCGGCCGCTTGTAGCGCAGCCGCAGGTGCGCCAGCTCGTCGCCGCGCGCTCCGGGCGCGGCGGCCTGCGCGGCGCCGTAGCGCAGCGGCGGCAGCTGCTCCGCGCCGGAGCCGGCGAGGGTGATCTCGTACAGCGCGGTGACCTCGTGTCCGGCGCCGATGTCGCCGGCGTCCACCCGGTCGTTGGCGAAGTCCTCGCGCGCCAGCATGCGGTTCTCGTAGCCGATCAGGCGGTACTCGGCCACCTGCGCCGGGTTGAACTCGACCTGGATCTTCACGTCCTGCGCGATCGTCAGCAGGGTCGAGGACAGTTCCTCCACCAGCACCTTGCGCGCCTCCTGCAACGTGTCGATGTAGGCGTGGTTGCCGTCGCCGGCGTCGGCCAGGCGCTCGGCCAGCGCGTCGTTGTAGTTGCCCTGGCCGAAACCCAGCGTCGTCAGCGCGATGCCGGAGGCGCGCTGGTCGGCGACCATGGTGTCCAGCGAGCCGCCGTCGACGGTGCCGACGTTGAAGTCGCCGTCGGTGGCCAGGATCACGCGGTTGACCCCGCCTTCGATGAACGCGCGCCGCGCCATCGCGTAGGCCAGGCGGATGCCATCTCCGCCGTTGGTGCTGCCGCCGGCTTCGAGCCGGTCGAGCGCGGCGAGGATCTCGTCCTGCCGGTCGCCCGCCGTCGGCGGCAGCACCAGTCCGGCCGATCCGGCGTAGACCACGATCGACACCCGGTCCTGCGGGCGCAGCTGGGCGGTGAGTTCCGCGAAGGCCTGTTTGAGCAGCGGCAGCTTGTCGGGCGTGTTCATCGACCCGGAGGTGTCGAGCAGGAACACCAGGTTCGCCGGCGGCAGGTCCGACTTCGGCACGTCGTAGCCCTTGATGCCGATCATCAGCAGGTGCCGCCGCGCATTCCAGGGCGCGGGTGCGATTTCGGTGGTGGCGCGGAAGGGCGTGTCCAGCGATGCCGGGCCGGGATGGCCGTAGTCGAAGTAGTTGATGAATTCCTCCGCACGCACCGCATCGGCCGGCGGCCGCACGCCCTGGCGGATCATGCGCCGCACGTTGCTGTAGCTGCCGGTGTCGACATCGATCGAGAAGGTCGACACCGGCTGTTCGGACGCGCGCTGCACCGGGTTGTCGTCGCGTTCGGCATAGCGCTCCGTGTTCGCGGCCTGCCCATGGGGCGGGGGCGCCGGCATGTCGTACAGAACCGCCGCGGCGGCCGGCGCAGGTGCGGCGAGCATGCGCGCCGAGGCGACAACCTCCGGCGAACGGACCCGCGTTCCGGTGACCACGATCTGGTCGGTGCGGGCTTCGGCCAGCGCGCCGCGTTCGGCGGGCGGCGCGGGAGGCGACGGCGGCGGGGGTGGAGCAGACGACAACATGGAAGCAGCGGCCGACGCCTGCTGCGCCTGTTTCGAATCGGGCGCGCTGCTGCAGGCGGACAGGAGCAGGGCGGCGGACAGTGCAGTGACCAGGACGCGACGTTGCATGGCGGGACTCCCGTGGTGGACGGGGGCTTTGAACGCGCGGTGCCCGGGGATGGGGTTTCAGGAGCGCTGGACAATAATCTCCGCATGCCCGCCGACAGCCGCCCCCCCGCCATCGCCCTCATGGGCCCCACCGCCGCGGGCAAGACCGCGCTGGCGCTGGACTGGGCGGAGCGCTTCGGTGGCGAGATCGTCAGCATCGATTCGGCCCTGGTCTACCGCGGTCTCGACATCGGTGCCGCCAAGCCCGATGCGGCCGAGCGCGCGCGCGCGCCGCATCACATGCTCGATCTCCACGATCCCTGGGAGACCTGCTCGGCGGCCGACTTCGCCACGTCCGCGCGCGAGGCGATCGACGACATCCTCTCCCGCGGCCGCCTGCCGATCCTCGCCGGCGGCACCGGCCTGTACTTCCACGCCCTGCTGCACGGGCTCTCGCCGATGCCCGCGGCCGATGCCGGCATGCGTGCCGCGATCGCCCGCGAAGCGCAGGCGCTCGGGTGGCCCGCGTTGCACGCGGACCTGGCGCGCATCGACCCGGTCGCCGCCGCCCGCATCCAGCCCGGCGATCCGCAGCGCATCCAGCGCGCGCTGGAAGTGTTCCGGCTCAGTGGCCGCACCATCAGCGACTGGCAGCGCGAAGCGCCGGCCATGCCGCGGCTGCCGGCGCGGGTGCTGAAGCTGGTGGTGGCCCCGCGCGAGCGGGCGACCCTGCATGTGCGGATCGAAACCCGCTTCGACGCGATGCTCGCCGCCGGCTTCCTCGACGAGGTGCGCGCGCTGCGGTCACTGGCGCCGCTGCGCGCGCATCCCGCGCCGCTGGACCTGCCGGCCATCCGCGCGGTCGGCTACCGCCAGGCCTGGGAGCACCTGGACGGCGCCACCGATGCCGCGCAATTCCGCGACCGCGCCATCTTCGCCACCCGCCAGCTCGCCAAGCGCCAGCTCACCTGGCTGCGCGGCCAGCTCGACGCGCGCTGGTTCGATCCGGCCAGCCAGCGCGCCGACCTGGACGACGCCGTGCGCCGCTTCCTCGGTTGAGGAGCGTCGCGGGAGGGAGGCCGCGATGCATCCGGCACGGGCGCCCGGGTCGGGGCGCGAGCGGGTCGGGGGCGCGATAGGGGCGCAACCCGACGCCGCTTCCCTGGATCCGGAAACCACCCACGCAACGCGAGGGATTGAGCACCGCACGCGCCGCGGGTGCCGGTGCCGCCCTCGATCGGCCATCCGGGCGGTGGCGCGGCCGCCCGTCCGTCGGCGCGCGAGGCCGCCGCCACCGCTTCTGTGACCGGATGCGTCCCCGCGGCCCGCGCGGGCACGCCGGTTGTGTACCATCGGACGGTCGCCGCCGCCGGGGAAACTGCGGGTCGGGCGATGCGGTCGGGGGAGGCCCGTCACGGGCGCCGGCCGGACACAACAATAACCAAGCTGGGGAAACACCATGTCCAAGGGACAATCCTTGCAGGATCCTTTCCTGAATGCGCTGCGCCGCGAACGCGTGCCGGTGTCGATCTACCTCGTCAACGGCATCAAGCTCCAGGGCGTGATCGAGTCGTTCGACCAGTTCGTGGTCCTGCTGCGCAACACCGTCAGCCAGATGGTGTACAAGCACGCCATTTCCACCGTGGTGCCGGCGCGCAACGTGCGCGTGGGGCCGGGCGGGGGCGTGGTGCAGGCCGCCGACGGGGTCGAGGAGGCCACGGTCGAACCCGCCTGAGCACGGCGACGGCGCGGGGCGCGCACGGTTGAACTCCGGCCCCGCGGCCTCCATATCACGGGGCTGAGCCCACCGCCGAGCCCCGATGCCGACCCAACTGTTCGAACGCTCCCGCAAGGGCGAGCACGCGCTGCTGATCCAGCCCCACGCCGGCGGCCCGCCCGACGAGGCCGAACTCGAGGAATTCGCCGAACTGGCGCGCTCCGCGGGCGCCACCGTGGCCACCCTGGTCACCGCGCGGCTCGACCGCCCGAACCCGGCCACCCTGATCGGCAGCGGCAAGCTCGAGGAAGTGAAGGCCGCCTGCGAGGCCTCCGGCGCCGATCTGGTGCTGGTCAACCATCCGCTCACGCCCGGCCAGGAGCGCAACCTGGAAAAGGCCCTGGAGCGGCGCGTGGTCGACCGCACCGGCCTGATCCTGGACATCTTCGCCCAGCGCGCGCGCAGCGCCGACGGCAAGCTGCAGGTCGAACTGGCCCAGCTCAAGCACATGGCCACGCGCCTTGTGCGGGGCTGGACCCACCTCGAGCGCCAGCGCGGCGGTTCGATCGGCCTGCGCGGGCCCGGCGAGACCCAGCTCGAGACCGACCGACGGCTGCTGCAGAAGCGCGTGGACATGCTGCAGAAGCGGCTGGAGAAGGTCGAGGTGCAGCGCACCCAGATGCGCCGCGCGCGGGTGCGCAGCGAAATGCCGCGGATCGCGCTGGTCGGCTACACCAACGCCGGCAAGTCGACCCTGTTCAATGCCCTCAGCGGCGCCGAGGCCTACGCCGCCGACCAGCTGTTCGCCACCCTCGACCCCACCGTGCGCCGGATCGTGCTGCAGGGCATGCCGGTGGTGGTGGCCGACACCGTCGGCTTCGTTCGCGACCTGCCGCATGAGCTGGTGGCCGCGTTCCGCTCGACCCTCTCCGAGGCGCGCGAGGCCGACCTGCTGCTGCACGTGATCGACGCCGCCGACCCGCTGCGCGAGGAACGCATCGGCCAGGTGGACGCGGTGCTGTCCGAGATCGGCGCGGGCGACATCCCGCAGCTGCTGGTCTACAACAAGATCGACCGCATCGAAGGCGCCCAGGCCCGGCGCGACGCCCCCGAGCCCGCGGCCGGCGACGCCGGTCCGCCGCTGCCCGGCGGCACCGTGGGCGTGGCCCGCGAGCGGGTCTGGATCTCCGCCCGCGACGGCCTCGGCCTGGACCTGCTGCGCGAGGCCCTGGCCGCGCGCGTGGCCCAGCGGCGGATCGTGGGCGAGCTCGCGCTGCCCGCCGACGCCGGCCGCCTGCGTGCGCGCCTGCACGCGCTGGACGCGGTGCGCGGCGAATCCCACGACGAGCACGGCTGGCGGCTGCAGGTCGACCTGTCCGAGGCCGATGCGGCGCGCCTGGCCGCGCAACCGGACGGAGCGGTGCTGCGGCCGCTCTTGCCGGAGGTCGAGGCCGACCCCACCCTGTAAACTAGCCGGCCCGCCGCCCGCGGGCCCGGGCCATGCCCGCGACCGGACGCCCTGCGTCCGCCGCCCATGGACCGCGCCCGAGGCGACGGCCGCTTCGCGCCACCCGGCTGTCCGGGCCGGCGTGCCCCATCCCGACTGGAGCAGGCATGGCCTGGAACATCCCCGGCAAGAACAACGACGACCGCCCACCCGAGCGCGATCGCCCCGGCAACGACGGCCGCAACCCCTGGCCGCCCAAGCGCCGCCGCCGCGGCGGCAACGGCCTGGGCGACATCGGCGACCGCCTGCGCGACCTGTTCGGTGGCGGCGGTGGCGGCGGCAACCCGCTGCGCTGGGTGGCCATCGCCCTGGTGGTGTGGCTGGCGTTCAACTGCTTCACGCTGATCGGCGAACAGCAGCGCGGCGTGGTCCTGCGCTTCGGCGAGGTCGCGCGGATCATGCAGCCCGGCCCGAACTTCAAGCTGCCGTGGCCGGTGGAAAGCGTGGTCAAGGTCGACGCCACCAGCGTGCGCACCTTCAGCAACAGCCTGCCGGTGCTGACCCGCGACGAGAACATCGTCACCATCTCGTTCAACGTGCAGTACCGCGTGAGCGATCCGGAACTGTTCCTGTTCGGCACCCAGAACGCGACCCGCGTGCTGGAACAGGTGTCGCAGAGCGCCGTGCGCGAGGTGATCGGCCGCGCCGACCTGGACACCGCGCTCAACGCCCGCGGCCCGCTGTCGATCGCGGCGTCCACCGCGCTGCAGGCCTCGCTCGACGCCTACCGCACCGGCCTGGTGGTGACCGAGCTCAACCTGCAGGACGCGCGTCCGCCGGAAGAGGTCAAGCCCGCGTTCGACGAGGTCAACAGCGCCCAGCAGACCAACGAGCGCCTGGTCAACGAGGCCCGTGCCTATGCCGCGCGCGTGGTGCCCGAGGCCCGCGGCGACGCGCAGCGCCTGCGCACCACGGCCGAGGGCTACAAGACCGCCTCGGTCGCGCGCGCCACCGGTGACGCCGAGCGCTTCACCCTGCTGGTCGACGCCTACCGCAACGCGCCCGACGTGACCCGCAAGCGCCTGTGGCTGGAGACGGTGCAGGAAGTGCTGGCCGACAACCGCAAGATCATCGGCGGCGACGGCCGCCAGCTGATCTACGTGCCGATGACGCCTCAGTCCGGCGCGAACCGCCAGGACGCCAGCCAGCCGCCGGTGCTGCCGCAGGAGGTGATCACGCCTCCGGTCAGCGCCACGCCAGATTCCAGCCTGCCGCGCCCCACCCGGGGTGAGCGCGCCGAAGGAGGTGCCCGATGAGGCTCAACCTGATCATCCCGATCGCGGTCATCGTGCTGCTGGGCCTGCTCGGCTCGGTGTTCGTGGTGCGCGAGGGCCAGACCGCGCTGGTGCTCAACCTGGGCCGCGTCGCCCGCACCGACATCGGTCCCGGCCTGCACTTCAAGATCCCGCTGGTCGAGACCGCGCGCGTGTTCGACCGCCGTTTCTACGCCTCCGAGTTCTCGCCCGAGCGCTACCTCACCTCCGAGCGCAAGGACGTGAGCGTGGACTTCGTGGCCATCGGCCTGATCAGCGACGTGGCCGATTTCTACCGCGCCACCGGCGGCCAGATGGAAGTGGCCAACGACCGCCTCGCGCCGATCATCAAGGACTCGATGCGCAACGAGATCAACGCCCGCACCCTGCAGCAGCTGGTGTCCGGCGAGCGCGCGGAGATCATCGCCAGGCAGCTGGAAGGGGTGAACGAGGCCGCCTCCACGCTCGGCATGCGCGTGATCGACATCCGCCTCAAGCAGATCGACCTGCCCACCGACAGCGACGTCATCTCGCAGGTCTACGACCGCATGCGCGCCGAACGCCGCCAGGTGGCCAGCCGCCTGCGCGCCGAGGGCGAGGAACAGGCCCGCATCATCCGCGCCCAGGCCGACCGCGAGCGCACCGTGCTGGTGGCCGAAGCCGAACGCGACGCGCAGAAGCTGCGAGGCGAGGGCGATGCCGAAGCCACCCGCATCTACGGCGAGGCCGCCAACCGCGACCCGTCGTTCTACGCGTTCCAGCGCAGCCTCGAGGCCTACCGCGCCTCGTTCGCCGACGGCGAAGGCATGATCGTGCTCGAACGCGACGACCCGTTCCTGCAGTACCTGCGCAGCGACCGCTGAGCCGGCGGACCCCGGTCCGCCCGGCGCCGTCGTGTCCCTTCCCCCGTGCGATGGCGCATTGCGCGCTTCACGGGTGGAAGGCGGCGAAGGCGGGCGGGGCGGACCCGGTTGTGTCCTCCATCCGTCGTAGTCCGCACCAGGAACTCCCGCCATGCACGACCTCTGGGCCGCCCTTTGTCTCGTCGCCGTGCTGGAGGGGCTGATCCTGTTCGTCGCCCCCGGCGGCTGGAAGCGCGCCGCCGCCCAGCTGCTGGCGATGCCCGACGCGCAGCTGCGCCGCTACGGTGCGGTGTTCCTCGCCGTCGGGCTGATCTCGCTGTATTTCGTGCGCGGCGCATAGGCGCCGGGCTGCGTCCTCCCGGGTGGCCCTGAGCGCCGGACGGGGCCGTGCAGCGGCGCCGGACCCGGCCGCGTTCCGTCGTCGGCACCTTCGGCCCGTGAAGCGCCCGATACCCCGTCGAAACGGGGAAGCGGCCGCCGCCGCAACTGGCCCCCGCCCCCCAAAACCCGGATAATGCGGAAAAGCCGGATGGGCCGATTTCCTTGCGAGACGGTCCCCCGGCTTTTTCCTTGTGCGGAGTCCGCGTGCGCGCCCCTGACGGCGCAGATCCCGGCCCGGTCACGGGGTGCTGCGCGGCGGGTGCCGCGCGTCCATGCGAATCCAGGAGTGCGGTGATGGGTCAGTCAGTGGTGGTGCTCGGCGCGCAGTGGGGCGACGAAGGCAAGGGCAAGATCGTCGACCTGCTGACCGAGGAGATCGGCGCGGTCGTGCGCTTCCAGGGCGGCCACAACGCCGGCCACACCCTGGTCATCGGCGGCAAGAAGACCGTGCTGCACCTGATCCCGTCGGGCATCCTGCGCCCCGACGCGCTGTGCCTGATCGGCAACGGCGTGGTGCTGAGCCCGGCCGCGCTGCGCAAGGAGATCGACGAGCTCGAGGCCAACGGCGTCGAAGTGCGCTCGCGGCTGAAGATCTCGCCGGCGACGCCCCTGATCATGCCGTACCACATCGCCCTGGACCAGGCGCGCGAGAAGGCCGCCGGCGGCAAGGCCATCGGCACCACCGGCCGCGGCATCGGCCCGGCGTACGAGGACAAGGTGGCGCGCCGCGGCGTGCGCGTGGCCGACCTGCACTATCCCGACCAGCTGGCCGAACTGCTGCGCACCGCGCTCGACTACCACAACTTCGTGCTGACCAAGTACCTCAATACCGAGGCCGTCGACTTCCAGAAGATGCTCGACGAGGCGCTGGAGTTCGGCGAGTACGTGCAGCCGATGAAGTCCGACGTGGCCGGCATCCTCCACGACCTGCGCAAGCAGGGCAAGAAGGTGCTGTTCGAAGGCGCGCAGGGTTCGCTGCTCGACATCGACCACGGCACCTATCCCTACGTCACCAGCTCCAACACCACCGTCGGCGGCGCGCTCGCCGGCACCGGCGTGGGCGCGGACGCGATCGACTACGTGCTGGGCATCTGCAAGGCCTACGCCACCCGCGTGGGCGGCGGCCCGTTCCCGACCGAGCTCGACGACGAGATCGGCGAGGGCATCCGCGACCGCGGCCAGGAATACGGCGCCACCACCGGCCGCCCGCGCCGCTGCGGCTGGATCGACATCGTCGCGCTCAAGCGCGCGGTCGCGATCAACGGCATCAGCGGCCTGTGCATCACCAAGCTCGACGTGCTCGACGGCATGGAGTCGCTGAAGATGTGCATCGCCTACGAGTACCGCGGCAAGCGCACCGAGTACGCCCCGCTCGACGCCCAGGGCTGGGACGAGTGCACGCCGGTGTACCTCGAGTTCCCCGGCTGGGACGAGAACACCCACGGCATCACCGACTGGGACAAGCTGCCGCCCGCCGCGCGCGCCTACCTGCGCGCGCTGGAGGAGCTGGCCGGCTGCCCGCTCGCCATCGTCAGCACCGGCCCGGACCGCGACCACACCATCGTGCTGCAGGATCCGTTCGCCTGATCGCGCGACTGCGCGTGCTGCACGCGCAGGTGGCCGTCGCCGCGCTGGCGGCGGCCAGCGTGGCCCTGCCGGCGTTCGCGCAGGCGCTGGAGGTCCCGATGGTCGCGATCCCCGCGATCCCGGCCCAGGCGGCCTCCGCGCAGGGCTTCGTGCCCGACGGCTGGCGGCTCGAACATGCCGTCGCCGGGCGCCTGGACGACGACGCGCAGCCCGACCTGCTGCTCCTGCTGCGCATGGACGACCCGGCCAACGTCGTCGCGCACGATGGCCTCGGCGTCTCGCCATTCGATACCAACCCGCGGATGCTGGTGTTCGCGCTCGCCGATGCAGGCGGCGGCTATCGCCGCGCGCTGGTGGACCACGCGGTCATCCCGCGCCCGGAATCGCCGGTGCTGGACGACGTGCTGCAGGACGATCCCGCCAACGCGCTGCGCATCGCCACCAACCGCGCGGTCTCGATCACCCTGCACAGCTGGGCCAGCGCGGGCAGCTGGTCCACGCACGAGCGCACGTTCACCGTCCGCTGGCAGGACGGATGCTTCCGCCTGATCGGCTTCGACCGTGCCGGCCTGCATCGCGGCTCGGGCGAGACCGATGCCATGAGCGTCAACTACCTCACCGGCCGCGCCTGGACGCGCGGCGGCAGCATCGAGGACGACGCGCCGGGCCCGACGCGGCCCACGCGCCTGCAGGACCGCACGCCGGTCTGCCTCGACGCCATCGGCGACGGCTTCGCGTTCGAACCCGCGCTCGCGCCCTGACGCGCGACGCGCGCTCCGCCGCGGACTGAGCGACGGCGCAGCGCCACGGCCGCCGGGTTTGCCTCGCGCCCGTGCGCGGGTATGCTGGAGCCCGGCCTTGCGACGGAACGCATGACGATGACGCGATGGAACCGCCCCGATGGCTTCGGCATCCGCCGTCTCCGGCCCGTACTGGCGGCCGCGATACTTACCCTCGCCACCGCCGCCTGCGCCCATTCCGCGCCCGCACCCGCTTCCACGACGGCACAGGAGGCCGAGGCCATGGATGCGCCTGAATCACGCCCTGCGGACAAGTTGACCTATTCCCCGGAAGAGATCGGGCAGCGCTTCCTGAAGCTGATCGGGAGCCTGGAGTCTCGGGAGCAGCTGACCCTGGAGCGCATCAACGAAGTGATGGGGGTCCGCATCGTTCTCAAGTCCGAAGGGACGCGGGGAGGCGTCGCCAGCGATGATCTGGGCGGTGGGTGGCGCTATGTCGTCAGTTACATTCCGGGAGCGTCGGCCGACGCCCGGGGGATCGACCTGTCCTTCGTCAATGAGCAGGAAAGGTGGGCCGACATGGCGGAGGTGTGCAGCCTCGACTTAGATGCCTACCACAATGCCCTGCTGTCGATGGGATACCGAGACGCTCCGGTTCCCGGTGAGATCGGTGAGCTGCGTTCGGTGCGCTATTACAAGGGCGATATCACCCTCTCGATCATCCCAAGATTCGAGAACGGAAATTCCGGCCGCCTGTGCGTGGAATCCATCGGAACACTGAACTGACACAGGAGGCCAAGGATGGCCGTGCCGAATCCGCATCTCGAAGCAGTCTTCAGACAATCACGTGCGCAGGGCGGCCTCACCTCTGCCCAGGACAGTCAGCTGCGCGCGGCAGTGGTGGCCGACCCGGATCGTCTGGACCTTCTCAATGGGCTGGCCGCTTCCGGACGACTTCGAAGTTTCGCAGTCGACTCCAACAATGGCACGCTCATTGGCAGTTTCGACAAGCGCGCTGGCTTGATCGAGCTGCCTGCCGCCAGCTTTCGCGGTCGTGATCTCGATGCAGTGGTGGGTGTCCAGGCACTCATCGCCGATTTCGCGCACAAGACCTGGCAGGATGCCTCGGGACAGCGGCAGGCCGTGACGCAAGACATGGTCGGCAACCTCCAGGCGACCTTCAACGGTTCACCTGCGCTCGCAGCGCAACTCAAGTCCGCCGTCGCACGATCGCACGTGCAGCACTTCAGCCTGCTGGGAAACGGCATGGCTGCCGGAGCCACCTATGACGGAAGCACGGCCGACGGCACTCCCAAGGGCATCAATCTCCCGCCGGCGGCGTTGCAGAGCCGCACACCCGGTAATCCCGGCGGCATGTACAACGCTGACGACCTCACCTTCGTGCTGGGCCATGAGATCCAGCATGGTCTCACAACGCGGTCAAAAGCCAGGCGACGCTGACGTTCCTGGATCAGGTGCGTCGACAGGCGATCGAGCGCAGCGCGATCCATGATTACACCGATGAGCTCCGCGCATACATCGGAGCTGGCCGGGCAGACGAAGCCAAGGCGGAGATCGCGGGCTGGAATGCATTGCTGGACAGGCAAAGGCAGGCGCGTCCTCATGACGACGGGCTCGCGCTGATGCTCGACACCCGTAATGATCGCGTGCTGGACTTCATCCGACGCGATCCGGCCGATCCTTCGAAAGCGATCATCAACCCCGGCCTCACCTTCAACCCCGACGGCAGCCTGAGCCCGACGCCCGCCAACATCGCCGCTATGGGCCGGCACTACTTCGACCGTCCCTCCCACCTGTACGCCCAGGCGGGGCAGCGACCTGTCGCACTCGGCGAAGGGCGGCCCACGCCGACCGCGGACTACACCAACTACTACGGCACCTGGGCGCTGGAGCGGATCGTGGCCGCCGAGGATCGCGCCAACGTGCGCATCCAGGGCGCGCGCCCGCAGATCGCGATCGACATGGCGGGCCTCGGCCTGAAGGAAGACCTGATCGAACGCGAGGGGCTGGACCTTGGCGCGAACCGGTCGCCGCGCCCGTACCTAGACACCAGCCGCACGCCGGCGGTGCGGGGCCGGTTCCACCACACCCAGGACGGCAGCATGGGCCACGACCACCGCCACGTGCCGGTCGCCGACCACGCGCGCATCGGCGCCAGCGGCGACGCCGTCGTGGATGCCTGGATCGACGCGCTGCAGGCGCGCGATGATGCCGCCGCGCGCGCCGTGCAGCGGGCCTTCCTGCGCTCCGAAGCAGGGCAGCAGCTGTGGCCGGGCGGGCTTGACGGGGCACCCCGCCGCGCGCAGGAAGCCCAAGCGCTTCCGCCACCGGCCGCGGAATGGTCGCCGGACGCACCTGCCACGCAGGCGCGCCACGTCATGGCGGAGTTCGCGCAACCCGCCCCGCAGGCACCGCACCACGCGATGGAACGCTAGACGGAGCAGGGGCATGAACGACACGGACGTCATCCGTCGGCTGATGCTGGCGGTGGAACGGCTCGAACGGGCCGCCGACCATCAGGCCACGCAGGCGCAACACGCGGCCGAGCGCGTGCAGCACGCGCAGGCGGCCGCCGGCGACCTCGCCGCCATCCGCAGCGCGGAAGAAGCGCAGTTCCGCCAGGCCATGACGCGCCTGTTCCAGGACCACCAGTCCCGCACCGAACTCGCCCTGCGTCCCGCGGTGCGTCGCGCATGGCAGTGGCTGGCGGCCATCGGCGTCGGCCTGGCCCTGCTGGTGTTCGGCTTCCTGCTGCTGCTCGGCCACGAATACAGGCGCCTGCAGGATGCCCGCGCCCGCGCCGATGCCGCCGAGGTCTCGGCCGAAGTGCAGCACGCCGCTCAGCAGGTCGAGATCACCTCCTGTGGCGGCCGCCCCTGCATCCGACTCGACGCCAATGCCCCGGTCTGGAAGAGCCGCGGCCGCGAGTACGTGCTGGTGGACGGCGCTCCCCGATAGCCGCCCTGCTTCTTGCTGGCTCGGCGGGGCATTGCGCCCTCCACCGGTGGAAGGCGCCAAAGGCGGATGGGGGCAACGCCGAAGCCGCGAGACCCCCATCCGCCCCGCCATCAGATCAAGCTGCCTTGCGCAACCGCACCGCCGGAAAATCCACCGGCACCGCGAAAGCCACGTTCACGTAGTTGGTGAACAAGTTCAGCGCCACATGCGCCAGCAGCTCGACGATCTCGCCGTCGTCGAAGCCCGCCGCGCGCAGCGCCTCCACCTCGGACGCGTCCACCTGCCCGCGCCGCTCCACCACCGCCAGCGCGAAGCGCAGCGCCGCCGCGGTCTTCGGGTCGTCCGAGCGCCCGTCCTGCGCGTCGCTCATCTCCTGCGCGCTGGCGCCGGCCCTGCGGCCCAGGGCGGTGTGCGCGGCCAGGCAGTACTCGCAGGCGTTGCGGTTGGCGATGGCCACCGCCACCTGCTCGCCCAGCCGCGCGGGCAGCACGCCGCCGCCCAGCGCGCCGAACGCGCCCCACATCGCGCGCAGCGCGGCGGGGGAGTTGGCCACCGCGCGGAACATGTTGGGCGTGGCGCCGAAGGCGCCGTGGATCTCGGACAGCAGGGCCTGGCGGTCGGGGGTGGTGGCGGCCGGGTCAATCAGGGGAATGCGGGACATGGCGGGCTCCTTGGCCTCGATGCCGCCGGAGTGGCGGCTGCGGCTAGACTAGGCGCCCGCTCTGGACGCAAGGCGCCGATTCGTCCATGAAACCTGCCGATTCGTCCACACCCGGGGCGCCCGAGCCCGCCCCGGTCGACCGCCTCGCCCCCATCCTCGACCGCTTCCACGTCCGCGCCCAGCTGTTCCATACCGGCCCGCTGTGCGGCCTGCACGTGTTCGACGCCGTGCCCGGGCGCGCCTTCCTGCACGTGCTGCGCCGGGGCACGATGGAGGTCGAGCACCAGGGCGACCACGGCCTGGTCCGCACCGCGCTCGCCGAGCCCACCCTGCTGCTGTTCCCGCGCCCGGTGCACCACGTGTTCCGCAACGCCCCGGTGGACGGCCCGGACTTCACCTGCGCCACGCTCGATTTCGACGGCGGCGAACGCAACCCCATCGTGCAGTCGCTGCCCGCCCTGCTGGCCGTACCGCTGGCGGACGTGGAAGGCCTGGGGCCCACGCTCGACCTGTTGTTCGCCGAAGCCGACCGCGTGCGCTGCGGCTCGCGCCTGCTCGCCGGCCGCCTGTTCGAGGTGCTGCTGGTGCAGCTGCTGCGCTGGGCGCTGGACAATCCTGCTCGGTCCGGCGTGCACCACGGCACGCTCGCCGGCCTGGCGCACCCGCAGCTGGCCAAGGCGCTCAGCGCCCTGCACGCGCGCCCCGGCGAGCCCTGGCCGCTCGAACGCCTGGCCGCGCAGGCCGGCATGTCGCGCAGCGCCTTCGCCGCCGCGTTCAAGCACACCGTGGGCACCACGCCCGCCGCCTACGTGCTCGACTGGCGCCTGGGCCTGGCCGCCACCCGCCTGCGCGAGGGCAGGGCGGTGAAGCAGGTGGCGCACGAGCTGGGGTTCGCGGGGGCGGGGGCGTTGTCGAAGGGGTTTCGGAGGCGGTATGGGGTTTCGCCGCGAGCGGCGGAACGCAGGGAGTGGGTCCCTAGATGCGCGGTGAAACCAGTCCCGAGGCAATGACACGCCGATCAGGAACATCTCGTTCCGCTTAGCACTGCGCGCGCTGCGGCGTGACAAACGTCGGACGCGTCGTACCTCGCACTCTCTAGCTTCTAGAATGTAGGTAGTTGATCCACTGGGTCACTTCGCCATCACCAAGGGGATACGCGTGTCACGACTCACCGATTTGATCGCCCAGGCAAAGAAGAGGGATCCTCAGCTTGGTGCTGATTTGGACAGAGAGTTCAAGGTGCTGTCGTCGCGATTGCCGTTCGGCCTGAACTTCGAGCGACATCGGCCGGAAGCGGTGGAACTGCCGCTTCGGCCCATCCGCAAGGGCGACAAGGTGCGGGCGCTTCCACCGCGAGGTGAGATCAAGAGCGGCGACCAGCGACTCTGGCAGGTGAAGGCCATCCACAAAGCGACACAGATGGCCGACCTGGAACTGCTAGGTGTAGATGAGTCGGAAAGGCAGTCGGTATCGCTGAATGACCTGGTAGTGGTCGCCGAGTTCCGGGATTTGATCCATCCGGGTCTGGTGAGCGGGGGCACGGTGATGCGCGGCGGCGACAAACCGTTCCACACGGTTATCAATGGGGAGAACTACCACGTACTGAAGGCGCTGACCTACACGCACCGGGGCAACGTGGACGCCATCTACATCGATCCGCCCTACAACACTGGGGCGAAGGATTGGAAATACAACAACGATTACGTGGAGAAGGATGACCTGTATCGCCACAGCAAATGGCTGGCGATGATGGAGCGCCGCTTGCAAGTAGCAAGGGAGCTTCTGAATCCAGAAGACTCAGTGCTGATCGTCACCATTGATGAGAAAGAATACCTGAGACTTGGGCTTCTATTAGAGCAAACGTTCCCTGAGGGGACCATTCAAATGGTCAGCACGGTCATTAATCGGAAGGGCTCTGCGCGTGCGGGCGGATTCTCTCGAGTGGATGAGTATATTTTTTTTGTGAGGTTCGGTTCGGCGGAGGTGATACCAACAAATATTGACGTTATCGGGCTTGGTGCGGGAATCACCAAAGAACGACTTCCAGACATCTGGAATCAACTCATGCGGCGAGGAACTGACTCGTTGCGAGAGGACTCGCCCAATCTCTTCTACCCCATCTTTGTAGACCCTAAAAGCAAGGCTATCGTGGAGATTGGAGATGCTTTGCCGCTAGGCGCGCCGCGATCATCGATCCTTCCTCGACGAGGCATCGACACCGTTTGGCCGATCCGAACAAATGGAGCTGAAGGGCGTTGGAGCGTTGGCCCAGAGGGCCTGCGGGAGCGACTGGAGAATGGTTATGTAAAGGTCGGGAACAAGAGCCCTAGTAATGGTCTTTGGACGATCAACTATTTGATATCCAAGGATATTAAGAGATTGAATAATGGTGAGATCTTGTCTAATGGTCGCGATAAGAACGGCGCACATATTCTTAGTTATGCTGATATGAAAAACCGTATTCGGACGCCGAAGACGATTTGGAATCTTGGCTCTCACGATGCAACAGAACATGGAAAGACTTTCCTTACAAATTTCCTGGGTGGGCGGAAGTTTCCATTTCCCAAGTCGCTATACGCAGTCGAAGATGCTTTGCGCTTCTTCATCCGGGACAAGCCAAGTGCGGTCGTTCTTGATTTTTTCAGCGGATCTGGAACCACGGCTCATGCGGTGATGCGCTTGAACAAGCAGGACGGCGGTCATCGCCAGTGCATCTCCGTGACCAACAACGAGGTAGGTGCCGATGAGCAGAAGGCCCTGCGCAAGCGAGGCCTTCGTCCAGGCGACAAAGAATGGGAGAAATGGGGCATCTGCGACTACATCACCAAACCGCGTGTGCAGGCTGCTATCACCGGAAAGAAGCCAAATGGCGAGCTCATTAGGGGTGACTACAAGTTTACCGACGAGTTCCCGATGGTCGATGGCTTCGATGAAAACGCCGAGTTCTTCACCCTGACTTACGAAACCGACAAATCGGTCGGCCACAACTTGGCCTACACACGCATCGCGCCGCTACTGTGGCTGCGCGCGGGTGCTAGGGGTAAGCGCATCGACAAACTGCCCGCCGAAGGCTGGGCCGTGGCTGATGCCTATGGTCTGCTAGCCGAGGTGGACAAAGCCACTCCCTTCGTCAAAGCATTAACCAAGGCCAAGGGTGCGCGCTTGGCCTTCATTGTCACCGATGACGAGCGCCGCTTCCAGTCCGTGGCCAAGCGTCTCCCCAAAGGCGTCGAACCAGTCCGCCTGTACGAGTCGTACCTGACCAATTTCAGCTTCACCAACGGGGACTGATCGAATGAAGTTCACCCTCAAGGATTACCAGCGCGACGCCGTGCGAGACGCCCTGAGCAACCTTCGGAAGGCCCGTCGCTACTGGCACAACGAGGGCGACAAGAGCGCCTTTTCTCTGACGGCCGCCACCGGTGCAGGCAAGACCGTCATGGCGGCCGCTGCGTTCGAGGCGCTGTTCCACGGCGACGACGAATTCGACTTTGACGGCGATCCTGGCGCGGTGGTGATTTGGTTCAGCGATAATCCCGATCTCAACGAGCAGACTCGATTCCGTCTGCTCGAAGCCAGCGACCGCATCAGCCACAGCGACATGGTGGTGATTGAGCATCCCTTTAGTCGGCCAAAGTTTGAGCCAGGGAAAATCTATTTCCTCAATACGCAGAAGTTCAGCAAGAGCAGCTTGCTGGTGCGCGGCTTCGACGACGAGGGCGGCCTGTTCGAGCAGCGCCCGGATGCCCAGGCCTACACCTTGTGGGACACCATCCAGAACACTATCGAAGACCCCGGGCTGACTTTGTACCTTGTGCTGGACGAAGCGCACCGCGGCATGGGTACGTCGAGTGCCGCCAGCGACACGGCCAAGAGCACAATCGTACAGCGGATCATCAACGGCGCGTCCGGGGTGAAGGGCATTCCGGTGGTGTGGGGCATCTCGGCCACGGTGGAACGCTTCGACAAGGCGATTGCGAACGTAGGCCAGCGCGTCAAGCTCCCGAACGTACTGGTTGATCCAGCTAAGGTACAGGAGTCCGGCCTCATCAAAGACACGATCAACCTCGGCGTTCCCGATGAAGCAGGCGACTTTGATACCGTGCTGGTGCGTCGCGCCGCCGATAAGCTAAAGGAGGCGACCGAGGCTTGGACCGAGTACGCGCGGCGCCAGGATGAGTCGCGCGAGGTCGTGCCGCTGCTAGTGTTCCAGGTGCCGAACACGCCCGATCCGAGCGAAGTCGGACGTTGGCTGGATATATTGTTTGCGCGCTACCCGGAGTTGCCGCGCGATAGCGTGGCAAATGTGTTCGGCGAGCACACGACACAACGTTTTGGCGGCTACGAGGTGCCCTACATCGAGCCGCAGCGTGTGCAAGAGTCGACTTGGGTACGCGTGCTGATTGCCAAGGACGCCATCAGTACCGGCTGGGACTGCCCACGTGCCGAGGTAATGGTTTCCTTCCGAGCCGCCAGCGACAAGACCCACATTACGCAGTTGCTTGGTCGTATGGTGCGCACCCCGCTAGCGCGACGCATCCGCGGCAACGATCGCCTGAATTCAGTCGAGTGCTTGCTACCGAAGTTCAACCGGACGACCGTTGACGATGTGGTCAAGGCATTGCTCAGTGGCGACGACAACACGCCGCCGACTGGGCGCATCCTAGTCAATCCAGTTGAGATGAAGCCTAACCCGGCCACTCCCATGGCTGTTTGGGAGGCTTTCGAGGCGCTGCCGTCACAGACCCGGCCGCAAAAGAGCGCCAAGCCGGCCAAGCGCCTCACCGCGTTGGCGCAGGAACTGGTCGACGACGGCATTCTCGAAGGTGCGGGCAGGAAGGCCCATGCGGCCCTGCACACTGCGCTGGACAAGTTCCAGCAAGACAATGCCGACAAGATCAGTGCCAAGCGCGATTCGGTGATGGTGGTGGACGGCAAGACTGTAGTCGCCGACCTGAAGAACAAAGCGATGACCTTCAACGAGTTCTGGGAAGATGCCGACCTCGCGGTGATCGACGACGCCTACCGTCGCGCGACGCGCATCTTCAGCCCGGACATTTCGCGCACCTATGTCGAGTACTTGGCCGACAAGGTGGCGGATCGGGAGGAAGATGCCGAGGACTACCTGGAAGCAATCATCGAAGCGCGCGTGACCGTTGCAGCATTGGCGCTGGTGACGGAAGTACAGGCCTACTTCGACGCCGAGGCCGATAAGCTGGCGAAGGTCTGGCTGACCGATTACGCGCCACAGATCAAAGCGCTGAAGGATGACCGCCAGGAAGCCTACCGACAGATCATCGAGATGAGCGCAGAGCCCCAGGACGTGGACTTGGTCAAACCGGAGAGCAAGTTCGAGATGACCAAGGAGCGCGAGGGCGAAAAGGAAACAGACCTGGCGATGTGGAAGCACCACCTGCTGTGCGACAAGGACGGGAACTACCCGGCTCAGTTAAACGATTGGGAAAGAACGGTCGTCGAAACCGAGTCAAAGCGCGACGACTTCGCTTTTTGGTATCGAAACCCCCAGCACCCCGGTCAATCGTCGTTGGGAATCGCGTATGTGGAGGCGGAGCAATACCAGATCGTCCGGCCCGACTTCGTATTCTTCTCAGCGCAGGATGACAAGGTCGCCGTAGACCTGATCGACCCACATGGCATTCACTTGGCGGACGCGCTCCCCAAGCTGCGTGGGCTCGCCAAATACGCGGAATATCACGCCGGAACATATCGGCGTATTGCGTCGGTCGCCATGGTGGCTGGTAAGTTGCGCATGCTGGATCTGCATCGTGAGGACGTGCGTAAGGCCATAGCTGATGCAAAGGATGCAGCAAGCTTGTTCAATGGGCCGCCAGCGGTCGACTACGAGTGACGGAACTGCAGCATGAATTAGCACGTGTTCATCGGGCATGCGGTGTTTGTGGTCTCCGTCCTGCTGACAGGCAGCATCGTCGTGCTGTTCAAGGCGTATCGGCTGGCGCGCCGCCGCAGATCCCCGCTGTACGGGAAGCAGGTCGGCCATGTGCCCGGTCAAATGTTGCTTGAGCGAATCGAGAAGGAAACCGGAGAGGCGGGCTTCGGCATCGACGTCATGATGCTGGCTCTGCCGATGCTCTTTCTGGTATGGGCCACACTCAGGCTCGACTGGTCTAGCGTTCGATTTGGCGCGACGGAAGTCTTCATGCTTGTGACCTGGGCATTGTTCTTCGCGTTCGGGCTCTGGTACTACCAGCGGCACGCCCGCCGGCGTGAACAGGCCCGCGACGGACTGCTTGCGGAGCGGGTGACGGGCATGCAGCTCAACCGGCTGGTGGCGAAGGGTTGCCTCGTGCTCCATGATCTGCCAAGTGACGTGGGCAACATCGACCACATCGTGGTGGCGCCACAGGGTGTGTTTGCAATCGAGACGAAGTCCTTTCGTAAGCCAAAGGCCGAAGGCAAGAACTACCGTGTCCGCTACGATGGAAAAGCGCTGCACTTTCCCGATTTTGTGAATGTCGATGCCGTCTCGCAAGCGGAGCGCTCCGCCCAATGGGTGCGGCGATTCCTGCATGACAAGTTGGCTCTGGATGTTCCAGTGGTTCCTGCCCTCGCCTTGCCTGGTTGGTTCGTCGAACGTAGCGATAGCGCCAAGGGATCTTCTGTCCGTGTGTTCACGCCGATGGGCCGTGGCGCGGAGTTTTTGGGATTTCCTCCGGAGCATCTGGATGCCACTAGACGATCGCTGATCGCACAGTCCTTGGCGACGCGGTATCCGGAGATCGCAGACTAGATCGGGTTGTCAGGGGAAGGGGGGCAGGTCGAGCGGGCAGATGGAGTGACTCGCTGCGGTAGCGGCGATCACTCCGGTCAGCAGAGCCACTGGTTCATGGTCGTCCGCAAGTGAAATTCGCTCATCGCTCGCCCGATTCCGCTCTTGCGCAACCGAGTTTGCCTTGCGCGCGAATCAATTCCGCTCGCGCGCAACCAAATTCCGCTTGCGCTTGGACCATCCGAATCCCGAGCGCGACCGGAATCCGCTCGCGCGCAAGCCACAACCGGCGGCGCTCGGCCTGAAGCCGCTTGTGCGCAAGCCAAATCCACCCGCGGCCCGGTGATTCCGGCTCGCGGCAGGCCCGCAATCGTTTGCGCCCGGCTGGAAGCCCCTTGCGTCCGGCCCTCGCTGGCTTCCGGGCGGAGCTCCGCAGCTCGGCTTCGGACCATTCCGAGCCGCCGCAGGGAAGTTTTCCTACCCCACCATCCGCCCCGCGCCGACAGCGCAACGCGTCCCACCCGCGTCCAATGCCCACGCCGGCCGGACCGCGCCGGTGTTCCCTTCACATGGACCAAGGAGACACGTGATGTCGCAGAACCTGATCGACCTGAGCCTGGATGCCGAGCGGCTGGGACGCCTGGATGCCGCGCTGGCGGCGGTGGAGGCCGAGCTGGCCGGGATGGCCGCGCTGGGCCCGGACCAGATCCGCGAGCTGACCAAGATGGGCGCCAAGTCCGAGGCCTTCGTGCGCCAGGCCACGGTGGCCTTCGGCGAGAACCCGGGCGTGCTGCCGCGCAACTTCGACCTGGAAGGCTTCCAGCGTGACCTGGCCACGCTCGATGCGCTGCGCCCGCGGATGCAGCGGCTCACGCGCATCCACGAGCGCATGTCCGGCACGGAGATCGCGCTGGGCAGCGACCTGATGAACGCGGCGCTGGAGGGCTATGCGGTGCTGAAGGTGTCGGGCAAGGGGGAGGGGATGGAAGCGCTGAAGCGCTTGCTGTCGCAGCGCTTCAGCCGGTCGCCGCGTTCGTTGGCGGACGGCACGCCGGAAGCCGTGCCTGCGGGGTGATCGCGACTGGGTCCGCGATCGGCCGTGGGGGCCCCGCTTCGGCGGGGCTTTTTTGTTGACCGCGAATGCAGGCGTCGCGATGGTGTGACACACTTGTGCTACTGCTGCAATCTGCCGGAGGTCGCCTTGAGCACCACCACCATCCGCCTGCCCGAAGACCTCAAGGCCCGCGTCGCCAAGGCCGCGGAAGCGGCCGGCACCACCTCGCACAACTTCATTCTGGAAGCCATCGCCGAGAAGGCCGCGCTGGCCGAACAGCGCGCCGAGTTCCATGCGCTCGCGGACCAGCGCTATGCGCAGTTCCTCGACTCCGGTGAAAGCATTCCGTGGGAAGAAGCGCGCACGTACCTGATGCAGCGAATCGCAGGCAAACCCGCGAAGCGGCCGTTGGCCAGGAAGCAGGCCCGATAAGGTGGCGCGCGTCCGGCTGGCGCCCGGCGTCATCGAGGATCTGGACAGGATCGTCGACCACATGCATCAGCACGAGGTCGAGGCGGCCGACGACCGCGTGAACGAGATCATCAGCGCACTGGATGTGCTTGCCGACAACCCGCTGATCGGTCGCCCGGCAGGTGACGATCGGCGCGAGCTTTTGATTGGTCGCGATGCGCATGGCTACGTGGCGCTGTATCGCTTTCTTGCAGTGATCGACACCGCGCTGGTGCTGGCGATCCGTGCGCAACGCGAGGGAGGCTACGCACGCCCGTAGTCTGGAGCCAAGGGGCGGGCGTCAGGCTGGGGAGGCTTCGCTTTGGTGGGGTCTCTACTGTTTCGGGTGCTTCGTTGGCGCGGCGAAGAGCGCCCTCATCCGCCCCTTCGGGGCACCTTCTCCCGTCAAACGGGAGAAGGGACATCAGGAGCATCGGCGCGCGGAATGCTCAGCCTTTGACGTAGGCGGCGAGTTCTTCGGGGTGGCCCTGGGGGAAGGCGTCTTTCAGGAATTCCAGGAAGGCCGACACGCGGGCGCTCAACAGGCGGCGGGACGGGTACAGGGCCCAGAGTTCGATCGGCGGACCCTGGCCGTCGCCCCAGTGCAGAAGGGTGCCGGTGCGCAGGTCGCCGGCGACGAGCGACAGCGGCAGCAGCGCGGCGCCGATGCCGGTGCGCACGGCGTCGCGGATCATGATCAGCGAGGCCAGGCGCAGCACCGGGTCGATCGCGATGCGCTGCTCGCCGGTGGCGGTGGTGAGCGTCCACGCGGCGTCCTGGCTGTTCACGCGCACCACGGCGGGCACCGCCGTGTCCTGCGCCGGGCGCGGCAGGGTGGGGGCGGCCACCGCCACCAGGCGGTCGCGCAGCAGCACGCGGCCCACCAGCTGGGCGTCGCGCTGCGGGTTCACGCGGATCACCAGGTCGACGCCTTCCTCCACCATGTCCACCGGCCGGTCTTCGGTGGTGATCTCCAGCTGCACCTGCGGATGGCGCCGCGCGAACTCGGCCGCCAGCGTGCCCAGCGCTGTCTGCGAGAACAGCAGCGGGGCGCTGACGCGCAGCCGGCCGCGCGGGGTGTCGCCGCCGGAGGCGACGGCGGCGGTGGCTTCGCCCAGTTCGGTCAGCAGCGCCTCGGTGCGCTCGAACAGGGCGCGGCCCTCCTGGGTCAGCTTCAGCGCGTGCGAGCCGCGCTCGAACAGCCGCACGCCGAGGCTGGCCTCCAGTTCGGACACGCGCCGGGACAGGGTGGCCTTGGGCCGGTCCGCCAGCCGGGCCGCCCGGCCGAAGCCGCCGTGGCGCGCCACCAGGTTGAAATCGGCCAGCGCCAGGAGATCCATGTGTTCCGCCAGCGGGACAGGTGGTCCAAGTATATGGGCTATCGGTCCGTCAGAGAAACGACAACCATGGGCCTCCCAACCAACGCGGAGCTTTCCCATGACCATCCTCATCACCGGCGCCACCGGCCAGATCGGCCGTCAGGTCGTCCAGCAGCTCGTCGACCGCGGCGCCGACGTGCGCGCCCTCGTCCGCACCCCCGCCACCGCCGATCTGCCCGACGGCGTGGACGTGGTGCAGGGCGACCTGCTGGATGTCGACGCCCTGCGCCGCGCCTTCGCCGGCATACGTACCCTGTTCCTGCTCAACGCCGTGGTGCCCGATGAATTCACCCAGGCGCTGATCGCGCTCAACGTGGCGCGCGAGGCCGGCGTGCAGCGGCTGGTCTACCTGTCTGTGATCCATAGCGACCGCTACGTCGACGTGCCGCACTTCGCCGGCAAGTACGGCGTGGAGCGGATGATCGAGCAGTCGGGCTTCAACGCCACCCTCCTGCGGCCGGCGTACTTCATCGACAACGACCTCACCATCAAGGACGTGGTGCTGCAGCACGGCGTGTATCCCATGCCCATCGGCGGCAAGGGTCTGGCGATGATCGACACCCGCGACATCGCCGAGATCGCGGCACTCGAACTGCTGGCCCGCGACCGCGCGGCGGACGGCACGGCGCTGGCGCGGCTGAACCTCGTCGGCCCGGACACCCTCACCGGCGAAGACGTGGCGCGCCTGTGGTCCGACGTGCTGCGGCGCCCGATCGCCTACGGCGGCGACGACACCGCCGGGTTCGAGCAGAACCTGCGCCAGTTCATGCCGCCGTGGATGGCCTACGACATGCGCCAGATGGCCGCGCGTTTCCTCACCGACGGCATGGTGCCCGAGGCGGGCGACGTGGCGCGGCTGGAGCAGCTGCTGGGCCGCCCGCTGCGCACGTACCGGGAATTCGCGGCGGGGATCGCGGCCGCGGCCTGAGCCGGCGGCACACCCCGCGCGAGCGGATCCGGCGGCCAAGCGCGCATGCCGGGTTCGCCCGCGTCCCGAAAGGCCGGAACCGTCCGCTTGCTACCGTGGCTTCACATGCCGGTCGCGCGCGCCGTTCCAGGTTGGGGGATCGCTGGATGCGAACCCCCGGCCCACCCGGCGCGCCGGCCACCGATCTGGAGCCCGACATGTCAGTTCTCCCAGTGACGCCGTCACCGGACGAGCAGCCGCCCGCGCGCCGCTGGCACGCCGCCATCCTCGGCCCGGTGTTCTACCCGACGGCGCTGCTGATCGCGCTGCTGGTGGCGCTCTCGTTCGCGGCACCCGAGGCGTCGGCGCTGCTGTTCGGCCGCGCCAAGACGTGGGTGGCGCAGGATGCGGGCTGGTTCACGATCCTGGTGGTGGCGGGGTTCCTGGTGTTCATCGTGGGCCTTGGCGTGAGCAGCCTGGGGCGGATCCGGCTGGGGCCGGACCACAGCCGGCCCGACTACAGCTATCCCACCTGGTTCGCGATGCTGTTCGCCGCGGGCATGGGCATCGGCCTGATGTTCTTCGGCGTGGCCGAGCCGATCATGCATTTCGCCGAGCCGCCGGTGGGCGATCCGGGCACGGTGGCCGCGGCGCGCCAGGCGATGCGCATCACCTTCTTCCACTGGGGCATCCATGCCTGGGCGATCTACGCGGTGGTCGCGCTGTCGCTGGCCTACTTCGCCTACCGGCACGGCTTGCCGCTGCGCATCCGCTCGTCGCTGTATCCGCTGATCGGCGAGCGCATCCATGGCCCCATCGGCCATGCCGTCGACACCTTCGCGGTGCTGGGCACCATCTTCGGCCTGGCCACGTCGCTGGGCCTGGGCGTGATCCAGATCAACTCGGGGCTGCGGTACCTGTTCGACGCGCCGGTGGGCGTCGGGGTGCAGGTGGCGCTGATCGCGGCGATCACGCTGGTGGCCACCGTGTCGGTGTTCACCGGGCTCGACCGCGGCGTGCGCCGGCTGTCGGAGTTCAACATAGCGCTGGCGGTGGCGCTGCTCGCCTTCGTGCTGGTGATGGGCCCCACGGTGCACCTGCTGCAGGCCTTCGTGCAGAACACCGGCATGTACGTGTCGAACGTGTTCTCGATGACGTTCAACCTCTACGCCTACGAACCCACCAGCTGGCTGGGCGGCTGGACGCTGTTCTACTGGGGCTGGTGGATCGCGTGGTCGCCGTTCGTGGGCATGTTCATCGCGCGCATCTCGCGCGGGCGCACCGTGCGCGAGTTCGTGGTCGGGGTGCTGCTGGTGCCACTGGGCTTCACCTTCCTGTGGATGACGATCTACGGCAACAGCGCGCTGTACCAGGTGATGTCCGGGGCGGCGCCCGCGCTGGTGGAGGCGGTGCGCGCGGACACCTCGGTGGCGCTGTTCCAGTTCCTAGAGGCGTATCCGCTGCCGATGCTGACCTCGGCGGCCGCGACCTTGCTGGTGGTGATCTTCTTCGTGACCTCGGCCGACTCGGGCGCGCTGGTGATCGACATGCTCTCCTCGAAGGGCGAAGAGGAATCGCCAGTGTGGCAGCGCATCTTCTGGGCGCTGCTGGTGGGTGCGATCGCGATCGCGCTGCTGATCGCCGGCGGGCTGGAAGCGCTGCAGGCCGGCACGATCGCCAGCGCGTTTCCCTTCACCTTCGTCATGCTGCTGATGGCCTGGGGCCTGCTGCGCGCGATGCAGCTGGACGTGACCAGGCGCCAGAGCATCCGCGCGGCACGCGTCTCGGCGCCGGGCCACGCGACGGCCGACTGGAAGGCGCGTATCCGCGCGCTGATGCAGAGCCCGACCCGGGCCGAGGTACTGCGTTACCTGGAAGGCACGGTGCGCCCGGCACTCGAAGCCGTGGCGGCCGAGCTGGGCCAGCAGGGCCTGGAGGTCAGGGTGGAGAGCGGCGAGAACGGCCGCGCCTGGCTGGAAGTGGGGCACGGGGCGGAGATGGATTTCTTCTACTCCGTGCGCCCGGTGGCCTACGAACCGGCCGAGTTCATGCTGCGCGATCCACGCCGTCCGTCCAGCGACGCGGACAGGTTCTTCAGGGCCGAGGTCCACCTGCGCGAAGGCGGCCAGGACTACGACGTGATGGGCTGGGGGCGCGACGAACTGCTGCACGATGTGCTCGACCAGTACGAGCGGCATCTCCACTTTCTCGATGCGGTGCGCTGAGTCCGGGCGGTGGTCCGGCCGTCTGCCGCACGCGTGGTCCCGGGGACGTCCCGGTCGCACGGCTGCAGCGAACGTGCACGGACACGATCGCTGTCCGGTACACGCAACCGGGCGCCCTGTCGATTCCTTGCTCCGCGGTTCGTCGCCATGGCATCCACTCACTGAAGGACCACCCCGTGCCCCGCATGATCTTCGTCAACCTGCCCGTCGCCGACCTGGCCGCCTCGATCGCCTTCTACGAGGCCCTGGGCTTCCGCAACAACCCGCACTTCAGCGACGCCACCGCGGCCTGCATGGTCTGGAGCGAAGCCATCCACGTGATGCTGCTCACCCACGACAAGTGGCGCACGTTCACCACCCGGCCGATTCCGCCGGCCAGTTCCAGCGAGGTGCTGCTGGCCATCTCGCTCGACGATCGCGAGGCGGTGGATGCCCTCAATGCCACCGCGGCCGCGAATGGCGGTACCGGCGACATCAACCCGGCGCAGGACCACGGCTTCATGTACAGCCGCGCCCTGGCCGACCTGGACGGGCATGTGTGGGAAGCCTTCTGGATGGACCCGGCGGCCGTGCCTGCCGACTGAGGCGCAAGGCTTCCCCCGCGCAGCCGGGCGATCGTGGCCACTGGATGGACGCCACCGCAGCCCCGCGACTGACCCGCATCGTGTTTCCAACCCACTGGAGCGCCATCATGCTCAAACACAAGACCTCGTCCGCCATCGTCGCCGTGAGCGACCTCGACCGCGCGCGCCGGTTCTATGCGGACACCCTCGGGCTGGAACTGGATGGCGACGGGGGCGAGGGCGTGCTGACCTTCCGCACCGGCGACACCTGGCTGGTGGTGTATCCGTCGAAGGGGCTGCGGCCCGGCACGGGCAATGCGGTGGTGTGGAGCGGGGGCGGGGACGTGGCGGCGATCGCCGCGGACCTGCGCGGCAAGGGCGTGCGGATGGAGGAATATCCGGAGATGGGGCTGCGGATCGAGGCCGGGGTGCACCTGGACGAGGGGTTCGCTGGGATCTGGTTCAAGGATCCGGACGGGAACATCCTGCACGTCAACAGCTTCTAGAGGGCGGCCCGGCGAGAAGATCAGGCGTGTGCTGCCTCCGCGCTGCGGAGCATCGCGCCCTTTAATGGATGGGCGGTGCCGACGGCGGAGGGGAACGCTTTCCGACGCGTTGTCGCATTGCCCATTCGGGCCTGCGGGCCACCTTCCACGCGTGGGACAGGCGCAATGCCGCGTGAACCAGGGGAAGGAACACAAGGGCGCGCCTCGTTGAAGAGCGTCGGCTTTCAGGTCTGCGGGCCGATGGCACAGGCTTTGCATGGGGCCTGTGCGCCCCGCCGGAGGTCCCGGCGGACGCATCGTCCGGCCCCTGGGCCGTCCAGAGATTCCACCATGCTCAGCTTGCAGACCGAAGGCACCGTCATTCCCGGCCCCTGGCCGTCCCAGGCTCCGGCCGTTGCGGCCGCGCCTGCGCCACGCCTGGTCGGTGCCGTCACGCCCGAGGCGTCTTCGCCGCGTCCCGCCGCGCCGCCGCGCGGGCAGGAGCGCCGCAAGGACGCGCAGCCCACCGCGCCGGAGCTGCTGCGGGCCGGGCTCACGCCGCCGCAGCTGGTCACGCTGGAGGCGATGGAGATCTTCCGCTGGCGGCTGGCCTTCGTGCGCCGGCCGCTGTTCCAGCCGCCCATCCCGGTGCTGTTCGACCAGGACAACACCCGCCACGTGGTGATCCGCGAGGACGGCACGCTGGACGAACAGCCGATGCTGAAACTGCGCGGCTGAGGGCAGCGCCGGAGTTGACGCGCACCCCACGCCGCCGGGGCGATCATCGCGCCATGAAGCCCGTTCCCAAGCTCGACCGGCCCGCGATCGAACAGCGGCTGGCGCAGATCGACGCCGAACTGCCGCTGCTGCGGCAGGACATGGAGACCTTCTTCGACGCCGTGCAGGATCGCGCCGACGCGCTGTGCCGCGAAGTCGAGCCGGCCGAGCGCGAATGGGTGCGCAGCCGCGTGCAGGCGATGGTGGAACGTGTCGACGACGACGCCTGACCCCTGGGCGCCGCTGCCGCGGGACTTCTACCGCCGGCACCCGGCCGAGGTGGCGCCGGAACTGCTCAACAAGCTGCTGGTGCACGACGACGGCCGCGCCGGGCGCATCGTCGAGGTCGAGGCTTACGCCGGCGCGGAGGATCCGGCCGCGCATTCGTTCCGCGGCCAAACGCCGCGCAACGCGACCATGTTCGGCGAGCCCGGCCACTTGTACGTGTACTTCATCTACGGCCTGCACTGGGGCAGCAATGCGGTGTGCGGCGAGGTGGGCGAGGGCGCCGGCGTGCTGCTGCGCGCGATCGAGCCGATCGCCGGGCTCGAACGCATGCGCGCGCTGCGGCCGGCGGCTCGGCGCGACCGCGACCTCGCCAACGGGCCGGGCAAGCTGTCGCAGGCGATGGGCCTCACCCGCGCGCACGACGGCGCGGACCTCGTGACCGGCGACCGCGGCGTGCGCATCGTCACCGACGGCATGCCACCACCGGCGGAGCCGCGTATCGGGCCGCGGGTGGGGATCTCAAAGGCGATCGATTTTCCATGGCGGTGGCGGACGCCGCTGGGGTAGGGGCGAGGGGGGGCGAGGTGTGGTGCGAGGTAGTGGTGCGAGGCGGCCGCCGGCATCCCCGGGTGCGCTCCGCTTACCCGGGCTACGCGACGGCGCTTGTGTAGCCCGGATAAGGCCGAAGGCCGCATCCGGGTTCGCGGGACATCCGGATCGATGGGCGAAGGCTTCCCCGGGTGCGCTTCGCTTACCCGGGCTACGCGACGGCGCTTGCGTAGCCCGGATAAGGCCGAAGGCCGCATCCGGGGTTGCCGGGGCATGTGGATCGATGGGGCGAAGGCCTCCCAGGGTGCGCTTCGCTTACCCCGGCTACGCGACGGCGCTTGCGTAGCCCGGATAAGGCCGAAGGCCGCATCCGGGGTTGCCGGGGCATGTGGATCAATGGGGCGAAGGCCTCCCCCGTGTATGGGCGAAGGCTTCCCCGGGTGCGCTTCGCTTACCCGGTTACGCGACGCGGCCCCTGCGTCGCTCGGATAAGGCCGAAGGCCGCATCCGGGTTCGCGGGGCATCCGTCGATGGGGCGAAGGCTTTCCCGGGTGCGCTCCGCTTACCCGGGCTACGGGCGACGCGGCGACGCGCGCATCGCGGGTGCCTAGGCCGGCGCCAGCAGTTCCAGCAGCTGCGTCAGGCGATAGGGCTTGGCGAGGAACTGCGCGTCGTCGGGAATCTCGGGCAGCTGGGCGCGGGTGCGGCCGGAGGACAGGATCACCCGCGCCTGCGGCTGCAGCTCGCGCGCGCGGCGGGCGACATCCACGCCGGAGACGCCCTCGGGCATGCTCACGTCGCTGACGATGAAATCGAAGGTCTTGCCCGTCGCCATGTGGTCCAGGGCCTCGACGCCGGAGCGCGCGGTGACCACGTCATAGCCCATGTCGGAGAGCTCGTCGCCCACCAGTTCGACGATGGCGAATTCGTCGTCCACCAACAGCACCGCCGGGTTGCGCATCGTGTCCCCTCGTGGATAGGCGGGTGCAGGCCGCATGCCCGGACGGGCGACGCATCCCCGGCGTGCACCGCGGGGCGGCAGCATCTCGCACCGGGATGTGATGATTGCGTCAATGGCCGGCGCGACGTGCCTCGGCAGCGGATGCGTGGGCTGCGGGGGACCTGGGGAGGCGAGAGTGCATGGGGAGGCGGGTGTGCAGGGGCGCGCGGGCGGAGAATGATGTTGGCGACGCGGTGCACCCCGGATGCGCTTCGCTTATCCGGGCTACGGGAGCGTCGCCTCGATGGGCGGAGTCGCATCGGGGTTCGGGCATGGGGCGTTCCGGAGGGTGGGCGTGGCCCAGGATGCGCTTCGCTTGGCCGGGCGACGCGATCCGACGCAGTCGAGTTGCCCGGATCGCGTAGCCCGGATAAGGCCGAAGGCCGCATCCGGGGCTGGTCGCGCCATCACCGGGGCGTCCCGCCGGCGCGCGCCCCTACCGCAGCGGCGCCAGTCCGTCGATCACCGCGCGCACGCGCTGGGCGAGGTCTTCGGCGGTGAAGGGCTTGCCGATCAGGTGCACGCCGGGGTCGAGCACGCCGTTGTGCACCACCGCGTTGCGGCTGTAGCCGGTGGTGAACAGCACCTTGAGGTCGGGTCGCGTCTCGCGCGCGCGGTCGGCCAGCTGGCGGCCGTTGAGGCCGGGCATGATCACGTCGGTGAAGAGCAGGGCGATGTCCGGATGCGCCTCGAGCAGGCGCAGCGCCGCCTCGGCGCCGTCGGCTTCGAGCACGCGATAGCCCAGGTCCTGCAGCACCTGCACCGAGAACTCGCGCACCGCCGGCTCGTCCTCCACCACCAGCACCAGTTCCTGCGCATCGCCCAGCGGCAGCGCGGTCGATGCGCGCGCGGGCGCGTCGGCCTGCGGCTGCGGGCGCCGCAGCAGCCGCGGCAGGTACACCTTCACCGTGGTGCCCTGGCCGACTTCCGAATAGATCTTGACGTGCCCCGCGGACTGCTTGACGAAGCCGTACACCTGCGACAGCCCAAGCCCCGTGCCGCGCCCGACTTCCTTGGTGGTGAAGAACGGATCGAAGGCCTTGGCCATCACTTCCGGCGGCATGCCGGCGCCGGTGTCGGTCACCGCGATCATCACGTACTGCCCGGCCTGCACGCCGGCGTGCTCGGCGGCGTAGCGATGGTCGAGGTCGCAGTTGGCGGTTTCCACCGTGAGCCGGCCGCCGTCGGGCATCGCGTCGCGCGCGTTGACGGCGAGGTTGAGGATCACGTTCTCCAGCTGGTTCTCGTCGGCGTTGATCCACCAGATGCCGGCGGCCAGCACCGTCTCCAGCTGCACGCTGCTGCCCAGTGAATGCGTGAGCAGGCTCGACATGCCCGCCACCAGCCGGTTGGGGTCCAGCGCCACGGGCTGCAGCGGCTGCTGGCGCGAGAACGCGAGCAGGCGCTGGGTGAGCTGCGCGGCGCGGGTGGCGCCGTTGAGGGCGAGGTCCACGTAGCGCTTGTTGCGCGGGTCGCCGTCGCCCAGGCGCCGGGCCAGCGCATCCAGCGGGCCGATCACGGTGGCCAGCATGTTGTTGAAGTCGTGCGCGATGCCGCCGGTGAGCTGGCCCACCGCCTCCATCTTCTGCGCCTGGCGCAGGGCGTCCTCCACCTGCGCGCGCCCGGCGATCTCCTCGGCCACGCGCGCCTCGAGCCGTTCGTTGAGTTCCTGCAGGCGCGCCTCGCTGGCCTTGCGCGCGGTGACGTCGATCGCCACGCCCACCACGCGCACGCAGCGCCCGTCCTCGAACAGGCCGCGGCCCTTGGCCGCCACCCAGCGCACGATGCCGTCCTCCTTGCCGACGGTGCGGTACTCGACGTCGTACAGGGCGCGGCGGGCGGGGTCGGCGGCGGCCGCGAACGCCGCGCTGGTCGCGTCGAGGTCGTCCGGATGCAGGCCGTCGTAGAAGTCGCGCAGGCTGACCGGCACGTCCGGCGAGATGCCGAACATGGCCTTGGTGCGCGGCGGCCAGATCAGCTGGTCGTGCACCAGGTCCACGTCCCAGAAGCCCAGGTCGCCGGCATCGGTGGCCAGGCGCAGGCGCTCCTCGCGCTCGGCCAGCGCGGCTTCGGCCTGCTTGCGCGCGGTGAGGTCGAGCATCGCGCCGATCATCCGCACCGGCGCGCCGCGATCGTCGCGCAGCACGGCGCCGCGGTCGAACACCGCCGCATAGCTGCCGTCGGCGCGGCGGAAGCGGTATTCGCCGCTCCAGGCATTGCCGCCGCCGTCGACCACGGCGTGGATCTCGCGGTCGATTCGCGCGCGGTCGTCGGGATGGATGTGCTCGATCCACCATTGCGCGCTGGTCTGGTCCGCATCGTGGCCGAACAGGGTGCGCAGCGCGTCGTTCCAGATCACGTGGCCGTCGACCATGCGCCAGTCCCAGATGGCGTCGTTGGTGGCCTGTGCCGCCAGCCGGTAGCGCTCCTCGATCTCGCGGTGGCGGCGCTCGGCGGTGCGGCGCGCGGTGATGTCGACCGAGGTGCCCACCAGGCCGACCACGGCGCCGCTTTCATCGCGCAGCGGGGCCTTGGTCGAGAGCCAGTACGCGCTGCGGCCGTCGGGGAAGCTCACCGCTTCTTCCAGCTGTTCGGCCCGCCCGCTGTCCATCACCCGCGCGTCGGCGGACATGACTGCGGCCGCCTGCTCCGGATCGGCCAGCAGCTCGGCATCGGTGCGGCCGATGTAGGCCTCCGGCGGCCGGCCGAGCAGCTCGGTGGTGCCGCGGTTGCCGATCAGCAGCCGGCCCTGGCGGTCCTTGGCGTAGACCACGCCCGGCACCGCCTCGATGAAGGAATCGAGCAGGCTGCGCGCCTGGTCGCGTTCGGACTCCAGCCGGCGGCGTTCGTCGATGTCGATCAGCACGCCGGGGAAGCGCAGCGGGTGGCCGTCGGCGTCCAGCTCCACCCGGCCCACCGCTTCCAGCCAGCGGTAGGTGCCGTCGGCGCCGCGGGCGCGATACTGGTGCACGTAGCGGCCGCCGCGTGCGAGCACCGCCTCGATCGCATCGCCCAGTGCGGCCTGGTCCTCGGGATGCACGGTGGCGACCACCTGCTCCAGGCGCAGGTTCTCGCGCGGCAGCGCCGGATCCAGTCCGAACGCCTGTGCGAGCGCTTCGTCGACGCTCAGCGCGTCGCCGGCGACATCCCAGAACCAGGTGCCCACGATGGCGCCAGCGGCCATGGCCAGCTGCACGCGCTCGGCGTCGCGGGTGGGCGGGGTGTCACGGTCGCGCGATGTGGGCACGGCAGCCTCGCGGGGCGGGGGCCTGCATCGCGCCGCGGGGCTCCGCGACGGCGCTGCGAGGGCGCGGGTGGGCCGCGCAGTCTAGACCAGCGTGGGCCGTGCGGTCGTGCAGGCCGCGATCCGCGGGCAGGGCCGGCGCGCCCGGGTGACGCGCGGCGTCGCCGAGCGCCCGTTCCCGGCGGACGCTCGCGGGCGTGGGCGTCGCGGATCAGTACGGCGTGGCGACGTGGTAGCGGTTGCGGCCGGCCTGCTTGGCGACGTAGAGCGCCGCATCGGCGCGTGCCATGAGCGTGGCGGGGTCCACCGGCTCGCGCGCGTGCGCCACGCCGATGCTCGTCGAGACCTCCAGCGGTTTTCCGCCGGCCTCGACCGGTGCGGTCATCGCCGCGACCACCTTGCGCGCGACGGCCTCGGCACCGTCGGCGGATCCGTCCTCGAGCAGGATCACGAATTCGTCGCCGCCCACGCGCGCGACCAGGTCGGTCTCGCGCACGCTCTCGCACAGGCGCCGGGCGAAGGCCTGCAGTACCGCGTCGCCGGTGGCGTGGCCGTGGCCGTCGTTGATCGACTTGAAGCGGTCGATGTCCATCGCCAGCAGGCCGATCGGCGTGCCGTGGCGCTGCAGGCGCTTGCAGGCCAGGGACAGGCGTTCGTCGAACTGGCGGCGGTTGGCCAGGTCGGTCAGCGGGTCGACGCGCGACTGGCGCTCCAGTTCGCGCCGGCTCTCGGCCAGCGCCTGTTCCGCCGCGACCCGGCGGCTGATGTTGCGGGCGTTGATCATCAGCTCGGTGCGGCCGCTGCCGTCGTCGGCGGGGATCGCGCGCGACACCGCCTCGACCCACACGTAGTGCCCCTCGCGGTGGCGCAGGCGGTACTGGTCGGTGCGCGGTTCGCCCGAGGCCAGTGCGCTGGCCATCGACTGCTCCAGCGCATCGCGGTCGTCCGGGTGCACGATCGACCAGCGCGAGCCCAGCAGTTCGTCCGCGTCCCAGCCGAGCATCTCGGTGGCGGCGGGCGAGACGTAGACGCGTTCGCCGTCGGCGCGCACGCGGGTGATGGCGTCGTGCGAGTGGTCGGCCAGCATGCGGTAGCGGCGCTCGCTCTCACGCAGGCGGCCGGCGAGGCGGTCGCGTTCGGCCAGCGCCAGGCACACGGGAATCGTCATCAGGCAGCCGCCGGCGATGTAGAGCTGGATCAGGGCGATGCGGCCGGTGTCGTCGAGGCCCTGCTGCCACAGCGGGCCGTGTCCGAGCGTGGTGAGGGTGGCGGCCACCAGCGCCATCGCGATCACGCCCAGGCCGGCGCCCACGAAACGGTGCTGCACCGCCACCAGCAGCAGCGGCGGGTAGGCCAGGAACAGCACGGCGTAGTCGGTGAGGAACACGCCCGCCGTGGTCGCCACCAGCAGCGCCAGCGACGCCAGCAGGCTGCCGGTGCGGCCACGCAGCGCGAACAGGCGCGTGCGTTCGCGCTGCGCGACCAGGGTCATCGTCGCCACCACCACCATGCCCACCACGTGCGCCGAGAACCAGCGCCCCAGCGCGGGCAGGAACGGCTGCGCGTGCATGGCATGCGCCACGCCCGCCGCCAGCGCGCCCGAGCCGGCGCAGGCCAGCAGCGTGGCGGCGGTGGCGATGCCGCCCATGCGCATCCAGTCGCGCGGATCGCGGGTGTCGGACACCCGCCAGCGCACCGCGCCTGCCACGACCAGTGCTTCGATCAGGTTGCAGGCGGCGATGGCGACGGCGTAGGGCGCTTCGTCGCCAGCCAGCATGCGCGCCGCGAGTTCGGCGACGAAGGCGACCGCGATGTAGCCACGCCAGGTGGTGGTGCGCCGCGACAGCAGCCAGCCGGCGAGGATGCCGTTGCCGATCCAGATCGCCGCCAGTTCGCCCGGTCCGCGCGCCAGCGCGAGCGAAAGCCACGCGGTGGACGCGATGAGCACCGCGAGGATGCAGCGGTCGAACCAGTAGCTGCGCGACCAGGTCGGGCGATCGGCCATGCGGGACTCGCGTACGGACTGCGGTGCACTGTAGGCAGCCATGCGCGGGATGTCATGCCGCGGTTGCACGCGGGCAGCCGTGTGCGGCCCGCACCTGGCGGGGCGCACGACCGCGTAGCCCGGATAAGCGAAGCGCATCCGGGGGATCGACGTGCGGAAGGGCTGACGGAGGTGGGAACAGACCTTCGATTCCGTAGCCCGGATAAGCGCAGCGCATCCGGGACTCGACATGCGGAAGGGCTGACGGAGCTGGGCACAGACCCTCGATTCCGTAGCCCGGATAAGCGCAGCGCATCCGGGACCTAAGGATGCCCGGTTGTCCGAACGCAACGAATGCGCGAGCCCGCAATGTGCGCCCGGTCAAGCGCTCCCGCCACGCCGTGCTCCGCTCGTCTCCCCTCGCGCTCGATACACCCGGCGAAGCCGAAGCACGCGAGTACGCGTCACCCATCCCGCCCCGGCTGCGCTTCGCTTATCCGGGCGACGCGGGATCGATGGCCGTGTCCTATCGCGTGCCGGTCGGCGGCGGGATCTCCGGCGTCCCGTTCTTCGGCGTCCCCAGCGTGGCCTGCAGCACCGCCGCCGTGATCGCCAGCGCGAACAGCACCAGGAACCCGTACCCGACGAGCTTGCCGATGCGTCGATCCGGTCGACGGAATTCCTGCGCGGTGGGCTTGTGTTCGGCGGTCATCGGCGTGCGTCCTGGTTCGAATGCCGCCAGCCTGCGCGGATGGCCGTGGGCTGGCTGTGAATGCGGTCCTGTCTCGCCTGGCCGACCTTGCGTGGATTTGACTCCGCCTTCCCCCGGAGGGACGATTCGGCCCACGGACCACGCGAACTCAGGGATGACGACGATGCGCGTTCATGGAACGGGGCTGGCGCTTGCGGTGTGCATCGCCGCCGCCTGCTCGCAGCAGGACACGAAGGCGCGCAGCGAACCTGTGCTGGACAGCGGCCCTGCGGCGGCGGCAGTGGACCCTGTCGTTGGGATGGCGCCCGATCGCACCCCGCGCACGCTCGAAGCTGAGCCGTCCTCCGAAAGTTCGAAAGGCTGGGTGGAATATCCCAGCGAAATCAGGGGTCAATGGGTCGAGCGGGAAATCGGTTGTCCGATCAACTACGACGGCGAAAGCTTCCTGTCGATCGAGGCCGACCTGATGGGTCAGTACGAGAACACCAGCCGGGCACGGCGCGTGGAGGTCGTCGGGACACACCCTCCGACGTGGCGCATCGAGTTGGCCTACAGCCCGGGGACCGGCGAGCATGACGGCGCCGACCCGGTGATATTCAGGCTGGACGGGCCAACGCTCGTCATCGGGACCGGAGCTGGAGAGACGGCCTACATCCGCTGCGAGTGAAGGACCACGGAAATGGCGACCGGCAGGACGTTCCGCGTCGAACAGTTGGGCGCGCCGAAGGGAACTCGGGATCTTCAGGTCAACGAAGCAGTCGTGGATCTCGAAGACCTCGTCACGCACCACCCCCGGGCCAACCGCCATATCCACATGCGGGATGGCGCCGTGTTCGGTGCGGAAGATCAGCAGCCGCGATATCGCGGTGGCGACCGGTCGTACGCGTTCGTCTCCGGAGAATTCCAGGAGACCATCGATGCGACCACCGATCGCTATGGCTCCTTGAAGCCGGACCAGGTGCTGATCGTCAAGGACTTCATCCTCGAAGACCCCGCGCCGCCGCCTGGCAAGCGTCCTCGCGAGATCGGCGTTCCAGCGCCCGTCGGCGGAATCGTGAGCATGGTTCGCCAGAGCGGTGGCATGGTGGAAATCATCGACCGCCAAGGCGGCGAGGTCGTGGCCCGTATTCGCCATCTGGATCCGGTTTCCGTGCGGGTCGGAGACACAGTCGAGTACGGACAGTCGCTCGGGGTGCAGGGAAATCGCGGATTGCCGCGCACAGCCGGCGTGCACGTCCATATTGAAGTGGATACGCGGTACTACCGGCAGTTCGAGCACTACATCGAAGATCTCGCGAGCGGAAGGCTCACGGTCGAGGCGGAACATCGTCGGGACTTGGGCGCGAGGGCAGTCGAGGAAGATGGGATTCTCAGACTCGGCGAAACCAGCGACCGCATCGCCACCGTCCAGCGTGCCCTGGCCGCGGACGGGTACCGCGCCACCGGGGATCGCCCGATCACCATCGACGGCGTGTACCGGCTCGACATGCAGGGCGCGTTGCTCGCGTTCCAGCAGGACCACCGCATTCCGCGGACCGGCGATGTCGATCCGGCGACGGTGCAGGTGGCGCTGCGGGTCAACCTCGACCGGCCGCTCGGGCCGCTCGGGCCGCTCGGGTCGGCGCCGCCGGCCCCGGTCGCGGCGATCGAGGTGCTGCCTTCGGCGATGCGCGAACTCGAACTCGGTCTCGATCCACGTTTCACGCCCCGGCCCGGGCAGCCCGCGCCCGACGCGGGCCATCCCGCCGATCCGGCGCGCACGCGGCGCGAGCCGCGCGAGCACGGCCATCCGTTCCACGATCCGGCGCCGATGCTCGAACGCGCGCGCACACCCGATGATCCCGGTCATCCCGATCACGCACTGCGCGAACGGATCCGCGACGGCGTGCGTGCGCTCGACGCGGGTGCGGGCAAGCGCTGGGACGCCGACAGCGAACGCCTGAGCGCCGGCCTGCTGGTGTGCGCCCGCGCCGCCGGATTCGACGCCGGGGATGCGCTGCACGTCGCGACGAGTCGCGCCACCGACGTGGCCGGGGGCGGCGAGTTCGTGTTCCTGGTGCGGCATGGGCCGACCGCCTCGCCCGACCCTGCAGCGAACCTCGCCCGGCTGCGCGTCACCGATGCGCTGTCGACGCCGGTCGAGCAGCACTATGCGCAGTTGGAGCGCTTCGAGCCGCAGCGCGATCCGGCCTTCGCCGCGACCCGTGCACCTGCCGTCGAGCCGGCCAGGCACGACGCACCCGGGCTCGGCTGAACGGTCGCCAGGGTTCGACGCGCGCGCCGACTCCACTCCGTGCACCGGCTGCATGAAGCGTTCTCGATCTAGCTGAATCCGCGCGGATCCGCGTTCAGCAGATCGCACTGCAGCAACACGTCTCGCTCACGCCGCCGGCCGCACCTTTGGCGCCGGCCTCGGGCCGACCCCCTTCCATGGAGCATGGCGATGACGAACCACAACGACGAAACGCATCTCGACAAGCATGATGCCAACCGCGATCCCATCACCGGCACGCCCGGCGCGCATCCCGTCGGCACGGGCGTAGGCGCCGCCGCCGGCGGCGTGGCGGGTGCGGCCGTGGGCTCGGTGGCCGGACCGGTCGGCACGGTGGTCGGCGCTGCGGTGGGCGCGGTGGCCGGTGGCCTCGGCGGCAAGGCGGTGGGCGAACGCGTGAACCCCACGGTCGAAGAAGCCTACTGGCGCGAGAACTACAGCACCGAGACCTACCGCAAGCCCGAGTTCGGCTACGAGGACTACGCGCCCGCGTATCGCACCGGCTACGAAGGACGTGCTCGCTACGCCGACCGCGACTTCGATGCCGCCGAAAGCGACCTGCGCGCCGAATACGAGCGCGGCCGCGGCAACTCGCGGCTGGAATGGAACGACGCGCGCGATGCCACCCGCGCCGCGTGGCACCGCGTGGAGCGGGCCCTGCCGGGCGACGCCGACGGCGACGGCCGCTGATCGATCGCCTATCCGCGTGAACGCGGCAACCAGGCCCGTCGACGGGCCGGGACTTGCCGTTTGCGGTCCGGCGGTCGTGTGAGCCACGCCGTCGGACCGGTCATCCCACGCTCCGCGCTCCGGAGCGCATCCCACTACCTTGACGGAGCATGTGACATGTCAGTGAAGAACTTCGAAGAACTGTTCATCCACGAGCTTTCGGACACCTACAGCGCCGAGAAGCAGATGTCCAAGGCGCTGCCCCGGCTCGCGCGCGCGGCAGACAATCCCAAGCTGGTTGCGGCCTTCGAGGCCCACCTGGAAGAAACCCAGGGGCAGATCGAGCGCATCGACCAGATCGTCGAACTGATGGGCATCAAGCTCAAGCGCATCAAGTGCGCCGCGATGGAAGGCCTGGTCGAGGAAAGCAAGGATGTGATCGACTCGATCGAGAAGGGCCCGCTGCGTGATGCCGCGCTGATCGGTGGCGCGCAGAAGGTCGAGCACTACGAGATCGCGGCCTACGGCACGTTGGCTGCACTCGCCAAGCAGCAGGGTCAGCGCGATGCGCTCAGGCTGCTGCTGGAGACGCTCAAGGAAGAGAAGTCCACCGACGAGAAGCTCACCATGATCGCCGAACAGGGCGGCAACGAGCGCGCCCAGGCCGACAGCAAGGCCGCCTGACCGCGGTTGCGTCGGGACCTGGGAGTCCGCGTCACCCGGCACGATCCAGTGCAGGCGCGATGCCGGGCGACGCGGCCTTCCGCTGGTTTCCGGCGCACTCGCGATCCGGTGTACGTGCCGTCGATACATCCTGATACCAGTGCGACGTCGAGGCCCCGGTTCCGGGGCCTCGCTCGCATGGGCTGGAGGCCCGGGCGATCGGCGCCGATCAGGCGCGCGGCAGCTGCAGGTGGAAGGTGGTCGATCCGTCGCGCGAGTCGGCCTGGATGCTGCCCCCGTGCGCCTTGGCGATCTCGCTCACGATGAACAGGCCCAGCCCCAGGCTCGCGCGCTCGGCCTGGTCGCAGGCGGCCACGCCGCCCCGCTTGAGCGGCTCGAACAGCCGTTCCAGCGTCTCAGGCGGGATCGGAGCCCCGGGATTGCGCACCGCCAGTTGCGCGTCGTCGCCCCGGGTGCGCAGTTCGACGTCGATCGTGCAGTCGGCAGTCCCGTACTTGTGGGCATTCACCACCAGGTTGGCCAGCGCCTCGCGCACGCGGCTCGCATCGAACAGTCCGCGCACCGGGCCGTCGGCCTGGTAGCGGATCCGCGCCAGGGGCATGGAGTCCCGCAACAGCTCGATCTCCTCGGCGCAGTCGTCCGCGAGGTCGGTCTGCTCGCGGCGGATTTCGAAGCCGATGCCCATCTGCGTGCGGTTGTACACCAGCAGCTTGTCGAGCAGGTCGCGCATGTGCTCCCCGCTGCGCAGGAGGCGCTGCGCCGCCCGCGCGATCGGCTCGCCGGCCGCCATCCGCCCGATCATTTCCGATGTGATCAGGATCGCGGTCAGCGGGCTGCGCAGGTCGTGGCCCAGCACGCCGAGGAACAGGTTGCGCCAGCGTTCGGTTTCGCTCGCATAGTGGCTGACCGAATCGGCGATGGCCTCGTCGATGGCCTCGTTGAAGCGCGCGATCTCGGCGGTCGAGCGTGCGAAGCGGTCGGGCGCATCGGCCCAGCCGCGCAGCACGGACGCCCGCAGGGCGCGATACTCGGCCACCAGGTCGGCGATGCTGTAGCCGCTGCGCGCGCGGTGCAGGGCGTGGGTGCCGGCCGCGGACATGGCCTGGTCCGGGCCGCCCTGGGTACGGCCCTCGGATTTCTCGATCTCCTGCGCGCGTGTCTGCGGCGTGCGCAGGTCCTGCACGACGGTCTCGATGATCTGCGGCAGGTGGTCGCGCAGGGTGGCTTCATCCAGCGGCCGTCCCACGTCGACGGTGCGCGCGAAGGCGATGGCCTGCTCGACGACCATCTCGGCGTTCTCCTCGATGAAGTCCGCCAGCGTGCTGTCCATGTCGTGTCCCCCTGTGTGGGGATCCCCCGGGGTCGATGCTACGCCCCTGTGGGCGCGCCTCCCGTCACCCTCCCGTAACGGCGGCGCATTCCCGTCCACGCGGCGAGCGGCGCGACCGTTCTCGCGCCCTCCACGCGGACCGGACCACACTTCGCCGTCTCACAGGGGCGAAGCATGGCCGACCGGATTTCGAGCGGGGCGCTGGGCAAGCTCGCCGTGAGCCTGCGGTCGAGCTTCTGGTTCCTGCCCGGCTGCATCGTGCTGGCGTCGATCGGCCTGGCCGTCGGGCTGGTGACGCTCGACCGGCAGTCGGGAAGCGGGGCCGGCCAGCGCGGGGAGGCGCTGTGGGCGGTCGGTGCCGACGGGGCCCGCGAACTGATGGCCACGATCGCAGGCTCGATGATCACGGTGGCCGGCGTCGTGTTCTCGATCACCATCGTCGCGCTCGCGCAGGCTTCGACGCAGTACACCTCGCGTGTGCTGCGCAACTTCATGCGCGACCGGGGGAACCAGGTCGTGCTCGGCGTGTTCCTCGGCGTGTTCGCCTACTGCCTGTGCGTGATGCGCACGATCACCGGCAGCGAAGGCGAGGGCTTCGTTCCGCAGGTGGCGGTGACCTCGGGCCTGGGGCTGGCGCTGGTGGCGGTGGCGTTCCTGGTGTTCTTCATCCACCACGTGGCGGCATCGATCCAGTCGGGCGCGATCGCCCACGGCATTGCCGCCGACACCCTGTGCACCATCGACGCGCTGTTTCCCGACCCGCTCGAGGGCGACGACGCCGTGCCCGCACACGAGGCCGGCGACGGGCTGCACTGGCATCCGGTCACCGCGTCGCAGATGGGCTACATCGAGCGGGTGGACTACGAGGCCCTGCTGGCGTTCGCCCGCGAACGCGACGTGGTGGTGCGGATGGAGGCCAGCCTCGGCGACTTCGCCAGCCCCGACCTGCCGATCGCGAGCATCGGCACGGCGCGAGCGCCCGGGGTCGGGGACTTGCATCGCCTGGCCGGGATGTATGCCATCGATTCCTACCGCACCATCGAACAGGACGTGGCCTTCGGCATCCGCCAGCTGGTCGACGTGGCCCTGAAGGCGCTGTCTCCCGCCATCAACGACAGCACCACCGCGGTCACCAGCCTGGACTATCTGTCGCTGCTGTTGCGGCGCCTGGCCGGACGCCGCGTCCGACCCCGGCCGCTGCGCGACGCGCAGGGACTGCGCGTGCTGCCCGCCGGCCCGGGGTTCGATCGCCTGCTGGCGCTGGCGTTCGACCAGATCCTCGAGAATGCGCACGGCAATACCACCGTGCTGCTGCGCCTGCTGCGGGCGCTCGACGAGGTGCGCGGCGGGACCACGTCCCCCGCGCGACACCGGTTGCTCGATGCCAGGCGCGCCGTGGTCGCGGAGGTGGCGCGCCGGACGGCCCCCGACAGCGATGCACGTCGGCGGATCGAGGCGCAGCTGGCCGGTGCGATCGCGGGGGACGACACGACCGGTGCCTAGTCTGGGGTCGGGATCCCACGAACCGCTGTGGCGGAACCGCGTTCGGGCGCACGCAGGCGATCGGCGCCCGGGAAGGCGACGACGGCGCGGTGCGGCGCGGCGAGATGGTGCTGTTCGAAATGATGGCGTGAGGGGTGATACGCCCCGCATGGGCCAACCCGTATGCGGTCGCCAGGGCACGCATGTCGTCGTGCCCGGCAAGCCGATCCGGGAGCGGCGCGGCCCCGCGCTCGTCAGTGGCGCGGCAGTTCGATGTGGAACGCGGTGAATCCGTCGTCCGATTCGGCGGTGATGCGGCCCCCGTGCGCCTTGACGATCTCGCTCACGATGAACAGGCCGAGGCCCAGGCTGGTGCGTTCCTCCTCGTCGCTGGAGGCGACCACCGCGCCGCGGATCAGCGGTTCGAACAGCACCTCGAGCTTCTCGCGCGGGATCGGCTGCCCGGCGTTGCGCACCGACAGGTGCACCTTCCCGCCGTCCCCGCGCAGCCGCACCTGGATCTCCCCCCCGCGCGTGCCGTACTTGTCGGCGTTCACCACCAGGTTGTCGAGCACCTCGCGGATGCGGGCGGCATCGAAGCGGCCCTGCAGGTCGCCCTCGGCGTCGAAGCGGATGCTTGCCATCGGGAACGACGAGCGCAGGTGTTCGATCTCCTCGGCACAGGCGACGCCCAGGTCGACGGGTTCGCGGCGGATCTCGAAGGCGATGCCCATCTGCGCGCGGTTGTAGACCAGCAGCTTGTCCAGCAGGTCGCACATGTGCTCGGTGCTGCGCACCAGGCGCTGGGCTGCGCGCTCCACCGGCTGCCCGGCCACGCTGCGGGCGATGCTCTCGGACGTGAGCAGGATGGCGGTGAGCGGACTGCGCAGGTCGTGGCCCAGCACACCGAGGAACAGGTTGCGCCAGCGCTCGACTTCGTCGGCGTAGTGGCGCACGGATTCGGTGATCGCTTCGTCGATGGCCTCGTTGAAGCGCGTGATCTCGCCCGGCCCGCGCGCGGCGCGTTCGGGCACTTCCATCCACTTGCGCAGCACCGACGCGCGCAGGGCGCGGTACTCGGCCACCAGGTTCGAGATGCTGTAGCCGCTCAGGGCACGGTGCAGGGCGTGGGTGCCGGCCGCGGATATCGGTGCACCTGCGGCCGGGACGGCCCGGCCTTCGGATTTTTCGATCTCCTCGCGCCGGGTCTGGGGCCGGCGCAGATCGGCCACGACGGTAGAGATGATCTCGGGCAGGTGGTCGCGCAGGGTGACGTCGTCCAGGGTGCGCCCGACGTCGATGGTGCGGGCGAACTCCACGGCGTCGGAGATGACGGTTTCGGCGTTGTGTTCGAGAAAATCCGCGAGGCTCTGGTCCATGCAAGGGTCCCTTTGACTGGGGCAGCTTGTACGTGTCCGGGTATCGTCGGGGGAAGCGCTGGCCCGTTCAGGTTGTTCACCTTGCCAAGGGAGCCGTGGTGGAATCGTTAGCCGAACAGGGCGCCAGGAGGCACCGTTCGGGTTTGTCGCGACGTGGTGAAAACCCGCGCGATGTCGGCCGGGAGCGAGGCTGCAACGCGTCACGCAGTGCGCCTGCGCGGGCCCTGCGCGGTGGCCACGGGCGACGCCGTGGGGGCGCTGTCCGCTCGGGAGGCGGCCTCTGCGACGGGCCGGTCGGGAACCCCGCCCGACAGCGACACGTCGATCTGGTCGAACCGCCAGTCCAGCGCGTGCGCGATCGCGCGCACTTCCTCCACCTGGGCCGCGGTCAGGGTGCGGTTGCCGATCAGCACGATGCCCGAGAGATGGAAGCCTTCCTCGTGCACGCGAACGCCACAACCCTCCATCCACGGCAGCGCGGCGATTTCGCGGCACAGGCGTGCCGGCAGCGGGTCGGGTTCGCTGCGGTCGAGCTTCTGCGGACGTGCATCGTGCAGGTCGCGCACCGCGTCGCGGAGGTTGCTGGCGCCGTCGTGCAGGATGCTGCCGGCGATCACCAGTGCGGCCACCGCGTCCGCCCACCACCAGCCCAGGCCGATGCCGGCGACGCCGACGATGCCCGCTGCGGCGGTCATCCAGTCGGCCTTGCCGACGTCCGCATCGGTGTGCAACGGCTTGAGCGAGAGCGCCTTGGCCAGTGCCAGCTTCTTGCGTCCAAGGATGACGGGCGGAATCGCGGAGACCGCCAGCGCCGCCATCATGATCCAGCCCTGCCACACCACGTGCCCGGCGATCACCACGCTGCCCACCACCGGGCGCGTGGCGGTGAACAGCGTATGCAGGCCTTCGTACACCAGCGCCAGCCCCACGCCGGTGAGCGCGACCGCGGAGATCAGGAAATTGGTGTCGAACGCGCGTTCGCGGCCGGTGATGTATTCGGCATCCACGCCCTTGCGCCGGAACCGGCTGGCGACGAGGAACGCGACCGACGGCAGCAGGCTCAGCACGTCCTCGATCAGCGCGGTCTTCATCGCCTGCGAGCCGCCCATGGCCAGGAACATCAAGACCGACACCAGCGACATCCACAGCAGCGTCCACCCGCACAGCCGCTCCGCGCGGTGCAACGCGTGGCGCTGCGCCTCGGGCAGTTCGCGCGGCGGCGGGCGGGGGGAGACGCTCATCGGGCGGTGCTCCGGACGGGACGTCCCGGGTGGGACGGTCGTGCGCGGGCACTGCGCAGGCGGGCACCCGCGACGGATCGCGCGCCACTCAGGGCCGCGAGGCGGTGCCCACGGCTCATGGCGCGTGCTCCTGCCCGACAAGGTAGGTGTCGAAGGCGAGCTGCCACGCCGACTGCCCCGGCGGCAGCGCGATGCGGCGCTCCGGCATCGGCGCATCGTCGGACGGCCGGACGTGCAGCGGCTGCGACCAGGCGACTTTCGGCATCCACGGCGACTTGCGGTGGTGGCCGCCGACCACGGCGTGCAGGTGGGCGCGTTCGAGGTCGCGCATCAGTGCATCGTGGCCGCCGGCGATCCAGTGCAGCCGGTAGCCGTGGGCATCGGCATAGCGCTGCAGGAAGTCCGGCTCGGGCCCGGTGACGTCGCCGTCGGGCCCCACCAGCACCCACGGCGGATCGTGGCTGGCGCCCACGCGCATGCCCTGACCCGCGGCGCGGGCCGTCATGTCGTCGGCGTCGCGTGGATAGTCGCCGCAGGCCGCCAGCGCGAGCGCGACGGCCAACAGCACCAGGGTGCGTGCGGCTGCAGCAGGAAAGGGGGGTTCGGCCATGCGGCCTTATGGACGCAGGCGCGTGAAAACGCCGTCGGCAGCGCCCGGGTCCGTGGTGCGCCCGGACTAGGGCGCTTCGAGCGATGCCTGCAGCGCGGTGGCCAGCGCCGCATCGCCGCTGACCAGATCCTGCCAGCGCAGTTCGAGTCCCTTGCGCCGGCCTTTCGGAACCAGTTTCAGTCCGTCGGGGTCGAGGGTGAGCGTGTAGGGCGTACCGTCGATCCGGACTTCGCGGCGCAGGGGCTTGTCGAGGGGCGTCATCGGGTCTGCGTCAGTCCGCGCGGTCCGACCGGCGCACGGCATGCGGATCAGGACGCTGCTCGTGCAGGCTCTGCAGGTGCTCGACGCGTTCGAGCAGTTCACGCGGACCGAGCGCGGCGGCGGCGAAGGTGTAGGCGTCGGCCAGGGGTTCGGCGAGGATGCCGGCCACGGCAGGGTGCTCGTTCCACGACACGTATACGGTCTGGTCGGGGCCTTCGATGCGATCCGGCAAGGTCACGGGACAGGGGCAGGAGGCACCGTCCCAGGGACCACCGACAAAGGTCATCTGCATCGCCCGTCCTCCAACCTGCCGGTGTCCAGCCTAGGCCCGCGGGTGTCAAGGCGACATGCAGGCCGGTGCGGGCCGGGGCGCGGACATCGTTGCACCTGGGAGGCCCGTCGCTGCCGCCTGTCGTATGGCGTCGGAGCGGGTGCGCTCTCGCTGGGCGGGATCACTCGGGGGAGAGTCGCGCCCGCCTCGCAGCGGACGGCATCGCTGGCGGCATTGCACCGGGCGAAGCGGCCGGATCGCGCGTTGCCTGGATCGATCGCCTTTCCAGGCAGACTGGCGCGTCAGGAGGCGCGGTTGAGGGCGCGATCGGCCGCTGCCATGTCCTGGCCGACGGCGAACGGGGTGGGCGCCGGGGCTTCCTCGGGCACGGTGTCCCGGTGCGCGGACGACTGCAGCGATTCGGGCCATGTGGTGAAGCCGTACTCGGCCAGCACGCGCGCGGCCTTGAGCTCGAACGCGAAGGCATCCTGCGGCTGGCAGCGCGCTTTCAGCGCATCGATGTCCGCGGCGACGCGCGCCCAGAAGTGCTCGTCGTCCTCGGGCAGCGACACGCTGGTGCGCAGGCGCCGGGTGAATTCCGTCACGCACTCCTCCAGCACGTCCGGCTTGCGCCGCGTGGACGACTCAGCGCGGCGAGCGGCGCGGGCAGGACGGGATGAGGCGGTGAAGGGGTCTTCCATGGAAACGACTGACATGCGCGAGTGCTCCGTGGGCGCCGGGGTGGGGGAGCCCCGATGGAGCCAATGTGGGCGACGGCTTGCCACGACTTCGTGAAAACACGCGCGGGGTGATTCAGATGCCTGAATCCTGTTCACGCGCACGCGATCCAGCGCGGATGCGGAGGCGTCGATCCGCAGGGAACTGGCCATATCACGGGCTGCGGAACGGGCAGCGATGCGCGGAACGCGCGTCCTGCCGCTCGCCGGCGACCGGGCGCGCGAGCAGGCCGCCGATGCTCAGTTGGGCAGCGGCGGGCGCTGCGGCATGCGGGCGAGGGCGGCTTCGAGATCGCGCTGGCCGTAGGGCTTCTTGATCAATGGAGCATCGGCATGGCGTTCGGGCAGCACCGACGCGCCGTAGCCGGTCGCGAAGAAGAACGGGATGCCGCGCGCGTGCAGCGCATCGGCGATCGGAAAGGAATCGTCCCCGGCGAGGTTCACGTCGAGGATCGCGAGGTCGACCCGGTCGTCGTCGGCCAGGGCCTCCAGGGCGGACTCGACCGAATGCGCGGTGGCGGCGACCTCGCAGCCCAGCGCGGGCAACACGTCCTCGAGCACCATGACCAGGAGCGATTCGTCTTCGACGATGAGTACCCGACGTGGCATGGCGTTCCTCATGGACAGGCGTGGCGGCGGACAGGATCGGTGCGAGCGGGGCCGGAATGCAAGCGCGGACCGCGGGCATCGGAACGCGGATGCGTCACGCGACCTGCGCCGGCAGCGGGGTTTCGATGTGGCAACGCGCACCGGCTGGCGCGAATTCGAGCGAGACGTCGCCGCCGAGATCGTGCTTGAGCCCACGCTGCAGCAGCCGCGTGCCGAATCCGCGCCGCTCCGGCTCTCCCTCGACCGGCGGACCGCCGGTTTCCTCCCAGTCGATGACCAGGCGCGCGTCCTCGCCGTCCTTGCGCATCCAGTGCATGCGCACGCGCCCGCCGGGCACGGACAGCGACCCGTACTTGAGTGCGTTGGTGCACAGCTCGTGCAGCGCCATCGCCAGCGCCACCGCGCGCTTGGGCTCCAGCGTCACCTGCGGACCCTGCACGTCGAAGCGGTCGGGGTCGACCTCGAGGCAATGCCCCATCGCCATGCGCACGATCTCGTCCACGGTGGCACCGGTCCACATGCTGCGCGTGAGCATGTCGTGGGTGCCGGCCAGGGCCTGCAGGCGCGCTTCGATCAGCTCGGCGGCGCGCCCGGCGTCGGGGCAGGTGCGCAGCGTCTGCAGCACCATCGACTGCACGATCGCCAGCGTGTTCTTGACCCGGTGGTTGAGCTCGTTGATCAGCAGGTGCAGGTGCTGTTCGTGGTGCACGCGCTCGGTGATGTCGGTGGCGGCGCCGAACCACTCCAGCACCTGGCCCTCCGCATCCTGCACCGGGACGGCGTGGGAACTGATCCAGTTCCACTGCTCGCCGTCGATCCGGACCCGGTGCTGCGCCTGGTAGGACTCCGTGGTGGCTCGCGCGCGCTGGATGGCGTCGAGCACGGCCGGACGGTCTTCGGGATGGATGTGCTCGGTCGACCAGTCGATGGGCTGGCCGCGCGGCAGCTTGCTGACCGCGCGTCCCCCCACGACCTCGACCTCGCGCCAGTCCGGCGTGATGCGGTAGATCAGGTCCGAACTGGCGGTCACCATCGCCCGGAACCGCTCTTCGCTGTGGCGCAGCGCCTCTTCCTGGCGCTTGCGGTCGGTGACGTCGCGGGTGGTGCCGGCGATCGCTTCGACCTCGCCATCCGGGCCCAGCACGGGGACGAAGATGTAATCGTAGACGCGCGTTCCCAGCGTCGCGTGGTGGAACGGGACGTCGCCGCGGATCGGGGCCCGGGTGGCGACCACGCGCTCGATCTCCTCGTCGTGCATCGCCGCATGCCAGGGCGCATACCCCAGTTCAAGGCAGGTCTTTCCCATGGCCTGCTCGGCCTCCATGCCCCACATCGAGAGCAGGGCCTGGTTGGCATAGATGAAACGATGCTGCCGGTCGAACACGTACATCAGGTCCGGGCTCGACTGGAGGATGGCCTCGTAGAGGCGCATCTGTGCGTTGCCGGCAGCATCGTTCCCGCGCGGCGTGGGACCGTCCAAGACTTGTGTATTCCGGAGACTGCGAACGTGCGAAGCCTAGCGACGCGACGTGGGTGCACCGTGAAGGCGGCCTGCGACGGGGCATGCAGGCCGCCGCCCGACCAGCAGGTGCGCGGACGGACGTGTCCACGCGCGGTCCGGCGCCCGCACCGGCCCGACGATACGCATGCAGACACGCCTGCATGGACCTCCGCATGCGGGCGCGCTCACGCCGCGTCCGCGGCTGCCGCCCGACAATGCGCATCCGCCCGTCGCCGTCGCCGCATTGCCACCCCAACGCCTGCTCCCGCTGATCGTCGCCACCGCGCTGTTCATCGAGAACATGGACTCCACGGCGATCTCCACCTCGCTGCCGCAGATCGCCGCCGACCTCGGCGTCGAGCCCGTGGCGCTGAAGCTGGCGATCACCACCTACATGCTGGCGCTGGCCGTGTTCATCCCGGTCAGCGGCTGGGTGGCGGACCGCTTCGGCGCGCGGCGCGTGTTCATCGCCGCGATCGCGGTGTTCCTGCTCGGCTCGCTGGGCTGCGCGGCCAGCGACGGCCTGGGGCAGCTGGTGGCCGGGCGCTTCGTACAGGGCATGGGCGGGGCGATGATGGTGCCGGTGGGGCGGCTGGTGCTGCTGCGGAGCGTGGAGAAGTCCGAACTGGTGCGGGCGCTCAGCTGGCTGACCATCCCGGCCATGCTGGGCCCGATGCTGGGGCCGGTGCTGGGCGGCGCGATCACCACCTACGCGCACTGGCGCTTCATCTTCCTGATCAACATTCCCATGGGCCTGCTGGGGATGTGGCTTGCGTGGCGGCACATTCCGGAGCTGCGCCAGGCGGTGGGGCCGCTGGACGTGCGCGGATTCCTGCTCTCGGCGAGCGGGCTGGCGCTGGCGATGTTCGGGCTCTCGGCGATCGGCCGCGGCCTGGTGCCGGGCGCGGTGCTGGCCGCATGCATGCTGGCCGGCGCGGGCCTGCTGGCGGGGTATGTCCGCCATGCGCGCACGCATCCGCAACCCCTGCTGCGCCTGGACCTGCTGCGCGTCCCCACCTTCCGCACGGCGGTGGTGGGCGGTTCGCTGTTCCGCATCGGCATCGGCGCCACGCCGTTCCTGCTGCCGCTGATGCTGCAGCTCTCGTTCGGGCTCGACCCGCTGGAGTCGGGGCTGGTCACCTTCACCTCGACCGCGGGCGCGATGGTGATGAAGGTGGTGGCGCCGCGCATCCTGCACCGCTTCGGCTTCCGGCCGGTACTGGTGTGGAACGGACTGGCGGCCTCGCTGATGCTGTGCGGCTTCGGCCTGTTCCGGGCGGACACACCGTACCCGCTGATGGTGGGCGTGCTGCTGGCCAGCGGCTTCCTGCGCTCGCTGCAGTTCACCAGCCTCAACGCGATCGCCTACGCGGACATCGACCAGGCGCGCATGAGCCAGGCCAGCAGCCTGGCCGCGATGGCGCAGCAGGTCGCGCTCGCGCTGGGCGTCACCATCGGCGGCTTCGCGCTGAGCCTGGCCGGCACGTTGTCGGGACGCGCCGACGACGCACCGATCAATTTCACGTTCGCCTTCCTCACCGTGGGGCTGGTGTCGGTGGTCTCGACCTGGCAGATGCGCAGGCTGGCCTCGGATGCGGGCGCGGAAATGGCCGGCCGCGCGCAGGCCGGGCGGGAAGTGGCCGAGCCGAAGGCGGAATCCCGGCCGCAGGCATGAGGAGGATCGGCGTGCCCGCGCGTCGGACACCGCGCCGGGGCGCGCGTGAGGTGCGCGCGATGCACATAGGCGCATGCCGAAGGCGGCGGTCAGTTTGATGAATCCCCCTCACGCCCTCTGCATTGGAAGGCGCGCACCTTGCCGTGGCGACACCCCGCTCGCGACGAAGGACCCATCACATGTCTGCGCAGCACGATCAGCAGCCACAGGCCCACGGCACACCGGATCGGGATGATCCCGGACACGCGCCACCGGCGCAGGATCCCGGGCAGCCCCGCACCGATCCGCAGCGGTTCCCCGGGCAGCAACCCGGCCAGCAGCCGCGCCAGGACCCGGGCTCCGGACCGGATCGTGATCCCGAACTGCAGGGGCACTGACGATGTGCCGCCCACTTCGCGTGCGCGAAGTACGCTCGTTTCGTCCACAGCGGCGGGGCTCGCCATGAGCAAGGACAAGGACTCCGGACTCCCACCCGACGCACCCGGGTCCGACCAGCTGGAGCGCGAACAGCGCTCCTATCCCCACGGAAGCGGCGACCGCAACAGCTGGTCGCCCTTCGGCAAGGACCGCATGCCGATCCACGAGGGTGGCACCCAGCGCCACGCGCCGCCCGAACCCGAGAAGCGGCCACCGGCGACCCGGCGCTGATCGGCCGAGACTCCATCTGTCGCGGCGCCAGCGTCGACCAGGCCCTCCCGCGCGAACCCGCGCGCTTGGGTGACGCGTCAACGCGCGCCGGCAATCGAACCAACCTCTTCCACCACCTGCCGAACGGCAAGGGAACCGAACCATGTTCACCCACAACAAGACACTCCAGTACACCGTCCGCGTCTCCGAACCCAACCCCGCGCTGGCGAACCTGCTGCTCGAGCAGTTCGGTGGTCCGCAGGGCGAGCTTGCCGCGGCGATGCGCTACTTCACCCAAGCGCTGGCGGAGGACGATCCGGGCCGCAAGGACATGCTGCTCGACATCTCCACCGAGGAACTCAGCCACCTGGAAGTGATCGGCTCGCTGGTGTGCATGCTCAACAAGGGCGCCAAGGGCCGGCTGGCCGAGGCGGTCGAGGAAGAAGGCGAGCTGTTCCGCTCGCTGCAGGGCGCGGGCAACGATTCGCACCTGACCCAGGTGCTGTACGGCGGCGGACCGGCCCTGATCAATTCCGGCGGCCAGCTGTGGACCGCGGGCTACATCGACAGCATCGGCGAGCCCACCGCGGACCTGCGCTCGAACATCGCGGCCGAGGCGCGCGCGAAGATCGTCTACGAGCGGCTGATCAACGTCACCGCCGATCCCGGCGTCAAGGAAGCGCTCACCTTCCTCATGACGCGCGAGATGTCGCACCAGAAGTCGTTCGAGAAGGCGCTGTACGCGATCGAGCCGAACTTCCCGCCGGGCAAGCTGGCCGGCATGCCGGAGTTCGAGGAAATGTACGTCAACACCTCGCAGGGCGAGGGCGACATGCGCGGACCCTGGAACAGCGACGAGAACTTCGACTACGTCAGCGATCCCGCGCGGTTCACCGCGGTCGACGGCGGCGACGGATCGGCGAGCGTGCGCCTGCCGGCGGCGCAGAAGAAGCTCGTCGACGCGATGGCCGATCGATCCACGTCGGCGCCCGACGCCAACCCGGTGACGGGCATCGAGCTGGGCAAGGCGGAGGGCACCATGGCGCGCACCACCAAGGTCGAGCTCGACGCCGGGGACAGCCCCGCGGACGCGGAGGCGGGCAAGCGATCCAGGCCCGGGAAATCCACCCCGGCGGCCAAGGGCAAGTCCCGGTCGAAGCGCTGAGTACGGCGCACTCCCCGTGCAGTCCAACGCGCCCGGCATTGCCGGGCGCGCTGGCATCCAGCGGCTGGGCGCGTGGCGGCGCGACAGGCGGAAGCCGCCCGTCGACCTGCAGGTCACGCCATCTTGATCCGCGCTCGGAGAAGGTAGTACTCCGATTCCAGTGGAGATGCCCGTGACCATGATTCCCTCCGAAGCCCTGGTGGTCGTCGCCGACGGCGGCGGCGCGCGCCTGTTCCGCAACAAGGGTGACGAGCGCGCGCTCTCGCTGCACCAGGTGGAGCTGCGCGAGCTGATGAACATGGATGACGACGGCCCCGCGGGCAGCATGCCGGGGGAGTCGACCGGGCAGCAGATCGACGAGGCGACCTTCGCCAAGCAACTGGCGCTGGCGCTCAACGAGGGTGCGCTCAAGCACCAGTACGAGGCGCTGGTGCTGATCGCCGATCCGACCACGCTCGGGCGGATGCGCCCGCTGCTGCACAAGGAAGTCGTCGCGCGCACCGTGACCGAACTGGCCAAGACCCTGACCAACGCACCGCTGGAACAGATCGAGCAGGCGCTGCGCGCACCGCACTAGGCGCGCCGCGCGCACCGGGCAGGCAGCGGGAGCTCACGGGATGACATACCGGCCAGATTACGCGGAAGCGGAGCCCGCGCGTGCCGAACTCGACGCCATGCCCGGCGTGGTGCTGGTCGAGTTCGGTGCATCGTGGTGCGGCCATTGCCGCGCCGCGCAGGCGGCGCTGCAGGCCCTGCTGGCCTGCCGCGATGACGTGACCCACCTCAAGATCGAGGACGGTCGCGGCCGGCCGCTGGGACGCAGCTTCGGCGTGAAGCTGTGGCCGACGCTGGTGCTGCTGCGCGACGGGCAGGAACGGGCGCGCGTCGTGCGTCCGCTGTCGCGGGCCGACCTCACCCCGATCGCCGCTGCGATGGACGGCTGACGCTGTTCGCCAGATTGTTTCAACCGACGCGGGCGGGCCGATACGACCCGCCCGCTCGTTTTGATCAGGCCAGCGTGCGCAGCTTCGGCTCGCGCGCCCACTGCCGGGTCTTCGCTGCGGCAATGAAGGCCTTGGGGTCGGCCGCATCGACGATCCCCGCGTCCTTGCCGACATTGCCGGCCTCGAGCAGCGGCGCGGCGCCTGCATCGTGCGCGATCGCCTTCAAGTGCGCCCAGGCGAAGGCGACGAAATCGACCGCGGCCGATTCCTTCGACAGTTTCCTGCCCGCGTCCTCGCTGAGCAGGACCGCCACGGCGTCGAACACCACCGACGGGGTGCCCGCCAGCTGGCCGTCCGCGGGCTGCTTCTTTCCATCCGACAGCACCGCGCCACCGAGCTTGGGGGCGACGATCTTGACCGTCGCGCCGGCCGCTTCGGCCGCCTTGCGCAGCGCCTTCAGCGCCGCGGCACCGCTGCCTTCGTCGATCAGGATGCCGACGGTGCGGTGCTCGAGCGTCTCGCGCATGCGGCCGATGATGCGAACTTCCGGCGCCTCGGGCATGTCGGCCGGCGGCACCGCCGCATCGGGCGCGGGCGGCACGCTGTCCATGCCGAGGCCGTCGGCGACGCGCTGCGCGAGCGACGGGTCGATATGCACCAGGTGGCCAACCGTGCGCTCGCGCACCTTCGGCGTCTCCACCTTCGACAGTTCGAACACCAGCGCCGAGGCCAGGTGCGCCTGTTCGGGCGCTTCCAGGCTGCGGAAGAACATGCGCGCCTGGCTGTAGTGGTCGGCGAAGCTCTCCGGGCGCACGCGGCCCTTCACCCCGTCGTCGACGGTGGCATGGCTGCGGAACCCGGCGCGCTGGTCGGCGCGCGGGCTGTCGCCGTCGAGCGAACTGGGCTCGTAGTTCACCCGCCCCTTGTGCACCTGCATCTGCATGTGTCCGTCGCGCTGGTGGTTGGCGAACGGACACTTGGGCTGGTTGATCGGGAGCTGGTGGAAGTTCGGCCCGCCCAGGCGCGAAAGCTGGGTGTCGAGGTAGGAGAACAGCCGGCCCTGCAGCAGCGGATCGTTGCTGAAGTCGATGCCGGGCACGATGTTGGCGGGGCAATAGGCCACCTGCTCGGTCTCGGCGAAGAAGTTGTCCGGCCAGCGGTCGAGCACCATGCGTCCGATGATCTGCACCGGCACCAGCGACTCGGGCACGATCTTGGTCGGATCGAGGTGGTCGAACGGAAACTGGTCGGCCTCTTCCTCGGTGAACAGCTGCACGCCCAGCTCCCACTCGGGGAAGTTGCCGGCCTGGATGTTTTCGAACAGGTCGCGGCGGTGGAAGTCGTTGTCGGCCGCCTGCAGCTTCAGCGCCTCGTCCCATACCGTCGACTGGATGCCGAGTTTGGGGCGCCAGTGGAACTTGACGAAGGTGCTGTTGCCCTGCTCGTCGAGGAAGCGGAAGCTGTGGATGCCGAAGCCTTCGATCGTGCGCAGCGAACGCGGGATGGTGCGGTCGCTCATCGCCCACATGATCATGTGCATCGATTCGGGCGTGAGCGAGATGAAGTCCCAGAAGGTGTCGTGGGCGCTCGCCGCCTGCGGGAAGGCGCGGTCGGGTTCCATCTTCACCGAGTGCACCACGTCGGGGAACTTCATCGCGTCCTGGATGAAGAACACCGGGATGTTGTTGCCGACGAGGTCGAAATTGCCCTCTTCGGTATAGAACTTCACCGCGAAGCCGCGCACGTCGCGCGGGGTGTCGACCGAGCCGGCGCCGCCGGCGACGGTGGAGAACCGGGTGAACACCGGCGTGCGCTTGCCGACCTCGGTGAAGATCTTGGCGCGCGTGTATTTCGCCAGCGACGTGTTCAACTCGAAGTAGCCGTGCGCGGCGCTGCCGCGGGCGTGCACGATGCGCTCGGGGATGCGCTCGTGATCGAAGTGGGTGATCTTCTCCCGGAGGATGAAGTCTTCCAGCAGGGTCGGGCCGCGCGGGCCCTGCTTGAGCGAGTTCTGGTTGTCGGCGATCACCACGCCCTGGTTGGTGGTGAGCTGCGGATGTTCGCCGCCGGCCTGCTGCTGCAGTTCGCCGCCGTGGCCGCGCGGCGCGTCGGCGTCGGGATCGGGGCCCTGCGCGCGGCGCCCGACCGAACCGGCGGGCTTGTCCTGGGCGGGTTTCGCGTCGCGCGGCGGTTGGCGACCGGGCGGGGTGGCGGTGGGGGTCTTGGCTCGGGCCATGGCGCGTGCTCCTGCGGGGGAATATTCCCCCGATCGTGATCCCCTGGGCGTGAGCGCCGTGCATTTGGGGAGCGCGTGAACGCGTCGGCCGCGGAACCGCGACGCGCCGGAAATGGCGCGCGCGGATCGTGATGGGCAGGGCGCGGCGCGGGCGCGCCGCGCAGGCGGTCAGCCCGGGGCGGCGCCGGCGCGGCGCACGGCCCGCAGCTTGCCGCTGTCGCAGCCGCCGCACCAGAACAGGCGGTGCCCGTCGGATTCCAGGCCACTGACGAAGATGCCCTCGGGCAGACGCAGCCGTTCGAGCACGGTGCCGTCGTCGGGACTGACCCGGCGCAGCTCGCTCTCGTCGTCTTCCCAGGTGGCGTGCCACAGCGCATCGTCGACCCAGGTCACGCCGGTCACGAAGCGGTCGCTGTTGAGGGTGCGCAGCACCGCGCCCGTGTCCGGATCGACCTGGTGGATGCGGCGCTCGCGGTATTCGCCGACCCACAGCGAGCCTTCCGCCCAGGCCAGGCCGGAATCGCGGCCCTCCGACGGCGCCGGAATGGAGTGCAGCACGTGGCCGGTGGCCGGATCGATGCGGTCGATCCGCGCCTCGGCGATCTGGTACAGGTGGGTGCCGTCGAACGCGGTACCGGCGTCGCAGGGGCGCTCGAGCGCATGCACCGTGCGGCCGCTGGCCGGGTCGATCGCCACCAGGCGCGCGCCGAGTGCGGCCCAGACGTGGCGGCCGTCGTGGCTGACGCCGTTCACCGGCGCGCCGGCGTCGAACGGGCCGTAGTCGTGGACGATTTCGGTGTCGCCGATGGCGATCGTGTTCTCGGTGTGGTGTGCGTTCATGTGCGTCTCCGTTGGGGTGTGGCGGGGTGGAGCGCACACTACGCCGGCGCCGGCACGGCCGGGAGTAACAATGTCGTCGCGAATCCGGGCGGCGGCGCGGCGATCCAGCGCCGCGTGCGACCATGGCTGCGCGACTGCGCGCGCCCGTCGGCTTCCAGTTCCGCGAGCGCGCGCTGCACGCTGCGCTGGCTGGTGTCGAGCGCCAGCGCGAGCGCGGCGGTGGACCACGCCGCGCCATCGGACAGCAGTGCGAGCAGCGCCGCCTGGTGGCCGTCGATCGGCGGCACCAGCACCGCGACCTCGCGTGCGTCGTGCGGCAACAGTCGATACCCGCCCGGCGTGGCTTCGATCGCGGCCCAGGGCCTTGCCAGCGCACGCAGGCGGCCGAGTTCCACCCGCAGCCGCGCGCGGTGCGTCTCGTCCGGATGGCGCATGCGGAACGCGGCAGCGATCAGCGCGTCGCGGGCGATGTCGCCGGGCCACGCCGCGGCGAGCGCGTGCAGCAGCGTGAACAGCACCGGTCGTCGCGCCAGCGGCACCCAGGCGCCGGCCATGCGCAGGCCGCGGCGGCAGCCGTCCACCACCAGCGCATCGGTGGCGAACAGCGCCTCCACTTCGGCCAGCGGCAGCGGGCGGCTGCCGCTGGCGGTCAGGCGTCGCGCCGCCGGTTGCGCGAGGCGCGCCTGCGCGGCCTCGATTTCCGCCAGCAGCAGCGGATTGCGCGCGCGCGCCGCTGCGCCTGCAGCCTGCGCGAGCGCGGCGCGTGCGGGCCCGCTGCGCATCATCCGCAGCGACAGCTCGGCCGCGGCGAGCCCGGCGATCGCCGCGTGCGCAGGCGGCAGGGCCGCGCCTTCGAGACGCTGCAGCGCCTCGCGCGCGGCGGCGAGCCGGCCCAGCAGCAGGGCGCGGCGCACCGCGATCAGGCGCGCATGCGCGGCGTTGGCCGCGTCGCCGCGCGCGTCGAGGGTCGCGGTCGCGGCATCGAGCGCGCGCGTGGACGCGGAGAGTTCGCGCATCGCCAGCGCGATCTCGGCATCGGCCACCGCGCAGCGCGCACGCGCCAGCGCCTCGCGCGGGCCGAATGCGCGCGCGGCACGCCGCAGCAGTCCGCGTGCGCGGGGATGCTCGCCCAGCTGCGCCATGGCGATGCCACGCAGCGCCAAAGCCGGTGCATCGTCGCGCAGCGCCACGCGCTGGAGCGCGGCCAGCGTGTCGCCGGCCGCGAGCGCGCGCGCGGCGGAGGCGATCAGGGAATCCAAGGCGGGCCGGGACGGTGGGGCAATTCAGGGTGCGCCGGATCGAGCACGACGCCGAGCACCCGCAGTTCCGCGCCTGGCCGCGCCGCGAGCGTGGCCAGTTCCTCGCGGGCGATGGCGAAGGCCACCTGCAGCGCCTGCCAGGAATCGATGCCCAGGCCCTGGCGGCGGATCTCGTCCCCGCCGATCACGATGCGCAGCGGGCAGCGCCAGTCGTGGCCGCCATCGGCGACCGGAACATCGCGCCGCGGCGTGCCGAAGGCCACCCGCACCGCTTGCTCGCGCTCGCCCTCGCGCAGGACAAGCTCGCGTTCGGCGATGGTGGGCGTGTCGTGGTCGGGAATCGGGGGCAGGTCCTCGTCCATGCGCCGGCTCAGGCCTCCGACCAGACCGCGAACTCGTTGCCGCTGGGTTCGGTGAAGTGGAAGCGGCGGCCGCCGGGGAAATCGAACACCGGCTTGACCACCGTGCCGCCGGCGGCTTCCACCTTCGCCTGCGTGTCTTCCAGCCGCGCGCTGTAGAACACCAGCAGCGCGCTGCCGCGATCGGCGCGCGCGGCCAGGTCGGCGCGGTAGAAGCCGCCGTCGAGCCCGGCCCCGTCGCGCGCGAATGCGATGTAGTCGGGGCCGTAGTCGGTGAAGGCCCAGCCGAAGGCGTCGGTGAAGAAGCGGCGCGTGGCGTCGAGGTCGCGCGCGGGATATTCGGCGTAGTCGAGCTGTCCATGGACGGGCATCGGGGTGGTCTCGTGTGTGGGGGTGCCGGCCTGTATAACGCCGCGCGGGCGGGAGCGGCAACCGCGCGGCCGGTGGCGCGGCTACGATGCACGCATGCCCCGCGCCGTATCGCGCCTGCCCTGGAAACCCGCGCTGCTCTACGGCGGCCTGCTCGCGCTCGGCACGCTGGCGCTGCAGTGGCTGGACTACCAGCGGCTGGTGCGCAGCCACGCGTCGCTGCTGGCCGAGGGCCTGCTTGCGGCGGGTTTCCTCGCGCTCGGTGCATGGCTCGGCGCCCGGCTGCTGGCGAGGCGCGCGCCGCCGCCCGTGTTCGACGGCAACCCGGCCGCGCGCCAGGCGCTGGGCATCAGCGAGCGCGAGCTGGCGGTGCTGGCCGAGATCGCTGCGGGCCATTCCAACAAGGAGATCGCGGCGCGCCTGCACGTCTCGCCCAATACGGTGAAGACCCATGTGGCGCGCCTGCTGGCCAAGCTCGGCGCGCGCCGCCGCACCGATGCGCTGCGGCGCGCGCGCGAACTCGGACTGGTGCCCTGAGCGGGTCGCCGCGCTGCGCGCCCGTGATCAGCCGCCGGCGCCGGCCGGCAACTTCGCCACCACCTTGATCTCGAAGCGGAAGCCCGACAGCCAGGTGACGCCGGTCGCGGTCAGCGCCGGATGCGGGCCGGGGCCGAGGTATTCCTGCACCACCGGCCAGATGGTCTCGAGGGTGTGGTCGGGGTCGACCATGAAGTAGGTCGTGTCGACCACGTCGTCGAAGCTGCAGCCGGTGGCGGCGAGGATCGCGTCGAGGTTGGCGAAGGCAAGACGCACTTCGTCGAGCAGGTCGGGCTCGGGCGTGCCGTCCTCGCGCGCGCCGACCTGGCCGGACACGAACAGCAGGCCATTGGCGCGTACGGCGGGCGAATAGCTGTGGCGCTGGTAGAGCGCGTGGGGAACGGGCGGGAAGACGACGTCGCGGGTGCTCATGGGGGGCTCCTGGTGGGGCGGGCCGAGACGCGGCCCGGGGATGAGTCCTGACTGTGTTGGTTTGCGTCTCGCGGATAAACGGGCCCTTAAGGACACCAGTGTTTGTAGAATCCAAACAATCAAGCCGACTGCGAGGCCCGCCACATGGACCGTTTCGACGCGCTGCAGGCCTTCGTCCGCGTCGTCGAGACCGGCAGCTTCACCCGCGCCGCGGAATCGCTGCGCATCAGCCGCACCTCCGCGACCCAGCTGGTGCAGCAGCTCGAGCAGCGGCTGCGCGTGCGCCTGCTCAACCGCACCACGCGCCGGGTGGCGCTGACCTCCGACGGCGCCGCGTTCTTCGACCATGCCGTGCGCCTGCTGGCCGACCTGGCCGAGGCCGAGGCCAGCGTGACCGGCGCGGCGGCGACTCCCGGCGGGCGGCTTCGGGTGGACGTGCCCAGCCCGTTCGCGCGCCTGGTGCTGGTGCCGGCACTGCCGGACTTCCACGCGCGCTATCCCGACGTGGTGCTGGAGCTTGGCGTGAGCGACCGCGTGGTGGACCTGGTCGACGACAACGTCGACTGCGTGGTCCGTGGCGGTGCGCTGGCCGACGGGTCGCTGGTGGCGCGCCGGCTGGTCGACCTGGGGATGGGCGCCTTCGCCGCACCGGCCTACCTGGCGCGCGCCGGGGTGCCCGGGCATCCCGCGCAGCTGTCCGCCGGCGGCCCGCACCGCGTGGTCGGGTTCCAGTCAATGCGTCGCGGCGTGCCGGTGCTGCCGCTGGGCATGCAGCGCGGCGGCGAGCGGGTGCAGGTGCGGGCGCGGCACGTGCTGGCGGTCGACGACGGCAATGCCTACGTGGCCGCGGGCGTGGCCGGGCTGGGCGTGCTGACCCTGCCGACCTACATCGCCCGCGCGCACGTGGCGGCCGGCGAGCTGGTGCAGGTGCTGGCGGACTGGCGGATCGATCCGCTGCCGATGTCGGTCGCCTGGCGGCCGAACCGGCATGTCAGCGCGCGGCTGCGGGTGTTCATCGACTGGCTGGTGGCGCTGGTGGAGGCGCAGCGGCTCGACGCCTGACCTCGCCCCATGGCGTTCCAATCGCCTGGCGAGGCGCTTGCGCGGCGCCCGGATCGCGTCGCCCGGGTAAGCGAAGCGCACCCGGGATGGCGCATTGGCATGGGAGTCGGCGCCTTACGCGGCAATCGGCCCCCGGATGCGGCCTCTGGCCTTATCCGGGCTACGGGTCGCCTGGCGGCCGGATCGCCACGTGAGCGCGACGCCCGGATCGCGTCGCCCGGGTAAGCGAAGCGCACCCGGGGATGGCGCATCGGCGTGGGAGTCGGCCGCCCTACGGCAATCGGTCCCCGGATGCGGCCTTTGGCCTTATCCGGGCTACGGGTCGCCTGGCGGCCGGATCGCCACGTGAGCGCGACGCCCGGATCGCGTAGCCCGGGTAAGCGAAGCGCACCCGGGGCTGGCGCATTGGCGTGGGAGTCGGCCGCCTGACGTGGCAATCGGCCCCCGGATGCGGCCTTTGGCCTTGTCCGGGCTACAGGTCGCCTGGCGGCCGAAGCCGCTTCGAACCACCGTTCGGAGGGGCGATCGGCGCAGAATCACCCTTCCGGGCGATTGCCCCGCGGCGCCGATGGCCGCGCAATGGCGGCTCCTCGACTCGATCCCCGGAGGTCCCCGTGTTGCGCATCGTGTTCAAGTACGGCCTGGTCGCCGGCGTCGTGGTCGGCGCGGCGCTGCTGGGCGTCAGCCTGGCCTACCAGGGCCAGCCGCCGCCCGACTGGGGCATGGCGGCCGGGTTCGCCTCGATGCTGGTGGCGCTGTCGGCGGTGTTCGTCGGCATCAAGCGCCACCGCGACGACGCCGGCGGGGGCGTGATCCGGTTCTGGCCGGCATTCGGGCTGGGGCTCGGCATCAGCCTGGTGGCCAGCGTGATCTACGTGGCGGCCTGGGAGTTGACGCTGGTCCTGATCGACAGCGATTTCGCCGCGATGTTCGCAGGGCAGATGGTCGAGCGCGCGAAGGAGAAGGGCCTCAGCGGCGAGGCCTTGGCGGCCGCGGTGCAGCAGGCGCGCGAATTCGAGGCGATGTACCGCAATCCGCTGCTGCGCATGCCGATGACGTTCGTGGAGATCTTCCCGGTGGGCGTGCTGGTGTCGCTGGTGTCCGCGCTGGTGCTGCGCAACCCGCGGGTGCTGCCGGCGCGGGGATAGCGGGGGGCACGCGGGCGGCGGCATCGAGCGCGGGGGCGAGCGGCAAGCGTGTGCCTGGCATCGACGGCCGCGGCGTCCGCAACCGGCGGGAGTTTTTCACGCCGTGCTACGCGCGGCGTTGTCTACTCGGCGGCAGCCATCGTCCCGCGGCGCGTTCGCGCCGCCCGCGACCAGCCAAGGGAACCTGCGCATGCCACTTCCGGAAGACGTCCTCACCATGTCCCGGCGCGACGTGCTGCGCACCGGCGCCACCACGGTGGTGGCCGGCGCGATGCCCGCCACCTCGGCCCTGGCCCAGGCGGCCGCGCCCGAGCCGCCGCGGCCGCCGGTGCTCGCCGACCTCGAATTCAAGGTCAACGGCACCACGCACACGCTGCGGGTCGACACCCGCACCACGCTGCTCGACGCCCTGCGCGAGCACCTCAGGCTCACCGGCAGCAAGAAGGGCTGCGACCACGGCCAGTGCGGCGCCTGCACGGTGATCGCCGGCGGGCGCCGGATCAACGCCTGCCTGAGCCTGGCGGTGATGCATGCCGGGGACGAGATCACCACCATCGAAGGGCTCGGCACGCCGGGCGACCTGCACCCGATGCAGCGCGCCTTCGTCGAGCACGACGGTTACCAGTGCGGCTACTGCACGCCGGGCCAGGTCTGCTCGGCGGTGGCGGTGCTCGACGAGATCGAGGCGGGCATCCCCAGCCACGTGAGCGAGGACCTGGAGGCGCGCCCGCGCGCGAGCGCCGAGGAGATCCGCGAGCGCATGAGCGGCAACCTCTGCCGCTGCGGCGCGTATTCGAACATCCTCGATGCGATCGCCGATGTCGCCGGGAGCCGCGCATGAAGGCCTTCTCCTACGAGCGCGCACGCACGCCCGCCGAGGCCGCGGCCGCGGCCGCGCGCACGCCGGGCGCCCGGTTCATCGCCGGCGGCACCAACCTGCTGGACCTGATGAAGCTGGAGATCGAGACACCCGCGCACCTGGTGGACGTCAACGTGCTCGGGCTCGACCGCATCGAACCCACCGACGCCGGCGGCCTGCGCATCGGCGCGCTGGTGCGCAACACCGACCTGGCCGCCGACCGGCGCGTGCGCCGCGACTACGCGGTGCTGTCGCGCGCGCTGCTGGCGGGCGCCTCGGGCCAGCTGCGCAACAAGGCGACCACCGCGGGCAACCTGCTGCAGCGCACCCGCTGCCCGTACTTCTACGACACCGCGCAGCCCTGCAACAAGCGCCTGCCGGGCAGCGGCTGCGCCGCGCTGGAGGGCTACAGCCGGCAGCTGGGCGTGGTCGGCACCAGCGAGGCCTGCATCGCCACCCATCCCAGCGACATGGCCGTGGCGATGCGGGTGCTCGACGCCAGCGTCGAGACGGTCAAGGCCGACGGCACCACGCGCAGCATCGCGCTGGACCGGTTCTACCGGCCGCCCGGGTCCACCCCGCACATCGAGACGGTGCTGGAGAAGGGCGAGCTGATCACCTCGGTGACCCTGCCCGAACCGGTTGCCGGCACGCACGTCTACCGCAAGGTGCGCGACCGCGCCTCGTACGCGTTCGCGCTGGTGTCGGTCGCGGCGGTCGTGCAGCGCGACGGCAGCGGGCGCGTCGCGCTCGGCGGCGTCGCGCCGCGACCCTGGCGCGATGCGGCGGCCGATGCGGAACTGCCGCGCGGCAGCCGCGCCGTCGCCGACCGGCTGTTCGCCGACGCCCGTCCCACCGACCACAACGCCTTCAAGCTGCCGCTGGCCGAGCGCACCATCGCCGCGGTGCTGGTGGACGCGGGAGCCCGCGCATGAAATTCGACACCCCCGCCACCACCAACCCGATCGACCGGCTGAAGGTGGTCGGCAAGCCGGTCGACCGCATCGAAGGTCCGCTGAAAGTCTCCGGCACCGCGCCGTACGCCTACGAGCGCCACGACGTGGTCGCCAACCAGGCCTACGGCCACGTCGTCGGCGCGACCATCGCCAAGGGCCGCATCCGCAGCCTCGATACCGAAGCCGCGGAGCGCGCGCCCGGCGTGCTGGCCGTGGTCACCGCCGGCAACGCCGGCAAGCTGGCCAAGGGCCGGTTCAACACCGCCCATCTCCTGGGCGGCCCGCAGGTGCAGCACTACCACCAGGCGATCGCGCTGGTGGTGGCCGAGACCTTCGAACAGGCGCGCGCCGCGGCGCAGCTGGTCCGGGTGGAGTACGCGCGCGAGCAGGGGCGTTTCGACCTCGCCGCGCGACGCGATTCGGCCACGATGCCGGAGAACGAACCCGACACCGGCGCCGGCGATTTCGACGCCGCCTTCCCGAAGGCGCCGGTGCAGCTGGACGTCACCTACACCACGCCCGACCAGGCCCACGCGATGATGGAGCCGCACGCGACCATCGCCGCCTGGGATGGCGACGCGCTGACGGTGTGGACCTCGAACCAGATGATCGACTGGGGCCGCAAGGACCTCGCCCGCACGCTGGGCATCCCGGCCGAGAAGGTGCGGCTCGATTCGCCGTACATCGGCGGCGGCTTCGGCGGCAAGCTGTTCCTGCGCGCCGACGTGCTGCTGGCCGCGCTGGGCGCGAAGGCCGCGGGGCGTCCGGTGAAGGTCGCGCTGCAGCGGCCGCTGATGTTCAACAACACGACCCATCGCCCGGCCACCATCCAGCGCATCCGCATCGGCTGCGGCGAGGACGGCAAGATCAGCGCGATCGCGCACGAGAGCTGGTCGGGCGACCTGCCCGGCGGCAGCCCGGAAGTCGCCACCCAGCAGACCCGCTGGCTGTACGCGGGCGCCAACCGCCGCTGCGCGCTGCGCCTGGCCGAGCTCGACCTGCCCGAGGGCAACGCCATGCGCGCGCCCGGCGAGGCGCCGGGAATGATGGCGCTGGAAGCGGCGGTCGACGAGATGGCGGAGAAGCTCGGCATCGATCCGGTCGAATTCCGCATCCTCAACGACACCCAGGTGGATCCGGAGAAGCCCGGGCGTCCGTTCTCGCAGCGGCAGCTGGTGCAGTGCCTGCGCACCGGCGCCGACCGCTTCGGCTGGGCCCGCCGCAACGCGACCCCCGCGCAGGTGCGCGAGGGCCGCTGGCTGGTCGGCATGGGCGTGGCCGCCGCCTATCGCAACAACCTGGTGATGAAGTCCGCCGCGCGCGTGCGCCTGGGGACCGACGGCCGCGTGGTGGTCGAGACCGACATGACCGACATCGGCACCGGCAGCTACACGATCATCGCCCAGACCGCGGCGGAGATGATGGGCGTGCCGCTGGAGCGCGTGGACGTGCGCCTGGGCGACTCGAACTTCCCGGCGTCCGCCGGTTCGGGCGGGCAGTGGGGCGCGAACAGCTCGACCGCGGGCGTGTACGCGGCCTGCATGAAGCTGCGCGAGGCGGTGGCGACCAGACTCGGGCTCGACCCCGCCGCCGCCGATTTCGCCGACGGCAACGTCGCCGCGGGCGGGCGCAGCGTCGCCCTGGCCGACGCGGCGAAGGACGGCGAACTGGTGGCCGAGGATGCGATCGAGTTCGGCGACCTCGACAAGAAGTTCCAGCAGTCCACCTTCGGCGCGCACTTCGTTGAGGTGGGCGTGGACGCGCACACGGCGGAGATCCGGGTGCGGCGCATGCTCGCGGTGTGCGCCGCCGGTCGCATCCTCAACCCCAAGTCCGCGCGCAGCCAGGTGATCGGCGCGATGGTGATGGGCACGGGCGCGGCGCTGATGGAGGAACTGGCGATCGACAAGCGCCTGGGGTTCTTCGTCAACCACGACCTGGCCGGCTACGAGGTGCCGGTGCATGCCGACATTCCGCACCAGGAGGTGGTGTTCCTGGACGAGACCGATCCGATCTCCTCGCCGATGAAGGCCAAGGGCGTGGGCGAACTCGGCATCTGCGGCGTCGGCGCGGCGGTGGCGAACGCGATCTACAACGCCACCGGGGTGCGCGTGCGCGAGTATCCGATCACGCTCGACAAGCTGATCGGGAAGCTGCCGGGCGCCGCATGACGCCAGCCGGTGGGGCGGGGCGGTTCCTCGCCCGCGGCAATCCGCGCCCGGTGCTCGAGGCGGCGCTGGCGTGCGCGCGGCAGCGCGACGCGGCGCTGGCGCTGGTACTGGAGACGGAAGGCTCGACCTACGCGCGCGCCGGCGCGATGGCGCTGTTCGCAGGCGAGCGCGAGGCCGGATGGCTCAGCGGCGGCTGCCTGGAGCCGGAGCTCGCGCGGCGCGCGGCGGCCGCGGCAGCGGACGGCCGCATCGGCTGGATCGAGATCGACACGCGCGACGACGAGGCGCTGTTCTCCGGCGCCGCCCTGGGCTGCCGTGGCCGGCTGCGCATCGCATTGCTGCCGCTGGCGGCGATGGACGGCGTGGAGGCGGTGCTGCGCGCGTGGATCGACGGCAGCGCGACGCTGGAGCGCACGCTGTCGGCCTCCGGCGAAGTGGCGCTGCGCGCGGGCGACCGCAGCGGGCGGTGGACCCTGCCGACGGATGCGCCCGGATGGGACGACGCGGCCGCTGGCTGGTCGCTGCCGCTGCCGCCCCTGCCCGAACTGCTGCTGCTCGGCGCGGGACCCGAATCGCCGGCGCTGTTGCGGCTGCTGCGCGAGCTGGGCTGGCGCACGGTCCTGGTGGAGGATCGCGCGCGCTGGCGCAAGCATGGCGCCATGGCCGACGCGCACCTCACCGCGTTTCCGGTGCCGCTGAATGATGCGGCGGGACAGCCTGCCGCCGCGCTGGTGATGCACCACGACTTCGAGCGCGACCGCGACGCGCTCGACGCGCTTGCCGGCGCGTCGCTCGGCTTCATCGGGCTGCTCGGCCCGCCGCGCCGGCGCGACGACCTGCTCGTGCTGCTGCCGCCGGCGCGGCGCGATGCGCTCGCCGGGCGCCTGCGCGCGCCCGTGGGCCTGGACCTGGGCGGGCAGGGACCGGAGGCGATCGCGCTGAGCATCGCCGCGCAGCTGCAGCAGTGGCGCGCCGCGGCGGGCGACGCATGAGCCGCGTTCGCGCATGAGCGCCGGCCACGTCGCGCTGGTGCTGGCGGCCGGCGGCAGTCGCCGGCTCGGCCGGCCCAAACAACTGCTCACCCGCGACGGCGAGCCGCTGGTGCATCGCACCGTGCGTCTCGCACTCGAAAGCGGGGCGTCCCGCGTGCTGCTGGTGGTCGGGGCGGAGCACGAACGGGTGCAGGCCACGGTCGCGGACCTGGACTGCGACCTGGTCGCCAATCCCGACTGGACGCGCGGACTGGGTAGCAGCCTGCAGGCGGCCGCGCCACGCGTGCGCGCCTCCGGCGGGCGGCCGGTGCTGGTGCTGCCGTGCGACCTGCCGGGACTGGAGGCGTCGCACCTGCGCGCGCTGGTGCAGGGCGCGGCGACGGCGGCCTCCGGCTGCGCGGCGACGCAGGTGGGGGGCACGGTGGGCGTGCCCGCGCTGGTGCCGTCGTCGTGGTTCGATGCGTTCGCGGACGCGGACGCGGACGCGGGCGCCGACCGCGGCTTCGGGCCACGCCTGCGCGCGCTGGCGCCCGGCACGCTGTGGGTGCTGGACGCGGCCGACGCGGCGCAGGACATCGACAGCCCGGCCGACGTGGAAGCAGCGGTCGCGCGCGGCTGGCTCGATCCCGTCGCGCCGGCGGACGGGGCGATGGCGCCGGCGCCGGACCGCCCGCCTCAGCGCCCGTAGCCGGCAGCCGGCTCCTGCACCTTGCGCGCCTGCATGACGATGCGGGGCCGCAACCACTCCGCGAATTCCGGTTCGCTGGTGGAGCCTTCGGCCAGGCCGATGTACAGCGGATACAGCTCGTGGTCTTCCGCCTCGATCAGTCCATCGTTGAGGCGGATGAAGACTTCGCAGGCAACGGCGGCGGTGCGTTTGTTGCCGTCCACGAACGGGTGGTTGCGCGCCAGGCCGAAGGCGAGGCTGGCCGCCAGGTCGGCGAGATCCGGCGGTGGATCGCCGTAGGCGTGCAACTGCTGCGGGCGGGCGAGGGCGGAATCGAGCAGGCCGTCGTCGCGCACGCCGCCGCCGCCGCCATGCTCGGCCAGTTGCCGGTCGTGGATGGCCAGGGCCAGCGCCTTGCTGATCCAGACGATCATCGAACCACCTACTGCGCGAGCTTGTTGAGCAGGGTCCGGCGCTTGCGCATCACGTCTTCCGCCACCTCCATCTGTATCGCCAGTTCCGGGTCGAAGGCGGTCAGGCGGATGCCGTCGGGGGTCTCCAGCGCGTACAGCTCGTCGCCCTTGCCCACGCGCAGGCGGGCGAGCAGTTCCTTGGGCAGGATGACGCCCGCGGAATTGCCGATGGTGGTGATCCTGAGCTTCATGGCGAGCGGTCCGGTGTTATAACGAACGTTATATTGCCGCATCCGGCCCGCGGGCGGCAACCCGTCCGCAGGCTGGATCCGGTCTCGCCTCCTGCGCCGGGAAGGTGTACAAATGTACACCCATGAGCCCGACCGATTCCCTGTCCCCGCAACGTGCCGCCGTGCTGGAGTTCCTGCGCCGGGAACTGGCGGCCGGGCGCGCGCCGAGCCTGGCCGAGATCGCCCACGCCTTCGGCTTCGCCTCGCGCAACGCCGCGCAGAAGCACGTGCAGGCGCTGGTGGCCGACGGCCTGCTGGAGCTCGACGCCGGCCGCAAGCGCGGGCTGCGCCTGCCCGGCCGCCCGGACCAGCTGCCGCTGCCGGTGCTGGGCCAGGTGGCGGCGGGCCAGCCGATCGGCGCCGACATCGGCAGCGACGCGCTGCTGCTGCTCGACCGCGCGCTGTTTTCCGAGCGGCCCGACTACCTGCTGCAGGTGAAGGGCGATTCGATGCGCGACGACGGCATCCTCGACGGCGACCTGGTGGCGGTGAAGCGCGCCAGCGAGGCGCGCAATGGCCAGGTGGTGGTGGCGCGCATCGACAGCGAGATCACGATCAAGCGACTGGAACGCTCGAAGGCGCGCATCCGCCTGCTGCCGCGCAATCCCGACCACGCGCCGATCGAGGTGCGTGCCGGCCAGGAGTTCGCGATCGAGGGCGTGTACTGCGGCCTGGTGCGCAAGGGCTGACCGGTGGCCGCCGTGCAGTCGCTCGAGCAGATGCTGGCCGCGCGCACGCTGTGGCATGCCGGGCGCAGCGCGCGGATCGTGCCCGACGGCGCATCCACCGGCCTGGAGGCGCTCGACGCCCTGCTGCCGCAGGGCGGCTGGCCGCGGCGCGCGCTGACCGAACTGCTGCTGCCGGGCGATGGCGTGGGCGAACTGTCGCTGCTGCTGCCGACACTGGCGCGGATCACCCAGGGCGGCGGCCTGGTGGCGCTGGTCTCGCCGCCGTACCTGCCGTACGCGCCGGCATGGCAGGCGGCGGGCGTGGACCTGGCGCAGCTGCAGCTGGTGCAGGCGTCGCCGCGCGATGCGCTGTGGGCGTTCGAGCAATGCCTGCGCAGCGGCGCCTGCGAGGCGGTGCTGGGCTGGCCGGCGACCGCCGATGCCCAGGCGCTGCGTCGGCTCCAGGTGGCGGCCGACAGCGGCGACTGCCTCGGCTTCGCCCTGCGCGACCGCCGGCACGCGGCCAATCCCTCGCCCGCGGCGCTGCGGTTGGAAGCGGTGCGCGATCCGACGGACGCGGGCATCGCCTGGCGGGTGCGCAAGTGCCGTGGCGGCCCGGTGCCGGCGGCGACGTTCGTACCGCGGTCGCAGCCCCGTGATCTGCAAGCATCTCCGCCTGTCCCGCGTGCGCAGGACCCCGTGGCTGCGCGCATGCCGCACATCCCGGCCGAGCCTTGCCTGGTTCTGCAGTCTCCGGTCTTCCTTTCCCCGCCTGGCGGCGCATTGCACCCTTCACGGGTGGAAGGTGCCGACGGGGGATGGGCACGCGGTGGGAAGCACGACGCCGGGGTCGCTCAGGGATTTTCCCTGACGCAGGAGCCTGCGATCTCCTGTCTGCCGAAGGCCGGCAAGGCCCCGTTTGCAGCCGCCGCGTCCCGGCATCGCACCGCCGCAGCGCCCGCGCAGCAGGAAATGCGCCTCGTGCCCGCCCCGGTGCCGGGTCCGCGTGCCTGACGCCGATGCTCTGGGCCTGCGTACTGCTGCCGCAGCTGGCGCTGGATGCCGTCCTCCGGCGCCTGCCTGATCCCGAGGCGCCGCTGGCGCTGGTGGAAGGCCCGGCGCAGCTGCGCAGCCTGCATGCGGTGAACGCGTCCGCGGCCCAGGCCGGGCTGCGCGCGGGCATGCGGCTCACCGCCGCGCACGCGCTGCTGCGCGAGTTCGCGATGGTCGAGCACGACCCGCAGGCCGAAGCGCGCTGGCAGCGGTTCCTCGCCGCGTGGGCGTACCGGCACAGTTCGCTGGTCAGCGCGCAGTGGCCCGGCTGCATCGTGCTGGAAGTGCGCGCGAGCTTCCGCCTGCTCGGGCCGTGGCCGCGGATCGAGGCCCGGCTGCGCGAGGAACTGGCCGCGCTGGGCTTCGGCCACCGCATCGCCCTGGCGCCGACGCCGCGCGCCGCGCACGTCTTCGCCGGCCTGCGCGATGGCCTGTCGATCATGCATCCCGGGGTCATGGCGGACACCCTCGACCGGGTGCCGGTGCGCCGGGCGCGCCTGCCGGGCGACCTCGGCCAACGCCTGCAGCGCATGGGCCTGCGCGACCTGCGCACGCTGCGCGCGCTGCCGCGCGACGCGCTGCGCCGGCGCTTCGGCCTGCCGCTGCTCGAACACCTCGACCGCCTGTACGGCGAGGCCGACGATCCGCTGGGCTTCTATGCGCCGCCGGATCACTTCGATGCGCGGCTGGAGCTGGGCTACGAAGTCGAGAGCCACATGGCGCTGCTGTTCCCGCTGCGGCGCCTGGTCGGCGACCTGTGCACCTACCTGTCGATCCGCGACGGCGGCGTGCAGCGGTTCGTGCTGCGGCTCGAACACGACAGCGGGCACACCGATGTCGAGGTCGGCCTGCTGGCGCCAGAGCGCGAGCCGGCGATGCTGTTCGAGGTCACGCGCAGCCGGCTGGAGCGGGTGCGGATCGAACGGCCGGTGGTCGGCGTGCGCCTGCTGGCGCGCGAACTGCCGCCCTTCGCCCCGGCCTCGCGCGACCTGTTCGATGCCCGCAGCCAGCAGCAACTGCCGTGGCCGCAGCTGCGCGAACGCCTGCGCGCCCGCCTGGGCGACGAGGCGGTGTACCGGATCGCGCCCGCGGGCGACCCGCGTCCCGAACGCGCGTGGCGCCGGGTCGACGGCGACGAGGCATCCATCCCGCCGGCACCGCCGCGGCCGCCGCGTCCCGCCTGGCTGCTGCCGCGCCCGGTGCCGCTGCGCGACCCGCAGCTGCGCATCGTCTCGGGCCCGGAACGCCTGGAAAGCGGCTGGTGGGACGGTGCCGACGCGCGCCGCGACTACTACGTGCTCGAGACCTCCCAGGGCCAGCGCGCCTGGGCGTTCGCGCCGCCGGCCGAGCAGGACGGCTGGATGCTGCAGGGGTGGTTCGCGTGAGGGCCCCGCAGGCGACGGCGCCTGGGCTGCTGGGGCCGCGGTCGCGGACATGGCCGCCACAACAACGGCAACACCCCCGGCGTCATGGCGACGCCGGGCTGCCGCCATGAGCTGGGACGATGCCGTCGACGGGGTCGACCGCGAGACGCCCGGCGGGCGGCCGCCGCGCGCATGGGAGACCGCGCGCCGCCTGCGCCTGGCCTCCGCGGCGAACGACGATGCGCCGCGCGAGGCCGGGCTGCCCGCGTACGCCGAACTGCACTGCCTGTCGGACTTCTCGTTCCTGCGCGGCGCGGCCAGCGCGACGGAGCTGTTCGAGCGCGCGCGCGAGTGCGGTTACGAGGCGCTGGCGATCACCGACGAATGTTCGCTGGCCGGCATCGTGCGCGGGCTGGAGGCGTCGCGTGCCACCGGCGTGAAGCTCATCGTCGGCAGCGAATTCACGCTCGACTGCGGACTCGAGTGCGTGCTGCTGGTGGAAACGGCCGCCGGCTACACCCGCCTGTGCGAGTTGATCACCACCGCGCGGCGTGCGGTGGCGGGCAAGGGCTACCGGCTCGCGCGCGCGGACGTCGAACGGCTGCTGTCGGATGTCGACCCGTCGGTGTGCGGCCTGTTCGCGCTGTGGATCCCGGCGTCCGAACCGGATCCCGCGCAGGCCCGCTGGCTGCGCACGGTGTTCGGCGCGCGCGCCTTCGTCGCGGTGGAACTGCACCGCGAAGGCGACGACGGCGCACGTCTGGCGCAGCTGGTGGATCTTGCTGCCCGGCTCGACATGCCCGCGCTGGCCGCCGGCGACGTGCACATGGACGTGCGCCGCCGCCGCGCGCTGCAGGACACCATGACCGCGATCCGCCACAACACGCCGCTGTCGGAATGCGGTGGACACCTGTTCCGCAACGGCGAGCGCCACCTGCGCACGCGGCGCGCGCTGGGCAACATCTACGCCGTGGTCGAAGGCGGCCCGGCGCTGCTCGAGGCCGCCGCGCAGCTGGCGCGCCGCTGCCGTTTCGATCTCGGCAAGGACCTGCGCTACGCCTATCCGGTCGAACTCGTGCCCGACGGCCACACGCCCACCACCTGGCTGCGCGAACTCACCCGCCGCGGCATGCGCAACCGCTGGCCCGAGGGCGCCCCGCCGGATGTCGTGCGCCAGATCGAGGACGAACTCGCCCTGATCGCGAAGCTGAGGTACGAGGCGTTCTTCCTCACCGTGGAGGACATCGTCCGCTTCGCGACCTCCCAGGGCATCCTGTGCCAGGGACGCGGATCGTCGGCCAACTCGGCGGTGTGTTTCGCGCTCGGCATCACCGTGGTCAACCCGGTCGAGAGCCGGCTGCTGATGGCGCGCTTCCTGTCGGAAGAGCGTAACGAGCCGCCCGACATCGACGTCGACTTCGAGCACGAGCGGCGCGAGGAGGTGCTGCAGTACGTCTACGCCAAGTACGGCCGCGACCGCGCGGCCCTGGCCGCCACCGTGATCCGCTACCGCGGCAAGAGCGCGGTTCGCGACGTGGCCAAGGCCTTCGGCCTGCCGCCGGACCAGATCGCGCTGCTGGCCGAGTGCTACGGCTGGGGCAACGGCGGCTCGCCGATGGAACAGCGCCTGCGCGAGTCGGGGTTCGACCCGGACAACGTGCTGATCCGGCGCGTGCTGGCGGTGACCGAAGCCCTGTGCGACCACCCGCGGCATCTGTCGCAGCATGTCGGCGGTTTCGTGATCGGCGATGCGCCGCTGTCCACCGTGGTGCCGGTGGAGAACGCCTCCATGCCCGAGCGCACCATCATCCAGTGGGACAAGGACGACCTGGAGACCATGAAGCTGCTCAAGGTCGACTGCCTGGCGCTGGGCATGCTGACCTGCATCCGCAAGGCGGTGGACCTGGTGACGCGCCACCGCGGCTACATGCCCGACCTGGCGCGGCTGCCCACCGACGATGCCGCCACCTTCGCGATGATCCAGGCGGCCGACACCCTGGGCGTGTTCCAGATCGAATCGCGCGCGCAGATGAGCATGCTGCCGCGCCTGAAACCGGCCAAGTACTACGATCTGGTGGTGGAAGTGGCGATCGTGCGCCCGGGCCCGATCCAGGGCGACATGGTGCATCCCTACCTGCGCCGCCGGCAGGGCAGGGAAGCGGTGACCTATCCGTCCGAAGGCGTGCGCAGGATCCTCGAACCCACGCTCGGCATCCCGCTGTTCCAGGAGCAGGTGATGGAGCTGGTGATCCACGCCGGCTACAGCCCGAGCGAGGCCGACAACCTGCGCCGTTCGATGGCGGCCTGGCGCCAGGGCGGCGACATGGAGCCGCACCGGCTGCGCATCCGCGAGCTGATGCTGGAGAAGAATTACGCGCCCGAGTTCATCGACCAGATCTTCGAGCAGATCAAGGGCTTCGGCTCCTACGGATTCCCGCAGAGCCACGCCGCCTCGTTCGCCAAGCTGGTCTACATCAGCTGCTGGCTCAAGCGGCACGAGCCGGCGGCCTTCGCCTGCGCGCTGCTCAACGCGCAGCCGATGGGGTTCTATTCGCCCAGCCAGATCGTGCAGGACGCGCGCCGCGGCAGCGTGCGTGGCGGACGCGGGGCGATCGAGGTGCGGCCGGTGGATGTCACGTGCAGCGACCACGACTGCACGCTCGAGGGCGGGCACCCGCGCAGCGGCGTGGACGACGGCGGCCAGGCGGCGCTACGGCTCGGGCTGCGCCAGGTGGCGGGACTGTCGAAGGCGGCGGCCGAGGCGATCGTCGTCGCGCGCGCGCAGCGGCCGTTCGCCGACGTGCGCGACCTGTGCCTGCGTGCGGGCCTGGACGAAAAGGCGCGCCAGGCGCTGGCCGAATCCGGGGCGCTGGCCGCGCTGGCCGGGCACCGGCATGCGGCGCGCTGGGCGGTGGCCGGGATCGAACGCCAGCGGCCGCTGCTGCCCGGCAGTCCGGACGAGGACGCCGTGGCGCTGCCCGCGCCCACCGCGGGCGAGGACGTGCTGTCGGACTATCGCGCCACCGGGCTGACCCTCGGCGCGCATCCGCTGTCGCTGCTGCGCGAGCGCCTGCGCGCACAGCGCGTGCTCGACACCCGCCAGCTGCAGGCGCTGCCGCACGGCCGCGGCGCGTTCGTCGCCGGCATCGTCACCCAGCGCCAGCGCCCGGCCACGGCCAAGGGCACGATCTTCGTCACCCTCGAGGACGAGCACGGCATGGTCAACGTGGTGGTGTGGTCGCACATCGCGCTGCGCCGGCGCAAGGCGCTGCTCGGCGCGCGGCTGATGGCGGTGCGCGGTCGCTGGGAGGAAGTCGACGGCGTGCAGCACCTGATCGCCCGCGACCTGCAGGATTTCAGCCACCTGCTGGGCGAGCTGCGCACGCCCTCGCGCGATTTCCACTGAACGCACGCGCCATGCGCACCGCCACCGTGTCCCGCGACGACCTGTTCGCCCCGGCCATGCTGCAGCTGGTCGACGACGCGCAGGGCGGGGCGCGCTACTGGCCGGACTTCATCGATCCCGCGACCGCACGGACCTGGTTCGAGCTGCTGCGGGCGCGCGCCGACTGGCGTCACCTGCGCCGCCCGATGTACGACCGGGTGGTGGACGTGCCGCGGCTGCTGGCGAACTACGCCGTCGACGCGCTGCCCGGCGACCTGCCGCTCGCGGACCTGCTGGCGCGGGTGCGCGCACGCGTGCCGGCACCGTTCTCGTCGATCGGCATGAACTTCTACCGCGACGGCCGCGACAGCGTGGCCATGCACGGCGACAAGCTGCACACGCTGCGCGACGGCCATCCCATCGCGCTGGTGTCGCTGGGCGCCCCGCGGCGCATGCTGCTCCGCGCCGTGGCCGACAATGCCGACCGCATCGCGATCGACCTGATGCCAGGCAGCCTGTTCGTGATGAGCCATGCGATGCAGACCACGCACGAACACGGCATCCCCAAAGTGCGCGAGGCGGGACCGAGGATCAGCGTGGTGCTGCGGGCGCGGCCTGGGGCGTGAGCGGCCGCGGGGTGATGGTGCGGTGCGGGCCATTTGATGTCGCCTGGCCCGCCTGCGGCCCGGGGCCTTCGTGCCAGCCCGGGCACTGGTCGAAGCCGATCGATCGGTTTCGACCTGTTTCCCGCGTAGCCCGGACAAGGCCGCAGGCCGCATCCGGGGATCTCCTCACAGCCGCAGCACAGGTGCGCTACTTTCCCTCGCCACCACCCCACGCCGTCCGGAACGACTCCCGCGACTGGAAGGCCTGCAGCCAGCGTTCCAGGTGCGCGCGGCCTTCGGTGTTCACGCCGCAATACGCGCTGTAGGTGACCACGCTCGCCACGATCAGGTCGGCGAGCGAGAACGCTTCGCCCAGCAGCCAGGGCGATTGCGCCAGCCGCGCATCCAGCCGGTCGAGTGCGGCATGCAGTTGCGACAGCACTTCGGCGGCGAGCGGGGGATGATGCAGGTGGTCCTTTCCGTGCGGGGCCTGGGCGTAGTTGAGCACGCTCACCAGCGCGCCGTAGCTCACATAGGCCCAGGTGCTCCATGACAGCGCGACCAGGTGCTGCGGAGTGCCCGGCGCCGGCCAAAGGCCGCGCTCGACGCCGTGCCGCTCGCCGAGCCACTGCATGATCGCCAGCGCCTCGAACAGGGGCGTGCCGTCCACCACCAGTGTCGGCACCACGCCGTGGGGGTTGATGGCGAGATAGGCGGGCGATTTCTGCTCGCCCGACGACAGGTCGAACATCACCGTCTCGCAGTCCAGCCCCAGTTCGGCGATGGCCTGCACCACGGGAAGCGCACTGGACATCGGCGCGGCGAAGAGTTTCAGGGACATGGCATTGCTCCTGCGTTGGATGGGACGGGGCGCCGCGGAGGGGCCGCGGCAGGTCCGGAACAGGCTAGCCCCCATTGCGGACAGTTCCGGTCCTCGAGCCATGGCATCCTGCGCCGCATGATCGACACCTCCGCCCGCCTGCTGCGCCTGCTGTCGCTGCTGCAGTCGCGCCCGTTCTGGCGCGGCCGCGAGCTCGCCGCGCGCATGCAGGTCACCGAACGCACCGTGCGCCGCGACATCGACCGCCTGCGCAGCCTCGGCTATCCGGTCGACTCGAGTGCCGGCACCGCCGGCGGCTACCAGCTCGCCGCCGGCAGCAACCTGCCGCCGCTGCTGCTGGAGGACGATGAAGCGCTCGCGGTGTCGCTCGGCCTGCGGATGGCGACGGGCGGCACGGTGGTCGGCATGGAGGAATCGGCATTGCGCGCACTGGCCAAGCTGCAGCAGGTGATGCCGGCTCGCCTGCGCACGCGCGTGCGCAACCTGCACGCCGCGGTGCTGCCGCTGGGGCCGGCCGGCCCCGGCGTGCCGCACGACCGGCTGGTCGCGCTAGCCAATGCCTGCCGCGCTTTCGAACGCGTGCAGTTCGCCTACGAGGACCAGCAGGGACGCACCAGCATGCGCAACATCGAGCCGCACGCGCTGGTGTCCACCGAGGCGCGCTGGTACCTGCTGGCCTGGGACGTCGCCCGCGACGACTGGCGCACCTTCCGCGTCGACCGCATCGCCGGCATGCCGCGCGGCCAGGGCGAACGCTTCCTGCCCCGCAAGGTGCCCGGGGGCGACGCGGTCGCGTTCGTGTCGCGTGCGATCTCGTTCGAGCCCTACGCGCTCAAGGCCCGCATCGAGCTGCACGCGCCGCTGGCACTCATGCGCGAGCGGATTCCGGCGTCGGCGGGCCGGCTGACGCGCCTGGATGCGCAGCGCTGCGAACTTCACACCGGCGCGCAGCGCCCGGAGATGCTCGCCTACCACCTGGCGATGCTCTGCGTCCCGTTCGTGGTGATCGAGCCAGTCGCCCTGGAGAAACACCTGCAGGCGCTGTCCGCGCGGCTGTCGCAGGCCGTGCGCGCATCGGGCGCGCGCCGGTCGCGCGCGCAGGGCGAGGCGGAACGGGCGGCCCGGGGGCCCGGCCGCTAGGCGTGCTGGTCCACCCAGGCCAGGTACGCGTCCATCCACTCCTGCAGGAACTTGCGGCTGCCGTCGGCGATGCCGCCAGCGTCGTCGAGCACGTCGTCGGCCTTGAGGAAGGCTTCGGGCTGTCCCAGGGTGGGCATGTCCAGATAGGCCAGGATGGTGCGCAGGTGCTGCTGCGCGCAGGCGGTGCCGATCGTGCCGATCGACACGCCGAGGATGCCGGCCGGTTTGTCTGGGAACACGCTCTCGCCGTAGGGACGCGAGGCGTGGTCGAGCGCGTTCTTCAGAACGCCCGGAATCGAACGGTTGTACTCCGGGGTGACGAACAGCAGTCCGTCGGCCTCGCGGATCTCCTGCTTGAGCCGCTTCACCGGCGCAGGCGGGGAGTGCTCGTCGTCCTGGTTGTACAGCGGCAGGTCGTCGATGCGGACGCGATTGAACCGCACGCCGTCGGGGGCGAGCGTGGCGAGCGCGTCCGCGAGCCGGGCATTGAACGAATCCTTGCGCAGGCTGCCGACGACGACGGCGATGGTCTTGGACATGGGAAGCTTCCTGATGGGACCGGCGGGTGGGCGGGCGACGCGCGCCGCGGCCGATCCGCGCACCATGCCGGCAGCGCCGTGAACGGCGCGTCGGCGGGTACGTGTTCGCGGCGCGTTGACGCGCCGGCTCGGACAGTCGGCGCAGGAGGGGCATCGCGATGCAGTCGAAACATCTACGCTTCGGACAGGGCTTCCGGCCTGCGCTCACGGTGCGCAAGGTGCAGGCGGCCGAAATGGTGCTGGCGCCCGGCGACCGGGAGGGCGGGCCCGACAATGCCCACCGCGGCACCGACCAGTGGCTGTTCGTGGTCTCGGGCACGGGCCTGGCGATCGTCGACGGCGTGCGGCGGCGCCTGCGCGCGGGCAGCCTGCTGGTGATCGAACGCGGCGAGCGGCACGAGATCCGCAATACCGGCCGCACCCCGCTGCGCACGCTCAATATGTACGCACCGCCGGCCTACGACGACGCCGGCGAGCCGCTGCCTGCCGCCCGCCGCCCGCGCGCGACGCGACAGGCGTGATGCGGACGCCGACGGCCGGGGCGCGTCGCCGGGGGCGACCGCCCTGCGGCACGCTGCGACGCGGCTTGCGTGTCGGCGGCCCGCTTGGCATGGTGGGGCCGTAGTCTCATGGACTGGACCGCGATGGCAGGACAACTGCAGGCGCGGAGGCCCGGTTCGGCATCCACGGTGCGACGCGTGGGCATCGGGCTGGGGCTGCTGCTGATGGGGGGGCTGGCGGTGCTGCTGTGGCACGACCGCCAGGCACGGATCGATGCCGCCCACCGCCAGAGTCTGGCGGTGGCGACGGGCGTCGACCGCCTGCTGCATTACGGGCTGCGAAATCTCGAGCGCGCCCTGTCCGGCATCGCCGCTGACGCCGCGGCCTGGGCTGCCCTGTCGCCCGACCAGCGCGACCTGCTGCTCGACGAGTCGATCAGCGGCGTGGTCGCGCGCCAGCAGGAACTGCATTCGATCGTGCTGGTGGACGCGCAGGGCGATGCGCTGTCCGAGGGCCAGGGCGATCCGGAGTTCCCGCAATGGCACGCGCGCAGCGCGTCGCGCGGGGGGCTTGCGATCGGTCCGCTGCAGGCCGGCGATACCGGCGGATGGTGGCTGCGGCTGGCGTTGCCCTACGACGAGTCACGCTGGCTGCTGGCGCGGCTGCACACCGGCGAGCTGGCGGGCATGATGCGCGACCTGGATGTGGGCCGCGTGGGCAACGTGGTGATCCTGGACCGCGACGGCACCCTGCTGGCGCGCGTGCCGGACGGCGACGGCGAGGGCTTCACCGGCCGGCACCTCGACCTGCCGGAGGCGATCCGCGGCGGCGCCGAGGCGGTCACGCGGCGCAGCACGAGCCCGCTGGACGGGATCGACCGCGCCCGCGGCTTCAGCGCCGCCAGCGGCTATCCGCTGGTGGTGTCGGTCGGGGTGGGCATCCACGAAGCGTTGGCCACATGGTACCGCCTGGCGGCGGTGTCGCTGGGCGTGTCGCTGCTCTACTGGTCCGGCCTGGCCTTCCTGGTGCGCCGGCTCACCGTCGCCGAACGCTCGCATGCGCTGCTGGTGGACGAACTCAGCGCCCAGGCCGACTGGCTCGACCAGGCGCAGCGTGCTGCCAACACCGGGGTATGGCGGATGGAAGCCGACGGCGAACACGCCCAGGTGTCCGCCCACACCGCCGCGATGTTCGGCTTCGAGGCGGTGGAGGCGGCCTGGCCGGTGGCGCGATTCTTCAGCCGCATGCACCCGGAGGATCGCGAGCGGGTACAGCTGGAGTTCGCCCGCGCGCAGGCCAGCAGGCAGCCCTTCGTCGCCGAGTACCGCGTCCTGCTGGACGATGGGCGGCTGCGCTGGATCAGCGCCCGCGGTGGCGTCGTCGGGGACGCCCGGGGCGGCGGCGGGCAGTTCGCCGGCACCGTGGTCGACGTCACCGACCGGCACGAAGCGCATGCGCGAATCGAACGCGCCGAGGCGCAGTTCCGGGCGCTGTTCGAGCGCAATCCGCTTCCGTTCTGGGTGTTCGACGCACAGTCGCTGCGTTTTCTCGCCGTCAACCGTGCGGCGGTGTCGGCCTACGGTTACAGCGTGGACGAGTTCCTGACGATGACGATCCTCGACATCCGGCCGCCGGACGACGAGCGCCTGGTGCGCGAATCGATGCTGCAACGTTCGCACGGCGCGGACGTGGACGGCGTGTGGACCCATCGCCGCCGCGATGGCAGCCTGCTGGAGGCACGCGTATTCAGCAGCGGCATCGAGTTCTCCGGACGGCCCGCGCGGCTGGTCCTGGCGGAGGACGTCAGCGACCGGGTCGCCTACGAGCGCGACCTCGCCTGGCGCGCCAGCCACGACCCGACCACCGGTCTGCCGACGCTCGCCTCGCTCACCGCCCAGCTCGATGCGCTGGTGAAGCAGGGGCACGCCGAGCGCTACGTGGTGGCCTATGTGCGCCTGCGCGAACTCGAACGGCTGGCGCCCACGCTTGGCCAGCGCATCGGCGACGCCCTGCTGCGCGAGGTGGCCGGGCGGATCGAGCTGATCGGCGAACGGTTCGGGCTGGCCTGCCACTGGCCGGGGCAGTCGTTCGTGGTGGTGGCGCTGGACCCCTCGCGGCGCGCGGAACTGCTGTCGGAACTGGAACAGGCGATCGATGCGCCGGTCGAACTCGAAGGCGGCGCGCACCCGGTCGAGGCTTCGATCGGCATCGCCGAGGGCCCCGGGCCCGACGAGACTGCCGAGCAGGTGGCAGGCCACGCGGCGCTGGCGGCGCTGCAGGCCTGGCAGGAGCAGGTGCCGGTCATGGCGTACGACCGGATCATGGCGGTGCAGGCGGGCGAGCGTCTGATGCTGGCGCGGCGGATCCGCGAGGCGCTCGACCGGCAGGAGTTCGAACTGCATTTCCAGCCGATCCAGCGCATCTCCGACGGGCGCACCGTGGCGCTGGAGGCGCTGCTGCGCTGGCGCCAGCGCGACGGCGGTTTCGTGCCGCCCGACGTGTTCATTCCGCTGGCCGAGGCGTCGGGCCTGATCGTGCCGATCGGCCACTGGATCCTGGAACAGGCGGCGCAGGCGCACGTGCGCGTCGCCGCCCAGGGCCATCGCGACGTGGCGATCGCGGTCAATGTCTCGGCGGTGCAGCTGCTGGCCGACAACGTGCCCGAGGTGATCCGCGAGGTGCAGCGCCGCCACGACCTGCCGCGCGGCGCGCTGCACGTGGAGTTGACCGAGAGCGTGCTGCTGCGCCGCCCGCAGGCCGCGCGCATGCGCATGCTGGAACTGCGGGGCGCGGGCGTGGGCATCGCGATCGACGACTTCGGCACCGGCTTCTCGAGCATGGCCTACCTGCGCAACCTGCCATTGGACACGATCAAGATCGACCGCGGCTTCGTGCATCGCGTGCATGCCGACGAGCGCAATGCCTCGATCTGCCGGGCGCTGATCGCGCTCGCGCACGGCCTTGGCCTGGGCACGGTGGCCGAGGGCGTGGAGTCGGCCGAGGAACTCGAGTGGCTCCGCCGCAACGGCTGCGACCAGGCCCAGGGCTACTACCTCGGCCGTCCCGCGCCGCTGGACCGGGTGATCGAATCGATGGTGATGGCCGCCTAGTCCGATGCCGCCGGACCCACCCGCGGCGCCTCAGGCCAGGCGCGCCGCGAACTCCGTGGCGGGGCAGGGCCGGCCGAGATGGAAGCCCTGCAGGCTGGTGCAGCCGAGTTCGGTCAGCAGGTCCTGCTGCGCGGCGGTCTCGACCCCTTCGGCGATCACCGCCAGGTTGAGCGTGCGGCCCAGGGCGATGATCGCCGACACGATCGCCGCATCCTCGCCGCCCGCCACCAGGTCGCGCACGAAGCCGCGGTCGATCTTCAGCTCGCTGGCCGGCAGCCGCTTGAGGTAGAGCAGGCTGGAGTAGCCGGTGCCGAAGTCGTCGATCGAGATGCCCACGCCCAGTTCCGAGAGGCGCTGCAGGATGGCCAGGCTCGCGTCGGGGTCGTGCATGGCGGTCGACTCGGTGATCTCGAGGACCAGCGACGAGGCCGGCACGCCGTTGGCCTCGAGCGCATCGCGGATCTTGCCGAACAGGCCGGGCGACCGGAACTGGGTGGCCGACAGGTTCACCGAGACCGACGGCACCTCCATGCCCTGTGCGCGCCACTGCGCCAGCTGGCGGCAGGCTTCGTTGATCACCCAGCGGCCGATCTCCAGGATCAGCCCGGTCTTCTCCGCCAGCGGGATGAAGCGGTCCGGCATCACCATGCCCTGTTCGGGATGGTGCCAGCGCAGCAGCGCCTCGACCCCCATCAGCGGGCCAGCGGGCGCGCGCAACTTGGGCTGGTAGTGCAGCGAGAATTCCTGGTTCGCGAGCGCGCGGCGCAGGTCCTGGGTGAGCGCAAGTTCCTCGTGCGCGCCGCGGTTCATCGAGGGCTCGAACAGGCAGTAGGCGTTGCGGCCCTGGTCCTTGGCCGAGTACATCGCCGCGTCGGCATTCGCGAGCAGTTCGCGGGCGGTGGTGCCGTCGGTGCCGAACAGCGCCACGCCGATGCTGGCGGTGATGTCGATCTCGCCGGGTCCGACCTCGACCGGACGCGCGACCTGCTGCAGCAGCTTCTCGGCCAGCGCGGCGGCATCGGAAGCGCTCTCGATGTCGGCCAGCACCACGAACTCGTCGCCACCCAGCCGCGCGAGCGTGTCGCCGGCGCGCAGGTGGTCGGCCAGCCGCGTCGCCACCTGCAGCAGCAGTTTGTCGCCGATCGGATGGCCGTAGGCGTCGTTGACCGCCTTGAAGCCGTCGAGGTCCACGAACAGCAGGGCGAAGCGACCGCCGCCGCGGCCGGCGCGCCGGACCGCGTGCTCCAGCCGGTCCTCCAGCAGCAGCCGGTTCGGCAGTTTGGTGAGGTTGTCGTGCAGGGCGAGGTAGGTCAGCTCCTGGTTGGCCTTCTGCAGCGAGCTGGTCAGCAGCGACGTGCGCTCCTGCAGGCGGCGATCGAGGATCGCGACCAGCAGGGCCATCGCCAGGATCGCGAAGGTGGTGGTGCCGACCAGGCTGGCCAGCCAGTGCTGCGGGATGCCGTCGGCCAGCGCCGCGCCACAGATGCTGTCGAGCGGAAAGCGCGCCGCGGCCATGCCGGTGTAGTGCATGCCGACGATCGCGAAGCCCATCACCAGCGCGGCGCCCACGCGCCGGCGGAACACGCCCTTGCCGTCGCTGCGCAACCGGAATGCGATCCACAGCGCCGCGCCCGCGGACGCCATGGCGATCAGGATCGAGGCGGCGAACCAGCCGGGGTGGTAGTCGATGCCGGGCAGCATCCGCATCGCGGCCATGCCGACGTAATGCATCGCCGCGATCCCCGCGCCGAGCACGATCGCCGCGACGATCAGCCGGCGTGGCGGCAGGCTGGGGCCGGAGACCACCCACAGCGCGTAGCCGGCGCTGGCGATCGCGATCAGCAGCGAGTACAGGGTGATCGCCAGGTCGTAGCCCAGCGGGATCGGCAGCCGGAAGGCCAGCATGCCGATGAAGTGCATCGACCAGATGCCGACGCCCATCGCGATCGCGCCGCCCAGCAGCCAGCCGCGCGCGGCCCAGCCGCGGCTGGCGTCGATGCGGCCGGCCATGTCGAGTGCGACGTAGGCGGCCAGTGCCGCGACGATGTACGACGTCGCGACCAGGGCGGGCTGGTAGGAACCGATCAGCATGGCGGGGCCGGACAAGGGGGTGCCCGGATCAAGCAATTGCCGTGCCAGCGGGCCCTTCGCGCAAGCCGCGTTTCTCGGTGAGTCGCGCACGCACGCTACGCCTGCGCGCAGCCCTGCACGGCTGCAACTGACGCATCGCGGCAACGATGCGGCAGGCCGTGTCGCAGGGCTGGCTTGCGCGGGCGCGACGGACAGGCGAAGCCCGCTGCGTGCACGCCGCCCACGCGATTCGCGCGCTGCGGGCGCGACGGATTTTCGTCGTCCGTCCGGGCAGGCGCGCGCCGGCGAACCGGCACGCGCCCGGGCATGGTGTCAGCCCGCGACGGCGTCCTCGCGGAACGCATCCACCGGGATGCAGGCGCAGAACACGTTCTTGTCGCCGTGCACGTTGTCCACGCGCGCCACCGGCGGCCAGTACTTGTGCCGGCGCAGCACCGGCAGCGGGAACACCGCCAGCTCGCGCGGATACGCGTGGGTCCATTCGCTGGCGGCCGCCATCGTCGCGGTGTGCGGGGCGTGCTTGAGCGGGTTGTCATCGCGATCCAGGCGGCCGTCCTCGATCGCCCGGATCTCGTCGCGGATCTGGATCATCGCGTCGATGAAGCGGTCGAGTTCGTGCAGCGATTCGCTCTCGGTCGGTTCCACCATCAGCGTGCCGGCGACCGGGAAGCTCAGCGTGGGCGCGTGGAAGCCGAAGTCGATCAGGCGCTTGGCGACGTCCTCGGCGGTGACGCCTGCGGACTTCTCCAGCGGCCGCAGGTCGAGGATGCACTCGTGCGCCACCAGGCCGTTGCGGCCGCTGTACAGCGTGCGGTAGTGCGGCGCGAGGCGCCGTGCGATGTAGTTCGCGTTGAGCAGCGCGACCTGGGTGGCCTTGCGCAGTCCGGCCTGACCCATCATCGCGATGTACATCCAGCTGATCGGCAGGATGCTGGCGCTGCCGTGGGTGGCGGCGCTGACCATGCCGCCGTGGCGCTGCGCGTCGTCGGCAGTGCGCGGGGCGGCGCCGATCGCGGGCGGGGCGTAGCCGCGCGGCAGGAACGGCGCCAGGTGCGCCTTCACCGCGCACGGCCCCACGCCCGGGCCGCCGCCGCCGTGCGGAATGCAGAAGGTCTTGTGCAGGTTCAGGTGGGAGACGTCCGATCCCCACTCGCCCGGCTTGGCCAGGCCCACCAGCGCGTTGAGGTTGGCGCCGTCCGTGTACACCTGGCCGCCGTGTTCATGGACGATGCGGCAGATCTCCACCACGTCCTCCTCGAACACGCCGTGGGTGGAGGGGTAGGTCATCATGATCGCGGCGAGGTTGGCCGAATGCTTCTCGGCCTGGGCGCGGATGTCGTCGATGTCGACGTTGCCGGCCGCGTCGCAGCGCGTCACCACCACCTTCATCCCGACCATCTGCGCCGAGGCGGGATTGGTGCCGTGCGCGGACTCGGGGATCAGGCAGATGTCGCGATGGCCCTCGCCGCGCGAGGCGTGCCAGGCGCGGATCGCCAGCAGCCCGGCGTACTCGCCCTGGGCGCCCGAGTTCGGCTGGAAGCTGACCGCGTCGTAGCCGGTGATCTCCACCAGCATCGCCTCCAGCGAGTCCACCAGCTCCTGGTAGCCGCGGGTCTGCGACGGCGGCGCCAGCGGATGGATGTCGGCGAACTCGGGCCACGTCACCGGGATCATCTCCGCGGTCGCGTTGAGCTTCATGGTGCACGAGCCCAGGGGGATCATCGTGCGGTCCATCGCCAGGTCCTTGTCGGCGAGGCTGCGCATGTAGCGCAGCAGTTCGTGCTCGCTGTGGTGGGTGTTGAACACCGGGTGCTGCAGGAACGCCGACTCGCGCCGCAGCGCCGCGGGCAGGGCGTCGCCGGCGTCCGCATCGAGCGCGTCGACCGCGCTGCCGTCCAGGTCGGCGCCGAAGATCTTCGCCAGCGCCGCAAGGTCGGCGCGGGTGACCGTCTCGTCGAGGCTGATACCGACGCTGTGCGCATCGATCTTGCGCAGGTTGATGCGCTGGTGGCTGGCGTACAGGTGCACCTGCTCGGCATCGACGCCGCTCACGTGCAGGGTGTCGAAGAACGCCTCGCCCACCTGCACCCCGGCGCCGCGCAGCGCCGCGGCCAGGATCGCCGCTTGGCGATGCACGCGGCGGGCGATGCGGGTCAGGCCATCGGGGCCGTGGTAGACCGCGTACATCGACGCCATCACCGCCAGCAGCACCTGCGCGGTGCAGATGTTGCTGGTCGCCTTCTCGCGGCGGATGTGCTGTTCGCGCGTCTGCAGGGTCAGGCGGTAGGCCGGCTTGCCCTCGGCATCGACCGACACGCCGATCAGGCGGCCGGGCATCGAGCGCTTGAACGCGTCGCGGCAGGCCATGAACGCCGCGTGCGGGCCACCGAAGCCGAACGGCACGCCGAAACGCTGCGAGTTGCCGACCACGATGTCCGCGCCCCATTCGCCGGGCGCCCTGAGCAGGGTGAGCGCGAGAAGGTCGGTGGCCACCGCCAGCAGGCCGTTGCGCGCGTGCACGGCCTCGGCGATGGCGGTGTGGTCGGCGACGCGGCCGAAGGTGTCGGGATACTGCAGCAGCACGCCGAAGCTGTCGACGGTCGCGGCGTCGGCGGCGGGGCCGACCACCAGCTCGATACCGAGGCCGTCGGCGCGCGTGCGCACCACTTCCAGCGTCTGCGGATGCACGTGGTCGGCGACGAAGAACACGTTCGACTTCGACTTCGCCGAGCGCCGCGCGAGCGTCATCGCCTCGGCCGCGGCGGTGGCCTCGTCCAGCAGCGAGGCGTTGGCGATGTCCATGCCGGTGAGGTCGGCGCACATCTGCTGGAAGTTCACCAGCGCTTCCATCCGCCCCTGCGAGATCTCCGCCTGGTAGGGCGTGTAGGCGGTGTACCAGGCCGGGTTCTCGAGGATGTTGCGCAGGATGACGTTGGGCGTGTGGGTGCCGTAATACCCCTGGCCGATGAAGCTGCGGAACACGTCGTTCTTCGCCGCGATCGCGCGGATCCGCGCCAGCGCCTCGATCTCGGTGAGCGAGCCTTCCAGCGCCAGGCCGCCGGTGGGCTTGATGCTGCCGGGCACGATCGCATCGGTCATCGATTCCAGCGAGTCGTGGCCGACCACGCCGAGCATGTGCGCGATCTCGGCGTCGTTGGGGCCGATGTGGCGTTCGACGAACGCGTCGTGGTGCTCGAGTTCGCGAAGGGAGGGCGCGGCAGGCTTGGACATGGCGGGATCCGGAAGAGGGCGGGTGCCGCGCCGGTGCCTCCGCAGGCGGTTCCGCAGGGACGGAACAACGCACGGACTCGCCGGCTTCGGCGATGCGCCCCTCTGTCCTTTTGCCTGAGAGTTTGGAGGGGCGGACGGATCCGCTGCCTCGTGCCCCTTCGGCGCCGTGTCCGGCCGGGCCGGGCGGTCTCTCCAGAGTGTCTGCCGCGTCCGGTGGTATCGGGCCTGAGCGATTACGGGCGTTTTGCGCCTTCGGCAGCGCGGGCCGGGGCCCGCGCTTCTCCCACCGGATTGCCGGCCGATTATAGCCCGCGGCCGGGCGCGCCCGCGTGGTCACGGAACGGCGGCCGGGCGCGTCGTCGACTTGCTACCCTGAACGCCCGACGCCGCGAGCCCACGCGTGAAGCCCGAACCCGCGCCTGCCCCGATTCCCGTGCCGCCACTGAGCGGCCCGGTTCCAGGTGCCGACGCCGATCCGGACGCCGACCGCTCGATCGTGCGCCGCCTGTGGGACGTGTTCCGACGCGAGCCGATGCTGCTGGTGACCTGCAGCTACCTGTTCGTCTCGATCGTCGGGCTGTGGGACCTGTACTGGTTCTACCGCGGCTTCGACATTCCGATCCTCGAATTCCTGCAGAGCAGCGACTACTTCGTCGCCGGCCTGCGCCGGCCGGCCTACGCCGGGTTGCTGGCGTGGACGCTGCTGGTGGCGGCGCTCTCGATCTGGCCGCAGCGCTGGCGCATGCGCCATCCCGAGCGCGCCGCGCGCTTGGATCGCCGCTGGTGGTTCCGCGCCTTCTTCCCGCGGCGGGGCGACTGGTGGGCGTACTTCGGCCTTCATCCTGAAACGACGGCGACGCTGACCGCGCTGGTGGTGATGGCGATGATGCTCTTCCACCAGAGCGATTCGCGTGCCGATGCGATCCGTGCCGGTGGCGGCAATGCGGTCCAGGTGGAGGACGGGCGGGGCCGCATCGCCGGCGACTGGCGCATGCTCGGAACCAGCAGCGCCTACGTCTTCCTCTGGGATCCGGCGGAGCAGCGTGCACTGGTGCTGCCGGTCGAATCGATCGCCGGCATCCGGCCACTCGCCTCCGGCATCGTGGCGGCCGCACCCGGAGCCGCGCCACCGGCGTCGCCGTCAGGCGAAGGACCGCGATGACGTCGCCCGCCGTACCGCTGCGCCGCCTGGCCCTGCTGCTCGCCGGCCTGGCGATGTTCGGGCCGTTCTCGATCGACACCATCTTCCCGGCCTTCCCGGCGATGGGCGCGGACCTGGGGGCGGACAAGCTGGCGATGCAGCAGACGATCAGCGTCTACCTGATCGCCTATGCGCTCATGAGCCTGGTGCACGGGCCGCTGTCGGACATCCTCGGGCGTAGGCGGGTGATCCTGGCGGGTCTTGCGGTGTTCATCGTGGCCTCGGTCGGCTGCGCCATCGCCGAGGATCTGTCCACGCTGCTGGCGTTCCGCGCGCTGCAGGGGCTGTCGGCGGGCGTGGGGCTGATCGTGGGCCGCGCGGTGATTCGCGACGTGCTGCAGGGCGACGATGCGCAGCGGCTGATGAGCCAGGTGTCGATGATCTTCGGCGCCGCGCCGGCGATCGCGCCGATCATCGGCGGGTGGCTGCTCGGCTGGGGCCGCTGGCCGCTGATCTTCTGGTTCCTGGTCGCCTTCTCGGCGCTGCTGATGCTCGCCACCTGGCGCTGGCTGCCCGAGACCCTGCCGGCGGAGTCCCGCCTGCCGGTGGCGCCGCGCAAGCTGGCGCGCGACTACGCTTGGATCGCGCTCAATCCGCGCTTCCAGCGCCTGGCCGCGGCGGGCGCGTTCAACTTCGCCGCGCTGTTCCTCTACATCGCCTCGGCGCCGGCGTTCGTGCTCGACCTGCTGCGCCTGGACGAACGCCAGTTCGGCTGGTTCTTCATCCCCATGATCAGCGGGATGATGCTCGGCGCCTTCGTATCCGGGCGCGCGGCGGGCCGGATCAGCGGTACCCGGCTGGTCAACATCGGCTTCGCCTGCAGCGGGGTGGCGGTGGCCGGCAACATCGCCTACAGCGCGCTGGCGGCGCAGCCGGCGGTGCCATGGGCGGTGCTGCCGATGACGCTGAACGCCTTCGGCATCGCGCTGGTGTTCCCGATCCTGACCCTGGCGATCCTCGACATGTACCCGCGCCAGCGCGGCTCGGCCTCGTCGCTGCAGGCGTTCACGGGGCTGGTGCTCAACGCGCTGCTGGCGGGCGTGCTCTCGCCGCTGGTCAGCCACGACCCGCTGCACCTGGCGCTCACCGCGGCCGCGTTCGTGCTGGCCGGCTGGCTGTTCTGGCGCTGGGAACAGCGCCGAGGCCGCACGCCGCCCGCGTGCCCGCCGGCGCCGGCGGGGCTGGAGCCGACGGAGCAGCTCTAACGCGGCTGAGAAACGCGGGCCGCCGCCGATCCGGTGTGCAGCGCTGGCAAGCGACGCCAGCGCCGATGCGCCGCGACGCTACGGTGCCCTGAGCGGCTGCGATCCGTTGCGACGCCGCGGAACCGCGGGCGCGGGCATGAGGTACTGGCGGATGCTCGGAAAGTCGACGTCGAAGCGGGAATACCAGTCCACGTTACCGGCATTGCCGAGCGCGCCGCTGTTGTTGCACGAGGCGCTGCCGCCGTAGAGCCCCCCGCGCAGGTAGTAGCCGCCGCTGCCGACCGTGAACAATCCCGAGCCGCTGCTGCCGCCTTCGGTGGTGCCCTGCAGCCAGCCGGCCGCGTGCCGCACGCCCGTGCTGTCGCCGGGTAGGTGCTGGCCGAACGACACCTTCTTCAGATCGCCCGCTGGGTGGTGGATCGCGGTCACGGCGCTCGAAGCCGGCAGGACATTCGCATCCCAGCCCGCGAAGGTTGCGCCTGCAGGCGCGTTGTCGCGCAGGCGCAGCAGGGCACCGTCGGTGGATTCGCTGGAATACAGGTAGTCCGCGCCACCGGTCAACATGGTGTAGCTCGCGGGGGCATCGACACCACACGCCGTGGACTCGAAATTCCAGTAGGTGTTCAGGGTGATCGCGACCGACTGGGTCGGGATGCAGTGGTGCGCCGTATGGAACAGGGGCACCTGGGTCGCGGCGTCGGTATCGTTGAGCAGCGTACCTGTGCAGTAGTAGCTGCCGCCGTCGAGCACGAAGATCATTCGCGCCACGGCCGCCTTCGCGTTGACGAACGTCTGCCCGAGCTGGCCCACCCGGCACACGGTGTCGATGTTGCACGTGTCGGAGGCGCCGACGTTTTTGAGGATCTTGAAGTCGTCCAGCGCGTTGGTCATCAGGTGGCTCAGGCGCGGTGCCCGCAGCTGCACATCGGCAGGGGAGGCATCCGCCGGAAGCCAGAGCTCGATCAGCTGCGTCTCGCCATCCGTCGCGGGGGTCCAGTACAGGCCGTCGTCGCCGCGACGGGCGCGCGCCTGTGCACCGGTGAGCGTGGCCAGCACCACGTCGGGACGGGCCGAACCGGCGAAGCGCAACTCGGCGCGCGGGTCCAGTCGCGACACGTCCAGGCCGGCGCGGATGCCGTATGCGAGGGGCGACAGCAGTTCGATCCTGGCCACCGAGCTGCCGTCGGCGCGCGTCGTCCAGCGCAGCGGCGGCAGATCGGCGCTACGCGCTTCCCCCGCGGCCTCGCGTGCGATGCCGATCTGAAGCGGCTTGCCGGTGCGGACGGTATTGGCGTGGTGAAGCGCAAGGATGCGCCTGGGGCTCATTTCGCCGTAGTGCAGGCGCGTGGCGGGCACCGCAATGGTGTCCGCGGCGCGCCATGCGAGCTGTTGCTTCTGCGCGGGCGTGCGGCTTGGTTCCGCATGCATGCGCGGCGGCTGGCCCGCGAGGGCCGTGGTGAAGGCGGACAGCGCAAGCAGGCCGGACAGGCCCCGGCAGCGGACGGACGGCATCGAGTTTTCCCCCTGGAGTGACCCTGCCATCATAGGGCAGCCGCCCGCCTGGCGGGCGGCGCCGAGGCGAACATCCCGCGCTCGCAGCCGAACGTCAGCTCCGGGTGGCGGTCGCGTCCCGTTCGGGCCCGGGTGCCGCCGGGGGCGTCGGTGCGGCGGGTGCGGCAGGTGCGACTGACGCCTGCCAGCCGCAGGTCTTGCCCTCGTTCTGGGTCTTCAGCCACTCCTGCAGCGGTGCGAAGTATTCCAGCACCGCCGAGGCGTCCATCTGCTCGCCGCCGGTGAGCTCGGTCATGGTCTGCTGCCAGGGCTGGCTGTTGCCCTTGGACAGCATCGACCAGAACTTCTCGCCCGCGGCCTGGTTGCCGGCGAAGGTGCATTCGTACAGCGGGCCCTTGAAGCCGGCCGCCTCGCACAGCGACTTGTAGAACTGGAACTGCAGCACGTGCGAGAGGAAGTAGCGCGTGTACGGCGTGTTGCCCGGCACGTGGTACTTCGCGCCCGGGTCGAAGAATTCCTCGCCGCGCGCCGTCACCGGCGCCACGCCCTGGTACTTCGCCTTCAGTTCCCACCACGCGGCGTTGTAGTTCTCCGGCGTGATCGAGCCGTCGAACACGCCCCAGCGCCAGCGGTCGATCATCAGCCCGAACGGCAGGAACGACACCTTGGCCAGCGCCATCCGCATCTGCGAGTTGATCAGCGCCTCGCGGCTGGGCTGCTGCGCGCCGACCAGGCCGATCGACTGCAGGTAGCCCGGCGTCATCGCCAGCACGATGGTGTCGCCGATCGCCTCGTGGAAGCCGTCGTGCGCGCCGCCCTGGAACAGCGGCGGCTGGTCGTTGTAGGCCAGGTAGTAATAGACGTGCCCGAGCTCGTGGTAGATCGTGGTGAAGTCTTCCTCGTTGGGCTTGATGCACATCTTGGTACGCACGTCCGGCGACTTGCCGTCCTCGCCACCCATGTTCATGTCCCAAGCGCTGGCGTGGCAGACCACGTCGCGGTCGCGCGGCTTGATGAACTGGGTCTTCTGCCAGTAGCTCTCGGGCAGCTTCGGCATGCCGAGCGAGGTGTAGAACTCCTCGGCCTGGCGGGTCATGCGCCTGGCATCCTCCAGCTGTGCCTCGCGCACCACTTCCACCCGGCGGTCGGTGTCGATCAGCGCGTTCTCCTTCGCCAGGCGCGCGTTGAGGTCGGACTGGTAGCGACGCTCGAGCGCGGCAGTCACGTCCAGGTCGGCGCCGGCTTCCTGCTCGCTGTAGGGCGCGAGCACGTCCCAGAGGTTGCCCCAGTCCTGCTGCCACATGTTGCCGAGCAGGTGCGCGGGCAGCAGCCCGTTCACCGCGCCGCGGCCCGGGTACTGCGCCTCGAGCCGGGTGCGGGTGTAGCAGTGCAGCTGCTCGTACAGCGGCTTGACCTGGCCCCACAGGCGGTCGGTCTCGGCGGCGAGCTCGGCGGGTGACATGTCGTAGCCCGAGCGCCACATCTCGCCGGCGTCGGCATAGCCGAGTTCCTTCGCGCCTTCGTTCACCAGCGCAACGAAGCGCTGGTAATCCTCGCGCATGGGCTGGGAGATGGTGTGCCAGCCCTGCCACGCTTCCAGCTGGGCGTCGTAGTCGCGGTCGTTGCGCAGCACGTCCTCGAGTTCGCCCAGCTGGCGGCAGCTCTTCGAATCGCCCGCGGTCGTGCAGTAGCTGCCGCTTCCGTACATGCCTTCCATGCGGGTGGCGATGCGGGTCAGCTCGGCGAGCTTGGCCGGATCCTTCGGCGCCGGCATCGCGGTGCCGAGCTTGAGCAGGGTGATCGCGCGCGCGGTCTGCGGCGACATCTCCTGGCCCTCGAACTTCTTCGACTGCTCGATCCAGTCGTTGAGCGAGGTCAGGAACTTCTCGTTGGCCTTGGCCGCCAGCAGCTGGCTGTCGTCGGTGATGTAGGTGCTCGACAGCCACTGCGCCGCGGTCAGCTCGGGGTACATCGCCTTGAGTTCGGCGTTGACGCGGGCGATGAACTGGTCAGCGGTCTCGTCCTGCGGCGCGGCCTGCGAGGACGCGGGCGCGTCGCCGGTCTCGCCAGACGGGGAGGGTTCGCGCTGGCAGGCGGAGAGGGCAAGGCTGGCGCCGATGGCCAGGGCGAGCAGGCGGTTGCGGAGGATCACGGCGTTTCCCGGAGTTGCGCTCGGAGCGATGCGCGCAGGCTAGAGCGCGCCCCGGGCGTCCGCAAGTGGGGCTGGACGCGCGGCCTCAGGCCGGCCCGCGATGTCCGATGTCCGGTGCGACAGCCAGGCGGCGTTGCGCATCCACCAGCCCGCGCGCCTGCAGCCAGGCCCATGCAGCGTCGGCGTCGCGCTCGAAATAGGCGCGCGCGCTGCCCAGGCGGAAGGTATAGCCCCAGGCATCCATGTCGGCCAGCACGCGCGCGCGCCCCACGCCGTGCAGGGCATCGCCGAGGAGCGCCTGCAGCAGGCAGACCGCGTCTTCTTCCTCGACCGAGTCGGTCGCATCGGTATGCACCGACTGGCGCCGCGCCGGCGGCAGCACGATCAGGTGCGAGGCCTCGTGCAGCAGCGAATGCACCGGCGTGTCGGCGCGCACGAACACGTCGCTGCCGACGATGCCGGCCTCCGGCTCGCCCCAGTAGCTGCCGGGAATCGCCGCGCCGTCCGCGACCCGGCACAGCCGCAGCCCGTAGCGCGACAGCAGGTGGGCGCAGTCGTCGAACGCGATCTCGCGCAGCAGCAGGAGCGCGGGGGATGGAGCGGCGTCTTGCAGGGTCATGGTGGAACGGCGGCGGAGCGGTGAGCCGTGGACCGGCGCGGTCGGATGCGCGCCGCAGCCGCAGCCGCCGGGCGTGCCGTGCGGCCGCGCCGGCATCCGCCGTCGGCCACCGGGCTCGGCGCCACCGCGGGGCTCAGGCGGTCGCTGTCCGCCCGTCGGGCAGGGCAACCGAGATGTCGAGCACGTCGTGTTCGCCGTCCTTGACCAGGTCCACCTTGACCGCGTCGACATCGACGCTGACGTACTTGCGGATCACTTCCAGCAGTTCGCGCTGCAGCAGCGGCAGGTAGTCGGGCGCGCCGCGGCTGGTGCGTTCCTGCGCGACGATGATGCGCAGGCGGTCCTTGGCGATCGCGGCGGTGTTCTGCTTGGGCTTGAGGAAATCGAACAGTCCCATCATCAACCCCCGAAGAGCTTGCTGAAGAAGCCCTTCTTGTCCGCCTGGGTGAAGCGCATCGGCCGGTCTTCGCCGAGCAGGCGGGCGACGGCGTCGTCGTAGGCCTGGCCCGCGTTGGACTCGCCGGCCAGGATCACCGGCTCGCCCTTGTTGGAGGCGTCCAGCACGTCGGGCGATTCGGGGATCACGCCGAGCGTCTTGATGCCAAGCACCTCCTCGACGTCGGTGATCGAGAGCATCTCGCCCTTGCCGACGCGATCGGGGTTGTAGCGGGTGAGCAGCAGGTGCTCCTGCACCCGCTCGCCGGCCTCGGCCTTGCGGGTCTTGGACGACAGCAGGCCGAGGATGCGGTCGGAGTCGCGCACTGAGGACACCTCGGGGTTGACCACCACGATGGCGCGGTCGGCGAAGTACATCGCCAGGAACGCGCCCTTCTCGATGCCCGCGGGCGAGTCGCAGACGATGTACTCGAAGCCGTCGTCGGACAGGTCCTTCAGCACCTTCTCCACGCCTTCGGTGGTCAGCGCGTCCTTGTCGCGGGTCTGCGAGGCGGCCAGCACGTAGAGGTTCTCGAACCGCTTGTCCTTGATCAGCGCCTGGCGCAGCGAGGCTTCGCCCTGGACGACGTTGACGAAGTCATACACCACCCGGCGCTCGCAGCCCATGATCAGGTCGAGGTTGCGCAGGCCGACGTCGAAGTCGATGACGGCGACCTTCTTGCCGCGGCGCGCCAGTCCGTTGGCGATGCTCGCGCTGCTGGTCGTCTTGCCGACGCCGCCCTTGCCCGAGGTGACCACGATGATTTCTGCCAAAACACGTCTCCTGTGAGTGTCGCCGTCAATCGAGTGCGGCGATCTTGAGTTCTTCGTTTTCGAGCCAGACCTGCACCGGCTTGCCGTGCAGTTCGCTGGGGATATCTTCCAGCACTTTGTAATGGCCGGCCACGGCGACCAGTTCGGCGTGGAAGGCGCGGCAGAAGATGCGCGCCTTCTCGTTGCCCTGGGCGCCGGCCAGCGCCCGGCCGCGCAGCGGACCGTAGATGTGGATCGAGCCGTCGGCGATCACCTCGGCGCCCGCGCCCACCTGCGACAGCACGGTCAGGTCGCGGTTCTCGGCGTAGACCTGCTGGCCCGAGCGCACCGGCGGCGCCTGCACCAGGCCGGGCGCGGCGTCGCCGCGAGGCGGCGCGGCCTTGGCCGGGGCGGGGGCGTCGACCACCCTGGCGGGCGCGGGCGGCGGGACCGCGGCCGGCGTCTCGGGCTGCCCTGCGACGGGCTCGTACTGGGCCCGGAACTTGGCCAGCAGCGGCAGTCCGAGCGCCACCGCCAGGGCTTCGTTGTCGCTGCTGCCCCAGGCCAGCGCCACCGGCAGCACCCCGGCCTCGCGCAGGGCCTCGATCAGGGCGCGCGCGGTGGCGGTGTCGGGGGTGGCGGCCAGCCCGCCGAAATCGACGATCACCGCGGCCCGCGCGAACAGCTTCGGCGCGCGCGAGACCCGGTCGCGCATTTCCGCGGCCAGGCGCGCGACATCCAGCGTGCGCACGCGCAGGTTGGCGATGCCGACCTGGCCGATCTTCAGTTCCCCGGCCTGTTCGTAGTCCATCGCCGCGCTCATGCGTTCGCCACCGCGGAGGGCGCGCGGGGGCGCTGCAGCCAGGGCTCGTCGGGCAGGTCCTCGCCGTAGGTGTCGCGCACCCACGGGTAGCTGCACATGTCCTTGGACATCATCGAGGCGCGGATGCCGCTCTCCGGCATCACGTGCTGTCCGATCTCGTGGAAGCCGAAGCTGCCGTGGAACAGGCGCACCGGGTCGGCGTCGTGCTCGAGGAACACCTCGCAGGTCAGCAGCGGATAGCGCAGTTCGGCATAGCTCTGGGCATCGGCGTAGAACGCGCGACCGACGCCGCCGCCGCGGCGGCGGCTGGCGACCACGATCCGGTCGATGTAGAAGAACCGGTCGCAGTGGGCGCGGAACCAGTGGAAGTTGCTGCTGTCGTGGTCGGCGTCGGAGCCGAAGCCGACCAGGAACCCGGCCAGGGTGCCGTCGCGCTCGGCGATGCGGAAATACTCGGCGCTGTCGTAGAACTTGCGGAAGCGGGCCGCGTCCAGCGGCAGGATCGTCGGGCCAGCGGCGTTGTTGAGGGCGAGGATGGAATCCAGCTCGTGCTCACGCACGTCGCGGATGACGATCGACATTCCTGACTCCAGAAGACTTCGGGCGCGTGGGCGATCCGCGCGCCGGGGCATGGCCGCGCCCGGTCGCGTCGGCCGGGGAGGCAGAGCCGACCCGGCGCGCCGCATCGCCCGCCGGGCGACCGGATGCGTGGCATGCCTCAGGCGCCGGCACGCTCACCGGCCCCGCGGACCGGTCAACGGCGCGAACGCCGCATGGCGGCCGCCGCGGCGCCGGTGCGGATTATCGCACGCTGCCCGCCCACCCGCGAACGCGCGCACGCGGCCCGTATGACTTCCGAGGGACTCGCCGGCCGCCGGAAAGCGCCTACCATGCGCCCATGCTGTCGCGTCTCGACCATGCCCGCCTGCTGCGCTACGCCGGACTGTTCACCTGGGTGGTGATCGTGATGCCGCTGTGGCTGATCTCCAGGCCGGTGGACGAGGCCGATCCCGCGGCCGTCGGCGCCGGCTGGCCGGCCTGGGTGGCCTGGGCGGTGTTCGGGGCCAGCTTCGCCTGGCTCAGCCGCGCCCTGGATGCGCGCCGGGTGAACCTGCTCGACTACGTGCTGCTGGCGCTGATGATCGGCAGCGCGGTCGCGCTGAGTTACTACAGCAACAGCGGGCTGGGCGTGCTGCTGCTGATGGTGGCGGCCTGCGTGCTGCCGTGGCTGCTGCCGCTTCCGGCCAGCATCGGCGTGCTGGTGCTCAGCGAACTGGTGGTGATCCCGGTCTACACCCGCGCCCTGGGATTCATGTGGTTCGAGGCGGTGATGCAGTCGGTGCTGTACGCCGGTTTCACCTGTTTCGTGTTCGCCACCGGCTACGTGGCCCGGCAGCAGGTGCTGGCGCGCGACGAGCAACGCCGGCTGAACGCGGAGTTGCGCGCCACCCGCGCACTGCTGGCCGAGAGCGTGCGGGTCAACGAGCGCACCCGCATCTCGCGCGAACTGCACGACCTGCTGGGCCACCACCTCACCGCGCTGAGCCTCAACCTGGAAGTCGCCAACCATCTGGTGAGCGGCCAGGCGCAGGAGCACGTCACCCAGGCGCACACGCTGGCCAAGCTGCTGCTGAGCGACGTGCGCGAAGCGGTGAGCCGGCTGCGCGACGACGACGCGATCGACATGCGCGCGACCCTGCTGCCGCTGGCCGACAACGTGCCCGGCCTGCGCATCGACATGGACATGCCGCAGACCTTCCTGGTCGATGATCCCGAGCGCGCGCACGTGCTGCTGCGCTGCACCCAGGAAATCATCACCAATGCGGTCCGCCATGCCGAGGCCAGCCTCCTGCGCCTGCGCTACGGGTTCGACGGCGACGCGGTGGTGCTCGATGCCCGCGACGACGGCCGCGGTGCCGAGGTCGCCACCGCCGGCAACGGCCTGCTCGGCATGCGCGAGCGCCTGGCCGCGCACGGCGGCGTGCTGCAGGTGGAGACTTCGCCGGGCCACGGCTTCGCCGTTCGCCTGCGGCTGCCGATGGAGGGCACCGTGGTCGCGCTCGACGACGGCGCGCCGGCTGCATCCGCTCCGACCCCGCCACCCGTCGCGCCCGGGGCCGGCGCGATCCGACACCACCCGCTGGAGGTTCCATGATCCGTGTCTGCCTGGTCGACGACCAGACCCTGGTGAGGCAGGGCATCCGCTCGCTGCTCGCGCTCGATGGCGGGATCGAGGTCATCGCCGAGGCCGGCGACGGCAAGCAGGCGGTGGAACTGATCCCGCAGGTCAAGCCCGACGTGGTGCTGATGGACATGCGCATGCCGGCGATGTCCGGGCTGGAGGCGCTGCAGGCGCTCTCTCGCAGCGGCGAACTGCCGCCTACCATCATTCTGACCACGTTCGACGACGACCAGCTGGTGCTGGCCGGGATGAAGGCCGGCGCCAAGGGCTACCTGCTCAAAGACGTGTCGCTCGAACAGCTGGTCGGCGCCATCCGCACCGTCGCCGGCGGCGGCTCGCTGGTGCAGCCGGCGGTGACCCAGCGCCTGCTCTCGGGGCTGGAACACATGCGCAACGAGTTCGTCAGCCTCGATCGCCCGGATCCCCTCACCGACCGCGAGACCGAGATCCTGCGGCTGATGGCGGGCGGCTTCTCCAACAAGGAGATCGCCAACTCGCTCGGCGTGGCCGAGGGCACGATCAAGAACCACGTCTCCAATATCCTCAGCAAGCTCGGCGTGCGCGACCGCACACGTGCGGTGCTCAAGGCGTTCGAGCTGCAGCTCGTCTGATCGCCAGGATGTCCGGCCTGCCGCAGCGCGGCAGGCGTTC
>NZ_JARXRN010000020.1:128282-547050 GCF_029888045.1 Luteimonas rhizosphaericola | reverse complement strand
CCCGGGCGCGCACCGCGCGCCCGGCTGGTGGAAGATCGTCCCCGCGCAGGCGGGGCCGCGAAGGCCGTAGGGCCGGAGTGAACAGCGCGAAGTGGGGTCTCCGGCGGGTCCCGGTGAGCTGCCGGGGCGTCGCTGAGGCCGCGGGCCCATCCCCGCGGGGCGGGGGCCGAGGCGCCCGTTCGGCGGTTGCGGAAAAGATGCAGCCAACGCTTGCATCCAGGCCGTGAAGGTTTCATAATGTTCGACTCTCGAGGGCAGGCCGAGGCATGGCTGCCCCCGATACCGCGAAATGAGGGGCAGGAAGCACCTCGTCTTCGCCAGACAGGGACATTGTCGCGCGGCATGCGCTTCGCCCGTTCCGGAGGTTTCCGGGACACATAGGCGGGGCATTTTGTTGCGCTCGCAGTTCTCCGTCTGGGCGGATCGGGAAACCGGTCTGCCTTGTTTTTTCCAGGCGTACCGACGGTGTCCGGGCATTCCCCGCGGCAGGCGGGCTCCCGGATCCATCAAGGGGTTCTGCGCACCCAGCCGCAGGGCCTGTCGCTCTTTCAACGAGGAATTCCGTCATGGCGGACCAGAAAATCCGGATCCGGCTCAAGGCGTTCGATCACCGGCTGATCGACCGTTCCGCGAGCGAGATCGTCGAAACGGCCAAGCGGACCGGCGCGCAGGTGCGCGGCCCGATCCCGCTGCCGACCAAGATCGAACGCTACACCGTGCTGACCTCGCCGCACGTCGACAAGGACGCGCGCGACCAGTACGAGACCCGCACGCACAAGCGCGTGCTCGACATCGTCGACCCCAACGACAAGACCGTGGACGCGCTGATGAAGCTCGAGCTCGCGGCTGGCGTCGACGTCCAGATCAAGCTGACCTGAGGCCCGCCACCATGACCGCGAAGATCCATTCGTTGGGCATCGTCGGCCGAAAGGCCGGGATGAGCCGGGTGTTCACCGAGGACGGCAAGTCCGTGCCGGTGACCCTGATCGAAGCGACCCCCAACCGCATCACGCAGATCAAGACGGTGGAGACCGACGGCTACAGCGCCGTGCAGGTGACCGCCGGCGTCAAGCGCGCCTCGCTGCTGACCAAGCCCGAGGCCGGCCACCTGGCCAAGGCCAAGGTCGAAGCCGGTCGCGGCCTGTGGGAACTGCGCGTGGCCGACGACAAGATTTCCGATTTCGAGGTCGGCGGCGAGATCAAGGCCGACATCTTCGAGGTCGGCCAGCTGGTCGACGTCCAGGGCGTGACCAAGGGCAAGGGCTTCCAGGGCACGATCAAGCGCTGGAACTTCAAGATGGGCGATGCGACGCACGGCAACTCGCTGTCGCACCGCGCGCCGGGCTCCATCGGCCAGCGCCAGACGCCGGGCCGCGTGTTCCCGGGCAAGAAGATGTCCGGCCATATGGGCGCGGATACGCAGAGCACCCAGCGCCTGCAGGTGGTCAAGGTCGACGCCGAGCGCGGCCTGATCGCCGTCAAGGGCGCGGTTCCGGGGGCTCCGGGCGGTGACGTCGTCGTGCGTCCCTCGAGCAAGGCATAAGGAGAGACGACGATGGAACTCGCCATCAACGGTAGCAACAACAAGCTGTCCGTCTCCGACGCGATCTTCGGCCGCGAATTCAGCGAGGACCTGGTCCACCAGGTCGTCGTCGCCTATCGCAACGCCGGTCGCGCGGGCACCAAGGCGCAGAAGACCCGCGCCGAGGTCAACGGCACCACCAAGAAGTCCAAGAAGCAGAAGGGCGGCGGCGCGCGTCATGGCGCCCTGACGGCCCCGATCTTCGTCGGCGGCGGCGTGACCTTCGCGGCCAAGCCGCGCAGCTTCGCGCAGAAGGTCAACCGCAAGCAGTACCGCGCGGCGATGGCCGTGATCCTGTCCGAGCTCAACCGCCAGGGCCGCATCACCGTGGTCGACTCGTTCGACATCGACGCGCCCAAGACCAGCGGTCTGATTTCCAAGCTCAAGGATTTCGAGCTCGGCAAGCGCCCGCTGATCGTGACCGAGGACGCCTCGGAGAACCTGTACCTGTCCGCGCGCAACCTGCCGTACGTCGAAGTGCGCGACGTGCAGGGGCTGGACCCGGTCGCGCTGGTCGGTGCCGACAGCGTGCTGGTCACCACCGATGCGGTGAAGAAGATCGAGGAGTGGCTGGCATGAACGACGCCAAGCTCTATGAAGTGATCCGTGCGCCGCGCGTGTCCGAGAAGACCGCGCGCCTGCAGGAAGTGTCGAACCAGTACGCGTTCGAAGTGGCGAAAGACGCGACCAAGGCCGACATCAAGGCCGCGATCGAGAAGCTCTTCGACGTCAAGGTGTCCGCTGTCAACGTGGTGAACGTGAAGGGAAAGAGCAAGTCCTTCCGTCAGCGCCAGGGCAGCCGCGGCAGCTGGCGCAAGGCGTACGTGACGCTGGCCGAAGGCCAGTCGATCGACGTGATCAACGCGACGGCCTGAGGAAGCTCCCATGCCTTTGATGAAGTTCAAGCCCACGTCCCCCGGCCGCCGCAGCGCGGTCCGCGTGGTGACGCCCGACCTGCACAAGGGAGCGCCGCATGCCGCGCTCGTCGAGCCGCAGGGCAAGTCCGGTGGCCGTAACCACCACGGCCGCATCACCACCCGCCACGTCGGCGGTGGCCACAAGCAGCACTACCGCATCATCGACTTCAAGCGCGACAAGGAAGGCATCCCGGCGCGCGTGGAGCGGATCGAATACGATCCCAACCGCACCGCGCACATCGCGCTGCTGTGCTACGTCGACGGCGAGCGCCGCTACATCATCGCGCCCAAGGGCCTGAAGGCCGGCGACCAGGTGATCGCGGGCAACGATGCCCCGATCCGCGCCGGCAACACGCTGCCGCTGCGCAACATCCCGGTCGGCTCCACGGTGCACTGCATCGAGATGAAGCCGGGCAAGGGCGCGCAGATCGCGCGTGCCGCGGGTGCAGGCGTGCAGCTGGTGGCGCGCGAAGGCGTCTACGCGCTGATCCGCCTGCGTTCGGGCGAGATGCGCCGGGTGCCGGCCGAGTGCCGCGCCACGATCGGCGAAGTCGGCAACGTCGAGCACAACCTCGAGAAGCTGGGCAAGGCCGGCGCCAAGCGCTGGCGGGGCATCAAGCCGACCGTGCGCGGCGCGGCGATGAACCCGGTCGACCACCCGCACGGCGGTGGCGAGGCCAAGGCCGGCCAGGGCAACCCGCACCCGGTCACCCCGTGGGGCGTGCCGACCAAGGGCTACAAGACCCGCAAGAACAAGCGGACGCAGCAGTTCATCGTGCGCGACCGCAGGAGCTGATAGACCATGGCACGTTCACTGAAGAAGGGCCCGTTCGTCGACCACCACCTGATCAAGAAGGTGGAAGCGGCCGGCAACACCAAGAAGCCGATCAAGACCTGGTCGCGCCGCTCGATGATCCTGCCGGAAATGGTGGGCTTCACGATCGCCGTCCACAACGGCCGCAACCACATCCCGGTGCTGGTCAACGAGAACATGGTCGGCCACAAGCTCGGCGAATTCGCGCTCACCCGGACCTTCAAGGGTCACGGTGGCGACAAGAAGTCGGGCAGGTAAGGAGCGCACGATGGACAAGGCAACACGAGCCAAGCACGAAGAGGCCCGGCGCGCTCGCACCGAGGTCAACAAGCGCACCGCGGTGCTCCGCACCGCCCGCATCTCGCCGCAGAAGGCGCGCCTGGTCGCCGACCAGGTCCGCGGCCTGCCGGCCGAGCGCGCGGTCAGCCTGCTGAAGTTCTCCGACAAGAAGGCGGCGGCCATGATCAGGAAGCTGGTCGAGTCCGCGATCGCCAACGCCGAGAACAACGCCGGCGCCGACATCGACGAGCTGAAGATCGCCACGATCACCGTCGACGAAGGCCCGACGCTGAAGCGCTTCATGGCCCGCGCGAAGGGTCGTGGCACGCGCATCCTCAAGCGCACCAGCCACATCACCGTCGTCGTGGGAGAGGGCAAGTAACATGGGTCATAAAGTTCATCCCACCGGCATCCGCCTGGGCATCGCCAAGGACTGGAACTCCAAGTGGTATGCCGGCAAGAAGGAATACGCCGATTACCTGACGGCCGACCTGAAGGTGCGCGAGATGCTGCGCAAGCGCCTCGCCGCGGCCGGCATCAGCAAGATCCTGATCGAGCGTCCTGCCAAGACCGCTCGCGTGACGATCCACACCGCCCGCCCGGGCGTGGTGATCGGCAAGCGCGGCGAGGACATCGAGAAGCTGCGCAAGGACGTGAGCGAGATGATGGGCGTGCCCGCCCACATCAACGTGACCGAGGTGCGCAAGCCCGAGCTCGACGCGCAGCTGGTCGCCGAATCGATCGCGCAGCAGCTCGAGCGCCGCATCATGTTCCGCCGCGCCATGAAGCGCGCCGTCGGCAACGCGATGCGCCTGGGCGCGCTGGGCATCAAGGTCAACGTCGCCGGCCGCCTCAACGGCGCCGAGATCGCGCGTTCGGAGTGGTACCGCGAAGGTCGCGTGCCGCTGCACACGCTGCGCGCCGACGTCGACTACGGCTTCGCCGAGGCCAAGACGACCTACGGGATCATCGGCATCAAGACCTGGATCTACAAGGGCGAGATCTTCGATTTCAGCCAGGTGGGCCAGGAGAAGCAGGACGATTCGCCGCGCGGCAACGATCGTGGCGACCGCGGTGACCGCGATCGTCCGCGTGGACCGCGCCGCGACCGCGGCGACCGCGAGGCGAGGGACTAAACCATGCTGCAACCCAAGCGAACCAAATTCCGCAAGATGCACAAGGGCCGCAACGAAGGCCTGGCGTGGAGCGGCAACGCCGTCAGCTTCGGCGAGTACGGACTGAAGGCCACCGCGACCGGCCAGCTGACCGCGCGCCAGATCGAGGCCGGCCGCCGCTCGATCAGCCGCCACGTCAAGCGCGGCGGCAAGATGTGGATCCGCGTGTTCCCCGACAAGCCGATCACCAAGAAGCCGATCGAAGTCCGCATGGGCTCGGGCAAGGGTGGCGTGGAGTACTGGGTGGCGCAGATCCAGCCCGGCCGCATGATCTATGAGATCGAGGGCGTCGACGAGGCCGTCGCGCGCGAGGCGTTCCGCCTGGCCGCCGCCAAGCTCTCGGTGACCACCACTTTCGTGACCCGGACGGTGCGCTGATGGCGACGATCAAGGAACTGCGCGGCAAGTCCGCGGACGAACTGCAGGGCCACTTGCTGGACCTGCAGAAGGAGCGGTTCGCCCTGCGCATGCAGAAGGCGACCGGCCAGCTGACCAAGACCCACGAAGCACGTCGCGTGCGCCGAGAGATCGCGCGCGTGAATACGCTGCTCGGGTCGAAGAAGTAAGGCACACGACCATGAACAACAGCGAAAAGAAGCAGAACACGGTCCAGGGCCGGGTGGTCAGCGACAAGATGGACAAGACCGTGACCGTTCTGGTCGAGCGCAACGTGAAGCATGCGCTGTACGGCAAGTACATCCGCCGCTCGACCAAGCTGCACGCCCACGACGCCGACAACGCCGCGAAGGAAGGCGACATCGTGCGCCTGGTGGAAGTGGCGCCGATGTCCAAGACCAAGAACTGGCGCGTGGTCGAGATCGTCGCGCGCGCGGCCGAGTAAACAGGAGGCACTGAAATGATCCAGATGCAGAGCCACCTCGACGTGGCCGACAACTCGGGTGCCAAGGAAGTGATGTGCATCAAGGTGCTCGGCGGCTCCAAGCGCCGTTACGCCGCGATCGGCGACATCATCAAGGTCTCGGTCAAGGACGCGATCCCGCGCGGCAAGGTGAAGAAGGGCGAGGTCTACGACGCGGTCGTGGTGCGTACCCGCAAGGGCGTTCGTCGCCCGGACGGTTCGCTGATCCGCTTCGACGGCAACGCCGCCGTGCTGCTGAACAACAAGCACGAGCCGATCGGCACGCGCATCTTCGGGCCCGTGACCCGCGAGCTGCGTTCCGAGAAGTTCATGAAGATCGTCTCGCTCGCGCCCGAAGTGCTGTGAGCGGAGGAAACGACAATGGCTAATCGAATCAAGAAGGGCGACCAGGTGGTCGTGATCGCGGGCCGCGACAAGGGCAAGACCGGCGACGTGGTGCGCGTGCTCGGCGACAAGGTCGTCGTGTCGAACATCAACATCGTCAAGCGCCACACCAAGCCCAACCCGCAGGCCGGCCAGCCCGGTGGCGTGATCGAGCGCGAGTCGCCGATCCACGTGTCGAACGTGATGCTGTTCAACCCTGCCTCCGGCAAGGGCGAGCGCGTCGGTACCAAGGTGCTCGAGGATGGACGGCGGCTGCGCGTGTTCCGCTCGAGCGGCGAGGCGGTCTGAAGGCCCGCCGGAAACCAGGAATCAAGAAGATGACGACCCGTCTGGAACAGTTCTACAAGGATGAGGTGGTGCCGAAGCTGATGCAGCAGTTCGGCTACACCAACATCATGCAGGTGCCGAGGCTGACCAAGATCACGCTCAACATGGGCGTGGGCGAGGCCGCGGCGAACAAGAAGATCCTCGAGAACGCGACCGCCGACATGGCCAAGATCAGTGGCCAGAAGCCGCTGGTGACCAAGTCGCGCGTGTCCGTGGCCTCGTTCAAGATCCGCGACGGCTGGCCGATCGGCTGCAAGGTCACGCTGCGCCGCAACCGCATGTACGAGTTCCTCGACCGCCTGGTCAACGTCTCGCTGCCGCGCGTGCGCGACTTCCGCGGCGTGTCGGGCCGTTCTTTCGACGGTCGCGGCAACTACAACATGGGCGTGAAGGAACAGATCATCTTCCCGGAAATCGACTTCGACCAGGTCGACGCGATCCGCGGCATGGATATCGCCATCACCACCACCGCCAAGACGAACGCGGAAGCCAAGGCGCTGCTCGAAGCGTTCCGCTTCCCGTTCCGCAACTGAGGAAACCACATGGCCAAGACGTCCATGGTCAACCGCGAGGTCAAGCGCGCCAAGCTGGCGAAGAAGCACGCCGGCAAGCGTGCGGAGCTGAAGAAGATCATCAGCAGCCAGACCGCGAGCTACGAGGACAAGATCGACGCCGCGACCCGCCTGCAGAAGCTGCCGCGCGATTCCTCGCCGGCGCGCCAGACGACGCGTTGCGCGCTGACCGGCCGCCCGCGCGGCGTCTACTCGAAGTTCGGCTTGGGCCGCAACAAGCTGCGCGAAGCCACTATGCGCGGCGACGTGCCCGGCCTGCGCAAGGCCAGCTGGTAACAGCAACGGCGGTATCCGGTCGCGGCGACGCGGCCGGTCCCGGCCGCGGCATGGCCCGGATCGCCGCCGTCGCCAGACGGCGGGGCATTGGTATATAATTGCCGGCTCGCCCGCGTTCGTGGGCGGAATCCGGCTCCCCCGGCAGCCATCCGGCCGGCCGGAGACAATCCGAACAGATTTTCGCGAAAGCGGATATCGGTGCACTCATAAGGAATTCCCATGAGCATGACTGATCCCATCGCCGACATGCTGGTCCGCATCCGGAATGCGGCCGCGGTCGGCAAGCCGACGGTGAAGATGCCGTCCTCCAAGACCAAGGTCGCCATCGCCAACGTCCTCAAGGACGAAGGCTACATCGGCGACCTGCGCGTGACCGAAGCCGGCGCCAAGGCCGAGCTCGAGATCGAACTCAAGTATTACGAAGGCCGTCCGGTGATCGAGCAGCTCAAGCGCGTCTCGCGCTCGGGCCTGCGCCAGTACCGCGGCAAGGACGCGTTGCCCAAGGTCCTCGGTGGCCTGGGCGTCGCGATCATCTCCACCTCCAAGGGCATCATGACCGATGCGCAGGCGCGCCAGCAGGGCGTCGGCGGTGAAGTCCTGTGCTTCGTGGCCTAAGGGAGTAACGCACATGTCCCGCATCGCCAAGAAGCCGGTCGCCCTGCCCAAGGGCGTGGAAATCAGCTCGCAGCCCGATTCGATCAGCGTCAAGGGCCCGAAGGGCACCCTGTCGGTGCCGAAGCCGGCCGATATCCAGGTCAACGTCGAGGACGGCAACGCGCTGCTCTCGGCCAACGATCCGTCGCAGATCGCCCTCACCGGCACGCTGCGTGCGATCGTCGCCAACATGGTGCACGGCGTGTCCCAGGGCTTCGAGCGCAAGCTCGAGCTGGTGGGCGTCGGCTACCGCGCCGCGGTCCAGGGCAAGGACCTGAACCTGTCGCTGGGCTTCTCGCACCCGGTGGTGTTCAAGGCCCCCGAGGGCATCACGATCACCACGCCGACGCAGACCGAGATCCTGGTCGCGGGCGCGGACAAGCAGCTGGTGGGCGAAGTCGCCGCCAAGATCCGTGGATTCCGTCCGCCGGAGCCCTACAAGGGCAAGGGCGTGAAGTACTCCGACGAAACCATCATCCGCAAGGAAGCCAAGAAGGCCTAAGGGCCGATCCGCTTCCCGCCAGAGAACAGACCATGGACAAGAAAATCGCCCGCCTGCGCCGCGCCAAGTCGACCCGTGCGCACATCCGCGAACTCGGCGTGCCGCGCCTGTCGGTGCTGCGCACCGGCCAGCACGTGTACGCCCAGGTGTTCAGCGCCGACGGCTCGAAGGTCCTGGCCGCGGCCAGCACCACCCAGGCCGACGTGCGCGAGGGCCTGAAGAACGGCAAGAACGCCGACGCCGCCGCCAAGGTCGGCCGCGCGATCGCCGAGAAGGCGCGTGCCGCCGGCGTGGAGCAGGTCGCGTTCGACCGTTCCGGCTATCGTTACCACGGCCGCATCAAGGCCCTGGCCGACGCCGCCCGTGAGGGTGGCCTGCAGTTCTGATGCTTGGAACCGGGCTGGCGACCGCCATGCCGGTTCCGATCTCGACCCGCCGGTGCGGGCATGCACCGGACGCCCAGCGGCTTCTGTCCGCTGACGCGGTCCACCGCTCCTTGACCACAACCATAAGCGGCCCAGCCGCCAATTCCCTCCAGATCAAGAGACACGGCAATGGCAGAACAACGCGAATCCCGCGGGCGCGACCGTAATCGCGACCGCGAAGAGATGGACGACGGCATGATCGAGAAGCTGATCGCGGTCAACCGCGTCAGCAAGACGGTCAAGGGCGGTCGCCAGTTCACCTTCACCGCGCTGACGGTGGTGGGCGACGGCAACGGCAAGGTCGGCTTCGGCTACGGCAAGGCACGCGAAGTGCCGGTCGCGATCCAGAAGTCCATGGAGCAGGCCCGCAAGAACCAGAAGACGGTCGATCTCAACGGCAGCACCCTGTGGCACACGGTGAAGTCGCGTCACGGCGCTGCCAGCGTGTTCATGCAGCCCGCGTCCGAAGGTACCGGCGTCATCGCTGGTGGCGCGATGCGCGCCGTGCTCGAAGCGGTCGGCGTCAAGGACGTGCTGGCCAAGGCGGTCGGGTCGCGCAATCCGATCAACCTCGTGCGCGCCACGATCCGCGGTCTCGACGAGATGCATTCGCCGGCGCAGATCGCCGCCAAGCGCGGCAAGAAGGTGGAGGATCTGATCAATGGCTAAGAAGGAAGCCGCCGGCGGCACCGTGAAGGTGCGCCTGGTCAAGGGCCTGCGCGGCTCGCAGGCGAAGCATCGCCTGTCCGTGCGTGCGCTGGGCCTGAACAAGCTCAACGACGTCCGCGAACTGAAGGACAGCCCGCAGGTCCGTGGCCTGATCAACAAGGTCCACTACCTGGTCCGGGTCGAGGAGTAATCACATGAAGCTCAATACGCTCAAGCCTGCCGACGGCGCCCGCAAGGAGCGCACCCGCGTCGGTCGCGGCATCGGCTCCGGCCTCGGTAAGACCGCCGGCCGCGGCCACAAGGGTTCGTTCGCTCGCGCGGGCAAGGGCAAGATCAAGGCCGGCTTCGAAGGCGGCCAGATGCCCATGCACATGCGGTTGCCGAAGATCGGCTTCCGTTCCAAGCTCAAGGCCGACACCGCCGAAGTGTTCCTGTACCAGCTCGACAAGCTCGAGGGCGACGTCGATTTCGCCGCGCTGCGCGCCGCGAAGCTGGTGCCGAGCACCGCGAAGAAGGCCAAGATCGTCAAGAAGGGCGACGTCTCGAAGAAGCTCGTGCTCAAGGGCCTGCTGGTGACGGCCGGTGCGCGCGCGGCGATCGAGGCCGCCGGCGGCTCGATCCAGGAGTAAGCAGGGCATGGCGCGAAGCGCAGGAGCGATGTCGGGTCTGGCCGGCGCGGGCAAGTTCACCGAGCTGCGCCAGCGCCTGCTGTTCGTGCTCGGCGCGCTGATCGTCTACCGCATCGGCTGCTTCATCCCGGTGCCGGGCGTGAACCCGGACGCGATGCTGCAGCTGATGGAGCGGCAGGAAGGCACCATCGTGGACATGTTCAACATGTTCTCCGGTGGTGCGCTGGAGCGCTTCAGTCTGTTCGCGCTGAACGTGATCCCGTACATCTCCGCCTCGATCGTCATGCAGCTGATGGTGCAGATCGTGCCCAGCCTCAAGGCGATCCAGAAGGAAGGCGAGTCCGGCCGCCGGCGGATCACCCAGTGGTCGCGCATCGGCGCGATCCCGCTGGCGATCTTCCAGTCGGCCGGCATCGCGATCGCGCTGCAGAGCCAGGGCGCGGGCACCGGGATCCCGGTGGTCTACGCGCCGGGCCCGGGCTTCGTGCTCACCGCGATCGTGGCGCTGACCGCCGGCACCATGTTCCTGGTGTGGCTGGGTGAGCAGGTGACCGAGCGCGGCATCGGCAACGGCGTGTCGCTGATCATCTTCGCCGGCATCGTCGCGGGGCTGCCCAGCGCGGTGATCGGCACGATCGAGGCCGCCCGCAACGGCGACATGAGCCCGATCGCGGTGATCGTGATCGCGGTGCTGGTGATGGCGTTCACCTACTTCGTGGTGTTCGTCGAGCGTGGGCAGCGCCGGATCACGGTCAACTACGCGCGCCGCCAGGGCGGTCGCAACGCGTACATGAACCAGACGTCGTTCCTGCCGCTGAAGCTCAACATGGCGGGCGTGATCCCGGCCATCTTCGCCTCGTCGATCATCATGTTCCCGGCCACCGCCACCACCTGGTTCGGGCAGGCCGGCTCGGCCCAGTGGCTGCAGCGCGTGGCCCAGGCGCTGTCGCCGGGCGAGCCGCTGTACATCCTGCTCTACGCGGGGCTGATCGCCGGGTTCGCGTTCTTCTACACCGCGCTGGTCTTCAACTCGCAGGAGACCGCGGACAACCTGAAGAAGTCCGGCGCCCTGGTCCCGGGCATCCGTCCCGGCAAGGCCACCGCCGAGTACATCGACGGCGTGCTGACCCGGCTCACGGCCGCCGGCGCCGCCTACCTGGTGCTGGTCTGCCTGCTGCCGGAGTTCATGCGCGCGGAGCTGGGCGTGTCGTTCTATTTCGGCGGCACGTCGCTGCTGATCGTGGTGGTCGTGGTGATGGACTTCATCGCCCAGATCCAGGCCCACCTGATGTCCCACCAGTACGAAAGCCTGCTCAAGAAGGCGAACCTGAAGGGCGGAGCCCGGACGCGCTAGCGCGACACTGTCGCGCTGTCCGGGCTAGCGCCCGACCATGGATGGTCGGGCCGGACGATCCGAAGCCGCCGTGGCCACGCCATGGAGGGTTGGACCGGAACAGCCGAAGCGGCGCCTATGGCGCTTTTCGGCGGACATGGACGCCACCAAGAATTCACGCCGGCGCGGAGCCAAGCCTCCCCCGGCACGATGGGCGACCCCTGCGGCAGTCCCGCGCGGGGGTGGATCCGGGCCATACGCGCACCAGAGTAGTGCGCGGGGCAGGGGGGAGACCCCCGGGCCAGCCAGGATCCGTCGCCGGAGCATGGGCACACTCCCCATGCCGGGTCGAAGGCGCAGCCGCGCCTCCGGCTTCCAGACAACCCGGGACCCTGTTACAATTTCGTGTTCACTCCGCCGGAACCATCCGTTCCGGCCGACCAACCAGTTGGAGATCCGCGCATGGCGCGTATTGCAGGTGTCAACCTGCCTGCCCAGAAGCATGTCTGGGTCGGGCTGCAAAGCATCTACGGCATCGGCCGTACCCGTTCGAAGCAGGTCTGCGAGTCCGCGGGCGTGTCGTCGAACACCAAGATCCGCGACCTGTCGGAGCCGGACGTCGAGCGCCTGCGCGCCGAGGTCGGCAAGTTCGTGGTAGAGGGCGACCTGCGCCGCGAGGTCGGCATGGCCATCAAGCGCCTGATGGACCTGGCCTGCTACCGCGGCCTGCGCCATCGTCGTGGCCTTCCCCTGCGCGGCCAGCGCACCCGGACCAATGCCCGCACCCGCAAGGGTCCGCGCAAGGCCATCAAGAAGTAATCGAGGACATCCGACATGGCCAAGCCGGCAGCTGCCAAGCAGAAGAAGAAGATCAAGCGCGTCGTCACCGACGGCATCGCGCACGTGCACGCTTCGTTCAACAACACCATCATCACGATCACCGACCGCCAGGGCAATGCGCTGTCGTGGGCGACCTCGGGCGGCGCGGGCTTCCGCGGTTCGCGCAAGTCGACCCCGTTCGCGGCCCAGGTGGCCGCCGAGAAGGCGGGCAAGGATGCGCTGGACTACGGCGTGAAGTCGCTGGAAGTCCGCATCAAGGGCCCGGGTCCGGGTCGCGAGTCGGCCGTGCGTTCGTTGAACAACGTGGGCTACAAGATCACCAACATCATCGACGTGACGCCGATCCCGCACAACGGGTGCCGTCCGCCGAAGAAGCGTCGCGTCTAAGGGAGCGATAAGAAATGGCTCGTTACATCGGTCCCACCTGCAAGCTCGCGCGCCGCGAAGGCGCCGACCTCTCGCTCAAGTCGCCGACCCGTGCGCTGGATTCCAAGTGCAAGCTGGAGCAGAAGCCCGGCCAGCACGGCGCCGGCACCGGCGCGCGTCGCAGCAAGCTGTCCGACTACGCCCTGCAGCTTCGCGAGAAGCAGAAGGTCAAGCGTATCTACGGCCTGCTCGAGCGCCAGTTCCGCAACTACTACAAGAAGGCCTCGAACAAGAAGGGCAACACGGGTGAGAACCTGCTACAGCTCCTCGAGACCCGCCTGGACAACGTCGTCTACCGCATGGGCTTCGCGGTCACCCGCCCCTCGGCCCGCCAGCTGGTCTCGCACCGCGGCGTCACGGTCAACGGCAAGCCGGTGAACCTGCCGTCCTACCAGGTCAAGGCCGGCGACGCGATCGCCCTGTCCGAGAAGGCGCAGAAGCAGATGCGCGTCCAGGAAGCGCTGAACGTCTCGTCCAGCATGGACCTCTCGCCCTCTTGGGTCGAGGTCGACCAGAAGAAGTTCAGCGGCGTGTTCAAGGCGGTCCCGGACCGCGGCGACCTGCCGGCGGACATCAACGAAGCGCTGATCGTCGAGCTGTACTCGAAGTAAGGACTGGCGGCGGGTCACCCCGCGGCACCAGCAACAACTCCCCCGGCCCGCGCCCATGCGCGGGCCACCCCTTGCCAGCAAGGGGCTCCAAACGTCCAGGGCGACGGGTCGACGGATGCGCAGCCCTGCAGGAGACGCTACGAATATGACAGTTACCGCCAACCAAGTCCTGCGCCCCCGTGGTCCCCAGATCGAGCGCCTCGCCGGCAACCGTGCGAAGGTCGTGATCGAACCCCTCGAGCGCGGCTATGGCCACACCCTCGGCAACGCGCTGCGCCGCGTGCTGCTGTCCTCGATCCCTGGCTTCGCGATCACCGAAGTCGAGATCGACGGCGTGCTGCACGAGTACAGCACGATCGAGGGCCTGCAGGAAGACGTGCTCGAGGTGCTGCTCAACCTCAAGGACGTCGCGATCCGCATGGGCACGGGCGAGAGCTCGACCCTGACCCTGAGCAAGTCCGGCCCCGGCGTGGTCACCGCTGCCGACATCAAGACCGACCACAACGTCGAGATCCTCAATCCCGACCACGTGATCGCGCACCTGACCAAGGACACCCAGCTCAACATCCGCCTGAAGATCGAGCGCGGCTTCGGCTACCAGCCGGCCGCCGCCCGTCGCCGTCCGGACGAAGAGACCCGCGCGATCGGCCGCCTGATGCTGGACGCCTCGTTCTCGCCGGTCCGCCGCGTGGCGTATGAAGTCGAGGCCGCGCGCGTCGAGCAGCGCACCGACCTGGACAAGCTGGTCCTGGACATCGAGACCAACGGTACGATCGACGCCGAGGAAGCCGTGCGCACCGCCGCCGACATCCTCACCGACCAGCTGAGCGTGTTCGGCGACTTCACCCACCGCGACCGCGGCGGCCAGAAGGCGCAGGCCCCGGGCGTGGATCCGATCCTGCTGCGCCCGATCGACGATCTGGAGCTGACCGTGCGTTCGGCCAACTGCCTGAAGGCCGAGAGCATCTACTACATCGGCGACCTGATCCAGAAGACGGAAGTCGAGCTGCTCAAGACCCCGAACCTCGGCAAGAAGTCGCTCACCGAGATCAAGGAAGTCCTGGCGCAGCGAGGCCTGTCGCTGGGCATGAAGCTCGAGAACTGGCCGCCGGCCGGCGTCTCCAGCCACGGCATGCTGGGGTGAGTGGGCGCCGTGCAGCCGTTGCCCCCAGGCAACGGCTGGCGCCCACGAACGCCCGGCGTGCTGCGCCGGGCCGGGGGTGCAAACGCGGCGCAGCCACGGCTTCAAGCGTTTGATGTAGTCGAGACATTCGAATACCGCCGACGAACCCGAGTTCGCGGCACCCCCGGCCAGGGACGCCGGACCGGACCAGCGCAGTCCAAGTTGCAACGCCAGGATGGCGACAGCGATCTCCAACGCCACGACATTCACGTAAGGAACCCGACCCATGCGCCATCAGAAAGCCGGCCGCAAGTTCAGCCGCACCAGCGCCCACCGCGCCGCGATGTTCACCAACATGGCCGCGTCGCTGTTCAAGCACGACCTGATCAAGACCACCCTGCCCAAGGCCAAGGAGCTGCGCCGCGTCGCCGAGCCGCTCATCACCCTGGGCAAGGTCGACAGCGTCGCCAACCGCCGCCTGGCCTTCTCGCGCCTGCGCGACAAGGAAGCGGTGGGCAACCTGTTCACCACGCTCGGCCCGCGCTACGCCTCGCGCCCGGGCGGTTACCTGCGCATCCTCAAGTGCGGCTTCCGCGCCGGCGACAACGCGCCGATGGCGTATGTGGAGCTGGTGGACCGTCCGCAGGCCAGCGCGGAGTAACCGGACGCGACCGGACAGCTGGCCGCGACCCCGCGAGCGATCGAAACCCCGGCCTGGCCGGGGTTTTTCGCATGTGGGCCACCGCACGCGGCGGGCGGCGACGACCGCGCCGCCCGCCGGCCCCGGCGGTCGTGCGCCTGCACGCAGGCGGGCGATAATGCCGCCTTCCTTCCCGATCTCCGGTGCGCATGAATCCCTTCCGCTGGTCCTTCCGTCTCCAGATGCTGGCCGGCGCGGTGGTCTGTTTCGCGCTGATCGGCTTCGCCATCTACAGCCAGTTCGCGTGGGGGCTGGAGCCGTGTCCGCTGTGCATCTTCCAGCGCATCGCGTTCGCGGCGCTCGGGCTGGTGCTGCTGCTGGCGGGGCTGCACGCGCCGCACGCGGCCGGCGCGCGGCGCACCTGGGGCGTGCTGGCGCTGGCGGCCGCGGCGGCGGGCATCGGGGTCGCGTCGCGCCATGTCTGGCTGCAGATGTTCCCGCCGGAAATTCCCGCCTGCGGCGCGCCGTTCGCGTTCATGCGCGAGACGATGGACACGCCGAGCCTAGTGCGCCAGGTCCTGATCGGGACCGGCGACTGCGGTACGGTCGACTGGACCTTCCTTGGGCTGTCGATGCCGTGGTGGAGCCTGGTGTGGTTCGTGCTGCTGGCCGCGTGGGCGCTGTTCGCGGCGTTCCGGCGTCGCTGACCGTCGCCCGGCGCGCCATCCGCGTCCGTTGCAGCTGAAATTGACGCGTCGCAACAAGGGGCGCACCATCGCTGCTCCATCCGGGTAGTGCACATGAACAGGCCAGATCGACCGCTCCAGGCAGTGAACCTTCCGAACGAATGGCATCCCGGCAGCTGGCGCTCGCGCCCGGCGCTGCAGATGCCCACGTATCCGGACGCGGACGCGCTGGCCGAGGTGCAGGACGAACTGCGCGCGCTGCCGCCGCTGGTCACCTCGTGGGAGATCCTCGCGCTCAAGCAGCAACTGGCCGAAGCCCAGGAGGGCAGGCGCTTCCTGCTGCAGGGCGGGGACTGCGCGGAGAACTTCGGCGAGTGTTCGTCGGACATCATCTCCAACCGGCTCAAGGTCCTGCTGCAGATGAGCCTGGTGCTGGTGCACGGCATGAAGCTGCCGGTGGTGCGCGTGGGCCGCTTCGCCGGCCAGTACGCCAAGCCGCGCTCGGCCGATACCGAAGTGCGCGACGGCATCGAACTGCCGAGCTACCGCGGCGACATCGTCAACGGGCCGGCGTTCACGGCCGAGGCGCGCATTCCCGATCCGCGGCGCATGGTCAAGGCGCACGCGCGCTCGGCGATGACGATGAACTTCGTGCGCTCGCTGATCGATGGCGGCTTCGCCGACCTGCACCATCCCGAGTACTGGGGCCTGGGCTGGGTGAAGCAGTCACCGCTGGCGGGCGAATACCAGAAGATGGTCGCCGGCATCGGTGACGCGGTGCGTTTCATGGAGACGCTCGCGGGCGCGCAGGTACACAACCTCAACCGGGTCGACTTCTACACCTCGCACGAGGCCCTGCTGCTGCCTTACGAGGAGGCGCAGACGCGCCAGGTCCCGCGGCAGTGGGGCTGGTTCAACCTCAGCACGCACTTCCCGTGGGTGGGCATGCGCACGGCGGCGCTCGACGGCGCCCACACCGAGTATTTCCGCGGCATCCGCAACCCGATCGCGGTCAAGGTCGGCCCGTCGGTGACGCCGGACCAGCTGCTGCGCCTGATCGACGTGCTCAACCCGGACGACGAACCCGGCCGGCTCGGCCTGATCCACCGCATGGGCGCGTCGCAGGTGGCCACGAAGCTGCCGGCGCTGCTCGATGCGGTCAAGCGCGACGGCCGCCGCGTGCTGTGGATCTGCGACGCGATGCACGGCAACACCGAGTCCACCAGCAACGGGTACAAGACCCGGCGCTTCGACAACATCCGCAGCGAGATCGAGCAGTCGTTCGACATCCATGCCGCCGCCGGCACCCGCCTGGGCGGCGTGCACCTGGAGCTGACCGGCGAAGACGTCACCGAGTGCATCGGCGGCGCGCGCGACCTGACCGAGGTCGACCTCGGCCGCGCCTACCGGTCGGCGGTGGATCCGCGCCTGAACTACGAACAGGCGCTGGAGACCGCGATGCTGATCGTGCGCAAGCATGCGCAGCTCAATCCGCCGGTCGTGGCCTGAGGACGCACGCGGGGCGCCGCCTGTGCGCGGTGCCGGGACGAATGCCTACAGCAGCGCCGGCTGGGTGGGGATTGCCGGCAACCTGGTCCCCGTCAGCGGCCAGGACGCGAGCGATTCATAGCGTCCGCCGGGATTGAACAGCAGTTCGAACCCGTCGACGCGCAGCGAGGCGCCGGTGCAGTCGACGCCGGCCAGCCATGGCTGCGGATCGAGACCGCGGCCAAGGTAGGCGAGGGTGACGTGCGGCTGCGTGGTGGCCTGTTGCGGACGCAGTCCGCAGCGGCGCACGGCGGCGTACGTTTCGTCGCACAGTGCCTGCAGCGCCGGGCAGGGACCCGGCAGGGCGACGACGGCGCCGGACTGGCGCCAGTATTCGATGCGCTCGATGGTGAAATCGTGCGGCGGGATGCGCGCGGCTGCGTCCGCGAAAGCGGACAGCAAGCGGGGTGTCACCGCGTCGCGCAGGCCGTAGCCGATGAAGCACAGGGTCGCGTGCCACTGCTCCGGCCGCCTGGGCTGCAGCTTCGGCGCGCCAGTGGGGCAAGCGGCGAGCAGCGTCGCGATCTGCTCCGCCAGCCGCTCCCGGCCAGCCGCATCGGGCCGCCAGCCGGGGAACAGCGCGCCGCTCACGCCGCGCGGCTGGCCCGCTTGCGGTCGCTCTCGGTCAGCATCTTCTTGCGCAGCCGGATTTCCTTCGGCGTGACTTCCACCAGTTCGTCGTCGTCGATGAAGTCCAGCGCCTGCTCCAGGGTGAACTTGATCGCCGGGCTCAGCTGGATCGCATCGTCCTTGCCGGACGCGCGCATGTTGGTCAGCGGCTTGGTCTTGATCGCGTTGACCGTCAGGTCGTTGTCCTTGGAGTGGATGCCGACCAGCTGGCCCTCGTAGACGTTGTCGCCTTCGGCCGCGAAGAGCTTGCCGCGGTCCTGCAGCGGCCCGAGCGAATAGGCCGGGGTCACGCCGGGCGCATTGGCGATCATCACGCCGTTCTGCCGCTTGGCGATCGGGCCGGTTTCCTTCGGGCCGTAATGGTCGAACACGTGGAACAGCAGGCCCGACCCCTGGGTGAGGGTGCGGAACTCGTTCTGGAAGCCGATCAGGCCGCGCGCCGGGATCTCGTAGTCCAGGCGCACGCGGCCCTTGCCGTCGGGTTCCATGTTCTTGAGCTGGCCCTTGCGCGTGCCGAGCTTCTCCATCACGCCGCCCTGGTGCACTTCCTCGACGTCCACCACCAGCTGCTCGATCGGCTCCATCAGCTGGCCGTCGATCTCCTTGATGATCACCTCGGGGCGCGAGACCGCGAGCTCGAAGCCTTCGCGGCGCATGTTCTCGATCAGCACCGACAGGTGCAGCTCGCCGCGGCCGGAGACCAGGAACTTGTCAGCGTCCTCCAGCTGCTCGACCTTCAGCGCCACGTTGTGCACGGTCTCGCGCTCGAGCCGGTCCTTGAGCTGGCGGCTGGTGAGGAACTTGCCGCCCGACAGGTCCTTGTTGCCGGCGAACGGCGAGTTGTTGACCTGGAAGGTCATCGAGATCGTCGGCTCGTCGACCGTCAGTGCCGGCAGCGCCTCGGGGGTGTCGAGCGCGGTGACGGTGTCGGAGATCGTGAGGTCCTGGATACCCGAGACGGCGACGATGTCGCCGGCCCCGGCGCTGTCCTGCTCGATGCGCTCGAGGCCCATGAAGCCGAGCACCTGCAGCACCTTGCCCTGGCGCTTCTTGCCTTCGCGGTCGATCACCGCCACCGGCATGTTCTTCTTCAGCGTGCCGCGCTGGATGCGGCCGATGCCGATCACGCCGACGAAGTTGTTGTAGTCCAGCTGGCTGATGCGCATCTGGAACGGGCCGTCGGGATCCACCGACGGCGCCGGCACGTGCTTCATGATCGCCTCGTACAGCGGGGTCATGTCGCCCTCGCGCACGCTGTCGTCGAGGCTGGCGTAGCCGTGCAGCGCCGAGGCGTACACGATCGGGAAGTCGAGCTGCTCGTTGGTCGCGCCGAGCTTGTCGAACAGGTCGAAGACCTGGTCGATCACCCAGTCCGGGCGGGCGCCGGGACGGTCGATCTTGTTGACGACGACGATCGGCTTGAAGCCCATCGCGAACGCCTTCTGGGTGACGAAGCGCGTCTGCGGCATCGGGCCGTCCATCGCGTCGACCAGGATCAGCACCGAGTCGACCATCGACAGCACGCGTTCGACCTCGCCGCCGAAGTCGGCGTGCCCGGGCGTGTCGACGATGTTGATGCGGTTGCCCTGCCAGGTGATGGCGGTGTTCTTGGCCAGGATGGTGATGCCGCGTTCCTTCTCCTGGTCGTTGCTGTCCATCACCCGCTCGGCCAGCACCGTGCGTTCGGACAGGGTGCCGGACTGCTTGAGCAGGCAGTCGACGAGGGTGGTCTTGCCGTGGTCGACGTGGGCGACGATGGCGATGTTGCGCAGGCGTTCGATGGACATGTCAGCGGGTTCGTGAATGACGCACCCGCTGCCGGGAGGGCAGGGCACGCAAGGGCGGGAGGGAAGCCCGTTATTATAGCGGGCCTACCGGCCCCTCCGGCCACCTGGAGCTGAATCTCATGAGCCTGTCCGCCATTTTCGACACCGACCGCGGGACCATCAAGGTCGACCTGTTCGCCGACAAGGCGCCGCTGACGGTCGCGAATTTCGTCAACCTGGCCCGGCGCGGCTTCTACGACGGCCTGAGCTTCCACCGGGTGATCCCGGATTTCATGATCCAGGGCGGCTGTCCGGAGGGCTCCGGCCGCGGTGGCCCCGGCTACCGCTTCGAGGACGAAACGGCCAACGGCGTGAAGCACGAGCGGGGCGTGCTGTCGATGGCCAATGCCGGTCCGAACACCAACGGCAGCCAGTTCTTCATCACCCACATCAAGACCGACTGGCTGGACGGCAAGCACACCGTGTTCGGCAAGGTCACCGAGGGCCTGGACGTGGTCGATGCCGTGAAGCAGGGCGATGCGATCAAGTCTGTGCGGATCGAAGGCGATGCCGATGCGGCGCTGGCGGCGAAGGCCGACCGGGTCGCCGAGTGGAACAGGGTCCTCGCGGCCTGAGGGCGGGGGATCCCGCGCCGGGGCGCGTCGGGGCATCCGCCGCCGGGCTGGATGCGTGTGCGGTCCCTGTCAGGTGCACTGCCGCGGCTCGTACGCGAGCGCGCGGTGCACCGGCTTCGGCCAGGAATTGTCCCATTGGAAACAGTGGCTTGCCAGCCGCGCGGGGACGATCCCGGTTCAGGCCCATGCTAGAATTCGCGGCCGCCACGCGGCGTCCAGTGTCCCGCTGGCGCCGCTCCCGCCATCCGCTCGAGATCCCCTGATGCCCGAACTCGCCCGCCGCATGGGCCGCGCCAAGCAGAGCGCGATCATGCTCGTCGCCGAACGGGCCAGGCAGCTCAAGGCGCAGGGGCGCGACATCATCAGTTTTTCGATCGGGGTGCCGAACTTCCTCCCCGGCGAGCACGTCTACGCCGCGGCGCGCGAAGCGCTGGCGGCCGACTCGGGGCAATACGGGAGCAACCGCGGCACCGATGCCCTGCTCGATGCGTTCCTGGCGCATCTGGACCGCGCGGGCCTGACCGGCTACCGCCGCGCCAACTGCGCCACCGGCATCGGCGCCAAGCACGTGCTGTTCAACCTGTGCGAGGCGCTGCTGGAAGAGGGCGACGGGTTCGCGTTCGCGACCCCTTACTGGACCACCTATGCCGATATCGGCGCGCTATTGGGCGCCGCCGTGCGGCTGCTGCCGTGCCCGCCCGGGCAGGACTACAAGCTGGTGCCCGCGCAGCTCGAGGCCGCGCTGGCCGCCAGGCCGAAAGTGTTCCTGTTCAACAACCCGTCCAACCCGACCGGCATGGTCTACACCCGCGAGGAGATCGCGGCGCTGGCGGAGGTGATCGCGCGGCATCCCGACACCTGGGTGATCACCGACGACATCTACCACCGCATGGTGTTCGACGGCGTGGGCTACCACAACTTCCTGCACGTGCGTCCGGAGCTGCGCGACCGGGTGATCTTCGTCGACTCCCTGTCCAAGACCTATGGCATGCCGGGCTGGCGGGTGGGCTTCATGGCGGGACCGGAACCGGTGGCGGCGGCGTTGACCGCGCTCAACTCCACCCACGTCACCAACGTGCCCGAGGTGGTGACCGCAGCTGCGATCGCAGCCCTGTCCGGCCCGCAGGACGTGCCGGCGGAGAAGTGCGCCGAGTTCCAGCAGCGCCGCGACCGCGTGCTCGATGCCCTGGCGCAGATTCCGGGGCTGGTCTGCCCGCGGCCGCAGGGCGCGTTCTACGCGTTCCCGGACGTGAGCATCGCCTTCGGGCGCACGCATGCGCCGACAGGCCTGCGCATCGACGACGACGTCGACCTGTGCAACGCGCTGCTCGAGGCCAAGGGACTGGCCTGCGTGCCGGGCTCGGCCTTCGGCGAGCCGCGGGCCCTGCGCATTTCCTACACCTGTCCCGCGCCGCAGCTCGAGCCGGGGCTGCAGCGCTTCCGCGAATTCTTCGCGGAACTGGCCTGACGTGGCGCGCGCGAGCCCCGTGCGCATGGCGCCGCAGACCGTTTTCTCCCCGTCGGGTAACCGCGCGACGACGCGGACCCGCCTTCCCCGTTGCAAGAGGATGTCCCGATGAAAGCTCCCGTTCGAGTCGCAGTCACCGGCGCCGCCGGCCAGATCGGTTACGCGCTGCTGTTCCGCATCGCCTCCGGCGAAATGCTGGGCAAGGACCAGCCGGTCATCCTGCAGCTGCTGGAACTGCCGATCGACAAGGCCCAGGCCGCGCTGCGCGGCGTGATGATGGAGCTGGAGGACTGCGCCTTCCCGCTGCTCGCCGGCATGGTGGGCACCGATGATCCGGAAGTCGCGTTCAAGGACGCCGACGTCGCCCTGCTGGTCGGCGCCCGCCCGCGCGGCCCGGGCATGGAGCGCAAGGACCTTCTGCTGGAAAACGCGAAGATCTTCACCGCCCAGGGGGCCGCGCTGAACAAGGTCGCCTCGCGCGACGTCAAGGTGCTGGTGGTCGGTAACCCGGCCAATACCAATGCCTACATCGCGATGAAGTCCGCGCCGGACCTGGATCCGAAGAACTTCACCGCGATGCTGCGCCTGGACCACAACCGTGCGCTGAGCCAGCTGGCGAACAAGGCCGGCGTGGCGGTCGGCGAGATCGAGAAGCTGGTGGTGTGGGGCAACCACAGCCCGACCATGTACCCCGATTACCGCTTCGCGACCGTCGACGGCGCTTCGCTCAAGGACCGGATCGACGACGCCGACTGGAACGCCAATGAGTTCATCCCCAAGGTCGGCAAGCGCGGTGCGGCGATCATCGAGGCGCGCGGCCTGTCGTCCGCCGCCTCCGCCGCCAACGCCGCGATCGACCACGTGCGCGACTGGGTGCTGGGCAGCGACGGCAAGTGGGTCACCATGGGCATCCCGTCCGACGGCAGCTACGGCATTCCCGAAGGCGTGATCTTCGGTTTCCCGGTCACCACCGCAAACGGTCGCTACACCCTCGTCCGCGACCTGCCGATCGACGACTTCAGCCAGAAGGCCATCGACAAGACCCTTGCCGAGCTCGAGGAAGAGCGCAGCGGCGTGTCGCATCTGCTGGATTGATATGGACACCGAGTGCAAGGACGCCAAGGGCCACCAGCGCCGTGTCGCGGTGCTGGTGCCCTGCTTCAACGAAGCGATGACCGTGCGGAAGGTGGTGGCGGATTTCCGGCGCGCGCTTCCTGATGCCGACGTTTACGTCTTCGACAATGGCTCCAGCGACGAGACCGCTGCGTTGGCCCTGTCTGAGGGCGCCAAGGTCCGCAACGTACGTGCGAAGGGGAAGGGGCATGTCGTCCGTCGGATGTTCGCTGATATCGAGGCCGACGTATATGTCATGGTCGACGGCGACGACACCTACAGCGCAACCATGGCTCCTTCCCTCGTGCAGGCAGTGCTGAATGGCGCGGACATGGCCGTCGGAACGCGGGTGGCCACGGCCTCGCAGGCCTATCGCGCGGGGCATGAGACAGGGAACGTGCTGTTGACGGGGTTCCTGGGCTGGATTTTTGGCAGCACATGCAAAGACATTCTCTCTGGCTACCGAGCTTTCTCCTGTCGTTTCGTCAAGAGCTTCCCAGCCCGGTCCGAAGGCTTCGAGATCGAGACTGAGCTGACCGTGCACGCGCTTGAGCTACAGATGCCCACCAGTGACATCGCCACCCTATACAAGGAGCGTCCGATTGGATCGACGAGCAAACTCAGGACGTGGAGCGATGGCCTCCGCATCCTGCGGACGATGTTGCGACTATTCAGTACGGAGCGTCCGATTTCCTTCTACGGCGCGATTAGCGTCGTGACGCTGATCATGGCGGTGGCCATGGGGCTGCCGCTGATCTTCACCTTCTTGGAAACCGGTATGGTGCCGCGTATTCCGACTGCGCTGCTCGTTACCGCACTGATCGTGATTTCGGTCTTGTCTCTTCTTATCGGCCTGGTCGTGGATGCGGTGACGAGGGCGCGGAAGGAGGCCAAAATGCTGGCATATCTACGGTTTCCTGGCCCGCCTTTGTCCTAGCGGAGGCGCTGCGGGTGGATGCGCGTCGATGTTGTTGCCAAGAGAACTGCCACATTGGCCAGCACGAACCATGGCAATGGGTGCAGGTAGCGGAATGACACGATGTGCGAAAACAACACGTGGGAGGCTACGAGTCCCAGCGATGTGAACGCCAGAAGAGCGTAAAGTTCTCGCCGCTCGTGACGCCAACCGACGAAGAGGGTAATCAAGGCGAGCGGCGCCAACAGGAACAGACATCCGGTGAGCCACCACCGGGATTTCGCGAAGTAGACGCGTGCGATTGTGTCCTTTTTGTCAATTCCTGCCACATCCCAGTCCATCCATTTCAGGATGATGTCGCGGGCGTTCGCGTCCGGTGCGACGACACCTATATCGTCCTCCATCCTCGCGTGAGCTCGTTTGTCATCGAAGTAGCCCCCGAGGGTTTCGATGTTGATCTGTAATAACGACAGCGGATGATCAAGCATCGCGCGGCGGGTGATCACCCTGGCGACCGCCTCCGGATCGGCAGCGCTTTCCTCGAGTTGGCGCCATAAGCCGTTGGGGCTCCAGATCTGGCTTCCCCTCATCCAGTGGTTATCTAGCGGAAGCTCGACCTGGTCGAGGATTTCGCCCGACACGCCCGTATCCTCAAAGTGCTTGGGTTCGATCAGCGGTGCGACGAGGCCGATCCGCATCATTCCGGTCAAGGCCAGGTAGCCGGGAGGAGATTTTGTCGCGAGGCCGTATGCGTGGGTATAGAGAAGGTGGCTGCACACCAGAACACACATCACGATCAGTCCATGACGGAGACGCGCCCACGCGCTGAGAGTCACTTCGCGTCGTGCAAACAGGAACAGGAAGGGTGCGAGCAAACCAAGCCCGACCGCCACGGGCAGCATGCTCATGCGCAAGTTGGACGCGACCAAACCAAGCAAGCAGCCGGCGACGTACCAGTGCAGCTTTCCATGTTGGATATAGCGGGCGTATGCCAAGAAGGTGGCGACGAGGGCGAGAAGGCCGGCGGTTTCCGCCATGACCATGCGCTCGAGAAACACCTGCGCCGGCTCCGTCGAGAAAATCAGTGCAGCTGCCGCGGAGAAGAGCAGCGGAACTCCAAGTCCGGCGCGAAGGAAGAGATACAGGAAGAATGCTGAAGCCGAAGACCAGAGCGATTGAAGCAGGATAATGAGCAGCGGAGATCCGAAGGGAAAGGCCGTGAAATGGAGAATTGCACCGTAGAGGTACGAGCGGCCGGGCGACCCGCTTAGCCAGGCCGCGGTCTGCAAGTAGACCATCGAATCGCCCATGTAAAGACGCAATGTGGGGTCCGCAACCAGCCAAGCCAGCTTCACCAGCAGCACGGCGCAAAGAACGCTGAGAAGCTCGCGCACGGGCGCAATGGCGATTCCTGTGGACTTGTGGGCAAGCGCGAGATCCATCTCTTTACTCCGCACGGCGGGATTCGCGATTCTAGTGCTCGACTAGGGCTGCGGCCAGTGACTGGCCTGCCCCGTGACTACGGATCGACAATGGCGAAGAAGCGTGCCTGAAGGCACTCTGGATAGTCAGCTCGTCCACAGGCAGACATGATCTGATTGATCGGCCAGGTGATAGCGGGATGGCCTGTCAGGACTGGGGCGGGCAGGGTGATGGTCCGGGGTCTCTGAAGAGGATGTCGTCGAAGTGCTACAGAAGTGGATGTTGGGCTTTCACTTGGTGATGATCACGGCGGTGGGAGCCGCGCTGGCGTTCTGGTGGCAGCCAGCGCCCCACAGCGACTGGGGTTACTACTGGTCCGCGGCCGGAACCGCGTCGGCGTATGAGCGGGGAGGTCTGTCGCTGTGGCTGCTGGCGCTGCCCAAGGCGCTGGGCTGGTCGCCGGTGGCGTGCGCGTTGGCACTCAATCTGCCTGCTGCGACGGTCGCGCTTCTGCTCGCGTGGCATTCCGATCCCACCCGCTGGCGCATTCTGGCTCACGCGACGGCGGGGTATCTGCTGCTGATCACGCCGTTTTTCGGCATCGTCCAGCTTGACCTGATCGCCGCTGCGCAGCTGGGGACCGGCGTGTGGCTGGCGGCCAGCCAGGCCAGACGCGGTTCGCAATTGCCCCGCGTTGCGCTGGCCATCGTCGCGATTGCGCTTGCCGTGTCGACGAGGCCGCAGTATGCGCTGGTGCTCTGGGTGTTCGTGCCACTGACTGCGCTCCTGCTCGCGGTTCGGGGCCGCCCCGGGGCGCGCGTACTCATCGTGCAGGGCATTCTGGTGGCGGGATCCCTGGTCGGGTTCGCGACCGACATGGCGATGCGCCAGGCCAGCGGGCGCACCGACGAGATCCGCACCAGTTCGGCGGTCACGCTGTATGCGGGCCTGCTGGTGTCGAGCGATCGCTGGAGCGAACGCTGCGGCAACTGGTCGCCGTCCGCAGCCGCTGCGGCGCGAGAGGATCTGGATCGACCGATGCTGCACGCGGTCGCGGATCGGTTGGCGGCACGACCCGCCAGTCACTGGGCGTCGGTGGTCGCGTGCAAGGTGCCGCAGATCGTCAGCCCGCCCCCGTATGCGCTGTACTGGCTGTTCGAGGCTCCGAACGTGCGCGAGCGCATCGAGCGTCGGCCGGATCGAGATCGTGCCCAGGCCGCGTACCGCACCCTGCGCCGGATTGAGAACGTCGCCTACCGGGGTCTGTGCCTGGCGATCCTGGCCGCCTGCGTGCTGGCCGCACTGCGGCTGCTCCGACGCGGCGATCGACTCGGCTGGCTGCCGTTGGCGTGGGTGAGTGGATTCTGGATGGTGCACGCGGTTTTCGAAGTACAGGGCCGCTACTTCCTCGGCCTGTACCTGCTGGCGCCGTTGTGGTGTGCGCTCGCGCTGCGCGCAGTGGCGTCGAGCGCAGAAGGGGTTCGGGACGGTCCAGGCGCGTGCCGGCCTGACGGCGCCGCGCAGAGCCCGCGCTGAGTGGCGGCCGGCGCATTGCGGATAGCGGTGATCGGCGCGTCCAACGGACGTGCAACGCGTTGATTCGCAAGACATCAGACTCGCTCCGACCAAGGTCGTAACGCGTCGGAACCTCGCCGGGCCTAGCCTTGTGGCCAGCCGCAGCGGGAGGGCCCGGCCATGCGCTACGAAGACAGGTATCGACGTTCCATCGACGCCCCGGAGGAGTTCTGGGCCGAGCAGGCGCAGGCGATCCACTGGCACCGCGCGCCGCAGCGGATCCTCGACGATTCGAATCCGCCGTTCCGCAAGTGGTTCGTAGGCGGCGAGACCAACCTGTGCTTCAACGCGGTCGACCGCCACCTCGAGGAGCGCGGCGACCAGCTGGCGCTCGTGGGCTGGTCGAGCGAAACCGGCGACGTGCGCGAACTGACCTATCGCCAGCTGCACCGCGAGGTGAACGTGTTCGCGTCGGTGCTGCAGTCGCTGGGCGTCGCGTGCGGAGAGCGGGTGGTGATCTACATGCCGCACACGCTCGATGCGGCGATCGCCATGCTCGCCTGCGCGCGCATCGGTGCGATCCACTCGGTGGTGTTCGGCGGTTTCGCCGCGCACAACCTGGCGCTGCGCATCGACGACGCGCAGCCGCATGTGCTGGTGACGGCGGACGCCGGCATCCGCGGGGGCAAGGTGATCCCGTTCCTGCCGCTGGTGGAGGAGGCGCTCTCGCGCTGCGGCCATCCGCCCGAGCAGGTGCTGGTGGTCGACCGCGGACTGGCCGGGCCGCTGTCGCTGCGCGACGGACGCGACGTTGACTATGGCGTCGCCCGGCGCGCGCACGAGGATGCGCAGGTGCCGGTCGCCTGGCTCGAGTCGAACGCGCCGAGCTACATCCTCTACACCTCCGGGACGACGGGCCGGCCCAAGGGCGTGCAGCGCGACGTCGGTGGTTACGCGGTCGCGCTGGCACTGTCGATGTGGTCGGTGTACGACATCCGGCCGGGGCAAGTGATGTTCTCGACCTCCGACATCGGCTGGGTGGTCGGGCATTCGTACAACGTCTACGGTCCACTGATCGCGGGTGCCACCTCGATCCTCTACGAAGGGCTGCCGACGTCGCCGGACGCCGGCATCTGGTGGCGCATCGTCGAGCGCTACGGCGTGCGCACGATGTTCTCCTCGCCCACGGCGCTGCGGGTGCTCAAGAAGCACGACCGCGCCTTCGTCACCGATCGCGACCTGTCCAAGTTCGAGCACCTGTTCCTCGCCGGCGAGCCGCTCGACGAACCCACCGCGCGCTGGATCTCGGACGTGCTCGGCCGCCCGGTGATCGACAACTACTGGCAGACCGAGACCGGCTGGCCCGTGCTCACGCTGCTGCCGGGCCTGGACATGAAACCCGTGCGCTTGGGCTCGCCGGGCCTGCCCAACCTCGGCTATCGCCTGCGCGTGATCAACGAGGTGACCGGCGAGGACGCGCCGGCCGGGGAAAAGGGCGTGCTGGTGATCCAGCCGCCGCTGCCGCCCGGGTGCATGACCACCGTGTGGCGCGACGACCAGCGCTTCGTCGACAGCTACTTCGGGCATTTCCGCGAACTGCTCTACAGCTCGCTGGACTGGGCCATCCGCGACGCGGACGGCTACACCTTCATCCTGGGCCGCACCGACGACGTGATCAACGTGGCCGGGCATCGACTGGGCACGCGCGAGATCGAGGAGTCGGTGTCGAGCCATCCGGACGTGGCGGAGGCCGCGGTGATCGGCGTGCACGATGCGGTGAAGGGACAGGTGCCGATCGTGTTCGCCACCCTGCGGCGCGCGCATACCGAAGCCGAGGCCGGCGAGACCGCGGCGCAGATGCAGAAGGTGGTGGTCGATCAGCTCGGCGGCGTGGCGCGGCCCGCGCGCGTGTACGTCGTGGGCGCGTTGCCCAAGACCCGGTCGGGCAAGCTGCTGCGTCGATCGCTGCAGGCGCTGGCCGAAGATCGCGACCCGGGCGACCTGTCGACGCTGGACGATCCAGGCGCGCTGGAGGAAATCCGTCGCGCCCTGCAGCGCGGTCCCGAAGCGGGAGGCTAGGAGGTCGCGGCGGCGCGGTGCGACCGGCGCCGCACGCGTTCGCGGTCAGCCCTTGCGCGGCTTGAGCGGCTGCACGCGCAGGAAGGTGTGATCGCCGATGGTGGCCACCTGGTAGGCATTGCGCCAGCTCGGCGCGGCGATGGCATGCGCCATGAAGTGGCTGGCGCCGGGCACGATTTCCTTGCGCTGGCCCAGTGGCAGCGCCCAGTTCTGTTCCGATTCGATCGCGACGCTGACCACCCGGGCCCAGGCCTGGGTGTTGTGCATGCGCGTGCGCGGCGACACGATCGTGGGGGCGAACTGCTTGCGCGCGGTCACCACCTCGCACATCGAATCGCCCCACAGCCCGCTTTCCTCGCGCCGCAACGCGACTTCGGCGACGGCCTGCTGGCCACGGACGGACTGGTCGCGGGCCTCGAGATAGAGGGTGGTACTCAGGCAGAGGGAATCTGCGGCTTCGGGCGACATCATCGATGCCAGCCACAGGATCCAGTCGAGCTTCATCGGGAACTCCTTGCTCCGTTGCGCCCGGTCCCGCGCGGCGCCTTCCGCAGCGGGAAGACGTCGACGATGGCCGGACATGGCGTGTTGGGGAGGGCAGCGGCTCTATGGCGCTTTTGCCCGGGCGCCGAAGTCCGCGGAATGCGGCTCGGGCCGGTTCCCGCCAACGGGTGGCGGCGGGAAAAGTGGGCGCACGGTACGGGTCGGAATCCCAATCGTTCCTGAACAGCGGGTGGAAGTGAATGATTCGCTTGGAGTTTTTTGCTCGGAACGCGTGTCGCTGCCGTGCAGGATCAATGCGTTAGGGCCGACAGTGCAGGCCCCGGGTCACGCGGCATCAGAGGGCAGCGGCGAGCCGGCTGGCCTGGGCGATGGCGCGCTTGGCGTCGAGTTCGGCGGCCACGTCGGCGCCGCCGACCACGTGCACGCGCCGCCCCAGCGCCTGCAGTGGCGCCAGCAGCGGCCGATGGGGCTCCTGCCCGGCGCACACCACCACATGGTCCACCGGCAGGCGCTGCGGCTGGCCGTCGATGCGCAGGTGGAAGCCCTCGTCGTCGACCGCCACGTACTCCACGCCGCCGATCATGCGCACGCCCTTGTGCTTGAGCGTGCTGCGATGGATCCAGCCGGTGGTCTTGCCCAGGCGCGCGCCCGGCTTGCCGGGACTGCGCTGCAGCAGCCACACCTGGCGCGGCGATGGCGCTACGCGCGGCGGCGCGAGCCCTCCGGCGCTCTCGAAACGCGGATCCACGCCCCATTCGCGCATCCAGGCCTCGAGATCGAGCGACGGCGAGGGCGCGTCCTGCACCATAAACTCGCCGACGTCGAAACCGATGCCGCCGGCACCCACGATCGCCACGCGCCGGCCGGGCACCACGCGCCCCTGCAGCACGTCGATGTAGGTCACCACGCGCGGATGATCGTGGCCCGCGAAGCCCACCGCGCGCGGCGTGACGCCGGTGGCGAGCACGACCTCGTCGAACGCGTCCAGCGCCTCCGGGACGACATCGGTCGACAGACGCAGATCGACTCCGGTCTCGGCGATGCGATGGTTGAAATAGCGCAGCGTCTCGTCGAACTCCTCCTTGCCCGGGATGCGCCGCGCGAGGTTGAACTGGCCGCCGATCTCCGGCGCACGATCGAACAGCACCACGCGATGACCGCGCTGCGCGGCGACCGTCGCGCAGGCCAGTCCCGCAGGTCCCGCGCCGACCACCGCGATCGCTTTCGGCGCCGAAGCGGGCGGGTAGTTGAGTTCGGTTTCCGCGCAGGCGCGCGGGTTCACCAGGCAGCTCGCGTTGCGACGCTGGAACACGTGGTCCAGGCAGGCCTGGTTGCAGGCGATGCAGGTGTTGATGGCCTGCGGCGCGCCCGCGCGCGCCTTGGCCACCCACTGCGGGTCGGCCAGCAGCGGCCGCGCCATCGACACCATGTCCGCGCCGCCGGAGGCGAGGATGCGTTCGGCCACGTCCGGCATGTTGATGCGGTTGGTCGCCACCAGCGGCAGCGACACGTGCGGCCGCAGTTTCGCGGTCACGCCGGCGAACGCGGCGCGCGGCACCGAGGTGGCGATGGTGGGCACGCGCGCCTCGTGCCAGCCGATCCCGGTGTTGAGCAGCGTCGCGCCAGCGGCCTCGATCGCGCGCGCCTGCTGCACGATCTCGTTCCAGTCCGAGCCGTCCGGCACCAGTTCCAGCATCGACAGCCGGTAGATCACGATGAAGTCCGGCCCGCACGCCTCGCGCACGCGGCGCACGATCTCGGTGGCGAAGCGCATGCGCGAAGCCACGTCGCCGCCCCAGCCGTCGCCGCGCCGGTTGGTGCGCGCGCTGAGGAACTGGTTGATCAGGTAGCCTTCCGAGCCCATCAGCTCGACGCCGTCGTAGCCGCCGTCGCGCGCGAGCTTCGCGGCGGAGGCGTACGCGTCGATCGTGCGCTCGACGCCGCGCGCCGACAGCGCCCGCGGCGTGAACGGGTTGATCGGCGCCTTGATCCGCGACGGCGCCACCGACAGCGGGTGGTAGGCGTAGCGCCCCGCATGCAGCAGCTGCAGGCAGATCTTCGCGCCGTGCGCATGCACCGCATCGGTCACCTGGCGGTGCTTGCGCGCTTCCCACGGCCAGGCCAGCCGGCTGGCGAACGGCGTCAGCCAACCCTCGAAGTTCGGCGAGAAGCCGCCGGTCACGATCAGCGCCACGCCGCCTTCGGCGCGCTCGGCGAAGTACGCCGCCAGCTTCGGGAAATCGCGCTTGCGGTCTTCCAGCCCCGTGTGCATCGAGCCCATCAGCACGCGGTTGCGCAGCGTGGTGAAGCCGAGGTCGAGCGGCGCGAACAGGTGCGGATAGGAGTTGGCAGGCGCGTGCGGGGCGGCTGTCATATCGGAATACGCATGCGTATGGAGCGCGCACGATGCCGCGAATCCTTCGCGCCGGCAAGCGCCGGCGTCGCGCGGCGGTCGACCTCAGGCCGGCGCCGGCGCGACCGCCGCGCGCGGCTCGAACCAGCGCAGGCTGCGCCCCACCAGCGGCCCGATCAGCAGCGCGAACGCCAGCGTGCCGAGGCCCACGGTGCCGCCCATCGACCAGCCCGCCAGCAGCACCGAACCTTCGATGCCCGTGCGCACCGCCCAGACCGGCCAGCCGAAGCGGGCGTGCAGTCCGGTCATCAAACCGTCGCGGGGCCCCGGGCCGAACCTCGCGCCGATGTACAGGCCGGTCGCCAGCGCTAGCAATCCCAGCCCGGCGGCGAAGAACGCCACCTGCTGCCACCACGCGTGCGCGTCGGGCAGCAGCCACAGTCCGAACTGCGCGCTGGGCCCGACCAGCAGCACGTTGAGCACCGTGCCCAGCCCGGGGCGCTGGCGCAGCGGCCACCACAGCGCCAGCACGGCGATGCCGATCAGGTTGGTCAGCAGGCCGAACGCGAGGCCGGTCTGGTGCACCAGGCCCTGCGTGAGCACGTCCCAGGGCGCGACGCCGAGGCCGGCGCGCACCATCAGGCTGATCGCGATGCCGTAGCCGAACAGGCCCAGCAGCAGCTTGGCCAGTCGTCGTGCGGGCAGGGTCGCTCGTTTCATGCGGGGGATTCTCTTCGCGATGCAGCGCGCGAGCCATGGGCCCACGCGCGCCACTGTGTTCCGGGATGCGGATGCCGGCGTCGATTCCAGACGCGCGCCTTACCAGCCCACCAGCGCCAGCTTGCCGATGCTGCGCCCGGATTCCAGCCGGCGGTGCGCCTCACGCAGGTTGGCCGCGTCGATCGGCGACAGCGTCTCGCGCAGCGTGCCGCGCAGACGCCCGGCGTCCACCAGCTCGGCCACGCGCGCCAGGATGCGGCCCTGTTCGTCCATGTCGTGGGTGCGAAAGCGCGGCCGCGCGAACATCAGTTCCCAGTGGATGCCGATGCACTTGGCCTTGTACGGGTCGCCGATGCGCAGCGCGCCGGTGGGCTCGACGATCAAGCCGACGTGGCCTTGCGGCGCGAGCAGTTCGCCGAGTTCGGTCCAGTAGCGGTCGGTGTCGGCGAGGTTGAGGGCGGCATCGACCGCATCGAAGCCCAGCGCCTGCAGCTGCGGCAGCAACGGCTGGCGGTGGTCGACCACGTGCGTCGCGCCGAGCGTGCGACACCAGTCGGCGGTCTCGTCGCGCGAGGCGGTGGCCACCACCGTGAAGCCGGCGAGCCTCGCCAGCTGGATCGCGATCGAACCCACGCCGCCGGCGCCGCCGATCACCAGCAGCAGCTTGCCGTCGCCGCCGCCGTCGAACGCGTAGCCCATGCGCTCGAACAGCAGTTCCCAGGCGGTGAGCGCGGTGAGCGGCAGTGCGGCGGCCTGGGCGGCATCGAGCGAGGCGGGCCGGCGCGCGACGATGCGCTCGTCCACCAGCTGCAGTTGCGCATTGCTGCCCGGGCGGGTGATGTCGCCGGCGTAGTAGACCGCGTCGCCGGGCCGGAACAGGGTGACGTCCGCGCCCACGGCTTCGACCACGCCGGCGGCGTCGTAGCCCAGCACCTTCGGGGCCGCTTCGACCTGCGGCCTGGGCGCGCGCACCTTGGTGTCGACCGGATTGACCGACACCGCCTCCACCCGCACCAGCAGGTCGCGGCCGTGCGCGACCGGGACTTCGAGTTCGACGTCGAGCAGCGACCGCGGGTCGTCGATCGGCAGGTAATGCGTGAGGGCGACTGCCTTCATGGTGGTCATCGGGGCTCTCCTGCAGGGGATGGATCGGGAATAGGTACGGCGTGGCCGGACACCGCGATGCCGCCGGCGACCGGGACGTCGACCAGCAGCCGTCCCGGCCGGCCCATCGCCTCGCCCTGGTGGATCGTGAAGCGGGCGGGCGCGGCGAGCAGGCCGGCGTCGCGCAGGTAGCCACCCAGCGCGGCGGCCGCCGCGCCGGTGGCCGGGTCTTCGACCACGCCGCCGACCGGGAACGGGTTGCGCGCGTGGAAGACATTCTCCGACTCGCGCCACACGAGCTGGAGGGTGGTGAGGTCGTGGGTGAGCATCGTCGCCCTGAGCCGCTCGAAATCGTAGGCCAGCGTCGCGAGCCGCTGACGCGTGCGCGTGGCGAGCACCAGGTGCCAGGCGCCGGCGAAGGCGAGGGCGGGCGGAATCGAAGGATCCAGTTCGTCCTCGCGCCAGTCGAGCGCGGCCAGCGCCTCGCGCAGCAGCTGGTCCGGCACCGGCGCGATGCGCGGGGGTGCCGAGACCAGGGTCGCGATACGCGCGCCGTCGTCGCGCGACACGCGGACCTCGATTCCGCCGGCCGGCGTTTCGAAGCGCTGCCGCTCGCCGCCACCGAGATTGCCCAGCGCCACGGCCGCGGCGATCGTCGCGTGGCCACAGAAGGGAACTTCGGCGACCGGGCTGAAGTAGCGGACCTGGCGCCGGCCGGCGGCGTCGGGTGCGGCGACGAAGGCGGTTTCCGAGTAGCCGACCCCGGCCGCGATGGCCTGCATCTCGTCCGCGGATGGCAGGCGCTCGTCGATCCAGACTCCGGCGGGATTGCCACCCGCGGGATCGCGGGCGAACGCGGCATAGCGCAGCAGTCGGGACGTCATGGACACACCTCGCGGACGTGGGCGCCCGGGCGCAGCGGGACGCGATGGAGCGGCCGCCTGTGGGGATGCGAAGCGGCGTTCATGGCATGGGCTCCCGGTGCGGCCGGACGGGCGGCGCGGCGAGTTCGGTGAACATGCCGTTCCAGTAGGGATAGTAGGGATACGGCGGTGTCGTCGCGCTGGCGGCGTCGAGACGGTCGACCTGAGCGGGCGCGAGCGCCAGGTCCGCCGCGCCCAGGTTCTGCTCGAGCTGGGCGGCATTGCGCGCACCCACCAGGACCGTGGCCACGCCTGGCCGCTGCAGCAGCCAGGCCAGCGCCACCTGCGGCAGCGGCCGGCCGGTCTCGGCGGAGACCATCTCGAGCGCGTCGATCACCCGGAACAGGCGTTCGCCGTCGACCGGCGGCGCGAACGCCTCGGTGGCGCGGAGCCGGCTGCCGTCGGGCAGCGGCTGGCCGCGGCGAAGCTTCCCGGTCAGCCGGCCCCAGCCGAGCGGACTCCAGACCACCGCGCCCACGCCCTGGTTCAGCCCCAGCGGCATCAGCTCCCACTCGTAGTCGCGCCCGATGAGCGAGTAGTAGGCCTGGTGCGCGACCGGGCGGGGGTAGCCGTGCCGGTCGGCGAGCGCGAGCGCCTTCATCAGCTGCCAGCCGGAGAAGTTGGACACGCCCACGTAGCGCAGCTTGCCCGCCCGCACGAGCCCGTCGAGCGTCGCCAGGGTTTCCTCCAGCGGCGTGTGGGCATCGAAGGCGTGCAACTGCAGCAGGTCGATGTAGTCGGTGCCCAGCCGTCGCAGCGAAGCGTCCACCGCGCGCAGCAGGCGGTGGCGCGAGGCGCCGACCTCGTTGGGTCCTTCGCCCGTGCGCAACGCGGTCTTGGTCGACAGCACGACGCGGTCGCGCCGGCCCCTGAGCGCGGCGCCGAGGATGCGTTCGGAGGCGCCGTCGGAATAGACATCGGCGGTGTCGACGAGGTTGACGCCGGCGTCGAGCGCGATGTCGAGCAGGCGTCGCGACTCGGCTTCGCCGGTGTCGCCCCAGGCCGAGAACAGCGGCCCGGTGCCGCCGAAGGTGCCGGCGCCGAATCCCAGGGCCGACACCCGGAGACCCGAGTTGCCGAGTGCGCGGTACTGCATGTGGAGGTCTCCTCGATCGGAACGCGGTGTGGGCACGCCGGGCAGGGCGCCCGTGGCCGCCACTGTCGCGGCTTGCACGACCTCGAAAAAGCGAGAAACTGGCGAATCAGTTTCAACGCAGGATTGAAGATCCATGGATCGCGTCGGCGACATCGCCCTGTTCCTGCAGGTCCTCGACCACGGCTCGATCAGTGCGGCCGCGCGGCACCTCGACCTGTCGGTCGCCGTCGCCAGCCAGCGGCTCAAGCGCCTGGAGCGCGACCTGGGGGTGCGTCTGCTGCACCGGACCACGCGCCGCCTGCACCCCACGCCCGAGGGCCTTGCGCTGGCCCAGGAGGGGCGGGCGCTGGTCGAGGAGCTGGGGCTGCTGGGCGAGCGCCTGCGGCAGCGGGGCGGCGAGGTGGCCGGCACGCTGCGGGTCACCGCGCCGGCCTCCTTCGGCCGCCAGTACATCGCGCCGCTGATGGCCGGGTTCCTGGCCGCGCATCCCGGGCTGCGGGTCAGCCTGGACCTGGACGACCGCGTGGTCGACCTGGTGGGCGCCGGCTTCGACCTGGCGATCCGGATCGGCCGGCTCGATGATTCCGACCTGGTCTCGCGCCAGCTGGTGGCCAACGAGCGCGTTCTGTGCGCGTCCCCGGACTACCTGCGCCGGCGCGGCGAGCCGGACGGGCCCGCGGCGCTGGCCCGGCACGACTGCCTGCTGCTGACCGGCCGCGACGGCCGCCGCGAGCTCTGGCGGCTGGGCGATGGCAATGGGGGGACGGTGGACGTGCGGGTGCGCGGCCGCTTCGAGAGCAACTACGGCGAGGTGCTGCGGGAAGCGGCGGTGGCGGGGCTGGGCATCGCCCTGCATTCGGTCTGGCACGTCCACCGCGACCTCGCGGCCGGGCGGCTGCGGGTGGTGCTGCCCGGCCATCCGCCGCCGCCGAGCGGGATCCACGCGGTGATGCCCGGCCGGACGCTCGTCCCGCCGCGGGTGCGGGCCTTCGTCGCCCACCTGGCGGCGCATTTCGCCCCTCCGCCCTGGGGCGCCGCGCCGGGTGGGCCTGAGGCGTCCGATGCCAGGGGAGTTGCACGCAAGTCGCTGAAACCGCTATGATTCCGCTTCTGTCCGCCCTCGATGGCGGCCAGGCACAAGAATAACTACAGAACCAACACCGATACGAGAGGCTCCACATGTACGCAGTACTGGTCACCGGCGGCAAGCAATACCGCGTGGCGCAGGGCGAAACGCTCCGCGTCGAGAAGCTCGAGGCCGAAGCCGGCAACGAGATCACGTTCGACAACGTCCTGATGCTGGGCGACAGCGACGGCATCAAGATCGGCGACGCGCTCAAGGGCGCCAGCGTCACCGCGAAGGTCGTCGGCCACGGCCGCGCCGACAAGGTGCGCATCATCAAGTTCCGCCGCCGCAAGCACCACATGAAGCGGCAGGGACATCGCCAGCATTACACCGAAATCGAGATCATCGGCATCGCCGGTGGCGACAGCAAGTAAGGAGCAGCAGTCATGGCACACAAGAAGGGCGTAGGTTCCTCGCGCAACGGCCGCGACTCCAACCCGAAGTACCTCGGCGTGAAGATCTACGGTGGCCAGGCCATCGACGCCGGCAACATCATCGTCCGCCAGCGCGGCACCCAGTTCCATCCGGGTCCGGGCGTGGGCCTGGGCCGCGACCACACCCTGTTCGCGCTGGTCGACGGCAAGGTCGAGTTCTCGGTCAAGGGTCCGAAGAAGCGGCGCACCGTGAGCGTGGTCGCCGAGGCGTAAGCCGCGCGACGACGCAGCGAAGACCCCGCTTCGGCGGGGTTTTTCGTTTCCACGCCCGGGGCTGACGGGCAGGTTGCGAAGATGCCGCGCATCGTCGGGTCCCCACGCCCGCGAAGCGCTCCGCGGCGGCCGGGCTGCCCGGCGCATGCCCGATGGCGATCCGCCCGATACGCTGTACGCCTGCGCTATCCCGAATGCTGCTCCGGATGTCCCCATGAAGCTAGTCGACGAAGCTGAAATCACCGTCACCGCCGGCAACGGCGGCAATGGCTGCGTGGGCTTCCGCCGCGAGAAGTTCATCCCCCTCGGCGGCCCGGACGGCGGCGACGGCGGCGACGGCGGCAGCGTCTATCTCGTCGCCGACGAGAACCTCAATACCCTGGTCGACTTCCGGCACCAGAAGCAGTTCCGCGCCCAGCGCGGCGAGAACGGCATGGGCCGGCAGATGTACGGCAAGGGCGGGGAGGACGTGCTGATCGCGGTGCCCACCGGCACCGTGGTGCACAACGTCGACACCGACGAGGTGATCGGCGACCTGACCCGCCACGGCGAGCGCCTGCTGGTGGCGCGCGGCGGCAAGGGCGGGCTGGGCAACATGCACTTCAAGAGCTCGACCAACCGCACGCCGCGGCAGTCCACGCCGGGCACGCCGGGCGAGGAGCGCACGCTGCGGCTGGAACTCAAGCTGCTGGCCGACGTCGGCCTGCTGGGCTTTCCCAACGCCGGCAAGAGCACGCTCATCCGCGCGGTGTCGGCGGCGACGCCGAAGGTGGCGGACTATCCGTTCACCACGCTGTACCCGAACCTGGGCGTGGTCAGCGTCGAGCCCGCGCGCAGCTTCGTGATCGCCGATATTCCCGGGCTGATCGAGGGCGCGGCCGATGGCGCCGGGCTGGGTGCGCTGTTCCTGCGCCACATCCAGCGCACGCGGCTGCTGCTGCACCTGGTGGAGATCGAGCCGCTCGACGGCAGCGATGCGGTCGAACAGGTGCGCACGATCGAGCGCGAGCTGGCGAAGTTCGACGCCGGCCTGCTCGACAAGCCGCGCTGGCTGCTGCTCAACAAGGCCGACCTGATCCCGGCCGACGACGCGCGCGAGCTGGGCGAACGGATCGTGTCCGCCCTGGGCTGGAACGCGCCCTGGTTCATCATCTCGGGCTTGGCCCACGCCGGCACCCGCGAGGTGATGCTCAAGGTGCAGGCGGCGCTGGACGAGATGGGGCGCCAGGAGCGCGAGGCGGACGACGCGCCCGCCGACGCCGGCGACGCTGCGGGACCGGCCGACGTCGACGCGCCGGGCAATGGCTGAGGCGACGCGCGACGGACAGGCGGGCCTGGAGGCGTCAGCGCCACGCTCCGGCCGCCGCCAGGCCACGCGTGCTGCGCACCGGGCCTCGCCTGGGCGCGGCCCGATGCCGTGCCTTGCGTCGCCGCCGGCGGCCGTGCGCTACATCCGCTCGCGACGCGGGGCACCGGCGTTGCGCACATGGCGCATGGGCGGACCCTTCCGCGGCGGGTGCACCGGCGCGGCAACAAAAAACCCGGCTCGCGCCGGGTTTTTCGGAACAGCCAACGTCGCTGCTGGATCAGGCCGCGGCCTTGAGCGCCTTGATGCGGGCCGTCAGGCGGCTCTTGTGGCGGGCGGCCTTGTTGCGGTGGATCAGGCCGCGCGAGCTGAAGCGGTCGAGCAGCGGCTGGGCGACGGCGAAAGCGGCTTCGGCGCCGGCGGCGTCGTTCGCGTCGAGGGCCTTGACGACCTTCTTGACGGCGGTGCGCAGCTGCGAACGCTGGGCCGTGTTGCGCGCGTTGCGCACGACGGTCTGCTTGGCGCGCTTCTTGGCGGACTTGATGTTGGCCACGATGGGATCCTGGAATCTTGTATGGAGTTGAACGTCGAACACCGGCGCAGGCCGGTACTCGGGAAAACGGAGCCGGAAATTATGCGGGTTTCAGTCACTTGGGTCAACCCGGGTGGCCGGCAGGGGGGCAGGGCGTGAGCGAGCCGGACCCGACCCTTCCCCCGGGACAGGGCACCGCCCCGGCGCCGCGCCGCGCCGGCCTGCTGCGCTCGACCGCCGTGTTCAGCGCCATGACCTTCATTTCCCGGGTCTCCGGGCTGGTCCGGGACCAGGTCTATGCCGCCGCGTTCGGCGCCAACCCGGCCATGGACGCGTTCCTGGTGGCGTTCCGGATCCCGAACTTCCTGCGCCGGCTCTCGGCCGAGGGCTCGTTCTCCATGGCCTTCGTGCCGGTCCTGAGCGAATACCGGGAGCGCCGCGACCACGCCGCGGTGAAGGAGCTGGTCGACCGGGTCGCCGGCACCCTGCTGGCGGTGCTGCTGGTGGTGACTGCCGCGGCCGTCCTGGCCGCGCCCTGGGTGATCCGGGTGTTCGCGCCCGGATTCGACGCCGAGGGCGAACAGGGCCGGCTGGCGACGGACATGCTGCGCATCACCTTCCCGTACCTGCTGTTCATCTCGATGGCTTCGCTGGCCGGCGGCGTGCTCAACAGCTACCAGCGCTTCGCGGTGCCTGCGCTGTCGCCGGTGCTGCTGAACGTGTCGATGATCACCGCCGCGCTGGCGCTGGCGCCGCGGATGGAACAGCCGGTGATGGCGCTGGCCTGGGGCGTGCTGGCGGCGGGGGTGCTGCAGCTGGCGTTCCAGCTGCCGTCGATGGCGCGGCTGGGCCTGCTGCCGCGGCCGCGCTGGGGCGCCGCGCACGAGGGCGTGCGCCGGGTGATGCGGCTGATGGTGCCGACCCTGTTCGGCTCCTCGGTGGCCCAGCTCAACCTGCTGCTCAACACGGTCGTCGCCTCGATGCTGATCGGCGGCAGCGTGACCTGGCTGTACCTGGGCGACCGGCTGCTTGAATTCCCGCTGGGCATGTTCGGCGTGGCGATCGGGGCGGTGATCCTGCCGCACCTGTCGCGCCGCCATGCGGCCGCCGACCCGGACGGCTATTCGAAGGCGCTGGACTGGGGCCTGAGGCTGTGCCTGATGATCGCGGTCCCGGCCTGCCTGGGGCTGATGCTGTGCGCCGAGGCGCTGGTGGCGACGCTGTTCCAGCACGGTCGCTTCACCCCCGACGACACCCGGATGGCGGCGCTGACGGTGATGGCGCTGTCCACGGCGCTGCCGGCGTTCCTGCTGGTGAAGGTGCTGGCGCCCGCATTCTATTCGCGCCAGGACACGCGCACGCCGGTCAAGGCCGGCGTGGTGGCGGTGCTGGCGAACATCGCCGCCACGGCAGTCTTCCTGGCGCTCGCGCTGGGCTTCACCGAGGTCGGGCGCGAGGCCTGGGCGCAGGGCGGCGGCAACCTGCGCGCCGCGCTCAAGGCGATGCCCGGCGCGCACGGCTGCCTGGCCCTGGCCACGGCCGTGGCGGGCTGGACCAACGCGATCCAGCTGTGGTGGTACCTGCGCCGGGCGCAGGTGTTCCGTCCCGCGCCGGGCTGGGGGCGGTTCGCGCGCCAGCTGCTGGTGGCCAGCGCGGCCATGTCGGCGCTGGTGCTGGCGCTGCTGTGGGCCTGGAACGGCTGGACCACGTGGCACTGGAGCGAGCGCGCATGGCGCCTGGCGCTGGTGGTGGGGCCGGGCGCGGTGGTGTACGCCGCGGCGCTGTGGCTGCAGGGGATCCGGCCGCGCGACCTGCGCCACTGACGCCGCTGCCTGCCATCGCGCCGTGCCGGTTGACGGCGCCGCTATACTTTTTCCCGCGCAGCGATGCGCCCACGCCCGTCCGCATGTGGACGGGCACCGAACCGAGAGTCCATGAGCAGGCTGTTCCGCGACGTCGACGGCGGGCCCTTGTGCCCCACCGGCAGTGTGGTCTGCATCGGTGCGTTCGACGGCCTGCACCTGGGCCATCGCGCCCTGGTGCGGCATGCGGTGGCGCGTGCGCGCGATCTGGGCGTGCCTGCCGCGGCGCTGAGCTTCGAGCCGCTGCCGCGCGAGTTCTTCGCCCCCGATGCGCCACCGCCGCGGCTGAGCCTGCCGCGGGCCAAGGTGCAGGGCCTGTGCGAGCTGGGCGCCGAGATCATCGGGCTGTTGCGCTTCGACGCCCGCATGGCGGCGATGTCGCCCGAGGCCTTTGCCGCGCAGGTGCTGGCCGGGCGGCTGCGTGCGGCCGAGGTCTGGGTGGGGCCGGGGTTCCGGTTCGGCCACCGGCGCGCCGGCGATCTCGCCCTGCTGCAGCGCGAAGGCGCGCGGCTGGGGTTCGTGGCCGGCGAGATCGAGCCGGTCGCGGTCGCCGGCGAGCGGGTGTCGAGCACGCGCATCCGCCAGGCGCTGGTGGAGGGCGACTTCGAGACCGCCACGCGGCTGCTCGGCAAGCCGTATGCCGTCTCGGGGCGGGTGGTGCGCGGACAGCAGCTCGGCCGCACGCTCGGCTATCCCACCGCCAACCTGCGCTTCGCCGGCAGGGTGCCCGCGCTGCGCGGCATCTACGCCACCCGCGTGCACGGCGTCGCCGATGCGCCGTGGGCCTCGGTGTCGAGCTTCGGCACCCGGCCCACCGTGGGCGGCGTCGAACCGCTGCTCGAGGCGCACCTGTTCGACTTCGATGGCGACCTGTACGGGCGCCGGATCGAGGTCGAGTTCGTCGCGCGCCTGCGTGATGAAGAGAAATTCGACGACCTGCCGGCCCTGGTCGCGCAGATGGACCGCGATGCCAGCCAGGCGCGCGGCCTCCTCCAACAGCATTTCCCACGACGGGCCACGGCGTGACCGATACCGACGACAGCCAGCGCTACAAGTCCACGATCCTGCTGCCCGCAACGGAGTTCCTGATGCGCGGCGACCTGCCCAGGCGCGAGCCGGGCATCCTCGAGCGCTGGGAGAAGGACGACCTGTACGCGCAGCTGCGCGCGAATGCGGCCGGTCGCCCGCTGTTCGTGCTGCACGACGGTCCGCCGTATGCCAACGGCGCGATCCACTTGGGCCACGCGGTCAACAAGATCCTCAAGGACATCATCGTCAAGTCGAAGTACCTGGCGGGCTTCGACGCGCCCTACGTGCCGGGCTGGGACTGCCACGGCTTGCCGATCGAGATCGCGATCGAGAAGAAGTACGGCAAGGTCGGGGTGAAGCTCGACGCGGTCGAGTTCCGGCAGAAATGCCGCGAGTACGCCGAGTCGCAGATCGAACTGCAGCGCAGGGACTTCAAGCGCCTCGGCGTGCTGGGCGACTGGGACAACCCCTACAAGACGCTCGATTTCCGCTTCGAGGCCAACGAGATCCGGGCGCTGGCCAAGATCGTGGACAACGGCCACCTGACGCGCGGCGTGAAGCCGGTGCACTGGTGTTTCGACTGCGGTTCGGCGCTGGCCGAGGCCGAGATCGAATACGCCGACAAGGTCTCGCCCGCGATCGACGTCGCCTATGCCGCGCGCAGCCCGCAGGCGGTGGCGCGCCGGTTCGGCGTGGAAGTGCCGGAGGACGTCGAGGTCGCGGTGCCGATCTGGACCACCACGCCCTGGACGCTGCCGGCCTCGCTCGCGATCTCGCTCGGTGCCGAGCTGGAGTACGCGCTCGTCGAAGGCCCGCCGCACGACGGCCGCGCGCGCTGGCTGGTGCTGGCCGATGCCCTGGTCGGCCCGGCGCTCGCGCGCTACGGCATCGAGTCGCCCAAGGTGCTCGGCCGCACGACCGGCGAGCGCCTCGAGGGCATGCTGTTCGCGCATCCGTTCTACGACGAACGCGACATCCCGATCCTGCTGGGCGACCACGTCTCGGCCGATGACGGCACCGGCGCGGTGCACACCGCGCCCGGGCACGGCCAGGAGGACTACGCCGTCGCGCGCCAGTACGGGCTGATCGACCGCTACAGCGCCTCCCAGATCAATCCCGTCGACGGCCGCGGCGTGTACCTGCCGTCCACGCCGGCCGCGCACGGCACCGGACTGGCCGGCCTGCACATCTGGAAGGCCAACGACGTGATCGTCGAAGCGCTGCGCCGCGACGGCACGCTGCTCGCCGCCAGCCGGGTGGAGCACAGCTATCCGCACTGCTGGCGGCACAAGACGCCGATCGCGTTCCGGGCCACGCCGCAATGGTTCATCTCGATGCAGCAGGCCGACCTGCGCGCCGACGCGCTGGCGGCGATCGAGACCGTGCGCTGGTATCCGGCCTGGGGCAAGGCGCGCATGGCCGGCATGGTGGAAGGACGGCCGGACTGGACGATCTCGCGCCAGCGCACCTGGGGCGTGCCGCTGGCGCTGTTCGTGCACCGCGAGACCGGCGAGCCGCATCCGCGCAGCACCGAACTGATGCGCGCGGTCGCCGACCGCGTGGAGCAGGGCGGGGTGGACGTGTGGTATTCGCTCGACGCCGCCGAGCTGCTGGGCGACGAGGCCGGGGACTACGACAAGATCACCGACATCCTCGACGTCTGGTTCGATTCCGGCGTGACCCACGAGGGCGTGCTGCTCGAACGCGGTCTCGGCAAGCCGGCCGACCTGTATCTCGAGGGCTCCGACCAGCATCGCGGCTGGTTCCAGTCGTCGCTGCTGACCGGCGTGGCCATCGACAAGGCGGCGCCGTACCGGCAGTGCCTGACCCACGGCTTCACCGTGGACGAGCACGGCCGCAAGATGTCCAAGTCGCTGGGCAACGGCATCGAGCCGCAGGACATCATGAAGACGCTGGGCGCGGACATCCTGCGCCTGTGGATCGCCAGCGCCGACTACAGCAACGAGATGTCGCTGTCGCAGGAGATCCTCAAGCGCAACGCCGACGCCTACCGCCGCATCCGCAATACCGCGCGTTTCCTGCTGGGCAACCTCAACGGCTTCGATCCGGCGCGCGACCTGCGTCCGCTCGACGACATGGTCGCGCTCGACCGCTGGATCGTGCACCGCGCGTTCGAGCTGCAGGAGAAGATCAAGGCCGCGTACGAGCGTTACGACTTCGCCGAGATCGTGCAGGCGCTGCTGAACTTCTGCAGCGTCGACCTCGGCTCGCTGTACCTCGACGTCACCAAGGACCGGCTGTACACGATGCCTGAGGATTCGCGTGGCCGGCGCAGCGCGCAGAGCGCGATGTACCGGATCAGCGAGGCGTTCGTGCGCTGGATCGCGCCGGTGCTCAGCTTCACCGCCGACGAGCTGTGGGGCTACCTGCCCGGCGAGCGCGAGGGCAACGTGCTGTTCGCCACCTGGTACGACGGCCTCGCGCCGCTGCCGGCCGATGCAGCGCTGGGCGCGAACGATTTCGACCGCCTGCTGGCGCTGCGCGAGCAGGTGGCCAAGGTGCTCGAACCGATGCGCGCCAGCGGCGAGATCGGGGCGGCGCTGGATGCCGAGATCCAGCTGCATGCCGGCACCGCCGACCACATCCGCGTCGCGCCGCTGGTGGACGAGCTGCGCTTCCTGCTGATCAGCGGCGACGTCACCGTGCTGCCCTGGGATGGCGAAGGCTCGCGCATCGTCGCCACGCCGACCACCAAGCCCAAGTGCGTGCGCTGCTGGCAGCGCCGCGGCGACGTGGGGACGCACGCCGGCCATCCGCAGCTGTGCGGACGCTGCGTGTCCAACATCGAAGGCCCGGGGGAGGAGCGCCGATGGTTCTGACGCCTGCATCGTCGTCGCCGCGGCCGCGCCCGGACGCGCTCGTCTGGCTGCTGCTGTCGGCCGTGGTGATCGTGCTCGACCAGCTCACCAAGTGGTGGGTGCTGACCAGCCTGCCCGAGTACACCCCGATCCCGGTGATCGACGGATTCTGGAACTGGTACCGCACCTACAACACCGGCGCCGCCTTCAGTTTCCTGGCCGGCGCCGGTGGCTGGCAGAAATGGTTCTTCACCGTGCTGGGGGTCGGGATCAGCGCGCTGCTGGCATTCTGGCTGTGGAAGACGCCCCGCCGCGACTGGCGCACGGCGCTGCCGTTCGCGCTGGTGATCGGCGGCGCGCTGGGCAACATCATCGACCGCCAGCTGCACGGGCACGTGGTCGACTTCATCCAGTGGCACTGGAAGGACTACTACTGGCCGGCCTTCAACATCGCCGACTGCGCGGTGGTGGGCGGTGCGATCGGGATCGCGCTGTTTGGCGTGCTCGGGGCGGGAGCCAGGGAGCGCCCGTGACGACGATGGGGATGGTGCGCATTTGCGCCTGCTAATGGATCTCATTTAACCTATCGCGATCCGCCGGGCGCTCCGGCCTGCTCCACCGGATCCGATGTCGACCCAAGCCCTTTCCCGATCACGGCCCAAGCGCGCGTCCGGCGGCTGGCGCCATGCCGCGCAGGTGCTCGTGCGCACGCTTGCCGCCGTGTTCGGCGGCTACTTCCTCGCCCACGCGTTCTCGGCGCTGGGCGCTTCGATCCTGCCGTTCTCGCGCCCGGACCGGGTGGTGGCCGGGGCGCTGCTGGCGTTCCCGGTCTGGTGCGCGGCCGCGATATACGCCTTCGGCGCGCGCGACTGGAAGCGCGCGGTCGGCCTGCCGCTGGCGCTGGGATTGGCGATGCTGGGCCTGGCCAGCCTGCTGGCCGAGCAGGCGCTCAGGCCATGACCGCTCACGCAACCGGACTTCCGCGATGAAGAACTCGCTGCGCCAGGCGATGGCCTGGCTCCACACCTGGTCGGGGCTGATCGCCGGCTGGCTGCTGTTCGTGATCTTCGTCGGCGGCACGCTGGCGTGTTTCGACCGGGAGATCGACGACTGGGCGCGTCCGTCGCTGCACGACATGCGCGAGACCCCGCCGACGCGCTTCGATGACGCGTTCGCGCGCGTGCGCGCGCAGGCGCCGGATGCGCATGTGTGGTGGGCGCACGTGTCCGGCGACCGCAAGCGCGGCATGGAAGCGTTCTGGTACAACGACGACGGCAGCCAGGGCGAAGTGCTGCTCGATCCGCGCGACGGGGCGGAACTGCCGGCGTCCGGCCCCGGGCAGTTCTTCTTCCAGCTGCATTACGACCTGCATGCCGGGCTGTGGGGCATGTACCTGGTCGGGCTCACCGGCATGCTGATGATGGTCGCGCTGGTGGCCGGCGTGATCACCCACAAGAAGATCTTCAAGGACTTCTTCATGCTGCGCTGGCGCGGCGGCGGACAGCGGGCGTGGCTGGACGGCCACAACCTCGCCGGCGTGCTCGGCCTGCCGTTCCACCTGATGATCGCCTACACCGGCGTGGCGATCTTCGCCGCCAGCTACATCTTTGGCGGCACCCAGGCATCCTACGGCGGCGACGTCGAGAAGTTCTACGAGGAGGCCGGCGGTTTCTACGAGCGTCCGGAGGTCGGCCGGCCGCTCGCGTCGCTGCATTCGGTCGATGCCTTGGTGGCCGATGCGCGCGAGCGCATGGGCGCGCCGGTGGAGTGGGCCTCGATCCACCACCCGGCCGACGCCAGCGCCACGATCGCCTTCGGCACCGATCATTCGCGCCGCGTCGCCTGGGACATGCAGCAGGTGCACTACGACGCGGCCACCGGCGCGTTCGTGCACCAGTCCACGCCCGCCACCGCCGGCTACGACACCTACGCGTTCCTCGGCGGGCTGCACATGGCGCAGTTCGGCGGCGCGCCGCTGCGCTGGCTGTACTTCGTGCTCGGGCTGGCCGGCTGCATGATGCTGGCTACCGGCATGCAGGTGTGGGTGCGCAAGCGCGAGCAGCGGGTGGCCGCGGCGGGCATCGCGAGCGGCTACGGCCTGGTGCGCGCGCTCAACGTCGGCGTGGTCGGCGGGATGCCGTTCGCCTGTGCGGCAATGCTGGTCGCCAACCGCGTGCTGCCGGCCTCGCTGGACGATCGCGCGGGCGCCGAAGTCGGTGCCTTCGCGCTGGCCTGGATCGCCGCGGCCGCCTGGGGCGCGGTGCGCGATCGCCAGGGCCATGGCTGGCGCGACCTGTTCGCGGCCACGGCGCTGGCCATGGTCGCGATCCCGGTGGCCAACTTCGCCACTGCGCCGCAGAGCCACCTCGTTGCCACGCTTGCGCGCGGCGACTGGGCGCTGGCGGCGGTGGACCTGGTCGCGACCGGCTTCGCGCTCGCGTTCGCCGCCCTGGCGCGCAAGGCCGCGCGGCGTCCCGCGCCGCTCGCGGCGCAGGCGCAGGCGCAGGCGCACGTTCGCGCCAACCGGACGGTCGTCGCCGACGGAGGGGCCTGAGATGCTCGCATTCTCGACGCTCCTGCTGCTGGCCGGATGGTGGTCGCTGGCCGTGGCGATGGCAGCCCCGGCGTCCCGTCGCCGCGCGCTGCGCATCGGCGCGTCGGCGGGGTTCCTGGCCAGCCTGGCTGGCTACGTGGCGGCGATCGGCTGGGAGCAGGGCCCGGTGTTCTGGACCGCGGCGCTGATGCTCTCGGCGCTGGCGGTCGCGCTGCTGCGCGCGCTGGCCCCTGACCGCGGCCCGCGTCGTCCGCGCTGACCACCGGCGCGCCGGACGTCGCGGCCGAGCGACCCGGAGCCGGGACGGCGCGTTGCGCCTGCGTTGGCCGGCCCGGCGCTAGAATGCGCGCCATGGACATCGTCCTCGCCAACCCCCGCGGCTTCTGCGCCGGCGTCGACCGCGCGATCGAGATTGTCAAGCGCGCGATCGAGACGCTCGGCGCGCCGATCTACGTGCGCCACGAAGTGGTGCACAACCGCTTCGTGGTCGAGGACCTCAAGCGCCGCGGCGCGATCTTCGTCGAGGAGCTTGACGAGGTGCCGGACGGCAATACCGTGATCTTCAGCGCGCACGGCGTGTCGCAGGCGGTGCGCGAGGAGGCGGCGCGGCGCGGGCTGAAGGTGTTCGACGCCACCTGCCCGCTGGTGACCAAGGTGCACTTCGAGGTGGCACGCCACTGCCGCGCCGGACGCGACGTGGTGCTGATCGGACACGCCGGTCATCCGGAGGTCGAGGGCACGATGGGGCAGTGGAAGGCGGAGTGCGGCGCCGGCCACATCTACCTGGTCGAAGACCTGGAAGACGTGGCCTGGCTGGAGCCCGGCCAGCCGGAGAACCTCGCCTACACCACCCAGACCACGCTGTCGGTGGACGACACCCGCGGCATCATCGACGCGCTGCGCGCACGCTTTCCGGCCATGCAGGGGCCGAAGAACGACGATATCTGCTACGCCACCCAGAACCGGCAGGACGCGGTGCGCGAACTCGCGCAGCAGTGCGACCTCGTGCTGGTGGTGGGGTCGCCGAACAGTTCGAACTCCAACCGTCTGCGCGAGCTGGCCGAACGCGATGGCGTGGAAGCCTACCTGATCGACGGCGCCGCCGAGATCGATCCGGAATGGGTATCCGGTCGCCGGCATATCGGAGTGACCGCCGGTGCGTCGGCGCCCGATGTGCTGGTGCAGGGGGTGCTGGCGCGCTTGCGCGAACTCGGCGCCGGGCCCGTGCGCGAACTGCACGGCGAACCCGAAAGCATGGTGTTCGCCCTGCCCAAGGAACTGCGGCTGCAACTGGTGGACTGAGCGGAGGGCGCACGCCCGCTGCGGCAAGGCAGCGGCGGCGAACGCGTCGCGCGCGGCCCCGGACGGCGCGCGGCCAATGGACGCATGGCCATCCGCGCGTCAGCGCATGGACGGCGCGCGTGGCCCGCCGCATGGTGCCGTCAGGAGGACGGCCGCCGATGGACGCGTGGCGCGGGCGTGCCGTCTTCGACGGTGGCCGGCGTCTCTGCCGGTGGCGGCTCGGGCAGCGCCTGGTCCGGCGTGGTGTCAGGCGTCACGGCCGATTCGCGCGCCTCGCGCTTGCGGGCATCCTTCGCTTCCTGCTTGCGCTTCTTCGCCAGTTCGCGCTGGCGCTTCTCGAATCCGTAGTTGATCTTCGCCAATGTGGGTGACTCCTCGTATGCTCAGGGGACGGGTTTGGTGGATCTGGTGGGCGCTGCGCCCTCGTCGGCGTCCTGGACGCCGATCTTCTTCAGCGAGCGGGTGGTGCCGAGCACCTCGATCCGCCCGCCCGCCTCGCGGAAGGCGGCCAGGTCGTCCGCGATCCGTTCGCTGCTCATCGCCGGTGGCCGCTTGCGCTCGCGCTGGGTGAACAGGTGGGTCGTGCCCGACGGGGCGATCGCGGTCGTCGCGGTGTCGTTGCTGCGGGGCTTGCGGGGCGCCATGGAACCTCCGGTCAATGCAGCTGCAGCGGGATGCCGCGGCGCATGCGTTCGCTGTAGTCGGCGCGCAGCTCGAGGCAGTACGGGCCGGCCATCGCGAACCGGCGGCAGACGTCCGGGCGCGATTCGTAGCAGCCGCAGCGCATGCGCGCGGAATCCAGCGCCACGCACCAGCCCTCCTCGTCGCGCGCCATCACGTGCAGGCCGTCGCGCCAGGTGGTCAGGTGCGGCGCGACGCGATCGCCGTCCTGCAGCACCACGGTCAGGCGGCAGCAGACCGCATCGCAGCGCTCGCACAGGATCGCTTCGCCAGCGCTGCTCATCGCGCCGGCCGCCCCCGTGACATGGGCGGCTGCGCACGAACCAAGGCCGCCACGCGCCCGTACGGGTCGCGGAGCGACCCAGGGGCGGCGGTGGAACGCAACGGGCGGATGGACATGACGCTCCGGCAGCGGCATCGCCCACGTCGGGACGTGGATGCAACGCGTGGAGACAGGCGCAGCGCGCGAAGATGGCGACCGTCGGGCGCGCGCACGAAACAGCGTTCAGACGCCTGCATCCTACGCGAAGCGTCGAACCTCTGCCGTGAACGCGCTGGCCCACGCGCGTGGCGGTGGGCGCATACTCGAACGCCAAACAGGAGTGCGCCATGGCCAGCGATCAGGTCGCGATGTTCACATTCACGCTTGCCGGCGACCGCAGCATCGGCCCGGCTGCCCTCACCGCACTGTGGCGACAGGCGTGCGGCACGCGCGACGTCGGTGTCGACCGCAAGGAATCGCATCGCGAGGGCCGGCCGGTCTACACGCTGTACGCGCCGCGGCAGCTGAAGGACCTGCACGGCGTGGAAATGCGCCTGCGCGCGCTGCTCGAGTCCGCCAGTCTCAACGCATCCGTGAGCCCGGTGTACCGGTGAGCGGCGACCGGTCCGGCGCCGACGGGCCGCCATCCGCGCCAGGCGCCGTCAAACCATATGGCCTGCGCCCGGCGGATACCTCGGCGATCCCCGCGCAGGGCACCTGCCCGGAACGACGATGCCCGCGCTTCAGGCGCGGGCATCGGTGATCGGGAAGCGGATCCGCCGCGTCCGCCGGAGACGTGGCGGCCGGGATCGAAACTGGTGCCGGAAATAGGAATCGAACCTACGACCTACGCATTACGAATGCGCCGCTCTACCAACTGAGCTATTCCGGCGAGGGTCGCAGATTCTAGGGTGCACAGGGGCGCCCGGTCAAAGGGCCGCCCGGCCGGGCGGGCAGGGCCGCTACAGCATCGCCAGCATCTGCAGGTCCGGCAGCCGCGCGCGGAGTTCGTCGCTGATCCGCAGCGCCAGCGCGACGATGGTCAGGGTCGGGAAGCTCCAGCCGCCGGTGGGGAACACCGAACTGCCCGCCACGTACAGGTTGTCGACGCCGTGCACCCGGCACTGGCGGTCGACCACGCCATCGGTGGGCGAATCGGCCATGCGCGTGGTGCCCATGTGGTGTGCGGTGCCGTGCAGCAGCGGGGTCGCGGCGGGGTCGCGCAACCAGTCGGCCGGTTCGAATTCGCAGTCGAAGTGCGCTGCCACGTCGCGGCCGATGAGCTCGGACGTGGCGCGGATGTTGGCATCGTCCGTGGCGGACATGCGCCAGTCCACCTGCACCTTGCGCAGGCCCAGGGCGTCGCGCCGGTCGGACAGGCGGATGCGGCTGTCGCGGTTGGGCGCCTGTTCGAAGTAGCCGACCATCTCCACCCGGTCGGTGTCGACCACGGCGCGCCGCGCCAGCTTGCGCCGGCCGGCATCCAGCACGTGGCGCGCGTTGAGCGCGGTGCGCAGGGCCAGGCGGCCGCGGCTGGTGCCGCGCCACGGTGCGGCGACCTGCTCGGGCAGGTCCTGGGCCAGGGCCTCGAGCAGCGATTCCTCGACCCGGCTGCCTTCGTCATCCGGCTGCGCGGGGCGCCGGAGCGACGCGCGCAATGCCCGCAGCGAGGACAGGCCGGTGGGCGGAGTGCGTTCGATCGCGAAGGGACGCGCGCGCGCGCTGAACAGCCGGTGCTGCCGCTGCGCATCGTCGGACAGGCTGAGCTGGTGGTAGGCGGGGCTGCTGGCCTGGTCGATCGGCCGGCTGTAGAGACGCGCCAGCTGGTCCATGCGGCCGCCGCGGAAGGTGCCCAGCCGGCAGCGCGGATGGTCCATGAAGTAGCGGCCGACCAGGTCGCGCTCGTTGCCGAGTCCGTGCGGGGCGACGTCGTCCGACAGCAGCATCAGGCGCGCGTTCTCGATCCCGCCGGTGGCGAGCACGAAGCAGCGGGCGCTGACCGTTCCGCGGCGTCCGTCGAGGCTGCCGATCTGCGCCCGGGTGACCGCGTCGGCGTTGCCGGTGGCGTCGAGCCGCAGCACGTTGGCGTGCAGCAGCAGCTGGATGCCGGGCGTCGCGCGCAGGGTGTCGAGGTGCGCCCGGCCGAAATCGAGCGGGCTGACGCGGCTGGTGCGATGCTCCAGGTGCGGCGGCGGGGCGTGGCTGTCGCGGAGGGCTTCGCGCAGGCGGTAGCTGCCGTCGGCGAAGTCGCCCGGCTCCACCCGGCAGGCCTGGTTGGCGCGGGCGTAGTAGGGCGCCAGCTCCTCCCAGCCGATCGGCCATCCGCTGTCCGGCAGCCAGTCGCGGGGTGCCATCTCGATCGCGCTGAGCGGGATGCAGCCGCCCCCCCAGAGCCGACTTGCGCCGCCCAGCGCGCGCAAACGGCTGTGCGCGGGGTCGAACGGGTGCGGACCCACCGACTCGCCCTCGTTCAATGCCTGGCTGGCGGCCTCGCTGCCCAGGCCCCCGCCTTCCACCAGGCACACCGTCCAGGGCGTGCCGGCCAGTTCCATCGCCAGGCTGATGCCGGCAGGCCCGGCGCCGATGATGCAGACGTCCGCCACCAGATCGGTGGGGCAGGTGGCGGAACGGAAGTCTTCGATCATCCTGGGGTCCTGGGCCTCTCGCGCGCATGGCCCGCCGTCTCAACCCCGTAGACGGGACTTGGGTACGCTGTGGGCCGGATCAGAAGGCATCTACGGAAATATGGCCAAGGCCCGGACAGCCTACGTGTGCAGCGAATGCGGCGCCGACTTCAGCAAGTGGCAGGGCCAGTGCGGCGCGTGCGGCGCCTGGGACACGCTGTCGGAGATCGTGCTGGAGACCGTCGCGGCGGCGAAATCGCCCGCGTCGCGCCGCGGCAGCTGGGCCGGCAAGGTCGATCCGCCGAAGGTCACCGCGCTCCGCGACGTGCAGCAGGGCGAGGACGTGCGCGTGTCGACCGGCATCGGCGAGTTCGACCGCGTACTCGGCGGCGGGCTGGTGCAGGGCGCGGTGGTGCTGGTGGGCGGCGACCCGGGTATCGGCAAGTCGACGCTGCTGCTGCAGGCGGTGGCGTCGATGGCCGCGACCCTGCCCGGCCTGTACGTCACCGGCGAGGAATCGCTGGCGCAGGTGGCCGGGCGCGCGGCGCGGCTCGGACTGCCGGTGGACGGCGTCGACGCGCTGGCCGAAACCGGCATCGAACGCATCCTCGAGCAGGCCGCCCAACTGCGCCCGCGCATCATCGTGGCCGACTCGGTGCAGACGCTGTGGACCGAATCGCTCACCGCCGCCCCCGGTTCGGTCAGCCAGGTCCGCGAGAGTGCCGCGCGCCTGGTGCGCTACGCCAAGGAAACCGGGACCGCGGTGTTCCTGGTCGGCCACGTCACCAAGGAAGGCGGCATCGCCGGGCCGCGCGTGCTCGAACACATGGTCGACGCGGTGCTGTACTTCGAGGGCGATTCGGGCAGCCGCTTCCGGGTGCTGCGCGCGTTCAAGAACCGCTTCGGCGCGGTCAACGAGCTGGGCGTGTTCGCGATGGGCGACAAGGGCCTGAAGGAGGTGCCGAACCCGTCGGCGATCTTCCTCTCCGGCGGCAGCGCGCAGCAGCCGGGCAGCTGCGTGATGGTCACGCGCGAAGGCACGCGCCCGCTGCTGGTGGAGGTGCAGGCGCTGGTGGATGCCTCGCCGCTGTCCAATCCGCGCCGGGTGGCGGTGGGGCTGGAAGGCAACCGGCTGGCGATGCTGCTGGCGGTGCTGCACCGGCACGGCGGCATCATGACCGGCGACCAGGACGTGTTCGTCAACGTGGTCGGCGGCATCCGCGTGCAGGAAACCGCGGCCGACCTGCCGGTGCTGCTGTCCGTGCTCTCGTCGCTGCGCGACACGCCGCTGCCCGAGAAGACGATCGCGTTCGGCGAGGTCGGCCTGTCGGGCGAGATCCGCCCCGTGCCCAACGGCGAGGAGCGGCTTAAAGAGGCCGCCACCCACGGCTTCCTGCGCGCGATCGTGCCGAAGGCCAACGCGCCCAAGGGCGGTCGCTCGAGCTGGAAGGGGATGGAGGTGATCGCCGTGGAGCGGCTGGCGGACGCGCTGGAGGCAGGGTTGTGAGACCGTTCTTCGATGGAGGCGACCGAAATGTCTAGCGCGACTCTCGACGAGCGAATATCCGCTTCGGATTCGCTCGAGGCGCTTCGAGAAGCCTGTGCAGACGCGCTGGCCTGCGACGGTAACCCTGATGGCGTAGCCGTTGGCCGGGCGTTATACCGGCACCTCCTGCGTCGTGCGGAGCATCCCCGCTTCCGTCAGTGGCTGGATGTCTATCTCGGCGGCTTGCCAGCGGCCTATCGCTCACATCTGCAGCAGCCAGACTTCCTGTATTACCCCGGGCTACCTCCTGTTCCATGGTTCGATCCGGGGGCGCTCTCCACCTTGGCGGCACTGCGCGAGCGTATCCCGGATGTGCGCTGTGAACTGGCGGCATTTTCCAACGGTCAGTCTATGCGTCCTTACGTCGGGCAGGAGGCTGAGCGCGACGCGCGCTGGCAAGGCCTGGCTGGGCGTGCAGACTGGTCGTCGATCCATCTGCTGGGCGGTGGCGACCCGGTGAATTCACCGCTGTCCGGATTGCCGTTGACTGCGAGTCTGCTTGGCGCGGCACCGTTGGCCCAGTTTCCACCCCATGCGCCGGAGTGCTTCGTCTCCAGACTGGCGCCGGGCGTCGTGCTGCCGGAACATTTCGGCTTGTCGAACATCAAGCTGACCGTACATCTGCCGGTGGACATTCCGCCCGAGGGTTGCTCGATCACTGTTGCGGGAGTCACGCGCGGTTGGCCGCACGATGATTTCCTGGTGTTCGACGACTCGTTCCTGCACTCGGCCGCGAATCGGTCGGGACGGCCACGGACGGTGTTGATCTTCGACATCGTCCATCCGATGCTCGAGTCAGCGGAAGTAGCAGCGCTTGCGTACGCGATCCAGGCGCTCGACATCGTGCGCAAGGCCCTTGCAGCGGCTGGATAGCCCAACCCGTATGCGGATTGCTCGAGGCAGCGTCGGTAGCGCGCCCTACGCCGGGATCGCAGGCCTCGGCGGATCATGGCGGATTGGATCGCCGTGACGCGAGACCGGCTGCAGTCCCGGTAGGGCTGCGGTGCCGCTGGCCGCGCGGGTGATGATGGCGTCTGCCCCGTCGACCTCGATCCCCTGCGCGCGGTACCAGTCCGGGTCGTAGTAGCTGTGCGCGTAGCGCTCGCCGCCGTCGCACAGGATGGTGACGATCGATCCGGTATCGCCGCGTGCGCGCATGCCGTGCGCGACCGCCAGCACGCCGACGACATTGGTGCCGGTGGAGCCGCCCACGCGGCGGCCGAGCCGGGCGTTGACGTAGCGCATCGCCGCCAGGCTCAGCGCGTCCGGCACCTTGACCATCGCGTCCACGCAGCCGGCGATGAAGCTGGCCTCGGCGGTGGGCCGGCCGATGCCCTCGATGCGCGAGGCCGGGGCCGCCGCCGTCGGCGGCGGCTGGCCCGCGGCGAGGGCGGCGTAATGGGCGTGGAAGGCGGAGTGCTCGGGATCGGCGCACAGCACGCGGGTGGGCAGCCCGCGGTAGCGCGCGTAGCGCCCGATCGTCGCGCTGGTGCCGCCGGTGCCGGCACTGCACACGATCCACGCCGGTACCGGATGCGGTTCCTGCTCCATCTGCCGGAAGATCGACTCGGCGATGTTGTTGTTGGCGCGCCAGTCGGTCGCGCGTTCGGCGTAGGTGAACTGGTCCATGAAGTGCCCGCCCGCCTCGCGCGCCAGGCGGGCGGACTCGCCGGCGATGTCGCAGGCGTTGCGCACGAGATGGCAGCGGCCGCCGTGGAACTCGATCGCCGCGATCTTCTCCGGCGAGGTCGACGCGGGCATCACCGCCACGAAGGGCAGGCCGAGCAGGCGTGCGAAGTACGCCTCCGATACGGCGGTCGATCCGCTCGAGGCCTCCACCACCGTGCTTCCCGCATGCAGCCAGCCGTTGGCCAGCGCGTACAGGAACAGCGAGCGCGCGAGCCGGTGCTTGAGGCTGCCGGTGGGGTGGCTGGATTCGTCCTTGAAGTACACGTCGATGCCGGGGAATCCGGGCAGCGACATCGGGATCAGATGGGTGTCCGCGGAACGGTTGAAGTCCGCCTCGATGCGCCGGATCGCCGCGGCCGTCCATGCATGTTGCGTGGCGCAGGCCAGGCGGCTGGGTGGATCCTCGAAGGGCATGGCGGTCGGGCGGGTGCGGACGAACCGACATTGTCGTCGATCCCGGCCGGTCCGGTACCACGGCGCATCGCACGCGGCGCCGTTGTGCCAGCGGCTGCGCGGTTCGGCGCCCGCTCAGGCGCGCCCGAGCAGCAGCTCCAGCACGAACTTGCTGCCGAAGAACGCCAGCACCAGCAGGGCCATCGCGGTCAGCGTCCAGCGCACGGCCCGGGTGCCGCGCCAGCCGTAGCGCCACCGGCCCAGGAGCAGCGCACCGAACACCAGCCACGACAGCGCACTGAGTACCGATTTGTGCATCAGGCGCTGGGCGAAGAAGTCGTGCACGAACAGCACGCCGGTCAGCAAGGTGGCCGAGAGCAGCACGAAGCCGACCCCGATCGAACGGAACAGCAGCGTTTCCAGCTCGGTCAGCGGGGGCAGGACGCGAGTCCATCCGCGGAACTGGTGCCGCCGCAGCGCCCGTTCCTGCAGCCAGAGCATGATCGCCAGCAGGGCGGCAATGGCGAGCGTGGCGTAGGCCAGCAGCGCCAGCCAGGCGTGCAGTTCCAGGCGCCAGTCGAGCTCGCGCGCGACCCGGCTGTCGGCGAAGCCGTACGCCAGCAGCGATGCGGCGGCGATCGGGTAGACCACCACCCCGAGTGCCCCCAGACGGCCGCCGGCCGCGTACAGGGTGGTCAGCGCGGACATGCCCAGCCCTACCAGCGACAGCGCGGCGAAGAAGTGCAGGTCCAGCCCGCCTTCCTGGCGCCAGGCCAGCACGTGGGTAAGCGCGTGCAGGGCAACCGCGCTGAGCGCGGTCAGCAGCCAGAAGCCGGCGCGGGCCCCGCCCACGGCCAGCAGGCGGCGCACCACCAACCAGCCGGCCAGCAGGTAGAACGCGGCCGCGATGAGAACGATTGACATCGCGGAAGTGTCGCACGCCCATGCGTGCGCGGCGATGGACCTGACGCCTCGGCAGGACGCCCGGTGCCAGGAAAGAGGCCGGCGGGCGGGCGCGGGACCACGGCCGCGGACGGCGGCCCGCTATAATCACGGATCGCTTTTTCGCCGGTGTTCGCCCCATGTTCGAATCGCTCACCCAGCGCCTGTCCGGGACCATCGACCGCCTGCGCGGCCGCGGCCGGCTGACCGAGGAGAACATCCGCGAGGCCACCCGCGAGGTCCGCATCGCGCTGCTCGAGGCCGATGTCGCGCTGCCCGTGGTGCAGGCGCTGGTCGAGCGGATCAAGGTGCGCGCGGTCGGCCAGGAAGTGCTCAAGTCGCTGACCCCCGGCCAGGCGCTGATCAAGGTGGTGCGCGACGAGCTGGCGGCGGTGATGGGCGCCCAGGCGACCGAGCTCAACCTCAACGTCCCGGCTCCGGCGGTGATCCTGATGGCGGGCCTGCAGGGTGCGGGCAAGACCACCACCGTGGGCAAGCTGGCGAAGCTGCTGAAGGACAAGCGCAAGAAGAAGGTGATGGTGGTCAGCGCCGACGTCTACCGTCCGGCAGCCATCGAGCAGCTGCGCACGCTGGCCACCCAGACCGGCGTACTGTTCTTCCCGTCCGACGCCGGCCAGCAGCCGGTGGACATCGTGCGCGCGGCGATCGCCGATGCGAAGAAGTCGTTCGTCGACGTGCTGCTGGTCGACACCGCTGGCCGCCTCGCCATCGACGAGGCGATGATGGCCGAGATCAAGGCCCTGCACGCCGCGGTGAACCCGGCCGAAACCCTGTTCGTGGTCGACTCGATGACCGGCCAGGACGCGGCCAACACGGCCAAGGCCTTCCACGAGGCGCTGCCGCTCACCGGCGTGGTGCTGACCAAGACCGACGGCGACGCCCGTGGCGGCGCCGCGCTGTCGGTGCGCTACATCACCGGGCGCCCGATCAAGTTCATCGGCACCAGCGAGAAGACCGACGGCCTGGACGTGTTCCACCCCGACCGCGTCGCCAGCCGCATCCTCGACATGGGCGACGTGCTGTCGCTGGTGGAGCAGGTCGAACAGCAGGTCGACAAGGACAAGGCGCAGAAGCTGGCCGAGAAGGTCGCCAAGGGCAAGAAGTTCGACCTCAACGACATGCGCGACCAGCTCGAGCAGATGCAGAGCATGGGCGGCATCGGCAGCCTGATGGAGAAGCTGCCCGGCCTGGGCCAGGTGCCCGAGCACCTCAAGCAGCAGGTGCAGCAGGGCAAGGAAGTGCCGCGCATGATCGCCATCATCAACTCGATGACGAAGAAGGAACGCCGCAATCCGGCCCTGCTCAACGGCTCGCGCCGTGCCCGCATCGCCGCCGGCTCCGGCACCCATCCTTCCGACGTCAACAAGCTGATGAAGCAGTACCAGCAGATGGAGAAGATGATGGGCAAGATGGCCCGCGGCGGCATGAAGGGCATGATGCGCGGCCTGCAGGGGATGATGGGCGGAGCGCCGTTTCTGAGGCGTTGACGCGACGCCTGAGTGCCTCCGTCTCGGCGACGGATGATGCACGCAACGCGGGAAGCGATTTGGCGAGTTGCGCTTACATCAGGCTGGACGGCTGCATTTCCCGCAGAGTGGCGACTCATACATGCCTGCCGCGGAGCCCACATCATTCGGCGACAGCGCTCCCAGGGCGCGCTCCTGAGGCTTGTAGGCTTCGGGCAAGAGGTGCTGGGAACACTTGGATTCGGCCCCGATCGATGTGTTGCAATCCCCTGAACTCGGGCGTAGATTTCAGGCGGGGAAGAAGATCAGGGGAATGGAAGGATGGCTAGGCCACTGGGCGCTTTTCTTCGCGTGGCGCTGCTTGTTTTACCGTTACTGGCCGGCGGGGTTCAGGCTCAGACGGTGTTCGCGTATTCCAGTGTCGACGGGGATTGGCTGGGAGGGGGGGCGACTGGATCTTTCACGCCTGCTACCGCGAGCTTTTCGGCGTACATAACCTCAGAGCAACACGTGTCCGTCACTGTCAGTACCAGCGAGGGAAGCTGGGACATGGAGTTCGCCGTGCCCAAAGGGCAGAGGCTGGCGCCCGGCAGATTCACGGACGCCGAGCGCGCGCCTTTCAGGACCGGTCGTTCCGCAGGGCTGGCCGTCTATGCGCCGGGCCGAGGCTGCAACCAGACCTGGGGTAGCTTCAACATCCGTCAGATCGAACAGGATGTTGACGGTGAGTTGGTGGGATTCGAGGCCGACTTCGTACATCGCTGCGAGTCCCCGGATGCGCCGCCACTGGCCGGGGTTATCAGGTGGAAGCTTCCTCAGATGTCCTTGACACTCGACGGAGCTCTCCTGGCCCAGGGCGTGCCAAAGTCGTTCTACGGGGACACCAGTCTCTTCGATCTCTATGGTGATCCCGACTACGGTTTGGCTTATTACGGTAGCGGAAGGCGGCAGAATTGGTGGCTGTCGATCACACCGCCCTTGGGGAAGCGTCTCAAAGTGGGTCAGTACGTCACGAACAGCGAGCCGACTGCAACGCGCGCGGGCATGGCGATCAGTGGCCTGAGCCGATGCTGGACGACGACGGGCAAGCTGGATATCAAGCGAATGACGGTGACATCAGACGGTACCGTCAGCGCGCTGTACGCGACGTTCGAGCAACGTTGTGCGGGCATCCCGGGGTCGATTACCGGAACGATTCATTACCGGCTTTGAGTGAAGAGGCGCGCGCGGCGGCACCCGTGTTCGCCAGTTGGATCAATGGTGCGCTTGCATGCGGCGAAGATCTGCTGGCACTTGCGCTCACCAACTACGGCCACTTCACCTCGATGCAGGTGCGTGGCCGCGCCGTGCGCGGGCTCGACCTGCACTTCCAGCGGCTGAAGACCGCCACGCGCGAACTGTTCGACGCCTCGCTCGACGAGGCGCGGGTACGTGCCGGCATCGTTGCGGCGCTGGACGCCGCCGGCGTGGACGACGCCGGTGCGCGCGTCACCGTGTTCTCGCGCGCGTTCGACTACCTCCGGCCCGACCGGAGCGTGCCGGTCGACGTGCTGGTCTCGCTGTCGCCGCCGCGCGAGGCGGTGGCGACGCCGGCCTGGGTGAAGACGTTCGCGTTCCAGCGACCGCTGCCGCACATCAAGCATGTCGGCACCTTCCCCCTGTTCCAGTGGCGGCGGCAGGCGCTGCGCGACGGCTTCGACGATGCGCTGTTCGTCGATGCGAGGGGGCGGATCAGCGAGGGCTCGGTCTGGAACATCGGCTTCTGGGACGGGGCCCAGGTGGTCTGGCCGCAGGCCGAGGCGCTGCGCGGCACGCAGGAGAAACTGCTGCAGGCCGGGCTGGCGGAGGTGGGGGTGGCGCAGCGGCACATGCCGGTCGAGGCGCGGGCGCTGGGCGGGCTGAAAGCCGCTTTCGCGGCCAATGCCACGGGTGTCTGGCCGCTGTCGGGCATCGACGACCTCGCGCTGCGGCCCGATCCCGTGCTGATGGAGTCCCTGCAGGCCGCGGTGCGGGCCATGCCGCTGCGGCCGCTCTAGCGCACCGGAGGACGCCTGCGAGACGCGCCGGCGTCGCGCCGCCCGGCAACGGGGACGTCGATGCGCACCCCCGCACGTGCGCGAGTCCTGGCGGCGCAGACGGGATCGGGTCGGACTGGCCCGACCGGGCGCGCTTGACCGGGCGGCGGGTGGCGAGCCGGCCGCGATGCCCTATAATGTCCGGCTTACCTCGCCATCCTGGCGACTGGGCAACACCGAGAACGCACCATGGTCAAGATCCGCCTCACCCGCGGCGGCGCGAAGAAGCGCCCCTTCTACCACATTATCGTCACCGACTCGCGCAGCGCGCGCGACGGCCGCAACATCGAGCGCGTGGGCTACTACAACCCCGTCGCCCAGGGCGCCGAGCAGCGCATCGTGCTGGATACCGCGCGTGTCGACCACTGGGTTTCGCAGGGCGCGCAGCTGACCGACAAGGTCCGCAACCTGTACCGCGAAGCCGCCAAGGCCGCCGCTCCGGCCGCCTGATACCGGGCCGCGCCCCGGCGCGGCCACCTGCCGAGATGAACGACCCGACGCGCCGCATCCTGATGGGCAGGATCCACGGCGCGTTCGGCGTGCGTGGCGAGCTCAAGCTCGAATCCTTCAGCGATCCGCCGGAGGCGGTCTTCCGCTACCGGCCCTGGGTGCTGCGCGACGCGCAGGGCCGCGAGCGCGAACTCGACGGCGGGCGCGGGCGCAGCACCGCCAAGGGCATCGTGCTGCAGCTGCCCGGCGTGGACGACCGTGACGCGGCCGAAGCCCTGCGCGGCAGCGAGCTGTGGGTGCCGCGCGGCGCGCTGCCGCCGCCGAAGCCGGGCGAGTACTACTGGGTCGACCTCGAAGGCCTGCGCGTGGTGAACACGGCCGGCATCGATTTCGGCACGGTGTCGCACCTGTTCTCCACCGGCGCCAACGACGTGCTGGTCGCCCGCGGCGAGCGCGAGCGGATGATCCCGTTCATCGAACCGGACTACGTCACCTCGGTGGATTTCGACGCCGGGGTGGTGACGGTGGACTGGGACGCGGACTTCTGAGCGATGCGGATCGACGTCGTCAGCCTGTTTCCCGAATTCGTGGCCCAGTGCGCCGGTTTCGGCGTGGTCGGCCGCGCACAGGAGCGCGGACTGCTCTCCATGCAGGGCTGGAATCCGCGCGACTACGCGGACGGCAACTATCGCCGGGTCGACGACCGGCCCTTCGGGGGCGGGCCCGGGATGGTGATGCTGATCGACCCCCTGCGGGCGGCGATCGCCGCGGCCCGCGCCGCCGATCCGGCCCCCGCGCGGGTGATCTACCTCAGCCCCCAGGGCCGGCCGCTGACCCAGGCGCGGGTGCGCGAGCTGGCGGCGGAGTCGCGGATCATCCTGCTGTGCGGGCGCTACGAGGGCGTCGACGAGCGGCTGCTGGCGGCCGAGGTGGACGAGGAGCTGTCGATCGGCGACTACGTGCTCTCGGGCGGCGAACTGGCCGCGGCGGTGGTGGTGGACGCGGTCGCGCGGCTGCAGGACGGCGCCCTCAACGACGCCGATTCGGCCGTCCAGGACAGCTTCGAAGGCGACGGCCTGCTGGACTGCCCGCACTACACCCGGCCGGTGGAGCACGCGCTCGGCACCGTGCCGGAGGTGCTGCTGTCGGGCAACCACGCCGAGATCGCGCGCTGGCGCCGCCGCCAGGCGCTGCTACGCACGCGCGCGCGCCGGCCCGACCTGCTGGCCGCGGCCGGGCTGAGCGCGGAGGAGGCCCGCTGGCTGGAGGCGCAGGCGACCGACGGCGATCCAGCCGGCTGAGGCGGGCGGTTCGGCACCGGTGGAGGCGGGCCGGCGGCTGGGCGGGCCGTGCGATGTCCGGGTCGCCGGGCCGACCCGGAGACCAGGAGCGGTCGCTCGGGGCGACGGGCCCCGGATGCGCTTCGCTTACCCGGGCGACGCGGGTCGCGGGTGGCCGGGGGCCTGATTTCCCGTTATCATGCGCGGCTGACCTGCCACAGGCAGGCATTGCCGAGAGCGTGCGTCCACGTGCACCACGCCTACAACGACTCCAACAGGCTCCAGCGAGATACCGACATGACCACCAAGCCGTCCCTGAACACCCTGCTGCAGCAGTTCGAGACCGAACAGGCGCAGCGCAAGCTTCCCGACTTCGGCCCCGGCGACACCGTGATCGTCAACGTCAAGGTGAAGGAAGGCAACCGCGAGCGCGTGCAGGCGTACGAGGGCGTGGTGATCGGCAAGAAGAACGCCGGCCTCAACTCGTCGTTCACCGTGCGCAAGATCTCGCACGGCTACGGCGTCGAGCGCGTGTTCCAGAGCCACAGCGCCACGATCGAGTCGGTCGAGGTCAAGCGTCGCGGCAAGGTCCGCGCCGGCAAGCTGTACTACCTGCGTGGCCTGGAAGGCAAGAAGGCGCGCATCAAGGAAGACCTGTCCGCGCACTCCAAGGCGAAGGCGGCAGCGGCGGCGGCAGCCGAGTAAGCAGGCGCCGCGCACGTTCACGACGGCCGCCCCCGGGCGGCCGTTCGCGTTTCGGGGCGATCACCGGTGCAGCGGCGCCCTCCATGCGGGCGCGAGCGGACGCTACGGCGTGCAGTGCCCGGCGCGATGGCGGGCGCCGTCCAGCCATGCCGCCCTTGCGAGCCGGGCGTCCGTGAGGCCGGGCACGCAAGGACGTGCGCCAGAGCGCCGCGACTACAATCCTTCGCCATGAACGACGTGTCGCCCCCCGCGCCAACCGTCCGGCTCGATGTGTGGCTGTGGGCCGCGCGGTTCTTCCGCACGCGCGCGCTGGCGCGGCAGGCGATCGACACCGGGAAGGTCGCAGTGGGCGGACAGCGGGCCAAGCCCGCCCGCACCGTCCGGATCGGCGATGCGATGCGCATCGAACGCGCGGGCGAATTCTTCGAGATCCAGGTGCATGCGTTGTCGGACGTGCGTGGTCCGGCGGCGGCGGCGCAGGCGATGTATGCCGAATCCGAGGCATCGCGTGAAGCGCGCGAGGCGGCACGCGCGCTGGCCCGGGCCGAGCGCAACGGCTTCCGCCCGCCGGAATCCAAGCCGGACAAGCGCGCGCGCCGGCTGATCCGCGCGCTGGGCGATATCGACGCCAGCTGAGCGGGGCTCGGTCAGTCCCCGGCGGTGCGGAGCCAGTGCGTCTCCACTCACGTGGGACGTGGGTGAAGGGCATGCGCCGTCCCGCAACGACGTGCTTCCACAGGCTGCGGTAGGGCCCTGCGCGGCAACACGGCGCGCGGACAGGGCGTGCACCTCGGTGGGCGGTGCGTTTCACCAACCTGCCCGGGACATGCGGACGCGCCGATGTCCCACGCCTGCCTGCGCCGGCTCAGCGCAGGTCGAACCGGTCCAGCTCCATCACCTTGTGCCAGGCCGCCACAAAGTCGCGCACCAGCTTGTCCTGGCCGTCGGCGCTGGCGTAGACCTCGGCCAGCGCGCGCAGTACGGCGTTGGAGCCGAACACCAGGTCGACGCGGGTGCCGGTCCACTTCTTCGCGCCGGAACTGCGGTCGCGGCCTTCGAACACCTCGGCGTCCTTCGACACCGGCTGCCACTGCGTGCCCATGTCCAGCAGGTTGCGGAAGAAGTCGTTGCTCAGCACGCCGGGGCGGTCGGTGAGTACGCCGTGCGAGGCGCCGCCATGGTTGGCGCCGAGCACGCGCAGCCCGCCGACCAGGGCGGTCATTTCCGGCGCGGTGAGCGTGAGCAGCTGGGCACGGTCGACCAGCAGGTGCTCGGCCGGTACCTTCGAATGGCCGCGGGTGTAGTTGCGGAAACCATCGGCCCAGGGTTCGAGCACCGCGAACGATTCGACGTCGGTCTGGTCCTGGCGCGCGTCGGTACGGCCGGGGCTGAACGGCACCTCGACCTCCACTCCGGCCGCCTTCGCCGCCTGCTCCACGCCGACGCCGCCGGCGAGCACGATCAGGTCGGCCAGCGAGACTTTCTTTCCGCCGGGCGCGTCGCGGTTGAAGTCGGACTGGATGCGCTCGAGCGCGGCGAGCACCTTGCCCAACTGCGCCGGCTGGTTCACTTCCCAGTCCTTCTGCGGCGACAGGCGGATGCGCGCGCCGTTGGCGCCGCCGCGCTTGTCGCCGCCGCGGAAGGTCGACGCCGAAGCCCAGGCGGTGGACACCAGCTCGGCGACGCTCAGGCCGGCGTCGGCGATCTTCCGCTTCAGGGCGTCGATCTCGGCGGCTTCCACCAGCGGATGGTCCACCGCCGGCACCGGGTCCTGCCACACGAGCTCTTCCTTCGGCACCTCCGGCCCCAGGTAGCGCGCGCGCGGGCCCATGTCGCGATGGGTGAGCTTGAACCAGGCGCGTGCGAAGGCATCGGCGAACGCCTGCGGGTTCTCCAGGAACCGGCGCGAGATCGGGCCGTAGACCGGATCGAAGCGCAGCGACAGGTCGGTGGTGAGCATGCGCGGGCGGTGCTTCTTCGCCGGGTCGTAGGCGTCGGGGATGGTCTCGGGTGCGTCCTTGGCCACCCACTGGTGGGCGCCGGCCGGGGACTTCTCCAGCTCCCACTCGAAGCCGAACAGGTTCTCGAAGAACTTGTTGCTCCACAGCGCGGGCGTCTGGGTCCAGGTGACTTCGAGGCCCGAGGTGATGGTGTCGGGGCCCTTGCCGCTGCCGTAGCGGTTGTGCCAGCCGAAGCCCTGCAGCTCCAGGTCCGATCCTTCGGGCTCGGCGCCGACGTTGTCCGCAGGCGCGGCGCCGTGGGTCTTGCCGAACGAGTGGCCGCCGGCGATCAGGGCCACGGTCTCCTCGTCGTCCATGGCCATGCGGCCGAAGGTGTCGCGGATGTCCTTCGCCGCCAGCAGCGGGTCGGGGTTGCCGTCGGGACCTTCCGGGTTCACGTAGATCAGGCCCATCTGCACCGCCGCGAGCGGATTTTCCAGCCGGCGTGAATGCACGTCGCCGTCGGCATCGTCATCGGACACCAGCACGCCTTCGTCGCCCGGCTTCTCGACGCCTTCGGAGCCATGCGCGTAGCGCACGTCGCCACCGAGCCACGTGGTCTCGCGGCCCCAGTACACATCCTGGTCGGGTTCCCAGGTGTCCTCGCGGCCGCCGCCGAAGCCGAAGGTGCGGAAGCCCATCGTCTCCAGCGCCACGTTGCCGGCCAGGATCATCAGGTCGGCCCAGGAGATCGCCTGCCCGTACTTCTGCTTGATCGGCCACAACAGGCGCCGCGCCTTGTCCAGGCTGACGTTGTCGGGCCAGCTGTTGAGCGGGGCGAAGCGCTGCTGGCCGCGGCCGCCACCGCCGCGACCGTCCTGGATGCGGTAGGTGCCGGCACTGTGCCAGGCCATGCGTACCATGAGGCCCCCGTAATGGCCGAAGTCCGCCGGCCACCAGTCCTGGGAATCGGTCATCAGGTCGCGCAGGTCCTTCTTCAGCGCGTGGTAGTCGAGCTTGCCGAACGCCTCGGCGTAGTCGAAGTCCGGGTCGAGCGGGTTGGAACGGCTGGAGTGCTGGTTGAGCAGGTCCAGCCGCAGCTGCGTGGGCCACCAGTCGCGATTGCCGGTGCCGCCTCCGGCGGTGGCGTGAAAGGGGCACTTGCCCTGGGTTTCGGTCGACATGGTGGCGCTCCTGGCGGGTGGAAGTCGGGTCCACCTTACGCTGGCGTCACGGATAGATGAAATCGACTGATGCGAAAGTCGAAATAGATCCTGGCTATCGAAAGAGCCGGCGCTCCGGGCTCAGACCGCCTGGCCGGCGGCGTGCCCGGACGCCCAGGCCCACTGGAAGTTGTAGCCGCCCAGCCAACCGGTGACATCGACCACCTCGCCGATGAAATGCAGGCCGGGCACGTGGCGCGACATCATCGTCGACGACGACAGCCCCGCGGTGTCCACGCCGCCCAGGGTGACTTCCGCGGTGCGGTAACCCTCGGTGCCGCTGGGCACCACCGGCCAGGCGGCGAGGGTGGCGGCCACCTCGCGCAGCTGCGCCGGCGTGTACTGCTTCATCGGCCGGCTGGGCAGCCAGGCCTCGCACAGGCGCTGGGCGAAGCGGCGCGGCAGCACGTCGCCCAGCACCGTGCGCAATTCGGCCTCGCCACGCGCGCGCTGGCGCGCCGCCAGCCAGGCGTTCGCGTCTTCGCCCGGCAGCAGGTCGATCCGCAGGTCGTCGCCCGGTTGCCAGTAGGAGGAGATCTGCAGGATGGCCGGGCCGCTCAGGCCGCGGTGGGTGACGAGCATCGCGTTGCGGAATGATGCGCCGTTGCAGCCTGCTTCGACCTGCAGCGACAGGCCGGCCAGGTCCTGCAGCCGCTCCAGGGGGCGGCCCGAGAGCGTCAGCGGCACCAGGCCCGCGCGCGTGGCGAGCACCTCGTGGCCGAACTGGCGCGCGAGCTGGTAGCCGAACCCGCTGGCGCCCATGCTCGGAATCGACAGCCCGCCGGTCGCCACCACCAGCGCGCCGCAGTCGAGCGTGCCCTGCGACGTGCGCAGGCGGAAATGTCGTTCGCCGACAGGCTCCACCGCGTCGATCGCGCAGTGCGTCCGCACCTGCGCGCCGACCGCCGCGGCCTCGTCCAGCAGCATGCGCACGATCTGCTTCGAAGACTCGTCGCAGAACAGCTGCCCGAGTTCCTTCTCGTGGTAGGCGATGCCGTGGCGCTCGACCATGGCGATGAAGTCCGCCGGCGTGTAGCGCGCCAGCGCCGACTTGCAGAAGTGCGGGTTGACCGAGAGGAAGTTGGCCGGCGTGGTGCCGGTATTGGTGAAGTTGCAGCGCCCGCCGCCGGACATCAGGATCTTCTTGCCGACCTTGTTGGCGTGATCCAGCACCAGCACGCGCCGACCGCGCGCGCCAGCGGCGATGGCGCACATCAGTCCGGCCGCGCCGGCGCCGAGCACAACCACGTCCGCATCGGTGAGGTGCGTGGCCTCCCCGCCAGGTGCGTGCTGGGTGACGGTCACGGTCGCGCGGCCGCGACGGCGCCGCTCACGACAGCGCCTTGAGCCGGTACAGCGCCTCGAGCGCCTGCTTGGGCGTGAGTTCGTCCGGATCGATCGAAGCCAGCGCTTCGAGCGCGGCCGAGGAGGGCGCGAACAGGCCGAACTGCTGCGGCTGGTCGATGCGTTCGGCCGACATCGGCGCCGCGGCGGCGGTGTCGTGCGAACGCCGCTCCAGCTCGGCCAGGCGCGCGCGCGCGTCGCGGATCACCGCCTTCGGCAGGCCGGCCAGCGCCGCCACCTGCAGGCCGAAGCTGCGGTCGGCGGGGCCGTCCTTGACCGCGTGCATGAACACCAGGGTGTCGTGGCCGTTCGCGTCGTGGTGCTCCACCGCGTCCAGGTGCACGTTGGCGATGCCGCTGCCGGGCTCGGCCAGCGCGGTGAGCTCGAAGTAGTGCGTGGCGAACAGGGTGTAGCTGCGGTTGGTCGCGGCGAGCTGGCGCGCGCAGGCCTCGGCCAGGGCGAGGCCGTCGTAGGTCGAGGTGCCGCGGCCGATCTCGTCCATCAGCACCAGCGACCGGTCGGTGGCATGGTGCAGGATGTAGCTGGTCTCGGCCATCTCGACCATGAAGGTCGACTGCCCCTTCGCCAGGTCGTCGCCGGCGCCGATGCGGGTGAGGATGCGGTCGATCGGGCCGATCTCGGCACGCGCCGCGGGCACGAAGCTGCCGATGTGCGCCAGCAGCACGATCAGCGCGTTCTGGCGCATGTAGGTGCTCTTGCCGCCCATGTTGGGGCCGGTGATCACCAGCATGCGCCGGTCCTCGCCCAGCACCAGGTCGTTGGGTTCGAACGGGTCGTCGCGCACCGCTTCCACCACCGGATGGCGGCCGCGTTCGATCTGGATGCACGGCGCGTCGGTGAGCAGCGGCCGCGACCAGTCCAACGCCTGCGCGCGTTCGGCGAACGCGGCCAGCACGTCCAGCTCGCTGAGCGCGGCGGCGCAGCGGCGCAGCGGTTCGAGCCGGGCGGCGAGGGCGTCGAGCAGCTGTTCGTACAGCAGGCGTTCGCGCGCCAGCGCGCGCTCGCGGGCCGAGAGCACCTTGTCCTCGAACGCCTTCAGCTCTTCGGTGATGTAGCGCTCGGCGCCGGTCAGGGTCTGGCGCCGGGTGTAGTGCGCGGGCGCCTTGGACGACTGCGCCTTGCTGATCTCGATGAAATAGCCGTGCACGCGGTTGTAGCCGACCTTGAGCGTGGCGATGCCGGTGGCGGCCTTCTCGCGCGCTTCCAGGTCCACCAGGAATCCGTCCGCGTTCTCGCTGAGGCGGCGCAGCTCGTCGAGCTCGGCATCGTGGCCCTCGGCGAATACGCCGCCGTCGCGCGCCAGCACCGGCGGCTGCTCCACCAGCGCGCCGGCGAGCAGGTGGGCCTCGGCGGCGTGCTCGCCCAGCGAATCGGACAGTTCGCGCAGGCGCGGCGAATCCAGCGGCGCCAGCAACTCGCGCACCGCGGGCAGCATCGCCAGGCCGTCGCGCAGGGTGGACAGGTCGCGCGGGCGCGCCGAGCGCAGCGCGATGCGCGAGAGGATGCGCTCCAGGTCGCCCAGGGCGCGGAAGCGCTCGCGCAAGGGTTCCTCCGCGCGCGCGTCGATCAGGGTCGCGACCGCCGCGTGGCGCAGGCGCACCGTGTCGCGCTCGCGCAGCGGCCGGTGCAGCCAGCGCCGCAGCAGCCGCCCGCCCATCGGGGAGACCGTGGTGTCGAGCACGCCGAGCAGGGTGTGGCGGGTGTCGCCGTCGACGCGGCTGTCGAGCTCGAGGTGGCGGCGGGTGGCCGCGTTCATCGCGATCGCGCCGTCGCCGCTCTCGACGGCGATAGAGGTCAGGTGCGGCAGCCGCTGCTTCTGGGTCTCCTCGACGTAACCCAGCAGCGCGCCGGCGGCGGCGATGGCGAGCGGACGGTCCTCGATGCCGAAGCCGGTCAGGTCGTGCAGGCCGAAGAACTGAAGCAGCTGGCGGCGCCCCGATTCGGCGTCGAACAGCCAGGGCGCGCGCCGGCGCACGCCGCTGCGCTCGCGCAGCGCATCGGGCCAGCCCTCCTCGTCGGGCAGCAGTACCTCGGCCGGCTCCAGGCGCGCCAGTTCGGCCTCCAGCTGCGCGTCGCCGGCGACGTCGTTGACCAGGAACCGGCCACCGGCCAGGTCGGCCCACGCCAGGCCGTAGCCGGACCGGCCGCGGGCGACGGCGAGCAGCAGGGTGTCGCGGCGTTCCTGCAGCAGGGCCTCGTCGGTCACGGTGCCGGGGGTGACGATGCGCACCACCTTGCGTTCCACCAGGCCCTTGCTCGCGGCCGGGTCGCCGATCTGCTCGCAGATGGCCACCGACTCGCCCAGGGCCACCAGCCGCGCCAGATAGCCCTCGGACGAGTGGTGCGGCACGCCGGCCATCGGGATCGGCTGGCCGCCGGAACTGCCGCGCTGGGTCAGGGTGATGTCGAGCAGGCGCGCGGCCTTGCGCGCGTCGTCGTAGAACAGCTCGTAGAAATCGCCCATGCGGAAGAACAGCAGGACATCCGGATGCTCCGCCTTGGCGGCGAAGAACTGCTTCATCAGGGGGGTGTGTTCGGGCGACCTGTCCAGCTTCATTCGTTCCGCGGCGGGGACGCGCGCGACGGCGCGTCGGCCGGGAATTGTATCCGCCCCGCCTGCGCGCCCGTACCCCGGCCTGCCGCGGCGCATCGGCGCGCTCCGCCTGCGGCGCGGCCGCACACCCGGACTGGCGGCGGGGTCCGCGTGCGGATCGGCATCCCCGATTTGAGCAGGATCAACATCGCGATGCCCCGACGCGTCATGCTCGGCCGGACCCTTCCACCCGGACTTTTCGCCGGGCCGGCAGGCCGGCCTTCGCCAGGCGCCATACGGCGGGGCACGGGACGCTTCCCAACACCGGAAATTGTGTTAGGTTTTCGTTCGCTCCAGCACCATCGGACGGCAGCCGGTCCCCCACGCAGGCCGCCCTCCGGAGCCCGCGTCCGCGACCCGGCCGCGCGGCTGCGTCTCGTCGCAATACCGGCGTCACCGCATCGCATCCAACCACCTGGGGGACTTCCACATGGCGTCACGCCATCCGCAGCACAGCATCCTTTCCGTCGCCCTGGTCTCGGCGATCGCGTCCATGGCTTTCCCGGTGTCCGCGCAGGAGCCCGCGGCCGGGGAAGAGGAAACCCGCACCCTGGCCACCCTCACCGTCACCGCGCAGAAGCGCGAGGAGGCGCTGCAGGACGTGCCGATCTCGGTCACCGCGCTCGACGAGCAACTGCTCCAGGACAGCAGCGTGCGCGACATCAAGGACATGCAGATCCTGGTGCCCGGCCTGACCGTCACCAGCACCCAGAACGAGGCGATCACCACCGCGCGCATCCGCGGCATCGGCACCGTCGGCGACAACGTCGGCCTGGAGTCGTCGGTGGGCGTGGTGATCGACGGCGTGTACCGGCCGCGCAACAGCGTCGGCTTCGGCGACCTCGGCCAGCTGGAGCGCATCGAGGTGCTCAAGGGCCCGCAGGGAACCGTGTTCGGCAAGAACACCTCGGCCGGCGTGATCAACGTCGTGACCCGGCGCCCGAGCTATACCCAGAGCGCCGAGGCGGAAGTGTCGGTGGGCAACTACGGGGCCATGGGCGTGTCGGGCGCGTACAACGACGCCTTCAGCGACACCGCGGCCTTCAGCGTCTACGCCGCCAAGCGCAAGCGCGACGGCTGGATGGACGTGGAGACCGGCAACGGCCCGCGCACCGAGGACGAGGACTACGACCAGAACTTCCACACCGTGCGCGGCAAGCTGCTGTTCGAGCCGTCCGAATCGCTCGATGTGCTGCTGTCGGCCGACTACACCAGCCGCGAGGAGAACTGCTGCACGGCGGTGCAGACCACGGTCGGCGGGACGGCGCCGATCCTCAACGCGCTGGCCGGTGGCCAGGCCGTGGCGGCGCCGGGCGACGATCCCTTCGACCGCGTCGCCTACAGCAATCGCGACACCACCCAGGACATCAAGGACAAGGGCGTCTCGGCCGAGGTCAACTGGGACCTGGGCGGCTTGGGCGGCGCCACCCTGACCTCGATCACCGCCGCGCGCGAGTGGCAGGCGATCAACGGCCTGGACTACGACTTCAGCACCGCCGACCTGCTGTACCGCAATGCGGACGAGGACGAGTCGTTCACCGGCTTCGAGACCTTCAGCCAGGAGTTCCGCCTCACCGGCGCGACCGACCGGCTGGACTGGATGGTCGGCATGTTCTATTCCGACGAAGACCTTCGCCGCAACGAGAGCTATCGGGTCGGCGCGGCCTATGAGCCCTACGTGTCCACGCTGGTGTACACGCTGGTCGGGCAGAGCCTGGCCCAGGCCGGCGTGCCGCTCGACAATCCGCTGGGCATCCCGCCCGCGGCCTTCCTCTCGCAGGTGGGCGGCACGCCCTACGGCACCGGTTTCACCGGGCTGGGCGCGCTCGACCGCTACGAGCAGAACGCCAAGAGCATCGCGCTGTTCACCAACAACACCTGGCGCGCCACCGACGCGCTCGACGTCACCCTGGGCCTGCGCTACACCCGCGAGGACAAGGAACTGACGTCGGACTACAGCAACCCCAACGGCAGCCTGGCCTGCACCGGTGCGCTGACCGACCAGAACCCGCTCAACCCGGCCCGCTACGCGCGCCTGCGCGCCGCGCTGGCCTCCCGCAGCACCGCGTTCGCGGGGCTGCCCGGCCCGGTGCAGGACGCGATCATGGCCTCGGCCGGCCCGCAGATCGCCGGCTACATGTGCCTGCCCTGGGCCAACGCGCTGCACAACGGACGCAGCACGTTCCAGGAGAGCGAGGAGACCGAGTGGTCCGGCACGCTGAAGGCGGCCTACCGCTGGAACGAGAACGTGATGACCTACGCCTCGGCCGCGCGCGGCTACAAGGGCGGCGGCTTCAACCTCGACCGGGTGCAGTCGGCCGACGGCAACTCCGCCAGCAGCGCCGGCATCACGCCCGTCGCCGATACCTCGTTCCCCGGCGAGTTCGTGGACAGCTACGAGCTCGGAGCCAAGACCACCTGGGCCGACGGGTCGCTGCTGCTCAACGCGACCGCGTTCCACCAGGAGTACGAGGACTTCCAGCTCAACAGCTTCCTGGGCACCAGCTTCGTGGTGCGCTCGATCCCCAAGGTCACCTCCAAGGGCGTGGACGCGGAGATCCTGTGGCAGCCGCAGGCGGTGACCGGCCTGATGCTGCAGGGTGGCCTGATGTACGCCGACACCACCTTCGGCGACGACATTCCCGGGGCGGACTTCGTCGAGCGCACGCCGCTGAGCACGTCGGGCGCGCTGTACAAGCTGCCCGGCGCCACGATGCCGTTCGCGCCCGAGTGGTCGGGTTCGATGGCCGTGACCTACGAGTGGGACTTCAGCAACGCCATGGTCGGCCGCTTCAACATCGGCGCCAAGTACATGGGCGACTACAACACCGGCTCCGACCTGGACGTCGAAAAGGAGCAGTCGTCGTACACGGTGGTCAACGCCCGCGTCGGCATCGGCGCCAGCGACAACCGCTGGACGGTCGAGCTGTGGGGCACGAATATCACCGACACCGAGTACGTGCAGGTCGGCTTCGACGCCCCGCTGCAGGGGCTGTTCCCGGATCCGGGCAACCCGCTCAACACCTTCAACGCGTTCCTGGGCGCGCCGCGGATGTACGGCGTCACCTTCCGCGTCCGCTACTGAAGCGCGGCACCTCGCCGGCCCGCGCCCGGGTGCGCGGGCCGGTGTGACGGACGGGCCGTCGCACGCGGCCCGACGCGCGGCGTCCCGGCGGCCGGTGCGGGCGCAGGCTCGGGCGCAGGCCGTTTTGGGTTCAGAATGGAGCGCCGCCCGGACGCCGCCGCTCACCATGCCTTCGCACATCCCCGACGACCCGGCCCTCCACGCCATCGCCCTCGAGGCCGGGGCGCGCCTGCGCGCCGGCCACCACATGCTGGTCACCGCCGAGAGCTGCACCGGGGGCTGGATCGCGAAGGTAGTGACCGATATCGCCGGCTCGTCGGAGTGGTTCGACTGCGGCATGGCGGTGTACAGCTACGAGGCGAAGCAGGCGATGCTGGGCGTGCATCCACAGACGCTGGAAGTGCACGGCGCCGTGAGCCGCGAGACGGCGATCGAGATGGTGTCCGGCGCGCTGGTGCACTCGGGCGCGAGCGTGGCGGTCGCGGTCACGGGCATCGCGGGACCGGGCGGCGGCAGCGCGGACAAGCCGGTCGGCACGGTGTGGATCGCATGGAAGCGTCGCGGCGGTTATGCGCGCGCGGAGCTGTTCCAGTTCGACGGCGACCGCGAGGCGGTCCGGCGCCAGACCGTGGCCGCGGCCCTGCGCGGGCTTGAAGGCGCGTTGGCGTGAGCGGGCCGGCGTGAACGTGTCAGGCTCCGGGAGCGCGGTGTGATGTGGGAGGCCCTGGGCACGGTGCGCGACCTCGGCCGGCTGCAGGACATCGCCGGCGTGCTGGTGCGCTACGGCTTCGGCGACGTGGTGCGCCGGATCGGCCTGGCGGGGGCATTGGAGCGCGCCGGCCGGCTGGTGCACTGGCACGCGGTGGAGGCGGGCACCCTGCGGCTCGACGCGCCCGCCCGGGTGCGTGCCGCGCTGCAGGAGCTGGGGCCGACCTTCGTCAAGCTCGGCCAGGTGCTTGCGACCCGCGTGGACCTGCTGCCGCCGCGCTGGATCGAGGAACTCTCGGCGCTGCAGAACGAGGTGCCGCCGGTCGAGTTCGCGCTGATCCGGCCGCAACTCGAGGAAGACCTGGGCGCCGATCCCGACATCGTGTTCGCCGAGCTCGAGCGCGTGCCGATGGCGGCCGCTTCGCTCGCGCAGGCGCATCGCGCGCGGCTGCCCGACGGCACGCCGGTGGTGCTGAAGGTGCGCAGGCCGGGCATCCGCGACGTGGTCGAGGCCGACCTGCGGCTGCTGCGGCACCTGGCGACGATCGTCGAGCGGCAGATGCCGGAAGTGCGCCGCTACCATCCCGCCGACATGCTGCGCCAGTTCGCCGCCTCGCTGCGGCGCGAACTGGACTTCGCCGCCGAGTGCCGCAATGCCGAGCGCATCGCCCGCAACTTCGCCGGCCGCGGGGACATCGTCATCCCGCGGGTCTACTGGGCCTGGACCTGCGAGCGGCTCAACGTGCAGCAGTATCTCGAAGGCATTCCCGGCCGCGACTTGGCCGCGGTGGACGCGGCCGGGCTCGATCGCGCGCAACTGGCGCGCACCGGCGCGGGCCTGGTGCTCAAGATGGTGCTCGAGGACGGGTTCTTCCACGCCGATCCGCACCCGGGCAACGTCTTCTACCTGCAGGACGGGGCGATCGGGGTGATCGACTTCGGCATGGTCGGGCACTTGTCCGAGCCGCGGCGGTTCCAGATCGTGCGCCTGCTGCACGGGCTGGTGGACCAGGACGCCGCGGCCGTCGCCGACGTGCTGGTCGACTGGACCGGGGACGATCCCGACATCGACGAGGCGCGGCTGCAGGAAGCCGTGGAGCGCTTCGTCGACCAGTACCGCGGCGTGCCCCTGCGCGACCTGCGCATGGGCGCGATGCTGGGCGACGTCGCGTCGATCCTGCGCGAGCACGGCCTGACCCTGCCGCCGGACCTGGCGCTGATGATCAAGACCTTCCTCACGCTGGAGGGGATGGGCCGCCGGCTCGATCCGGACTTCGACATGGCCAGCGAAGCGCGCCCGTTCCTCGAACGTGCGCTGCTGGCCCGCTACGCGCCGTCGGTCCTCGCCCGGCGCGGGCGGCGCACGGCGACGGGACTCTACGACCTGCTGCGCGACATGCCGCGCGACATCCACCGCCTGCTGCGCACGGCGCGCCGGGGCCGGATGCGGGTGCAGATCGAGGTCGACGCGCTCAAGGCCTTCGGCGACCAGGTCGACCGGGCCGTGAGCCGGCTGACCATGGGCGTGGTGACCGCAGCCCTGATCGTGGGCTCGTCGATCGTGCTCAACAGCGCCGGCGGCGTGACCAGTCGCGCGCTGCGGCTGCTGGGCACGGTCGGCTTCGTCGGCGCCGCGCTCGGCGGGCTGTGGGTGCTGTTCTCGATCTGGCGGGGCGGGAAGCGCTGAGCGGCCAGTGCGAGGTTGACCGGACTGCGGCTTAGTAGTATTACTACTAACCATGCGCACCGCAGCCCTGACCGACACCCAGCAGGCGATCCTGGGCCTGATCGCCGAACGGATCGAGGCCGAAGGCGTCCCGCCCTCGCAGACCGAGATCGCCCGGGCCTTCGGTTTCAGCGGTGTGCGCGCCGCGCAATACCATCTCGAGGCGCTGGAGGCGGCCGGCGCGATCGAACGCGTGCCGGGCCGGGCGCGCGGCATCCGCGTCCTGCGTCCTGTCGCGCCCCCGCAGCAGGCGCTCGACCTGCCTGCAGGCAACGAGGCATTGCGGTTGCCGGTGCTCGGGCAGGTGGCGGCGGGTCTGCCGATCGGCGCCGACATCGGCTCGGACGACTACATCGTGCTCGACCGCGTGCTGTTCTCGCCCGCGCCCGACTACCTGCTCAAGGTGAAGGGCGATTCGATGATCGACGAGGGCATCTTCGAAGGCGACCTGATCGGCGTGCACCGCACGCCCGAGGCGCGCAGCGGCCAGATCGTGGTCGCGCGCGTGGACGATGCGATCACCGTCAAGCTGCTCAGGGTGGGCAAGGACCGCATCCGCCTGCTGCCGCGCAATCCCGATCACGCGCCGATCGAGGTGCTGCCCGACCAGGACTTCGCGATCGAGGGCCTGTACTGCGGGCTGGTGAGGCCGAACCGGTGAGGGCGGGAGGTTTTCCGACGCCCGTCCGCGGCGTCGACCGGCTGGCACGTTCCCCGGGCCGCACTACCGTCGATCCTGGCGTCGGCGTCGCAGTCCCTGCGATGGGCGCCTGCAAGGATGCTTCCAACCCGATATCAACATGACAAGGACCACCACGATGGACGAGAACAAGAAGCGCGCCCTTTCCGCCGCCCTGGGCCAGATCGAGAAGCAGTTCGGCAAGGGCTCGGTGATGCGCATGGGAGACGGCAGCGTCGAGCCGGCCGAAGTCATCGGCACCGGTTCGCTGATGCTGGACATCGCCCTGGGCATCGGCGGCCTGCCCAAGGGTCGCGTGGTCGAGATCTACGGCCCGGAATCCTCGGGCAAGACCACGCTTACCCTGCAGACCATCGCCGAGTGCCAGAAGGCCGGCGGCACCGCCGCGTTCATCGACGCCGAGCATGCGCTGGATCCCAACTACGCGCAGAAGCTTGGCGTCAACATCGACGACCTGCTGGTGTCCCAACCCGACACCGGCGAGCAGGCGCTCGAGATCGCCGACATGCTGGTGCGCTCCAACGCCGTCGACGTGGTGGTGGTCGACTCGGTCGCGGCCCTCACCCCCAAGGCCGAGATCGAGGGCGAGATGGGCGACCAGCTGCCGGGCCTGCAGGCGCGCCTGATGAGCCAGGCGCTGCGCAAGCTCACCGGCAACATCAAGCGCAGCAACTGCATGGTGATCTTCATCAACCAGCTGCGGCACAAGATCGGCATCATGATGCCGGGCCAGAGCCCCGAGACCACCACCGGCGGCAACGCGCTCAAGTTCTACGCCTCGGTGCGCCTGGACATCCGCCGCATCGGCGCGATCAAGAAGGGCGACGAGATCATCGGCAACCAGACCCGCATCAAGGTCGTCAAGAACAAGATGGCGCCCCCGTTCAAGCAGGTCATCACCGAGATCCTGTACGGCGAGGGCATCAGCCGCGAAGGCGAGCTGATCGACATGGGCGTGGACGCCAAGCTGGTGGAGAAGGCGGGCGCCTGGTACAGCTACGGCAGCGAGCGCATCGGCCAGGGCAAGGAGAACGCGCGCAACTACCTCAAGGAGAACCCGGAGGTGGCGAAGCGGCTGGAGGCGCAGTTGCGCGAGACGTTCAAGCCCGCAGAGGCCAAACGCGACGGCGACGACGATGCGGGCGCGGACGGCTGATCCGCGCCGAGGACTTCGCGGCCAGGGACGGCCTTTCCATGCGACCCTCCCCGGCGACGGGGCGGGTCGTTTTCGTCCGGGAGTCGCGCCGGCCGGGTGCGCGTTCCGGCGCCGCGCGTGCCGCTGATGGCCACCCGGCGCACGGTGATCGTCTCGGCCGCGGCCGGCCTGGTCATGGCGGCGGCCGCCGCCCCGGAAACGACGGCCACCATCGGAGGAGGGCGCATGTACGGTTTGATCGGGAGTTTCAAGGCGCAGCCGGGCCAGCGCGACGCGCTGCTGGCGATCCTGCTGGAGAACGTCGGGACCATGCCCGGCTGCCACAGCTATGTGGTGGCCGAGGATCCGGAAGACGCGGATGCGATCTGGATCACCGAGGTCTGGGACAGCGCCGAGAGCCATCGCGCGTCGCTCGCCTTGCCCGGGGTCCGCGACGCGATCGCACGCGCCAAGCCGCTGATCGCCGGCTTCGGCCAGCATACCCAGACCCGGCCCGTCGGCGGCCACGGGCTGCCGCCCCCGGCGTGAGCGATCCGGAGCGGCCACGCCGGCGCCAGCGTCCGGCCCCGACGCCCACCCAGCGGGCACTCGGCCTGCTGGTGAGGCGCGAGCACTCGCGCAGGGAACTGACCCGCAAGCTGTCCGCGCGCGGGGTCGAGGCCGACGACGCCCGCGCGGCGATCGACCGGCTCGCCGAGGCCGGCTGGCAGGACGACGCGCGTTTCGCCGAATCGCTGGTGCGCGGACGCGCGGGCTCCGGGTACGGGCCAAGGCACATCCGCGCCGAGCTCGGCATGCACGGGCTGGACGGGGAGGCCGTCGAGGCGGCGATGGCGACCTTCGAGGGCGACTGGACCGAACTGGCGCGCGACCTGCTACGCCGCCGTTTCGGCGATGCCGGGCCGTCCGACCTGGCGCAGCGCCGCAAGGCCGCCGACCTGCTGGCGCGCCGCGGCTTCGACGGCGACAGCATCCGCGCCGCCACCCGGTTCGACCCGGACGACGATCCGGGCTGAACGCGGACACCGGCCGCGGCCGGTTTGCTAATCTGGCGGCTTTGCTGGGTTGTCTGCTCTAGCCTTTGGGCCCCATCGTGGGGCATCGCGGGGGGAACCAGGCCGCCCGCCCGCCACCAGACAGCCCATGACCACGCCATCTCCGTTCACGACTGCGCGGATCCGCAGCGATTTCCTCGACTTCTTCCGCGGCAAGGGCCACGAGATCGTGCCCTCGGCGCCGCTGGTGCCCGCGAACGATCCGACCCTGCTGTTCACCAACTCGGGAATGGTGCAGTTCAAGGACGTCTTCCTCGGCGCGGAGAAGCGCGCCAATCCGCGCGCGGCCGACGTGCAGCGCTGCCTGCGCGCCGGCGGCAAGCACAACGACCTGGATTCGGTCGGCTACACCGCGCGCCACCACACCTTCTTCGAGATGCTGGGCAACTGGTCGTTCGGCGACTACTTCAAGAAGGACGCGATCGCCTGGGCCTGGGAACTGCTGACCGGCGTGTGGCAGCTGCCGGCCGAGCGCCTGCTGGTCACCGTGTACCACACCGACGACGAAGCCTACGCGCTGTGGCACGAGATGATCGGCATCCCGGCCGAACGCATCGTGCGCATCGGCGACAACAAGGGTGCACCCTACGCCTCGGACAATTTCTGGCAGATGGCCGACACCGGACCCTGCGGACCCTGCACCGAGATCTTCTACGACCACGGCCCGGAGCACTTCGGCGGTCCGCCGGGATCGCCCGACGAGGACGGCGACCGCTACATCGAGATCTGGAACCTGGTGTTCATGCAGTTCGACAAGCAGCCCGACGGCACCCTGGTGCCGCTGCCGGCGCCCTGCGTGGACACCGGCATGGGCCTGGAGCGGCTGGCGGCGGTGCTGCAGCACGTGCACAGCAACTACGAGATCGACCTGTTCGACGCGCTGATCCGGGAGGCCGCCGCGCTCACCGGCACCGCCGACCTGTCGAACAAGTCGCTGCGCGTGATCGCCGACCATATCCGCGCCTGCAGCTTCCTGATCGTCGACGGCGTGCTGCCGTCCAACGAAGGCCGCGGCTACGTGCTGCGGCGGATCATTCGTCGCGCCCTGCGCCACGGCTGGATGCTCGGCACGCGCGAGCCGTTCTTCCATCGCCTGGTCGGCACGCTCTGCACCCAGATGGGCGATGCGTACCCGGAGCTGCCCGCGCGGCGCGAGCTGGTGGAGCGCGCCCTGCTGGCCGAGGAGGAGCGCTTCGCCGAAACGCTCGACGCCGGCATGAGGATCTTCGACGACGTCGCCGACCGGTCGGGCGGCACCACCATCCCGGGTGCGGACGCCTTCCGCCTGTACGACACCTACGGCTTCCCGCTCGACCTCACCCAGGACATCGCGCGCGAGCGCGGCCTCACGGTGGACGTCGCCGGGTTCGAGGTGGCGATGGAGAAGCAGCGCGAGACCGCGCGCGCGGCGGGCAAGTTCGGCGGTGGCGTGCAGCTGCCGGCGGATCTGGTCGCCCGGCTGCAGCCGACCCGTTTCGTCGGTTACGACGCGCAGCGCGCCGAGGGACTCTCGGTCCTGGCGCTGATGCGCGACGGGCGCCCGGTGCAGGCGATCGAGGCCGGCGACGAGGCGATCGTGATCCTGGACCGCACCCCGTTCTACGGCGAGTCCGGCGGCCAGGTCGGCGACACCGGCGAACTCGACGGGCTGGACACGCGCTTCACCGTGACCGACACCCAGAAGCTGGCCGGGCAGTTCCACGGCCACGTCGGCCGGCTGGAGGCGGGCATCCTCAAGGTCGGCGACACGCTCTCGGGCGCGGTCGACGAGGCGCGCCGCTCGAGCATCGTGCTCAACCACAGCGCCACCCACCTGCTGCACGGCGCGTTGCGTGGCCTGCTCGGCACGCACGTGGCGCAGAAGGGTTCGCTGGTGGCGCCCGAGCGCCTGCGGTTCGACTTCTCCCACTTCCAGCCCGTGGCCGAGGCCGAACTGGCCGAGATCGAGCGCCGGGTGAACCACGAGGTGCGCGCCAACCACCCCGTGTCGATCCGCGAGATGGGGATGCAGGAAGCCATCGACGCCGGCGCCATCGCGCTGTTCGGCGAGAAGTACGGCGAGCGCGTGCGGGTGGTCGCGATGGGCGAGTCGGTCGAACTGTGCGGCGGCACGCATGTCGGCGGCACCGGCGAGATCGGGCTGTTCAAGCTGGTGGCCGAGGGCGGCGTGTCGGCCGGCGTGCGCCGGATCGAGGCCCTCACCGGACAGGCGGCGCTGGACCACGTCGCGGGCGAGGAGCGGCGCCTGCGCGAGGCCGCGGGCCTGGTCGGCGGCACGACCCAGGAGCTGGCTGATAGACTGCGCGGGTTGCTCGAGCGCCAGAAGCGGCTCGAGCGCGAGGTCGAGGCCTACAAGGCCAAGGCCGCCAGCGGTGCCACCGCGGACCTGGGCAGCCAGGCCGTCGACATCGCAGGCATCAAGGTATTGGCAGCGCGGGTGGAAGGACTGGACGCCAGGGCGCTGCGGGACGCGATGGATCGCCTCAGGCAACAGCTCGGTGACGCGGTGATCGTGCTCGCCGGCACCAGCGACGGCCGTGCCGCGCTGGTGGCCGCGGTCTCAGGTCGCGCGGCCGGGCAGGTCAGGGCGGGGGAACTCGTCGGCTTCGTCGCCGGTCGCATCGGGGGCAAAGGCGGCGGACGCCCGGACATGGCGCAGGGCGGGGGCGAGGATGGCCCGGCCCTGCAGCAGGTGCTGGCGGAGGTGCCGTCCTGGACGGCCGCGAAGCTGAGTCCCGCCTGACGCCAGCCAGTCGCCCCATGACCATCGTCGGTTGACCGGGCGGCCCGTCCCGGACATTCTTCACGTTTGTTCAGTTTGAAACGGTGGATTGACCGCTCCGGGCGCGGTTGCCCCGTTTCGACAGCAGGCCCCCGGCCTACGGAGATTCCCAAGATGTTGATTCTGACCCGCCGCGTCGGCGAAACCCTGATGATCGGCGATTCGGTCACCGTGACCGTTCTCGGCGTCAAGGGAAACCAGGTGCGCATCGGCATCACCGCGCCCAAGGACGTGGCCGTGCACCGCGAGGAGATCTACCAGCGCATCCGTCGCGGCGACGAGGTCGAGCCCGCGCGCGAGCCGGAAGCCGGCAACGGCTGATTTGCCGCACCGGTCACGACTCCGGTATCCTTCGCGGCTGTCGCGCGGTGCGCACTGCACCGGCGCGATGTTCCCGGAGACTTGCCCGAGAGGCCGAAGGGGCTCCCCTGCTAAGGGAGTATGGGGTCAAAAGCTCCATCGAGGGTTCGAATCCCTCAGTCTCCGCCAGTTCCAGCGTCCGAGCGACGTCGCATCCGCATTGACTGGGGTGCATGGAGTTGGGCACAATTCCGCTTCTGCAACGCGCCCGTAGCTCAGCTGGATAGAGCACCAGGCTACGAACTTGGGGGTCGGAGGTTCGAATCCTTCCGGGCGCGCCATGCGGAAAAATCAGGAAGGCCGGTGGACCATGTCCATCGGCCTTTTTGCGTGTGGCGTGCGGCAGTTTCGCGAGTGCGTTTCGCGCGGCCCTGCGATCCGGAGGGCGCTGCGTCACCCCCGAGGTGCGACGCAACGCATGAAGAGGATCGGACGGGCGCTCCCATTTCGGACTGCATTCATCGCCCGGACCGGAACCGCGGTCCCGCGAGGCGCCGAATGCAGGACCACCCCGCGCTCCGCGAGAGGCCCGGGGCCGCCCTGAACTGCCGGAGTCCCCGCATGTCCTTCCTTCCGCGTCACGCGGCGCGCCGCGCCGTGCTGGCCGTCGCATGCAGCGCGGCGTGCGCGCAGGCGCTCGCGGCCACCTACACCGTGGGCCCCTCGGGTCGCCAGTACACCCAGCTCTCCACCCTGGTCGGCAGCGTCGACCTCGCCCCTGGCGACATCGTGCTGGTCGATGGCGGCACCACGTACGCCGGGAACGTCGTGGTCGGCAGCAACGATCGCGGCGCGGCCGGCAATCCGGTCACGTTCCGCTGGAACCGGGCGGTGGGCGCGACCCGGCCGGTCCTCAGCGGCGGCACCCATACGATCAAGTTCCAGCAGTCCAACCACGTGGTGTTCGAGGGCTTCGAAGTGCGCGGCGGATCGTCGTCGTGCATCTTCAGCGAGGCGCACGACGTCACCGTGCGCGATGCCGTCGTGCGCGACTGCCCGGCGCACGGCATCCTCGGCGCCGACAACAACTCCGGCTCCTTCACCCTGGAATACAGCGAGGTCCGCAACGCGGGCTCGGGCAGCCAGCGGCATCCGATCTACATGCAGTCGGACGAGGTCGCGTACCCGGGTTCGGTGTTCCTGATGCGCTACAACTACGTGCACAGCGGCAACGGCGGCAACCTGCTCAAGAGCCGCCACGAGCGCTCGCTGGTGTACTACAACTGGTTCGAGGGCTCGGCCTACCAGGCGCTCGAATTGATCGGCCCCGACTGCGAGACGCAGCAGCCGGGCTGGACGGCGGCGCTGCGCCGGGAAGACGCGGACGTGGTGGGCAACGTGATCGTGCACACCTCGAGCTGGCGCAACGCCATCCGTGCCGGCGGCGACCTCAATGGCCGCAGCCAGGGCCGCCTGCGGATGGTCAACAACACCATCGTGATCGACCGCGCCGGCGCGGCCAACGCGCTGCTGGTGCAACTGGGGCTCGAGTCGCTGGAGATGCACAACAACGTTGTGTTCCAGACCGGTTCCAACGCGGCGCCGAACATCCTGCGCGTGCACGAGGCCTCCGAGGTCGAGACCCCGGTGTGCGGACCGGCCAGCCGCGAACCCTGGAGCAGCGGGCGCAAGGTCGCCGGGTCGAACAACTGGGTGCAGTCGTCCGCCTCGCTGGTGCCCGCGGAATGGAGCGGCACGCTGCGTGGCGCCGATCCGGGCCTGGCGGGCATCGCCGCACGGCAATTGCGGCCGTCCGCGAACAGCGCGCTGGTGTCCTCGGGCAATCCGCAGCCGCCGTCGCCGGGCGGATTCCCGTTCCCCTCGCCGCTGGCGCTGCCGCAGTTCGATCCGCCACCGCGCGCGAAGCTCGCGATCGGTGCCCAGGTGGCACGGACGCCGGGGGCCAGGATCGACATCGGTGCGCTGGAAAGCGCGAGTGCCGGCAGCGGCCAGCGCCTGCGTCGCAATGGTGCGGCGCCACTGGCGGCGGGCACCGGGGCGGTCCCGGCGACCGGTGGCGTTGCAGTGGCCGCAGCCGAACCGCGCGCGTCGCATGCCATGCCTGTCCGGACCGCAGCGAGGACGGCGACGTCCCCGCCCGCGGCGTCCGCGGTGCATCGTGACCGGATCCGCGTGGCGCCTGCGATGGACGTGCTGTGGCGTGCGTGGCGGGACCGGGTCGGTCGCCGGTTCGAGGGCGAGCGTTAGGCCGGGGTCGTCGGCTTTCAGCGGATCTGGCCGCGCCCGGCCGGGCCTTGTCTCTCGCCCGATCCGGGGAGCGTTGCGATCCCGCCCGTGGCCACCGCGCAAGCGGCCGGGCGCCTGCATCCGGCGGTTGCCGCGACGGAGTCGGCCGCGTCCCCGCGGATCCGGGGTCGATTGCGTGTGCAGCGACCGGCTGCGAGGATGCGGCGCCATGGAGTCGCCCGACGCAGCGGGGCTGGAGCCGCCGGCGTGGCATCGGCTGGCAGAGGCGTTCGCGCGCGCGCTTCCCGCGGACGCCACGCGCGCGGCGGGGGCGTCCGGTGTGGCGGTCGCCGTGTTCGACCTCGCGCCCTGGTCCGCGCACCTGGACGTCTGCGACGCCCTGATCGGGCCGGAAGCCGCCGCCCGTGCCGCACGCCAGCGCCTGCCGGCGCATCGCGACGCGCTGCGCCTGGGCTATGCGCTGCACCGGCTGCTGCTGGCGCAGGCGCTGGGCCGTGCGCCGGATGCGGTGAACCTGCTGCGGGACGCCAAGGGTTGCCCCCGGCTCCCGGAAGACGTTCTGTACACCAGCCTCAGCCACTCCGACGACCGGGTCGCGGTCGCGGTGAGCGCGACGGGCCCGGTCGGCATCGACCTGGAACCGTCGCTGCGGGCGATGGACATGATCGGGATCGAGGAGCGCGTGGCGCATCCGCAGGAGCGCGCCGTGCTGGCCGAACTTCCCGACGCGCAACGCGGCCGCGCGCTGCTGGACCTGTGGGTGCGCAAGGAGGCCCTGCTCAAGGCCGCCGGTATCGGGCTCGAGCTGGAGATGGATGAGTTCGTGGCGCCTCCGGGGGTCACGCTGCCGCTGCCGGGCGAACGGTTGCACGGGCAACCGGTCCGGATCCACCACGTCGCGTGCGGCGCGGACTGGGTGATGGCGGTGGCGGCCATGCCGGGGGTCGCGGCCACGCTGCTTCATATGCCGGGCCCGCCCGGGGCGCGCTGACCTTCACCGCGTGGCGCCCGGCTGGCCGCCGGCCCGCGCGCAATGCGTTTCCAGCCCCAGAGCCGGCACGGAGCCGGGCGGGGTGGCACTGGCATGGGCGAGTCGATCGGTGACTGGGACACGGTGCTGGCGGGTGCGCCGGAGTCGATCGGGTTGCTTCCCCCGGGGGGCGATGCCGGCATGGGCCGGATCGAGCGCAGGGTGGATCCCGCGCTGGCCGCGCGGGTGGCGGCGCTTGCCACGGCGCGCGGCCTGGCGACCGGAGAGGTGCTGCTGGCCGCGTTCGCGGCCCTGCTGCGCCGGGTGTCCGGACAGGCCGAGTTCGTCGTCGGATACGCGCTTGCCGGGAATCGCGCGCTGCCGCTGCGCTTCGGGCTACCGGACGGGAGCGCGCTGTCCACCTGCGTGGACGCCGCGGTGCAACTGCTGCGCGACGCGCGCGCGCATGCGGACACGCTCGACGCCGCCGCTGCGACGCTGCCCTGGCAGGCGCTTTTCTCCGACGGCGCACCTTTGGCGGCGCGGCCGGGAGCCACCGTGCTGGGGCTGGAGAGCGGGGCGTCGGACAGGGGCGAGCTGCGCGTGGCGCTGCATTTCGATCGCGCCCTGCTGGACGACGTGCGCGCAGCCTCCTGGCTCGACGGCTGGCACCGCCTGCTGCAGACCATCGTCGACGATGCCGCTGCGCATGACGACGCGGACGCCCCGCGCATGTCCATCGACTCCCCCGACCTGCTGGATCCGGCGCAGGCGCTCGACGCGGCCGCGCGCGGCAACGACACCGCCACGGACTTTCCGCCCGAGGCCGGCGTGCATCGCCTGTTCGAAGCCCAGGCCGCGCGCACGCCCGATGCGATCGCACTGGTGCAGGGCACGCGCCGGCTGACCTACGCCGAACTCGATGCCGCCGCCAACCGCCTGGCGCGCCACCTGCGCCGCCTGGGCGTGACGACCGACGAACGCGTGGCGATCTACGTCGACCGCGGCGTCGAGGTGGTGCTGGGCCTGCTGGCGGTGCTCAAGGCCGGCGGCGCCTACGTGCCGCTCGATCCCACCTATCCCGCCGACCGCCTGGCCTACACCCTGGCCGACAGCGCACCGCGCGTGCTGCTGACGATGGCGGGCATGGAACACGACGCGCGTTCGGTGCTCGGCGAGCTGCCGTCCACGCTCGCCGTGCTCGACCTCGCCGATCCCGCGCCGGCCTGGGCCGGCCTGCCGGCGCACGTGCTGGACGAAGACGAGTGCCGTGTCGGCAACGACGACCTGGCCTACGTCCTCTACACCTCCGGATCGACCGGCAAGCCCAAGGGCGTCGCGATGCCGCACGGTCCGCTGGTGAACCTGGTGCAGTGGCAGGCACGCGAGCCGGGCAACGATGCGCCGCTGCGCACCCTGCAGTTCGCCGCGCTCGGCTTCGACGTCTGCTTCCAGGAGGTGTTCGCCACCCTCGCCACCGGCGGCGAGCTGCACCTGGTCGACCAGGACACGCGGCTGTCGGCCGGCCGGTTGTTCGAGTTCATCGTGCGGCACCGCATCGAGCGCATGTTCCTGCCGTACTTCGCGCTGCAGATGCTGGCCGAGGGCCTGGAGGGACATCTGGCGGCGCTGCCCGACGGCGCACCGCTGGAGTGCGCGCTGCGCGAGGTGATCACCGCCGGCGAGCAGCTGCGCATCGAGCCGAAGATCGTGCGCTTCTTCCAGCACCTGCCCGGCTGCCGGCTGCACAACCACTACGGCCCGACCGAGACCCACGTGGTCACCGCGCTCACGCTCGATGCCGATCCGGCCGCCTGGCCGCGGCTGCCGAGCATCGGCCGGCCGATCGCCAATGCGCGCGTGTACCTGCTCGACGCGCAGGGCAGGGCGGTGCCCGACGGCGTGGTCGGCGAGCTGTTCCTGGCCGGCCCCGTGGTCGCGCGCGGCTACCTCGCGCGCCCGGAGCTGAGCGCGGAGCGGTTCGTGCCGGATCCGTTCGTGGGCGGCGCAGCGCGGATGTACCGCACCGGCGACCTCGGCCGGCGGCTGCTCGACGGCCAGATCGAATACCTCGGCCGGCAGGACTTCCAGGTCAAGATCCGCGGCTTCCGGGTGGAGCTGGGCGAGATCGAGGCGCGGCTGATGGCGGTGCCCGGCGTGCGCGAGGCCGGCGTGCTGGCGCGCGAGGACGTGCCGGGACTGAAGCGGCTGGTGGCCTACCTCTCGCCGGTCGACCCCGCCGCGCCGGTGGACCTGGAGCAGCTGCGCCGCGCGCTGGTCGCGCAGCTGCCCGACTACATGGTGCCGGCGGCGTACGTCCAGCTCGATGCGCTGCCGCATTCGCCCAACGGCAAGCTCGACCGCGCGGCGCTGCCGCGTCCCGGGCGGGGACGGCCGGACTGGGCCGGCGCGTTCGCCCCGCCGCGCACGCCGGTGGAAGCGGCGCTGTGCCGGATCTTCGCCGACGTGCTCGACCTGGAGGAGCTCGGGCGCGACGACAGCTTCTTCGATCTCGGCGGCACCTCGCTGCTCGCGATCCGGGTACTGGAAGCCGCGCGCCGCGAACGCGTAGGCGACGTTCCGCCGATGGCGCTGTTCCGCTCGCCGACTCCGGCGCTGCTGGCGCTGGAGATGGCGTCCGATGCCGCCGCGGGACTCGACCCCGCGCGCATCGCGCCGCAGCGCGGCCCGGCCGACGAGCCGATCGCGATCGTCGCCATGGCCGGCCGCTTTCCCGGCGCGGCCTCGGTGGAAGCGCTGTGGGAGGCGCTGTGCGCCGGGCGCGACGGGGTCACCCGCTTCGCGCCGGGGGAGCTCGACGCGAGCATCCCCGAGTCGCTGCGCAGCGCGCCCGGCTACGTGCCGGCGCGTGGCGTGTTCGACGGCTACGACAGCTTCGACGCCGCGTTCTTCGGCATCTCGCCCAAGGAAGCGGAGCTGATGGACCCGCAGCAGCGGGTGTTCCTGGAACTGTGCTGGGAATGCATCGAGCGCGCCGGGCACGTGCCGGACGCCACCGCCGTGCCGGTCGGGGTGTTCGCCGGCATGTACAACGCCAGCTACTTCCAGCGCAACGTGGCCGCGCATCCGGACCTGGTCGAGAAGCTGGGCGCGTTCCAGGTGATGCTCGGCAACGAGAAGGACTACATCGCCACGCGTGTGGCGCACCGGCTCAACCTGACCGGCCCGGCGATCAGCGTGCACACCGCGTGCTCGACCTCGCTGGTGGCGATCGTGCAGGCGGTCGACAGCCTGCGCGCGGGACGCTGCGGCATGGCGCTGGCGGGCGGCATCGCGATCACCTGCCCGGTCGCCAGCGGCCACGTCTACCAGGAGGGCGGGATGCTGTCGGCGGACGGCAGCACGCGCAGCTTCGATGCCGCCGCCACCGGCACGGTGTTCAGCGACGGCGCGGCGGTGGTGCTGCTCAAGCGCCTGTCCGACGCGCTGGCCGATGGCGATCCGATCCACGCCCTGATCCGCGGCGCCGCGGTCAACAACGACGGCGCCGGCAAGGCCAGCTTCACCGCGCCCAGCAGCGAAGGCCAGGCGGCGGTGATCGCGATGGCGCAGGCCGACGCGGGCGTGGATCCGCGCAGCATCGGCTACGTCGAGGCGCACGGCACGGCGACGCCGATGGGCGATCCGATCGAGGTCGAGGGGCTCACGCGCGCGTTCCGGCTCGGTACCGCCGACACCGGCTTCTGCGTGCTCGGCTCGGTCAAGAGCAACCTCGGCCACACCCTGATGGCGGCCGGCGCCGCGGGCGTGATCAAGACCGCCTACGCGCTGCGCCACGGCTGCATCCCGCCGACGGCGCATTTCCGCACCGCCAATCCGGTGATCGATTTCGCCGCCACGCCGTTCCGTCCCAGCGGCGAGCTGCTGCCATGGCCGCAGCCGGCCGATGCGCCGCGCCGCGCGGGCGTGAGTTCGTTCGGCGTGGGCGGCACCAACGCCCACGTGGTGATGGAACAGCCGCCGCAGATCGCTCCCTCCGACACGGTGGACGGCGCCAGCCTGCTGGTGCTGTCGGCGCGCACGCCCGCGGCGCTGGTCGAGTCGGCCACGCGCCTGGCCGCGCACCTGGAGGCCGAGCCCGACCTCAATCTCGCCGACGTGGCGTGGACGCTGGCGGCCGGGCGCAAGGCGTTCGCGCACCGGATCGCGCTGGCGGTCGAGGACGCGCCTGCGGCGATCGCGCAGCTGCGCGGCGCCGAACTCGCCGCCGCGGTGCTCAAGGGCCGCGCGGCGCGCGATGCCGGCGTGGTGTTCCTGTTCCCGGGGCAGGGCTGCCAGTACGCCGGCATGGGGCGCGAGCTGCATGCACGCGAACCCGCGTTCCGCGACGCCTTCGACGCCTGCGCGGCGGTGCTGGCGGGCGAGCTGGACCTGCCTGCCCTAATGTTCGGCGAGGACGGCGACGCGCTGCTGCCGACCTCGGTGATGCAGCCGACGATCTTCGCGATCGAATATTCGCTGGCGCGCTGGTGGATGGCGCAGGGGCTGCAGCCTGCGGCGATGGTCGGCCACAGCGTCGGCGAGTTCGTCGCCGCGACCCTGGCCGGGGTCTTCGCGCTGGAGGACGCGCTGCGGCTGGTGGCGCGGCGCGGCCAGCTGATGCAGGCGCAGCCTACGGGCGCGATGCTGTCGGTGCGCCTGCCGCTGGACGCGTTGCGCGCGCGGATGCCGGAGACCCTGTCGCTCGCGGCCGAGAACGCCCCTGGCGCCTGCGTGGTCGCCGGATCGCATGCGGACATCGACGCCTTCCGCGCGCAGCTCGAAGCCGGGGACGTCGCCTGCCGCGTGCTTAGGACCTCGCACGCGTTCCACTCGGCCATGATGGAACCTGCGGTGGCGCCGTTCCGCGCGGAGGTGGAGGCCCTGCGCCGTGCCGCGCCGTCGATCCCGATCGTGTCCACCGCGACCGGCGACTGGCTGGGCGAGGCCGAGGCGACCTCGGCCGACTACTGGGCGCGCCACCTGCGCGAGCCGGTGCGCTACTCCGCCGCGATCGCGCGGGTGCTCGAGCGCGGCGGCGACCAGGTGCTGCTCGAGGTCGGGCCGCGCAATACCCTGGCCGCGCTGTCGCGGCAGCAGCCGCTGCTGCAGAAGCAGCGCATCGCCGCGGTGGCCTCGCTGGGCGACGCGCCCGACGGCGAGCATGCGGCCCTGCTGGGCGCCTTCGGCCAGCTGTGGGGGCAGGGCGTCGGGCTGGACCCGGCCGCCCTGGACCGCCGCGCCCGGCGCCTGCGCGTGCGCCTGCCGACCTATCCGTTCGAGAAACGACGTTACTGGGTAGAGCCGCCCGTCGCGGGCGCCAGCAACGTCGTCCCCCATCCCGCCATGGCCGCGCGCGCGGCTCCGGAGTCACTGATGTCCGTCGTCACCCCCGCTGCGTCCACTCCCGCCGCCGCCGACCGGCGACCGCGCCTGCTGGCCGGCGTCCGGGACGTCTTCGAGGATGTCGCCGGCTTCGACCTGTCGGACGCGGACGGCGAAGCGAACTTCATCGAGCTGGGCCTCGACAGCCTGATGCTCACCCAGGTGGCGCTGCAGTTGCAGAAGACCTTCTCGCTCAAGGTGAGCTTCCGCCAGCTGATGGGCGAGTATGGCTCGCTGGACCGCCTGGTCGCGGGACTCGACGCCGAGCTTCCGCCGGACCCGGCCACGGCCACTTCCCCCGCCGCGCCCGCCGCGACGCCGGCCGCGCATGAGGCGGTGGCAGGGATGGCGGCGGCAGCGGCACCCGCGCCCGCCGTCCACGTGCCGCCGCCTGCGATGTTCGCGGCCGCGCCCCCGATGCCGGTCGCCGATGGCGATGCGCTGCGGGGCCTGATCGCGCAGCAGATGCAGCTGATGTCGCAGCAGCTCGCGCTGCTCGCGGGCGGTGCGCCCGCGGCCGTGCCGGCGGCACCCGCGCCGCCGGCGGTGGCCGCGCAGCCCGCCCCGGCGATCCACGTCCAGGCGCCGCCGATGCTTCCGGCGCAGGCATCGGCCTCCGGGGTGCCTGCGGCGAACGCCGCCGGCGCGGCCGACGACGAGGCCGCGCTGGCGCACACGCGCTACGACGTGAAGAAGGCTTTCGGCGCCATCGCCCGCATCGACGCGGCTGGCGGCATCGAGCTGTCCCCGCACCAGCGCGAGCGACTGGACGCGTTCGTGCGCCGCTACACCGGGCGCACGCCGAAATCCAAGGCCTACACCCGCGAGCATCGCCCGCACATGGCCGATCCGCGCGTGGTCACCGGCTTCCGGCCGCTGACCAAGGAGATCGTCTACCAGATCGTGGTGGAGCGGTCGAAGGGCGCGCGGGTGTGGGACATCGATGGCCACGAATACGTCGACGCGCTCAACGGCTTCGGCACCAGCCTGTTCGGCTGGCAGCCCGACTTCGTGGTCGAGGCGGTGCAGCAGCAGGTCGCGTCGGGCTACGAGATCGGCCCGATGCATCCGCTCGCCGGCGAGGTCTCGCAGCTGGTGTGCGAGCTGACGGGGCACGAGCGCGCCGCGCTGTGCAACACCGGCTCGGAGGCGGTGCTGGGCGCGATGCGCATCGCGCGCACGGTGACCGGGCGCGAGACGATCGTGGTGTTCTCCGGCTCCTACCACGGCATCAACGACGAAGTGATCGTGCGCGGCACGAAGAAGCTGCGCGCGGTGCCGGCCGCGCCCGGCATCCTGCGCAATACCGCCGAGAAGGTGCTGGTGCTCGACTACGGCACACCCGAGACGCTGGAGATCATCCGCGAACGCGCGCACGAACTCGCGGCGGTGCTGGTGGAGCCGGTGCAGAGCCGGCGCCCGGATTTCCAGCCGGTCGAATTCCTGAAGGAAGTGCGGAAGATCACGGCGGACGCCGGCGCCGCGCTGATCTTCGACGAGGTGATCACCGGCTTCCGTTCGCATCCGGGCGGCGCGCAGGCGCTGTTCGGCATCCGCGCCGACCTCGCCACCTACGGCAAGGTGGTCGGCGGCGGCTTCCCGATCGGCGTGATGGCCGGCAGCCGCGCCTTCATGGATGCGCTCGACGGCGGCGCCTGGGACTACGGCGACGACTCCACCCCGACCGTCGGCGTCACCTATTTCGCCGGCACCTTCGTGCGCCATCCGCTCACCCTGGCGGCGGCGAAGGCCTCGCTGCTGCACATGAAGCAGCACGGCGCGGCCCTGCAGCAGCGCCTCAACGAGCGCACCGCCGCGATGGCCGCCGAGCTCAACGCCTTCTGCGAAGAGGTCGGCGCGCCGGTGCGCGTGCGACAGTTCGCCTCGCTGTGGCGCACCCACTTCGAGGAAGACCATCCGCTGCAGGACCTGCTGTTCGCGATGATGCGCAGCCGCGGGATCCACATCCTCGACAACTTCCCGTGCTTCTTCACCACCGCGCACACCGAGGCCGACTTCCGCGCGATCATCGACGCCTACAAGGCCTCGGTGCTGGAACTGCAGGAAGCAGGCTTCCTGCCGCGCAGCGCGGCCACGTCGCGCACGGTGATGGACGCCCAGGCGCCGGCCGTGCCCGGCGCGCGCCTGGGCCGCGATCCGGAGGGACGCCCGGCGTGGTACGTGCCCGATCCGGCCACGCCGGGGCAGTACCTCAAGGTGGGGGCGTGAGCGGACCGGCCCAGGCACGGCCCGCGGCGGCATCCCCGGTCGACTACGATCCCTTCGCCGGCGGTGCGCTGGCGCGGGTGGCGCCGACGACCGAGCCGCAGCGCGAACTGTGGCTGGCCTCGCAGCTGGGCGAGGACGCCTCGCTGGCCTACAGCGAGTCGGTGTCGCTGCAGCTGCGCGGGCCGCTCGACGTCGCCCGGCTCCAGCAGGCGCTGCAGGCCGTGGTCGGCCGCCACGATGCGTTGCGCGCCGGCTTCGGGCCCGACGGCGAGACCTTCTGCGTGCTCGAACCGGCGCCGGTCGCGCTGCCGCTGACCGACCTGTCCGCGCTCGCCGCCGACGCGCGCGAGGTCGCGCTCGCCGAGCGCCGCCGGCTGGGCGTCGAGACCCCGTTCGCACTGGGGACGGGTCGCCTGTTCCGCGCCGAACTGCTGCGCCTGGACGCGCAGGACCACGTCCTGCTGATGCACGCGCACCACATCGTCTGCGACGGCTGGTCGTGGTGGGTACTGGTGCGCGAACTCGGCACCGCCTATGCCCAGGGCGCGGCCGCACTGCCCGAGGCCGAGCGCTACGCCGACTACGCCCTGGCCGAGGCGCTGCATCCGCAGGGCCCGGAGTTCCGCCGCGACGAGGCCTACTGGCTGTCGCAGTTCGCCGGTGCGCTGCCGGCGCTGGAACTGCCGACGGACCGGCCGCGGCCTGCGCGCCGCACGTTCGCGTCGCGGCGCGAGGACCACGTGCTGGATGCGGCGCTGGTCTCGGCGATCCGGCGCCTGGGCGCGCGCCGCGGCGCGAGCCTGTTCGCGACCCTGCTGGGCGCGTTCGCGAGCCTGGTTTCGCGCCTGGCCGGGCAGGAGCAGGTGGTGGTCGGCATTCCCGCCGCCGGACAGTCGGTGGACGGCCACGAGGACCTGGTCGGCCACTGCGTGAACCTGCTGCCGTTGAAGTTCGACCTGGCGCCGGACGCAGGCTTCGCGCGCGTGATCGACGGCGCGCAGACACTGCTGCTCGACGCGATCGAACACCAGCGCTACACCTTCGGCACCCTGCTCAAGAAGCTGCACGTGCCGCGCGATCCGGCGCGCGCGCCGCTGGTCAACGTGATGTTCAACATCGACCAGGCCCTGGACCAGGAGCGCAGCGGGTTCCCCGGCCTGGCGCTGGACTTCACGACCAACCCGCGCAGCTTCGAGAACTTCGAGCTGTCGATCAACGCGGTGCAGGTGGACGGCCGGCTGCGGCTGGAGACCCAGTACAACACCGACCTGTTCGACGCCGCCACCGTGAGGCGCTGGCTGGCCGCGTTCGAAACCCTGCTGCGGGCCGCGTGCGAGGCGCCCGACGAGCCGCTGTCGCGGCTGCCGCTGCTCGACCGCGCGGGGTTCGAGGAACTCGCCGCGCTGCAGCCGCCGCCGGTGCCGTTCGACCGCAACTGCCTGATGCACGAGCGTTTCGAGGCGCAGTGCGACCGCGCGCCGGCGCGCATCGCGCTGTACGACGGCCAGGCGCGCATCGACTACGCCACCCTCGACGCGCGCGCCAACCGCATCGCGCACCTGCTGCGCCGGCACGGGGTGCAGGCGGGCGCGCTGGTGGGTCTGGCGCTGGACCGCGGCACCGACATGCTGGCCGCGCTGCTCGGCATCCTCAAGGCGGGCGGGGGCTACGTGCCGCTGGACCCGCAGTTCCCCGCCGAGCGTCTGGCCTACATGGCCGGCGACGCGGGCCTGGCCGCGCTGCTCACCCAGCGCGGGCACGCGGACCGGTTCGACCTGCGCGGGCGCCCGGTGCTCGCGCTCGACGACCCGGCGCTGGCGCTCGACGCGCTGCCGGCCACGCGCCCGGGGCGCGACGCCGGTGCGGCCACACCGGAATCGCCCGCGTACGTGATCTACACCTCCGGCTCGACCGGTCGCCCCAAGGGCGTGCAGGTGCCGCACCGCGCGGTATCGAACTTCATCGCCTCGATGCAGGCCGAGCCCGGGCTCGTCGAAGACGACCGCCTGCTGGCGGTCACCACGCTGTCGTTCGACATCGCGGTGCTGGAGCTGATGCTGCCGCTGTCGGTCGGCGCGGCGATCGTGCTGGCGGGCAAGGACACCGTGGTCGAGGGCTTCGCCCTGCTCGAGCTGCTCGACAGGTCCGGTGCCACCGCGATGCAGGCCACGCCGGCCGGCTGGCGCCTGCTGCTGGAGGCGGGCTGGCAGGGGCGTGCGGGCTTCAAGGCGATGTGCGGCGGCGAACCGCTGCCGGCCGACCTGGCGCGCGAGCTGCTGCCGCGCTGCGGCGAGCTGTGGAACCTCTACGGCCCGACCGAGACCACGGTGTGGTCAACCGCGGCCCGCGTCGTGCCCGCGCGCGCGGGCGAAGCGCCGGACATCCACATCGGCCGCCCGATCGCCAATACCCAGGTCTGGATCCTGGACGCGAACGGCCAGCCGTGCCCGCGCGGCGTGCCGGGCGAGATCTGCATCGGCGGCGAAGGAGTGACCCTGGGCTACCTGGCGCGTCCGGAGCTCACCGCCGAACGCTTCCTGCGCGACGCGTTCGCCGATCCGGCGCGCGGCTTCGGTACCGGCATCGACACGCCGCTGCTGTACCGCACCGGCGACCGCGGGCGCTGGCGCGCGGACGGCAACCTCGAGCACCAGGGACGGCTGGATTTCCAGGTCAAGGTGCGCGGCTACCGGATCGAGCTGGGCGAGATCGAGAGCCAGCTGCTGTCGCACCCCGGCATCGCGCGGGCAGTGGCGATGGCGCGCGAGGACCGGCCCGGCGACGTCCGCCTGGTGGCCTACCTGGTCGCCGCGACGGGCCAGGCGCCGTCGGACGCGGACGTGCTGTCGCACCTGCGCCAGCACCTGCCCGAGTACATGCTGCCGCAGCACCTGGTGCGGCTGCCGGCCATCCCGCTGCTGCCCAACGGCAAGGTCGACCGCAAGGCGCTGCCGGCGCCATCGTCGCTGGCGGCCGATGATGCGCGCGCCGCGCCGGTCGTCGCCACCGAGCCGGAAGACGCGCTGCAGGCGCAGGTGCTGGGCGCGATGCGGCAGGTACTGGGCCGGCCGGACCTGGCGCTCGACCACGGCTTCTTCGAGGCCGGCGGGCATTCGTTGCTGGCCGCGCAGCTGTGCGCGCGCCTGACCCGCGAGACCGGCACGCCGCTGTCGCTGCGGCAGCTGTTCGAGGCGCCCAGCGCACGCCGGCTGGCGGACGTGCTGCGCACCGGCGCTCCGGCGGGCGCTGCAGCCAGCGCGCCGGCCACGGTGATCCCGCGCCGCGCCGATGCCTCCCGCGCACCGCTCACGCCGATGCAGGAGCGCCTGTGGGTGCTCGAGCAGATGGAGCCGGGCGGGGTGACCTGGAACACGCCCTCGGCGCACCGCCTGCGCGGGCCGATGGACGAGGACGCGTTCGCGCGTGCCTTCGCGGAGATGGTGCGGCGCCAGGCCGTGCTGCGCACGGTCATCGTCGAGGAGGGCGAAGGCCCGGTGCAGCAGGTGCTCGACGACGTCGATGCGCCACTGCTGCCGCCGGTCGACCTGTCGCACCTGCCCGAAACCGAGCGCATGGCCGCGCTGATGGCGGACCTCGAGGCGCAGACGGCCGAGCCGTTCGCGCTCGATCGCGCGCCGCTGTTCCGCGCGCGGCTGTACCGCCTCGGCCACGACGACCACGTGCTGTACTTCATGACCCACCACGTCATCTGGGACGGGTGGTCGTTCGACATCCTCTACGCCGAGATGTCGGCGCTGTACGAGGCCTTCGCCGCCGGTCGCCCGTCGCCGCTGCCGGCGCTGGAGACCAGCTACGGCGACTACGCCGCATGGCATGCGCAGGCGCTCGACGGCGACGCCATGGGGCGCCAGCTGCGGCACTGGGCGCAGCACCTCCAGGACGTGCCCGAACCGCTGCACCTGCCCGAGGACCTGCCGCGGCCCGCACGCGCCAGCGGCATCGGCGGCACCGACTGGGTGCATGTGGACGCGGACACCACGCAGGCGCTGCGGGAAATCGGCACGCGCGCCGGCGCCACGCTGTTCATGACCCTGCTGGCCGCCTACTACGTGCTGCTGCACCGGCTGGGCGGACAGCGCGACCTGGTGGTGGGACTGCCGTTCCGCAACCGCCCCTCCGAGGCGCTGGAGCGGGTGATGGGCTTCTTCGTCAACATGCTGCCGCTGCGCCGGAGGCTGGACCCGGCGATGCCGTTCCTGCAACTGGTCGAGGAAGTGCGCAAGGGCGTGGTGGAGGCGTTCGAGTACCCGGACGTGCCGTTCGAGCACCTGGTGCGCGAGCTGAAGATCCCGCGCGACCCGGCGCGTTCGCCGGTGTACCAGGCGGTGTTCTCGTTCCAGGACGTCCGCGCGCGCAACCTGTCGTGGGGCGCGCTGCGGCACGAGCACCTGCTGATGTTCCAGAAGGGCATGGCCAGCGACCTCGGTCTCTGGTTCCTGGAGCACCCGCACGGGCTGTCGGGCGCGATGGGCTACAACGCCGACATCATCACCCCCGAGGGCGCGCGCGCGATCGGCGACCGCTTCGTCGCGCTGCTCGCATCGCTGTGCCAGCAGCCGACCCAGGCGATCGGCGACGCCAACCTGCTGTCCGAAGCCGACCGCGCCCGCCTCGCGGAATGGAACTCGACCACGCGCGCGTTGCCGCCATACGCCAACCTGGACGCGATGCTGCAGGCGCGCGCCGCGCAGGCGCCCGGCGCCGTGGCGCTGCGCGCCGACGGCGTCGAGCTCGGCTACGCCGCGCTGCATGCGCGGGCGGACCGCATCGCCGCCGCGCTGCAGGCGCGCGGCGTCGGCCCGCGCGACCGCGTCGGCGTGTGCCTGGAGCGCACCCCGGACCTGGTGGCGACGCTGCTGGCGGTGTGGCGCGCCGGCGCGGCCTACGTGCCGCTCGATCCGGCGTATCCCGCCGACCGCCTCGCCTACATGGTCGAGGATGCGGGACTGGCCCAGGTCGTCGCCGAAGGCGCGCTCGCCGATCCGCTGTCGCTGGCGCGCGAGCGCCTGCTGCTGCTCGACGACGATGCCGACGAGATCGCGCGCGCACCCGACCTGCCTCCGGGCGCCGATGCGATCGGCCGCGACGCGCCGGCGTACGTGATCTACACCTCCGGCTCCACCGGCAAGCCGAAGGGGGTGGTGGTGCCCCACGGCGCGGTGATCAACTTCCTCGACGCCATGCGCGAGGCGCCTGGGCTCGGCGCAGGCGACCGCCTGCTGGCGGTCACCACCACCTCGTTCGACATCTCGGTGCTGGAGCTGTTCCTGCCGCTGGCCACCGGCGCGACGATCGTGCTCGCCAGCCGCGAGCAGGCCGCCGACGGCGTGGAGCTTGCGGCGCTGGCCACGCGCGAGGCGGTGACCGTGCTGCAGGCCACGCCGTCGACCTGGCACCTGCTGCTCGAAGCCGACTGGCGGCCGGCGCCGGGCCTGCGCGCGCTGTGCGGCGGCGAGCCGATGTCGCCGGACCTGGCCGCGCGCCTGCTCGAACGCGGCGTCGAACTGTGGAACATGTACGGGCCCACCGAGACCACGGTGTGGTCGACCTGCGCGCGCATCCACGCGCGCGACGGGCAGGCGCCGGACATCCACGTCGGGCGGCCGATCGCCAACACTACGGTGTGGATCCTCGATCCGCGCGGTCAGCCATGCCCGCCGGGCGTGTCGGGCGAACTGTGCATCGGCGGCGCCGGCGTGACCCTTGGCTACCACGCGCGCGAAGCGCTGACGGCGGAGAAGTTCATCGCCGATGCGATCGCGCCGCAGGACCACGGCACCGGCCTGCCGCCGCGGCTGTACCGGACCGGGGATCGCGCCCGCTGGCGCCACGACGGCGTGCTCGAGCACCAGGGGCGGATGGATTTCCAGGTCAAGATCCGCGGCCACCGCATCGAGCTGGGCGAGATCGAGTCGGTGCTCGAGTCGCAGCCGCAGGTGGGCCGCGCGGTCGCCGTGGTGCGCGAGGACCAGCCGGGCGACCAGCGGCTGGTGGCCTACGTGGTCGCCACCGGCGCTCCGCCGGCGGAAGCCGCGTTGCTGGCGGCACTGCGCCAGGCGCTGCCGGCCTACATGGTGCCGCAGCACGTCCTGGTGCTCGACGCGCTGCCGCTGCTGCCCAACGGCAAGGTCGACCGCAAGGCGCTGCCCGCACCGTCCGCGTTGCGCGCCGCGCCCGCGGACGCGACCGGGCGCGCGCGCAGCCGTCACGAGGACGCGCGCGTGCGCTACCTGGCCGACCTGTGGGCCGAGCTGCTCGACGTGGAGGTCGCGCCGCAGGACAACTTCTTCGATCTCGGCGGGCATTCGATGCTCGCGGCGAAGATGGCCAGCCGCGTCTCGCGCGAGACCGGCCACCGCATCCGGCTGATGCCGCTGGCGACCCAGACGCTCGCCCATCTCGCGGTCGAGATCCCGCTGCAGTCGCTTCCCGATGCGGCGCACGGTCCGCCGCCGGAGACCGCCGCGGCACCCGCAGCGGAGCGCGCCGTGTCTGCAACGGCCCTGTCGGCGCGCGACCGCCCCGGTTTCTTCGGCCGCGACGAGCACCGGCTGTTCGGCATGCTGCACGGCGATGGCAACGGCGCTTCCGCGATGCCCGCGCTGCTGGTGCCGGCGCCGCTGCTGCAGGAAGGGGTCGTCTGCCAGCGCGCGCTGTGGACGCTGTGCGACACGCTGGCCGCGGCCGGCGGTCGCGCGCTGCGCTTCGACTGGTACGGCAGCGGCGAATCGGCGGGTGACGGGCTGGACCTGTCGCTCGCCGGGATGCGCGACGACCTGCGCCAGGCGCAGGCGCGCCTGGGCGGCGGACGCGTGCGCGTGCTCGCGCTGCGCAGCGCGTGCCTGCCGGTGCTGGCCGCGGTGGCGTCGCAGGACGCGCCGGTCGACCTGGTGCTGTGGGACCCGGTGTTGTCCGGAGCGCTCATGCTTGCGGAATGGCGCGCGCAGCATCGCGTGCAGCTGACCGCCGCCGGCCGCTACCTGCGCGAGGGCCGCGCGCTCGCGCGCGAGGACGAACTGCACGGTTTCGACGTGGCGCCGGCGCTGCTCGCGGAGCTCGACGCGCTCGATTACAGCAGCGTCGCGCTGCCGCGCGGGAGCCGCGTGCGGGTTCTGTCGTGGGGGGAAGACGCGGCCGTGGCGGAGGAGTTCGTCGCCGCGCAGCGCGAGGCCGGGATCGACGTCGACCACTGCGTGCTGCAGGCCAACGACCGGCCCGACTGGCGCGATGCCTCGCGATTCGAGGCGCAGGTCTTTCCGCGACGGGCCGTAGCCGAGGTCGCTTCCCTGATCCAGGACAACACCCCATGAGCATGCAAGGCGCCGTGCGCGCCGGAACACCGGTCGACCAGGGGGCGCCGTCCGCGCCGGCGACGGTGCTGGACGAACGCGTCGTCGGCTTCGGCGACGGGCTGGTCGGCGTGCTGAGCGTGCCGACCGGGCGGCCGCCGCGGCGGACCGCGGTGGTCCTGCTCAACGCGGGGCTCGTGCACCGCATGGGCCCGTTCCGGCTGTACGTGCAGCTGGCGCGGCGGCTGGCGGCCGAGGGGTACGTGGTGCTGCGTTTCGACCAGTCCGGGCTCGGCGACAGCCAGCTGTCGACCCGCCTCAGCGACAGCCGCAAGCGCGACGAGATCGGCGCGGCAATGGACGTCGTGACCTGCGAGACCGGCGTCGGGCGCTTCGTGCTCGGCGGCGTGTGCTCGGGCGCGGACGACGCCTTCAACCTCGCGCCGCAGGAGGCGCGGGTGGCGGGCGTGGTGCTGCTCGACGGCGTCGGCTATGCCACCCGTGGCCACCGGATCCGCCACTACCTGCCGCGCCTGTTCAATCCCGCGCGGGTGTGGCGCGCACTGCGCCGCCGGCTGCGCAAGGCCGATGGCGAACCGCGCGCGGTCGGCAACGACGACCTGCGCGATTTTCCGAGGCGCGAGGAAGCGGTCGGCCGGTTGCACGCGCTCGACGCGCGCGGCACCCAGGTGCTGATGCTCTACACCGGCGGCGTGGCCTCCTACCACAACCACCGCCGCCAGGCGCGGGAAGCGTTCGGCCGCGTGATGGACTCACCGAACATGGCCAGCGAGTACTGGCCCGAATGCGACCACACCTTCTACGTGCGCGCGCATCGCGAAAAGCTCTTCGCCTACCTGCGGGACTGGATGGCCTCGCGGTTCGCGGAGTAGGGCGACCGAACGCGAGGTCTTGCGGCCCACGTAGCCCGGGTAAGCAAAGCGCACCCGGGGCTCGGCGTTTTCCGCGTGATTCGCGTGTCGCCCCGGATGCGGCCTGCGGCCTTATCCGGGCTACGGAACGATCTCGCGTAGCCCGGGTAAGCGAAGCGCACCTGGAGCTCGGCGTTTGTCGCGTGATTTGCGTGTCGCCCCGGATGCGGCCTGCGGCCTTATCCGGGCTACGGAACGATCTCGCGTAGCCCGGGTAAGCGAAGCGCACCCGGGGCTCGGCGATTGTCGCGTGTTTCGCGTCCCGCCCCGGATGCGGCCTGCGGCCTTATCCGGGCTACGGAACGATCTCGCGTAGCCCGGGTAAGCGAAGCGCACCCGGGGCTTGGCGATCATCACGTGATTCGCGTCTCGCGCCGGATGAGGCTTGCGGCCATATCGGGGCGACGCGAACATCCGGCGGCGCCGGCATCGAGGCATGCGTCGCGCGCCTGCGCGCCCGGACCGGGCGCGCAGGTGGCCTCATCCGGTCGCCGCGCTGCCGGCGGCGATCAGGCCGCGCGTGCGGCCCGCGCTTCGGCCAGGGCCTCGCTCGCGTCGGACACCGGCCGCGCCAGGTCCGTACGCAGGTCGAAGACCCGGCCGCTGGCCTCCGCGCGCCAGTCGTGCGCATCGGCCACGTCGGTGCACAGCAGCAGCACCTCGGCGTGGTCCAGCACCTCGGACGGCTCGGACACCAGCATCTGCGCCAGGTGCGGCAGGTGACGGTCGATGTAGCTCAGGTTGCGTCCGCGCAGGCGGCCGAGGGTCACGTTCGGATCGTAGATCTTCACCTGGTGGCCCCAGCCGGTGAGCGTCTCCACCAGTTCCACCATCGGGCTCTCGCGCAGGTCGTCGGTGCCGTTCTTGAAGCTCAGGCCGACCAGGCCGATCTGCTTGCGCCCGGTGTCGCGCACCAGCTTCAGCGCGCGCTTGAGCTGGCTCTCGTTGGAGGCCATCACCGAGGACAGCATGTTCAGGCGCAGCGCCTCGTGCTCGGCGAAGCGGCTGATCGCGCGCAGGTCCTTGGGCAGGCACGAGCCGCCGAACGCGAAGCCCGGGCGCATGTACGCCGGCGAGATGTTGAGCTTGGTGTCCTCGCAGACCAGCTTCATCACCGCGTGGCCGTCGGCGCCCATCGCCTTGGCGACCGCGCCGATCTCGTTGGCGAAAGTGACCTTGACCGCGTGGAAGTTGTTGCAGGCGTACTTCACCAGCGCCGCGGTGCGCGAGTCGGTGACGAACTTCTTCGCGTCCACCGCGGCGTACAGGTCGAGCACCGGCTGCGCCTGGGCCTCGTCGTCCGCGCCCACCAGCACGTACGGCGGGTGGTAGTAGTCCTTCAGCGCCGAGCCTTCGCGCAGGAATTCCGGGTTGTTGCACAACACCACGTCGGCGGGGAAGTCGGCGCCCAGCGCCTTGTCCAGGATCGGCTGCATCTGCGTTTCCAGCAGACCGGGCAGCAGGGTGGAGCGGATCACCACGTGGTAGGCCTTTGGCGCGGCGCGCAGGGCAGTGCCGATGCCGGCGATCACGCTCTCGAGCACGTGCGTGGTGACGCTGCCGTCCTCCATCGAGGGCGTGCCGACGGCGATCATCGCCACGTCCGAGCCGGCCACCGCGAGCGCGGTGTCGGTGGTGGCGCGCAGGCGTCCGGCGGCGACCTGCGCCGCGACCAGTTCGTCCAGCCCGTTCTCGCGGATCGGGGCCTGGCCGGCGTTGATCTCGGCCACCTTGTCCTGGTCGATGTCGACGCCGATGACGGTGTGACCGTCCTTGGCCAGGCAGGCGCCGGTCACGCAACCGACGTAGCCCAGGCCGAATACCGCAACATTGCTCATGGTTTGACTGGCTCGCTTGAGGGAATGAGGGTGCTCGCGCGCGCGGGGCGCGCGGCGGCATGGCCCGGCGCGCGGGCGGCGACGCCGAGGCAGATCGCCTCGAACTGGCGGGCGATCGTCTCGCTGGAGTAGTGCGCGCGCACGAAGGCATCGGCGGCGTCGCCGATCCGGTGCCGAAGCGGGGCGTCGTCGAGCAGGCGCAGGATGTCGTCGGCGAAGCGCTCGGGCGTGTCGGCCTGCAGGAAGTGGGTGCCGGGCTCGACCGGCAGTCCTTCGGCGCCGATCGTGGTGCTGACCGTGGCGCGGGCCATCGCCATCGCCTCGTAGATCTTCAGCCGGGTGCCGCCGCCGACCAGCAGCGGCACCACCACCACCGCCGCATCGGCCAGGTGCGGGCGCACGTCGGGGACCGAGCCGGTGACCTCGATGCCGGGGCGCTGCGCCAGGGCCTGGATCGCCGGCGGCGGGTTGCGGCCGACGATGCGGAAGCGCGCGTCCGGGCGCCGGGCGATCACCCGGGGCCAGACCTCGTCGCAGAACCAGCGCATGCCGTCCTGGTTGGGCAGCCAGTCCATCGAACCGAGGAACATCACCTGGCCCTCGCGTTCGCGCGCGGGGTCGGGCTGGAAGAAGTCGGTGTCCACCGCGGTGTCGATCGGGTCCACGTGCTGCCAGCCGTAGCGGTCGCGGAAGATGTCCGCATCCTGCCGGCTGACCGCGATCACGTGGTCGAAGTGCCGGCCGCAGCCGCCCTCGAACGCCGCCATGCGCCGGTACTGGTTGAACATGTAGGCGCGCATCGCCGCGCCGCGGCTGACCTCGGCGTGGCGCTGCAGGATCTGCGCCTCGACGTTGTGCTGGAACAGGATCGTCGGCGGCAGGTCCAGGCCGATGGTGTGGCGGGCCATCTGCACGGTGTCGCAGATCACCAGGTCGAAGCGCTCGCGCGCGACGAGGGCCTCGATCCGGCGACGCAGCGCGGGATCGTAGTTGCGGTCGATGGCGTAGGGGCGCGACGAGGCCAGGTTGGCCACCGCGCTGGCGAGGAACCGCGGGCTGCCGTGCGGCGAGGCTTCGCCGGGCACCGCCTCGACCTTCAGCCCCAGCGCCTCCATCTGCGGCAGCAGCGCTTCCTCGCCACGGCGCAGGTTGCACACGTAGGTGACGTCGTGCCAGCGCGCGAGGTGCTTGAGCAGGTTCAGCACGCGGATCTTGCCGCCGGTATCGCGCGGGAACAGGATCTGCTTGTGCAGGAACAGGATCTTCAGGCGCGGCTGGCCGCTGGAGTCTGGCATGGAGGTCTGTGCTCGCGGATGGCGCGCCGCCGGTGGAGCCGCGCTGCAGGGGTCTTTGATGGAGAACGTCAGACGGCGGCGGATCGGGACAGCGCCGGCGGTTCGCGCGTGCGCGCCGCGGTGCGCGCGAGGAAGGCGGCGATCTCGCCGACCGCCTCGCGCCGGTCGCGCGGACCGTCCGCCGGCTGCGCGGGCGGCGCGTCGAGGGCATGGTCGATCGCTTCGGCCAGCGCCTGCGGCTGCTCGGGCGGCACCAGCACGCCCGCACCGAGCGCGGCGATCTCGGGAATGCCGCCGACCCGGCTGGCGACATACGGCGTCGCGCAGGCGGAGGCCTCGAGCAGCACGTTGGGAATGCCTTCCGAACGGCTGGGCAGCACGAACAGGTCGGCCGCGCGCAGCCAGTCGGGCAGGGCGGCATGCGGCTGCGCGCCGTGGAAGAGCACCCGCCCGGCGAGTCCCGCGGCCTGCGCCTGGGCCTGCAGTCGCGGGCGCTCGGCGCCGTCGCCGACCAGGTGCAGGCACCAGTCCCGCCGCGTCGCGTCCAGCACCTGGCACGCCTGCAGCAGCACGTCGACGCCCTTCACCGGCAGCAGGTTGCCGATGTAGAGCAGGTGGCGGTGGTCGTCACCCAGGCCGAGGCGCCGCCGCGCGTCGGCGCGCTCGCCGGGATGGAACAGGGTGCGGTCGACGCCATCGAGCACGGTGGCGACGCGGTCGGGCGCCGCGCCGAGCGCGACCACGCGCGCGGCGAGGTCGGCCGACACCGCGATCACGCCATCGGCCTCGCACAGCGCTTCGCGCGTGCCGTTGCGGCGCGCGGCGAATTCGTCCATGCGGCGCACGTCGCTGCCGTGCACCAGCACCGCGACCGGCAGCCCGTGGCGCCGCGCCAGCCGCACCGCGGCCCAGCCGTCGGGATAGGCCCACGTGGCCAGGACGATGTCGGGCTGCAGCTCGCGCACGGCGCGATCGAACGCGCCGCGCACCGAGGCCTCGAAGAAGCGCCCGTACTGCCCCCGCAGCACGCCGGGCGTGTACCAGTAGCGCGGATGTTCGACGGCGATGCCGTCGCAGGTGGTGCGTCGGCCGGGCGGAATCCGGGCGCCGGCGCCACGCAGCGCCCATTCGTCGCGCCAGGACACCGGCGCGATCAGCCGGACCTCGTGGTGCCCGGCCAGGAAGCGGAAGCGGTGGCGGTTGAACGCGGCGCGGTGCGGCTGCAGCGGGTTCGGGTACAGGTTGGTCAGCGCCAGGATCTTCATGCGTTCCGTCGTGAATGCAGGCCGCGTGGGAGCCGCGCGCAACCGGGAGGCAGGCGGGACCACGGGTGCAGAGTCGGCGGGACACGCCGCTGCATGCACGGCGCGGTCCCCGTCCGCGCGATGTCTTCAGATCACGCGAATTCCGCCCGCGACAGGCCAGCGTCGCCCCGGCGCGTCCCCCGCATGCGAGGGTGGGCGTCGATCCGCTTTCAGGGGATGGGATGCCGCTGGCTGCTCCAGCGCGGTAGCCGCTTCAGGCCCCGGCGTCCGCAGCTTCTCCGGGAACGCGCTGGCGCAGGACGCGCGCGGGGATTCCGCCGACGGTCGCGCCCGCCGGCACGTCGTGCACCACCACCGCGTTGGCGCCGACCCGGCTGTGGTCGCCCAGGGTGACGGCGCCGACGATCTTCGCACCCGCGCCGATGAACACGTGGTCGCCGATCCGCGGCGAGACGTACTTTTCGGCCCCGATCGTCACCTGGTGCTCGATGTAGACATGCGCGCCGCCCCGCACGCTGCCGTTGATCACCACGCCCTGGCTGTGGATCAGCACGAAGCACGGCCCGAAATCCGCGCCGCGGCCGATGATGCACTGGCCGAAGAACGCGTTGAGCTTGTTGAACACCATCGCCAGCGGCGCCAGCCGGTGCGCCTGCGACCACTGCATCGCCCGGTAGCAGGCCATCGCGAAGGTGCCGTCGGTGAGCAGGGTCTTGAGCAGGGTGCGCGGACGGTCGTCGCCGTAGCACCAGCGGGACTTGGCCTTGACGTCGTCGACGAACCGCATGCTTCCCCCGCCGGCCGCTGCCGGAACGCGCATCCCCGGATGGACGCAGGCCGGCATGATATCCGGCCGCGGCCGGCCGCCGTGCCGGGCGCGTGCCCGCCCGCGACGCGTTTTCGCGTTTACCGCCTGGACGACGTGCAGGGGAAGTCCGGATGGATCGGGTGAGCGTGGTGATGCCCGCCTACAACGCGGCCGGGACGCTGGAGGCGTCCATGCGCTCCGCGCTCGCGCAGACCCACGCCGCGGTGGAACTGCTGGTGGTCGACGACCGCTCCACCGACGCCAGCTGGGAACTGATCCAGCGCCAGGCGGACGCCGACCCGCGCGTGGTGCCGATCCGCCAGCCGCGCAACGGCGGCGTGGCGGCGGCGCGCAACGCCGGGATCGAGGCCGCCAGCGGGCGCTACGTCGCCTTCCTCGACAGCGACGACACCTGGTATCCGGACAAGCTCGAGGTGCAGCTGGCCGCGCTGCGCGAGAGCGGGGCACGCGTGGGCTACACCGCCTACGAGCGCGTGGATGCCGCGGGGCGGGTGCTGTCGCGGGTGCGGCCGCCGGCGCGTGCCACCTATGCCGAGATGCTCAAGGGCAACTGCATCGGCAACCTGACCGGGCTCTACGACCGTTCGCTCGGAGATCCGCGCTTCGGCGCGATGGGACACGAGGACTACGTGTTCTGGCTCGGGCTGGTGCGGGCGGCGGGCGAGGCGGTCTGCGCGCAGCCGGACCGGATGCTGGCCTCCTACCTGGTGCGGCAGGGGTCGCTGTCGTCGAACAAGCTGCGTGCCGCCCGGTGGCAGTGGCGGATCTACCGCGAGAGCGAGCGCCTGGGCGTGCTGCGATCGGGCTGGTATTTCGCCCATTACGCCGCCCGGGCCGTGGGCAAGCGCCTCTAGAGAATCGGGGGCGCGACCAGGGCGTCCATCCTGCGCAATCCCGGACGGTTGCCCGCGCGCGTATGTGCGCGTGGTCACACTCCTGCGCGGGCGAACGCGTCCGAATCCGCCTCCCGCCGCCATCTGGCAAAGATGTACCAACGGTTCAGCAATTGCGTGAGAGCCTCGCCGGGCTTTGCGACGGGCCTCCCTGTCGCGGGCAATCAGGGGGCCACACCGCAATTCCGATACCCGAGGTAGTCCGCATGCCCCGCAGTACCCTGATGGCCGCGCTGGTCCTGGCGCTGGCCGCCGCACCGGCCTGGTCGGCCGAATATTTCGTCTCCACCAGCGGCAACGATTCCAGCGGCAACGGCAGTTCGTCGCGTCCCTACCGGACGGTCCAGCGGGGCCTGTCGGCCGCGCGCGCCGGCGACACCGTGACCGTGCGCGCGCCGTCGGGCAACCGCACCTACAACGAATGCAACGTGCGCCTGCGCCAGCGGGTCACGCTGCGCTCGCCCGCGGGCGAACGCGCCCTGATCCACTGCAACACGTCCACGTCGAACTCCGTCACCATCCAGGTCGATCCGGGCGCCTCGGGCAGCCGCATCGCCAACCTGGAGATCAGTGGCGGCTTCTACTACGGGATCATGCTGCAGACCGCGTGGTACCAGGGCGGTCCGTCGTCGAACACGGGCGCCTCCGACGTGGTGATGGAGGACCTGCTGATCCGCGATTCGGGCCGCGACGGGATCAAGATCACGCCCAAGTCCAACCGCGCGATCATCCGCCGGGTGGAGATCCGCAACACAGGCACCCGTGACAGCGGCAACGCCGACGGCATCGACAACGTCAACGGCGACGGCATGGTGGTCGAGGACAGCTTCATCCACGACACCGCGACCACCGGCCTGTACTTCAAGGGCGGCGCGCGCAACGTGGTGATCCAGCGCAACCGGATCGAGAACACGGGCGATGCCGGCATCCTCGTCGGCTTCGACACCAGCCCGGAGTTCTTCGACCTGTCGGTGAACCCGAACTACTACGAGGCCATCGGCGGCATCGTGCGCAACAACGTGGTGCGCAACACCCGCTACGCCGGCATCGGCCTGTACGCGTCGAAGGACACGGTGGTGGCGAACAACACCCTGGTCAACACCGCCACCGGCGCGCATTCGGCGCTCTATTTCGGGGTCACCTTCCAGGACTACGACCCGGCGGCCAAGCGCCCGGCGAACGTCAACCCGAGGATCGTCAACAACCTCGTGATCCAGGCCAACAACCGCTGCGTGGAGATCCGCCATTCGAGCGAACTGGGCGGACTGTCGGGCCTGAGCGGCTCGCCCGGCACCGACTGGAACGGCTACGGCACCGGCTGCGTGTTCCGCGACAACCGTCCCGGCAGCGGCTTCAGCCAGGGCAGCCTGACGCAGTGGCGCAACGCGCTCAACGTCGACGCCAACAGCAAGCAGGCCGCGTATTCGGTCGACGCCAACGGCCGCCTGCCGGCCAACAGCCCCGCGATCAACGCCGGCACCACGATCGCCCAGGTGACCGACGACATCGACCGCCAGGCGCGCACCGCGCCGTACGACCTGGGTGCGGACGAAGTCGCCTCGGCGCCGCCGCCGCCGACCCGGGTCCGCCGTGGCGGCAGCCAGCCGCTGGGCGCCGGTGGTGCGTCGGGGAGCGGCATGGCGGTCGCCGGCGCGTCCGCGCAGCCGGTCGCGGCGATGCGCTCGACCTCCGGCGCGGCCCCCGCGTCACGGCCGGCGGATGTGCCTGCGTCCGAGCCGGCCGCGGGCGCGGCCCGGGCGGTCCAGGCGCCGGTCGCCTCCACGTCTGCGGTGCGTGTGGCGCCGCCCGCCCTGATGCTGTGGACGCGCCTGCGGGACTGGCTGGACCGTGGCGCCGCCACGGCGACGTCCCGCGAGGTCCGGCGCTGATCCGCTGACCGCGGTACCGGCGGCGACGCCGGTGCCCCGGGTGCGGCCGCTGGCCAGCGCAGGCCAGCGGCCGCAGTCCGTCCTGTCCTGCCCCCGGCGGGAAATGCGTTGAATCAGGCGACCGCGAACCGGACCAACCGGTGCGGTCGTCCGATCGCAACGGCATCAGGGGGCTTGGACCATGTACGCATTGCATCGTGGGCATGTGGCGGCGGTGCCGCCCGTGTGTCGCCCGCGCGGGTGGGCATCGTGATCGGCGCGTTCGCCGGCCGCGCCAACCGCACCATCCGGGTGCTGTGGCTGCTCGAGCTCTCGGTCCTGCTGCTGGCGGTGACCCTGGCGGTCTGGCTGCGGTTCCTCGACGATCCCGCCAGCCGCGGGCTCTTCATCGACACCGCGCCGTTCCGCTCGCTGCTGGTGGCCGTGTTCGTCACCGGCGCCATGGCCGCCTTCGGCCTGTACCAGCCGCACGTGCGCCACAACCGCATCGACCTGATGCTGCGCATCGGCCTGGGGTTCGCCTTCGGCGGCGTCGGCCTGCTGGTGCTGTACTACGCGGTGCCGTCGACCTACATCGGCCGTGGCGTGCTGGCGCTGTCGCTGCTGATCGGCTTCGTGCTCATCTGCACGCTGCGGTTGCTGGTCTACGGCCTGTTCGGGGTCGAGGCGTTCAAGCGCCGGATCCTGATCCTGGGCGCCGGCAGCAACGCCGACCTGATCAACCGCCGCCTGCGCCGCCGCAGCGACCGCAAGGCCTTCACCGTGATCGGCTTCCTTCCGATCGAGGGCCAGGCCCAGGTGGTGGCGCAGGACCTGCTGGTCGATCCGAACGGGCGTACCCTGCGCGAACTGGCGCTGGACCTGCACGCGCACGAGATCGTGGTGGCGCCGGACGAGCGCCGCGGCGGCCTGCCGATGGACCAGATCCTGCAGTGCGCGCAGATGGGCGTGGCGATCGTGGATCTGCCGGCGTTCTTCGAGCGCGAGGCGGGCCTGATCAAGCTCGAGATCGCCGATCCGTCCACCCTGGTGTTCTCCGGCGGCTTCGACCACTCGTTCCCGCGCCGGCTCAGCAAGCGCGCCTTCGACATCGCCGCGGCGCTGGTGCTGCTGCTGGTCGCGTGGCCGTTCATGCTGGTGGTGGCGCTGTGCGTGTGGGCCGAGTCCGGTTCGCCGATCCTCTACCGCCAGACCCGGGTGGGCGAGGGCGGCCGCACCTTCGACCTGACCAAGTTCCGCAGCATGCGCACCGACGCCGAGAAGGACGGCGTGGCGCGCTGGGCCAGCACCAACGACGACCGCACCACGCGCGTGGGCCGCTTCATCCGCGCGACGCGGCTGGACGAGCTGCCGCAGCTGTTCAACGTGCTGGCGGGCGACATGAGCTTCGTCGGCCCGCGCCCCGAGCGGCCGCAGTTCGTCGACCAGCTCAACGAGGAGATCCGCTACTACAACGTGCGGCACTCGGTGAAGCCGGGGCTGACCGGCTGGGCGCAGCTGCGCTATCCCTACGGCGCCTCGGTGAACGACGCCCGCGAGAAGCTGAAGTTCGACCTGTTCTACGTCAAGAACCACGGCCTGTTCTTCGACTTCATGATCCTGCTGCAGACCGTCGAGGTCGTCCTGTTCAGGCGCGGCGCGCGCTGAGCGCCGCCGCGGTTCCGTCCACCGCCGCAATCTGTTCCAATCCGACCGCGGCGCACCCGCCGCGGGCGTGCCCCGGCGCGCCTTCCCGTTCCCGAGACCCAGACATCCGCATGGCTTCCACGCAACAGACCGTCCGCGACTTCATCGCCACCACCTTTCCCAGCGACGGCGGTGACCCGCCGGCGGACATGGACCTGCTGGAAGGCGGCATCATCGACTCGATCGGCGTGCTGACGATCGTGACCTGGCTCGAGGAAACGTTCGGCTTCGTGGTCGAGGACGAGGACGTGGTGCCTGAGAACCTCGGCAGCATCGCCGGCATCACCGCCTATGCCGAGCGCAAGCAGCGCGAGGCCGGGAACGTGGCATGAACCGCTACGAGCACCACCTCACCCTCGCGGCCCGGCGCCGGCCGGGGCACCCGGCGATCGTACACGCCGGGGGCCGCACCAGCTACGCCGAGCTCGACGCCGCCGCCGACCGCTTCGCCGACGGCCTGGTCCAACATGCCGCCTTCGCCAATGGCGACCGCTGCGTGGTGTTCCTGGACAACCGGGTCGAGACCGCGGTGGCGATCTTCGGCACCCTGCGCGCCGGCGGCGTGTTCAGCGTGGTCAATGCCACCACCAAGGCCGACAAGCTCGCCTTCGTGCTGAACAACTGCGAGGCCGCGGTGCTGTTCACCCAGGCCAGCCTGGCGCCGGTGGCGCTGGCGGCCGCCGCGCAGGCGCCGAGCGTGCGCCGCGTGGTGGTGGTGGACGAGTCCGCGGAGGCCGAGGGCGGCGACGTCGTCGGCTACGACGCCTTCACCACGGTCGCCGAGCCGGGCTGCGCCGCCGCGCGCCCGGCGGGCGTGGACATCGACTTGGCGATGCTGGTCTACACCTCGGGGTCGACCGGCAATCCCAAGGGCGTCATGATGACGCACAAGAACATCGAGCACGCCGCGTCCTCGATCACCACCTACCTCGAGTCCCATGAGGACGACGTGGTGCTGAGCGTGCTGCCGCTGTCGTTCGACTACGGCCTGTACCAGCTGCTGATGTGCGTGAAGATGGGCGCCACGCTGGTGCTGGAGAAGTCGTTCGCGTTCCCGCAGAAGGTGCTGCCGCTGCTGGCTTCGGAGCAGGTCACCGGCTTCCCGCTGGTGCCGACGATGGCCGCGCTGATCGTGCAGATCCGGAACTTCGACCCGGCCTGGGCGCAGGGCGTGCGCTACATCACCAACACCGCGGCCGCGCTGCCGCCGGCGCACATCCTCAAGCTGCAGGAGATCTTCCCGCACGCGAAGGTGTTCTCGATGTACGGGATGACCGAATCCAAGCGCTGCACCTGGCTGCCGCCGGACCAGCTCGCGAAGCGCCCGGACAGCGTCGGTATCGCGATCCCGGGCACCGAGGTGTGGGTGGCCGACGACGACGGCAGGCCGCTGCCGCCCGACACCGTCGGCGAGCTGGTGGTGCGCGGCGGGCACGTGATGCAGGGCTACTGGCGCAACGAGGAGGCGACCGCCAAGGCGCTGCGCCCCGGCCGCTATCCCTGGGAGAAGGTGCTGCACACCGGCGACCTGTTCCGCATGGATGCCGAGGGCTTCCTGTACTTCGTCGGGCGCAAGGACGACATCCTCAAGTCGCGCGGCGAGAAGGTCAGCCCCAAGGAGGTCGAGAACGTGCTCTACGCGCTGCCCGGCATCCGTGAGGCCGCCCTGGTGGGCGTACCCGATCCGATCATGGGCCATGCGCTGAAGGCGATCGTGGTCAGCGATCGCGAGGACCTCGACGCGCGCGCGATCCTGGCCCACTGCCGTGCGCACCTGGAGGAGTTCATGATCCCGCGCACGGTCGAATTCCGCGACGCCCTGCCCAAGACCAACACCGGCAAGATCCGCCGCAGCGTGCTGCAGGCCGAGGCCGAGGGCCGCCCGGCGCCGGACGAGGAAGCCGCGGCCTGAGTCGCCGGCGGGCGTGCCGCCGCACGCCCGTGCCGCCGGTCGCAGGCGGACATGCGCGGGACCGGTGAAATTGGCCACGGGCCCGGCATCGCCAGGCCGGGCGTCAGCCGCGCCGCGGCATCCGCGGATCGAGCTCGGTACAGCCACGCGGCGGCGCGTCGCCTGCCGGCGCGTCCGGATGCATGGGGGAGTGGCCCAGCGGCATGAGCGGCGAGCTGTACCAGTCCACCACCTCGCGGCAGACCAGGCGTACCCAGGACGGGCCGTAGTGCCACAGCCGGCCGTCCTCGGCGGTATCGGTCGGCGCGCCCAGCGCATCGAGGGCGTCGCGCGCAGGCATTCCGATCTCGAGCATCGCCTGCGGCGCCGGAGCGGCCGCTGTGGTCCGCGGACGCGCATCCGGCTGCGCCCGCGCGGTCGTGGCCGCTTCGGTCGGGACGGGGTCGCGACCGGCGAACTGCATGCCCACCACCAGCACCGCCAGTGCGGCGAGGGTGAGGCTCAGCCAGCGTCGGGCGCGAGGAGGCGGCGCCTCGGGCAGGGCCATCGGCAGCTCGGCCGCCTCGCCGGCCGCGGCTGCGGTCAGGGGCCGGAGCGGCGGCGCAGGCGCGCGCGGAACCGCCACCGCCGGAGCCCCCGGGAACCGTCCGTGCACATGGAAGAACTCCAGCGCAGCGGCATAGCCTAGGTTGAGCGACTTGAGCGCCTCCTCGCCGCCCGCGTCCTCGCTGACGCGGTCGGGATGCAGCTCCGAGACGCGGCGCCGGTAGGCGCGCTTCAAGGCGTCAGGCGAGCACGCCGGATCGATGCCCAGTTCGCGGTACAGGGCGAGGAAGTCGGTCTGCGGGGTCATGGCCTGCCCGCGTGTCGCCGCACCGCTGTCCTCATGCCGGATCGACCCGCGCGAACAGCTGCGGCAGCCACAGCATCGCGGCCAGGTCGGGCAGGGCGACCGCGGGTTCGACCGCCATGCGCGGCGTGTCGAACCGTGGGGAATCCGCACGCGCGTGCCCGCCGTAGTAGGAGAATGCGCGGCGCACCCCGGCCGCTTCCATGCAGGCACGGGTATCGGCGTCGAACGCCCACTGGCTGCCCACCGGATAGGCGAAGTACTCCATCGGACGACCGGTCTCGGCGCGGATGCGGGCCGCGCAGCCTTCGACTTCCTCGCACTGGCGCTCGGGTGGCAGGCGTGAGAGCACCGGGTGGTCGACCGTGTGGCCGCCGATGGTCATCCCGGCCGCGCCCATCTCGCGGATCATGTCCCAGTCCATCCACAGCCCGTCGACGCGCTCGGGCGTGGCCTGGCCGGTGGCCTCGCGCAGGCGCGCCATCAGATGCGCGGAGTCCTCCGCCCGCAGCGATTTGAAGGCGCACAGGATGGCGTGGATCGCGTCCTCTCGCGCCTCGCCCAGCGCCAGCGGCGCCGGCAGCCAGGGGCGCAGGTCCAGGCGCGTCTGCGCGGTCGAGCGCACGCGCCAGGCGATCTCATCCCACCACGGCAGCCGTGGCCGGTCGATGAACCCGGTGGCGATGAAGAAGGTCGCCGGCACGCCGCGCGCACGCAGGATCGGGAACGCCGCCTGGTAGTTGTCGATGTAGCCGTCGTCGAAGGTCACCAGCACGTGGCGGCCGCGGCGGCCGGCGATGGTGTCGATGTCGCCCGGGGAGATCACGTCGCAGTGGCGCGCCAGGCAGGCCATCTGCGCATCGAAGGCCTCCTCGTCCGCGCTCCACAGTTCACGGTCGTAGGGCGAATCGCGCCCGTCGCCGATGCGGTGGTAGTTGAGGATCAGGATGCCCTGCGGCGGCATCAGCGCCGCCAGCAGGCGGCCCAGCCCGGTGTGCGACAAGACCCTGGCGGCGATGCGCTTCTTCACGTCCCTCGGCTCCAATCCCCCGCGGCGCCCCGGCCATGACCGGCCGGGAAGTCGCGCCTTCCCGATCGAGGGTTACGCAGAAAGCACGGAGGGGCGGACGCGGGTGGCCGCACGGGCGCGCAAAGCGCGTATTCGAAGATATCCATCGATTCACCGGTGCCGGGCCCTCGCGGGCGCCGGCCCGATCCACACGAGGCAGGAGATCGCGCGCGGCATGGCCGGACACAGCATCAGGGGGCTCTGCGCGCTGGCGATGGCGTTGGCACTGTGCGCGGCGGCCCCGGCCCCGGCGGCGGCGCGGACCTGGCACGTCTCGGGCGCGGGCGACGATGCCCGCGGCGACGGGTCGGCCGAGCGGCCGTTCCGCAGCATCATGCGCGTGCTCGACACCTCGCGCGCGCTCGCCGCCGACGGCGACGTGATCGAACTCGACGGTCGTCCGGGCCGCAACCGCTACGACGAATGCGACGTGCGCCTGCGCAACCGGCTCACGCTGCGTTCGGGGCCCGAGGGGCGCGCCCACATCCACTGCGATCCACAGACGCAGGACTCGGTCGCGGTGCAGATCGACCCGGATGCCTCCGGCAGCGTGCTGACGAACCTGGAGATCAGCGGCGGCTACTACTACGGCGTGATGCTGCAGACCAACTGGTACCAGGACGGGCCGGACAGCGACATCGGCGCGTCGGACGTGGTGCTGGAAGACCTGCTGATCCGCGACACCGGCCGCGACGGGATCAAGATCACCCCGCGCTCCCGGCGCGCCACCATCCGCCGGGTCGAGATCCACGGCACCGGGCGCCGCGACGCCGAGAACGCCGACGGCATCGACAACGTCAACGGCGACGGCATGGTGGTGGAAGACAGCTACATCCACGACGTCGCCACCACCGGGCTGTACTTCAAGGGCGGCGCGCGCGACGTGGTGGTCCAGCGCAACCGGATCGAGAACACGGGCGATGCGGGCATCCTGGCCGGCTTCGACACCAGCGTGGGCTTCTTCGACCTCGACGCCAACCCCGGCTACCACGAGGCGATCCGCGGCATCGTGCGCAACAACGTGGTGCGCAACACGCGCTACGCCGGCATCGGCCTGTACGCCACGCTCGACACCGTGGTGGCGCACAACACGATCATCGACGCCGCGCGCGACGGACAGTCGGCGCTGTTCTTCGGCATCGTGTTCCAGGACTGGTACGGCGAGGCGGGGCGGCCGCCCAACACGGGCGTCTCGCTGCTCAACAACCTGGTCGTGCAGGATGGCGGGCACTGCGTGGAGATCCGCTGGTCGCCGGAGCTTGGCGGGCTGTCGGCGCTGGCCGGAACGCCGCGGATCGACTTCAACGGCTATCCCCAAGGCGGGCGCCCGTGCCGGTTCGTGGACCAGCGGCCGGATTCACCGCTGGCGATGGCGGTCACCGGCTTCGACGGCTGGCGCGCCGGGATGGGGGTGGACGCGCACAGCGTGCAGGCGCACTTCCTGGTCGACGCCAGCGGACGCCCGCTGGCCGGCAGCGCCGCGCTGGCGGCCGCCACGCCGCTGCCCGACGTGCCCGCCGACATCGCCGGCGACCCGCGCTCCGAGGCTGAGCCGACCATCGGCGCCTTCGAGAAACCTGCCGCCGCCGGCGCCGCGATCGGTGCGCTGGACGCGCGCAGGCCGCCGACCACGACCCCCACGGGCGACGGACTGCGCGAAGTCGCGGGCGACACCGCCGTCGTCGCGCGTTCGGGCCTCGCCCGCCTGCAACATGCCTGGCCCCGTGCCGCCGACTGGATTTCGCCGATGACTCTGCTGCTGCTGGCCCTTGGCCTGCTGGGACTTGCCACGCTCGCGTTCGCCCTGTGGATGGCGAACCGGCGCAACCTGACCGGATGGCTGCTGGCCTGGATGCGCCAGGACTGGCGCGCGCCGGTGGCCGCCGGCACCACGCGGCACCTGATGTTCTGCTTCGTCGACCACTACGAGCCGGCCTGGGGCAAGCCCGACCTGGCGAAGGAGCGTGCGCGCGTGGCGCGCTGGCGCCGCGACCTGCCGGTGCTGTGCGCGAACCATCGCGATGCGGACGGGCGCCCGCCGGTGCATTCGTTCTTCTACCCGGAAGAGGAATACCGCGAGGAGCACCTCGACGCGCTGGTCGAACTGTGCCGCCAGGGGCTGGGCGAGATCGAGATCCACCTGCACCACGACAATGACACCGAAGCCAACCTGCGCGCCACCCTGAGCCGGTTCACCGAGCTGCTGGCCACGCGACACGACGCGCTGCCGCGCGATCCGGTGACCGGGCAGCCGCGCTGGGCCTTCATCCACGGCAACTGGGCGCTGGACAACAGCCACCCGCACGGCCGCCACTGCGGCGTGGACAACGAGCTGGTCGTGCTGCGCGAGACCGGCTGCTATGCCGACTTCACCCTGCCGTCGGCGCCCGATCCCTGCCAGACGCGCGCGGTGAACCGCATCTACTACGCCAAGGACGATCCGGCGCGGCCGAAATCGCACGACACCGGTCCACGGGTGAAGGTGGGCGGCGCGACCGAAGGCGACCTGATGATCATCCAGGGCCCGCTGGGCTTCCGCTGGAAGCACCGCAAGTGGGGCATCCTGCCGCGGATCGAGAATTCCGACATCCGCGCGGTGGCCCCGGCCACGCGCGACCGCATCGACGCCTGGGTGGACACCGGCATCCACGTCGAGGGCCGCCCGGAATGGATCTTCGTCAAGATCCACACCCACGGCGCCGAGGACCAGGACATGGACGCGCTGCTGGGCCAGGCGATGGACGAGGCGCACACGTATCTGGAGACGCGCTACAACGACGGTCGCGACTGGAAGCTGCACTACGTCAGCGCGCGCGAGGCCTACAACATCGCCAAGGCCGCCGAGGCCGGGCTGGCGGGCGATCCCGGGCAGTACCGCGACCACCTCATCCCGCGTCCGGGCTACGGCATCGGCGCTGCAGCACAGCGGCGGGCGGCGGCGGGCTGAGGCGGGCTGAGACGCAATGGACGCCGGGCGCGTGCTGCCCGGCGATTGCGCACACCCGACGGACCGGTGGGGCGAGCGCGAGCGGTCGCGGGCGCGGAACGCGCACTGATCCGAGGGGGCGGCGGGATTGTCGAACACGCAACCCGCGGATGCGGGCGTGCGGCCGACCGCCGTCGCGGCGACGGCCGTGCGGGGCTCAGTCGCCCCGCGCGTCCCGGTACAGCTCGTCGTAGCGCGCAGCCATGGCCTCGACCGAGGCGTGCGTCGCCACCCAGTCCCGCGCGGCCGCGCTGAGACGCCGGCGTTCGCCGGCATCGGCCAGCAGCGCCAGCAGCACGCTGCGCAGCGCGTCGCCGTCGTCGTCGGGAAACAGCCGGCCGTTGATCCCGTCGCGCACGATCTCCGGATTGCCGCCGACCGCCGAGGCCACCACCGCCACGCCGGCCGCGCAGGCTTCCAGCAGCGCGATCGACAATCCTTCGGTGCGCGAGGGCAGGGCGAAGACGTCGAACGCCGGCAGCAGGGCCGCGACATCGTCACGCGCGCCGGCGAACAGCACGCGCTCCGCCATCCCCAGCGACGCGGCCTGCGCGCGCAGCGACGCTTCCTCGGGGCCGTCGCCGACCAGCACCACGCGCAGGTCGGGATGCGCCCGCGCAAGCGCCGGCAGCAGCGCGAGCAGCAGCCGGTGGTGCTTGAGCGCGACCAGCCGCCCGACGCAGCCGATCACCGGCACCGTCGCGGGAATCCCGAGACGTTCGCGGGCATCGGCACGCGCGCGCGCATCGTGGCCGAAGCGCTGCACCGGGATGCCGTTGAGCACGGTGACTGCCTGCGCATCGCGCACGAGGCCGTCGCCGACGAACCGCCGGCGCACCTGCTCGCCCACCATCGCCACCCGAGCGGTGCGGTGCAGCGATCCGCGATACAGCAGGCGCAGGCGCCGGTTGTCCAGGCGCGTGCCCATGTTGTGGCAGGTGTTGACCAGCGCCCTCCCGCGCAGGCCCGTCATCGCCAGCGCCGCGTAGTAGTTGGGAACGAAGTTGTGGGTATGCACGACCTGCGCGCCGACCGCCGCCTCGCGCAGCATGCGCAGCACCTGCAGGTCCAGCGTGCGCCGCTTGCCGGCGACCAGCACCGGCACGCCGGCACCCTCCAGGGCGTCGCGGAAGCCGGCGGTCTCGCACAGGCTCAGCACACGCACACTGTGGCCGCGGGCGCGCTGTTCGATCGCAAGGTCCGCGACCACGCGCTCGAGCCCGCCGTAGTCGAGCGAATTGACGACATGCAGGATGCCGCGCGTGGAAGTGTGGTCCATGGGAGAGGCGTGCAAATCGGGAGCGGCAGGCGCACCATCGCGCGGGGCTGGAGGCGGTCGCGCTGCGACGCTGGGCGGCCGGAACATACCACGGCAAGCGCGGCGCCGGCCGGACACCACGCGCGCCGCCGATGGCCTCTCCAGGGTGCCGATTGCGTTGTTTCATGTGGGCCGCGGTCGCGGGCGCGTTGCGCCACCGGGGGGCTGATCCATCCATTCAGGGCGCTTCATGAGTCAGCAGTTCAGTGGTGCCGCGGCGATCCGTGCCGCGGTGATGATCATGGGCTCGACCTACGTCACCTACGGGGTCGGCCTGCTGGTCAGCATCATCATCGCGCGCCACCTGGGACCGGCCGATTTCGGACGCTACTCCTACGTGGTGTGGATGGCCGGCATCCTGCTCGCGGTGGGTAACAACGGCATCACCTCCACCGCGATCCGCTTCGTGTCCGAATCGCTGGGCCGCAAGTCGCCCGACGACGCGCGCCGGGTGCATGGCTGGCTGCTGCGGCGCCAGGTCGCCTGCCTGGCGCTGGTGGCGGTTGGCTTCATGCTGGGCAGCCGCTGGCTCGCGCCCGACGGCTGGGAAAACTCGCTGGCCGCGTTCGTGGTCGTGGCGCTGGTCGCGGGCCTGGCCAAGGCGGTGTACATCTTCGATGCGTCGGTGGCCAAGGGCTACGGGCGCTTCGACGTCGAGGCCCGCGCCACGGTCACGATGAGCCTGGCCAACATCGCGTTCGTGCTGGTGCTGCTGGCGATGGATGCCCCGCTGCTGGCCTACCTGGTCGCCTTCGCGCTGGTCAGCATCGGCTACGCGGTGATCTCGCGCGTGATGCTGCGGCGGGGCGGCATGGTCAGCGAACTGCAGGATCCCGACCCGGCGATGGCCGTGCGCGTGCGCCGCCACCTGCTGTGGACGGTGCTGCTGGTGCTGGCCTACACGTTCAGCAACAAGTCGATCGAGACCTACCTGCTCAACGCGACCGTCGGCCCGGCGGAGGTCGGCTTCTTCGCGATCGCCGCCGCGCTCAGCCGCGGCGGCGTCGACCTGCTCGCGTCGGGCCTGATGACGGTGATGATGCCGATCATGGGGCACGCCTTCGGCGAGGGCGGACTCGATCGCGCCAACACCATCATGAGCAACTCGCTGCGCTACTGCCTGTTCCTGGGGCTGATGCTGATCGGCGTGGGGCTGCTGGTGTCGCGTCCGGGCGTGGCGCTGATGTACGGCGATCGCTACGGCGAGGTGGTGCTGCCGCTGCGGGTGATGATCCTGGTGGGCGGGCTGACGCTGGGCGAAGCGGCGTTCAACGCGCTGCTGTCGACCACCGACAACCAGCGCATGCGCGTGGTGTACGCGTGCCTGTCCCTGGGCATCACCGCCGCGTTCGCATTCGCGCTGGTGCCGACCTGGGGCCTGCTGGGGGCGGTGGCCTCGTACGCGATCTCGCGGCTGCTGGTCTTCGCGCTGGTGGCGGTGGGCATCACCCGAATGATGCGGCTGCGGCTGCCGGTCCGCGAGTTTCTGCGCCTGGTCGGCTGCGCGCTGCTGTCGGGACTGCTCGCCGGCGCGCTGGTGCTGGCGGTGCCGGGCATCTGGACCGAACTGGTTGCCGGGGCGGTGTTCGCAGCGCTGTTCCTGGCCACCACGGTGGCGTTCAACGCCTGGCGCGCCTCGGACGTCGGCCACCTGCTGGAATTCCTCGAGCGGTACCCCTTCGTGCACCGGCGCGCGGCGGGCTTCCTCCAGCGCTGGGCGCTGAGGCTGCAATGAGCGCGCCGGGACCGACGATCTTCGCGCGCGCCTGCGCCGCCCCACGATGCATGCGGCATCGTGCCGGTGCCCGCGCCGGGGGACACTGACGACCATGCTGCTGTACGTCTTCATCGTGCTCTACCTGGGCCTGGTCCTGATCCGGCCGCAGGAGTATCCGGACTCGCCGCTCGCCAGCGTGCCGCTGCTGCCGATCGCGCTGGTGCTGGCGCTGGGGGTCTGGCTGCTGTCGCGCAACAAGCGCTTCGACGCGCCCCAGTACCTGCTGCTGCTGCTGTTCCTGGTGGCCACCAGCGTATCGGTGCTGCTGACCGGGTGGAGCGGCGGCGCGCTGCAGCAGTTCACCAACTTCGCCGCGATCGTGGTCTCGTTCTTCCTGCTGGCCAACGCCCTGGACACGCGCGCACGCGTGGTGATGACGATGGGCGTGTTCGTCCTGTGCGCCTCGGTGCTGGCCCTGCATGGCGTCGAGCAGGTGGCCCTGGGCACCGGCTGGACCGGCGCGGAGCTGGTCAACGACGGCCGCATCCAGTACGTGGGCATCTTCAGCGATCCGAACGACCTGGGCATGCTGTTCGTCATGAGCATGCCGATGGCCGCGTACCTCGGCGCGCGCGGCGGCCTGATGGGGCTGCGCCGCCTGTTCTGGTGGTCGCTGTGCGCGCTGCTGCTGTACGGCGTCTACCTCACCCAGTCGCGCGGCGCGCTGCTGTCGGTGGTGGCCATGGGCGGCACGTACGTGCTGTTCCGGCGCGGCTGGTTCGCCGCCGGCGCGCTGGGCGCGGTGGCGCTCGCGGGGCTGCTGATGATGCCCTCGCGCGGCAGCCAGATCGACGCGGGCGAGGAATCCGCGGCTGGCCGCGTGGAGGCCTGGTACGAAGGCCTGCACATGTTCCAGGCCAACCCGCTGTTCGGTGTCGGCACCGGCCGGTTCACCGAGTACCATTACCTCACCGCGCACAATTCGCTGGTGCTGGTGCTGGCCGAGAACGGCATCATCGGCTTCACGATCTGGCTGGCGTTCGTCGGCTACTGCTTCTGGATGATGGTCCGCATCCTGCGACACGATCCCGGGTTCGTCGAAGGCGAGGAGGAGCAGGCATGGGACTGGATCGAGGACCGCCGGATCACGCTGGCGCTGCTGGTCGCCCTGGTCGGCTTCTTCACCGCGGCCTTCTTCCTCAGCCGTAGCTACGTGATCCTGTTGTACCTGCTGGCCGCACTCGTGGTCGCCCACTTTTCGGTGGTGCGGGACCGCAACCCGGACCTGCCGGGATTCGCACTGAGCGCGCACCTGGTGCGCTGGCCGGTGATCGCGGTGGCCGGGGTGGTGGCGCTGTACGTGGTGGTCAAGGTGCTGCTGGCGATGGGCTGACGCGGCCCGACGGATTCGAGACGGGCGCAAGCGCCCTGCAACGGGAGTGGTGGTGGTGGACGTGAAAGCCGAGACGGAATCCGCGATGCCGGCGTGGGAACGCGACGAGCGCGGCGAACTGCTGGTGGCGGGACAGCCGCTGTCGCGGGTGGTGGCGGCGGTCGGATCGACGCCGTGCTACCTGTACGACCGCGCACGGATCACCCGGCGCGCGCGCGGACTGCGCGGCGCCATGCCGCCGGACGTGCTGCTGCACTATGCGATGAAGGCCAACCCGATGCCGGCGCTGGTCGGTCACGTGGCCGGGCTGGTCGACGGACTGGACGTGGCCTCGGCGGGCGAACTGCGCGTCGCGCTGGATACCGGCATGGCGCCCGAGCACATCAGCTTCGCCGGGCCGGGCAAGTCGGATGCGGAACTGGCCCAGGCGGTCGCGGCCGGGATCCTGGTGAACGTCGAATCGTTCCGCGAGATCCCGATCCTCGCCCGCGCCGGAGAGCGCCTCGGCTGCCGCCCGCGGGTGGCGATCCGGGTCAACCTGCCGTTCGAGCTCAAGGCCTCGGGGATGAAGATGAGCGGCGGCGCGCGCCAGTTCGGCGTCGATGCCGAATCGGTGCCCGAACTGCTGCGCGAGGTCGCCGGCGCCGAGCTCGGCTTCGAGGGGTTCCACATGTTCGCCGGCTCGCAGAACCTGCGACACGCTTCGATCGTCGAGGCGCAGCGCAAGTGCTACGAGCAGGCGCTGGAATGGCAGTCGCTGCTGCCGGCGCCGGTGCGCAGCCTGAACCTCGGCGGCGGCTTCGGCATCCCGTACACCCCCGGCGAGGCCGCGCTCGACCTCGCCCCGGTGCTCGACAACCTCGGTGAACTGTCGCAGCGGATGCAGGGCGACTGGCCGGGCGGCCACATCGTGATCGAGCTCGGCCGCTACCTGGTGGGCGAGGCGGGCCTGTACGTGAGCCGGGTGATCGACCGCAAGGTCTCGCGCGGGCAGGTGTTCCTGGTGGTGGACGGCGGCATGCACCACCACCTCGCCGCCACCGGCAACTTCGGCCAGGTGATCCGGCGCAACTACCCGGTCGCGGTCAACCGCACCGACCTGGGCAGGGAAACCGCCAGCGTCGTCGGTCCGCTGTGCACGCCGCTGGACCTGCTGGCGGATCGCATGGAACTCGACCGCGCCGAGCGCGGCGACCTGGTGGTGGTGTTCCAGTCCGGCGCCTACGGGCGCAGCGCCAGCCCGCGCGCGTTCCTGAGCCATCCCGAGGCGGCCGAAGCGCTGGTGTGACGGGGTGGCGCAGCGGGGAGCGCGGCCGCTCACGCGTCGCGCCCGCCGTGCACGAGCGCGACGGCGCGAGGCGCGCGCTGCGCCGATCGTCATCGCCCGCCGTGCAGCTCAGCCGGCGGTGTTCTCCGCAGCGGACGTCGTGGGCGCAGCGGCTGGGGTCGCATCCGTAGTGGCCGTGGCCGTGGCGGAACCCGCGGCTGTGCGTGCGGGCGGGGTCGCGACCAGATGGGCGCGATCGGGCGGCGGCGTCAACGTGCCGATGCGCCGTGCCGGATTGCCGGCGACGATCGTGTAGGGCGCGACCGTGCCGCCCACGACCGAATATGCCGAGATGATGCTGCCTTCGCCGATCACGCTGCCCGGCAGGATCAGCACCTGCGAGCCGATCCAGGCGTTGTCGTGGATCGCGACCGGCTTCACGTCCGCCTCGTCGGGCGGGGCGCCCGCGGCGCGGCGGGCCGGATCGGCGGGATGGCCGCCGGAATCGCGGATCGTCACCCCGCCGGCGATTTCCACGCCCTCGCCGATGGTGACCTCCTTGCCGACGACGATCCTGCAGTCGTGGGCGATGTCGGTGCGTGCGCCGATCCGCAGGCGCGGGCGGGCGACGAAGCGCGCGGCGAAGGTCACCGACAGCTTGCCGCTGATGTGGACGTGGTCGCCCACTTCCAGGTCGCCCTTGCCCTGGATCCATGGCACGTAGATGCCGGTGGTGACGCCCCGGCCCAGGCGCGTGCAGTAGGCCTTGAACAGCGGCTCGGCGACCAGCAGCCGGCGCGCGCCGAACACCAGTCCGCGCAGCCCCAGGAACAGCCACAGGTAGGGGCGGACCAGCACCCGCGGCGCAGGCAGGGTGAAGCCGCGCAGGCCGCGACGCAGCGTGCGCAGCGTCGCGGCGACCGGATGCGGCGAACCGGCCAGCCACTGGCGCGGGGACGGACGCGCGGGTGTCGCGGACCCGCTCATCGGTTGCGGTAGGTCAGGTTGAGGTAGACCACGTTCTGCTCGAAATCGCCGACCGTGGCCGAACTCCGCCGCTCGTAGCGGGTCACGCTCAGGTTCGAGCTCCAGTGCCGCGACCACTCTTTCGCCAATCCGATCGCGTACAGGCGGTCGGTCTCGGTGCGGCCTTCCGGCGCGCCGAATTCGCTGCGGTTGGTGTAGGCCGAGCCGCTCAGCACCAGGGTCGGGCGCAGGCGGTAGCGGAGCGTCGCGCCGCCGCCGCGGCTTTCCTCGCCGGAGGCGGTTTCGTCGACGTAGTCGAGTTCCTGCGCGGTGCCGTTGAGCGAGGCAGTCAGGCGCGTGCCGGTGTAGGTGTAGTCCACGCCGACCGAGCGCTGCTCGTAGGCGTAGGCGGTGATCGTGGTGTTGCCGGTGAGCACCGAGGCCGGCACGCCGGAGGCGGTGTCGATCTGGTCGAGCGCATTCACCGCGGCATCGGAGAACTGGTTGGCCAGTGCCACCGAGAACCGGCTGCGCTCGGTCGGCTCCCAGCCGAAGGCCGCGCGCAGCAGCGGATCGCCACGGGTCTGGCCGTCCTCGTAGTCGAGGTAGGCATAGCCGGCGTCGACGGTCATGTCGAAGCGGCGGAACAGGTGGCGGTAGCCCACGAACGCCTCGTAGCGGCGGTGGTCGCGCGCGAACTCGTCGTTGTCGAAGTCGACCTGCTGGCCCTGCACGTTCCACGACAGCGTGCGGGTGGCGTCGAGTTCCTGCAGGATCCGCAGCGCGGCCAGCACGCGGTCGGAGTTGAATTCCTCGGTGACCTCGGCGTCGCTGTTGATGTAGCGCAGTTCGGCCACGCCGCGGCGCGCCGGGCCGAAGCCGAAATGCAGGTCGGGACCGACCGAGAGCACGTTCACCTGCTGGCGGTTGTCGGGCGAGCCGGGGGCGGTGCGGTTGATCGTCTGCACGCCGTAGCTGTCCTCGACCACCAGCGCCAGGCGGTCGGGGACGACCATCCAGTTCAGCCGGCCCTCGAACATGCGGTCGGTCAGGTTGCCGTACACGTCCTCGTAGCGTCGGTGGTCGACGCGGCCGACCATGCTCGCCTGCACCGTGGACGAGGCCTGCTCGAGCGCGAAGCCGAACCCGACCCGGGCGATGTCCTGCTCGATCGGGTCTTCCGCACTCAGCGTGACGTTGTCGTCGTGTTCGTAGCCGGCGTCGATGGTGTAGTCGATCCGGACCGCGTGCGCGGCGCCCGGCACGGCGCCCGCCATGGCGACGGCGATGAGGGTGGTCGGGATCCGGCGGGAAGTCATGGCGTGCAGTCCGTCGCGGTTCAATGGATGTCGTTGAAGACGACGCCGGCGAGCTTGTCCGGATCGAAGTTGGCCGCGGCCTTCTCGATCTGGTCGGTGGTGACGCGGCCGTAGCCGGCCACCAGTACGATCAGGTCGGCCAGGTCGGACAGGATGCGCGCGTCGGGCGAGCGCAGCACCGGCGGGCTGTCGAGCACCACGTAGCGGTTGGAATGGCTGCTGCGCAGCGAGTCCACCAGGGTGCGCATGCGCAGCGACGAGAACGATTCGCCCGCGATCTCGCGCACGCTGCCGGCCGGCACCAGGTACAGCCGCGGCAGCCCGGTGCGGTAGTGCACCTGCTGCAGTTCGCCGACGTTGCCCTCGATGTAGTCCATCAGGCCGCCGGTCGGGGCGTCGATGTCCAGCGCGGCATGCTGCGCGGGGTGAAGCGCGTCGCAGTCGACCAGGGTCGCGACCTTGGTCTCGTCGAACGCGAACGCGGCGGCCAGGTTGCGGGCGACGAAGCTCGCACCGCAGCCGGGCACCACCGGCGCCACCAGGGTGACGAAGTTGGTGTCGCCGCGCAGGGCGAGCAGGCGTGTACGCAGGTCGCGGAACGCGTCGGCCTGCACCCGCGCCGAATCGTTGCGGTGGATCAGCCGGCGCTCCTCGAGCGCGCGGGTGGTGAGCGCCTGCGGCTCGGTGGCACGGACGATCGAGCGCGACGTCCCGCCGTCGGGGGCGTCGGCCGCATCGTTCGGATACGCATTCATCTGGCTGTCCTGGCGGGTGTTGAGTTGCATGGCAGGCACTCAGGCGGTGGCGAGCTTGAGGGCGAACACCAGGCCGTAGACCACGAACACGCTGCAGACCATCGCCGCGCTCATGGCGAGCCTGAGCGACTGGCGCCGGCGCTCGCGCGGCGTCGGGTAGGGCGGGATCACGGTGAGCAGGGTGTAGGGCGTGCGCGTCTGGATCTGGCGCGGCGAGCGGACCCGCGGGTCGAAGCGGGCGAGCAGGAACAGCAGCCCCAGGGGCAGACCGATCGCGAGCACGGCGCCGGCCGCGGCGATGTGCATGAAGCGCAGCCCGCTGGGCCGCAGCGGCACGGTCGCCGGATCCTGCACGCGCAGGGTCAGGCCGCGGTTCTCCTCGTCCAGTCCCATCGACACGCGCGCGTTCTCGCGCCGGCGCAGCAGGTCCTGGTAGATCTCGCGGTTGACCTCGTAGTCGCGGGTCAGTTCGGCCAGCGCGCTTTCGGAGGCTGCGATGCGGCGGCTGCGGTCCAGCTCCTGGTCGAGCAGCGTCTGCGCCACGCCCATCCGTGAGCGGATGCCGGCGGCTTCGCGGCGGGCCGCCGCCTGCTGGCTGCGCAGCTCGTTGTACAGCGGGTTGAGCTGGGCTTCCTCGCCGCCGGTCGTGCCGCCGCCCTGGGCGCGCCGTTGCTGCTCGGCGGCAAGCGCGCGCTGCAGGTCCTCGATCTGGTGGCGCACGCGCACCACGTCCGGGTGGCGCTCGGTGTACGTGAGCATCAGCCGGTCGAGTTCCGCGCGCAGCTCGATCAGCTGGGTGTTGAACAGGTTCTCGCGCGTGTGCACGGCGGTCACCGCCGACTCGCCCGACAGCTGCGCGGCGATCGCCGCCTCGCGCGACTCCTGCTCCAGCAGCTGCATGCGGGACTGTTCGACCTGGCTGCGCAGCGAGGTGATGCGGGTGGTGGTGTCGGTGGCGCTGCCGGGCTGGGCGTCGGCGTTGCGCGAGCGGTAGTCCTGCAGGTTCTGCTCGGCGCCGGTGAGCTTGGCGTGGTATTCCTTGACCTGCTTGTCGATGAACTCGTAGGCGTCCCGGCTCTCGCGCGCCTTGGTCGCCAGCGTTTCCTCGATGAACAGGGTGCTGAAGGCATTGGTCACGCGGTACGCGCGCTCCGGATCGGTGTCGCGGTAGTCGATCTGCACCAGGTCGCCACGCGGCGCGCTGACGGAGGTGTTGTTGCGGATGTCCTCCATCAGCTTGTCGCGCTGGAGCGGCGTGAGTTCGCGCTCGGTCCAGCCGCCGACTTCGAGGATGCGCTCGAGTACCCGGCTGCTGTACACGATCTGGCGCGCGCGGCCGGCGCGGTCGGACACGCCGGTCGGGACCGCGCGGCCTTCCAGCAGGGGCTGGATGATGTCGCTTTCCTGCGCCAGGATCGTGGTCGAGGAGGTGTAGTTGCGCGGGATGACCATCATGCCGACGATCAGCGTCAGCAGCATCACCACGGCGAAGGTGGCGGCGATGGCGACGATGCGCTTGCGCGCTTCCTTGTAGAGCACGACCAGCAGTTCGTCCGGCTTGAGGTCGTCGGCCTTGCGGGCCTGGTTCGGCAGGCGCGCGGCCGGGAGCGATGAGGACGCCATCAGAACGTGCGCTCCGGGATGGTGATCACGTCACCCGGCGCGACCGGGTAGTTGGTGTCCAGCTCGCCGCGGTTGAGGATCCGGTCCAGGCGCACGGCGTAGGACGTGGTGGTCGCGTCCTCGTTGCGGCGGAACAGGTCGGCGCGGTCGGCGGCGGCGAATTCGGTCACGCCTCCGGCCGCCAGCACCGCGTCGAGCACGGTCATGCCCTGACGGTAGGGGATCGAGATGGGCTGGCGCACCGCGCCGGTCACCCGCACCCGCGAGAGGTACTCGTGGCTGCGCAGCTGGGTCAGGATCACGGCCACCTGCGGATCGCGCACATAGGCGCCGAGCTTGTCCTGGATGTCGGCCGCGACCTGGCCCGGCGTGCGACCACCGGCGACCACGTCGCCGACCAGCGGCACGGAGATCCGGCCGTCCGGACGCACGGGCACGGTGATGCCGAGCTCGGGGTTGCGCCAGACCGTGACCTGCACTTCGTCGTCGACGCCGATCAGGTAGTCGTCGACCAGGGCCTGGACCGCCGGCGGCGGCGTGGTCGATTGCTGCACGCTGGACGCGCAGGCCCCGAGCAGGGGCAGGAACAGGAGGGCCGCGACGAGGCGGAGCATGCGCATTGGTGTGTCCCCGTGGTGTTTCCGATACGAAGACAAACGCGAAAACACTCCTGTCGCGGACACGCCGGCGCCCGGCCCGCGGACGCGCGCGTTCAGGCGCCGTAGAACGCCCGGTACCACTCCACGAAGTTGCGCACGCCGGTTTCGATCGGCGTGGCCGGCGTGTAGCCGGTGTCGCGCTGCAGGGCCGAGACGTCGGCCTCGGTGTCGGGCACGTCGCCCGGCTGCATCGGCAGCAGGTTTTTCTCGGCCTTGCGGCCCAGGCAGTCCTCCAGCACCTCGATGTAGCGCATCAGCTGCACCGGGCTGTGGTTGCCGATGTTGTAGACCCGGTACGGCGCGCTCGACGAGCCCGGGTTGGGCAGCAGCGGATCGTAGTCGGGGTCCGGCCCGGGCACGCGGTCGAGGGTGCGGATCACGCCCTCGACGATGTCGTCGACGTAGGTGAAGTCGCGGGTGTGGCGGCCGTGGTTGAACACGTCGATCGGCCGGCCCTCGAGGATGTTCCTGGTGAACAGGAACAGCGCCATGTCCGGCCGGCCCCAGGGGCCGTACACGGTGAAGAAGCGCAGGCCCGTGGTCGGCAGCGCGAACAGGTGGCTGTAGGTGTGCGCCATCAGTTCGTTGGCCTTCTTGGTGGCCGCGTACAGGCTCACCGGATGGTCGACGCTGTCCTCGACCGCGAACGGCAGCTTGCGGTTGGCGCCGTAGACCGAGCTCGACGAGGCATAGACCAGGTGTTCCACGCCGCCGTGGCGGCAGGCCTCGAGCACGTTGGTGAAGCCGGTGATGTTGCTGTCGATGTAGGCGTGCGGGTTCTCGAGCGAATAGCGCACGCCGGCCTGCGCGGCCAGGTTGACCACCCGCTGCGGGCGGAAGTTGGCGAAGGCGCGCTCGAGCGTGCCGCGGTCCTCCAGCGCGCCCTTGACGAAGGAGAAGCCGGGCTTCGGCAGGAGCCGGTCCAGCCGGGCCTGCTTGAGCGCCGGGTCGTAGTAGTTGTTGAGGTTGTCGAACCCCAGGACCTCGTCGCCGCGTTCGACCAGGCGATGGCTGAGGTGGGAACCGATGAAACCGGCGGCGCCGGTGACCAGGACACGCATGGAAGACTCCGTGGAAGGGTCAGAGGCAGCCGTCGACGCGATCGCGCGGCAGCGCGCGCTTGACGTCGAACACGATCGCATCGGGCTTGCACAGCGCGCGCACGCCGTCCGCGCCCAGGGCCACGAACTCGCGATGCGCCACCGCCAGCACCACCGCGTCGTAGCTGCCCGCTGCCGGCTCGGCGACCGGCGAAATCCCGTACTCGTGGCGCGCCTGCGCTGGCGACACCCACGGGTCGTGCACGTCGACGTCCACGCTGTAGGTGCGCAGCTCGTCGATGATGTCGGTCACCCGGGTGTTGCGCAGGTCGGGGCAGTTCTCCTTGAACGCCAGGCCCAGCACCAGCACCTTGGCGCCGGCCGTGCGAAGGCCGCGCTGCTGCATCAGCTTGACCACGCGCTGGGCGACATGGCCACCCATGGCGTCGTTGATCCGGCGCCCGGCCAGGATCACCTCGGGGTGGTAGCCGATCTGCTGCGCCTTGTGGGTCAGGTAGTACGGATCCACGCCGATGCAGTGGCCGCCCACCAGCCCGGGTCGGAACGGCAGGAAGTTCCACTTCGTGCCCGCGGCCTCGAGCACCTCGTGGGTATCGATGCCGAGCCGGCCGAAGATCAGCGCCAGCTCGTTGATCAGGGCGATGTTGACGTCGCGCTGGGTGTTCTCGATCACCTTCGCCGCCTCGGCCACGCGGATGCTCGAGGCCTTGTGGGTGCCGGCGGTGACCACGCTGGCGTACAGCGCATCGACGAAGTCGGCGACCTCGGGTGTCGAGCCCGAGGTGACCTTGAGGATCGTCTCCAGCCGGTGCTCCTTGTCGCCCGGGTTGATGCGCTCTGGGCTGTAGCCGGCGTAGAAGTCGCGGTTGAACGCCAGCCCGGACTCGCGCTCGATGATCGGCACGCACACTTCCTCGGTCGCACCCGGATACACGGTGGACTCGAAGACCGCGATGCCGCCGCGCGCGATCGCGCGGCCCACGGTGCGGCTTGCCGATTCCAGCGGGCGCAGGTCCGGGCGCTTGTACTCGTCGATCGGCGTGGGCACGGTGACGATGAACACGTTGCAGCCGGCCAAGTCGGCCGGATCCGACGAGCACGTCAGCCGGGTGGAGGCCTGCAGCTCTTCGGGCGACATCTCCAGGGTGTGGTCGTGGTGCCGGCGCAGCTCGTCGATGCGGGCGGCGTCGATGTCGAAGCCGAGCGTGGGGTACTGGCGGCCGAAGGCGGCGGCCAGCGGCAACCCCACGTAGCCCAGGCCGATGATGGCGATGCGCACGTCGTTGCGGTCGGGAAGGGTGGCGGTCATCCGGTCGGCTGTCGTTGGGTGGGCGGGCGCAGTCTAGCGGACCGCGCCCGCGCGACCGGTCGGCCGCCGGCGTGTACGGATCCACGCATGCGCCAATGCACAACGCGGGATGCGGCGGCGACAGGCCAGCGTACGCCCTGCCCGGAATCCGCCGGCGGTGGTGGATAATGCGCGCCGGACACGAGTCGGGCACCCGCGCATGCGCATCCTGGTCTTCGGCGGCACCGGCTACATCGGCAGCCACACCTGCGTCGAACTGGCCGCGCGCGGGCACGAACTGGTGGTCGCCGACAACCTCAGCAACAGTTCGCCGCGCGTGCTCGACCGCCTGCAGGCGATCATCGGCGCGCCGGTCGCGTTCCACAACGTGGATCTGCGCGACCGCGACGCCACGCGCGCGCTGCTGGCCGGCGGCGGGTTCGACGCGGTGCTGCACTTCGCCGCGCTCAAGGCGGTCGGCGAATCCTGCGAGCGTCCGCTGGACTACTTCGACAACAACATCACCGGCACCCTGAACCTGCTGCAGGCGATGCGCGAGGGAGGGGTGTCGCGGCTGGTGTTCAGTTCCTCGGCCACGGTCTACGGCGACCCCGACCGGGTGCCGGTCACCGAGGACGCGCCGCTGCGCGTCACCAATCCCTACGGCCGCACCAAGCTGGTGATGGAACAGCTGATCGCCGACCTGTGCGCGGCCGACCCGGGCTTCCGGGCCGGGGTGCTGCGGTATTTCAACCCGGTCGGCGCGCACGGCTCGGGCCTGATCGGCGAGGATCCGGGCGGGGTGCCGAACAACCTGATGCCCTACATCTGCCAGGTGGCCGTCGGACGGCGACCGGCGCTGAGCATCTACGGCGGCGACTGGCCCACGGTCGACGGCACCGGCGTGCGCGACTACATCCACGTGCTGGACCTGGCCCGCGCCCATGCCGATGCGCTGGACACGCTGGAGCGCACCGGAGCGGGCTTCACCGTCAACCTCGGCACCGGCACGGGGGTGAGCGTGCTGCAGCTGGTGCAGGCCTTCGAACGGGCCTCGGGGCGCCCGGTGCCCTACGAGATCGTCGGCCGGCGCGCCGGCGACGTGGCCGAGGTCTATGCCGACCCGTCCCTTGCCGAGGCGCTGCTGGGCTGGCGCGCGGAGCTCGACGTCGATGCCATGTGCCGGGACGCGTGGCGCTGGCAGTCGATGAATCCGTCCGGCTACGCCGACGCGGGCTGAACCAGCCAGTCCGCGACCGCGTCGGGCGCCCTCATCCACGCATAGTGGTCGGCGCGCGTGCCGGCGGCGCGGGCGTCCAGGCAGGCGACCGCCGCCGCCGCTGCCGGCAGCTTGCCCAGCAGGAAGTCGAGCGAGCCGCGCGGCGCGAGCCAGTCCTCGGCCAGCCGCACGGCGCGTACCGGCCGCGTCACGCGGGCCAGCCCGCCCTCGAGGTCGCCATCCAGGCCACGGGCCGCATAGCGGCCGCTGAGCGCGGTGCGGGCCCAGTCCTCGATCACGCCAGCGGCCTCGTTGCCGCCGAAACCGATGCGGCGCCCGGGCAGGGACCCGTGCCTGCGCGCCAGCCACGGCAGGAAGCGGTAGGCGAGCGGCAGCGCCAGCCGTTGCGGCATCGGGAACGCGCGCCAGTACGGCGCGCCGCTGGCGACCAGCCACAGCGCCGCAGCCGATCCGGGCGCCAGCGCCAGGCGGCAGCAGGCCAGCTGTCCGCCCAGGCTGTGGCCGCCGATCACGCGCGTGCGGGCCTCGGGCAGCAGGCCGTCAATGGCGGCCTGGCTGGCCGGGATGTCCGAGAGCAGGAGTTCGCGGTAGCCCCAGTCGCGGCCGCCGCCGGCGCGCACGTCGCTGGAGCCGTGGCCGCGCCACTCGTGCACGAACACCGCGACCCCGCGCTGCGCGAGCGCCTCGGCGAACGGCAGGTAGTGACGCGCGGCCACGCCCAGCGCCGGCAGCCACAGCAGCGCCTGGCGCGGGGCCTGCGGGATCCGTGCGAGCAGGCGCCAGCGGTGGCCATCGTCGGCCCGGACGTCGGTTTCCAGGGCGTTCCCCGCAGCGCTCACGCGCGCGGCGCCGCGCCGAAGTGGTCCAGCGCGCGGACGTCCCCGCGGCCAGGCCGATGGCCCTGGCGCAGCGCCAGGCCCACGTAATCGATGGCCGCCGCGGCGGCCTGCGCCACCGGCATGCCGAGGCACAGCCGTGCCGCGGCCGCCGATGCCAGGGTGCAGCCGGTGCCGTGGCCCTCCACCGGGAGCCGCTCGTGCACGAAGCCGGCGTCGCCGGCGGCGTCGCGGTAGCGGTCGACCACCTGCGCGCCTTCGTCCAGGTGACCACCCTTGAGCAGGACCGCGCCGCAGCCCATGGCGAGCAGGCGTTCCAGCGCGCGGGCCGCGCCGTCCGCGTCGACGATCCGCTCGCCCGTGAGCAGCTCGGCCTCGGGAATGTTGGGGGTGAGCAGGTCGGCGCGCGGGATCAGGCGAGTTCGCAGCGCCTCGAGGGCGTCGTCCTCCAGCAGCTTGGCGCCCGACGTGGCCACCATCACCGGGTCCAGCACCAGGAAGGGCGGCCGATGCGCCTCCAGCGCGTCGGCCACGGCGTGGATCACCCCGGCATTGGCGAGCATGCCGAGCTTGACCGCCCCGATCCGGAAATCATCGAAGCAGGCGTCGATCTGCGCGCGCAGGAACGCCACCGGCGGCACGTGGACCGCGGTGACGCCGCGCGTGTGCTGGGCGGTGAGCGCGGTGATCGCCGACAGGCCGTGCACGCGGTGCGCGGCGAAGGTGCGCAGGTCGGCCTGGATGCCGGCGCCGCCGCCGGAGTCGGAACCGGCGATGGTCAGGGCGGACACGGGTGGGGCGGGGCGCATGGACATGCGCCCATTGTGCCGCCTCGCCTCCCGGCATGGGCCGGCTCAGGGGCCGGCGGCGCGCGCACTCACTCCAGCACCAGCTCCGCGCTGCCCGAGAAGGTCTCCATCCGGATCTCGCCGGCGCCATCGCCGAAGGTGTGTTCGAAGCTCGAGCCCGGGCCGTACTTCGGCTTGTCGATCCGCACGCCGGGGGCGCGCAGGTCGCCGCTGAAGCTCTCGGCGCTGACGCGGGCCGAGACCGAGGCCGGCAGCGCGAGGCGGATGTCGCCACTGACCGATTCGGCGCTGATGCGCCCGCCCGGCGCCAGGCCGCCGGTGTAGCTGGCGCTGCCCGACACGGTGCTGGTGGACAGGCGGCGCGCGGCCTGGCCGCGGGTGTCGATGCGGATGTCGCCCGAGACGGTCTCGGCCGAGATCTCGCCCTCGATGCGCCCGCGAAGCGCGATGTTGCCGCTCACGCTTTCCGCCTCGACGTTGTTCGAATTGAGGTTCAGCTGCAGGTTGCCGCTGACGCTGCTGATATCAGCCTCGCGCGGCGCGCCCACGGCCACCACGTCGCCGCTCACGCTCTCGATGTCCAGGCTGCGGCCGGCGACGCCGTTGACGTCGATCTCGACCGCGACGCCGTCCACTTCCAGTTCGACCTGGCGCGGCACCTGCAGCACCAGCGTGGTGGGCTCGGTGTCGCGGCTGTTGCGCGGATAGCGCACCTTCACCTCGAGCGACTTGCGGTCGCCCTCGACCTGCAGCCGCTCGACGCCGTCGCCGAGGCTGCCGGTGATATGGACTTCCTCGCGGTCCCAGGCGCGCACCTCGATGCGGCCCTTCACGTTGGAGATCTCCAGCTGGCCGCGCGCGTCCAGCGGCCGGGTCTCGTCGATCGGGGTGGCGGCGAAGGCGGGCGCGGTGCCGAGGCAGGCGAGCAGGGCGGCGGTCAGGGTCAGGGCTTTCATCGGGATGTCCTCGAATGGGAGCGTCGCGGCCGGGGCATCAGGCCCGGGCCAGGCGTTGGGTCAGCGACAGCCGCTGCGCGTACACGCGCTGCAGCCGCTGGAGCAGGAAGACCGCGTCGGGATCGTGCGCGATGGCCTCGCGGACGTCGTCCGCGCTGCGGTCGAGTTCGATCAGGGCCGGGTGGCCGGCGACCGGCGGGCGCGCCGCGGTCAGTTCGCGCAGCGCGCCCTCGTATTCGCGCGCCATGGCATCGGCCTGGACCACCAGTGGAGCGGGCGTACGCGCGACCGGCGCAGGTTTGGCGGCGGGCGTGGCTGTCGCCGGGGCCGCATCGACGGCGACGGGCACCGCGGTGTCGGGCCGCAGCTGCCAGCCGAGGCCGAGCGCCAGCGCCAGCACCGCCGCGGCGGCCAGCGCGGGCAGCGGGCGGAGGCGGGTGGGCGCACGGGCGGGCGCCTCCTGTGCGGGCTCCACCGGCAGCGCGGCCAGGCGCGAGGACAGGTCCGGCCACAGGTCGCGCGCCGGCGGCGTGTCGCGCCGCAGGCCGCGCAGCTGCAGCCGCAGTGCGGCAGGCAGGTCGTGGTTGGAAGCGTCGTGGGTCATGCGTGGTCTCCCAGCTTCGCGCGCAGCAGTCTGCGGGCGCGATGCAACTGTGCCTTGGACGTGCCGACCGCCATGTCGAGGGCGGTGGCGATTTCCTCGTGCGTCCAGCCTTCGATGTCGTACAGCACCAGGACCGCGCGGGCGCGGGGCGGCAGGCTGTCCACCGCCTGCTGCAGGTCCAGCGACAGCGCGGTGGCGTGTCCGGCCGAATCCACGCTGCCGATCGCGTCCAGCGCAGCCTCGTCGCCGTCCATGCCCGGCGCGCTGCGGCGGCTGCGCAGTTCCATCAGCGCGGTATTGGCGGCCAGCCGGTGCAGCCAGGTGCCGACCGCGCTCTCGAACCGGAATCCGGGAAGCGCCTGCCAGGCGCGGACGAAGGCTTCCTGGGTCAGGTCCTCGGCGCGGCTGTGCTGGTGGCCCACCAGCCGCAGGATCACGCCGTGGACGCGTCCCGCATGCCGGCGGTACAGCGCCTCGAACGCGGCGACATCCCCGCCGGCCGATGCCCGCGCCAGCGCGTGGTCCACGTCGGTCGCGGAGTCTGTCTCGTCCAGGGATGCACTCATCGTCGCCATCAGCATATCCAGTCCGATGCGGGCGCGCGGGCCAGGGTTTAAGCCGGTCCGGTCTCGCCCGAGAGCGGCAGGCGCGGAGTCGCGCCCGACCGGCCTGCCGGGGCCCTGGAGTGCCGCGGACCCGTTCCAGGCGTCGATGGCGCGGGTCATCCGCGCCGATTGCCCGGATGCGGAGACGCCGGATGGCGGAAGACGGATCCCCGCGGGGCGCTTGCAATCGGGCGCGCTGTTGTTATCGTGCAATCGATTGCATCCGAGCGGATTCGCGTGTCTGTACCGGTTGGGAGGCCGGTGGAGCATGGGCATTTCGTCGACCAGGCCGCATGCGGCTGGCGCGCCTGTCGCGCGCATCCCGGCCGCCACGATTCATGAACCTGTCTGTGCGCGCTTGCCCCGGTGGCCGCGCGACGTATCTTCCATGCCTCGGTATCGGCAGGCCGGCGTCCGTTCCGCCGGGTCGGGCGCAATGCCGGCACCGCCGCGTGGGCAAACCCGGGGAGGCCTGACTTGAAGCACACATTCACCCGGCGCGACGCGCTGCGCGCCACGATGGTAGGCGGGCTGGGGCTGGCGGCGTCGGGCCTCGTCCCGGCCGCCGATGCCGCTGCGCAACCGCTGACATCCAGCCTCAAGCACTCGGTGGCGCGCTGGACGTTCGGACAGACGCCGATCGCCGAGCTGTGCCGGACGGTCAGGCAGATCGGCTTTTCCGCCATCGACCTGGTCGGCCCGGACGACTGGGCCACGCTGAGGGCGCACGACGTGGACAGCTCGATGTGCAACGGCGCCGAACTGGGCCTGGAGCAGGGCTTCGCCGACACCCGCTTCCACGACGAACTGGTGGCGCGCTACACCCGCCACATCGACCTGGTGGCCGATGCCGGGTACCGCAACCTGATCTGCTTTTCCGGCAACCGCGACGGCATGGACCCGGCCGAAGGCCTGGCCAATTCGGCCGCCGGCCTCAAGCGCATCCTCGGCCATGCGGAGAAGCGCGGCGTCAGGCTGGTGATGGAACTGCTGAACTCGCGCGTCGACCACCCCGACTACCTGTGCGACCGCTCCGCCTGGGGCGTCGAACTGTGCGAGACGCTCGGGTCGGACCACTTCGGCCTGCTCTACGACATCTACCACATGCAGATCATGGAGGGCGACATCATCGCCACCATCCGCCGGAACCACCGCTGGTTCGTGCATTACCACACCGCGGGCGTGCCGGGCCGGCACGAGATCGGCGCGGACCAGGAGCTGAACTACCCGGCCATCTGCCGCGCGATCCGCGACACCGGGTTCGACGGGTACGTCGCCCAGGAATTCATGCCGTCGGCGCCGGACCCGGTCGTCTCGCTGCGCGAGGCCATCCGCCTGTGCGACGTGTAACCCCCCCGCCTCAACCAGGAACGCAGTCTCAATGGCGAACAATGATTACGACGCGATCGTCGTCGGCTCGGGCATCAGCGGCGGCTGGGCCGCCAAGGAACTGGCCGAGAAGGGGCTCAAGGTGCTGATGCTCGAGCGCGGGCGCAACATCGAGCACATCAAGGACTACGTCAACGCGCACAAGGAGGCCTGGGACTACCCGCACCGCAACGTGCCCACCCAGGCGATGAAGGAAGCGCACCCGGTCCTGCGCCGCGACTACCCGCTGTCCGAGAGCACCTACGGGATGTGGGCCGACGAGAAGGACTGTCCGTACACCGAGACCAAGCGCTTCGACTGGTTCCGCGGCTACCACGTCGGCGGCCGCTCGCTGATGTGGGGCCGGCAGAGCTACCGCTTCTCGCAGATGGACTTCGAGGCCAACGCGCGCGAGGGTATCGCCATCGACTGGCCGATCCGCTACGAGGACCTCGCGCCCTGGTACGACCACGTCGAGACGTTCGCCGGCATCGCCGGCACGGTCGAGGGCCTGGACGTGCTGCCCGATGGCAAGTTCCTGCCGCCGGTGCCGCTGAACGTGGTCGAGAAGGACGTGGCCGCGCGCATCCGCAAGGCCTTCGGCGGCAGCCGCCACATGATCCACTCGCGCACCGCCAACATCACCGAACCGCGACCCGAACAGGGGCGGGCCAACTGCCAGTACCGCAACAAGTGCATCCTGGGCTGCCCCTACGGCGCCTACTTCTCGACCCAGTCGGCCACCCTGCCGGCGGCGATGCAGACCGGCAACCTCACCCTGCGCCCGTTCTCGATCGTGCGGCAGGTGCTCTACGACAAGGATCGCAAGCGCGCGCGCGGCGTCGAGATCGTGGACGCCGAGACCGGCCAGACCTACGAGTACACGGCCAAGGTGATCTTCCTCAACGCCTCGGCGTTCAATTCGACCTGGGTGCTGATGAACTCGGCCACCGACGTGTGGGAAGGCGGGCTGGGCTCCTCGTCCGGCGAGCTGGGCCACAACGTCATGGACCATCATTTCGAGGCCGGTGCCCAGGGCGTCGTGGACGGTTTCGAAGACAGGTACTACTCCGGGCGCCGCCCCTGCGGCTTCTACATTCCGCGCTTCCGCAACGTCGGCGACGACCGCCGGGAGTACCTGCGCGGCTTCGGCTACCAGGGCGGCGCGAGCCGCCAGGACTGGTCGCGCAGCGTCGCCGAAATGGGCATCGGCGCGGGCCTGAAGCAGGCCGCGAGCGTGCCGGGCGACTGGAGCATCGGCATGACCGCATTCGGCGAGATGCTGCCCTACCACGACAACACCATCCGCCTGGACCACGACACCAAGGACAAGTGGGGCCTGCCGGTGCTGGCGATGGACGTGTCGATCCGCGACAACGAGCGGGCCATGCGCAAGGACATGGCCGCCGATGCCGCCGAGATGCTGGAGGCGGCGGGCGTTCGCGACGTGCGGACCTACGAAGCCGAACCCGCCCCCGGCCGGGCGATCCACGAGATGGGCACCGCGCGCATGGGCCGCGACCCGAAGAGCTCGGTGCTCAACGGGCACAACCAGGTCTGGGACGCGCCCAACGTGTACGTGACCGACGGTGCCTGCATGACCTCGGCCAGCTGCGTGAATCCGTCGCTGACCTACATGGCGCTGACCGCGCGCGCCGCCGACCATGCGGTGCGCGAACTCAAGGCGGGGAACCTCTGATGGATCGTCGCGAACTGCTGAAGATGATCGCGTCCGCTACCGGCGTGGCGATGGTCGGCATGCCAGCCTTCGTGCTCGGGCAGGCGCCGGTCCCGCAGGCGGGCGCGGACTTCACCGCCGAAGACATCGCGTTGCTGGACGAGATCGCCGAATCGATCATCCCGCGCACCGATACGCCCGGCGCGAAGGACGCGGAGGTGGGCGCGTTCATGGCGCGCTTCGTCACCGACTGCTACAGCGCCGAGGACCAGGCCGCCTTCCGCGCCGGGCTGTTGGATCTCGACAAGCACGCTTCCGGAAGCTTCATGTCCCTGTCGCCGGCAGACCGCCTGCAGCTGCTGACCAGGCTCGACCGGGAGGCCGGCGAACGGGCCCGGCGGGCGTGGGTGGCCGCCGACGGATCGGGCAGCGCGAGCGGGGTGCACTGGTTCACGATGATCAAGCAGCTGGTGCTCTTCAGCTTCTTCACCTCGCAGGTGGGCGCCACCGAAGTGCTGCGCTACGACCCGGTGCCCGGGGGCTACGAGGGCGACCTGCCCTACGAGCCGGGCACGCCGGCATGGGCGACGCGATGATGCCCGGCCGCTGCCTGCCCGCGCGGCGCGACCGCATGGCCGCACACGCGCTCCTGCTCACCGGCGGCATGTTGGCCAGTGCCGCTGCGCTTGCCCACGATCCCTCGGCCGATCCGGCGAAGACCGAAGCCTGGACCCCGGTACCGGCGGTCGTGGCCACGCCCGTGGGGGCGGCGCCGTCGGACGCGGTGGTGCTGTTCGACGGCAGCGGGCTGGCGGCGTGGGAGTCCGAGCAGGGCGGCGATGCGCCGTGGACGGTGGCCGATGGCGCGCTCACCGTGGTGCCCGGCAGCAAGGGCATCCGCACCCGCCAGCGCTTCTGCGACATCCAGCTGCACATCGAGTGGCGCAGCCCGGCGCAGACCCGAGGGGTCGACGGCCAGAACCGCGGCAACAGCGGCGTGTTCCTGCAGGAGCTGTACGAACTGCAGGTACTCGACAGCCACGACAACCCCACCTATCCCAACGGCCAGGCGGCCTCGATCTACAAGCAGGCCATCCCGCTGGTGAACGCCTCGCGCCCGCCGGCCGAGTGGCAGTCCTACGACGTGATCTGGAAGGCCCCGCGCTTTTCCGAAGGCGGCGGCCTGCTGGCGCCCGCGCGCATCACCGTGCTGCACAACGGCGTGCTGGTGCAGGACGACACCGTCATCGCCGGCACCACCGAATACCGTGGTCCGCCCAGCTACGCCCCGCACGGCTGCGCCCCGATCTATCTGCAGGACCACGACTCCGAGGTCAGCTTCCGCAACATCTGGGTGCGGGAACTCTAGCTACGCGCGGGCGCCGGGTGCGATCGGGGCAGCATGCGGCGACCCGGGCACGGTCGCGCGCTGCCCGGGTGCGGGGCACGACGGTCAGCCCACGGGATACGCGAACTCGCTCAGCCCGAGGTCCGCCAGCACCGTCTCCAGATGACGGTAGGCCTCCGGCGTCGGCCCGGGGTAGTCCCCGGCGATCGCCACGTTGCCCATGTAGCCGATGTCTTCCATGCCGTCCGGCGTGCAGAAGTAGGCCGCCAGGACCAGGTTGCGCAGCCGGGCGAAGGCCTCGGCCATGCGCTGGAACTGCCGCGGGGTCTGGTCGTTGCGGTAGGCGATGTCGTCGATGATGGCCAGCTGCTGCGCCGTGGCCAGCGCCGTGAACGGCTGAGAGAAGCGCAGGGCGGCTTCGTCGTCGAGCCAGGCGAGGGCCGACAGCACGGTCAGCCGGTCCTGCTGCTGGTCGGGGTAGGGCGCACTCACCCATTCGTCGATCACCGTCGGCACCTGCACGGCGGACGCCGACGGCGACTTGCCTTCTGCCGGGACGATGATGTCCGACAGCAATGCCAGCAGTGACAGCTGGGCCGGCGTCAACGTCAGCGGCCAGGGCGCTTCAGGCGGCGTGATCAGGTCCGGATCCTTGCCGTAACCGCTGGCCGTCACCGGCTGCAGGTCCAACTCGGGCCAGTGTCCCGCATCTGCGAGGCCGTCGGGGGCATCTCCCGTCGATGGCGACCCGCAGGCGGACAGTGCAGGCAGCATGGCGCTTGCCGCCAGTGCGGCCAGCAGCTTGAGCGAATCGCGCCGGGTCAGCTTGTTCGCGTACGCAGGGGCGTCGCTGTCGGTTCGGGCGGCAATGCCCTGGTCGTCTGGGTTCCGCATCACAGCGCCCCCGTCTTGAGTTGGTCGGCCAGCCAGGCGCTGTTGCGCATCGCCAGCGTCATGATGGTCAGCGTGCAGTTCTTGTGCGGGTTGGAGGCGAACACGCCGCCGTCCATCACGAACAGGTTCGGGCAGTCCCAGGTCTGGCCCCACTGGTTGGTCACCGAGTCCCCGGGCGAGTCGCCCATCCGGGTGGTGCCCACCTCGTGGATGATCTCGCCGCCCTTCTTGATCGCCTCTTCCGCGGCGGGCAACTCGCCGACGGTCGCGCCCATGGTTTCCAGGATGGCCTTCGCGGTCTTGAGGCCGTGCTCGACCTGCTTGAGTTCGTGCTCGGACCATTTCCAGTGGAAACGCGGCACCGGGATGCCCCATTTGTCCGTGACGCTCGGGTCGATGTCCATGTAGCAGTCGTCGTTCGGCAGCATCTCGCCGCGGAGCGCAAAGTGCACGTAGGCGCCGTAGTGCGCGCGCACCTGCTGTTTCAGCGCGGCGCCGTAGCCTTGCAGGTCGCCGCTGATATAGGCGCCCGGCTCGGCGAAGCGGCCGCCCAGTTCGAAGTGGTAGCCGCGCGGGAAATCCAGTTCCTTGTCGGCATGCGCCTGGTGGCCCCACCACGGAATGAACAGGTGGTTGGCGGTGTGGCCGTCCTCGTTGTAACGCGGCCGGTCCATCAGGGCGGGGACCAGCGCCGAGAGGCCCGCGCCGGTGGAGTCCATCAGGTTCCGGCCGACCTGGCCGCTGGAATTGGCGAGTCCGGCCGGGTGGCGTTCTGTCTTCGAGTTGAGCAGGATGCGCGCCGTCTCGCAGGCGCTGGCGGCCAGGACCACCACCTTCGCGTCCACCTGCCGTTCGGTGCCTGCCGTCTTGTCGACGTAGGTGACCCCCGTGACCTTGCCGCCGGCATCGGTGGTCACGGTCTTGACCATGGCATCGGTGATGACCCGCAGGTTGCCCGTTGCCTGCGCCATCGGCAGCAGCGAGGTGGTGGTCTGGAACGCGGCGCCGATCGAGCAGCCGTAACCGCACGGAGTGGCCCAGAAGCAGGGCGCCCGCTGGTCCAGCGCCCGGGTCAGGATGGCCCGGTGCATCGGCGCTGCCTCGATGCCGTGCTTCTTCGCCGCGGCGGCGATCAGCAGTTCCGGTATCCGTGGCGTGGGGGCCGGCTGCAGGACCCCGTCCGACGACGGCGGCATGTCGTCCAGGCCGGTATTGGTGCCGCACACGCCCACCAGCGCTTCGGTCTTGTCGTACCAGGGCGCGATCTCGTCGTACTCGAACGGCCAGTCGGCGCCGAGGCCGTCCCGGCTCTTTCCCTTGAAGTCGTGTTCGCTGAAACGCAGCGCGTACCGGCCCCAGTGGTTGGTGCGGCCGCCCAGCATGCGTGCACGCCACCACAGGAACTCGGTGCCTTCGGCGGTGGTGTAGGGCTCGTCCGGCACCTCCCAGCCGCCGCCCACCGTGGAATCGTAGAAGCCGAAGTCCTTGTCCGGCGTGGACGCGCCCATCAGCGGTGCGTCGCCATTGGGCCGGAACATCGGCGTTTCCGTGGTCGGATCGTAGTGGCGGCCGGCTTCGAGCAGCAGCACCTTGTGGCCCTGGCGGGTCAGTTCGTACGCGGCCATGGCGCCGCCGGCGCCGGAGCCGACGACCAGCACGGTGTGGGCGAAATCGTTCATCGCTTCAGTTCTTTGATCTTGAGGTTCTTGAACCACACCACGTCGCCGTGGTCCTGCAGGCCGATGTGGCCGCTGCTGTTGGCGGCGAACCCCGCCCAGTCGGCGAACTTGCTGGCCGCCACCAGCCGCTTCCACTCCGCGCTGCCGATCTCCACCGATGCGGTCTGCACGCCGTTCTGCCAGATGGTCAGCTGGCCCTGGTCGAGCAGGATGCGCACCCGGTTCCACTCGCCGGCGAGCCGGTGCGAGGCCTTGGGCGAGGCGATCATGTCGTACAGGGAGCCGGACAGGTGGGTGTCGAGCTTGTTGTCCGGATGGCGCTCGTTGTCAAGGATCTGGATTTCCGGCGCGTGCGAGTAGATGTGCTCGCCGGTTTCATCCGCCAGGATGAAGATGCCGCTGTTGCCGACTTCCGAGATCTTCCAGTCCAGCCGGAGGTCGAAATCCTGGTAACGGGCCCGGGTCAGGATGTCGCCGCCGCCGGCAGCCGTCAGCTTGATGGCGCCATCCTCGATCACCCACTGCTCGCTCAGCCCCTCCTGCTTGAAGGTGCGCCACTGCGACAGGTCCTTGCCGTCGAACAGGAGTTGCCAGCCCTCGGCCTGTTCCTGCCTGCTCAGCTGGTTGTCGGCGGGAAGGCGCTCGGCGAGGAAGGCCGCGCCCGTCCGCACGACGGCGGCGGCGTCGCGCGGAAGGTCGTGCTCGATGATGTACCACTGCACGCCGGCGTCCGCCGCGGCGGGCAGGATCGCATTCCAGTCGAGCACGCCCTGGCCCAGGGCGGTGAAGCCCTGTTCGTCCTGCGCCTGGCCCTCCGGCGCGTTGTCCTTGGCGTGGACCGCGTACACGCGCCCGGGGAATCTGCCGAGGAACTCAGCCGGGTCGTGGCCGGCGCGCGCCACCCAGGCCAGGTCCAGTTCGACGGCGAGCGCCGGCCCCGCGGCTTCGAACAGCAGCTCGAGCCCCGTCCTGCCGTCGAAGTCGACCAGCTCGAACTCGTGGTTGTGGTACGCCAGCCGCATGCCCAGCCGCTGCAGGCGTCCGGCCAGGGCGCCCAGTTCCCTGCCCAGGGCGCGCCAGCCGTCCGCGTCGGTCGGCCGCTGCTCTTCCTGCAGCCAGGGCACCACCAGCATGCGGTTGCCGATGGCGCGGTGGGACGCCGCCATCTCCTCGAGGTCGCCGCGCAGGTCGGACAGCGCCACGTGCGCCGCGATCGGCTCGATCCCGTACTTGTCCAGGAGCCGTTTCAGCTCCGCGGCGGGGACGTTCTGCGTGCCGACCGTCTCCACCGCGCGGACGCCGGCGTCGTGGACGATCTTCAGCTGGTCTTCGAGCGAGCCTGCGTTGCGGAGCGTGTACATCTGCACGGCGATGGGCCTGGCGGTGGCATCGTCCGGTTGCGCCCAGGCGGGCAGGGCGGTGCAGAGCGCGAGTGCGGCGGCCGCGATCCTGCGCAAGGTACGGGTCGTCATGGTGTCCTCCGGGAATCGGGGTGACGGCGGATGGATTCCGCCTCGCGCATGTCGCGCTGCAGGCGGACGGAACCGGCGCGGTCGGGGGCGGGCCCCCGCGCGCCGCGGTGACTCAGGCGATCGGCGTCCATGCGCGCGACCTGGCTGAAGCGATGACGCGATCGACGATCAGCGCCGAACGCAGGCCGTCCTCGAAGGTCGGCAATCCCTCCGGTTGCTCGCGCGCGATCGCCCGGTAGGTGTCGGCCACGAACGCCTCGAAACAGTTGGCGTAGCCCTGCGCATGACCGGCGGGCAGCACCGACAGCCGCCGTTGCTCGGCGCTGCCGGCGCCCGGCCCGCGCACGAAGACTTCCTCGCGCTGGTCCGGATAGCCCATCCACAGCCGCTCGCAGTCCTCCTGGTCGAACGCCACGCTGGCCTTCGCCCCGTCGATCTCGAACCACAGGCGGTTGCGGCGCCCGGCCGAGACCTGGCTGACGGTGACGGTCGCCAGCGTGCCGTTGCCGGTCCTGAACATGGCCGCGGCCACGTCCTCGCTGGACACCGCCTGGGTGTCGCCGCCGGCCGCGGGCGTGGTGAAGCTCTTGCCGGTGGCCACGCCGCGCTCGGCGATCACCGTCTCGAACACGGCGCTGGTTTCCGCGAAGCGCTCGCCGCCGACCCATTCCACCAGGTCGCACCAGTGCGAGCCGATGTCGGCGAACACGCGCGATGCGCCGCCGAGCGCCGGGTCCACGCGCCAGTTGTTGCTGGCCGGATCCAGCAGCCAGTCCTGCAGATAGCTGCCGTGGATCAGGCGCAGCGGTCCCAGCTCGCCCGCGGCGATGCGTGCACGCGCCTCGCGCACCACCGGGTGGTAGCGGTAGACGAAGGGCACCGTGGCCACCTGCCCGGTGGAGGAGGCCAGCGCGGCCAGGGCGCGCGCGTCTTCCAGGGTGGTCGCCAGCGGCTTCTCGCAGACCACGTGCTTGCCCGCTTCCAGCGCCGCCTGCGCCATCGACCGGTGCAGGTGGTTGGGCGTGCACACATGCACGACCTGCACCTGCGGATCGGCGATCACGTCCTCGATTCCGCCATAGCCCCGGGGCACGCCCCAGGCCTGCGCCACGTCCTGCGCACGTGCGGGCGAGGACGCGGCCACGCCGCGCACCGTGGCGCCGGCGAGCACCGCCGCGCGGCGATGCACCGCGCCGATCATCCCGGTGCCGACGATGGCAACTCCCAGCGTACCCATGGCGCGGCCCTCAGTGAGCGGGCGAAGCGGCAGGCGTGGCCGCCCGCCCTTCGCGGAACAGGAACAGGAAGGCCACCAGCACCACGAACGCGACCCCGGCCGGGAACAGCCAGATCCGCTCCCAGTCCGGGCCGGCCTCGGTGGTGTAGTGCTCCACGACCGCGCCCGACAGGAAGGTGCCGATCAGCATGCCCACGCCATAGGTGGCCAGGGTGATGAAGCCCTGCGCGCTGCTGCGGAATTTCTGCCCGGCGTGCGCGTCGGTGTAGATCTGGCCGGTGACGAAGAAGAAGTCGTAGCAGATGCCGTGCAGCACGATGCCGATCACCAGCAGCGCGAAGCCCGCGTCCGCGTCGCCGAAGGCGAACATCACGTAGCGCAGCACCCACGCCGCCATGCCCACCGCCAGCATCACCTTCACCCCCAGCCGCACGAACAGGAACGGCATGGCCAGCATCAGCAGCACTTCCGACACCTGGCCCAGCGACTGCAGCCCGGCCGCGCCGCGAACGCCCACGTCGTTGAGGAAGGGGTTGGTGAAGTTGTAGTAGAACGACAGCGGGATGCAGATCGCGATCGAGGCCAGGAAGAACACCAGGTAGGCGCGCGACTTGAGCAGGTGCAGCGCCGCATCCAGCCCGAGGATCTCGCCCAGCTTCGCACCCCGCTCGCGCGCCAGCGGCGGCGTGTGCGGCAGGGTCAGCGCGTACAGGCCCAGCACTGCCGAAGCGATCGCGGCCATCCTGAAGGTGAAGTCCAGGCGCTGGGTCTGCTCCCAGCCCAGCCAGCCGATCAGCACGCCGGCGACGATCCAGCCGATGCTGCCGGCCACGCGGACCGGCGGGAACTGCTTCTCCGGCGACTGCATGTGCCGCATCGCGATGCTGGTGGCCAGCGCCAGGGTCGGCATGAACAGCAGCATGTAGCCGAACACGAACCCGGAGAACGTGTTGAAGCTGGTGGCCGTCGATGCGCCCCACATCAGCGCCGCGCCGGCCAGGTGCAGCAGGGCGAGGATGCGCTGCGCGGCGAAGTAGCGGTCGGCGATCAGCCCGACCAGGAACGGCGCGACGATCGCGCCGACCGACTGGCTGAGGAACGCCGTCGCCACCTGGCTGGCGCTGGCCTGCAGGGGGCCATTGACCAGGTACGTGCCCAGGGTCACGAACCAGGCGCCCCAGATGAAGAACTGCAGGAACATCATCACGCCAAGGCGCGACATCGTGGCCGTCATTGCATCCCCTCCCAGGGTGGTGCCCGCATCAAGCGGTATGGATTCAAAGCCCCAGCATGCCGCGCAGCGCCTTCGGGTCGGCACCGCCATCGGCAAAGTCGTCGAACGCGCGTTCGGTCACGCGGATCAGGTGCTCGCGGATGAAGGCCGCGCCCTCGCGCGCGCCGTCCTCCGGGTGCTTCAGGCAGCACTCCCACTCCACGACCGCCCATCCGGGGAAATCGTACTGGGCCAGCTTCGAGAAGATCGCCTTGAAGTCGACCTGCCCGTCGCCGAGCGAGCGGAACCGGCCCGGGCGGTCGATCCAGCCCTGGTATCCGCCATACACGCCGCTGCGCGCGTCGGCGCGGTACTCGGCGTCCTTGGCGTGGAACATGCCGATGCGCGCGTGGTAGCGGTCGATGAAGCCCAGGTAGTCCATCTGCTGCAGCAGCAGGTGGCTGGGGTCGTAGAGGATCTTCGCGCGCGGATGGTGGTCGACCGCATCGAGGAAGCGCTCGAAGGTCGCGCCATCGTGCAGGTCCTCACCGGGATGGATCTCGTAGCACAGGTCCACGCCGCACGCGTCGAAGGCATCGAGGATCGGGCGCCAGCGGCGGGCCAGTTCGGCGAAGGCCTCGTCCACCAGGCCGGGCGGGCGCTGCGGCCAGGGATAGAAGTACGGCCAGGCCAGTGCGCCGGAGAAGGTGGCGTGCGCGGTGAGGCCCAGGCGCTGGCTGGCCTGCGCCGCCAGCTTCAGCTGGTCCACCGCCCAGGCCTGGCGCGCGGCCGGGTTGCCGCGCCGGTCTTCCGGGGCGAAGCCGTCGAACAGCGCGTCATAGGCCGGGTGCACGGCCACCAGCTGGCCCTGCAGGTGGGTGGACAGCTCGGTGATCCGGATCCCGTGCCCGGCCAGCATGCCGGCGAGGTCGTCGCAGTAGGCCTGGCTCTGCGCGGCCTGGGCGAGATCGAAGATGTGGGGCGTGCTGGTCGGCACCTGGACCCCGCGATAGCCCAGCCCCGCGGCCCAGCGAGCCAGGCTGTCGAGGCGATCGAACGGCGCCTCGTCGCCAATGAACTGGGCCAGGAACAGCGCCGGGCCCTGCAGTGTCCGCATGCCGAATGACCTGATGCAATCGATTGCATCCGATCCTAGCATGCGATGATCGGGGCACGCGTTGTGCAGTGCATCGCGCGCATCCGGGACGGGGACATGGCCACCATCTACGACATCGCCAGGCACGTCGGCGTTTCGGCAGGCACCGTCTCGCGCGCGCTCTCGCGGCCGGAGAAGGTGCTGCCGGACACGCGCAGGCGCATCGAGCAGGCCGCCGCCGCGCTGGGCTACGTCCCCAACGCCTCGGCCCGGACCCTCAAGACCCAGCGCAGCGGCAAGATCCTGATCACGGTGCCGGACATCGGCAACCCGTTCTTCGCGCAGATCCTCAAGGGCGCGGAGGAGGCGGCGCAGGCCGCTGGGTACGCGGTCCTGCTGGGCGATACCGAGCACCAGGCCGAACGCGAGGAGCGCTACGCGCAGATGCTGCCGCGCAACCAGGCCGACGGCATGATCGTCCTCGGTCACCGGCTGCCGCCGACCGCGCGCGAGATCGTCCGGCACCTTGGCGCGAAGGCGCCGGTGGTCAACGGCTGCGAGTTCGACCCGACCCTGGGGATTCCCAGCGTCCACATCGACAACGCAGCCGCGGCGCGCACCGCGATGGAGCACCTGTACGCGCTGGGGCACGAGCGAATCGCCGTGGTGGGTGGCCCCCCCGACAACCCGCTGCATCGGCAGCGGCTGGAAGGCGCCCTGGCCGCGGCCAGGGCGCACGGCCGTGTGGACGTGCTGGCGACGGTCCCCGGCGACTTCTCGGTGGAATCCGGCCACGCGGCCGCGACGCGGTTCCTGGCCCAGGCGCCGGCGCCCACTGCCGCCTTCTGTTTCAGCGACCAGATGGCGCTGGGGGTGCTCGCGGCGTGTCGGGACCTGGGCATCCGCGTGCCGGAGGAATTCTCGGTGGTCGGGTTCGACGACCTGGCGTCCTCGCGCTACCTGAGCCCGCCGCTGACGACGATCAGCCAGCCGATGCGGGAGATCGGCGTCCGCGCGGCCAGGCTCCTTCTGGCCATCATCGAGGGGGTGGAGGTGCCGCACCAGCAGACCCTCGACTTCCGCCTGATGCTGCGCGGGTCGACCGCCGCGCCGCCGCGGGGCCTCTGACGCGTCGCGATCGGCCACAGGTGGCCAGCTGCGCCCGACCGCTCCGCCGGTGGCGGCAGGCGCAGGACGCGTGGGCGCGATGCTTCGCGCCGTTCGCGGAAAGGATCGATGCGCGCATCGGCCTCGGAGGGCGCAGGCCGGCCGCGCTTCGCGCGGCTAAAATGGGGCGTTTTCCGCCCGCCACCGAGCCAGCCGTGACCCACGCTCCCGTCAGCACGATCAAGCAGGACGATCTGATCCAGTCGATCGCCGACGCCCTCCAGTACATCAGCTACTACCATCCGGTCGACTACATCCGCGGCCTCGCCGCCGCGTACGAGCGCGAGGAATCGCCCGCGGCCAAGGACGCGATGGCGCAGATCCTGATCAACTCGCGCATGTGCGCCGAAGGGCACCGACCGATCTGCCAGGACACCGGCATCGTCACCGTGTTCCTGGAAGTGGGCATGGACGTGCGCTGGGAGGGCTTCACCGGCTCCCTGGAAGACGCCGTCAACGAGGGCGTGCGCCGCGCCTACAACCACCCGGACAACAAGCTGCGCGCTTCGGTGCTGGCCGATCCGGCCGGCAGGCGCCAGAACACGAAGGACAACACCCCGGCCGTGGTCAACATGAAGATCGTCGCCGGCAACACCGTCGACGTGATCGTCGCGGCCAAGGGCGGCGGTTCCGAGGCGAAGAGCAAGTTCGCCATGCTCAATCCGTCCGATTCGATCGTCGACTGGGTGCTGAAGACCGTGCCCACCATGGGCGCCGGCTGGTGCCCGCCGGGCATGCTCGGCATCGGCATCGGCGGCACCGCCGAGAAGGCGATGCTGCTGGCCAAGGAAGCGCTGATGGAGCCGATCGACATCCAGGACCTGATCGCGCGCGGTCCGTCCAGCCGCGCCGAGGAGCTGCGACTGGAGCTGTACGAGAAGGTCAACGCGCTGGGCATCGGCGCGCAGGGCCTGGGCGGCCTGACCACGGTGCTCGACATCAAGGTCAGGGACTACCCGACCCACGCGGCCAACCTGCCGGTGGCGATGATCCCGAACTGCGCGGCGACGCGCCACGCGCACTTCACCCTCGACGGCAGCGGCCCGGTCGCGCTGGACCCGCCCTCGCTGGAGGACTGGCCGAAGCTGACCTACAACCCGCAGAACGCGCGCCGCGTGGATCTCGACACGATCACCCGCGAGGAGGTCGCGACCTTCAGGCCGGGCGAGGTGCTGTTGCTCAACGGGAAGATGCTCACCGGGCGCGATGCCGCCCACAAGCGCATGGTCGACATGCTCGACAAGGGCGAGCCGCTGCCGGTCGACCTCGAGGGCCGTTTCATCTACTACGTCGGCCCGGTCGATCCGGTGCGCGATGAAGTGGTGGGCCCGGCGGGCCCGACCACAGCCACGCGCATGGACAAGTTCACCGAGCAGGTCCTGGCCCAGACCGGCCTGCTGGGCATGATCGGCAAGGCCGAGCGCGGCCCGGCGGCGCTGGAGGCGATCCGCAGGCACAGGTCGGTCTACCTGATGGCGGTCGGCGGTTCGGCGTACCTGGTGTCCAAGGCGATCCGCGCAGCAAGGGTCGTGGGCTTCGCCGACCTCGGCATGGAGGCGATCTACGAGTTCGAGGTCAAGGACATGCCGGTCACCGTGGCGGTGGATTCGACCGGCGAGTCGGTGCACCAGACCGGACCGAAGCAATGGCAGGCGCGCATCGGCAAGATCCCGGTGGTGGAGATCGCCTGATACCGGCCCGGAGGCGCGGCGCGCGATAATCGCGCTCCGCCCCTGTCCGGAACGCGCCATGTCGATCGTCCTGTACGGCTCGCCCAGCACCGCTTCGCTCGTGGTCCACTGGCTGCTGATCGAGCTCGGGATCGAACACGAGGTGCGCATGCTCGATTTCGGGCGCGGCGAACAGACATCGCCCGACTACCTGGCGATCAACCCGCAGGGCCGCGTGCCGACGCTGGTGATCGACGACCAGGTGCTCACCGAATCCATCGCGATCGCCATGCAGCTGGCCGACCTCTATCCGGACGCCGGCCTGGCGCCGGCGGTCGGCACGCCCGCGCGCGGCGACTACTACCGCTGGATGGCGTTCTGCGCCTACACCCTGATGCCGGCCTACCGCGCCTGGTTCTATCCCCACGAGCCGGCCGGTCCGGCGCAGGTGGAGCGGGTGAAGGCCAGCGCCGCGCAGGTGCTGGAGCGGGCCTGGCAACAGGTGGCCGACCACCTTGCCGCCGGCGGGCCGTACCTGCTCGGGGAGCGCCGCAGCGCGGTGGATTTCGTGCTGACGATGCTCATGCGCTGGTCGCGCAACATGCCCGCGCCCAGCGACCGCTGGCCGGCGCTCGCCGCCCACGCCGCGCGGATGAAGGCGCTGCCGTCGTTCGCCGAGGTCTACCGCCGCGAGGGCATCACCGACTGGACCTGAGCGCCGTGGCTGCCGCTGCGCTCAGACCTGGGAGCGCAGCGGCCGGATCAGCTTCTCGGCGATCTTCTCCGACAGCGGGCGCTTCATCCAGGTCGCCAGGTCGTACTGCTCCGCCTGCTCCAGGTCGTGCTCGAACACGGCGGTCATGGTCGCGGCGAACCCGCGGTCGTAGACATTCAGGCTCGCTTCGTCGTTGAGGCGGAAGGAGCGGATGTCGAAGTTGGTCGAGCCCACGGACACCAGCTCGCCGTCCACCACCAGCAGCTTGGCGTGGATCATGGTGGGGCGGTAGACGTGGATGTGGATGCCGCCGGCCATCAGCTCGCCCCACGAGGCCTTGGACGCCACGCGCACCGTCTCCGAGTCGATGTGTTCGCCCGGCAGCAGCACCCGCACCCGCACCCCGCGCCGGCACGCGGCGAGCAGCGCGTCGGCGATCAGCCGGTCGGGCACGAAATACGCCGCGCACAGGTCGATGCTGCGGATCGCGGCCGCGATCGAGGACAGGTACATCAGGTGCATGCTCTCGCTACCGCTCGCCGGGGAGGCGATGAACAGGTGCGCGTCCATGTCGCCCGCAGGCTGCAGCTCGGGGAAATGATCCGGTCCGTGCAGGAGTTCGCCGGTGGTCTTGATCCAGTTGTCGTTGAACGCCGCCTGCATCTGCGCCACGACCGGCCCCTCGACCCGGAAATGCGTATCGCGCCAGTGATCCGGATCCTGCGCACGGCCGGTCCACTGGTCGGCGATCCCGACCCCGCCTGTGAAGCCGATCCGGCCGTCGACCACCAGCAGCTTGCGGTGGGTGCGGTTGTTGAGCCGCCCGATGTTGTACCAGCGCAGGGGACGGTAGTGCTCGATCCGCACGCCCGCGTCCTTCATCATCGACAGCAGGTCGTCGTCCATCTTGATGCTGCCGGCCCAGTCGATCACCAGGTGCACGGCGATGCCCTCGCGGGCGCGCTCGGACAGCGCCTCGGCGAACTTCCGCCCGATGTCCCCGGACCAGTAGATGTACGTTTCCAGGTTCACCGTGCGCTCGGCCTTGCAGATCGCCTCGAGCATGGCGGGAAAGATCGCATCGCCGTTCTGGAACGCCTCGACCCGGTTGCCGGCCACGATCGCGGGGCCGAGCAGCACAGACATCTCGCGGCGGAACTGGGGGTCCGCGATCGCGTGCCGGTGCTCGACCTTCTTGTCGATCTTCTTCTCGGACGTCGCGAAGTTCATCGCGACCGCGACCCCGAGAATCGTCAGCGCGATCGTCACCACGATGGTCCAGGTCATGCGGCGACGGGCTCCGGCATCGGGATGGGAAGGGGGCGGAAACGCGGGCGCCACTGTAGCGGCGGCGGCACCGCGGTGGCGTGAAGCCGCGGCATGCGACTCAGTCGATGCTCGGCTCGAACCACTCCTGCAGCGACACGCCCAGCCCGACGTAGGTCGCCTTGTGGTTGTAGTCGATCAGGCTCTCGCCATAGCCATGGAACAACTGCAGCCGGCCGCGCATGGGAATCGACGGATGGACCGGGAATCCCCAGTCGAACTGCACCGCGCCGCGCGAGCGGTCGCCGCCGCGCAGCGAATGGCGCGCCATCAGCGAGAATTCGTTGCGACCGCGTACGTGGGTGAGGGTGGCGTCGCCGCGGCCGATGTAGTCCTCCATCTGCGGGTTGTCGTCGTCGCTGCCATCGGACACCCGGATCCAGGGCCGCAGCATCAGTGCCCAGTTGTCGCGGTCCAGGCCGATGTTGAACATGACCCGGTTCCAGCTGCGCGAGAGCGGGTCGCCGCGACCGTTGGACTGGTGGTTGATGCCCACCGCCGCCATGCGGCCCTTCCAGCCGCCCAGGCTGTAGGCGTTGCGGAACACCAGCAGCACTTCCGGTTCGTAGTTGGTTTCGCGGAATGGGCGCGATTCCTCGCTGTTGTAGACCTGCCAGCGGGACGACTGGGTGTAGCCCATCCAGATGTCGCCGTTGTCGCCGAACAGGTTCTCCACCGCCTTGGTCTTGAAGCTGAGCTGGAACTTGGTCTCCACCGAGTCCAGCGCGATCGGATCGGTGACGGTGTTGTCGGGATTGAGCGAGGTCGGCCGTTCGTTGACGTTCGAGGTCCAGAACGCCGGCATCAGGTACACCGGCTTGTAGACGCGGAAGTTGAAGACGCCGAGCTTGGAATCGCGCGCCAGCTCCCAGCGGCTGTCGAGCAGCGAGCCGCGCCCGGCGTTGGCCAGCGCGCGGCCGAGCGCCTCGTCGTGGCGGAACAGGTCGTCGGCGCGGGGGGCGGGCGCAGCGGTCCGGGCACCGGAATGGTCGGTCGCCTCGGCCTCGCGTTCGGCCCGGGCGCGGGCGGCGGCCAAGTCGGCCTCGAGCGGGCCGGGTGAGGTGCGCTGGGCGAGGCCGTCGTAACAGGCCAGGCGCATCGCGTCGGTCTCGATCGCGGCGCAGGTCTCCAGCGAAGGGCCGACGGCCGCGGATTGCGCGAAGGCGGGCGCGACGATCGACGCCAGCGCAAGCGCGAGGGTGGAGCGCATCGGGAAGATCGTCATCGGGCGTCGGGTCCGGGTTCGAGGAGGTTGGTGCCGGCATCGGCGGCGTGCTGCGCATCCGCCAGCTGCTCGTCGATGTCGCGGTTGACCGAAGTGTCGGCGCCCACGCTGTGCGCGGGTTCGGGGTGCGGTCGCGGACTTGTTTCGTCGCCGGCCTCGCGCGCCATGCGCAGGTGATAGACGGTGCGCGGCGACTCGACTCCGGCCTGCGCGTAGGCCGCCTTCACCAGCCGGATCGCTTCGCTGCGCACCTTGCCCAGGTCGCTGCGGCGCTGGTCGACCCAGCCGAAGAAGCGCAGCACGATGCCGGCCGGCCCGAACTCCTGCACGGCCCAGGAGGGGCCGGGGTCGGTGAGCAGGCCGTCGATCGTCGCCACCTGCGCAAGCGCAAGTTCCTGCGCCCGCTGTATCGACTGTGCCGGATCGATGGTGACGGTGAAGTCGAAGCGGCGCTTGGGATTGCGGGTGTAGTTGAGCACGATCGCCTTGAAGACCAGCGCATTGGGCAGGCGCAGCTCGTTGCCGTCGAGGGTCATCAGCACGGTCGAGCGCGAGTGCAGTGCGACCACGCGACCCTCGTTGCCGTCGATCACCACCAGGTCGCCGGGCGAGAACGGCTGCCGCAGGCTGAGCAGGATGCCGGCGACGTAGTTCTCGGCGATGTCCTTGAACGCGAAGCCCAGCACCAGGCCGACCACGCCCGCCGAACCGAGCACGGCGGTCACCAGGGCGGTGGCGTTGAGCAGGTCCAGCGCCAGCAGCACACCGGACAGCACGATCAGCACGCGTACCACGTTGCGGATCAGCCCGTTCATGTACGGGTTGTCGGTGCGCAGCCGGAGCAGGTGCAGGCGGCGCGAGACGAAGCCGCCGAGCCAACCGGCGATGAGCACGATCACCAGTGCGGCCAGCAGCAGCGGCAGGCTGGCGACCAGGCCGGCGAGCTTGGCCACGACCCGGTCGAAGGTGAAGTCGAAGCGTGCGCGGATGTCGGAGTCCGGCGGCGCGGGCGCGAGCGCGTCCGGTGCGCCGGCGTCCGCAGGCGATGCGCTGGCCGGGGCGGCCGCCTGACCGGACGCGGTGGACGCAGCCGCCGGCGTCGCGTCGGCAGCATGCGCGTGCTCCTGCGCCATGGCGACGGGCAGCACCATCGCCATCGCCAGCAGGATCCACGCCACGCCGGCACGCCAGTGCGCCGCGACCCGCGGACGCCTGGCGACCGGGCGCGATGTCGCGCTTCCGCGGCCGGTTGCGCTCAATCGGTCCACCAGGCCAGCGCGAAGATCCCGACCATCGCGAACGCGAGGGTCAGCTTCAGCACGATGCCGACGAACAGGCCGAACCAGGTCCCGATGCCGACCCGTGTCGCCTGGCCCAGGTCGCGATGACCCAGCCCCTTGCGCGCCACCAGTTCACCGATCACCGCGCCCGCGAACGGGCCGACGAACACGCCGATCAGTCCGAAGAACAGCCCGACCACGGTGCCGACGAGTGCCCCGATCACCGCCAGCCGGCTCGCGCCCACGCGCTTGGCGCCCGCGGCCGAGGCCAGGAAATCGACACCGATCGACACCAGGGTCAGCACCGCCAGCGCCAGCACCGTCCAGCCGCCGATCTGCTCGAATCCGCCGGCCCATGCGGCCAGCAGCATGCCGGCGAACACCAGCGGAAGGCCGGGCAGGGCGGGCAGCACGATGCCTGCCAGGCCGACGAGCACCAGCAGGATGGCGATGGCGTAGTAGATCGACTGCGCTTCCATGGACGGCTCCGCGACGGGTGGGACTCCGTCCGTCGGCGCATTCTGTCAAAACGCCGTGCCGGCGCGCGAATCCTGGCCGCATGGGCCGGGCGGCCCCGTTGTCTGCAGCGGGCCGGCCGGCAGCGGGCGCATCGGGCGTCCGCCTGGCCGTGCCGCGCAGTGGGAGAAACGGGATGTCGTCCGAACGCCAGACAGGAACGGTCAAGTCCATCAACGCGGGATCGGGGCAGGTCACCGTCGGCCACGAGGGGTGGGGCGATCTGGCCTTCGGAAGCCAGGCCTTCGGCGCGGCCGGCGGACCGGCACCGTATGTCGGCCAGCAGATCAGTTTCCTGGTCGACGACGGGGATCCCGGCATCGCGCGCCTGGACGAGGCCTGGCACCAGCCGACTGGCGGCAGCGGAAGCACGGGCGCCTGATCGGGGCTCGATCGCCGGTCGCCCGTCGGCGACGACTGCACCAGACCATCCAGGCCGGAGCGGGCGGGACCGGAAGCGGGACCGCCCAAGGCCCAGGCCGGACAAATGGCGGCCGCCGAGAAAGGCGCTGCGGCAGCCGCTCAAACGGAGACGCCGCCGGTGTGCACCGGCGGCGTCGCGGTCTTGGCCAGCGCGGGCGCTGGCCCGCGGGTCGATGTGCGAGGGCTTCGAGACTCAGTACACCCAGGCGCGCCCGTTCTGCACGCGCACGTAGGAGCCTTCGCGGATGCCCCCAAGATCCGCCTGGTGCACGGCCGTGGTGCGGCCATCGTCCATGCGGATGTGGACGGTGTAGCCGCCGCGACCGCCTTCGACCCGGTTCTGGATCGCATTGCCGGCGACGGCGCCACCGGCGGCACCGGCCGCGATCGCGACGTTGCGACGCCCTTCGCTGTCGGTGTTGCGGCGCGCCAGCTCCTTGGCCGCGACCGCGCCGACGATACCGCCGAGGACCGGGCCGGCCACGTTGGCCTTGCCGTCGCTGGCGGCCGCGGTTTCGATGGCGACCACGGTGCCGCAGTCGTAGCAGCGGCCCGAGGCGGGCGCGGGGGTGGTGCTGCCGTAGCCAGGCCCGTAACCGGGAGAGGTGCTGGCGCAGCCGGCCAGGGCCAGCGTGGCAACGGTGGCGACACAGGTCATGCGCATGCGGATGTTCATCGTGACTCCTCGCTAGTGGACGATGGCCGCCTTGCGCGGCACGGAGCGGACACTAGGCCCGCCGCGGTGAACGCGGCGGCAATCCGGATGCGGATGACGACGCGGGCCGCCTTCCAGTGCAGTCGCGGTTCAGGCGACCGCGACCGTTGCGGGGTTCAGCGGAAGTCCTGGTGGCAGGCCTTGCAGGCTTCGCCTACCGCGTCGGCGGCGCGGGTGACACCCTCGCAGCCGACCGCCGGCGTCGCCAGCGCCGCGTCGAGCGTGCCGCGGAACTGGGCCGCGTGCGAGACGAAGCGGCGGTCTTCGCGCAGGTCCGGGAACGCGCGTTCGAAGTCGTTGCCCAGGCTGCGCAGCGACTGCAGGTGGGGCAGGGTGTCGGTCGGGCTGCAGCGGTTGGCCTCGGCGTTCTCGCGCAGCTGCGCGGACTGCGCGGACAGCACATGCATCAGCGCCTCGGGATAGCGGTCGTGCCAGGTCTTGCGGGCGTCGAGCGTGCGCAGCAGCATCACCACCGCCACGATGCCCAGCACCAGTCCCAGCAGGAACACGAACAGGTAACGGCCGGCAGCCGACGGCGGCTTGCGTGCGCGGCTGGACTCCGGGCTGGGCGGCGGCGTGGTCGACATGGCGGGCTCCGGAGCGGACGCAGCGGGGAACGGGCGCGGCGACGATAGCACGCGCGTGCGCCGGTAGACTGGCGGCATGGACTCGGTCTGGAACGAACGCTTCGCCGGCATCGACCGGCTCTACGGCCGCGGTGCGGTCGAGCGCCTGCGCACGCGGCGCGTGGCCGTGATCGGCCTCGGCGGCGTGGGATCGTGGGTGGTGGAAGCGCTGGCGCGCAGCGCCATCGGGCACCTGAGCCTGGTGGATGCGGACGACCTGTGCCTGTCCAACACCAGCCGCCAGCTGCCCGCGCTCGCGGGGCAGTACGGACGCAACAAGGCCGAGGCGATGGCCGAGCGCTGCCGCGCGATCAGTCCCGCGATCTCGCTCGACGTGGTGCCTGCGTTCCTCACGCCCGGCAACGTCGCCGAACTGCTCGACCGGGACTTCGACTTGGTGGTCGATGCCTGCGACAGCTTCCGCAGCAAGGTTGAACTGATCGCCTGGTGCCGACGCCGCAAGCGGCCGGTGCTGACCGTTGGCGCAGCGGGCGGCCGCACCGATCCCACGCTCGTACGCGTACGCGACCTCTCGCGCACCGAGCACGATGCGATGCTGGCGCTGATCCGCAAGAAGCTGCGCGGCGAGTTCAATTTCCCGAAGAACCGCGACAGGTACTTCGGCGTGCCCGCCGTCTACTCGCTCGAGAACGTGCGCTATCCGCAGGCCGACGGCTCGGTGTGCGGCACCCGTCCGGTGGCCGGTCCCGACGCGGCGCTCAAGCTCGACTGCGGCGTCGGGCTCGGCGCGGCGACGCACATCACCGGTGCGTTCGCGTTCGCGGCCGCGGGCAAGGGGCTGGAGATGTTGCTCGAGGCGCCGGTTCGGTCGACACGCGTGCCTGGGTGACTAGCGCGGCGCCTCCGCTAGCGGCCGAGGCAACCCGAACAGGCGGATCGCGTTGTCGCGAGTCGCGTGCGCGATCGCCTCGGGCGATTCGTCGCGCAGGCTGGCCACCGTCTCGAGCACGTGCGTCAGCCGCGCGGGCTCGTTGCGCTGGCCGCGGATGCCGGCATCGGGCTGGTCGGGGGCGTCGGTTTCCAGCAGCAGGTATTCGAGCGGCATGCCCGCGACCGTCCGCCGCAGCCGCCGCGCGCGCTCGTAGGTCACCGGCCCGCCGATGCCGAGCATGAAGCCCATCTCCCACAGCTGCCGCGCCTGCTGCTCGCTGCCCGACCAGCTGTGGACCACGCCGCGCAGCCCTCCGATGCGACGCAGGGTGGCGATCACCGCGTCCACCGCGCGGCGCGCGTGCACGATCACCGGCAGGTCCAGGTCGCGCGCGATCCCGAGCTGGCCTTCGAAGAAGTCCTGCTGGGCGTTGTGGTCCAGCCCTTCGACGTAGTAGTCCAGGCCGCATTCCCCGACCGCCACCGCACGCTCGCGCCCGAGCCACTCGCGCAGTAGTCGAAGATGCTCCTCGCGATGCGCGGACAGGTACATCGGATGCAGGCCGTAGGCCGGATGCAGGCCATCGTCTCCACTGCAGATGTCGCGCAGCTTGGGCCAGGCCGCGGCTTCCACCGCGGGCAGCACCTGGATGCGCACACCCGCTGCGCGCGCCCGCACGACGACCGCATCCCGATCGCGATCGAACTCCGGCGCGTCCAGATGGCAGTGGCTGTCGATCAGGTCCATGTCGGCGGCGCCCGGCGACGCGCGGCTGCTCGAACGACGTGCGCGACGCGCAGGTCAGCGGCGGCGCGCGCCATCCCCCCGCAAGGGTTCTCCAGGCCTGGGCTTGCGGTCCTTCCAGTTCGCCAGCAGCAGGGTGCCCAGCCCGAGCACGATCTCGTCGATGAAGGGGATCGGGTCGAACGGCCACAGGACGCTGATGGCGAACGCGATCGCGGTCACCTTGAACAGCGTGGGATAGCGCAATCCGCGCGCCCAGTTGAGCAGTGGAAGCAGCAACGGGTTGGGCATCGGCCCGGCTCCGGCATGTGGTTGCGCCACGCTATCACGCGCGCCCGCCGACTGCCCGGTTCACCGCCGCGTCAGGTTCCGGGGAACTCGCCGGGGGTCTTGTTCAGCTTGGAAATGATGGAATCTCTCTGCACGTTCGACACGGGCCCCGCCCGCAGGAGGAATCAAATGAAGAGCAATACCTTGGCCATTGCCCTGGGCTCGCTGCTGGTGGGCGGCGTCGCCGTCGGCGCCTATCACAACAGCCGCGATGCGAACGGCCCGCTTGCGGGCGACAGCGCCGTCCAGGAGGAGGGCAGGCTCGAATATGCGCCGGTCGTCGCGGTCACGCCCGTGACCGAGGAGGCCGAGCTGTACGCGACGGTGATCGGCACCGACCCGGTGCGCGAAACCACCACGTCGACCTCGCCGCGCCAGGTGTGCGAGGACGTGGTCGTGCAGGAGCGCCTCCCCGAGCGCGACGGCAACGTCGGCGGCACGGTGGCGGGCGCGCTGATCGGCGGCCTGGTGGGCAACCAGGTCGGCTCGGGCAACGGACGCAAGCTGGCGACCGCGGCCGGTGCGACCGCGGGCGGCATGATCGGCAACCGGGTCGACCGCAACCACGTCGGTGGGCGTGTCGTCGAGCGCGTCGACCGCCAGTGCCGCACGGTCCAGGACAGCTCGCAGTCCTCGCGCGTGGTCGCGTACAACGTGACCTACCGCAACCCCGACGGCACCACCGGGACGATGCGCACCGACGAGAAGCCGGGCGAGCGCATCTCGCTCGGCACCGAGGACCGGACCGTCGCGTACGACGTGACCTACCGGTACGACGGGATCGAGAACACCGTGCGCATGGACCAGGATCCGGGCGAGCGGCTGCCGGTGGTGGACGGCGAGGTGATGACGCGGATGGTCGCCGGCAACGAGCAGGGCGGCCAGAGAAGCGCACTGCGCTGAGAACGGCGGCCCGTTGGCGGGCCTCCGGAGGACCTTCTTGACGGGCCGGCACTGCCGGCCCGTCCTGCGTTGCGGGCTTCCGGATCGGGCGGTCGCTGACCGTACAATATGAAACCTTTCCGCCCGACCCCGCCCACATGGCCCTGCACCCGTACGACCTCTACGACGTCCGATCCCTGCTCACCGAGGAAGAGCAGGCGGTCCAGGACACCGTCGCGCGCTTCACCGACGAACGCGTGCTGCCGATCATCGGCGGCTGTTTCGACGAGGGCCGCTTCCCGGCGGAACTGATCCCCGAGATCGCCGGGCTCGGCCTCCTGGGCGCGACCCTGCCGGCGGAGTACGGCGGTTCGGAGCTCAACTACGTCAGCTACGGCCTGATCTGCCAGGAGCTCGAACGCGGCGACAGCGGTCTGCGCAGCTTCGCCAGCGTGCAGTCCTCGCTGTGCATGTACCCGATCTACTCCTACGGCACCGAGGAACAGAAGCAGCGCTGGCTGCCCGACATGGCGGCGGGCAAGGTCATCGGCTGCTTCGGCCTGACCGAGCCGCACGGCGGCTCCGACCCGGCCAACATGAAGACCCATGCGAAGCGCGACGGCGACGACTGGGTGATCAACGGCGCCAAGATGTGGATCACCAACGGCAACCTGGCCCACATCGCGATCGTCTGGGCGCAGACCGACGACGGCATCCAGGGCTTCGTGGTCGAGAAGGAATTCGCCGGCTTCAGCGCGCAGCTGGTCAAGCACAAGATGAGCCTGCGCGCATCCGTGACCAGCGCGCTGTTCCTCGACAACGTGCGCGTGCCCGAGGCCAATCGCCTGCCGAACGTGAAAGGCCTGAAGGGTCCGCTCGGCTGCCTGACGCAGGCGCGCTACGGCATCACCTGGGGCCCGATCGGCGCGGCGATCGCGTGCCTGGACGAGGCGCTGGGCTATTCCAAGGAACGCATCCTGTTCGGTCGCCCGGTGGCCGCCACCCAGAGCGCGCAGCTGAAGATGGCCGACTGGGCGCGCCGCATCACCGCCGCGCAGCTGCTGTCGCTGCAGCTCGGCCGGCTCAAGGATGCCGGGAAGATGCAGCCCACCCAGGTCTCGCTGGCGAAGTGGAACAACTGCCGCATGGCCATCGACATCGCGCGCGAAGCGCGCGACCTGCTCGGCGGCGCCGGCATCACCACCGAGCATTGCCCGATCCGGCACGCGCTCAACCTGGAATCGGTCATCACCTACGAGGGCACGGAGACCGTGCACCAGCTGGTGGTCGGCCGCGAGCTGACCGGCATCAACGCGTTCTGACCTGCGGCGCCGTGGCGGGCGTCGCGAGGCGGCGCCCACCGCGGCGCCCGCGACACGACACCGGCCGCCCGCATGCGCGGGCCAGACGATGCGAGGTGGATTGCCGACATGCTGCCCACGCAACCGCGACTCGAGACCGAGCGCCTGGTGCTGCGCCCGCCGCGGATCGAGGATTTCGACCGCTACGCGCAGATGCTGGCCGACGAGGACGCCTGCCGCTACATCGGCGGCCACCAGCCACGTGGCGGCGCGTGGCGCCGGTTCCTGCAGATGCCGGGGGCCTGGGCGCTGCAGGGCTTCGCCATGTTCTCGGTGATCGAGAAGGACAGCGGGCGCTGGGTGGGGCAGATGGGGCCGTGGCAGCCGGACGGCTGGCCGGGGCACGAGATCGGTTACGCCTTCCATCCGGACGCCTGGGGCCGCGGCTACGCGGTCGAGTCGGCGGTGGCGGCGATCGACTGGGCTTTCGCGCAGCTGGGCTGGGAAGAGATCATCCACTGCATCGATCCGGAGAACGCGGCCTCCCAGAAAGTGGCCGCACGGCTGGGCTCCACGTTGCGTGGCCCGGGCCGCCTGCCGGCGCCGTTCGACGAGGCGCGCGTGGATATCTGGGGCCAGACCCGCGCGCAGTGGGCACACAACCGGAATCGCATCGCATGATCGCCGTGCACGGCATGTCCAGTTCGGGCAATTGCCACAAGGTGCGGCTGCTGCTGGAGCAGCTGGAACGCCCCTACCGCTGGATCGAGGTCGACAGCGCCAACGGCGGTACACGGACGCCCGCCTACCTGGCGAAGAACCCGAACGGCAAGGTGCCGATGCTCGAGCGCGAGGACGGCCAGGTGCTGGTCGAGTCGAACGCGATCCTGTACTGGCTGGCCGACGGCACGCCGTTTCTGCCGCAGGATCCGTGGCAGCGGGCGCAGGCGCTGAGCTGGATGTGCTTCGAGCAGTACAGCCACGAGCCGTACGTCGCCGTGCCGCGTTTCATCTGCGGCTGGACGCCGCTGGACTCGCCGCGCCGCGCCGACCTTCCGCGCCTGCGCGAGCGCGGCCACGCGGCGTTCACGGTGATGGAGCGCCACCTCTCGGCCAAGCCCTGGTTCACCGGCGAGCGCTACGGCATCGCCGACATCGCGCTGTTCGCCTACACCGGCGTCGCCGGAGATGGCGGCTTCGACCTCGCGCCGTATCCCGCGCTGCGCGCCTGGCTCGCCCGGGTGCGTGCCACGCCGGGCTTCGCAGAGATGCCGGCCCCCGCCCCCGGGAACCTCGCCCTGCTCGCCGCTTCCGCGGCGCATCCCGGCTCCGCTTCGCAGGCGCGCGGCCACTGAGCCGTCCGCCCCGACCCGGCGGGCCGCGGCCCGCACCAACGAGATCCCGCATGTTCGCGACAGTTCCGACTCCCATCCCGGCCCGCATGAAGGGCCTCAACCGCGCCGAGATCTGCGACGTCAACTTCCAGGAATTCGTGCGTGGCTGGGACGGGCGCGCCGATGCGGCGCCCGCCGACGACGAGGCCATCCTCGACGGCAGCGCTCTGGATGCGCGGAGTTTCCGCGAACTGTTCGAGTCGCAGCTGATCAGCCGCCACCTCGACCTGATGGCGCGCGTGCTGCGGGTGCAGAACAAGGTCTTCTACACCATCGGCTCGAGCGGGCACGAGGGCAACGCGATGGTGGCGCGGCTCACGCGGCACACCGATCCGGCCTTCCTGCACTACCGCAGCGGCGGCTTCATGGCCGAGCGCTTCCGCAAGCTGCCCGGCATGGACCCGGTCATGGATTCGGCGCTGTCGTTCGCGGCCAGCAAGGACGATCCGGCCAGTGGCGGGCGGCACAAGGTCTGGGGCAGCAAGCCGCTGTGGGTGCTGCCGCAGACCTCGACCATCGCCTCGCACCTGCCCAAGGCCTTCGGCACCGCGGTGGCGATCGAGCAGGCGCGTCGCAGCGGGCACGCGCTGCCGGTCCCGGGCGACAGCATCGTGGTGTGTTCGTTCGGCGACGCCTCCAGCAACCACGCCACCGCGCAGACCGCGTTCAATGCCGCCGCCTGGACCGCCTACCAGAAGCTGCCGGCACCGGTGCTGTTCGTGTGCGAGGACAACGGCATCGGCATCTCGGTGCGCACGCCCGACGGCTGGGTGGCGCGCAATTTCCGCCACCGCCCGGACCTGGACTACTTCTACGCCGACGGCCTCGACCTGGCCTCGGGCTACGGCGACGTGCAGCGCGCCGTGGAGCACTGCAGGCGCACGCGCCGGCCCACGTTCCTGCACCTGCGCACCACGCGGATCATGGGCCACGCCGGCACCGACTTCGAGATCGAGTGGCGCAGCATCGAGGAGCTGTGCGCGGTGGAGGCGGGCGACCCGCTGCTGCGCAGCGCGGCGATCGCGCTGGAATCGGGCGCGATGTCGAAGGAGGAGATCCTGGCGCTCTACGAGGCCACGCGCGCGAAATGCTTCGCCGCCGCCGAGGACGCCGACCGCCGGCCGCGGCTGTCGTCACTGGAAGAGGTGATGGCGCCGCTGGCGCCGTACACGCCCGACACGGTGGCCGCCGAGGCCACGCGCGCCGACTACGCGCAGCGTCGCGTCGACGTGTTCGGAGGCGACGCGCGGTTGCCCGAGCGCGCAGGCCCCAAGCACCTGGCGATCCAGATCAACGCCGCCCTGCACGACCTGTTCGCCAAGTATCCCGAGGCCCTGCTGTTCGGCGAGGACGTGGCGCAGAAGGGCGGCGTGTACACGGTGACCAAGGGGCTGCAGAAGGCGTTCGGCCCGCGTCGCGTGTTCAACACGCTGCTCGACGAGACGATCATCCTCGGGCTGGCGCAGGGTTACGCCAACATGGGGTTCCTGCCGCTGCCGGAGATCCAGTACCTGGCCTATTTCCACAATGCCTGCGACCAGATCCGCGGCGAGGCGGCCAGCCTGCAGTTCTTCAGCAACGGCCAGTACCGCAACCCGATGGTGATGCGCATCGCCTCGCTGGGCTACCAGCGCGGCTTCGGTGGCCACTTCCACAACGACAATTCGATCACCGCGCTGCGCGATATTCCCGGCCTGGTGGTGGGCTGCCCCAGCCGTGGCGACGATGCCGCCACCATGCTGCGCACCCTGGTCGCGCTGGCGAAGGTGGACGGGCGCGTGTGCGCCTTCCTCGAACCGATCGCGCTGTACATGGCCAAGGACCTGCACGAACCGGGCGATGGTGGCTGGCTGACCACGTATCCCGCGCCGCACGAGGCGATGCCGCTGGGCGAGGAGCGCGTCTACCACCCTGAGGCGACCGACCTGGTGGTGTTCACCTTCGGCAACGGCGTGCCGATGAGCCTGCGCGCGGCGCGGGCGATCGAGGCCGCGCACGGGTGGAAGGTGCGGGTGGTGGACCTGCGCTGGCTGGCGCCGCTCAACGAGGCGGCGATCGCGCTCCACGCCGGCGAGTGCGAGCGCATCCTGGTGGTCGACGAGGGGCGCCGCAGCGCCGGCGTGGGCGAGGGCATCATCACCGCGATCGCCGAGGCCGGCTACCGCGGCCGTCCGTTCCGGCGCGTGGTCGGCGCCGATACGTTCACGCCGCTCGCGGGGGCGGCGTTCCTGGTGATTCCGTCGGACGAGCAGATCGTGGCCGCGGCGGATGCGCTTGCAGAGGAATCGCAGGCGCGATGAAGTCCCGACGCGCTCGGACGCCACGTTTCGTAAACACGCGCCGCGGGCGGGCCCATCGCAAGGAGGGGCACCGGCTGACGTTGTGGACCGATCGCCGCCTGGAAGCAGCTGACGACCTCAGTCGCCGTAGCTGACCCGCACCTCGACCCGACGATTGGGCGCCAGGCACTCGACCAAGGCATCCCCCCGCTCGGTTGCACACACGACCACGGGTTCGACGCTGCCGCGCCCGACCGCGGTGATCCGTCCGGCCGTGACCCCGCGCTCGATCAGGTAGTCGCGCACGGCCTCCGCGCGGCGCGTGGAGAGGGCCAAGTTGGCCTGGTCGCTGCCGATGCGGTCACTGTGTCCGATCACGTGAACCGCGCGCAGGCTGCGGCCGTCAGAGAGTTTCGCGGCTAGGGCGTCGAGTCCGGCAAGCGCCTCGCTGCCGGCGGCGTCGCCCAGACTGGCGCTGCCGAAGCCGAACAGGCCGTCCGCGGACAGCTTCTCGATATACGCACGCGGCGGAAGCGTCGCCTCTGCCGCGGGTTCGGGCGATGGCGGCGGCCGGGTGGTCGCGCAACCGCCGAGCAGCAACGTGAGAGCGACCACGACGAGGCCGACGACCGGCGCGCGGACAATTCTGTTCATGGCATCCCCGTGAAAGCGTGCGAGTGGAATCACGAACAAGTTCCTGCTTTCCCTGTGCCGGCGCAACCGCCGGATTCCGCGGAACGCCACGTGCGTGCCGATCATAGCAATTGGCAAGGGGCGCGTTGATGACATGCCAGGCGGGGGAGCGGGTGCGAAGGTCTCAGCGTGCCAGCCCATCCAGCAGCGACAGGGACGTGCACGACACGCCGGAGACTTCGAACGGGCCTTCGCCGGCATCCAGCGGCATCACCGCCAGCGCCTCGCGTCCGGCGCGGCTCACCACCTGCCCAAGTGCGCGATCGGGCGCCGCGGCTGCGAACACGTCGCCTTCGGACATGTCCGCGTCGGCGACCAGGCGGACCAGGCCGCGCTTGGCCTGGCCGAGGAAGTGGGTGCGCGCCACGATTTCCTGCCCGGGGTAGCAGCCCTTCTTCACGCTGTAGGCCTTCAGGCGCTCCAGCGACAGCTGCTGCGGCGTCCATGCCTCCGCCTGTGTCGCCGGCAGGCGCGGCAGGCCGTGGGCCAGGTCGGCCAGGCGCCAGGCCAGCGCGGCCGCGTCGTCCGGTTCGCCCGGCGTGCCGACGCGCAGCGTACGCGGCGCGTCGGGCGTGCCCATGTCGCACTCGAGCGTGCCGTCGCCCAGGATCGCGAAACGGGCAGCGGCGGCCCCGGTCGGGGCCGAGAAGGCGCCGGACACGGCCGCAGCCTCCCCGTCCACCCGCAGCGTCACCTTGCTGCGGAAGACGAAGCGTTGCAGCCGTGCGGCGAATTCGGCGGCGTCCGCGTCCAGCACCAGTGCCTGCAGGTGCTGCTCGGAGTGCCGCAGCAGCGCGAACAGCGCGATCACGCGGCCCTTGGGCGTCAGCCAGCCGCTCCAGTGCCAGTGTCCGGGCGTCAGCGCGGCCACGTCGCTCATGAACTGCGCCTGCGCGAAGGCGAGCGCATCGCGGCCCTCCAGGGTCACCGAGGCGATGCTGGGAAGGGCGGAATAGCGGCCTTGCGGCCCTGGCTGCTTGTCGGACATGGGCCCCGGAACTAAACTTTCGTTCGTGAAAGATCGCGACATGATAGGCGACACATCCCCGCAGCCGGTCCCGTCGCAGGCGGAAAGCCCTGTTGCAGGCGCTGCCGATGGCGCGCCCGTCGCCGAAGTCGGGGGCCGCGAAGGCCCCGATCCGACACGCTACGGCGACTGGGAAAAGAACGGTCGCTGCATCGACTTCTGAATGATTGCGCGGCCGGCTGCGTCCGGCCATGTTCCAGCCACGCGGCCCGGGCCGCCAGCGAGGAGAGCTGACCAGCGATGGCACGCCAAGAAAGACCCCTGTCGCCGTTCATGCTGGGGCAGACCTACCGCTTCCAGATCACCTCGGTAATGTCGTTCCTGCATCGCGCCACCGGCATCGTCGCCTCGATCGGCGCCTTCGTGCTGGCGTGGTGGCTGCTCGCCGTCGCGCAGGGCGGCGAGGCCTACCTGCGCGCCGCCGAATGCCTGGCCTCGCCGCTGGGCAAGCTCGGGCTGTTCCTGGTGTCGCTGTCGCTGGTCTACCACCTGCTCAACGGCATCCGCCACCTGGCGTGGGACGCGGGCATGGGCTTCGAGATTCCCGACGTCTACCGCTCCGGCTATGCCGTGGCGGCGCTGTCGGTGGCGCTGACCGCGCTGATCTGGTTCGTCGCACTGTGGGGTGGGGCATGAGCAGCGATCCCAACGCCTCCACCCCGCCCGACTACCGCACGCCGATCGCGCGCGCGCGCGGCCTGGGCTCGGGCAAGACCGGCACCGGGCATTTCTGGTGGCAGCGCGTCACCGCCGTGGCGCTGGTGCCGCTGGTGGCCTGGTTCATCGGCACCGTGCTGTCGCTGGTCGGCGCCGACCTGGCCACCGTGTACGCGACGCTGTCGCGGCCGTGGACGGCGATCCTGTTCGCGGTCTTCGCCATCGCGATGTTCTGGCACGCCAAGCTGGGCCTGCAGGTGATCATCGAGGACTACGTGCACGAGCGCGCGCTCGAGATCGCGCTGCAACTGCTCGTGACCTTCGCCTGCGCCGTCGGCGCCCTCGCGTCGCTGTACGCGATCGCCCGCATCGCGATGCTGGGCTGAGCCGCCTCCCAACGAGCCTTCCATGACCACCGCCTACAAGATCACCGAACACCACTACGACATGATCGTCGTCGGCGCCGGCGGCGCCGGCCTGCGGGCCACCTTCGGCCTCGCGCACAAGGGCCTGCAGACCGCATGCCTGACGAAGGTCTTCCCGACCCGCTCGCATACCGTCGCCGCCCAGGGCGGCATTTCGGCGGCGCTGGGCAACATGGGCGAGGACGACTGGCGCTTCCACTTCTACGACACCATCAAGGGGTCGGACTGGCTGGGCGACCAGGACGCGATCCAGTACATGTGCCGCGAGGCGATCCCGGCGATCATCGAGCTCGAGCACCAGGGCGTGCCGTTCTCGCGCACCGACGAGGGCAAGATCTACCAGCGCCCGTTCGGCGGCATGACCACCCACTACGGCAAGGGCATCGCCCAGCGCACCTGCGCCGCGGCCGACCGCACCGGCCACGCGATCCTGCACACGCTGTACCAGCAGTCGCTCAAGCACGACGCGCGCTTCTTCATCGAGTACTTCGCGCTCGACCTGATCATGGACGCCGACGGCGCCTGCCGCGGCGTGCTGGCGATCGACATGGCCGAGGGCACGCTGCACCTGTTCCGCGCCCACGGCGTGGTGCTGGCCACCGGCGGCTACGGCCGCGCGTATTTCTCCGCGACTTCGGCGCACACCTGCACCGGCGACGGCGGCGGCATGGCGCTGCGCGCCGGGCTGGGCCTGCAGGACATGGAGTTCGTGCAGTTCCATCCGACCGGCATCTACGGCGCGGGCTGCCTGATCACCGAGGGCGTGCGCGGCGAAGGCGGCATCCTGCGCAACAGCGCCGGCGAGCGCTTCATGGAGCGCTACGCGCCCAATGCGAAGGACCTGGCCTCGCGCGACGTGGTCAGCCGCTCGATGACGATCGAGATCCGCGAAGGCCGCGGCGTGGGCGAGCACAAGGACCACATCCACCTCGACCTGACCCATCTCGACCCCAAGGACATCCACGAGAAGCTCCCCGGCATCGCCGAGAGCGCGCGGATCTTCGCCGGCGTGGACGTGGAGAAGGAGCCGATCCCGGTGCTGCCGACCGTGCACTACAACATGGGCGGCATCCCGACCAACTACCACGGCGAAGTGGTGCAGCTGAAGGACGGCAACCCCGATGCCGTGGTGCCGGGCCTGTACGCCATCGGCGAGGCGGCCTGCGTGTCTGTGCACGGCGCCAACCGCCTGGGCTCGAACTCGCTGCTCGACCTGGTGGTGTTCGGCCGCGCGGTGGCCAACCGCTGCGCCGAGACCATCCGGCCGGGCCAGGGCCACAAGCGGCTGCCGTCCGATGCCACCGACCGCGCCGTCGCCAACCTCGACCGCCTGCGTCATTCCAACGGCAGCACCCCGACGGCCGTGATCCGCGACCGCATGCAGCGCTCGATGCAGGACCACGCCGCGGTGTTCCGCACCCGGGAAACGCTGGAAGAGGGCGTACGGCAGGTGCGCGAGATCCACGCCTCGTTCGCCGACGTGAAGGTCAGCGACCGTTCGCTGGTGTGGAACTCGGACCTGATCGAGACCCTGGAACTGCAGAACCTGCTGGGCCAGGCGCTGACCACGATCGTGTCGGCCGAGAACCGCAAGGAATCGCGCGGCGCCCACGCGCGCGAGGACTTCCCGGACCGCGACGACGCCACCTGGCACAAGCACACCCTGTGCTGGGCGGACGACGCGGGCAACACCCGGATCGACTACCGCCCGGTGCACATGTACACCCTCGACGACGAGGTCGAGGTCGTGCCGCCCAAGGCACGCGTCTACTGACCCTGTAGGAGCGCCCACGGGCGCGGCAGGCGTCGCGGGCACGACCCGCTCCTACACGCAGGAATCCGAGAGATGGCCGAATTCACCCTTCCCAAGAACTCCAAGGTCCACAAGGGCCGGCATTTCTCCGCGCCCCCGGGCGGCAAGCGCGTGCGCACCTTCAAGGTGTACCGCTGGAGCCCGGACGACACCGAGAATCCGCGCACCGACACCTACGAGGTGGACCTGGACAAGTGCGGGCCGATGGTCCTGGACGCGCTGATCAAGATCAAGAACGAGATCGATCCGACGCTGACCTTCCGCCGGTCCTGCCGCGAGGGCATCTGCGGCTCGTGCGCGATGAACATCGACGGCACCAATACGCTGGCCTGCACGCGCGCGATCGAGGACTGCGAGAAGGACGAGGTGCCGATCTACCCGCTGCCGCACATGCCGGTGGTGAAGGACCTGGTGCCGGACCTGACCCACTTCTACGCGCAGTACGCGTCGATCCAGCCCTGGATCCGCACCCAGAGCGCGGCGCCGCCGGACCGCGAGCGCCTGCAGTCGAAGGAGGACCGCGCCAAGCTCGACGGCCTGTACGAGTGCATCCTGTGCGCCTGCTGCACCACCAGCTGCCCGAGTTACTGGTGGAACGGCGAGCGCTACCTGGGCCCGGCGGTGCTGCTGCAGGCCTACCGCTGGATCGTCGACAGCCGCGACGAGGACACCGGCACGCGCCTGGACGATCTGGAAGATCCGTTCCGGCTCTACCGCTGCCACACGATCATGAACTGCGCGCGCACCTGCCCCAAGGGCCTGAACCCGGCGAAGGCGATCGGGCAGATCAAGCAGCTGATGCTGGCGCGCCGGGGCTGATCCGCGACACGAGGCCGGGCTGGCCGTCCTGACCGGTCGGCCGGATCTCCTGCACAGCTGCGAGTCGCGGCAAGGGCGCGGCAGGATCCCAATGCCCGCGAAGGCGGAGATCCATGGACCTGGAGAACGACCTCCCGGCGAACCGCCATCGCTGGCGGTGCACACGGGTCGCCGGGCGGCGACGGGAGCGGGGCGATGAGCGACACCGATGAGACCGAACTACGGCGTCTGCGCTGGCGCTGCCGGCGCGGCATGCGCGAACTCGACCAGCTGTTCGAACGCTGGCTCGACCACGCATGGCCGCAGGCGTCCGACGCCGAGCGCGGGGTTTTCCTACGCCTGCTGGACTGCGAGGACGATAGGCTCTGGCACTGGTTCATGGGGCACGAGGCCGCCACCGATGCCGAACTCGACGCACTCGTCCAGCGCATCCGCGCACTCCCGCCGCGCTGAGGCCACCGTCGTCCGCATCGACTGGCGGCCGTCGCGCTGGCTGTGCGGCTGGCTGGCGGTGTCCGGACCGCTGGCGGCCGCCGCCGTGCTCGCTTCGGAAATGCCGGCGCCGGCGGCGTGGCCGCTCGCGCTGGCGGCGGCAGGCTACGGGCCGTGGCTGGCGCGTCGCGAGGTCGGGCGACCGGTCCGCAGCCTGGTGCTGGCCGGCGACGCGGACCGGGTGGAGGCGGATGGCGAACCGGTCACGGACTTCTCGCTGCAGTGGCGCGGGCCGCTGGCGTTCGCGGCCTGGCGCGATGCACGCGGCCGTCGGCAGCGCCTGGCCTGGTGGCCCGACACGCTGCCGCCGGCGCGACGACGTGAACTGCGACTGGCCGCGCCGACCCCTCGGGCTGCGCGCCGGGGGCCTTCGATGGCACCATAGCCCGCTCCCGACGACCGGTCCGATGCCGCCCATGGCGACACTCCTGCGTTTCCCGCGAGGCATGTCCGCGCCGACGTGCGCGCCGCATGCCCTCCGCGCCCCGCGCGCACGCTGAGCGCCGCGGCCCATGTTCAAACCGGTTCCCGTCGCCATCGGCCTGCGCTACCTGCGCGCGAAGCGCCGCAACGGCTTCATCTCCTTCGTGTCGCTGGCCTCGATCCTGGGCATCGCCATCGGCGTGATGGTCCTGATCACCACGCTGGCGGTGATGAGCGGGTTCCAGCGCGAAATCAAGGACCGCATGCTGGGCATGGTGGCCCACGCCACCGTCACCGCGCAGGGCGAGGCGATGATCGGCTGGGAGCACGCGATCGACGTCGCCAAGCGCGATGCGCGCGTTTCCGGGGCCGCGCCCTACATCGATACCCAGGCGCTGCTGCGCGCGAGCCGGCAGGAGCCGGCGGCGATCCGCGGCGTGGTGCCGGAGGACGAATCGCAGGTGTCGGAACTGGCGGCGTGGATGGTGCAGGGCCAGCTGTCGGACCTGCGGCCGGGCGAGTTCAACATCGTGCTCGGCAAGGAGCTGGCGCAGTGGCTGGGGGCGCGCGTGGGCGACAAGGTGGTCGTCACCACCGACTTCCAGGTCACGCCCATGGGCGCGGTGCCGCAGCTCAAGCGCTTCACCGTCAGCGGCATCTTCGAGGCGGGTTACCAGGATTTCGACCGGCGCCTGGCCGTCGTGCACATGGCCGACGCCCAGCGCGTGATGCGCATGGGCGAGGGCGTGACCGGCGTGCGCCTGAAGCTGCACGACATGGACCAGGCCTGGAACGTCGCCCGCGACCTGGCCGAGGCGCTGGCGCGCGAGAACCGCAGCTACTACCTGGTCAGCGACTGGAGCATGGAGAACGCGAACATGTTCCGCGCGCTCAAGCTCGAGAAGACGATGATCGGCATCCTGCTGTCGCTGATCATCCTGATGGGCGCGTTCTCGCTGCTCAACTCGCAGGTGATGCTGGTGACCGACAAGCTTGCCGACATCGCCATCCTGCGCACGCTGGGCCTCACCCCGCGCGGAGTGATGGCGGTGTTCGTGGTGCAGGGCACCCTGATCGGCGTGATCGGCACGGTGCTGGGCGTGGTGGGCGGGCTGCTGCTGACCTTCAACCTCGAGCACATCCTGCGCGCGATCGAACGCGCCTTCGACGTGGTGCTGATGCCCGAGGACGTGTACTACGTGACCGGCCTGCCGATCGACCTGCAGCCCGGCGACGTGGTGGTGATCGCGCTGGTGGCGCTGCTGCTGGCATTGATGGCCACCATCTACCCGGCCTGGCGCGCGGCGCGCACCGCGCCGGCGGAGGCGTTGCGCTATGAGTGAGTCGATGCATCCGCGGCCGGCGGTCGCGACGGACGGCGCGCCGCCCGAGCCCGTCATCCGTGCCGACGCGCTGGGCAAGACCTACGCCGAAGGCAAGATGCACACGCCGGTGTTCGACGGGCTGGACTTCGCGGTCGCGCCTGGCGAGACGGTGGCGATCCTCGGCGCGTCGGGCGCGGGCAAGAGCACGCTGCTGCACCTGCTCGGCGGCCTGGACACGCCGACCGCCGGCGAGGTCTACGTCGCCGGGCAGAAGATGAGCGCGCTGTCCGATGCCGCGCGCGGGCAGCTGCGCAACCGCGCGCTGGGCTTCGTGTACCAGTTCCACCACCTGCTGCCGGAGTTCACGGCGCTGGAAAACGTGATGCTGCCGGTGCTGCTGGGTGGCTGCGCGATGGACGATGCGTCCGCGCGCGCGCGCGCGCTGCTCGAATCGGTCGGGCTGGGCCACCGGCTCGAACACAAGCCGGGCGAGCTGTCGGGCGGCGAACGCCAGCGCGCGGCGGTGGCGCGGGCGCTGGTCAACCGGCCGGCCTGCGTGCTGGGCGACGAGCCCACCGGCAACCTCGACGAGAAGACCGCCGAGACGGTGTTCGCGCTGATGCTCGACCTCAACCGCGCGCAGCGCACCAGCCTGGTGCTGGTGACGCACGACCGCCGCCTGGCGCGACGGCTCGACCGCGTGGTCGAACTGCACGAAGGCAAGCTGCGCGAAGTGGCGCGCGACGCGGTCTGAGCCGATCCCGGTGCGCAGTGCGAGAGGGACGCGCTGCAGCGCGCACCTCCCTGCGCCGCGTCCACGCCCATGGCCTGGACCCGGCGTCCGCACGGCGCCCGCACCCGCCTGAAGCCGGTCCAGGCGCCCGCGCGGCGCGCCCGGACCGCATCCGGATCACCGCGCCGACGCGGCTGCACCCACCTCCGCCGGCCGCGACCGCTGCAGTTCGAGCTCCGCCAGCTCCACCGGGGTGTCCGGGGTGAAGCGCAGGCGGTATTCGCTGTAGGCGCCCGGCGAGGCGATATCGAACGGGCGCAACTGGCGCGCCCAGCGGAACGCCTCGTCGCGGCGCTCGTCCAGCGCCGTCCACGGGCCGGATCCGCTGCGACCCTCGAGCACCCAGCCGATGGGCGGGAGCGAATCGTCCCCGCTCGTGAGCGTGTAATGGGCGATGCGAGTGGGCGCATCGAAGCGCGCGACCACCGCTGCGCCGGCCGGCAGCTGCAGCGAGGTCGCGGCATCGTCGTCGACGAGTGCGTCGGCGCGCGTGTCCACGCCCTCGATGCGCACGCGTGCGTCACCGCCGTGATCGACGCGTTGCTCCGGCCTCGCGCCCGCCCGCGTCAGCGACGGCGGCAGCGCATCCTCGCCGCTGCCCCAGGCGGACGGCTCCGGACCCATGGTGAACTCGAGCGTACCGCCCCCGGCGATATCCGCGTGCCGCAGCCAGGCCTTGTCCCACTGGCGGCCGTTCAGCGTCAGCGACTGCACGTAGACGTTGCCGGGGCCGTTGTCGCGCGCGACCACGCTGAGCGTGCGGCCGTTGTCGAGCCGCAGGTCGACGCGATCGAACGCGGGCGAGCCGATCACGTATTCCGGGGCGCCCATGCGCAGCGGGTACAGGCCCATCATCGAGAACAGGTACCAGGCCGACATCTCGCCGTTGTCCTCGTCGCCGGGATAGCCCTGGCCGATCTCGCTGCCCAGGTACAGGCGCCGCATCACCTCGCGCGAGATCCGCTGTGCCTTCCACGGCTGACCGGCGGCCACGTACATCCACGGGATGTGGTGCGAGGGCTGGTTGCTGTGCGCGTACATGCCCATGCGCACGTCGCGCGCCTCGGTCATCTCGTGGATCACGCGGCCGTAGCTGCCCGCGAAGCGCGCGTGCGCGGTTTCCGGGGTGGCGAAGAACGCGTCCAGCCGCTGCGCCAGCGCCGCGCGCCCGCCCATCAGGGCCGCCAGGCCTTCGGCGTCGTGCGGTGCGGTGAAGGCGAAGGTCCAGGCATTGGATTCGGTGTAGTCGTGGCCCCAGACGCGCGGATCGAAGCGGGACGCCGGCTCGCGCCAGTCGCCGTCGGCATCGCGGCCGCGGAAGAAGCCGGTGCCGGCGTCGTAGACGTGCACGTAGTCCGTGGCGCGGGCGCGGAAGTACGCGGCTTCCTCGCGGTAGCGCCTGGCCCGGTCGGAGTCCCCGTCCTCGGCGGCCAGCGCCTCGGCCAGCGTGGCGAGGCCATAGTCGTTGAGCGCGCCCTCCAGCGTCCACGACATCCCCTCGTGCACCGAGGCGTCGGCGTAGCCGCGGTACATCGACTGCGCCAGCCCCTTGCGACCGACATTGGAGACCGGCGGCACGACGGTGGCGTTGCGCAGCGCGGCCTCGTAGGCCTCGTGCGGATCGAATCCGCGCACGCCCTTGTGCCAGGCGTCGGCGAAGGCGACGTCGGAACTGGTGCCCACCATCAGGTCCGCATAGCCGGGAGACGACCAACGCGCCACCCAGCCGCCGTCGCGGTACTGCTGCAGGAAGCCGTCGACCATCTCGCCCGCGCGGGTGGGCGCGAACAGCGCGTAGGCCGGCCAGCTGGTGCGGAAGGTGTCCCAGAACCCGTTGTTGACGTAAACCTTGCCGGGCAGGATCCGCGCGGACGTGCGCGTGGCATCGCCGCCTGGCACGTCCTCCGACCAGCTGCTCTGGTCGGCGTGCTGCCAGTCCGGGCGCTCGTTCGTCCCGAAGTTCTCGTGCGCGACGTTCGGATACAGGAACAGCCGGTACAGGTTGGAATAGACGGTCGTCAGCTCGTCGTCGCTGGCGCCTGCCACCTGCACGCGGCCGAGCAGGGCGTCCCAGGCGTCCTGCGCCCGGGCGCGCACGGCTTCGAAGCCGTCGTCGCCGATCTCCAGCTCGAGGTTGCGCCGCGCCTGGTCGACCGAGACCAGCGAGGTGGCGATGCGCATGCGCACCTCGCCGTCCGCGCCGGGCGCGAACTTCACGTAGCCGGTAGGCCGGCCGGTGTCGAGCATGCCGCTGTCGCGCCAGGGCTGGTCGAAGCGCGCGTAGACGAACATCCGGGTGGCGCCGTTGGACAGGCCGCTGCGGGTGTCGGTGTAGCCGTGCAGCGCCTGCGCCTGCGCGTCGAGCGTCAGCCCGCCGCGGTCGTCGACGTTGTCGAACAGCAGGTTGGCGTCGGCGCCCTGCGGAAAGCGGAAGCGGAAGATCGCCGCGCGTCCGCTGGGCGCGAGTTCGGCGCGGATGCCGTTGTCGAAGTCGACGCGGTAGGTGTGCGGGCGGGCGAGTTCGCGATCGTGCGAGAACGACAGCGCACGCCGCTCGCGATCGGCGTCGGGTACGCCGGCGGCCGCGGACGGCATCACCTGGAACGTCTGCCGGTCGCCCATCCAGGGGCTGGGCTGGTGGCTGATCGACAGCGCCTGCAGGCGCGGGCGGTTGTCGTCGCCGTTGTGCTCGTTCCAGCGGTACAGCCACGACAGGGTGCCGGCGTCGGTCACCGGCACCCAGAAGTTGAAGCCGTGCGGCATCGCGGTGGCCGGGATGTTGTTGCCGCGCGAGAAGGTGCCGTTGGACTGGGTGCCGCGGGTGGTGGGCACGCGATCGCTGGGCCGAAGCTCGCCGGCGGGCGTTGCCGCGTCGATTGCGATGTCGTCGATCCAGCCGCGGGCCACGGCGCCCTCGCCCGGCGCCAGTTCGATCTCGATCGCGCGGATGCGGCGGCCGGACAGGCCGGCCACGTCGCCGAGCCGGACCTCCTTGCGCGCCCACTGCTGCGGGTAGAGCGTCTCCGAGTCGGCCTGCGCCTGCGCGCCGATGGCGGCGCCGTGGTGGTCGCGTGCGCCGGTCTCCGACAGGCGGCGGCCGTCGTCGAAGACCAGATCGAGCGAGACACCGGTGGAGGCGACCGTGTCCTCGCCGACGATCTCCGGCAGCACCAGCCACGACAGGCGGGTGTCGGCCCGCACCGGGATGTCGACCTCGAACAATCGCGCGCGCCCCCCCGTGCCCTCGAAGCGCAGCGCGGCCAGGCCGCTGTAGCCCATGCCGGCGCGGGCGGCGTAGGGCGTCTCGGGACCGGTGCCGAGGCGCACCCGCGCCCCGTCGTCGCCGCGCTGGACCGGCGCGGGGTCGTCGCGTTCGAACGACGTGGAGAAGGCCGGCTCGCCTGCGATCGATGCGGCGGTCGCGAGCGCCAGCAGCGGCAGCGCCAGGAGGGCGGGAAGATCGCGCATGCGCTCAGCCACGGCCGCGCAGCACCGCGAGCACGTCGTGGCAGGCGCCCATCGTGTGGTAGTCGGTCTTGCCGGCCGGGCTCTTGTCGTCGTCATGCTTGCGGTTCTCCCGATCGAGGATGCGGAACCAGGCGCCGTACCGGTGGTCCACCATGTGTCGCCATGCGTAATCCCAGAGGCGGTCGTACCACTCCCAGTAGCGCGCGTCGCCGGTGGCCGACGCCAGACGCGCCGCGCACGCCAGCGACTCGGCCTGCACCCAGAAGTACTTGTCGTCGTCGCAGATGAAGTGGCGGCCGTCGGGCAGCGACGGCCCGGGCACGTCCCTGCGCAGCGACTCCGGCGCGAAGCCGTACATCAGGCCGCCGAACTCCGGATCCCACGCCGCCTGCACCGAGCGGTCGAACAGCTCCCGCGCGCGCGGCACCAACCACGTCTGCGGCGTGCCGGCGTCGCGCAGGTGGCCATCGAGGATCAGCAGCAGCTTGGACCATTCGGTCTGGTGCCCCGGCTGGAAGCCCCAGGGGCGGAACAGGTGCTTCGGATCGTCGCGGTGGTAGTCGGTGTCCACCTGCCAGTCGGCGTCGTAGTGTTCCCACACCAGGCCGTCGCACTGGGCGGCCTGGCGCCGGGTCATGTGGTCGGCCAGGGTCAGTGCGCGCTCCAGGTAGCGCGGCTCGCGGCTGGCCTCGAACGCCGCCAGCATCGCCTCGCACATGTGCATGTTGGCGTTCTGGCCGCGATAGTCGCTGAACCGCCAGTCGCGCGTGGCCTCGTCGCGATACAGGCCGTGCTTCGGCTCCCAGTAGCGCGTCTCCAGCAGGTTCCAGTGCGCATCCATCCAGCCGCGGCACTCTTCGACGCCGGCCTTCAGCGCGATCGAATACGCGAGCAGCACGAAGGCCGCGCCGTAGCAGTGCTGGGTGGTGTCCTCGGCCACGCCGTCGCGCAGGGTCCAGGCGTAGCCGCCGCTGGCGGGATCGAAATGGCGCTCGCGCAGGAACGCCAGGCCGTGGCGGACCGCGGCCATGTACGCCTCGCGCAGCGCCGGATCCTCGCCCCCGAACTCGAGTGCGGCGGTGGCGTAGTTGAAGACGAAGCGGGTGCTGCTGACCAGGTGCCGGTGCGAGGCGTCGTAGACGCGCCCGTCGTCCTTGAAGTAGTGGAAGAAGCCGCCGGCCGGGTCGATGCAGCGCGGATGGTAGAAGGCCATGGTGTGGCGGATGTGCTCGCGCAGGAAGGCTTCGCTGCGGAAGTCGGCATGCGCGGGGGCGTCGGGCGTCGGGGAGGACTGGAAATTCATCGGGTCGGGAGGCTTGTATCGGACAGGGTGGGGGCAGCGCTCATGCCGGCGGCGCCTTGCAATAGCGGTCGATGAACTGCTGGTGCGTCGGCATGGCCGCGGCCGCGCGGGCGATGTCTTCGCGCACGCGGGCCAGGAACGCGTCCAGGTGCGCTTCGGGCATCTCGTCCACGACCGGATGGTAGCCCGCCGGCACGATGCCTTGCCCCAGCATGACCTGCACCCAGCTGGGCAGGGCGAAGAAGTCGTCGCCGTGGCGGAAGTAGCGCCCGTCGCGCTGGAACATCGTGATCGTCTCGCGCAAGGCCTCGGGAACCGGCATCGTGCGGCAGTGGGTCCAGAACGGGCTGTCGTCGCGCGCGGTGGCGTGGTAGTGCAGCACGAGGAAGTCGCGGATACGCTCGTATTCGAACGTGGTGTCGGCGTTGTAGCGCCTGGCCAGCTGCGGCTCGAAGCCGAGGTCGGGGAACAGCCCGAGCAGGCGCTGCAGCCCCGACTGCACGAGGTAGATGCTGGTCGACTCCAGCGGCTCCATGAATCCGCTGGCCAGGCCGAGCGCCACGACGTTCGCGCTCCAGAACTCGCGCCGCATGCCGGTGGTGAAACGCAGCGCTCGCGGCTCGGCGAGGGCTTCGCCATCGAGGTGGGCGAGCAGCGTGGCGGCGGCTTCGTCGTCGCTCAGGTGCTCGCTGGCGTAGACGTAGCCGTTGCCGGTGCGGTGCTGCAGCGGAATGCGCCACTGCCAGCCCGCGGCACGCGCCGTGGCTCGCGTATACGGCGTCGGCGGCCCGGCGTTGGCGCTGGGCACCGCCATCGCGCGATCGCAGGGCAGCCACTGGCGCCAATCGACGTAGTCGATCTCCAGCGCCTGTCCGATCAGCAGCGCCCGGAAGCCCGAGCAGTCGATGAACAGATCTCCCTCGATGCGCTCGCCGCTTTCCAGTACCACGGCTTCGACGAAGCCGTCCGCGGCCCGCCGTACCACATCGACGATGCGGCCTTCGGTCCTGGTTGCGCCGCGCCGCTCCGCCAGCGTGCGCAGGAAGCGTGCATAGCGACCGGCATCGAAATGGTAGGCGTAGGCGAAGTCCGCCAGCGGCGAGCCGGCGGACGCATCGGATCCGCCAACCGTGAACCGGCCCTGCGGCGCGGCGACCGTCTGCAGCGTATATGCGCCGATGCCGGGCGCGTGGCCCGCGAGGAACCGCTTCAGCCAGAACTGGTGGAACGGCAGCGGCCCCATCGAGCGGCCGATCCGCCCGAAGCCGTGCATGTACGCGTCGCCGATGCGTCCCCAGTCGCGGAATTCGATCCCGAGCTTGAACGTGCCCTGCGTGGCGGTGAGGAATTCGGCCTCGTCGATCCCGAGGACCTCGCCGTTGAAGGTCTTCAGGTGGGGCACGCTGGCCTCGCCCACGCCGACGATGCCGATCTCTTCCGATTCCACCAGTCGCACCGACGAACCGCGTCCGAGGTAGGTCGCGAGCGTGGCGGCGGCCATCCAGCCGGCGCTGCCGCCGCCGACGACGACGATGCGGCGGATGCGGGCGTCGTGGCCGGTCACTTCTCCGTGCGGCGCGACAGGCATGGGCGGGCAGGGAAGGGCTGGTTCATCCGGGGACCGTCTGGCAGCGATGCGCCGACGCGGCGCGCAGCCGCTGGAAAAGCCGCGCCGCCGGCCCGGCACACGNGGGCCGGCGGCGCGGATGGAAGCCCCCGCGCCGAAGCGCGGGGCGGCGAGGCTAGAACTTGTAGGTCAGGCCGAGGTAGTACTGCCGTCCTGCGTACGCGTTGGAATAAAACCGGTCCCTGGTGTCATTGCCCAGGTGAACGCGCTGTTCCGACCGCGTCAGGTTGAGCACGGATCCGGTGAGCGTCAGGCCATTGCTGAAGTTGTAGCCCAGGTTGACGTCGACCTGATCATAGGGCTCCGAGTACACGTTGAACCCGTTGACAAGACCGCCCACCATTTCGCCACGCCGGTTGTAGGATGCCCGTGCCAGGAACTGCTCGTTCTCGTAGAAGAACGTCAGGTTGGCCTGGTTCTTTGCACTTCCCACCAAGGGCGATTCGGCGAGTTCCTCGCCATCGATGACGACCGAAGCCAGATTGGTGTCGTTGTAGGTGTAGTTGGCCTGGAAACCGAAGCCACTGTCGAAGCTGTGCTGGGCGTAAAGTTCAGCACCCTGCGATACGCCGTCGCGGCCGTTGGCATTGGTGCTGTAATCCTGGACCGTCACCAGTTCTCCCCCCACCTCGATCTGCTGATCCTGCACGACGGGAATCACGAAGTTCTCGATGTTCTTGCGAAACAGCCCCACGCCCAGGACCGAACCAGGTTGGTAATACCATTCCAGCCCCATGTCGTACTGCGTCGCTTCGAAGGGTTCCAGTGACTTGTTGCTGCCGCTGCCGTACCAGCCCGGCTCAGTGGTTCCGCCGGCGACACGCCGGTCGTTGCTGTACTCCTCCGAGATGAAGTTCAGCGCACCGGGATAGGCGATCTGGGTATACGCAGGACGGGATATCACTTTCGACGCCGCTCCGCGTAGCACGAGCGTATCCGTCAAGTCCCAGGCGATGTTGAAGCTGGGGAGCACGTCGGTGTAGCTACGATCCAGGACGGCCAGGGCGAAGGTCTTCTCCCGCACCGTCGGGTCGCTGTCGGGCAGCCGCACGAACCCCGATTCGCAGGTGGTGCCCGCGGGCACCCCATCAGCCGGACACGGCATCGGATTGCCGTCGGGGCCATCCATGAAATAGTCGAGGAAGCGCTCGACCGCATCTGTCGATTCGGCACGCTGCCGCGTACGCGCGACACGCACGCCGACGTTCCCACGCAGGCGATCGGTACGGAAATTCACCTGCATGTAGCCGGCCGAAACCTTCTCGCCGACGTTGTAGATGAAATCAGGCTCGCGCCGATTCTGCATTGCACCGTAACGATCGTTCAGATAGTCGATGTACGCGGGGAAATCGATCCCGGGAAACACATTGGCGTTGAAGCCACCGGCGATATTGTCCAGAGGCTGCGCGTAGAAGAACCCTGGCTGTGCCACGCCGGCCTGAGGATCACAACCGGCTTGGTAGCGCTGGTCGTAATCCGCCGGATCAGCGCCCTGGCAGACCCAATAGGTATTGCCCGTGTTGCGATGGACGCTGCCATCCGTGTACTTGGCGCCGAACTGGATCGAGTCGAGCCAGCCTTCGAGGAACTGCTTGGTGACATCAGCCTGGAAAAACTTCTGTTCGACTTCCGTTTCCATCCAGGACGAGTCGGTGGAGCCAGTGTCGATCTCCGCGATGCCGGCCATCAGCACGTCCTGTAGATTCGGCGAGAAGGTCGCCGACGGCGTCCCGGTAAGATCCCACGCGCTGTAGGTGTTGCCCGGAATCCAGATGCCCGAAGCGTCGCGGCGCCGGGGCTTGGCCGAGACGCGGAAGTTCATCGAGGGCCCGCCCTCCGACCAGGTTCGTCCGCCGCGGAATGTCGCCTTCCAAAGATCGCTGATCGCCCAGTCGGCGCTCAAATCGAAGCTCTGGGACAGCGCCTGCTCCCGGCTGTAGCCACCGCTGATCTGCGGCGTCGGAACCGTACAGTCGTCGGGACCCCACCCTCCTGGCGGGAGCCCAGCGGCTGCCGCTTCGTCCTCGCTGCAATAATAGGCGCGCCCCGAGAGCCGCTCGAAGGCTGCTCCGGTGACGATCGTCCCACTCGCATCGAACGTGTAACCGTTGAGCAGCCGGCCCGTCGGCCAGTTGCCGTCTCCGGAGAACCGGGCGATGTTCCATTCCGGAATCTTGAGCTGGTTGTAGACGTAGTCGCCCTGCAACTCGAAGCGGAAGTAGTTGCCGGTCAGCGTCAGCTGATCGATCGGCCGGAACTGGGCCGTCAGTTGTGCGCCGGTCCGCTCCCGCTTTTCGTTGCGGATGCCGAAGTTGACCGAGGTCGGCAGGAAGAAATCGGTGTAGTAGTTTCCGTTCTGATCGTAGTGGCCTGACTCGCCCCACCAGTAGCCGATGCCGTCCTGGGCGAGGGGCGTGCCGTTGACGTCAGTCGCAGGATTCGCGGTGTAGTCGTCGCCGTACCAGTTCCAGCTTTCCGTGCTGACGTCCATCGCGCGGTTGGTACGGTTCTGCTGCGTTACGCCGACGAGAAGTCCGAAACGCTCGTCCTCGCTGTGCCAGGAATACATCGCCGAAGCCTGGGGATCGGTGGTATCGCTTGCGTCGGAGCGTGTGTACTCGATCGACATGAAGCCCGTATCGGACGGTAGGTCGAGCGGCCGGCGCGTATTCAGAATCACCGTGCCGCCGATTCCACCCTCTTCGAGCCGCGCTTCGGGCGTCTTGTACAGTTCTGAACTGGCCAGCAGGTTGGACGGCATGAGCACGAAGTTGAATGCGCGCGTGGCTTCGTTATTGGTCTCCGAAGACGCGATGTAGTTGCCGTTCAACTGGGTCAGGGTGAGGCCGGGTTGCAGCCCACGTACGCTGACGGTCTTGCCTTCGCCGCCGCTGCGCTCGATGACGACGCCGGGCACCCGCTGCAATGCGTCTGCGACGTTCTTGTCGGGAAACTTGCTCACGTCCTCGGCCGTGATCACCTCGACGATCGCGTTGGCGTTGCGCTTCTGCTCGAGGCTCTGCTCGATCGCGTAGCGGTAGCCGGTGACCTGGACCGTGTCGAGGGTGGCGGCATCGGGGGTGGCGGGTGTCGCCTCCTCCGTGTCGACGGGGGTACCGGCGGCCTCCTGCGCGAACGACGTGGCAGGCAGGGCGGCCATCGCGGTCAGGGCGAACGCAATGGCGGCGGACAGCGAGGTCCGGCCCGGTGTGTGTGGCATCAACTTCATCACTGTCTCCCTCTCCAAAGCACGGATGGACGATGCGCGTCTATGTGGTTGGATCGATCCAAAACACGGCCCGGCCGACGGGCTGGAAGCTGCGACAACAGGTCCCCCGCCGTTCAAGCCGGGAGCCCGGGACGTCCCACATTCCGGTTTGGATCGATCTAATTCGGCGGGCGAAGATGTAACATGCCGCGCTCCGGGACGCATGCTGCCCTGCAGCAGGAAACGCCTTCCACTCCCTCCGTTGGGACTGCGGTCCGACGCAACCGTTTGAAGGACAAGGAAAGATCTCGCCCGTGTCGATCTTCCCCAATTTTCCCCGTCCCCAAGCCGCAGGAGGCGCTTGCTTGACCGCCTGCGCCCGGCCGCGGATCGTTGCCGGCCCACGTCGTCGGCCCGCACCTGCATGATCGGCCACTCCCATCCGGCGCTGTTCCGCGCGCTTCGTGAATCGTGCGCGTGCCGGCGCGACAGGGACCTGGACCCGAGAACCCTGCGACCATGACCCTGACGCTCGAGATCGCCGCGAATTCGCTGGAATCCGCCCAGGCCGCGCAGGCCGCCGGCGCGGCGCGGGTGGAACTGTGCACGGCGCTGGAGGCCAGTGGCCTGACGCCGTCGGCCGGCATGATCGCGCGGGTGCGCGAGCGGGTCGCCCTGCCGGTGCACGTGCTGATCCGTCCGCGCGCGGGGGACTTCTGCTACAGCGATGCCGAGCACCGGACCATGCTCGCGGATATCGCGCATTGCGCCGCCAGCGGCTGCGACGGCGTGGTGATCGGCGCGCTGACGCCCGACGGGAAGGTCGATACCGCACGCTGCCGGGAGCTGGTGGATGCGGCCGGCGCGATGGACACCACCTTCCATCGCGCGATCGACCTGTGCCCCGACATGCCCGCGGCGCTGGAGGCGGTCATCGCGCTCGGGTTCCGGCGGGTGCTCAGTTCCGGCGGTGCGATCGACGCCATGGCCGGCGCCGACATGCTGCGCCGCCTGGTCGAGCAGGCCGCCGGGCGCCTCGTGGTGATGCCCGGGGCCGGCGTCTCGCCGGACAACATCGCCCTGCTGGCGGCCCGCACACGCGCGCGCGAATTCCACGCGTCCGCCAAGGTTCCGCTGGCCACGCGCATGCGGATCCAGGTCGACCCGGAGCTGGGAATGGCCGAGGGCGAACTGCGCGCGGATGGCGAACGCATCCGCGCGATGGTCGCCTCCCTGCGTACGGCCGTCAGCGCATGAAGGATGCCTTTCTCGCCGCCGACATCGGCGGCACCAACGCACGCCTGGCCTGGGTGCGGGCGCGCATCGATCGCCGTATCGAAGTGCTCGAGCAGCGGCGCTACCTGTGCGCCGAGCATCCCTCGCTGGGCTCGATCCTGGCGGACTTCATGGGCGCTGCCCGGGGCGCGCCAGCGCTGGCGCTGGCGGTGGCCGGGATCGTCGAGGGCGATCGCATCATCAGCCGCAACCTGCCGTGGCCGGTCGACATCGCGGACCTGCGCGCGGCCGGGGTCGCCGAGGTGGCGGCGGTCAACGACTTCGTCGCGGTGGCGCACGCCTGGCAGTGCATGGACGACACCGTCACGACGCTGCTCACGCCGGGCGTGGACGCGCCGCCCGAGCCGGGCACCAGCCTGCTGCTCGGTCCCGGCACGGGACTGGGCGGCGCGCTGCGCGTGGTCCGCGAGGGCCGTGCGCTGGTGCTGCCGTGCGAGCCGCAGCAGGTCTCGCTCGCGCCGGGCAACCTGCGCGAGCTGGCCGTGCTCGGCCACTGGATGCGCGGCGGTGCGAGCCACGTCGGCGTCGGCCACGCGGTGTCCGGGCCGGGACTCGTGAACCTCTACCGTGCGCTGTGCGCGATCGACGGCGCGACGCCACGCTGGACGTCCGCGGACGAGGTGGTGGCGGGTGCCGACGCACACGCGGATGCGCATGCGGTCGAGGCCATCGGCATGTTCTGCGGGCTGCTCGGCAGCATCGTCGGCGACCTCGCGATGATGACGGCTTCCACGCGCGTGTTCGTGGCCGGCGGCGTGCCATCGAAGGTACGCAGCTGGCTGCTCGACAGCAGCTTCGGCCGGCGGATGGTCGACAAGGACGTGATGCGTCCGGTGCTCGAGCGAATCCCGGTACGGTTGATCGAGGATCCTGCGGTCGGACTGATCGGCGCGGCAAGCTGGTTCCTGCAGCGCGGCTAGCGTTCCGGCTGCGCTGGGCGCGGTGTCCCTGACGTCTTCCCCGGTGACGGGGTCAGGCCCACGCGCTCATGCCATCGCGCGCGGCGATGCGTTCGCGGCCGAGGCTTCCAGCAGCGCGCACGCTTCGGCATGCGTCGGCAACGCCGCGAACGCGCCGTGCCGGGTCACCGCCAGTGCGCCGCAGGCCGAGGCGTAGCGCAGGCAGCGGGCAAGGGCGTCGCGATCGCCGAGGACATCATCGAAGCGGCGCGCATCCACCTCCGCCTGCTGCAGGCGCGACAGCAGGCCGCCGATGAAGGCGTCGCCCGCGGCGGTGGTGTCCACCGCCTGCACCGCGATCGCCGCGAGTTCGCCGCGGTCGTGGCGCGTCCACCAGCGCACCGGCGCGCTGCCGTCGGTCACGACCACCAGGCGCGCGGTACGCAGCAGCCGCGCGACGATGTCCTGGTCGCCGCTGCGCCGTCCCTGTTCGAGGTACTCCAGTTCCTCGCGCGCCAGCTTCACCAGGTCGGCCGCTTCCAGGGCCTGCCACAGCAGCGGCAGCAACGGCGTGGCGCGCGGCCACAGGGCCGGGCGCAGGTTGAGGTCGATGCTCACCAGCGCGCCGGCCGCGCGCGCCAGCGCCATGCCGGCCAGCGTGGCGGCGGCGATGTCGGGATCGGTCAGGCTGTTGCTGCAGGCGTGGAAGATGCTGCATTCGGACAGGCACAGCGGGTCGAAGTCGCTGCTGCGGAACAGCAGGTCCGCCGCCGGCGGCCGGTAGAAGCTGAAACTGCGCTCGCCATCCGCGTCGAGCGACACGAACGCCAGCGCCGTCTTCGCCGCCGCGGTGCGACGCACGTAGCGCACGCCGGCGCCGGCGGCGCGCAGGCTGTCGAGCAGGAAGTCGCCGAACATGTCCTCGCCCAGCATGCCGACGAATTCGCTGCGTCCCCCGAGCCTGGCCACCGCGACCGCGGCGTTGGCCGGCGCGCCGCCCGCGAACTGGCGGAAGGCGCGAGCCTCGCCTTCGACGAGGGGGGCGGCGAGGAAATCGATCAGCGCTTCGCCGAAGCAGACGACGGTGTGTCCGTGGGTCAAGGGGAGGGTCCGTGCAGGAGGAAGCGGGTCGGGCATGGTGTCGGCCGGTCAGGGCGCGGGCGCCGGCGCGCTGTCGCGTTCGGTGAGGTGCACCTCGGCGATCACCGAGCGCCCGGGGAGGGTGGGCGAGGCGGCGCGCTGCAGCAGCAGTTCGGCGGCCTGGCGGCCGCGTTCGCGCGGTGCCACGCTCACCGTGGTCAGCGGCGGGATGCCGACCGCGGCCTCGGGGATGTCGTCGAAGCCGGTGACGGCGAAGTCCTCGCCGGGGCGGCGGCCGAGCCGCACCAGGCCCAGCATCAGGCCGAGCGCGACGGCATCGTTGTAGCAGACCGCGGCGGTTGGCGCGGGTTCGAGCGCGAGCAGCGCGTCCGCACGGGCGTTCGCCTCCAGTCGCGTGGGCGCGGTCTCGATCAGCCAGCGCTCGTCGGGCGCGAGGCCGGCCTCGCGCAGCGCCTCCTGGTAGCCGATCCGCCGCTCGCGGCAGGAGCTCGACCCGGCATGTCCGCCGTAGAACGCGATCCGGCGATGGCCCAGCGCGATCAGGCGCGCGGTGGCGGCACGCGCGCCGGCGCGGTTGTCCAGGCCGAGGAAGTCGTATTCGAAGCCGGGCTCCGGATCGCCCGTCAGCTGCCGGTTGAACACCAGCAGCGGGGTATGCCGGCCGATCGCGAGCGCCACGTCGCTGGCCATGCTCGATTCGGCGGGCGAGAGGATGATGCCCGCCGGATGGTGTTCCATCAGCGAGGCGAGCACCTGCCGTTGCCGCGCGGGGGATTCGTTGCTGCTGCCGAGGAGGGTCACATAGCCCTTGGCGCCGAGCGCCTCGTCCACCCCGGTGGCGAATTCGGCGAAGAACGGGTTGGACAGGTCGTTGATCACCAGCGCCACGGCGCTGGACACGCGCTGCCGCAGGTTGGCCGCGGCCCGGTTGTAGACATAGCCCTGCCGCTGCATCTCGGCCTCGACCAGGCGACGCGTGTCGGCATGCACCAGCGGACTGCCGCGCAGCACCAGCGACACCGTGGCGCGTGAGACGCCGCAGGCGCGCGCGATGTCGTTCAGGGTGATCCGACGACGCTTGTCCAAACCGCTCCCCACTGCGTTTAGATCGATCCAAGCACGGCATCCTGCGGCATCCGCCGGACCCCTGCAAGGGGCGGCTCGATGCTGCAGGGCAGCATGAAATCCAATCGTGGATATGTTCAATTTAGATCGTTCCAAATCGTGAATGCAGCGCATTCAATCGATCCAAATCCAGTTTCAGGGGATGCACCGATGACTGCAGCACCGCGTTCCGCCCTTCTCCCGCCGCCCCGTTCCGGTTCTCCCGGGGCAGCCGCCGCGCGTGCGTGCGGCGTTCTTGGCCCGGTCCCCGCCGGGCCTTCTTTCTTCCAGCGGGCCGTCGCCCTCGCCGCCGCGGCGGTCGCGCTCATGGGCGCGTTGTCGACGGGCGTCGCCAGGGCGGACGAGCCCGACCGCGCCGCGCTGGTGAACACCTTCATCGGCACGAAGGACGACGGCAACACCTTCCCCGGCGCGTCCGCGCCGTTCGGCAAGATCCAGGTCAGTCCGATCGGATCGCACTATTCGGGCTGGCGCTACGACGACCCGAAGATCCGCGGCTTCGGCCACTCCTTCATCTCCGGCGCCGGCTGCTGGGAGCAGGGCGGGCAGGTGTCGGTGCTGCCGGTGACGGGCACGATCGGGCCCGGAGGCGATTTCGACACCCGCAATCCGAAGGCCTTCGACCACCGCGAGTACGGCGCGCGCTACACCCACGAGGGCGAGGTCGGGCAGGCCGGCTACTACCGCGTGCGCCTGACCGATTACGGCGGCATCGATGCCGAAGCCACCGCGGGCGTGCGTGCGGCGGCCGAGCGCTACACCTTCCCCGCCGGCGTGCGGCAGGGCCATGTGCTGGTCAACGTCGGCCAGGCGAACGAGCGCCACGCGGTGATCGGCAGCGCGATCGAGATCGTCGGCGACCGGACCGTGGAAAGCCGCGTCACCACCAAGAGTTTCTGCGGCGGGCACCAGTACACGACCTGGTTCCGGCTGGAGTTCGACCGCCCGTTCCAGGCCCACGGGGTCTGGGGCGAGGCCGGCGGGCTGCCGGGCGCGCGCCACAACATGGAGGGCGAGGCCAAGCCGAACGGCGCCTGGCTCAGCTTCGATACCGCTGCCGGACGCGCGGTCACGCTGGTGTCGGCGATCTCGCACGTCGACGCCGAGGGCGCGCGCAACAACCTGCGCAGCGAAGGCATGGACGACGGTCGCCTGCTCGGTTTTGACGCGATGCACGAGCGCGCCACGCGGACATGGAACGAGGAACTCGCCAGCGTGCGCGTCACCGGCGCCAGCGACGACGACGCCACGGTGTTCTACACCGCGCTCTACCACGCGCTGCTGCAGCCGATGACCGGCAGCGACGCCGACGGCCGCTACCGCGGCTACGACAACCGCATCCATCGCGCCGACGGCTGGACCTACCACGAGTACCTGTCGCTGTGGGACACCTACCGCAGCCAGAACCAGCTGCTCGCCCTGCTGCGCCCGCGGCAGGCGCGCGACATCGCGCGCTCCGTGCTCGCCGTCCACGAGCAGGGCGGCTGGCTGCCGCGCTGGGGCTATGCGAACTTCGAGACCAACATCATGACCGGCGACCCGGTCACTCCGTTCCTGGTCGACCTGTGGCGCCTGGGCGCGCTGGAGGGGCGCGAGTCGCAGGCGTACGCGGCCCTGCGCGAGAATGCCTTCGGCGAGCCGCCGCTGAACTCGCGGCACGCCGGCCGCTCGGGCAACGCGCGCTATCTCGCCGACGGTTTCGTGCAATACGACCGCACGGTGCCGTCGAAGGGCATGGACGTCGACCCACACCACGGCGGTTCGGCCACGCTCGAGTACGCGCTCGCCGACTGCTCACTGGCGCAGATGGCCAAGGCGTTGGGCAAACCGGAGGATGCGCGGGTGCTGTTGCAGCGTGGCGGCAACTGGCGCAAGGTGTGGGACCCCGACGTGCGCGATGCGGAGACGGGCTTCACCGGTTTCCCGCGCCCGCGCATCGACGACGGCAGCTGGTACCAGCCGGCCGACGACCACTACAGCCCGCGTTCGCACCACGGCTTCCACGAGGGCACGGCCTGGCAGTACCAGTGGCTGGTGCAGCAGGACGTGCCGGGCCTGGCGCAGGCGATGCACGGCCGCGAACAGGCGCTGCGCCGGCTCGACGCGTTCTTCGCGATCGACGCGCTGCGCGCCGACCCCGCTGCCGCCGCACGCAAGGACTGGGTGGTCGGCCCGTACAGCTACTACAACCAGTTCCGCTACAACCCCAACAACGAGCCCGACCTGCATGCGCCGTGGATCTACACCCTGCTCGGCGAGCCGGCGAAGACCGCGACCGTGGTGCACGCGGCGCAGACGCTGTTCACCAACGCGCCCAACGGCGTGACCGGGAACGACGACCTCGGCACGATGTCCGCCTGGTACCTGTTCAGCGCGCTCGGGCTGTATCCGGTGACGCCGGGCACGGGCCAGTTCGTGCTGCACGCGCCGCGGTTCGAACGCGTCGAACTGGACCTGGGCGAAGGCCGCACGCTGCGCATCCAGGCCCCTGGCGCCGGAGACGGAAAGCTGCGGTTCGTCGCGTCCGCGAGCTTCGACGGCCAGCCGCAGTCGCGGGTGTGGCTGGACTGGGAGCAGCTGCGCGAGGGTGGCGAGCTCGCGTTCTCGCTCACCGGCGATGCGCCCGCCGCGGCCTGGGGTGCCCGGGCCGAGGATCTTCCGCCCGCGGCATGCGCCACGGATCCGGACACGCTGCGCTGGTGAGCGCGCGCCGCGGCTCCGCCGCCAGCGTGTCGGGCGAACGGCCCGCGTGAATCGCGTCCGGCGCGGCGCCGCCCGGGCGCCGCGCGCGCTGATCCCTGCACGGTGTTCGCGGCCGGGGCGTTCCCGGCCGGACGGGATGGGGCCTCAGCGGAGGCTGGGCGCCTCCACCACGCGCGAACCGGTGGCGGTGCGGATCGCGTAGTTGAAGCCGGGCTGCAGCGAATACGCGCCCACCGCGCCATCGCTGCGCAAGGCGACGAAAGCCATCTGCAGATCGTCGCGCCCCGCCGGATGGCGGCGCGCGATTCGCTCCACCGCTTCGCGGCAGGCCTGCTCGGGCGAGCGTCCATGGCGCATCAGCTCCACCACGGTGTGCGAACCGCAGATCCGCAGGCACTCTTCGCCCACGCCGGTGGCGGTGGCGGCGCCGACCTCGCCATCGACGAACAGCCCCGCGCCGCTGATCGGCGAGTCGCCGACCCGGCCGCGCATCTTGAAGGCCATGCCGCTGGTGGTGCAGGCGCCCGCCAGCTGGCCGCCCGCGTCGAGCGCGAGGATGCCGATGGTGTCGTGGTTGCTGGCGCCGCCCGGCAGCTCGTCCGGCATGCGGTACCGGTTGCTGCGTTCGATGTTGGGTTGCGGCCGGTACTCGGCCGTCTTGAGCCATTCCCGCCAGGCCTGTTCGGCCACCGGGGTCAGCAGGTTCTGGCGCGGGAATCCCTGCGCCAGCGCGAACTGCAGGGCGCCTTCGCCCACCAGCAGCACGTGCGGCGTGTGCTCCATGACCCTTCGCGCGACCGACACCGCATGCACGATGTCTTCCAGGCACGCGACCGCGCCGAGGCGGCCGCCGTGATCCATGATGCAGGCGTCGAGGGTCACGTGGCCATCGCGATCGGGATAGCCGCCCAGGCCGACGGTGTGGTTGTCCGGATCGGCCTCGGGCACCTTCGCACCGGCCTCGACCGCGTCGAGCGCGCTGCCTTCGCCGGCAAGCACGTTCCACGCCGCGGCATTCGCCGCGTCGCCGAAGTCCCAGGTGGACACCACGACCGGCAGTTCGCCGGGTGACGCTTGCGCCGCGCCGGCAGCCGGCAGCGCGGGAAGGGCGGCGGTCAGGCCGAGCAGGCGCAGGACGTCACGGCGAAGGGGCATGGGGCAGTGGCCTCGCAAAGGGAGCGCGCGTCGTGGCGCGCGCGACTCGCCACGATACCCGACGCCTGCGCTGCGTCGCCGCCGGCTTCGGGTGTGCGCCATGCCGACGTGTGCCGCGTGCGCTCTGCACGACGCCGGGAAGCGGGCGCATTCGCGCCCGCGGTCGCGCCGATGGACTCAGCGACCGGCGCCACCACCGCCACGGGGACCGCGGTTGCCACCGCCGGGGCGCGGACCCTTCGGCCGCTGGTTGCCGCCCGGACGCGGACCGGCCGGGCGTGGACCGGCTGGGCGTGGACCGCGCGGCCGTGCACCGGCCGGCTTGTAGGCGCCGGGCGAGGCGTGGTCCGAAGGAAAGCTCGGCGCGCCGGCCGGATGCCCGTAGGGGTGTGCGCTGCGGTTGCGGCCCTGACCCTGTCCCTGGCCGCCCGCGCCCTGGCCGGGGCCGCGCTTCCCTGCCTTGTTGAACGGCTTCTTCGGGCCGCGGCCATCGGCGTTGCGATGCCCGGACGGGCCGGTGTCCACGCCCTCGGGCACATACCAGGTGCGGAACGCGGCCGGGTTGCCGTCTGGCAGCGGCTTGGGGCCCTTGGTCTTGCGCTGCTTGAACGGCTTCTGCGACTGGTTCGCCGCCTGCTCGCCGCTGACGGTGAGCCCGCCGTGCGGCTTCTTGCCGCCGCGGCCGCGACGATCCTCGCGCACGTGGTCGAACCGGCGCAGTTCGCGGCCTTCGTCGGCGGTGTTGTGGCCGTTGACGTAGCCCTGCGGGCGGCGGTCGCCGGTCAGGTGCACCGTGGACTTGGACGCCTTGCGCTGGCCGATCACCGGCAGCAGCGTGAGCGCGGGCGGCGGACCTTCCTCGAGCTTGAGTTCCCTGCGCAGTTCCTCGACCTGCGCATCGGGAAGCTCCTGCGACTGGCCGCGCAGCAGCGTCTGCGGCAGCGACACCTGGCCGTAGCGGATGCGCTTGAGCCGGCTGACCTGGCACCCCTGCGACTCCCACAGCCGGCGCACCTCGCGGTTGCGGCCCTCCTTCAGCAGCACCTGGAACCACTCGTTCGAGTCGGTCCCGCCGATGCGCTTGATCTGGTCGAACTTCGCCGGCCCGTCCTCGAGCGCGACGCCGCGCGCGAGGCGGTCGACGATCTTGTCCGACACGGTCTCCTCGCCCTCGGGCGCGCGCACGCGGCAGACGTACTCGCGCTCGACCTCGTAGGAGGGATGCATCATCGCGTTCGCAAGCTCGCCATCGGTGGTGAGCAGCAGCAGGCCGGTGGTGTTGATGTCCAGGCGGCCGATCGCGATCCAGCGCGCGCCCTTGAGCGCGGGCAGCGACTCGAAGATGGTGGGCCTGCCTTCGGGGTCCTCGCGCGTGGTGACTTCGCCCTCGGGCTTGTTGTACATCAGCACGCGTGCCGGTTCGGTCAGTGCGCTGGCGACGAACTGGCGCCCGTCGATCTCGATCCGGTCGCCGCCGCCGACCGACATGCCGGTCTGGGCGATCTCGCCGTTGACCTTGACCAGGCCGTCGGCGATGCGCTGCTCCAGCGCGCGGCGCGAGCCGAGGCCGGCCTGCGCCAGCACCTTGTGCAGCCGTTCTTCCAGGCGCGGGGTGTCGGCGGCCTTGTCGTCGCCGCGCTTGAGCGAGAGCTTGCGGCTGGCGGTGGGGGATTGCTCACTCATGTCGTACTCCGGTGCTGTCGCCGTCGTCGGCGAGGGCGTCTGGTTCGGCCGCCGCATCGGCGCGGTCGGCAGTGTGGGAAAGCGGGGTGGGGCGGGGCGAGGGTTCGTCCTCCGCGCCGGGGGTGTCGTCGGATGCGCTGGCGGCAGGCGAAGCATCGGTGTCCGCGCGCGGTGGTTCGCCGGCGTCGGCGGAGGCGGCAGGATCCGTCGTGTCCGCCGTATCCGGTGTGATCTCCGCATCTGCGGCGTCCTGCGATGCGGCGCGATCCTCGCCGTCGTCGCCGGCCTGGCGTTCCGCACCAGCGTGCGCATCGGGTTCCGCATCGCCGTCCGCGACGGACGCGGATCCGGCTTCGTCCTCGTCTTCGCCGCGCGCCGATGCGTCGTCGACGCGATCGCCGGAAGCGCCGTCGTCGTCGCCGACCTCGTCGCCATCGGTGTCGGCGGGCGCGGCTGGATCGTTGGCGGCCGGCGCGCCGCCTGGGTCGCCATCGGGACCGCCATCGCCGTCACCGGTCGCGATGCCTCCGACCGCGCGCCCGCCCTCGAACTCGAACTGGGGCTCGAGTTCGCCGAAGTCCTTCAGCTCCGACAGCGGCGGCAGCTCGTCCAGGCGCTTGAGGCCGAAGTAGTCCAGGAACGCCTTGGTGGTGCCGAGCAGTTCCGGGCGGCCGGGCATGTCGCGGTGACCGACGACGCGGATCCACTCGCGCTCCTCGAGCGCCTTGATGATGTTGCTGTTGGTCGCCACGCCGCGCACCTGCTCGATCTCGCCGCGGGTGATCGGCTGGCGGTAGGCGATCAGCGCCAGCGTTTCCAGCGTGGCGCGGGTGTACTTCGTCTGGCGTTCGGTCCACAGCCGCGCCACCCACGGGTGGACGTCGGCCTGGACCTGGTAGCGCCAGCCGGAGGCGACCTCGACCAGTTCCACCCCGCGACCGGCGGATTCGGCCTGCAGGGTCTCGAGCGCGGCCTGCAGGCTGCCCTCGGGCGCCGGCTCGTCGAGCGGGAACAGCGCGCCGAGCTGGACCACGGTCAGCGGCTGGCTCGATGCCAGCAGCGCGGCCTCGACGATGCGGTTGATGAGTTGTTGATCCATGCGTCGGTGTCTGGCGGGATGGATGGCGCGCGGCGGGCGCGAGGCGGACGTCAGCGGTCGTCTTCGGGCGTGGTGATATCGAACTCGCTGGAAAACTCCAGCGGTTCATCGGCCGAACGCCCGCTGGCGAGCGACTTGAGGTAGATCGGCGCCAGCGGCGCTTCCTGGACGATGTCGAGCAGGCGTTCCTTGGCCAGTTCCAGGATCGACAGGAAGGTGACCACCACGCCGAGCTTGCCTTCGCCCGGATCGAACAGGGCTTCGAAACGATGGAAGGCGCCATCCTCGAGCCGGGTGAGCAGTTCGCCCATGCGCTGGCGCACGCTGAGGGCGTCGCGGCGGATGGCGTGGCTGGTGAGCAGCTCGGCGCGCTTGAGCACATCGTGCAGCGCCGACAGCATCTCGCGCAGTTCCACCGGCGGCGGTGTCCTGACCACGACCCGCTCGGGCACGTGCGCCGAGACCGGCGCGGTGTCGCGCTCCATGCGCGGCAGGGTGTCGAGGTCCTCGGCGGCCTGCTTGAAGCGTTCGTATTCCTGCAGGCGGCGCACCAGGTCCGCGCGCGGGTCGTCTTCCTCGCCTTCCGCGGCAGGAGGCCGCGGCAGCAGCATCCGCGACTTGATCTCGGCCAGGATGGCGGCCATCACCAGATATTCGGCCGCCAGCTCGAAGCGCAGGTCCTGCATCACGCCGATGTATTCGACGTACTGGCGGGTGATCTCGGCGACCGGGATGTCGAGGATGTCGAGGTTCTGGCGCCGGATCAGGTACAGGAGCAGGTCCAGCGGGCCCTCGAAGGCCTCGAGGATCACCTCCAGCGCATCCGGCGGGATGTACAGGTCCTGCGGGATCTGCAGCACCGGCTGGCCGTGCACCACCGCCAGCGGCATTTCCTGCTGCTGCGGATGGGATGGCGCCTGCGCGGCGGTGTCCTGGGCGGATTGGCTCATTCGCGGTGCGGCCCCCTCCGGGCCGGCTGGCTTGGTCGAGTTCTGCACCGGCGCCGGAACCGGCCGCGGGCTGCGCAACACGACGGACGCGCACCGATCGCGCGGGTCCGGAACATCGCACTGGCAAAGCGTCTTGCGACCGGACGCCCACGGGGCAGGCCATGCCGGGTGCCGGCAGAAGACTGACTGGGGAATCGTCGGGTCTGGCCGAGGGGCCGCGACTCTGCGTCCTGCTGCGACGTGAGCGGCGATCGGCTGCGGAACTTGGATCCTAGGGTAAGCGCTGGCCCCCGGGCTGTCCAGCGGGTGGCCAAGCGGCTGCGTCTGCGCGTCAGCGACGTCCCGTGCGCGGCGCGGCCGGCGGGTTGCGATGGTCGGCATGCGGACGCGCCGCGCGCGTCCTGCACGGGCCTCTTCTAGAATCGTCGCCTGCGCAGACGGAGCGATGCCATGTGGTACGCGATCGAGGGCTACGACGGCGAACGGGTGCTCGACCGGCGCCTGGCCGCGCGCGAACGCCACCTGCAGCGGCTGGTCGCGCTGCGCGATGCCGGGCGCCTGCTCCTGGCCGGACCGTGCCCGGCGATCGATGCCGAGGATCCGGGACCGGCCGGCTTCAGCGGCAGCCTGGTGGTGGCGCAGTTCCCCTCCCTGGAGGACGCCCGCGCCTGGGCCGACGCCGATCCGTACGTCGAGGCGGGTGTCTACGCACGGGTCGAAGTGCGCCCGTTCAAGCCGGTCCTCCCGTAGCCCGGGTAAGCGAAGCGCACCCGGGTCGCCGGTTAGCGAGGCGCCGACCCGCGGAGCAGCAAGCGACCGCCCGCATGTTGCGTCGTGCCATGCATCCGGCGCTGAAAACGATTACATTCGGCGCCCGCCCCTCCGGACCGGATCCATGACGCGTCACGCTCCACGTGTTCCCCTGCTTCCCTGCCTGTCGGTGGCGCTCGCCACCCTGCTGGCCGCACCCGCGGCCTGGGCCGCGCCCGGCCCGGCGCGCAGCTCGGCCGGCGACGCGACCGCCGAGCGTGCGTTCGTCGATGCCCTGATGGCTAAGATGACCCTGGCCGAGAAGCTGGGCCAGCTCAACCAGCCGCCCGCGGTGGGCAACAACACCGGACCGGCCGCCATGACCGGCAGCGAGGACCAGGTGCGGCGGGGCGAGATCGGCTCGTGGCTGGGCACCAACGGCGCCGAGCTGACCTGCCGCCTGCAGCGCATCGCGGTGGAAGAGTCGCGCCTGGGGATCCCGCTGCTGTACGCGTACGACGTGATCCACGGCATGCGCACCGTGTTCCCGGTGCCGCTGGGCGAGGCGTCGAGTTTCGACCCCGACGAGGCGCGCAACGCCGCGCGCGTGGCGGCGGTGGAAGCCACCGCGCACGGCGTGCACTGGACCTACGCGCCGATGGCCGACATCTCCCGCGACCCGCGCTGGGGCCGGGTGGTGGAAGGCGCCGGCGAGGACCCCTTCCTGGGTTCGGCCTTCGCGGCCGCGCGCGTGCAGGGCTTCCAGGGTGAAGACCTGGCCGCGCCCGACACGCTGCTGGCCACGGCCAAGCATTTCGTGGGCTACGGCGCCGCCGAGGGCGGGCGCGACTACAACATCGCCGAGATCCCCGAGCGCACCCTGCACGAGGTCTACCTGCCGCCGTTCAAGGCCGCGGTCGACGCCGGCGCGCAGTCGATCATGGCCGCCTTCAACGAGGTGGCCGGGGTGCCGATGCACGCCCACAAGCCCCTGATCCAGGACCTGCTGCGCGGGCAGTGGGGCTGGGACGGGCTGCTGGTGAGCGACTACACCGGCGTGCTGGAGCTGGTCGAGCACGGCGTGGCCGCCGACCGCGAGGCTGCCGGCCGGCTCGGCCTGGCGGCGGGCGTGGACGTCGACATGGTCAGCAACATCTACCTGGAGGACATGCCGGCCGCGGTCGCGGCCGGGCGCGTGCCGATGGCGGAGGTCGACGCCTCGGTGCGCCGCGTGCTCAACGCCAAGTTCCGGCTCGGGCTGTTCGAAGATCCGTACCGCTACTGCAAGGATCCCGCGCGCCAGGCGGCGATGACGCTCACGCCCGAACACCGCGCCGCGGCGCGGCGCATGGCGCAGAAGTCGATGGTGCTGCTGGAGAACGAGGGCGACGTGTTGCCGCTGTCGAAGTCGCTGGGGACGCTGGCGGTGATCGGGCCGCTGGCGGACGAGCCCTGGGCGATGCTCGGCAACTGGGTCGGCATCGGCCGGCCGGAAGACGCGGTGACGCCGCTGGACGCGTTGCGTGCGAGCGTCGGCGATCGCACGAAACTGCTGGTCGCCAGGGGTGCCGCCATCAACGACGAGGACACCTCGGGCTTCGACGACGCCGTGCGCGCAGCCCGGCGCGCCGATGCGGTGGTGATGTTCCTGGGCGAACACCCGGAGATGAGCGCCGAGGCCAACAACCGCACCTCGCTCGATCTGCCCGGCGTGCAGGAGCAGCTCGCGCTCGCGGTGGCCGCGACCGGCAAGCCGGTGGTGGTCGTGCTGCTCAACGGGCGCCCGCTGTCGACCGGTGCGCTGCAGGGGAAGGTCCCGGCCGTGCTCGAGGCCTGGTTCCCGGGCGTGGAGGGTGGCAACGCGATCGTGGACGTGCTGTTCGGCGACGTGGCGCCGTCCGGCAAGCTGCCGGTCACCGTGCCGCGCAACGTCGGCCAGGTGCCGATCTACCACGCCCACCGCAACACCGGACGCCCGCCGGCGAAGGACAACAAGTACACCAGCAAGTACATCGACGTGCCGTGGACGCCGCTGTATCCGTTCGGCCACGGGCTGAGCTACACCACGTTCCGGCACGGCGCGCCGCGCGTCGCGAGCGCCACGCTGGCGGCGGGCGACTACGCGCAGGAGGTGAGCGTGGAGGTGACCAACACCGGGTCGCGGGCGGGCACCGAGGTGGTGCAGCTGTACCTGCGCGACGACACGGCCAGCGTCACCCGGCCGGTGCGTGAACTGCGCGGCTTCCAGCGCGTGGAGCTGCAGCCGGGGGAATCGAAGACGGTGCGCTTCACCCTCGGCGAGGACGACCTGGCGCTGTACGACGCGCAGATGCGGCGCGTGGTCGAGCCGGGCACGTTTACCGTGTTCACCGGCGGCGATTCGCTCGCCGCGCAGTCGGCGACGTTCGAGGTCGTGGCGCGGTGAGCGCGCGGGCGCACCGGAATACGCGAACCGCGCGTCCGGTGCGCCGCGCATCCGCTTGCAGCGAGGCCTCCGGCGCTGACGTCCCGCTGCCCGGGCGGGAGCGCTTTGCAGAATCGGCTGGAAGCGTTTACATTCCGCCCCGTCCGCACTGGAGGAGAGGCCGGTGAGTGTCACGATCAAGGACGTGGCCCGGCGCGCCAATGTCTCGGTGGCGACGGTGTCGCGCGCGCTCAACGGCCACCAGAACGTGGCCGAGGCGGTGCGCAGCCGGGTGCTGCGGGTGGCCGACGAGCTGCGCTACAGCCCGCACCACGCCGCCCGCAGCCTGAGCAGCCGCCGCACCGGCACCATCGGCGTGGTCCTGCCGGACCTGTACGGCGAATTCTTTTCCGAACTGATGCGGGGCATCGACCAGGTGGCGCGCGAGCGCGGCCTGCACCTGCTCGTGTCGAGCTACCACGGCCACCTGCAGGAGCAGGGTGCGGCCCTGCGCACGATGCGCGGCCGGGTGGACGGCCTGCTGCTGATGTCGCCCTTTGTCGACGGGGCGGAGGCACTGGCCGGCGAACTCTCGCCGACCATGCCGGCGGTGCTGATGAATTCCACCCGCGTGGCGGGTGCGCGTGCGTCGGTCGGCGTGGACAACCACGGCGGCGCGGTCACGATGATGCGGCACCTGGTCGAGGCCGGGCACCGGCGCATCGCCTTCATCGCCGGGCCCGAGGACAACTTCGACGCGCGCGAACGCCTGCGGGGCTATCGCGAGGCGCTGGCGCAGGCGCTGCCGGAGCATGCGCCGTGGGTGCTCCAGGGCGATTTCGACGAAGCCTCCGGGCATCGGGCGGGCCAGGCACTGCTGGCCGCCGACGCGCGACCCGATGCGGTGTTCGCGGCCAACGACATGATGGCGCTGGGCTGCCTGTTCGCGCTCACCCAGGGCGGGGTGCGCGTGCCCGAGGACATCGCGCTCGCCGGTTTCGACGACATCCCGCTTTCGCGCTACGTACACCCCGCGCTCACGACGATGCGCGTCGAGATCGCCGAGCTCGGCGCACGTGCCATCCGGCGCCTGCTCGAGCCCGATGAAACGGCCGACCAGGCACCGCCGGATCTGCTCGCGCCGCGGCTGGTGGTGCGCGCGTCGAGCGGGGGGGCATCCGTTCCACCAGACGAGTCACAGGCGGCATCCGCAGGCAACTGAAGCGACATGCGCCCACGCGAGGCGCGTCATTCCCCCGGTTTCAACATTGAGGACCGCCCTGGGAGGGGCTCACCATGAATCGCAAGATCCGTTCCGCGTCGCGCAGCCTCGACCGCAGCGTGCTCAGCTGTGCCCTGGCCGGCTGCATGCTGCTGGCCGCGCCCGCGTTCGCGCAATCTACCGCGGGCGCCATCCGCGGCCAGGTGATGGCCGATTCCGCACCGGCCACCGACGCCCGCGTCACCGCCACCAACCTGGCCACCGGCCTCACGCGCAGCGTGCAGACCACGGCCAGCGGCAACTACAACCTTGCCGGCCTGCCGCCGGGCACCTACCGCATCGACGTGACCGCCAACGGGCAGACCAGCTCGCAGAATGTGACCCTGGCGGTGGGCCAGACCGCGACGCTCAACCTGGGCGTCGGTGGCGTGGCCGAGACCGCCCCCACGGGCGAAGCGACCGACTTGGACGCAGTGGTGGTGACGGCGCAGGCGCTGGTGGAGACGAAGACGTCCGAAATCGCGACGTATGTGTCGCAGAGACAGATCGAAGCCCTGCCGCAGAACTCGCGGAACTTCCTCGCGTTTGCGGATACGGTCCCCGGCATGCAGTTCATCTCGTCGCCAAACGGGTCGGAATCCCAGCTGCGTAGCGGTGCGCAGGGGTCGAGCAACATCAACGTCTTTATCGATGGCGTCGGTCAGAAGAACTACGTGACGCCAGGTGGTATCACCGGGCAGGACGACAGTCGCGGCAATCCGTTCCCGCAGTCGGCTATCGGCGAATACAAGGTCATCACGTCCAACTACAAGGCGGAGTACGACCAGATCAGCAGTGCGGCGGTCACAGCGGTGACTCGCTCAGGTACTAACGAATTCGAAGGCAGCTTCTTCTGGGACCGCACCTCCGAGGACTGGCGGCAGCCGACCGTGATCGAGGAAAAGCGTGGCTTCAAATCAGAGGAGGTCACGGAACAGTACGGCGCCACGTTCGGTGGGCCAATCATCCAGGACATGCTCCACTTCTTCATGTCGTACGAGGCGAAGGACTTTGTCGTTCCACGCAATATCATGCCGCCGACAGTGTTCGATCCGAGCGTGCTGCCACCAGAACTGTCCTCGATCTACGGTGGGGACAGCGTACCGTTCAATCAGGATCTGTACTTCGGCAAGCTGAGTCTTACGCTCGGCGAGTCACATCTCGTGGATCTATCCATACGTTACCGCGATGAGGACTCCATCAGCCCGGGTGCCGATATCAGTGCGCCGGGTTTTGCGACCAACTTCGTCAATGATGAAACCCGCGTCGACTTGCGTTATCAGTTCAGCTCCATGAACTGGTTGAATGATGCGCACCTGACCTTCGAGGAAGCCGCTTACAACCCGAGCCCGGTCACTGCTGGTCCGGGGTTCCGCTACACCATCGTGGATCCGAACAACCCCGCCAACTTGAGGTTAGGCGTTCTGAATGTCGGGGGAGGACCTACCTTTCAGGACAAGGGACAGAAGGGCGTCGCACTCCAGAACGACCTGACGTTCTTTGGCTGGGAAGGGCACACCCTGAAGATGGGCTTTAAGTACAAGCAGGTCGATCTAAACGCATTCCAGCAGAATCCTCCATATCCCCAGTACTTCTTCGATGTCAACGAGAGCCTCGACCAGCCTTATCGGATCGAGTTCACCGCCCCGAGCGCCGATCGTGCCCCCTTCGTCGAATCGAAGAACAAGCAGTTCGGCATCTACATCCAGGACGACTGGGAGGTCAACGACAAGTTGACGCTCAACCTCGGTCTGCGTTGGGATTACGAGGAGTCGCCGAGCTTCGAGGACTATGCGGTGGATCCGGGCGTCGTCGCGGCGTTGCGGGGATGGGACAACATCCGCAACACCGATTACGACGTCGAAGATTACATCAGCAACGGAAGCAACCGTGATTCTTTCAAGGACGCCTGGCAGCCGCGCGTCGGATTTTCGTATGATCTGTTCGCGGATCAGAGGCACGTCATTTTCGGCGGTGCGGGCCGGGCGTACGACAGAAACCTCTTCGATCTGATTGCACGCGAATATTACGCGGGTTCTTTCGCTTCCTACGCCATCGATTTCGATACCGAGCTGCATCCATGCGATCCCGCGGAAAACAGTAACTGCATTCCGTTCGATCCGGCTCTGCTGACGCCCGAAGGCATCGCTGAATATGTGGATGCGAACCCGCGGTTGGGTGGCGAGGTCACGCTACTGCGCAACGACCTGAAGACACCCTATTCCGACCAGTTCAGCATCGGCATGCGAAACGTGGTGCCGATGTTGGGTCACGACTGGAACACGTCCGTCGCCATCTCCCATATCCGCAGCCGTGACGGAATCTACTTCAGGCTGGGCAATCGATGGGATGACGGAAGATACTACGAGATTCCGGGCGCAACCTGGGGCGGCCAGCCGTGGGGCCAAGCGATTCCGGGTTACGGCAGCCTGATTCTTGGCGACAACGGCATCAAGTACAACCTCAATTCCCTGCTGATCTCCGCGGACAAGCCGTTTACAGAGGAGTCGAGGTGGGGCGTGAACCTCGCGTATACCTACAGCGATGCAGAGGAAAACCGCAGCAACGCCGCCGAAACCGGGGAGAATTTCGTTGGCGACTATCCGGTCATTCCGGACCAGATGCTTCTTTCGACGGGAGTGCCGAAGCATCGGCTGGTCCTCTCCGGAATCTTCGACCTCGGTTGGGACGTTACCTTCAGCAGCAAACTTGTGCTGGCCACCCATCGTCCCCGGGATGCAACGAATTGCAATGACGCGCCCGATTCGAACCAGTGCTTCTTCGATCCGTACGTTCCGGAGGGAACTGTGGGATTCAAGCAGTTCGATGCCGCCCTGGAGAAGCGTTGGAATACGGGTACGGACCTTGCGCTGAAGGTGCGAGCCGATGTTCTCAACGTGTTCAACTGGCGCAACTGGAACCAGTTCGAAGGATGGCGCGGCGGTGCAGGCGAGCCGCGCAATCCGGCGTTTCGCAGCCGAAATGGCGATGAGATCCTGCTGCCCACCAGAACGTTCAAGTTGAGCTTCGGACTCGACTGGTAATCATGTTGGGCCGGTCGCATCGGCCGGCCCTTCTTTTGAAGCATCCTCGGAAACGGTTACAGTCCTGACATGCGCTTTAGTTCGACAAGACCTTTGTTTCGCGGCTTTCTGCTGGTAGCACTGATCGTATCTGCGGGCGCATGTCAGCGCGAACCTCCCCCTGCGCAGGAACCCGCCGTCGCGCCGCCGAAGCCCGGCCCGATCCCGCAGATCGTGCTGCCCGATCCGGAGGCCGCGCCCGAGCCGAAGCAGGAGGAGCCGGCCGGGCCGCCGGAGCTGCCGCCGCTGTTCCGCGACATCGAGCGGCGCACGTTCCAGTTCTTCTGGGACACCACCAACGAGGTCAACGGGCTCACGCCGGACCGATTCCCGTCGCGGCCGTTCGCGAGCATCGCCTCGGTCGGCTTCTCGCTCACCGCCTATCCGATCGGGATCGAGAACGGCTGGGTCAGCCGCACGCAGGCGGTGGACCGCACCCTGGTCACGCTGGAGTTCCTGCGCGAGGCGCGCATGGGCCCGCAGGCCGAGGGACGCAGCGGGCACAAGGGGTTCTTCTACCACTTCCTCGACATGCAGAGCGGCGCGCGCTACGACAAGTGGGTGGAACTGTCGAGCGTGGACACCGGCATCCTGCTGATGGGCGTGCTGTTCGCGCAGTCCTACTACACCGGAGACGACGAACGCGAGGTGCGCATCCGCGAGCTGGCCGACCAGATCTACCGGCGCGTGGAGTGGCCCTACCTGCAGCAGCGCCCGCCACTGATCTCGATGGGCTGGTATCCCGAGCGCGGCTTCATCACCCACGACTGGAAGGGCTACAACGAGGCGATGCTGGTCTACATCCTCGCACTCGGCTCGCCCACCCATCCTGTCGAGCCGGAGGCCTGGGAGGTGTGGACCCAGACTTACGAGCGCGACTGGGGCGTGTTCCAGGGCCAGGAATACCTGAGCTTCGGCCCGCACTTCGGGCACCAGTATTCGCACGTGTGGATCGATTTCCGCGGCATCCGCGACGAGTACATGAAGAACCGCGGCATCGACTACTTCGAGAACAGCCGCCGCGCCACCTACGCCCAGCGCGCCTACGCGATCGACAACCCGATGGGGTGGGAGGACTACGGCGAGAACGTCTGGGGCCTGACCGCCAGCGACGGGCCGCAACGCACCACCCAGGAATTCAAGGGCCAGCAGCGCGAATTCCGCCACTACAGCGCGCGCGGCGCGGGCCTGTCGGACGAGTTCGATGACGGCACCATCGCGCCGACCGCTGCGATCGCCTCGCTGCCGTTCGCGCCCGAGATCGTGATCCCCGCCACCGAGGAGCTGTACGAGCGCTACGGCGAGTACCTCTACTCGAGCTACGGCTTCCTCGACGCGGTCAACCCGAGCTTCAAGTACGACGTCCCGCTCAAGACCGGGCGCCTGATCCCCGGTCGCGGCTGGGTGGCCAGCGACTACATCGGCATCGACCAGGGGCCGATCCTCACCATGATCGCCAACTACCGCAACGACTTCGTGTGGAAGGTGATGCGCGAGAATCCCTACATCCGCAAGGGGCTGGAACGCGCGGGGTTCACGGGCGGATGGCTGGCGCCGCCGGACGGGCCGCAGACCTCCGGCGAACCTGATCCGGAAGCCGCGAACGCCGAGGACATGCGGCGTGCCCAGTCGCGGGAGGGCGACCAGGACGACGATCCCCCGGCCGAGCCGCGTGCGTCGGATCCGCCGGCCTAGGGGCCCGGCATGAAGCGCGGCGACGGCGCTGCCGTGCGCATGCGGCCGCGCACGGGTGCAGCGGCGGTCGCGCGTATGGTTCGTCGCGATCCGGTCTCAGGCGTCTAGGATTGGCAAATGCGATCGGCGCGTCTCCTGCTGTTGTCCGCGTGGCTGTGCGTCGTGCTGTCGGCATGCGCACGGGTGGACGACACCACCACGATCCGCTTCTGGGCGATGGGCCGGGAAGCCGAAGTGGTGGCCGAACTGCTCGACGACTTCGAGCGCGAACATCCCGGCATCCGGGTCGACCTGCAGCAGGTGCCGTGGACCGCGGCGCACGAGAAGCTGCTCACCGCGTTCGCCGCCGACGGCCTGCCGGATGTGTGCCAGCTCGGCAACACCTGGATCGCCGAATTCGCGGCGCTCGACACGCTCGAGCCCGTGCAGGCCCGGGTCGATGCCTCGGACGTGATCGACCAGGCCGACTACTTCCCCGGGATCTGGGCCACCAACGTGGTCGACGGCACCCTGGTCGGCGTGCCGTGGTACGTCGACACGCGGCTGCTGTTCTACCGCAAGGACCTGCTCGCGCGCGCGGGCGTGGATGCGCTGCCGCAGACCTGGGCCGAGTGGGAGCAGGCGATGGCGGCGGTGGTGCGCGATGCCGGCCCCGGCCGGCATGCGGTGCTGATGCCGGTGAACGAGTTCGAGCCGCAGCTCTCGTTCGCGCTGCAGACCGGCGATCCGCTGCTGCGCGAGGACGACGGCCGCGGCAATTTCCGCAGCGACGGCTTCCGCAAGGCACTCGCGTTCTACGCCAACGTGTTCGCGCAGGGCTGGGCGCCGGCGGTCTCGGAGACGCAGATCTCGAACGTGTGGGACGAGTTCTTCCGGGGCCGGTTCGCGTTCTATCTCTCGGGCCCCTGGAACATCCGCGAATTCAGGCGTCGTGCGCCGCCGGACCTCGAAGAGCAGTGGGGCACGATGCCGCTGCCGGGCCCCGACGGCCCCGGCGCGGGCATCGCCGGCGGCACCAGCCTGGTGCTGTTCCGGTCCTCGCCGAACAAGGACGCGGCCTGGACGCTGGTCGAGTTCCTCTCGCGCCCGGACATCCAGCAGCGCTTCCACGCGATGATCGGCAACCTGCCGCCGCGGCGCAGCACCTGGGAACATCCGGGGCTGGCCGACGACGAACTCGCGCGGGCGTTCCGCGACCAGCTCGAGCGCGTGCGGCCGACGCCCCAGGTGCTGGAATGGGAACGCATCGTGCAGGAAATGCGGCTGGCGACCGAGCGCGTGGTGCGCGGCGGGCATTCGCAGGACGCCGCGGTGACGGAGCTCGACGCCCGTGTCGACGCGATCCTGGAGAAGCGGCGCTGGGTGCGCGAGCGCGAGGCCGCCGATGCGCGCTAGCCTGGCCGGATGGATGTTCGCGGCGCCGGCGCTGCTCGTGATCGGCGTGTTCTTCGGGCTGCCGGTGTGCGCGGCGCTGCTGCTGAGCCTGACCGACTTCGACCTGTACGCGCTCGCGGATCCCTCGCACCTGCGCTTCGTCGCGCTGGGCAACTACCTCGAACTGCTGCGCACGCCGCTGTTCTGGAAGTCGCTGGGCAATACGTTCTACTTCGTCGCCGTGGGCGTGCCGCTGTCGATCGCGGTGTCGCTGGGGGCGGCGTTGCTGCTGAATTCGCCTCTGGCGCGGCTGCGCGCGGTATTCCGCACCGCGCTGTTCGCCCCGGTGGTGACCACCCTGGTGGCGGTGGCGGTGATCTGGCGCTACCTGTTCCACACCAGCTACGGGCTGGTGAACTGGGGCCTGTCGCACCTCGGGCTGGGGCCGGTGGACTGGCTCGGGGACCCGCGCTGGGCGATGCCCACGATCATGCTGTTCGCGGTGTGGAAGAACTTCGGCTACAACATGGTGATCTTCCTCGCCGGGCTGCAGGCGATCCCTCAGGACCTGTACGAGGCCGCGCGCATCGACGGCGCCTCGCGCTGGCAGCAGTTCGTGCACATCACGCTGCCGCAGCTGGGTCCGGTGCTGGTGGTGGTGGGAGTGATCACGGTGTCGGGCTACTTCCAGCTGTTCGCCGAACCCTACGTGATGACGCGCGGTGATCCGCTCCAGAGCACCGTGAGCGTGCTGTACTACATGTTCGAGGAAGGCTTCAAGTGGTGGAACCTCGGCCGCGCCTCGGCGGTCGCCTTCGTGCTGTTCCTGGTGATCCTCGCCGCGACCACCCTGATGCTGCGCCTCGGCCGCCGGCGGGGGGTGGTATGAGGCTGGTCGGGGAGAGCCGCTGGCAGGCGCTGCGCGTCAATGGCGCGCTGCTCGTGCTGGCGATGCTGAGCCTGGCGCCGCTGCTGTGGATGGTGTCGGTCTCGTTCATGCCGCGTGGGGAAGCGAGCCATTTCCCGCCGCCGTTCCTGCCTTCGTCGGCGACGCTGGAGAACTATCGCGACCTGTTCGCCCGCACCGGCATGGCGCGCAATTTCGCCAACAGCCTGCTGGTCTCGATGGCGATCACGTTGCTGTCGCTGCTGGTCAACACCATGGCCGGCTACGCCTTCGCCAAGCTGCGCTTCCGCGGCCGCGAGCGCGTATTCCAGCTGCTGCTGGCCGCCCTGGTGGTGCCGGCGCAGGTGGCGATGCTGCCGCTGTTCCTGCTGATGAAGCAGCTCGGGCTGGTGAACAGCTACTGGGGCGTGATCATTCCCGGCATGGCGGGGGTGTTCGGCATCTTCCTGGTGCGGCAGTACGCTCGCGGCATTCCCGACGACCTGATCGAGGCGGCGCGGATCGACGGTGCCGGCGAGCTGCGGGTCTTCTGGCAGGTGGTGCTGCCGATGCTCAAGCCGGTGCTTGCGACGCTGGCGGTGTTCACCTTCATGGCGGCCTGGAACGACTTCATGTGGCCGCTGATCGTGCTCACCGACCAGGAGCGCTACACGCTGCCGGTGGCGCTCGCCGCGCTCTCGCGCGAGCACATCATGGACGTGGAACTGATGATGGCCGGCGCAGTGGTCACCGTCCTGCCGGTGCTGGTGCTGTTCCTGCTGCTGCAGCGCTACTACATCCAGGGCCTCCTGCTCGGAAGCGTGAAAGGGTGAGGGCGGGCGCTCGCGAGGCATTGCCTCGCGCCCGCCCGAACGCGCGGCCATGATGGCCGGGCCGGTGGCTCCGGAGCCCGTGCTGTTCCGCCATGGATGGCCACACGTCATTCATTGCGCAACGGGCGCTTGCGAGCCACTGGCTCGCGCCGCGGCGAACGCGCGGCCACGGGCGACGCCATGGCGCTTGCGAGCCACCGCCTCTCGCCATGGCGGAACGCCCCGCGCGCTGCGCGGGGCTGGACAGGCCGGGCAGGGGTATCCGGAGCCCGTGATGTCACGCCATGGATGGCCTCGCCCCATTCATTGCGCAACGCGCGCCTGCGAGGCACCACCCCGCGCCATGGCGAAACGCCCGCCGCGCTGCGCGGGGCTGGACAGGCTGGGCCGGTGGCTCCGGAGCCCATGCTGTTGCGCCAGGGATGGCGACACGCCATTGGTCATGCAATGCACCCTTGCGAGCCATGCCTCGTGCGCCCGCAACCTGCACGCGCGACGCACCGGCGCGCACACCCGTTCCCATGCCTTCCGCGCCACGCCACAATCCCTGACGCCGCCTACCTGCACGCAACCCGCACAGTCCCGATGATCGACCGCTGCCCGGCTCCATATCCTGTCCGCACCCTGCTTGCCTGCGTCGCCACCGTGCTCTCGGTCGGCGCCTGCACGGCATCCTCCGCGGCCGAGCCCGAGACGCAGGCTGCCGCGCACGAGGTCGTCACCTTCACCCCCGACCCCCCGCGCCTGCTGGACGGCTTCGAGGACGCGACGCCCTGGCGGGTCGTCACCTCTGACCAGGTCAGCGGTAGCCTGCGCGCGGTGGAAGGCGCCGAGGGCCGTGCGCTGTGCCTGGACTACGATTTCAACGGCGTGTCCGGCTACGCGGGCATCCAGCGCGACCTGCCGCTGGAGTATCCAGGCAACTTCCGCTTCTCGTTCGAGCTGCGTGGCGACTCGCCCGACAACGATTTCCAGTTCAAGCTGGTCGACGCCAGCGGCGACAACGTGTGGTGGGTGAACCGGCCGAAGTACGACTATCCGCGCGCCTGGACGCCCGTGCACTACAAGCGCCGGCACATCGACAAGGCCTGGGGCCCGGGCGCGGATCCTGTGTTGCGCAGCAGCGCGAAGCTCGAGTTCACCATCTACAACCAGGTCGGTGGACGCGGCAGCGTCTGCTTCGACAGCCTGTCGCTGGAGGTGCTTCCCGCCGACGACGATGGCCCGCTCACGGCCACCGCGATGGCGACCGCGGGCGACGCCGCGCTGGCGGTGGATGGCCGCATGGCCACCGCCTGGCGCGCCGAGAAGACCTCCTTGCCGCAGCGGCTGGTGCTGGACCTGGGCAGGCTGCGCGAATTCGGCGGCCTGCGGCTGCGCTGGGACGGGAAGGACCATGCATCACGCTACCGGATCAGCCTGTCCGGTGACGGCACCGGCTGGCGCGACGCGCGGCGGGTGTACGGCGGCAACGGCGGCGACGACTGGATCGCGCTGCCGGAATCGGAGGCCCGCTACATCGCGCTCGATCTGGAGCACGGACCGAGCGGGCGCTACGCGCTGGCCGAGGTTTCGGTGGAGCCGCTCGCGTTCGGTGCTACGCCCAACGACTTCATCGGCGCGATCGCCGCGCAGTCGGCGCGGGGCCGGTTCCCGCGTGGATTCCACGGCGAACAGCCCTACTGGACGATCCTGGGGCTCGACGGTGGGCAGCAGCAGGGCCTGATCGGGGAGGATGGCGCGATCGAGGTCGCGCGTGGCGGCTTCAGCGTTGAACCGTTCGTGCTGGTCGACGACGCGCTGGCGACCTGGGCCGACGTCACCACCGCGCAGTCGCTGCAGGACGGTTACCTGCCGATACCGTCGGTGCGCTGGACGCGCGAGGACCTCGCGCTCGAGATCACCGCGTTCGCCCATGGCGAGCCGCGCGATTCGCGCCTGGTCGCCCGCTACCGGCTGTCGAATCCGGGCGGCGACGCGCGCGACTACACCCTGGCGCTCGCGGTGCAGCCGTTCCAGGTCAACCCGCCGAGCCAGTTCCTCAACACGCGCGGCGGCGTGAGCCCGATCAGGGCGCTGTCGATCGACGGCGGCACGGTGTCGGTGGACGGGCGCGCGCGGGTGTTCGCCAAGCAACTGCCGTCGGCCGCGTTCGCCACGCCCTTCGACGGCGGGATGGCGGCCGCGCACCTCGCGGCGGGTTCGCGCCCGGCGGCCGCCGAGGTGGTGGATCCGGTCGAGCTCGCATCCGGGGCGCTGCTGTACCGCATGCGCCTGGCCCCCTACGAGTCGCGCACAATCGAGGTGATGATGCCGATGACCGGCAACGCCGCGCTCGCGCGTCGCTGGTGGGATGCCGACGACCTCCAGGCCGAGACTGCCGCGATCTGGCGCGACAAGCTCGACCGGGTGACGCTGACCGTGCCACCGCAGGGCCAGGCGCTGGCGGACACCCTGCGCACCTCGCTGGCGCACATGCTGATCTCGCGCATCGGGCCGCGGCTGCAGCCCGGCACGCGCTCCTATGCGCGCAGCTGGATCCGCGACGGCGCGATGATCTCCGAAGGCCTGCTGCGCATGGGCCGGCCCGACGTGGTGCGCGAGTACGTGGAGTGGTACGCGCCATTCCAGTTCGACAACGGCAAGGTGCCGTGCTGCGTGGACGACCGCGGCAGCGACCCGGTGCCGGAGAACGACAGCCACGGCGAGCTGATCTTCAACATCGCCGAATACTGGCGCCATACCGGCGACCAGGCGTTCCTGGAGCGGATGTGGCCGCACGTGGAGGGCGCCTACCGGTACATGGAACAGCTGCGCCTGTCCGAGCGCACGGCCGCGAACCGCCGCGTCAACCGCGCGTTCTACGGCATGATGCCGGCGTCGATCAGCCACGAGGGCTATTCGGCCAAGCCGATGCATTCGTACTGGGACAACTTCTGGGCGCTGCGCGGCTACAAGGACGCGGTGCAGGTGGCGCAGGCCCTTGGCAAGGCCGATGCGGAGCGCGCGATGGCCGCCTCGCGCGACCAGTTCCACGCCGACCTGATGGACTCCCTGCGCGCCGCGGCCGACCTGCACGGGATCGACTTCCTGCCCGGCGCCGCCGAGCTCGGCGATTTCGACCCCACCTCGACCACCATCGCGCTGGCCCCCGGCGGCGAACAGGAACGCCTGCCGCAGGACCTGCTGCACAACACGTTCGAGCAGTACTGGACGCGCTTCCTCGACCGTCGCGACGGCCGCCTGGAATGGAAGGACTACACGCCGTACGAGTGGCGCAACGTGGCCGCGTTCGTGCGCCTTGGCTGGCGCGGGCGGGCCAAGGAGGTGGTCGACTTCTTCTTCGACGACCGTGCCCCGCAGGCGTGGAACCAGTGGGGCGAGGTGGTCTCGCGCACCCCGCGCACGCCGTTCTTCCTCGGCGACCTGCCGCACGCCTGGGTGGGCTCGGACTTCGTGCGCTCGGCGCTGGACATGTTCGCCTATCCGCGCGAGCGCGACGACAGCCTGGTGCTCGCGGCCGGCATCCCCGTCGAGTGGCTGGACGGGCAGGGCGTGGGCATCGACGGGCTGCGCACGGCGTCGGGCGCGCTGGCCTACACCCTGCGGCGCGACGGCGCGACGCTGGTGCTGGAGGTCGGGGACACAGGGCTGCGGCTGCCGGACGGCGGCCTGGTGCTGCCGTGGCCGTTCACCGCCGGGCCCGGCGCGACGACGGTCGAGGCCGGTGCGGCGGCGTGGGACGGACGCGAGCTGCGCGTGACCGCACTGCCGGCGCGGGTGCGGATCGAGACGGCAGCGACCGCGCCACCGGACTGATGGACGCCGACTGGCCAGTGACAGGCATTCGGGCGCGCCGCGCCGGAGCACCGCCGGCCGCGACCGCTGCCATCCGCACCGCACGTCGCTGCTTCAGGGGCGGCCGCCGCGTGCACCGGCGCGATGGAAGCGGGTTAGCCTGAGCCTCCGTCAGTAGCGTTCGCCAAGGCATGTCCCGTCCGCCGGTCCCTCCCATCGCCCTGTGGCCGCTGCCGCTGGCCATCGCGGCGCTGTTCACCGTGGCCGCACACGTGGCGCTGTGGCTGTCGATCCGCGATGGCTGGATCGGGGGCTGCATTCCCTACGTCGAGGGATGCACCTCGATCAGCCGCGCCGCGCGCCACGGCCTGGGCAATCATGTCTTCAGGCTGCTGGTGCTGCCGTGCGCGCTGCTGGTGGGGCTGCACTGGTGGCTGGCGGCGCGCTGGCTCGGGGCCGGCCATCGCGACGTGGCCTGGCTGGGCGCGGTCGCGGCGGTCGCACTCGCGGTCTACGCCACGTTCCTCGGGACCGAGGGCGAGACCTACCGCTTCCTGCGCCGTTACGGGGTGGTGTGCTTCTTCGGCTTCGGCTATCTGGCGCAGCTGCGGTTCCTGCGCGGCGTGCGCGGCCACGCCGGCGCGGGCACGCGGCTGGTGGCGGCGATGATGCTGGTCAGCGTGCTGATGCTCGGCCTGGGGCTGGGCAATGTCGCGGCCGGCGTGCTGGTCGCCGACGACGGCCTGCAGGACCGGATCGAGAATGCGCTGGAATGGCACCTGGGCTGGCTGCTGGCCGCCTGGTACCTGCTGCACGCCGCGCTGTGGGCGCGGATGCGGACCCGCCTGCTGCTGGCCTGAGCCTGGTCCAGGCCGCCGCCGCCAATCCGGCAAGTGGATGGGCGGCCGACGCGGCGGCTGGTGGAGGTCGTGCGGCGGGGCAGCAGGCAAGCATCTGCAGGCCCCCGTGTTCTGTCCGGCCGGTCAGCCGGTGCCGCGTGCGTCCGCCACGATGGCGGCGGCCTTGGCCGCGCTCTCGCGCACCTTGTCCCACTCGCCGGCCGCGAGCCAGTCCTTCGGCACCATCCACGAGCCGCCGATGCACAGCACGTTGGGTTGGGCCAGGAATTCGCCGGCGTTGGCTTCGGTGATGCCGCCGGTGGGGCACAGCTTCAGCCCGCCCAGTGGCCCGGCCAGGCCCTTGAGCATCGACAGCCCGCCCACCGCGCTGGCCGGGAACAGCTTGCAGCAGCGGAAGCCCTGCGCCAGCAGCGCCATGAACTCGGTTGGCGTCGCGCCACCCGGCACCACCGGGATTGGCGCGCGCGCCAGCGCCTGCGCCAGCGCCGGCGGCGTGCCGGGCGTGACCAGGAAGTCGGCGCCGGCGTCGATCGACTGCCGGATGTGGGTCTCGTCGAGCACCGTGCCGGCGCCGATCACGATGTCGGGCAGGTCCTTCTTCAACGCCGCCAGCGTATCCAGCGCGGCGGGCGTGCGCAGGGTCAGCTCGAGCGCGGTCAGGCCGCCGTCCAGCAGCGCGCCCGCGATGCGGCGGCCCTGATCGACGCTGTCCACGGTGATCACCGGCAGAATGCCGGCGTCGCGCAGCAGCTGTTCGGCGCGGCTCTGGAGGATTTCGATGGTCATGGGCGGGAATCCGGCGGGCAGGGGGCGGGGACGATCTTCGGCGCGGACATGGCCGCGGCAGCGGTCACGCGACCGTGCATCGGGCGAGCGTGGTTCGGCGAGGGGCCGCGTGCATCGGACTCGCGCAGGCGCGGCGGCTGCGCGGGTGCCGCGCGGCGGCCGTCGTTCTCACGCATCCTTGGATTCGTGCGGGGCTTCGGCCGCCATGTGCGGGTCGCTGCCGAGCTCGTACTCGGCGTCGTAGTCCCACTGGCCGCCGTCGCGCGCGGGTGGGCCGCAGGAGATCGACAGCGCGCCCTGGTCGGCGGGCGACACCATCGCGCGGTTGAACGCGAACAGGTTGCGGCCCACGTCCCAGGCGCAGTGCGAGGTGTTGGGCGCGGGCTCACGGGCCTCCCAATCGGCGGCGTCGACCAGCGCCTCGAGCGTGCCGGCCTCGCCGTCGAGGCGGACGATGTCGCCTTCGCGCAGCTTCGCGATCGCGCCACCGCGCGCCGCCTCGGGGGTGAGGTGGATCGCCGCGGGGATCTTGCCCGAGGCGCCCGACAGCCGCCCGTCCGTCACCAGCGCCACGCGCCGGCCCTGGTTCTGCAGCATGCCCAGCAGCGGCGCCAGCGAATGCAGTTCCGGCATGCCGTTCGCCTTCGGCCCCTGGTAGCGCACCACGGCCACGAAGTCCTGCGGCAGCAGGCCGGCGGCGTGCAGTTTGTTGAGCGCGCGCGGATCGTCGACCACGACCGCCGGGGCCTCGATCGTGCGGTACTCGGGCTTGACCGCGGACAGCTTGATCAACGAACGGCCGAGGTTGCCGCGCAGCAGTCGCAGCCCGCCCTGCGCCTCGAACGGCCGGATCGCCGGACGCACCACCGCCTCGTCGCCGCTGGTGGCCACCGTCGGCACGAAGCCGAGCGCGCCGTCCGACAGCGTCGGCTCGTCGCACCAGGCGCGCATGCCCCCCGGCAGCACGGTTTCGATGTCGCCGTGCATCAGGCCTGCGTCGAGTAGCTCGCGGAACACGAAGCCGACCCCGCCGGCGGCGTGGAACCGGTTCACGTCGGCCTCGCCGTTCGGGTACACGCGCGCCAGCAGCGGCACCACCTGCGACAGCCGGTCCATGTCGTCCCAGGTCAGCACGATGCCGGCCGCGCGCGCCACCGCCACCCAGTGGATGGTGTGGTTGGTGGAGCCGCCGGTGGCCATCAGCGCGACCACCGCGTTGACGATCGCGCGTTCGTCGATCAGGCGCCCGAGCGGGCGGTAATCGTCGCCCAGCCCGCTGATGCGCAGGGCGCGCTCGGTCGCGGCCCGGGTCAGCGCGTCGCGCAGCGAGGTGCCGGGATTGGCGAACGAGCCGGGCAGCTGCACGCCCATCGCCTCGAGCAGCACCTGGTTCGAGTTGGCGGTGCCGTAGAACGTGCAGGTGCCGGGGGCGTGGTAGCTGCCGGCCTCGGCCTCCAGCAGTTCCTCGCGCGTGGCTTCGCCGGCGGCGTAGCGCTCGCGCACCTCGGCCTTGGTCTTGTTCGGGATGCCCGGCGTCATCGGCCCGGCGGGAATGAAGATGGCCGGCAGGTGGCCGAACGCGAGCGCGCCCAGCAGCAGGCCGGGCACGATCTTGTCGCAGATGCCCAGGTGCACGGTACTGTCGAACATGTCGTGCGACAGGCCGATCGCGGTGGCCTGCGCGATCACGTCGCGCGAGAACAGCGACAGTTCCATCCCGGCGCGGCCCTGGGTCACGCCGTCGCACATCGCCGGCACGCCGCCGGCGACCTGCGCGGTCGCGCCGAGCGTGCGCGCGTGTTCGCGGATCAGCGCGGGATACGGCTCGTAGGGCTGGTGCGCCGAGAGCATGTCGTTGTAGGCGGTGATGATGCCCAGGTTCGGCGTGGCCTCGCCGCGAAGCCGCGACTTGTCCGTCGGGCCGCAGGCGGCGAAGCCGTGCGCGAGGTTGCCGCAGCTCAGGCGCGATCGGCTCGGCCCGGCCTGGTGCATGGCATCGATGCCGGCCAGGTAGGCCGCGCGCGAGGCGCGGCTGCGGCGGCGGATGCGCTCGGTGACGTCGTGCAGTACGGGATGCAGGCTCATTGGCGTTCTGGCGATGAGGCGTGTCGACGGTACCGCGACCGCGGGGTCACGGGCACCAGTGGATGTGCAGCGGCGCGCCGGGGGTGAGGAAGGCGACCCGCGCGGGGTATTCGTGCGGGTCGCTGCCGTCCAGCACGCGGTCGAGCAGCTTGCGCTTGCTCTCGCCGCGGATCAGCAGCAGCCGCGTATGCGCCGGTGCGAGGCCGGCGGGGGTGAGGGTGATCCGGCGCAGGAACTTGCCCGCGCCGGGACAGCCGGTGGCGTCGGCCTGGACGTAGGCGCTGGGCGAGGCGAGCGCGGCGTCCAGGTTGTGCATGCGCGGGAACAGCGAGGCGGTGTGGCCGTCCTCGCCCATGCCCAGCGCGATCACGCCCGGCGCCGCCTGCGCGTGCAGGTTGGCGGCGTTCACCGCTTCCTCGATGCTGCGACCGGGACGGGTGATGCTCTCGAACCGGGCCTTGGCGGCGTTGTTGCGCAGCAGCGATTCGCGGATCAGTCGCGAGTTGCTGTCCGGATCGTCCGGCAGCAGCCAGCGTTCGTCGACCAGCGCGACGTCGACCCGTTCCCAGTCCAGCGGCGCCTTGGACAGCGCCTCGTACACCGGCGCGGGCGTGCTGCCGCCCGACAGCAGCAGGCGCGCGCGCGGCTGCTGCTGCAGGTCGCGCGCGAGGGCGGACGAGATCGCCACCGCGGCGCCCCAGGTCCACTGGGTCTGCGACTCGTAGCTGTGCATATGCACGCGCGAACGCGGCGTGGTGCTCACGGCCTGGCCGTCCCGCTCGCTCACAGGCCCACCGCCTCGGTCGTCTCGCGGCGCGCGATCGCGGCCGTGCCGAGCAGGCCCGCGTGCGGATGCATCACCGCCAGCGACGGGACCCGGGCCATCGTCGGCGAGAACCGGCCCTTGTGCTCGAAGCGCTGGCGGAAGCCGGAGTGCTGCAGGGCATCGAGCATCTTCGGCACCACGCCGCCGGTCAGGAATACCCCGTCCCAGGCGCCGAGCGTGAGCACGAGGTCGCCCGAGATCGCGCCGAACACGGCGCAGAACACGTCGACCGCGCGCATGCAGCGCGGATCGCCCGCCTGCGCGCGCGCGGTGACGTCGGCCGGCTGCATCGGCCCCGGGTCCTCGCCGGCGAGTTCGCTCAACGCCCGGTGGATGTTCACCAGCCCCGGCCCGCACACCAGGCGCTCGTTCGAGACCCGCCCGAACTGCGCCGACAGGCGGTCCAGGATCGCCAGTTCCTCCGGCGTGCCCGGCGGGAAGCTGACATGCCCGCCCTCGGTCTCGAGCGGGTAGTGGCGGCCCTCGCGGATGACCAGCGCGCCCACGCCCAGGCCGGTGCCGGGGCCGAGGATGGCGTAGGTGCGGTGCACGGGCGCGGCTTCGGGCGTCCACGACACGCCGCCGAGCTGGACCACGTCGCTCGCCTGCAGCAGCGGAATCGCCATCGCCTGGGCGGCGAAGTCGTTGACCAGGGTGACGCGCTCGAAGCCGAGCTGGGCCATCGTGCGGGGGCGCGAGATCACCCAGGGATGGTTGGTGATGCGCGCCTCGTCGCCGTCCACCCGGCCGGCGACCGCGAACACGCCGTGCACGATGCCGGCCTCGTCCTGCCCGGTTTCGTGCAGGTAGTGGCGCGCGGTCTCCGCCAGCGAGGGGAAATCGGACACCGCAAAGCGCTGCACGCTGTCGACGATGAGCGGCGCGGCGGCGTGGGGATCGGCCAGCGCGAAGCGGGCGTTGGTGCCGCCGATATCCGCCAGCAGGACCCGTGCGGGCGCACTCATCCGCGCCTGCCCGCGCGGCTGGACACGGTACGCGGCAGGAACTCCGCCGCCGCGGCCGGGCCCCAGGAGCCGGCCGGGTACTCCTGCACCGGGGTGCCGGCCTGCTGCCAGGCGGCGCTGATGCTGTCGATCCAGCGCCACTGCGCCTCGACCTCGTCGTCGCGAACGAACAGGGTCTGGTCGCCCTTGAGCGCATCGATCATCAGCCGCTCGTAGGCGATGCGGCGCTTGGGCGGCAGCATCGCCATGTCCAGCGACATCGGCATCAGCTCGGTCGCGCCCCATTCGGGCGCGGCCAGGCTGCCCATCAGCCCGAGTTCGATCGTCTCCTCCGGCTGCAGGCGCATGCGCAGCCGGTTGGGCGTGGCGCTGCGGCTGTCCGGGCGTTCGAACACCCAGTGCGTGACCGGCTTGAAGTTCACCAGCACCTCGGTGGTGCGCGAGGGCAGGCGCTTGCCGGTGACGAGCCGGAACGGCACCCCGGCCCAGCGCCAGTTGTCGATCCAGGCGCGCAGGCCGACGAACGTCTCGACAGCGCTGTCAGCCGTAAAACCCTTCGCCGCCGAGCCTTCCACCACGCCCGGTCCGTAGCGGCCGCGCACGCTGTCGTTCGCGGCGTCGACCGGCGTCATCGGCCGCAGCGCGCGCAGCACCTTGCGCTTCTCGTCGCGCACGCTGTCGGCGTCGAGCGCCGCCGGCGGCTCCATCGCGACCAGCGCCAGCAGCTGCAGCATGTGGTTCTGGACCATGTCGCGCAGCGCGCCGTAGTCGGCGTAATACCCTTCGCGGCCGTCGACACCCGCGGTCTCGGCGACCAGGATGTCCACCGACTCGATGCAGCGGTTGTCCCATACCGCCTCGAGCAGCGTGTTGCCGAAGCGCAGCGCCAGCAGGTTCTGCACCGGCGCCTTGCCCAGGTAGTGGTCGATGCGGAAGATCCGCGATTCGTCCAGGGCCGACTTGAGCGTGGCGTCGATCTCGCGCGCCGAGGGCAGGTCGTGGCCGATCGGCTTTTCCAGCACCAGGCGCGAGGGCGGCTCGAGCAGGCCGGCGGCCTTGAGGCCCAGGCAGGCGGACTCGAACAGGTTCGGCGGCGTGGACAGGTAGCTCACCGCGGGACGGTCGGCGTAGCGCGACAGCGTCGCGGCCATGCCGTCGATGTCGTTGAGGTTGAGCGGGTGGTAGTGGATGCGCCCGAGCAGGTCGTCGAGCGCGCCGTTGCGGGCGTCGCCGTCGCCGATGCGCTCGCGCAGCCAGGCGCGAAAGCCGTCGTCGTCGTGTTCGGTGCGGCCGATCGCGACCACGCGGAAATTCTCCGGCAGCAGCCGGTCGCGCAGCAGGTGCAGCAGCGAGGGGAACAGGTAGCGTTGTGCGAGGTCGCCAGTGGCGCCGAACAGCAGGAGTGAATCGTGCATGGACGCCGCTTGCGGCTCTCGTCAGTAGGGAAGGGGGTCGGACAGGGCGCGACCGTGGCTCTCAATGATGCCAGAGTACCAGCGGGCGCTGTCCTTCGGGGTCCGCTCGAGGGTCCCGTAGTTGACGTGGATGATACCGAAGCGCTTCGAATAGCCCAGCGACCACTCCAGGTTGTCCAGCAGCGACCAGGCCATGTAGCCGCGCACGTCCACGCCGGCGGCGATCGCGTCGTGGATCGCGGACAGATGCTTTCGAAGGTAATCAATCCGCAGCGGGTCGCGCACGCGCCCGTCCTCGGCGACCGCCGGGTCGAAGAACGCGGCGCCGTTCTCGGTCACGTACACCGGCAGCTCGCCGTAGGTGTCCTTGAACCAGACCAGGGTGTCGGTCAGGCCCTGCGGGAACACTTCCCAGCCGGTCTCGGTGTAGGTGCCCAGCGGCTGGCGCACCGCGCCGGCCTTGAGCGGGTAGCTGTCGGTGGCGGCGGTGACGCTGCGCGTGTAGTAGTTGATGCCGACGAAATCCAGCGGCTGCACGATCAGCTTGAAGTCGTCTTCGGGGAATTCCGGCCAGGCGTCGCCGAAGATGTCCTTCAGCTCCGGCGGGTAGCGCCCCAGCAGCGCCGGATGCAGGTACTGCTCGTTCATGTAGGCATGGGCGCGGCGGGTGGCATCGGCGTCCGCGGTCGAATCGCTGGCCGGGTACTTGGGCTCGATGTTCACCACCAGCCCGATCTCGTGCTTGCCTTCGGCGCGATAGGCCTGTACCGCGGCGCCATGCGCGCGCATCAGGTTGTGCGAGGCGATCGGCGCCTCGAAGCGGCTGCGGTGGCCCGGCGCGAGTGCGCCGTGCAGGTAGCCGCCGTCGGTGATCACCCACGGCTCGTTGAGCGTGACCCACTTCTTGACCCGCCCGTCGAGCGCGCGGTACAGCACGCGGCCGTACTCGGCGAACCAGTCGGCGCAGTCGCGGTTGAGCCAGCCGCCGCGGTCGTCGAGCGCGGCCGGCAGGTCCCAGTGGTAGAGGGTCAGCAGCGGTTCGATGCCGTTGGCCAGCAGTTCGTCGACCAGGCACGAGTAGAAGTCGAGCCCCTTGTGGTTCACCCGCCCGGTGCCCTCGGGCAGGATCCGCGACCACGACACGCTGAAGCGGTAGGCCTGCAGGCCGAGTTCGCGCATCAGCGCCACGTCCTCCTTCCAGCGGTGGTAGTGGTCGCAGGCCACGTCGCCGGTATCGCCGTTGAGGGTCATGCCGGGGGTGTGGGCGAAGCGGGTCCAGATGCTGGGGCCTGCGCCGTCGGCCAGCGGCGAACCCTCGATCTGGTGGGCGGCGGTGGCCGCGCCCCAGAGGAAGCCTTCGGGAAAGGTGAAATCCGTGTCGGTCGGTCGGGTCATGGGCGGCGACGTCCTGGGCCGCGTGGGGGCGGCGTTGTTGAAAACGATTACATGCCAGAATAGCGCAATCGTCCGGCGCAGTGTATGCGCTGCGCGCCGTGGTGCGGGCCCGCGATGCCCCGCGCAACGGCGGCATGCGCGCACCGCGTGCCGGACATCCGCGAGGAGACACGATGGCGCGTGTGCAGCTCGACAACCTGCGCAAGGTCTACGACAACGGCCACGTCGGCGTGGCAGGCGCCAGCTTCGAGGTGGCCGACGGCGAGCGCCTGGTGCTGGTGGGGCCCTCGGGCTGCGGCAAGACCACGCTGCTGCGGATGATCGCGGGGCTGGAGGCGATCACGGCCGGGACCCTTCGCATCGGCGAGAAAGTGGTCAACGAGGTCGCGCCCAAGGACCGCGACATCGCCATGGTGTTCCAGAGCTACGCCCTGTATCCGCACATGACGGTGGCAGAAAACCTCTCGTTCGCGCTGCGCCTGCGCGGGATGCCCGCGCCTGAAGTCGCCGCGCGGGTGGACGGGGCCGCGCGCATGCTGGGGCTCGACGCACTGCTCGCGCGGCGCCCGGCGCAACTGTCCGGGGGCCAGCGCCAGCGGGTGGCGCTCGGGCGCGCGCTGGTGCGCCAGCCGCAGGTGTTCCTGCTCGACGAGCCGCTGTCCAACCTCGACGCCAAGCTGCGCGCGGGCATGCGGGTGGAGATCGCACGGCTGCACCAGCGGCTCGGCACGACGATGGTCTACGTCACCCACGACCAGGTCGAAGCGATGACCCTGGGCCAGCGCATCGTGGTGATGCGCGAGGGCGAGGTGCAGCAGATCGACACGCCCATGGCGCTGTACCAGCGCCCGGCGAACCGGTTCGTCGCCACCTTCCTCGGCAGTCCGGCGATGAACATGCTGCGTGGGCAGGTGCTGCGCGACGGGGGCTGGACCCTGGCGCTTTCCGATGGCCGCCGGGTGCCGCTGCCGTTCGACGCGCCGCTCGACCCCGCCTGGCACGGGCGCACGCTGGACTGCGGCGTGCGTCCCGAACACCTGCTGCCCGCGGACGACTCGGACGACGGATTCGAGGCGATGGTGGAGGTGGTCGAGCCGGTGGGCAGCGAGGTCTACGTCAACCTCGGCTTCGGCGACCACACGCTGATCGCGCGGCTGCCGCCGGGGCCGTTGCCGCAGCCCGGGCATGCGCTGGCGCTGCGGATCGCGCCGGGCGGCGTGCATGTGTTCGATCCCGACAGTGGCATCGCCTTGACGCGCGATTGACGGCGCCTTCATGGCGTCTAGTCGCGATCCGCGCCATCATGGACGCATGACTTCCGACGGCACCCCCACCTTGCCGCCGCCTCCGCCGTTGTCCGATCGCTGGGCGTTGTTCCTCGACGTCGACGGCACGCTGGTGGCTTTCGCAGACCATCCCGGCCGGGTCCGGGTCGCCGATGCCGTGCTGGACCGGCTCGCCGTGCTCGAAGGCACGCTGGACGGTGCGCTGGCGTTGATCAGCGGCCGCAGGATCGAGACGCTCGACGCGCTGTTCGCGCCGCACCGGTTCGCGGCGGCCGGCCTGCATGGCCTGCAGCGACGGCGCGTCGGCGAGGCACTGGCCCCTCCGGCGACGCCCCCGGTCGCGCTGCAGGCGGTGAAGATGCAGGCCAAGACCCTGATCAACCGTTATCCCGATGCGCTGCTCGAGGACAAGGGCGAGGCCATGGCGCTGCATTGGCGGGCGATGCCCGAGGCCGCGGCCGACCTGCAGGCGTTCGCGGTGCAGGCGCTGACCCGGCTGCCCGGCTACCACCTGCAGCCGGGCGACCACGTGGTCGAGCTGCGCCCGAGCCACGGCGACAAGGGCGCGGCGATCGCGGCGTTCATGGAGGAGGCACCGTTCCAGGGGCGGCGCCCGGTGTTCATCGGCGACGACCTCACCGACGAGCACGGCTTCGAGATCGTCAACGCGCACGGCGGCGTCAGCGTGCTGGTGGGCGATCGGGAGGGCACGCTGGCCGAGCATCGGCTGGCCGACATCGACGCGGTCTACGCGTGGCTGGGAGCGACGGCATGATGGCAACACCCGGGGCGACCGCCTCGCTCGATCTGGGCGTCATCGGCAACGGCAGTTTCGGCGCGCTGGTCGACAGGCAGGCGCGCGTGGTCTGGAGCTGCCTGCCGGCGTTCGACGGCGATCCCGCCTTCTGTGCGCTGCTGTCGCCGCGCGATCACGACGGCGGGGACCTCGCCATCGAGCTCGAGGACCAGATCGGCAGCGAGCAGGCGTACGTGACCAACACCGCGATCCTCCGCACCGTGCTGCGCGACCGCCACGGCGGCGAGGTGGAGGTGCTGGACTTCGCGCCGCGCTGGAAACAGAACAGTCGCATCTACCGGCCGGTGTCGATCATCCGCCGGATCACGCCGCTGTCCGGCACGCCTCGGATCCGCGTCCGCGCCCGTCCGCTGGCGGACTGGGGCGCGCGCGTACCCGAGTCGACCTGGGGCAGCAACCACATGCGCTGGCTGCTGCCGGGCTATACCCTCCGGCTCACGACCGACGTACCGATCCGCTTCGTGCGCGAGGAAACGTTCTTCGTGCTCGGCGACACGGTGCACCTGGTGTTCGGGCCGGACGAATCGCTGATGCGTTCCCTGTCGGGCTACGTGGAGGAGGCGCTGGGGCGCACCGAGCACTACTGGCGCGAATGGGTGCGCTACCTGTCGATCCCGCTGGACTGGCAGGAGGCGGTGATCCGCAGCGCGATCACGCTCAAGCTGTGCCAGTACGAGGACAGCGGCGCGATCATCGCGGCGATGACCACCTCGATCCCGGAGGCGCCGGACACGCCGCGCAACTGGGACTACCGCTACTGCTGGCTGCGCGACGCGGCCTTCGTGGTGCGCGCGCTCAACCGCCTGGGCGCGACCCGCAGCATGGAGGAGTTCCTGCGCTACATCTTCAACATCGCCACCCACGACGGCAGCCTGCAGCCGCTGTACGGGATCGGGTTCGAGGAGGCGCTGGAGGAACACGAGGTCGACTCGCTGGCCGGCTACCGCGGCATGGGCCCGGTCCGCCGCGGCAACCTGGCCTGGGTGCAGAAGCAGCACGACGTCTACGGCAGCGTGGTGCTGGCCTCGACCCAGCTGTTCTTCGACCTGCGCCTGGCGCAACCCGGTGACGCCGCCGCGTTCGCGCGCCTGGAGCCGCTGGGCGAGCGCGCGTTCGAGCTGCACGACCAGCCCGACGCCGGGCTGTGGGAGTTCCGGGGGCGCGCCGAGGTGCACACCTATACCGCGGCCATGTGCTGGGCCGCCTGCGACCGGCTCGCCAAGATCGCCTCGCTGCTCGGCCTCGACAAGCGCGCCACGCACTGGCGTGAGCGTGCCGACCAGATCCACGCGCGCGTGATCGAGCGCGCCTGGCGGGACGAGGCCAACCACTTCAGCGCCTCCTTCGACAGCGACTACCTCGACGCCTCGCTGCTGCTGCTGGCCGACATCGGCTTCCTCGCGCCCGAGGATCCGCGCTACGTCGCCACCGTCGACGCCATCGGCCGCGACCTGCGGCGGGGCGACGCGCTGTTCCGCTATGTCGCGCCGGACGATTTCGGCGAGCCGGAAACCAGCTTCACCATCTGCACGTTCTGGTACATCGACGCGCTCGCCGCCACCGGCCGGGTGGACGAGGCGCGGGCGATGTTCGAACGGCTGCTGGCGCGCCGCAACCACCTCGGCCTGCTGTCGGAGGACCTCGCGTTCGACGATGGAGAGGCCTGGGGCAACTTCCCGCAGACCTATTCGCACGTGGGCCTGATCATCGCCGCGATGCGGCTGTCGCGCAGCTGGCAGGAGGCATCATGAGTCGACTCGTCGTGGTCTCGAACCGGGTCGCGGTGCCGGGCGAGAGTCGCGCCGGCGGCCTCGCCGTCGGCCTCGAGGCCGCGCTGCGCACCCGGGGCGGGCTGTGGTTCGGCTGGTCGGGCAAGGTGCGCGGCGACAGCGGACGCCTGCACGAGCAGGACGAGGGCGACGTGCGCTACGTCACCATGGATCTCGACCAGGCCGACCACGACGCCTACTACAACGGTTTCGCCAACCGCACGCTGTGGCCGCTGCTGCACTCGCGGCTGGACCTGGTCGACTACGCGCGCGAGACCCGCGCCGGCTACCGCCGCGTCAACGCGCTGTTCGCCGACAAGCTGGCGCCGCTGCTGCGCGACAGCGACGTGCTGTGGATCCACGACTACCACCTGATCCCGCTCGCCGCCCTGCTGCGCGAGCGCGGCGTCGGGTGCCGGATCGGCTTCTTCCTGCACGTGCCGATGCCCTCGGCCGACCTGGTCTCGGCGCTGCCCGAGCACGGCCGGCTGTTCGGCACCCTGTACGCGTACGACCTGGTCGGCTTCCAGACGGTGCGCGACGCCGACCGGTTCCGCACCTACGCCCGCATCTTCGGCGGCGCGACGATCGAGTCCGACGGCACCGTCGCGCTTCCGGGCGGCGGACAGGTGGCGGTGGGCGCGTTCCCGATCGGCATCGACGCGGCGCGCATCGCCGAGCAGTCTGCCGCGGCCGTTGCCAAGCCGGCAGTGCGCGCGCTGCGCGAGAGCCTGAGCGGGCGCCAGCTGGCGATCGGCGTCGACCGGCTGGACTATTCCAAGGGAATGCCGGAGCGCTTCCGTGCCTTCGGGCGCTACCTCGAGCGCCATCCGGCCGAGCGCGGGCGCATGACCTTCCTGCAGATCGCGCCGGTGTCGCGCGGCGACGTGGCCGAGTACCAGCACCTGCGCGACCAGCTCGAGGGCATCGCCGGGCACATCAATGGCACCCATGCCGAGCCCGACTGGACACCGCTGCGCTACGTCAACCGCAACTTCGCCCACGCCACGCTCACCGGCTTCTACCGCATGGCCTCGGTGGGGCTGGTGACGCCGCTGCGCGACGGCATGAACCTGGTGGCCAAGGAGTACGTGGCCGCGCAGGACCCCGAGGATCCCGGTGCCTTGGTGCTGTCGATGCTGGCCGGCGCCGCCGCCGAGCTGGACGCGGCCCTGCTGGTGAACCCGTACGACCTGGACGGCGTGGCCGACGCCATCGCCCGCGCCGCGTCGATGTCGCTGTCCGAGCGCCGCGAACGCTGGGAGTCGATGATGCGGCCGATCCGCGACTACGACATCCACGTCTGGTGCCGGCGCTTCCTCGAACGGCTGGGCGAAGTCTCGACCTGACCGCGTGCGGCGGCCCGCGACGGGGGGTGGGGCGGTCGCTATACTCGCGGATTCGGATGGCGCCGGGATCGGCTGGATTCCAAGCCGTTCAATGACTTGAGAGTCATTCCTACCATTTCGCACGAATAACGGTGCCGCGCCGGCAGGCGCGGCCGGGGCCTCCAACGCCGCATGCGCCTGTCCACGATCAAGCTGTCCGGTTTCAAATCCTTCGTCGATCCCACCACGCTGCACCTGCCGACCAACATGACCGGCGTGGTGGGTCCGAACGGCTGCGGCAAGTCCAACATCATCGACGCGGTACGCTGGGTGATGGGCGAGAGCTCGGCCAGCCGTCTGCGCGGCGACTCGCTGACCGACGTGATCTTCGCCGGCTCCACCGCGCGCAAGCCGGTCTCGCAGGCCATGGTGGAGCTGGTGTTCGACAACTCCGACCACACCATCCAGGGCGAGTACGCCGCGTTCAACGAGATTTCGGTCAAGCGCACCGTGGGCCGCGACGGCCAGAGCGGCTACTACCTCAACGGCGCCAAGTGCCGCCGCCGCGACATCACCGACCTGTTCCTCGGCACCGGCCTGGGACCGCGCAGCTACTCGATCATCGAGCAGGGCATGATCAGCCAGGTGATCGACGCCAAGCCCGAGGAGCTGCGCGTCTACCTCGAGGAGGCGGCCGGCATCTCCAAGTACAAGGAGCGGCGCAAGGAGACCGAGACCCGCATCCGCCACACCCGCGAGAACCTCGACCGCCTCAACGACCTGCGCGAGGAAGTCGGCAAGCAGCTGCAGCACCTCGCCCGCCAGGCGCGCCAGGCCGAGCAGTACACCGCGATCCAGGCCGAACGCAAGGTGCGCGACGCGGAGTGGAAGGCGCTGGAGTTCCGCGCCCTCGACGCGCAGCTGCAGGCGCTGCGCGAAGGGCTGTCGCAGGAGGAGACCCGGCTGCAGCAGCTGATCGCCGAGCAGCGCGAGGCCGAGCGCGAGCTGGAGACCGGGCGCGTGCGCCGCGAGGACGCCGGCGCCGCGCTCAACCGCGCCCAGGCCGAGAGCTACGAGGTCGGCGGCACCCTGGCGCGGGTGGAGCAGCAGATCGCGCACCAGCGCGAGCTGTCCGAACGCTTGCATCGGGCGCGCGAGGAAACCCGGCACGCGCTGGACGAGATCGGCGCCCACATCAGCGGCGACGAGGCGCGGCTGGAGGAACTGCAGGCCGCGATCGCCGACGCCGAGCCGCGCCTGGCGTCGCTGCGCGAGGACGACGAGGTGCGCCAGGAGGCGCTGCGCGAGGCCGAGGAGGCGCTCGCCGACTGGCAGCAGCGCTGGGAGGCCCACACCCGCGAGCAGAACGAGGCCGCGCGGGCGGGCGACGTCGAGCGCACGCGGGTCGATTACCTCGACCGCCGCTCGCTGGATGCCGACCGCCGCCGCGAACAGCTGGTGGCCGAGCGCGGCGCGCTCGACCTCGACGCGCTGTCGGAGGCCTACGAGTCGCTCGCACTGCGCCACGAGGAGCAGAAGGCGGCGCTCGAATCACTCGGCGAGGCGCTGGAGACGCGCAAGCAGGCCGCGGTCGACCTCCAGGACCAGCAGCGCGCCAGCCAGGGCGAGCTGTCGGACGTGCGCAAGCAGGCGCAGGAAGCGCGCGGCCGGCTGTCGTCGCTGGAGACGCTGCAGCACGCCGCGCTGGGCCAGGAGCAGGGCGCCGCGGTGGAATGGCTGCGCCAGCGTGGACTCGATTCCGCTGCGCGCGTGGGCGAGCGGCTGGTGGTCGAACCGGGCTGGGAGAACGCGGTCGAAGGTGCGCTCGGGCAGCTGATCGAGGGCGTGCTGGTCGATGCCCCCGAAGCGCTGGTCGATGCCCTTTCCGACCTCGGCGAAGGCCGTATCGCCCTGGTGGCCGGCGCCGACGGCGACGAGGCCTATGCGCCGACGTCGCTCGCCTCGCGCGTGCAGGGCCCGCGCGCGATCCGCCGCCTGCTGGCGCGGCTGCACGTGGCCGAATCGCTGGCCGAGGCGCGCACCCTGCAGGCGACCCTGGGTGAGGGCGAGTCGGTCATCACCCGCACGGGCGAGCGACTGGGCGAGGGCTGGGTTCGGGTGCTGCGCACCGGCGCCGCCAAGCAGGGCGCGCTGCTGCGCGAGCGCGAGATCAAGTCGCTGCGCGCGACGATCGAGCAGCTGCAGGCCCGCGAACACGAACTCGAAGCCGCCCTGGCCGCGGGCCGCGAACGCCTGTTGCAGGCCGAACAGCAGCGCGAGGAAGCCCAGCGCCAGCTGTACCTGGCGCACCGCGGCGTGTCGGAGCTGGCCGGGCAGCTGCAGGGCCAGCAGGGCCGCCTCGACACCGCGCGCGGCCGGATCGAGAAGATCGAGGCCGAGCTGGCGCAGCTGATCGAGACCATCGACGACAGCGCACGGCAGGCCCGCGACGCGCGCGCGACGCTCGAGGACGCGGTCGGCCGCATGGCCGACCTCGAATCCGCGCGCGGGGCGCTGGAAGCCGAGCGCCGGCGGCTGGCCGAGGCCCGCGACGCCGCCCGCGCCGCGGCGCGCGAATCGCGCGACACCGCGCACGCGCTGGCGCTCACGCTCGAATCCCAGCGTGCCCAGGTGGTGGCCCTGGCGCAGGCGCTGCAGCGCATGGGCGGCCAGCGCGGCCAGCTCGACGCGCGCCTGGGCGAACTGGCCGCGCAGCTGTCCGACGGCGATGCGCCGGTGGTCGCGCTCGAGCAGCAGCGCCAGGCCGCGCTCGAGCAGCGCGTGGTGGCCGAGCGCAACCTCGCCGCGGCGCGCTCGGCGCTGGACGAGATCGACAACGAACTGCGCGGCTACGAGCGCGTGCGCCACGAGCGCGAGGAACAGGCGCTGGCGCAGCGCGAGGCGATCGCGCAGCGGCGGCTGGACCAGCAGGCACTGGCGATCCGGGCCGAACAGCTGGCCGCCGAGGTCGCGCAGGGCGGGTTCGAGATGGCGCAGGTGGTCGAGGGCCTGGCCGCCGACGCAGAGGCCGCGGCCTGGGAAAAGATGGTCGCCGACTTCGACGCGAAACTGCGCCGGCTGGAGCCGGTCAACCTCGCCGCGATCCAGGAGCACGCCGAGGCCGCGCAGCGCAAGGACTACCTCGACGCGCAGGACGCCGACCTCACCAGCGCGCTGGAAACGCTGGAAGAGGCGATCCGCAAGATCGACCGCGAGACCCGCGGCCGCTTCAAGGACACCTTCGACCGCGTGAATTCCGGCGTGCAGGAACTCTATCCGCGCCTGTTCGGCGGTGGTCACGCCTATCTCGAACTCACCGGCGAGGACCTGCTCGACACCGGCGTGGCGATCATGGCGCGGCCGCCGGGCAAGCGCGTGTCGAACATCTCGCTGCTGTCGGGCGGCGAGAAGGCGATGACCGCGGTGGCGCTGGTGTTCGCGATCTTCCAGCTCAATCCCGCGCCGTTCTGCCTGCTCGACGAGGTGGACGCGCCGCTGGACGAAGCCAACGTCGGCCGCTTCACCGCGATGGTCAGCGAGATGAGCGAACACGTGCAGTTCCTCTTCGTCACCCACAACAAGGCGACGATGGAGGCGGCGAAGCAGCTCAGCGGCGTTACCATGCGCGAGCCGGGCGTGAGCCGCCTGGTGTCCGTCGACCTGGCCGAGGCCGCCCGCCTGGCCGGCGCCGCGTGAGGCCCCGCACGATCCCCGGAGGACCCGAATGACCGAACTGCGCATTGGCATCCTGGTGGCCGGCCTGATCCTGCTGGCCGCGATCTGGTACTTCGGCACCCGCCCGCGCCAGGGCCAAGGCCGCCGGGTACCGCGCGCGGAGCGCGGCGAAGGCGAGGGCGGCGATCGCATGGAACCCACGCTGGGGGCGCAGATCGAACGCGAGCTGGCCGATGCGCAGGAGCCCGTGGGCGCGGATGCGGTGCAGTCGGAGATGGAACTGCTCGACGGTGCGGTCGGCGCGGCTTCGCCCAACAGCGAGCTGGGCAAGCGGGTGAGCGAGGACTTCGACAAGATCGTCACCCTGTACATCGCCGCGCGAGCGGGCCAGGTGCTGCGCGGGCCGGACATCGTGGTCGCAGCCGAGAAGGCCGGGCTGACCTACGGCCACATGAACGTGTTCCACCGGCTGGTGGAGAGCCATCCCGAGCGCGGCCCGATCTTCAGCGTGGCCAACATCCGCAAGCCGGGCAGTTTCGAGATGTCGGAGATCCAGACGCTGGAAACCCCGGCGATCGCGTTCTTCCTCACCCTGCCGGCGCCGGTGAGCGCACTCGATGCCTGGGATGCGATGCTGCCCGCAGCGCAGCGGATGGCCGAGCTGCTCGACGGCGTGGTGCTGGACGAGCAGCGCAACGCGCTGGGCCGCCAGCGCATCGCCGGCCTGCGCGACGAGATGCGCGCCTGGGACCGCGAGCACGAAGTCCCGCCGGTGACGCGCAGCCCGCGCTGGTAATCCTGCCGCGGCTGGGGCAGCGGCAGTGGCGTGTCCCGGCGTCGACTCGAACGGCGGCCGCGATCCGGGTTTCCGCATCGGGTTCGACGCGATGCGATGCCGGTCGCGCCCTGCGGGTGTCGCGACGAGCGAAAATTCGCGACCTGAGGAGTCGCGCTGCGAACGTATCCGCGACCTGATGAGCAGCGCCGGCTTGTCGGTCGCGACCTGCGGGGCCGCGCCGCAGCCGGCGCGCCTTCTCCGCGAATGTCCCCCGGCCTCCGCCTGGCGGCGAAGGCCTCCTCCTTGAGTTCGCTGCGAAGGCACACCGGCTGCGGCGCGGCTCGGCTCCGGGCGAGACGTGAAATCCCGGCGACCCCGCAGGACCGTAGCCGGAGTCGCCTGGAGCGATGCTCGGCGTGGCAGAACCTGAGTCCTCCCGCGTTGCGGCATTGGCGGATGGCGTGTACTCGGAGGTCGGGGCTACCACCAGGGGGCCGTGTCGTATTCGGTGCCAGCTTCCAGCGGCGAGGCCAGTTGCGAGGCGCAGTTGCTCCGGTTCCTACAGTCGAGCCCGCCCAGTCATGTTCTGACCAGCAGTTCGGCAACTACGCGCGAGACCCTTCCTTGCTGCGTTCGCGATCGGCCCGCCAGCCGAGCCGCGCTGCGGTCGGCTGGTTTCTGCGGCGAAATCAAGGAGGAGGCATCGGCCTGCAGGCCGATGCCGGGGGACATTCGCCGCAGAAGCCGGCCGGCCACGGCGCGGCCCTTCGGTCGCCCTGGAACTGCTTTGCGCTGCCCACACCGCACTCCCTGGCAATCGCCGCCTAGCCGTCCCAGCCCAAGCCGCGCACTGGGGTCATGCGATGAACTCGATCGCCCGGCACCGTCCTACAATCCCGCCATGTCCAAGCCTGATCCCGCCGCCCGCGCCGCCGAACTGCGCGCGCGCATCGAAGATGCCAACCACCGCTACTACGTGCTCGACGATCCCTCGATCCCGGACGCCGAGTACGACGCGCTGATGCGCGAACTCGAGGCGCTGGAGGCCGCGCACCCCGAGCTCGCGAGCGACGACTCGCCCACGCGTACGGTCGGCACGCGCCCGGACGGCGGCTTCCCCGAGGTGCGTCACGCCATCCCGATGCTGTCGCTGGCGAATGCGTTCGAGACTCCCGGCGCGGCCGACGACGCCGACGACCGGGTCCGCTACGCGGAGGTCGCCGATTTCGAGCGACGCATCGAACAGAAGCTCGGCATCCGGGCGCCGGTGTTCTCGGTCGAGCCCAAGCTCGATGGTCTGGCGATCAGCCTGCGCTACGAGGACGGCGTGTTCGTGCAGGGCGCCACCCGCGGCGACGGCGCCACCGGCGAGAACGTCACCGCCAACCTGCGCCAGGTGCGTGCGGTGCCGCTGAAGTTGCGCACGGGCAGGACGCCACCGCCGGCCGTGCTCGAGGTCCGCGGCGAGATCTACATGCCGCGCAAGGCGTTCGAGGCCTGGAACGCCGCCGCGCTGGAGCGCAACGAGAAACTGCTCGCCAATCCGCGCAATGGCGCCGCCGGCTCGCTGCGACAGCTCGATCCGGCCGTCACCCGGCGCCGGCCGCTGGCGTTCTTCGCTTACGGCGTGGGCGAGGTGGAGGGGCTGGACCTGCCCGCGACCCATTCGCAGACGCTGAAGCTGCTGCGCGGCTTCGGCTTCCCGGTGGCGCCGGAGGTCGACACGGCCACGGGCCTTGAGGGATTGCTGGCGTACTTCCGCCGCATCGGGCGCGTGCGCGACACGCTGCCCTATGACATCGACGGCGTGGTCTACAAGCTCGACCACTACGACCAGCAGCGCGAGATGGGCTTCGTCTCGCGCGCGCCGCGCTGGGCGCTGGCGCACAAGTACCCGGCGCAGGAGCAGGCCACCGTGCTGCGCGCGATCGAGGTGCAGGTGGGGCGCACCGGCGCGATCACGCCCGTGGCGCGGCTGGAGCCGGTGCAGGTGGCGGGCGTGACCGTCACCAACGCCACCCTGCACAACGCCGACCAGATTGCGCGCCTGGACGTGCGCGAGGGCGATACCGTGATCGTGCGCCGCGCCGGCGACGTGATCCCCGAGATCGTGCGCGTGATCGAGGACCGCCGGCCGGCGGGTGCGAAACCGTGGCAGATGCCGTCCGAGTGCCCGGTCTGCGGGTCCGAGCTGGTGCGCGAGGAGGGCGCGGCGGCCTGGCGCTGCAGCGGCGGGCTGGCGTGCCCGGCGCAGCGCAGGGAGGCGGTGCGCCATTTCGCCTCGCGCCGGGCAATGGACATCGAAGGCCTGGGCGACCGCCAGGCCGAGGCGCTGGTGGAGTTCGGCTTCGTGCACTCGCCGGCCGACCTGTACGCGCTCACGGTCGAGGACCTGGTGCGGATGAAGGCCGCGCTCGATGCCGCCACCGCCGCCGACCTGGCCGAGGCGGTCGCCGACAGCCGCGGCGCACTGGCGCTGGACGCGCGCGGCCAGGCGCTGCTCGCCGACGAGGCGCACGCGTGGAAGACCGCCACCTTCCTGCGCGCGCATCTGTCGGTTGATCTCGGCGGCAGGCTCGCCACCCGCTGGGCGGAGAACCTGATCGCGGCGATCGAGGCCAGCAAGGCGACCACGCTGCCGCGGTTCCTGTTCGCGCTCGGCATCCCGCACCTGGGCGAAACCACCGCGAAATCTCTGGCGCAGTGGCTCGGATCGCTCGAGTTCGTACGCACCACGCCGGCGGTGCTGCTGCAGGCGCTGCCGGACATCGGCGCCGAGGTCGCGCGCTCGATCGCGACCTTCTTCGAGCAGCCCGGCAACGCCGCCGTGGTCGACGCGCTGCTCGCCGCCGGCATCGCGTTCGAGGACGAGGGCGCGCCTGCGGCCGCGCTGCGGGAGCGGCTCGGGTTGGGACACCTGCTGCAGACGCTGCCGGTGGACAAGCTGGGCGGCAGGAGCGCCGAACGCCTGGCCGAGACCTACGGCACGCTCGACGCGCTGCTGCGCGCGAACGCCAGTGGCTGGACGGGCGCTGGCGCCTCGGCGGCCGGTGCGGAGAACCTGGCCGCATACCTGGCCGACGACGAGGCCCTGGCCGCCCTGCGCGCCGCCGACGCGGCGATGCGGCGGCTGCTCCAAGCCGCACCCGAGGAGGCGGCGCGCGAAGCGGGTCCGCTCGACGGGCGCACCGTGGTGCTCACCGGCACCCTGGACGCGATGACCCGCGACGAAGCCGGCGAACGGCTCGCCGCGCTGGGCGCCAAGGTCGCCGGCAGCGTGTCGAAGAAGACGCACCTGGTGGTCGCGGGCGAGAACGCAGGCTCGAAGCTGGCCAAGGCGCAGGAACTCGGGATCGAGGTTTGGGACGAGGCGCAGCTGCTCGCGTTCCTGGCCGCGCACGGGTCGGGCGCATGAGTCGGTTCGGGCCCGGGCCCGGCTGGCGCGACGATGCTCGCCCCGGCCCTGCATGGGCCCCATCGTGCACGCGCGACGCGGTCCGACTGCGCGCCTGGGTGAACCGGCTTGTCCGCGAATTCTTCTTCGCACGCGACGTGCTGGAGGTGGAGACGCCGCTCGTCTCGCGCGCCGGCAACACCGACCCCAACATCGCCTCGTTTGCGCTCCAGTTCTCGGGTCGCACCGAAGGCGGGCCGCGCACGCGCTGGCTGAGGACCTCGGCCGAGTTTCCGATGAAGCGGCTGCTGGCGGCGGGCGTCGGGGACTGCTTCGAACTCGGCCGGGTATTCCGCGACGGCGAGGCCGGCGGCCGGCACAACCCCGAGTTCACGATGCTGGAGTGGTATCGCGTGGGCTGGGACCACCTGCGGCTGGCTGACGAGGCAGTCGATCTGGTGCAGGCGGCGCTGTCGCTGGTCGGGCGCGAGGCCTCGGTGGCGCGGATCGCCTTTCGCGAGCTGTACCGCGATCGCCTGGGCGTCGACCCGATGACCGACCCGGTCGACCGCCTCCGTGCGACCGCGCACGACATCGCGATCGATCCGCAGGGACTCACGCGCGACGACTGGCTGGACCTGCTGATGACCCATCGCATCCAGCCCGGCTTCCCGCCCAACCAGCTGCTTGTGGTGCACGACTACCCGGCCTCGCAGTGCGCGCTGTCGCGGGTGGTGGAGCGGGACGGAGTACAGGTCGCCGAGCGGTTCGAGCTCTACCTCGGGCCGCTGGAACTGGCCAACGGCTATCACGAGCTGGTCGACGGCGGGGAACAGCGCACCCGGTTCCAGCGCGACCTGGCGCTGCGCGCGGCGCGTGGCGTGGCCGCGCCGCCGATGGACGAATCGCTGCTGCAGGCGATGGCGGCCGGGCTGCCGGCCTGCGCGGGCGTCGCGCTGGGGGTCGACCGGCTGCTGATGGCGCTGCTGCGCACGCCGCGCATCGCCGACACGCTGGCGTTCGACTTCAGCCGCGCCTGAACCTTTGGCCGGGCCGTGTCGACCGGCCCGCTTGCCCCTGCGTTCACGTGCCTGCGCGCACTGTTCCGCGCATCACGACGGTCGGGAGAACTCCGATGGGCATGATCAGGAATGCATGGGGCGCCGGGGCGATGCTGCTCCTGGCCGGGTGTGTGGGTTATCCCGCCGGCGGCTATTACGGCGGTGGCACCGGCGGCTATCCGGGCGGCGGTTACGGCGGCGGTGGCTACCCTGGTGGCGGCTATGGTGCCGGCAGCGTCGTGCGCTGCGAGTCGGACGACGGCCGCACCCGCCACTGTCGTGTCGACACCCGCGGCGGCGTGTCGCTCACGCGGCAGTTCTCGCGCACCCAGTGCGTGCAGGGCCGCAACTGGGGCTGGGACAACAGCGGCGTATGGGTGTCGGAGGGATGCCGCGCGGAGTTCGTGACCGGGCGCGGCGGCGGCTACGGCCCGGGGCCGGGTCATGGCGGACCCGGCTACGGCGGCGGTGGCGAGCAGGTCCTGCGCTGCGAATCGAAGAACGACCGCCACCAGCGCTGCCCGGTGCAGGTGCAGCGCGACGTGCAGCTGGTGCGCCAGTTGTCCGAGCGCCGCTGCGTGCGTGGGCAGAACTGGGGCTGGGACCGCAGCGGCGTCTGGGTCGACGGCGGTTGCCGGGCGGAGTTCCGCGTCCGCTGAGCGCTGCAGGGTGGTGAGCCCGCGACCCGATCGCGGGCCACCGCCTACAATCGCTGCATGAGCGATCCCATCGACTACGCCCGTTACGACCGCATCCGACCGATCCGCTGGACCGGCGATGCGCTGGAGCTGCTGGACCAGCGGCGGCTGCCGTTCGAGGTCGAGTACCTGCGCTGCGCCACCAGCGATGCGGTCGCCGACGCGATCCGCACGCTGGCCGTGCGCGGCGCCCCGGCGATCGGCATCGCCGCGGCCTGGGGCGTCGTGCTCGCGGCGCGCGAGTGCGCCGCGGGCACCGCCTCCGACGCCGCGCCGGAACTCGAACCGTCGCTGCGGCGGCTCAACGCGGCGCGGCCGACCGCAGTCAACCTGGCCTGGGCGCTGGCGCAGATGCGAGCGGCGCTGGTGCGGGCGTCCGCGGGCGAGGGCATGGACTGGCGCGCGGCGCTGGAGGCCGAGGCGCGCGCGATCGAGACCGAGGACCTTGCCGCCAACCGCGCCATGGGCGTGCTGGGGGCCTCGCTGATCGGCCCGGGCAGCGGCGTGCTGACCCACTGCAACACCGGTTCGCTGGCCACCGCGGGTTTCGGCACCGCGCTCGGCGTGATTCGCGCCGGCGTGGCCAGCGGCGACATCGCGCGCGTGTACGCCGGCGAGACCCGGCCCTGGCAGCAGGGCGCGCGCCTGACCGCGTGGGAACTGATGCAGGACGGCATCCCGGCGACCCTGATCGCGGATTCGGCCGCCGCGCACCTGATGAAGACCGGCGCGGTGCAGTGGGTGGTCGTGGGCGCCGACCGCATCTGCGCCAACGGCGACACCGCCAACAAGATCGGCACCTACCAGCTGGCGATCTCGGCGCGCCACCACGGCGCGAAGTTCATGGTGGTCGCGCCCTCGTCCACGGTGGACATGGACACCGCCTCGGGCGAGCTGATCGAGATCGAGGAGCGCGATCCGGCCGAGCTGTTCGCGATCGGCGGCACGCGTACCGTGGCCGAAGGCGTGGCCGCCTGGAACCCGGTTTTCGACGTCACCCCGCACGGCCTGATCGACGCGATCGTGACCGAGAAGGGCATCGTCGAGCGTCCCGACACCGCCGCGATGCAGGCGCTGTTCGGCCGCTGATCCCGGGCGTCCGACCCCGCGGGTTCCAACGGGTCCGGCGCCAGGCCCCGACGGCCGTGGCCCGGCGGTCCATCTCGGCTGCGGCCCGACCGCTGGGTCAGGGTGCTGGCGCCCGCCCGCGCCAGGCGAAAACCGGGTGACGCAGCCCCAGCACGGCGCCGAGCGTCGCCGATGGCAGCAGCGCGAACGCGACGAACTGCAGGACCTGCAAGCCCTGTGCGTCGGCATGGAGTGCCAGCCATTGCTGCGCGGTCATCCAGGCTGTGTGCACGCCGATGCCTGTCCACACGTTGCCGGTCAGGGCCCGGACGTAACCGAGAATCAGCGCGAGCGACGGGATGAACAGCCACTGCTGGAACGACACCAGCGCACCGATGGCCCACGCGAACCCGGTGAACAGCGCGACCTGCAGCAGCAGCGCCGCCCAGGCCGGAAGCGCACGCGCAGCCAGGCCCTGGGCATAGCCGCGCACCGCGAGCTCCTCGGGCAGGGCCTCCACCAGGAACACGCCTGCGAGCATCGCCGGCAACGTCCATGCGAACGGTCCGGCTGAAGCGCGCAGCTCGAGCGTGGTCCAGCCCAGTGCGATGCACAGGGCTGCCCCCACCGCGGCGGGGACCAGCCACAGGGCGGCGCCCAGCGCGAATGCGCGCAGGTTCTCGCGCGCCTTGCCGCAGCCGGCCGCGCGCCACGAGAGCCCATCCCTGCGCAGCAGGAACCGCACCAGCGCCATCACTCCCGCGGTCACCAGCACTCCGGCTGCGACGTGCACCGGCGCATCGCGCCCGGCTTCGTAGGGGAGCAGCGACAGCACGGCCCACCAGAGCAGGACCATGCCGGCGAACAGCAGGCACAGGCGCAGGAGCAGGGCGGGCGGCGTCATCGGCACGACCATGGCGGAGCTGGACCGATCGTGGATCGCGAGTGCCGGCCGACCTAGTGACAGGTGTCAGGTCAACATCGGGCAATGCGGCGGCTTGCGCACATTTCGCCAACGCATGCGTGGCCGACGCGCCAACCCCTTGCTGGAGGGTTCGGCAGCATGCAAGTCATTGTTTTTCCGATGAAAAATACTGGCACGACGAGCGCGCGCGTGATACCATTCCGGGCATTGTTTCCGGCGGAGCCGCTAGGCTCCGCCGCCCTGTTTCGTCAGACCCGCCGATGCCGGCGCGGCGACCTTCCGGCTCCACGAGGATGCAAGCAATTCGATGACCGATCTCGCGCAGGAAATCATCCCGGTCAACCTCGAAGACGAAATGCGGCGCAGCTACCTGGATTACGCGATGAGCGTGATCGTGGGGCGTGCGCTGCCCGACGTCCGCGACGGCCTCAAGCCGGTGCACCGGCGCGTGCTGCACGCCATGAACGAACTCGGCGCGCACAGCAACAAGCCCTACTACAAGTCGGCGCGCATCGTCGGTGACGTGATCGGTAAATACCATCCGCACGGCGACCAGTCGGTGTACGACACCCTGGTGCGCATGGCGCAGCCGTTCTCGCTGCGCTACATGCTGGTGGACGGGCAGGGCAACTTCGGTTCGGTCGACGGCGACTCCGCCGCGGCCATGCGCTACACCGAGGCGCGCATGGCGCGCATCACCCACGAGTTGATGGCCGACATCGACAAGGAAACCGTCGATTTCACGCCCAACTACGACGAGAAGGAACTCGAGCCGTCGGTGATGCCGACGCGGTTCCCGAACCTGCTGGTCAACGGCTCGGCCGGCATCGCGGTGGGCATGGCGACCAACATTCCGCCGCACAACCTGTCGGAAGTGGTCGACGCGCTGATCGCGCTGATCGACAACCCGGAGATCGACATCGACGGGCTGATGGAGCACATCCCGGGCCCGGATTTCCCCACCGGCGGCATCATCAACGGCGTCGGCGGCATCCACCTGGCCTACCGCACCGGCCGCGGCCGCGTGCGCATCCGCGCCAAGTGCGACGTCGAGGTGGCCGACAACGGCCGCGAGTCGATCATCGTCACCGAGATTCCCTACCAGGTGAACAAGGCGCGGCTGATCGAGAAGATCGCCGAGCTGGTGAAGGAGAAGAAGCTCGAGGGCATCAGCGAGCTGCGCGACGAGTCCGACAAGGACGGCATGCGCATCTACATCGAGATCAAGCGCGGCGACTCGGCCGAGGTGGTGCTCAACAACCTCTACGCGCAGACCCAGCTCGAATCGGTGTTCGGCATCAACATGGTGGCGCTGGTGGATGGCCGCCCGCAGCTGCTCAACCTGCGCCAGATTCTCGAGGCCTTCGTCCGCCACCGCCGCGAGGTGGTCACGCGCAGGACCATCTTCGAGCTGCGCAAGGCGCGCAACCGCGCCCACGTGCTGGAAGGCCTGACGGTCGCGCTGGCCAACATCGACGAGATGATCGAGCTGATCAAGACCTCGGAGAACCCGGCCGTCGCGAAGGAGCGCATGCTCGCGCGCCTGTGGCAGCCGGGCCTGGTCGGCGCGCTGCTCGGCGCCGCGGGCGCCGAGGCCTCGCGTCCCGAGGACCTGCCCGCGGGCGTGGGCCTGCTGGCCGACGGCTACCAGCTGACCGAGGTCCAGGCGCAGCAGATCCTGGACATGCGCCTGCACCGCCTGACCGGCCTGGAGCAGGAAAAGCTGACCGAGGAATACCGGCAGCTGCTCGAAACCATCCGCGGCCTGATCGAGATCCTCGAGGATCCGGAAGTGCTGCTGGAGGTGATCCGCACCGAGCTGCGCAACGTCAGGGAAGAGTTCGGCGACGCGCGCCGGAGCGAGATCCGCGCCAGCGAGGAGGATCTCGACATCCTCGACCTGATCGCGCCGGAGGACGTGGTGGTCACGCTCTCGCACGCCGGCTACGCCAAGCGCCAGCCGGTCACGGCCTACCGCGCCCAGCGGCGTGGCGGACGCGGGCGCAATGCCGCCAGCACCAAGGACGAGGATTTCATCGACCAGCTGTGGCTGGTGAACACCCACGACACCCTGCTCACCTTCACCAGCGCCGGGCGCGTGTTCTGGCTGCCGGTGCACCAGCTGCCCGACGCCGGGCCGAACGCGCGCGGCCGCCCGATCATCAACTGGATCGCGCTCGAGGAAGGCGAGAAGGTGCAGGCGGTTGTGCCGGTGCGCGAGTACGCGGTCGACAAGTTCGTGTTCTTCGCCACCCGCCACGGCACGGTGAAGAAGACGCCGCTCACCGAGTTCGCCTACCGCCTGGCGCGCGGCAAGATCGCGATCAACCTCGACGAGGGCGATGCCCTGGTCAACGCGGCGCTGACCGACGGCCACCGCGACATCATGCTGTTCGCCAGCAACGGCAAGGCGGTGCGTTTCGACGAGGCGTCCGTGCGCGCCATGGGCCGTACCGCCACCGGCGTGCGCGGCATCCGCCTGGCCGCGGGCGAGGAAGTGCGCAGCCTGGTGGTGGTCGAGGGGCCGGGCGACATTCTCACCGCCAGCGAGCGCGGCTTCGGCAAGCGTACGCCGGTCGACGAGTACCCGAAGAAGGGCCGCGGTACCCAGGGCGTGATCGCGCTGCAGACCACCGCCCGCAACGGCCGGCTGGTGGGGGCGATCCAGCTTTCGGACCACCACGAAGTGCTGCTGATCTCCGATGGCGGCACCCTGGTGCGCACGCGCGCGGCGGAGATCTCCCAGGTCGGCCGCAACACCCAGGGCGTGATGCTGATGCGCCTGGCGCAGGACGAGAGCCTGCAGGCGATCGAGCGCGTCGACGCCCTGCTGGAAGCCGACGATGCCGGCGTGCCGGCCGAGGTCGCGGCTGCCGCAGGCCCAGGGATCGCGCCGCCGCAGGCCGAGGGCGGTGCCGCAGTCGACGCGGGCACCCCGGGAGATCCAACAGGCTGACGCCGTTCGTCGGCCGGCGCTCCAGCGCCGGCTGGGCTGGCCGATACCTCGCAAGAGGTCGGGGGGCCGAAACGAGATGCGTCCAGTTGCCAGCAGCGGGTCTGCGGCCGTGCACCGGCCCGCGCGCACCCAACGAGCGAGCGCCCGCGGCGGCGCCGGGCGGACGCCATGACGCAGGCGACACCCGATGCTCCGTTCGCGATGGAACTGTGCATCTGGACGGCCGGGCTGGAGGCGGGCATGTACATCAGCCGCCTCGACCGCCCGTGGCAGGAGGCCGGCTTCGCGTTCGAAGGCTGGCTGGTGCGCACCGAGGACGAGGTCCGCCGCGTGCGTGCCGCATGCCGCCGGGTGCACGTGGACGTGCTGCGCGGCAAGTCGCCCGACACGATCCACGTCATCCTCGACGATGTCCCCGAGTCGACCGGGTCCGCGGCGGCGGAGCCGCCGGCACCTTCGCCATCGCCATCGCCATCGCCATCGCCATCGCCGCCGCCGCCGGCGCCGGCGCCGGCGCCACAGGCACAGTCACAGCCACAGCCACAGCCACAGCCACCCGCCGCCGTGCGATGGCCGCCTCCGCCCCCGACCGACCCGGTCCTGGATGGCTGGGCCTCGATGCCGGCGACGGCCGGGCCATCGGCTGCGGGCCAGTCGGCGCCCGTGCCGTCGCCGGTCCGCAGTGCTGCCGTCGACGTCTTCGGCGGTGAGCTGGCGGCCGCCGAGGCGGCGCACGCGAAGCTCGAATGCGGGATCCGCCGGGTGCTTGACGCGGCGCGCAGCGACCAGACCCTGACTGCGGCCGGACTCCAGGACGGCGTGGACGACATGCTGGACTCGCTCGGCCGCAATCCGGCGGCGCTGTCGTGGGTGGTCGAGATGCAGCGCAAGGGCGACTACATCTACCGCCACGGCGTGGCCTGCAGCATCTGGGCCGCCACCTTTGGCCGGCACATCGGCCTGGAGCGGAGCGAACTGCGCGAACTCGCGATAGCCGCGCTGCTGTGCGACGTGGGCAAGGTACGCATGCCCTCCGAACTGCTCCTCAAGTCCGGTGCGCTGGACGAGAACGAGCTGCGGACGCTGCGCGCGCACGTGGACGAGAGCCGCGCGATCGTCGGGGCGATTTCAGGGCTGTCGCCCGCGGTCGCGCGGATGGTCGGCCAGCACCACGAACGCCACGACGGCAGCGGCTATCCGCACGGGCTGCGCGGACCGGGGATCGCGCTGGGCAGCCGCATCCTCGGCCTGGTGGACAGCTATGACGCGATGATCAGCGACCGCGGCTACGCCTCGCGGCGTTCGCCGCACCAGGCGATGATGGAGCTGTACCAGACCCGCGACCGCCTGTTCGAAGGCGCGGTGGTCGAACAGTTCATCCGCGTCTGCGGCGTGTACCCCACCGGCACCCTGGTGGAGCTGAGCGACGGCACCGTGGGCGTGGTGATGGCGGTCAACGCGCTGCAGCGGCTGCGGCCCACCCTGATGCGCGTGCTGGGCGCGGACAAGCAGCTGCTGCCGGAGTTCGAGGTCGTCGACCTGTCGCGGCCCGCCGCGGACGCGCCGGGCATCGGGCTCAGCGTGCGCGGCGGCCTGCCGCTCGGCTCGTACGGCATCGACCCGGCCCTGCTGTTCCTGGACTGACGCCATGCATGCGCCCGGGGAAGACGAACTGACCGGCCTGCGCGGCCGACGCGACTTCATGCAGCTGCTCGGCCGGCAGGTGGTGGCCGCCTGCGAGCGGCGCGCCACCATGGCGCTGGTGGTGGTCGACATCGACGGGTTCATGCAGCTCAACGGCGTGCACGGCTTCCAGGCCGGCGACGCGATCCTCAGACATCTTGCCGCGCAGTTGCGGGCCGTGGCCCGGCGCCAGGACTACGTGGGACGGATCGGCGACGACCGCTTCGCCCTGCTGCTGAGCGGCATGCTCAACCGCGGCCACGCCGGCCTCGCGGTGCAGAAGCTGTTCCGCCTGCTCGAACCGCCGATGCTGGCGGGCGACGCGAAGCTGCGCGTCCCGGTGACGGTGGGCGTGGCGCTGTGCCCGCAGCACGCCAGCCACGCGGAGTTCCTGCTGCGCCGCGCCGAGGCCGCGCTTCTGCGTGCGCGACGCACCGGCGTGCGCACGGGCTGGACGCCGGATGCGCCGGCCGACCTCGACATCTCCGACCTGTGGGACCTGGAGCTGCAGCTGACCGGGGCGGTCGAGCGCGGCGAGATGGAGCTGTACTACCAGCCCAAGGTCGACGCGCGCGAACGGGGCGTGGTCGGGGCGGAGGCGCTGATGCGCTGGAAGTCGCCGTCGCGCGGGCTGGTCTCGCCCGCGGTCTTCATCCCGGTCGCCGAACGCACCGGCGAGATCCGGCGCCTGACGCTGTGGGCGCTCAATACCGCGCTGCGCCAGGCCGGGCAGTGGGATGCGGGCGGCGCGCCTGTCTCGGTGGCGGTGAACCTGCCGGCGTCGCTCGCGGTCGAGCCCGACCTGCCGGAGCTGGTGGAGGCCGCGCTGAAACTCTGGTCCGGTCCCGACGTGCGGCTGGTGCTGGAGATCACCGAAGGCTCGATCGTCGATGCCGCCCGCGCGTTCCCGATCCTCGCACGCCTGCGCGCGATGGGCGTGCGCATCTCGATCGACGACTTCGGCACCGGCTATTCCTGTCTGTCGTACTTCCGCAACCTGCCGGCGGACGAGCTGAAGATCGACCGCTCGTTCGTCGGCGACCTGTCGACCGATCCCGCCAGCGCCGACATCGTCGGCTTCATCGTGGCGCTCGCGCACCGCTGCGGGCTGTCGGTGGCGGCCGAAGGCGTGGAAGACGAGGCGACCTGCGCGCGCCTCGCGCACCTCGGTTGCGACGTGCTGCAGGGCTATCTGTTCGGACGGCCCATGTCGCAGCGCGAATTCGGCGCCTGGCTGGCCGACCGCACCCGGGCGACCGCCGCGACCGCGTGACGCGCCGCCACCGGCGCGTCGGCGCCGGATGTCGAACGCCGGGACACCGGCTGCCGTGGCGGCCAGGACGCGACGTGCACCGGACGCGCGCGCACCCGCACGCGACTCGTCCACGCGCGCCGTCGCGCGGGCGGCAGGGTGCGTGGGCCGGTGACGCCCCGTCCCGCGCTCCCGTTCGAGGGTGCGTGCGCGTGCAGGCAATCCCTATACTTCGGGCGACAGCGGATCGGGGAGTACGTCGGGTGGAACGGAAGGCCATGCGGAGACTCGGACGTTGGGCGGGACTGGCCCTGCTGGCGGCGGCGCTGGCGACGGGAGGCTGCAAGCGCAACGAATCGGGCCAGCTGCCGGCCGTCAGCGGCGAGGCGATCCGGGGCGAGCGCGACGCGGTCGAGGGGTTCGGCCTGGTGCGCGCGTTCCCCGACCAGTCCGCGGACGGGCTGGCGATCGCGCTGGAGTTCTCGCAGCCGCTGGTCGGCACCCAGGACTTCGACCGCCTGGTCACGTTCGCGGAAACCGTGGCCGAGCCGAGCGGCTGGACGCTGTCGGACGACGGCAGGGTGCTGCGCTATCCGCATGTCGAGGCCGATGCGCACTACACCGTGCGCATCGCCGGCGACCTGACCGCCGCCGATGGTACCCGCCTCGGGCAGGCGCGCGAGGAGAAGGTCTACACCGGCGAGCTCGATCCGGTGGTCGGCTTCGCCTCGCAGGGCAGCGTCCTGCCGGCGAAGGACTCGCGCGGCCTGCCGGTGGTGTCGGTGAACGTGGAAGAAGTCGACGTCGAGTTCCTGCGGGTGCGGGAGTCGTCGCTGCCGAAGTTCTTCGCCGAATACCAGCGCGGCGGCCGCCGCGGCAGCTGGGAGCTCGACAGCCGCTGGGGCGACAAGCTGCCGATCTCGCAACTGGCCGAGCCGGTGTACGTGAACCGGTTCGTGCTCGGCGGCGCGCGCAACGAGCGGGTGCTGACCTACCTGCCGCTGCAGGACATCGCCGAACTGCAGCAGCCGGGCCTGTATTTCGCGGTGATGAAGCCGGCCGGCTCGTTCCAGGACCGGTTCGAGACCGCGTTCTTCACCGTCAGCGACATCGGCCTGCATGCGCGGGCGTACAAGGACACGCTGTTCGTGCATACCGCGTCGCTGCGCGAGGGCGGCGCGGTCGGCAGCGTGGAGCTGCGGGTGCTCGACGCCCGCGGAGAGACGATCTACAGGGGCACCACCGACGGCAACGGCAACGCGATGCTCGACTACACGCTCGATGCCGCGCACGTGCTGGTCGCCAGCCGCGGCAGCAACGTGTCGATGCTGCCCTTCAACCAGCCGGCGCTGGACCTGTCGGAGTTCGCGGTGTCGGGGCGCGGGAACGCGTGGTTCGACGTCTACGCCTGGTCCGGCCGCGACCTCTACCGCCCGGGCGAGACCGTGCGCGTCTCGGCGCTGCTGCGCGACCACGACGGCCGGCCGGTGGCGGCGAAGGACGGCGAGGCGCAGTCGCTGTTCGTGCGGCTGCGGCAGCCCGATGGCAAGACGTTCTTCGAGACCCGGCTGCAGCCGGGCGCGCTGGGTTACTTCGCTTTCGAGAAGCAGGTGCCCATCGATGCGCCCACCGGCCGCTGGCAGGTGGAGTTCCGCACCGACCCGTCGAGCAAGGACGCGGTGCAGGGCATGACCCTGCGGATCGAGGAATTCCTGCCCGAGCGGATGAAACTCGACCTGGCGTCGCCCGCCGCCGTGCTGGCCCCCGGCCAGCCGCTGGTGCTGGAAGCGGCCGGCGCCTACCTGTACGGCGCGCCGGCCGCGGGCAACCGCTTCACTGCGAAGCTGGCCGTCGCGGTGGAGCAGCACCCGGTCGAGGGCATGCCCGGCTGGTTCTTCGGCGATCCGACGGTGCAGCTGCCGAAGGAGGCGAAGGATGTCGTCGACGCGACGCTCGACGCCCAGGGGCGCCTGCGCCAGGACATCCCGCTCCCCGAAGAAGTGAAGGCGACCACGCCGGTAGTGGCCGTGGTCTCCGGCAGCCTGTATGAAACAGGGGGACGCACGGTCAACCGGACGCTGGAGCGCGTGCTGTGGCCGGCACCGACACTGGTCGCGGTGCGCCCGCAGTTCGACGACAAGGAGGGCGCCGACGCCGACTCCAGCCCCGGTTTCGAACTGCTGCGCGTGGACGGCGCGGGCAAGCCGCGCCCGGTGAAGGGCGTACAGGTCACCCTGGTGCGCGAGCACCGCGACTACCACTGGCGATACGACGAGGACGGCGGCTGGGACTACGAGTACTCGAGCCGGTTCGAGAACGTCGAGACCCGGACCGTCGACCTGGGCGACACCGCGGCACGCATCAGCGTGCCGGTGGAGTGGGGCGAATACCGGCTCGACGTGCTGGATCCGGAGACGAAGCTGGTCACGCGCTACCCGTTCCGCGCCGGCTGGGGCTGGGGCGACGAGAACCGCGGCCTGGACGCGCGCCCGGACAAGGTGAAGCTGTCGCTCGACCGGACCCGCTACCGGGCCGGCGACACGCTCGCGGTGACGGTGACGCCGCCGCACCCGGGCAAGGGCCTGCTGATGGTCGAGAGCGACCGCATGCTGTACGTGCAGGAGATCGACGTGCGCGCCGGCAGCCGGTTCGAGATCCCGGTGACCGGGGAATGGGAGCGGCACGATGTCTACGTGACCGCGCTGGTGTTCCGAGGGGGCAGCGCGTCGAGCAAGGTCACTCCGGCGCGGGCGGTGGGCGTGGCGCACGTGGCGATGGACCGGCGCGACCGGCGGGTGGCGGTGGGGCTGAAAGCGCCGGAGAAGATCCGGCCCGAGGGGCCGATGCAGGTGGTGCTGAGCGCGCCCCAGCTGGCGGGCAAGGAGGCGTACGCCACGGTCTCGGCGGTGGACCTGGGCATCGTCAACATCACCCGCTATCCGGTGCCGGACGCGCTGGCGCATTTCTTCGCCCAGCGGCGGCTGGGCGTGGATGCGTACGACGTCTACGGACGCGTGGTCGAGAGTTTCGAAGGCGGCACCGCGCGCCTGCGCTTCGGTGGCGACATGGCGCTGGCGGCCCTGCCGCAGGCACGGCGCCCGACCGCACGGGTGCAGACCGTCGACCTGTTCTCCGGACCGGTGAAGCTCGATGCGCAGGGCAATGCGAAGGTCGCGGTGCAGGTGCCGGACTTCAACGGCACGCTGCGGGTGTCGGCGCTGGTGTATTCGGCCGACGGCTACGGCAGCCGCGCGGTGGAGACGGTGTCGCGCGCGCCGGTGGTGGCCGAGGCCAGCATGCCGCGGGTGATGGCGCCGGGCGACCGCGGCACGGTGACGCTCGACCTCACGAACTTCACCGGCCGGGCCGGCGAGTTCGACGTGCGCGTGGACGGCGTCGGCCCGGTCACGATCGGCGAGGGCGCGCGCAAGGCGCGTCTCGACCCGGACGGCAAGGCGACGCTGAGCTTCCCGCTGCAGGCCGGAACCGGCTACACCGTGGCGAAGGTGCGCGTGCGCGTGGACGGCAACGGGGCGAAAGTGGATCGCAGCTACGACCTGCCGGTGCGCGCCGCGTGGCCGTCGGTACTGCGCTCGCGCACGCAGGTACTGCAGTCGCCGGCGCCGGTGACGCTGGACGCGGCGCTGGCCGATGGCCTGATGCCGGGGTCGGTGACGGCGCAGTTCACCGTCAGCGCGATTCCGCCGATCCCGTTCGCGAGCGCGATCCGTGGCGCGCTCGACTATCCCTACGGCTGCGCCGAGCAGACCACGAGCAAGGGCTACGCCGCGCTGCAGCTCGACCGGGCCACGGCCGACATGCTGGGCATCCGCGACGTCGACGACGAAAAGCGGCGCCAGTATGTGGAAGGCGCCTTCGGCCGGCTGGCGTCGATGCAGACCAGCACCGGGCACTTCTCGATGTGGGGCAACGACGGCGACGTCAACCCGGCGCTGACGCCCTACATCGTCGAGTTTCTGCTCGACGCGCGCGAAGCCGGCTTCAACGTGCCCGAGGCCATGCTGCAGAAGGCGCTGGAACGTCTCGGCGAGGACCTGCTGGCGGGCGGCAACGAGTTCTACGGCCGCGACCACCGCTCGCACCTGAAGTTCGCCTACCAGGCGCACGCCGGCTACGTGCTCGCGCGCGTCAACCGCGCCCCGCTGGGCACGCTGCGCGCGCTGTACGAAAACGAGCGCAAGGCCACGCTGACCGCGCTGCCGCTGGCGCACCTGGGGCTGGCGCTGTCGCTGCAGGGCGACACGGCGCGCGGCGGCAAGGCGCTGGAGGCGGCGTTCGCGTTCAAGGGCGATCGTCCCGGCTATCTGTGGGACTACGGCAGCCCGCTGCGCGACCAGTCGCTGATGGTGGCGCTGACGCACGAACGCGGCCAGTCGCGCGCGGCCTGGGATGCGCGCGCGGTGGACATCGGCCGCGAGCTGGACACGCGCCGTGACCGCGGCTGGCTGTACCTGAGCACGCAGGAGCAGATCGCGCTGGCGCGACTGGGCAAGGCGCTGTCGGCGGCGCAGGGGCGGCGGGTGTCGGGCACGCTGGTCGAGGGCGGCGTGTCGCAGCCGGTGCCCGCCGCGCGGGTGGTCGGGCGGACCTACGATGCCGGTGCGCTGGGCAGGGGCGTGCGCTTCGATCCGGAGGTCGCGGCCGGCACCGGGGCCGGCCCGCTGTTCGTGAGCATCGACGTCGCCGGCGTGCCGACGTCCGCGCCGGTGCCGGATGCGAGCCGGATCAAGGTCGAACGCGCACTGTTCACCATCGAGGGCCGGCCGTGGACGCCGGCACCGCTGAAGGAAGGCGAGGCGCTGATCGTGGCGGTGTCGATCACCTCCGACGTCGCCATGCCCGACGCGCTGCTCACCGACCTGCTGCCGGCGGGGCTGGAGATCGAGAACTTCAACCTCGGCGACGCGAAGCAGTGGGCCGACGTCGTGGTCGACGGGATCGGGATCAGCGAGCGGTCCGACGCCGCGGACGTGAAGCACGAGGAGTTCCGCGACGACCGCTATGTCGCCGCGCTGGCGCTCGATCCGGGGCGCAAGGCGCGCGTGTTCTACCTGGTGCGCGCGGTGACGCCAGGCAGCTACACCGTGCCGCCGCCGATGGTCGAGGACATGTACCGGCCCGAGACCCGCGGCGTGGGCCGCGCCGTGCCGGCGACGGTCACGGTGGTCCAGCCGTAGGCGCGGGCGGCGTCCGCTTCGCGCGCGACCGTGGTCGTCGGGCCGGCAGGCGCGCACGCGGCCGGACGGCGATCCGACGCAGCGACCGCGGGTAGGGAGGCGGAGTGATGCGGGAACACCGAAAGGCCGCCCCCCGGCCACCGGTCCCGGCGGCGGCGCGCCGCAGGCTGCGTCGGATGCTGCCCTGGCTGCGCTGGGGCACGGTCGCGCTGCTGCTGTCAGTGCTGGCGCTCGACCTCGCGTTCCCGCCGCGGCTGCCCGGTGCGCGCGACACCAGCACCCTGGTGGTCGCGGCCGATGGCACCCCGCTGCGCGCGTTCGCCGACGCCGAAGGCGTGTGGCGGCATCCGGCCACGCGCGCGAGCGTGTCGCCGCTGTACCTGCAGGCGCTGCTCGGCTACGAGGACCGCTGGTTCGAGCACCACCCGGGCGTGAATCCGGTCGCGCTGCTGCGCGCCGCATGGCAATGGGTCCGCGGCGGCGCCATCGTCTCGGGCGGCTCCACGCTGACCATGCAGGTCGCGCGCATCCTCGAACAGGGGGAGGGCGGCTCGACCCGAAGCGTGTCCGGCAAGCTGCGGCAGATCCTGCGTGCGCTGCAGCTGGAGGCGCACCTGTCGAAGGGCGAGATCCTCGCGCTGTACCTGGAGCGGGCGCCGTTCGGCGGCACCATCGAAGGCGTGGAAGCCGCCAGCTGGGCGTACCTGGGCAAGCCCGCCGCACGGCTGTCGCATGCCGAGGCCGCGATGCTGGCGGTGCTGCCGCAGGCGCCGAGCCGGCTGCGCCCGGACCGCCATCCGGACGCGGCGCAAGCGGCGCGCGACAAGGTGCTCGAGCGCATGGCCACGCTCGGCACGTGGTCGCGCGCGCAGGTGGATGACGCGAAGATCGAGACCGTGGTGGCGCGGCGGCTGCGGCCACCGCTGAGCGCACCGCTGCTCGCCCAGCGGCTGCGCAGCGCGCATCCGCGCCGGGCCCGCATCGTCTCCACCCTCGATGCCGGGCTGCAGCGCACGCTCGAAGCGCGCGTGGCGGCCTACTTCTCCGGCCTGCCCGAACGCACCTCCGCGGCGCTGCTGGTGGTGGACAACGCGACCCTGGAGGCGCGCGCCTACGTCGGCTCGCTCGACCTCGCCGACCGCGCGCGCCTCGGGCACGTGGACATGGTGCGCGCCTGGCGCTCTCCGGGCTCGACGCTCAAGCCCTTCCTCTACGGCATGGCGCTGGACGACGGGCTGATCCACTCCGAAAGCCTGCTGGTGGACGCGCCGCAGTCGTTCGGCGGCTACCGGCCGGGCAACTTCGACGCCGCGTTCAACGGGCCGGTCGGGGCCGCGACGGCGCTGCGGCTGTCGCTCAACGTGCCGGCGGTGGACCTGCTCGACCGCGTCGGGCCGGCGCGCTTCGCGGCGCGCCTGGCGCACGCGGGCATCGGCCTGCGCTTTCCGCGCGGCGCTTCGCCCAATCTGGCGCTGATCCTGGGCGGCACCGGTGCGCGGCTGGAGGACCTGGTCGGCGCGCACGCGGCGCTGCACCGCGACGGGATCGCCGGGCGCGTGCGCTACACGGCGCAGGACCCGGTGCTGGACCGCCGGCTGCTGTCGCCGGGCGCCGCGTGGATCGTGCGCGAGATCCTCGAATCCAATCCGCGCCCGGGCGAGCGCGACGGCATGTTCGATGCCGGTCGCCGCCCGCGCGTGGCGTGGAAGACGGGGACCAGCTACGGCTTCCGCGACGCCTGGGCGATCGGCGGCACCCGCCGCCACACCGTGGGCGTGTGGGTCGGGCGCCCGGACGGCACGCCGCTGCCGGGCCAGTACGGCGCGCTCACCGCGCTGCCGCTGCTGTTCGAGGTGGTCGACAGCCTGCCGCGCGGCCCCGGCGATGTCGCGCCGGTGCCGATGCCGGCACAGGTGTCGCGGCGCGAGGTGTGCTGGCCGCTGGGCACCGCGGCCGAAGGGCAGCCCGCGGCCCTGTGCCGGCGCCGGTTCGAGGCCTGGGTGCTCGACGGCGCCATCCCGCCGACCTTCGCCGAGCGCGGCGCGCGCGCCTGGAGCGCGGGCGTGGAACGCTTCGACGTGGACGCGCGGACCGGGCTGCGGCTGTCGGCCACCTGCAGCGCCCCGCACGAGGCGCGGACCGCGGCGATCGCACGCTGGCCTGCGCTCGCGGCGCCCTGGCTGCCGGCCTCCGCGCGCCGGGCCGCGCAACTGCCGCCGCTGTCGCCGGACTGCGCGCCCGACGGGCGCGACGCGATGGCCGAACTGCGCATCGAAGGCCTGGAGGACGGCGCCACCCTGGCGAAACCGCCCGGCAGCACGCGCGGCATCCGGATTTCGCTGCGCGCGCTGGGGACCGAGGCGCCGGTGGAATGGCTGCTCGATGGGCGCCGCATCGCCGGGACCCGCGGCGCGAACGCGTTCGTGCACGTCTTCGACGCGCCGGGGACCCACCGGCTCACCGCGCTGGCCGAGACCGGGGCCTGGCACAGCCTCACGGTGCGGGTACTGGACTGAGCAGGGGCCGCGCACCGTGGCGCCCGCACTTCCGGGCGCAGGGACGCCCCGGCATACCGCCCGGAGGCCGCGAACGCGGACGCGTGGTCGCGCGTGTCGCGGCGCTGCCGGGGCCACCGGCAGACGTCAGCGGGGTGCGTCAGCCCTCGAGCTGCGCCAGCACGTGCTCCGCGCCGGACACCTTGAACTCGCCCGGCGCCTCGACGAACAGCTGCTTGACGATGCCGTCCTCGGCGTACAGCGCGAACCGCTTCGAGCGCACGCCCATGCCGTAGCCGCTGGCGTCCATCTCCAGGCCCAGCGCGCGGGTGAGGTCGGCATTGCCGTCCGAGAGCATGCGCAGGCCCTTGGGCACCTGCTGCGCCTCGCCCCAGGCCTGCATCACGAACGGGTCGTTGACCGCCATGCAGGCGACGTGGATGCCGCGCTCCTGGAAGCGGTCGAAATGCTCGACGAAGCCCGGCAGGTGGCGCTCGGAGCAGGTGGGCGTGAACGCGCCGGGGACGGCGAACAGCACCACCTTGCGGCCCTCGAACAGGGTCGGGGTGTCGATGGCCTGGACGCCGTCGTCGATGTACTTGAGCACGACCTCGGGGATACGGTCGCCGATCTGGATGGTCATGGGGGGCCTTCCGGCGGAGTGAACGGTCCCTATCCTCGCACGCCGCCGCGGCGGCCGGCGGGGTCTTGAAAACCCGTCGCCCGCGCACACATCGCGGGCATGGCGGCCGACGCGCCGCCCGAACCAGACACCAGGAGCCAGACATGAGCATCGTCCGTTACCGCCAGCGCCCGACGGAGCTGGCGCTGCATGATGAGATCAAGCAGGTCTTCGACCGCTTCTTCGGCGAGCAGGACACCGACGCCTCGGCCGTGGTCACCGCGCAGTGGGTGCCGCGGGTCGACATCAAGGAAGAAGCCGAACGCTTCGTCCTGTACGCCGACCTGCCGGGCATCGACCCGCAGGAGATCGAGATCCAGATGGACAAGGGCATCCTCTCGATCAAGGGCGAGCGCAAGAGCGAATCGACCACCGAGACCGAGCGCTATTCTCGCGTGGAGCGTCGCTACGGCAGCTTCCACCGCCGCTTCGCGCTGCCCGACAGCGCCGATGCCGAGGGCATTTCCGCCAACGGCCGCAACGGGGTGCTCGAGATCGTGATCCCGAAGAAGCCGGAGACCACCCCGCGGCGGATCCAGGTCGGAGCCGCGACCGCGCACTGACGGTCGCGCGGGTCCACCGTTAGACTGGCGACGGCCCGCAATGCGGGCCGTTGTCGTGGAGCGACCATGCAGTTCAAGGATTACTACAGTGTGCTCGGCGTGGAGCCCGGCGCGGGCGACGCGGAGATCAAGTCCGCGTACCGGCGCCTGGCGCGCAAGTACCATCCGGACGTGAGCAAGGAAGCCGGCGCCGAAGACCGGTTCAAGGCCGTCAACGAGGCCTACGAGGCGCTGCGCGACCCCGCCCGGCGCAAGGCCTACGACCAGCTGCGCGCCGGCGGCTACCGCCCCGGCGACGAGGTGCCCCCGGCCGGCTTCGGTGGCGGTGGCGGCCAAGGCGGGTTCGATTTCGACGAGGTGTTCGCCGGCGGCGGCGCGGGCGGCGGTTTCAGCGACTTCTTCGAGAGCCTGTTCCGCCGCGGCGCCGGCGGTCCCGGGCCCGGACCCGGCATGCGCGGCGGGCCGCGTGGCGCCGCCATGGGCGCCGGCGACACGCGCGCGCGCCTGGCGGTCTCGCTGGAGAACGTGCACCGCGGCGAGAGCGTGCGCATCGCGATCGACGGCCGTTCGTTCGACGTGCGCGTGCCGCGCGGCATCCGCCCCGGCCAGGTGATCCGGCTGGCCGGGCAGGGCAGCCACGGCGGCGACCTCCTGCTGGAAATCGAGTACGCCGCGCACCCGAAGTTCGAGGTCGACGGCCGCAACATCCTCTACAGCCTGCCGGTCGCGCCCTGGGAGGCCGCGCTGGGCGCCACGGTGAGCGTGCCGACGCTCGGTGGCCAGGTGGAGTTGAAGATCCCCGCCGGGTCCGAGGCCGGGCGCAAGCTGCGCCTGCGCGGACGCGGCCTGCCGGGCACCGGCGGCGCGGCGTCGGGAGACCAGCTGGTCGAACTGGAGATCCAGGCCCCCACGCCGCACGACCTGCGCCAGCGCGAGGCCTACGAGAAGATCCGGGAAGCGTTCGCCGAGGACTGGCGCCGCGAGTGAGCCCGCGTTCGCGCCGGCCCGTGCGGCCGGCGTCAGCCGGCCTGCGGGGCCGGTGCGGGGGCGCCGCCGTGGCCGATCGTGGAGACGATGGCTTCGGTGAGTTCGGCTTCGCTGAAAGGCTTGGTGAGATAGCCCTGCGCGCCCTGGCGGATGCCCCAGATGCGGTCGGTCTCCTGGTCCTTGGTGGTCACCAGGATCACCGGGATGTGGCCGGTGGCGGCGTCGCGCTTGATCGTGCGCGTGGCCTGGAAGCCGTTGAGGTTGGGCATCACCACGTCCATCAGGATCAGGTCGGGCAGGTGCTCCTTGGCGGCGCGTACGCCGGCCGCGCCGTCCTCGGCGGTGACCGCTTCGTGCCCCAGCTTCTCGACGATGCGGCGGATGCCCATCAGCTGCGAGGGTGAATCATCGACGATGAGGATGCGCGCCATTCGGGTTCCCCTTGCGGACCGGATCGATTGTCGCCGCCCGGCCGCGCCTTGCCAACCGCCTGTGTCAGGCGACTGTGACCAGGGTCCGGCCGACCGAACCGCCCGCCAGCATGCCCTCGAAGACCTCGGGCAGCTGCGCGAGCGTGGTTTCACGGGTGCAGATGCGGTCGAGGTGGCGCGGCTTCCAGTCGCTGGCCAGGCGCCGCCAGACTTCGTCGCGGATCCCGCGCGCTGTCCCGGCCGAAGCCACGCCCAGCAGCGAGACGCCGCGGATGATGAAGGGCATGACGGTCGTGGACAGGTCCGCGCTGGCCGCCAGCCCGGCGCTGGCGACGTTGCCGTAGGGCCGCGTCTGCGCCAGCAGGCTGGCGAGCATCGACCCGCCGACGTTGTCCAGACCGCCGCCGAAGCGCACCGATTCCAGCGGCCGTTGCGTGGCCAGCGCGTCGCGGTCGAACACCTCGCTGGCGCCGATCGACTTCAGGTATTCGGCTTGCGCGGGCTTGCCGCTGATCGCGTGCACCGTGTAGCCGGCACGGCTGAAGATGTCGACCGCGAGCGAGCCGACGCCGCCGGTCGCGCCGGTGACCGCGAGCGGCCCGAGCGCGGGCGACTGCCGGTTCTCCTCCATGCGCAGCAGGGCGAGCGCGGCGGTGAAGCCCGCGGTGCCCAGGATCATGCTCTCGCGCAGCGACAGTCCCATCGGCAGCGGCACCGCCCACTTCGCCTCCACCCGCGCGTACTGCGCGTAGCCGCCGTCGCGGGTCTCGCTCAGCCCGCTGCCGGTGACCAGCACCTCGTCGCCCTCGCGGAATTTCGGATCCGCCGACGACACCACGTGGCCGGCGACGTCGATGCCGCCCACCAGGGGGAACTCGCGCAGGATCCGGCCCTTGCCGGTGCCGGCCAGCGCATCCTTGAAGTTCACCGACGAATACGCGGTGCGGAGCACGATCTCGCCCGGGGAGAGGTCGTCGAGCGCGAGCTGCTCGAGCCCGCTGCGGTGGCCTTCGGCGTCGCGGTGGATGCGGAAGGCGGAGAAGCTGCCGGGGGTGTCCATCTGTCGCTCCATGAATGCCGGTGACTGCGGACGCCGGTCCGACGGCATTGTCACACAGCGCCCGCGACCGCGCCCGACACGAAAGGAGCGCCCCTGCGGAGCATGGCCGCCGGTGCGTTGGACGCGTCGCCACGCGCCGTGGAACTACCGCAGGTCCTTGCGGTGCTTCTCGTCCAACCACTTCGACGCATTCGCCGGCGCATACGCCCGCATCCACGACAGCATCGCCTCGAGATCGTCGCCATGCCACAGGTCCGCGCGCTGCGCCGGGTGCAGGAAGCGCTGGTCGACCATGCGGTCGATCATCGCGATCAGCGGTTCGAAGAATCCGTCCACGTCGAGGAAGGCGCAGGGCTTGTCGCCGATGCCGAGCTGGCGCCAGGTGAGCATCTCGAACATCTCGTCGAGCGTACCGAAGCCGCCGGGCAGGGCGACGAAGCCGTCGGCGAGGTCGAACATGCGCATCTTGCGCTCGTGCATCGAACCGACGACCTCGAGACGGCTCACGCCCCGGTGCGCGACTTCCCAGTTCACCAGCTGCTCGGGAATCACGCCGACCACCTCGCCGCCGCCGGCGAGCACCGCGTCGGCCACCACGCCCATCAGCCCGACATTGCCGCCGCCGTACACCAGGCTCATGCCGTCGCGGGCGAGGCGTTCGCCCAGCGCCCGCGCGCGTTCGGCGTAGACCGGCCTCGCGCCGGCGTTGGAACCGCAGTACACGCAGATCGAGCGCATGGTCATGATCCCCTGGAAGTGGTCGCGGCTGGCGCGGCATCGGGCCGTTCGCAGTCCACCTCCTCGACCACGCCGCCGCTGGAGCGGATCGATGTGGTGAGGCGACGTCCGTCGGCGCCGATCGCGTGCCAGAAGTCGATGGCGTAGCTGCCGGCCGGCGGATCGCCGCCGGGGCCGGCGGCGGTGTGTCCGGAGAGCGTGCTGTCGGGCGGGCGTCGCATGATCGCCAGCGCCTCGCGGATGTTCATGCCGGGGGTGATGGCACCGCAGCCGGCGGCCGGCGCAGGCGGGTCGGCAGGGTCGGGCATCGCCATCGCTCCGCTCGCCAGCAGGCCCAGGCCGCCCAGCAGCGCGACGCGTGCGCATCGCGCCGGCGCAGCGTGGCGCCCGCCGGGCATCAGTTCGCCTTGTGGATCGCGCGCTTGTCGACCGCCATGGCGGCGTCGTGGATCGCTTCGGACAGGGTCGGGTGCGCGTGGCAGATGCGGGCGAGGTCGTCGGCCGAGCCCTTGAACTCCATCGTCAGCACGCCTTCGTGCACCAGCTCCGACACGCCGACGCCGACCAGGTGCATGCCCAGTACGCGGTCGGTCTCGGCGTGCGCGATCACCTTGACGAAGCCGGCCGGCTCGCCCATCGCCACCGCGCGGCCGATCGCCGCGAACGGGAAGCTGCCGGTCCTGTACGGCACGCCCTCGTCCTTGAGCTGCTGTTCGGTCCTGCCGACCCAGGCGATCTCCGGCTCGGTGTAGATCACCCACGGGATGGTGTCGAAGTTGACATGGCCGGGCAGGCCGGCGATCAGCTCGGCGACCGCGATGCCTTCCTCGAACCCCTTGTGCGCCAGCATCGGCCCGCGTACGCAGTCGCCGACCGCCCAGACGCCGTCGACGCCGGTGTGGCAGTGCTCGTCGACCTCGATCTGGCCGCGTTCGGTGAGCTTCACGCCCGAGCCGTCGGCCAGCAGGCCCTTGCTCGCGGCCTTGCGGCCGACCGCGACCAGCAGCTTGTCGACGGTGATCGTCTGCTCGCCGTCCTTGTCGGCGAAGGTGACGGCGACTTCCTTCTTCTTGCCCTTGCCGCCGACCTCGGCCTTGGAGACCTTGGCGCCGAGCCGGATGTCGAGGCCCTGCTTCCTGAATTCCTTCAGCGCGGATTTCGCCACTTCCGAATCGGCGGCGGCCAGGAACTCCGGCAGCGCCTCGAGGATCGTGACCTCCGCGCCCAGGCGCTTCCACACGCTGCCGAGCTCCAGGCCGATCACGCCGGCGCCGATCACGGCCATGCGCCCGGGCACCTCGGTGAAGTCGAGCGCGCCGACGTTGTCGACGATGGTCTCGCCATCGAACTTCGCGAACGGCAGCTCGATCGAATCCGAACCCGCGGCGATGATCACGTTGGTGCCGGTCAGCTCGACCTCGCTGCCGTCGTGCTGCTTCACCTTGACCAGGCGGTCGGCGTGGAGGGTGGCGAAACCGTAGAACGGCGTGACCTTGTTCGCCTTGAACAGCATCGCGATGCCGCCGGTGAACTGCTTCACGATCTTGTCCTTGCGACCGACCATCGCGCCGACGTCGATCTTCGCGTCCTTGAAGCTGATGCCGTGGTCGCCGAACAGGTGGCCCATGTTCCAGAACTGGCGCGACGAATCGAGCAGTGCCTTGGACGGGATGCAGCCCACGCGCAGGCAGGTGCCGCCGAGCGCCGGCTTGCCGTCCTTGCCCAGCGCGGCATCGATGCAGGCGACCTTCATGCCCAGCTGCGCGGCGCGGATGGCGGCGTGGTAGCCGGCCGGGCCGGCACCGATGACGACGACGTCGAACTGTTCTGCCATGTCAGTGTCCTTTGCCTTTCGCCTTCTCCCGTCGGGAGAAGGTGCCCGGAGGGCGGATGAGGGTGCGGCGGGGTGGGGGTGCCGGATGGAACGGCGGCGGTCCTCCCCTCGCCCCGGCCCCGCTCCCGACGGAAGAGGGGCCTGAGCCGATTACAGCCCGAGCACCATCCGGCCCGGGTTTTCCAGCTGGTTCTTGATGTCGACCAGGAACAGCACCGCGTCCTTGCCGTCGATGATGCGGTGGTCGTAGCTGAGCGCGATGTACATCATCGGCGCGGCGATGACCTTGCCATCCTCGACGATCGCGCGCTCCTTGATCGCGTGCATGCCCAGGATCGCCGACTGCGGCGGGTTGACGATCGGCGTCGACATCAGCGAGCCGAACGTGCCGCCGTTGGTGATGGTGAACGTGCCGCCCTGCAGGTCCTCGAGCTTGAGCCCGCCCTCGCGCGCAGCCTTGGCGTAATCGCCGATGCCCTTCTCGACCTCCGCGAACGACATGCGCTCGACGTTGCGCAGCACCGGCGTGACCAGGCCCTTGTCGGTGGACACCGCCACCGAGATATCGGCGTAGCCGTGGTAGATGATGTCGTCGCCGTCGACCGAGGCGTTGACCACCGGGTGGCGCTGCAGCGCGTTGGCCGCGGCCTTGGCGAAGAAGCTCATGAAGCCGAGCTTGACGCCGGTATCCTTCTGGAACTGCTCGCCCAGCTCCTTGCGCAGCGCCATCACCTTGCCGAGGTTGACCTCGTTGAACGAGGTGAGCATGGCGATGGAGTTCTTCGACTGCATCAGGCGCTCGGCGATGCGCTTGCGGATGCGGGTCATCGGCACGCGCTCTTCCGGGCGCGCACCGCCGGACACGCCGGCGGTCCTGCCGCTGGCGTAGTTGACCAGGTCTTCCTTGGTCACCGCGCCGCGGCGGCCGGTGCCTTCGACCTGCGACGGGTCGATGCCTTCCTTCTCGGCGGTGAAGCGCGCGCCGGGGGGCAACTCCCCGGTGCCGCCGGACTTGACCGGCGCGGGCTTGGTCGACGCCGGGGCGGCCGCCCCGGCCTTGGCGGCGCCGGATTTCGGCTGCACTTCCTCGTTGCCTGCGGCGGGCGCGTCTTCCTTGGCGTCCTTGGCGGGCGCGGCCTCGGCGGCGGCGCCTTCCTCGATGAGCGCCAGCAGCTGCTGGCTGGTCACCGTGTCGCCTTCCTTGAACTTGATCTCCTTGAGCACGCCGTCGACCGGGGACGGGACCTCGAGCACGACCTTGTCGGTCTCCAGGTCCACGAGGTTCTCGTCGCGCTTGACCGCGTCTCCCGCCTTCTTGTGCCAGCCGGCGATGGTGGCGTCGGAGACCGACTCGGGGAGGACCGGGACTTTGACTTCGGTGGCCATGGGATGGCGTCCTTGATGCGTTGGATTCGGGGAGGGACGATGCTACTCGGCGACGATCTGGTCGCCGGGCGAGTTGACCAGCGCGTCGGCCACCAGCTTCAGCTGTTCCTCGACGTGGTCGGCGAAGTGGCCGACCGCGGGCGAGGGCGAACGGCTGCGGCCGGCGTAGCTCAGCGCCTGGCCCTTGGCCATGCAGGCCTGCAGGTGGTGCTTGATCTGGTACCAGGCGCCCTGGTTCTGCGGCTCTTCCTGGCACCAGACGACGTCGGTGGCCTTGGCGTACTTCTTCAGTTCCTCGGCCAGCAGCTCGCGCGGGAACGGGTAGAGCTGCTCGATGCGCAGGATCGCGACATCGTCCTGGCCGCGCTTCTGCGCGTCCTCGACAAGGTCGTAGTACACCTTGCCCGAGCAAAGGACCACGCGCCGGACCTTCTTGCGGTCGGCGCTGGCGTCGGGGATCAGGTGCTGGAATTCTCCGTTGGCCAGCTCGTCGAGCGTGGAGACCGCCAGCTTGTGGCGCAGCAGCGACTTCGGGCTCATCACCACCAGCGGCTTGCGCGTGGCCATCTTCAGCTGCCGGCGCAGCATGTGGAAGCACTGCGCGGGCGTGGTGGGCACGCACACCAGCATGTTCTCCAGCGCGCACAGCTGCAGGAAGCGCTCCAGGCGCGCCGAGCTGTGCTCCGGCCCCTGGCCCTCGTAGCCGTGCGGCAGCAGCAGGGTCAGGCCCGAGATGCGGCCCCACTTGGCCTCGCCGGAGGCGATGAACTGGTCGATCACCACCTGGGCGCCGTTGGCGAAGTCGCCGAACTGGCCTTCCCAGATGTCGAGCGTGTTCGGGTCGGTGGTCGAGAAGCCGTACTCGAACGCCATCACCGCTTCCTCGCTCAGCAGCGAGTCGATGATCGTGCACTGCTCCGGGCTGTCGACCAGCTGGCGCAGCGGCAGGTAGTAGCTGTCGGTCTTCTGGTCGTGCAGGATCGCGTGGCGGTGGAAGAAGGTGCCGCGACCGGCGTCCTGGCCCACCAGGCGCAGGCCATGGCCTTCCGCGAGCAGGGTGGCGTAGGCCAGGTTCTCGGCGAAGCCCCAGTCGCCCGGCAGCTCGCCGGCGCTCATCCTGCGGCGGTCCTCGTAGATCTTCGCCACCCGCGCGTGCAGGTGCACGCCCTCGGGGATGGTGTTGATCGCCTTCGCCAGTTCGGCGAGCGTGGACGGCTTGACCCGCGTGTCGACCGCGTCGTACAGGTTGCCGGTCAGGTACTTCGACCAGTCGATGGTCAGTTCGTAGTCTTCGGGCTTGGAGCCGGCCAGTTCGGTGGTGACCTCGCCGGCGTCGAGCTTGTCGCGGTAGCTGTCGACCAGGGCCTTGATCCCGGCCGCGTCCAGCACGCCGTCCTGTTCCAGGCGCCGGGCATAGAGTTCGCGGGTGGTCGGGTGCTTGCGGATGGTCTGGTACATCAGCGGCTGGGTCGCCGCCGGCTCGTCGGCCTCGTTGTGGCCGTGGCGGCGGTAGCAGACCAGGTCGATGACCACGTCCTTGCGGAACTGCTGGCGGAATTCGTAGGCCATCTTCGCCACGAACACCACCGCGTCGGGATCGTCGGCGTTGACGTGGAACACCGGCGCGCCGACCATCTTCGCCACGTCGGTGCAGTACAGCGTCGAGCGCGCGTCTTCCTTGTTGCTGGTGGTGAAGCCGACCTGGTTGTTGATCACCACGTGCAGCGTACCGCCGACCGCGAATCCGCGCGCCTGCGACATCTGGAACAGTTCCATCACCACGCCCTGGCCGGCGAATGCGGCGTCGCCGTGGATCAGGATCGGCAGCACCTGGCGGCGTTCCTCGTCGCCCCGCCGTTCCTGGCGCGAGCGCACCGAACCGGCGACCACGGGATCGACGATCTCCAGGTGCGAGGGATTGAACGCCAGCGCGATGTGCACCGGCGCGCCTGGGGTGGCGAGGTCGGCGGAGAAGCCCATGTGGTACTTCACGTCGCCGGCGTGCGCGCGCTCGTCGTGCTCGAACTTGCCTTCGAACTCGTCGAACAGCTTGCGCGGATTCTTCCCCAGCGTGTTCACCAGCACGTTGAGGCGGCCGCGGTGGGCCATGCCGACCACGATGTCCTTGACCTTGTCGAGGCCCGACTGGCGGATCACGCCATCAAGCAGCGGGATCAGCGAGTCGCCACCCTCGAGCGAGAAGCGCTTCTGGCCGACGTACTTGGTGTGCAGGTAGCGTTCGAGCCCTTCCGCGGCCGTCAGCCGCTCGAGCACGCGGCGGCGGGTCTCGGCGCTCAGGTTGTAGTCGCCGGCCGCGGTCTCCAGGCGTTGGTACAGCCACTGCCGCTGCTCGACCTCCGGGATGTGCATGAACTCGGCGCCGATCGGGCCGGTGTAGGTCGCCTTGAGCCGCGACAGCAGGTCGCGCAGCTTCATCCGCGGCTGCCCGGCCACGCCACCGGTGCTGAATTCGCCGTCGAGGTCGGCTTCGGACAGGTTGTGGAACGGCAGCCCGAGGTCGGGCGGGTTCATCGGCGGGGTCAGCGCCAGCGGGTCCAGCTTCGCGCCGAGGTGACCGCGCGAGCGGTAGGCGGTGATCAGCCGGCCCACGTTGCGCTCGCGCTCGTCGCTGCCGCCCGTGCCGCCGGCGACCACGCCACGCGCGGCCTCGCGCCCGGCCTGCGCGACCGCCGCCATCACCGTCGAATGCGGGACGTCCCCGGCCTCGCGCCCCTGGAAGCCGTCGAACCACGCTTTCCACTTCGGCCCGACGCTGTCGGGAGAGACGAGGTACTGCTCGTAGAGGTCCTCGATGTAGGCGGCATTGGCGCCGAGCTGGGAGGACTGCGCAAACTGCTTCAGGAGACTGTCCACGTCGGGCGTTTGGGACTCAGGTGGGGAGGCAAGCCGCTGATCCGGAACGGATTTCTGGCGTCCGGCGGGATGCGTGCGGGAAGGCCGGCATTATAGCCGCTGCGCATGTGGCGATGCATCATGCTTTGGTCCGGGGCGCGGCGCGCGTTGGGGCGGTGGACAGGACGCGCGCAGCGTTCACAGGCCCAGGGCGCGCAGTTCGCTGCACGGCCGCGCGCGTTCCCAGACCGCGTCGAACGTGTCCGCGAGCTGGCGCGCGCGGGCGCGCGCGTCCAGGCCGGCCTCGCCGTCGAAGCGGTGCCCCAGCGCGCGGAAGTAGTAGCCGCCGGCGTCGTTGGCGATGAACGCGGACGGATAGGTGCGGTCGACCGGATCGCCCACCTCGCGGAAGGCGAACACGCTGGGCAGCCGCTGGCCGAGCGAGATCAGCGGTGCATGCGCGCGCTGCGCGGCGGCCGCGTCCTGCAGCAGGATCCGCGCCTCGCCGGCCACCCCCGCGGTCCCGAACCGGCGCAGGGCCTCGACCACGCGCGGATGGTCGTACAGCCCGGGATCCAGCTCGCGGCTGTAGATCCACAGCCGGCGGCGCGCTGCGGCGACGATCGCGGCGGTGGTGGCGACGGCCGCGTCGCGGTCGTCCACCGCCAGCGGGCGTTCCAGGTGCCGCTCCATCGCCAGGTGCTCGATGCCGGCTTCCATGAAACGCTCGCCGACCGGCACGAAGCCGTGGCGCCGGTAGAAGTCGATCGCGCCGGCCTGCGCATGCAGGCTCACCCGGTCGCGTCCGTCCTCGCGCGCGAGCCGCAGCAGGGCCTGCAGCAGCGCGCTGCCGACCCCACGCCCGCGCCAGGCGCGCAGCACCGCCATGCGGCCGATTCGGCCGTCCGGCGCCAGCCGCGCGGTGCCGATGGGCAGCCCGGCCGCATCGCGCGCCAGGACGTGGCGGCAGCGCGGGTCGAGCGCATCGAGCTCCAGCTCCGCGGGGACCTGCTGTTCCAGCACGAACACCGCCTCGCGGACCGCGCGCAGCGCCTCCAGCGAACCGGCGTAGTCGACCGCAACGATCTGGATGGGCCCGTCGGCGGTCATCCAGCATCCTCCGCGGGCAGCCAGCGGTAGTGGCCGGCGGCGAGGAGCGCGTGCACCACATCGCGGCCCGGGGGCGAAAGCGCGTCGTACGCCGCGCCGTCGATGCACTCGGCGGCGGCCAGCCGGCGCGCATCGGGCACCGGCAGCGGATGATCCTCGCCCGACACGTACAGCCGTCCGCCGTCCGCGGCCCGTCGCCAGGCCATGCGCGAGAAGGGATGCCGCCGAAGCACCGCACCCTGGTGCTGCAGCGACCACTCCAGCTCGATCCGCGCCGGCGGCCCGGCATCGTCGGCGGCCACCTCGGCATTGCGGTAGGCGGTGATGAAGCGGCCGAACCAGTCGCCCAGGCGGTCGGGATCATCGAAGCGCAGCGCGTTCAGCGCGTCCACCACGCGGCGCATGGCGTCGGCATCGATCTCGTTGGGATCCTTCGGCGGCGCGAGGTCCGGGTCGGCATAGCGCAGGGCTTCATCGGCGTCCGCAGCCAGGGTGTCGATGTAGTCGCCCATCAGCTCGGCGGCGGATGGCGCGCGCATGCCGATCGAGAAGGTCAGGCAGGGATCTTCGGCCACGCCGTGGTGCGGCACGCCGGGCGGCAGGTAGAGCATGTCGCCCGGGCCGAGCACCCAGTCGTGCGTGGGCGCGAACCGGCGCAGCAGGCGCAGCTCGACGTCGTCGCGGAAGTCCAGCGGCGGCGACGGGCCGGCGTCGATCTGCCAGCGCCGGTGTCCCTGCGCCTGGAGCAGGAACACGTCGTACTGGTCCACGTGCGCGCCGACCGAGCCGCCGGTGGCGGCGAAGCTGACCATGATGTCGTCGATCCGCCAGCGCGGCAGGAAGCCGAAGCGCGCCAGCAGCGCGGCGACGTCGGCGTCCCACTTGTCCACGTCCTGGACCAGCAGGGTCCAGTCGCGCTCGCCCAGCGTGGGGAATAGTGCTTCGGGGAACGGCCCGTGGCGCAGTTCCCAGGCATCGCGGGCGCGGTCGTGGCGGATCAGGCGCGAGAGCGCAAACTCCTCGCAGGCCAGCCCGGCCAGGTCCTCCGGCTCGATCGGCGAGACGAAGCGGGGGAACGCGCCGCGCACCAGCAGCGGGCGCTTCTGCCAGTAGTCGCGCAGGAAGCGCGCCGGCGGCATGCCCAGCGGCTGGCCGGGTCGCCCCTGCAGCTCGATGGCGGGCGCGCGGCTCATGGCGCCGCCGGCCCCGCGGCTTCCTCCGCCAGGCGCCGCTCCAGCCGTTCACCCGCCGCGCGCGCGTAGGCCTCGCAGGCCCCGGGCCCGGCGAGGGGCCGGTCGGCGGTCGGCCCGATCCGCTGCCACAGGCCGCTGGCCGATGGATGCGGCGTGACCAGGACGTCGCAGTCGAGGCCGGCGATCCGCGCGATCGAGTCGCGGAACGCGGCCAGATACCCGGGGTGCGCCGCGTTGTCGCTGTAGCGGAACACGTCGTCGGAGATCGCGGTCAGGCTGTCGGCATAGACCATCTGGCGGCAGTCGTCGCCGTCGCAGGTGCGCCAGGTCCAGCTGGTGCCGCCGGGGGTGTGACCGGGCGTGGGCACGGCGCGCAGCTCCACATCGCCGACGCGCAGCACGCCGTCCTCCGGCACCAGGCGCACGTCGGCGACCGGCGGGAACGACTCGAGCGCCCCGAACTGGGGATCGCTGCGGTCGCTGCGACCGCGCCCGAGCGTCGCCACCGCCGGCGCCAGGGCGAACACCGGCGCGCCGGTGGCGTCCTGCAGCGCCGCCAGGCCGCCGGCATGATCGAAGTGCTCGTGCGAGAGCACGATCGCCTTGATCCCGGTCGGCTCGACGCCGAGCTTGCGCAGGCTGTCCAGGATCAGCGGGCCCGCCTCAGGCGTGCCGCCGTCGACCAGCACGTGGCCGCCGTCGGACTTCACCAGCAGCGCGCTCAGGCCGCAGGTGCCCACGTACCAGGTGTTGCCGAACACGTGCAGTGGCTCGGCCGGCGCGTTCCATTCCGAATCGTCGCGGCACGGCGCCGGCGCGGGCGCCGGGGCGGCCTGCGCATCCGCCGTCGCCGCAGCGGGCGCGGGAACGGCCGCCTCGTCGCGGGCGCAGGACGCCAGCAGCAGCGCGGCAGCCAGCGCGCCGGGCAGCAGGACGCAACGGATCGCCGCCGTCATGTCGCGATCTCGTCGTAGCCGCGGCCGAGGAACTGCAGCAGGCACCAGCCGTGGCCGAACGGATCGGCGATGCGCACGATCCGCCCCCAGGCCGCCTCGCGCACCTCGCCCTCGCGGGTGGCGCCGGCGGCCAGCGCGCGCTCCAGCGCCGCGTCCAGGTCGTCGACCACCACGTCCAGGTGCAGCGGGGTCCAGTGGCGCTCGTAGTCGCGCGCCCGGCCGGCGGCGCCCTCGCTGCCCGCGGGCTGCTGCAGCAGGTACAGCGGCGCTTGCGCGCCGAGCAGTTCCAGGCCGCCGTCGCCCAAGCTGCGCGCCGGCGTGAGCCCGAACGCGGCGGTGTAGAACGCTTCCGCGCGGGCGAGGTCGGGCACGTCGATATTGAGCAGCAGCTGCACTCAGGACTCCCTGGCCAGCGTCGCCGCCAGGCCGGTGTAGTCGCCCGGCGCCATCGCCAGCAGCCGGCGCTTCTCGTCGGCGGGCAGTTCCAGCGATTCGATGAACCGGCGCATCGACTGCTCGGTGATGCCCTGGCCACGGGTGAGCGCCTTGAGCTGTTCGTAGGGGTTGGGCAGGCCGTGGCGGCGCATCACGGTCTGTACCGCTTCGGCCAGCACCTCCCACGCCGCGTCGAGGTCGGCGGCGAGGCGGTCGGCGTTGGGGCTGAGCTTGCCCAGGCCGCGCAGCAGGGCGTCGAAGCCGATCAGCCCGTGGCCGAACGCGGTGCCGAGCGCGCGCAGCACGGTCGAGTCGGTGAGGTCGCGCTGCCAGCGGCTGACCGGCAGCTTGGCCGCGAAGTGTTCCAGCAGCGCGTTGGAGATGCCGAAGTTGCCTTCCGCGTTCTCGAAGTCGATCGGGTTGACCTTGTGCGGCATGGTCGAGCTGCCGACCTCGCCGGCCACCACCGCCTGGCGGAAGTAGCCCAGCGAGATGTAGCCCCAGATGTCGCGGCACAGGTCGATCGCGATCGTGCCGATGCGCTTGTGCGCGTCGCACAGCTCGGCGATGTAGTCGTGCGGCTCGATCTGGGTGGTGTAGGCGTTGAACTCGATCCCGAGCGATTCGACGAACCGGCGCGCGAACGCCGGCCAGTCCACGTTCGGGTAGCTCGCCACATGCGCGTTGTAGTTGCCGACCGCGCCGTTGATCTTGCCGCAGATCGACACCGCGGCCAGCTGCTCGCCCTGGCGCTGCAGGCGCGCCACCACGTTCGCGATCTCCTTGCCGACCGTGGTCGGCGAGGCGCTCTGGCCGTGGGTGCGCGAGAGCATCGCCAGCCCGGCGTGGGCGTGGGCGAGCTGGCGCAGCGCGGCCAGCAGCGCGTCGAGCCGCGGCAGCAGCACTTCCTGGCGCGCCTGGCCCAGCATCAGCGCGTAGGCGAGGTTGTTGATGTCCTCGCTGGTGCAGGCGAAATGCACGAACTCCAGCGCCTGCGACAGCCCCGCCTCGTCCTTCAGGCGCTCCTTGATGAAGTATTCGACCGCCTTGACGTCGTGGTTGGTGGTGCGCTCGATCTGCTTGATGCGCGCCGCGTCGGCGACCGAAAACCCCTTCCACAGCGCCTGCAGCGCGTCGACCTGGCCGGCATCGAACGCCGGCAGCTCGACGATGCCCGGCTCGGCCGCCAGCGCCAGCAGCCACTCGATCTCCACCTGCACGCGCGCATGGATCAGGCCGTACTCGGAGAAGATCGGCCGCAGCGCGTCGAGCTTGCCGGCATAGCGGCCGTCGAGCGGCGACAGGGCGAGCAGGGTGGCGTCCTGCGTGGGGTCGTGCGGGGCGTGGTCGGTCATGCGGCGGTGGCGGGCGCGGGCGGGGAGCCTATTCTAGTGGCTGCGCGCCGTGGGCGCCGGTGCGCGGCGTCCGCACGCGCGTCGCGGTTTCCCCGCGCACCGGCGCCCGCCGACACACGTCGCATGCGGCGGCTCCCGTATCCTCCAGGCATCGCCGGCGATGCTGCCGGCCACGCATCCGGGAGACCCGAACGATGGCCAGGACGACGCCGCGCGCCGCGACCGCGGGACATCGCATCGAACACGACAGCATGGGCGAGCTGCAGGTGCCCAACGACGCGCTCTGGGGCGCGCAGACGCAGCGGGCGGTGGAGAATTTCCCGGTCTCGGGCCAGACCATGCCGCGTGGCTTCATCCGCGCGCTCGGGCTGGTGAAGGCCGCGGCCGCGGGGGTCAACGGCGGCCTCGGCCTGCTGCCGGACTCCACGGCCGCCGCGATCCGCGCCGCGGCCCTGGAGGTGGCGGAGGGTCGTCACGACGACCAGTTCCCGGTCGACGTCTACCAGACGGGCTCGGGGACCTCCTCGAACATGAATGCCAACGAGGTGGTCGCGACCCTGGCCTCGCGCAAGGGTCGCAAGGTGCATCCCAACGACCACGTCAACCTCGGCCAGAGTTCGAACGACGTGGTGCCCACCGCGATCCGGGTCTCGGCGCAGCTGGCGGCGGTGGAGGACCTGCTGCCGGCGCTGCGCCACCTGCGCAAGGCGATCGACCGCCGTGCGCGGGGCCTGACCAAGGTGGTCAAGACCGGGCGCACCCACCTGATGGACGCGATGCCGATGACGCTGGCGCAGGAATTCGGCGCCTGGTCCGCGCAGCTTGCGTCGGCCGAGGCGCGGATCGGGGATGCGCTGGTGCGGCTGCGCCGGCTGCCCATCGGCGGCACCGCGATCGGCACCGGGATCAACGCCCATCCGAAGTTCGGCGCCAGGATGGCGCGCGAACTCTCGCGCCTGTCGGGCACCCGTTTCGAGGCCGCGGCCGACCGCTTCGAAGGGATCGCCTCGCAGGACGACGCAGTGGAACTGTCGGGCCAGCTCAACGCGCTGGCCGTGGCCCTGATCAAGATCGCCAACGACCTGCGCTGGATGAATTCGGGTCCGCTGGCGGGGCTGGGCGAGATCGCGCTGCCGGCGCTGCAGCCGGGCAGCTCGATCATGCCGGGCAAGGTCAATCCGGTGATCCCGGAAGCGGCGGTGATGGTGGGCGCGCAGGTGATCGGCCATCACGCCGCGATCACCGTGGCCGGGCAGAGCGGCAACTTCCAGCTCAACGTGGCGCTGCCGCTGATCGCGGCGAACCTGCTCGATTCGCTGCGGCTGCTGTCGAACATCAGCCGCCTGCTGGCCGACCGCGTGATCGCGGGCCTGGAGGTGCGGCGGGAGGCGATCGGCGCCGCCCTGGAGCGCAATCCGATCCTGGTCACCGCGCTCAACCCGGTGATCGGCTACGAGCGCGCCGCCGCGATCGCCAAGCGCGCCTACCGCGAACAGCGACCGGTGTTCGACGTGGCGCTGGAGGACAGCGGCCTGGCGGCGGACGAACTGCGCCGGCTGCTGGATCCGGCGACGCTCACGCGCGGCGGGATTCCGGCCGGAGGGAGCGCCGGCGGAGGCGGCTGATCGCACCGGGGCGCATGCGGAGCATCGCACCGCGGGCACGGGCGCGCATGGCGCGGTGCTGGCCAGGCCAGGGTGGAGTTCGTCCGCGAGCGCGATGGCGGCGGCGCGGACCTTGCGCCCGCACTGGAGGCGGCGCAGGGCGCCCGCCCCGTGGAGGTCAGCGCTTGCGCGGAACCTCGACCCGGCCGGCCACGCCACTGTGGTCCAGGTCGCCGCTGCCGACCGAACCGACCCGCAGGTCGCCGCCGATCCGGTGCGCATCGAGATCGCCCGATCCGACCGATCCCACGTCGACGCTGCCGGCCACGTCGGCCAGGTCGGCATCGCCGGAGCCGATCGACCGGATCGAGACATCGCCCGCGGCGCCGCGCAGGGTGAAATCGCCCGAGCCGATGCTGCCGACCTCCACCTCGCCGCGCACGTTCGCGGCCTCGAGGTCGCCCGAGCCGATCGACAGCACGTGCAGCGCACCGGCATCGTCGACCTCGACGTCTCCCGACCCCACCTTCGCCGTCACCCGGCCGGCGATGCGCAGCAGCTCCGCGTCGCCGGAGCCGACATCGGCGCTGGCCGCGGACGCGCCGGTGACGCGCGCATCGCCCGATCCCACCTGCAGTTGAACCAGCACGTCGGCGGGCACGCTCGCGTCCAGGGTCATGTACGCGTAACGCTTGCCGAGCGAGATGCCGCTCCAGTTGCTGTCGTGGCCCAGCCGTACCACCAGCTTGTCGCCGTCGCGCGCCGCCTCGAGGGTGAGCGCCTGCAGCCGGCCTTCGTCCGAGGCGCAGGCGCGTCCCTCGACCTGTCCGGTGGCGGCCGGCCCGGCGTCGACCCGCAGGGTATGCGGCCCGACGTCGAACATCACCGTGCGCACGCCGTCGAAATCGAGGTCCAGGCTGCGCGGAGCCGAATGCTGGCAGTCTTCGGCCAGGACGGGGGCGGAGACGGCGGCGAGCAACAGGGCGGCGAGGGCGGCGTGGCGGGTCATGGAGCGCTCCATTCGAAGTGTTGGCCAGCTTGGATGCGGCGGCGGCGCGAAAGGTTGAAGCCCACGCGCTGCCGCGTGGTCAACGGGTCGGATCGGTCGCCGCGGCGGCTTCGGTGGCGGCATCCGCGGCGGCATCGTCGCGTGCGTCGCGGGCCCGGTCCGGTGCCTTGGCGGCGCGGGACGCGGCCGCCGCATCGGCCTCGGCGGCGGCATCCAGGTTCGCGTCGTCCGCGGCACGCGCGGCGGTCGCCGTCTCGGAGGCGGCCACGCCATGGTCGCCGTCGCGGCAGTCGTCGATGTCGCCGGCGGTCATCCGCGCGTAGGGCGCGAACTCCGGGACCGCGGCCGCGAGGGCCTCCTGGGCCGCCAGCAGGCGCGGGAGTTGCTCGCACAGCTGCATCGCGGCCTCCTCCAGCTGGGCGGCTTCGGCCTCGACCCGCTTTTCCATCTGCTCGGTGTCGCCGCGCAGCAGGCTGCCGATGGCGTCGCCTGCCGCCTTCATGCCGAGGTCCGCGCCGCGCACGCCCAGGTCCATGCCGGCCTCGGCCACGTCGAGCATCGCGCTGCGGTAGTCGAGCGCCAGCGCGCGCGCCTGCGCATCCATGGGCACGAGGGTGCCGGAGATACGCAGGTCGCCTTCCGGGGTGATCGCCGCTTTCGGCAGGTCGTCGGCCTTGCGCTGGATCCGCCTGCCGTTGACGGTGACGTTGTAATCGCCGTTCAGGCTCAGCTCGCCTTCGCGCAACTCCTTGCGGGCCTCGTCGAGCGCGCGCGCAACGGTGCGGCCGAGCGCGGTTGTGGGCGCCGGCGCGGCGTCGGCGGCGTCCGCGTCGGCCGTCGGCGAGGCAACGGGTGCGGGATCCGGTTCGCGCCCGCAGGCGGCCACCAGCGGCAGGGCGGCAAGCAGGGCGAGGGTGGCGACGGTCTTCATGCGGGGCTCCTTGGCGGGATGCGCGGCCGGGTGGGGCGCAGGGCGCGACGGTGAGTGGGGTGACGTCCTGGGTGGGACGGATGTGTCGGGTGCGAGGCAGTCGGGCCTGCTCCGGTCCTGAATGCGATCGCGCCTGCCCACGAGGTGATCGGACGCTGCCCGCTCGCGATCGGTGTCGCTCCGGAGATGACGTGTCGCCATCCCCGGCGGAACTCGCCGGTCTCCGGAGCGATCCGGCCCGGCCTCGCGCAGCGCGCGAGGCGTTCGGCCGCGATGCGACGCGATGCGTCGCGGGCATCGCGGCCTCACCCCTCGTCCCGCCAGCGGCGCAGGCGGATGGCGCCGAAGATCATCGCGGCGCCGGCCGCGGCGCCGATCCACAGGTTGGCGCTGGCGAGGTTGCGGTACACGTTGACCGGATTGAGGATGTTGCGCGCCGCGCCGGGAACGTCGAAGTCCACGTGCTGCAGATAGTCCAGATCCAGGAAGGTCATCGGGAACACGCTGGTCAGCATCCGCAGCACGATGTTCTTGAAGAACGGCCAGGTCAGGTCGTCGTATACGCCCAGGAACTCCAGCCACGCGACGAAGATGCCGGCGAACAGCGGGATCATGATCGCCCACAGGAACGGCTTGCTGCGCGCCCAGGCCGAGCACAGCATCAGCCAGCCGACGGTCGGCAGCGCCCACAGCGCGTACACCGGGATCACCGACAGGTATTGCAGCGACAGCACCACCGGACTCGCCGGTCCCCACAGCAGGGTCGCCGGATTGCCGCCGTAGAACATCGTCACCACGCTGATCAGCGCCAGGAACCCGAACAGGGTCGCGATCGCGGCCAGCGTGGCCAGCAGCGGCGCGACCAGGATCGCGCTGACCACCTTCGACAGCACGGTGGAGGCGTCCGACAGCGGCAGCGACTTCCAGAACAGCACGCTGCGGTCGCGGCGCTCGTCGTACAGGGCGCCCAGGCAGTAGAAGAACATCACGAACGCCAGCACGATGAACGGCCAGCTCGACGCCAGGATCAGGGTGACGTCGATGCCGTCCCCCAGCCGTGCCAGTTCCTCGTGGCCCAGCTGCGAGGTGAGCATGCCCAGGTCCATGCCGTTGATCTGGATCGAGGTGCCGTCGTCGAGCGAGATGTGCGCGTCCTGCGGAACCTTGCCGCGGGCGGCAACCATGGCCAGCACCATGCCCATCGCCGAGAGCAGCAGCGAGATGCCGCCGGCCACCAGCGGCGCCCACAGGAATCCGCCCTTGTGCTCCCAGAACTCGCGCCGCAGCAGCCAGCGGAAGCGATGCACCGGATGGACGTGCCCGGCACCGGCCGCGCGCGGGGCTTCGGCGGGGGTATCGACGACGGCGTTCATGCGTAGGTTCCTTTCATCGTGGCGACGAACAGATCGGCGAGCCCGGGGGTACGGGTTTCGCCGTAGGCGGCGAGCGAGGACTGCGGCACGCCGTCGAACAGCATCACGGTCTTGCCGAAGGGCAGGGCGCGCTCGTCGATCGGACCCAGCGCGCGGGCGGCCTCGGCCCGGTCGGCGTTCACCAGCACCTCGACGAAGCGTTCGCCCACGTCCTCCATCGGCGCGTCCAGCACTACCTTGCCGTCGCGGATGAACATCACGTCGGTGAGGATGTGCTCGATCTCCTCGACCTGGTGGGTGGTGATGACGATGGTCTTCTGCTCGTCGAAGTAGTCCTCCAGCAGACGCTGGTAGAACTGCTTGCGGTACAGGATGTCCAGCCCGAGCGTCGGTTCGTCCAGCACCAGCAGGCGGGCGTCGATCGCCATCACCAGCGCCAGGTGCAGCTGCACGATCATGCCCTTGGACATCTCGCGCACGCGCTGCTTCGGCTTGAGCTGGGTGTTGGCCAGGAAGCGTTCGCAGCGGGCGCGGTCGAAGCGCGGATGCACGCCGGCGACGAAATCGATCGCCTCGCGCACCCGGATCCAGCGCGGCAGCACCGCCACGTCGGCGATGAAGCACACGTCCTTCATCAGCTCGTCGCGCTCGGTGCGCGGGTCGCGGCCGAGCACGCTCAGTTCGCCGTCGAACGGGATCAGGCCCAGCATCGCCTTGAGCGCGGTGGTCTTGCCCGCGCCGTTGGGGCCGATCAGGCCGACGATGCGGCCGGCGTCGATCCGGAAGCTGGCGCCGTCGAGCGCGAGCTTGTTCTTGTAGGCCTTGCGCAGGCCGCGCGCATCGACCACCTGCAGGGTGTCGGCCGGTGCGTTCATCGCGCACCCCCGTCGGACTGCGCCTGCACCAGGTCCTCCAGCGCCAGGCCCAGCCGCTGGATGCGTTCGAGCACCAGCGGCCACTCCTCGCGCAGGAAGCGTTCGCGTTCGTTCAGCAGGAGTTTCTTCGCGGCTTCTTCGGTGACGTACATGCCTAGGCCCCTTCGTTTTTCGACCAGCGACTCGTCGGCCAGCTCCTGGTAGGCGCGCGAGACGGTGATCGGATTGAGTTGGTATTCGGCGGCGACCTGGCGCACCGACGGCAGCGCGTCGCCCGGTTTGAGCATCCCGTCCAGCATCATCGCGATCACGCGTTCCTTCAGCTGGCGGTAGATGGGAGCGCCATCGCTCCACTGGATATTGGTCATGGCATCAGCTCCGGCCGGCGCGGCCTGTCCCGCGTGCGAACGAGAAGTAGGGGACGGCGATCGCGCTGCGCACGCTGCCGCTGCGGCGGGCCGGGGCGGCATCGGTGTCGGTGCTCCCGTCGCCTGCGTCGGAGGCCGCGGCGGTGGCCGGGTCAGTCTCCAGCGACGGGGTCATCAGGGACTCGGCCACCACGGTGGTCACAAAGCTCACGGTGAGCGCAACAGCCTGTTCGACCGAACGCGCGTCCACCAGCGCCGCCTCGTACTGAGGGCCGCGCGCCTGCAGCCGGACCGCCACGGCGTCGGCCTGGTCCAGCGCGGAGACGTCTTGCCCGGCAGCGTCGGCGAGCGGCATCAGCGGGGCGGTGCGCGCCGGAGCCGCGGGCGCCTGCGCGCCGGCGAGCGCGCGGACTTCGCCCGCCCCGGCGTCGACCATGGGGCGGGCCGCCATCAGGCCCAGCGCCAGCACCATGCCGGTCACCGAGAAAGCCAGTATCGTGTTGCGGAGCTTGCGGTTCATGATGAACGTCCTGCTCTGGTGGATAGGTGTTGTATTCAACTATAACACCAGAACAGGCCGTTGCAAGGGGTTTCGGGCCCTGGTCGACCCAACTGAAGTCACGGTCCACGGGCGCAATCCGTCCGGGGCGAGGAAACAGCCATGAAATCAATCGGATATCTCGTACTCGCCGTCCTCATGACGGCGTCCGCGACCGCCGCCGCTGCCGGCGGCCTGCTCGAACGCAGCTTCCGTCCGCTGACGGGCAAGACCCCGGTGGAGCTCTCGCAGGCATATGGCGGGCAGGTCCTGCTGATCGTCAACACCGCCAGCAAGTGCGGGCTGGCCCCGCAGTTCGAGGGACTGGAATCCCTGCACTCGCGCTACAAGGCGCGCGGGTTTTCGGTCCTGGGGTTCCCTTCGGCGGATTTCCGCGGCCAGGAGTACGAGGACGAACAGAAGATCCAGGAGTTCTGCACCCTCACCTACGGGGTGAAGTTCCCGATGTTCGAACGCGTCCACGTGGTCGGCGACGCCGCCACTCCGCTGTATCGCGACCTGCTGCAGGCCACGGGCGAGGCGCCGGCGTGGAACTTCCACAAGTACCTGGTGGGCCGCGACGGCAAGGTGGTCGCCTCGTTCGGGAGCCGTACGCTGCCGGAGGATCCGGAGATCGTCGCCGCGATCGAGCAGGCGCTGAGGGCGCCGGTTCCCGCCCGCTGAGGTGCTGAACGCCCGCGGGCGCGGCATCGGCGCGAGATTGCCGTGGCGGGCGCCGGCCGCGACAATAGCGGCCCCTGCGCCGCACCAGGCGGCGCGTGCCGGAGTCTGGATCCGATGAACCGTTTCGCGCGTGGCATGGCCGCGCTGGCCCTGTCTGCGCTGGTGGCGACGGCATCGGTGGGCATGGCGCAGGAGCTGACCCGCCTGTCGGGCGAGCGCCAGCAGATCAGCTACCTGGTGGGGATGGACGTCGCGCGGTCGCTGGCCGCGGCCGGCCCCGACATCGATTACGCGAGCTTCGAGCGCGCCGTGAGCCATGCGCTGGCCGGTGGCGAGCCGCTGATCGGCGAGGCCGAGGTGGCGCAGGTCGGGCAGGCGCTGATGCAGCGCATCGCCGTGCGCAGCGGCCGCCAGGTGCCGGGCATGGCGCCCGGCACGCCGCCGCCCGCGGTCGATCCGGCCAAGGTCGGGCTGATGACCGGGCTGGACGTGGGGCGTTCGCTGCGACCGATGGCCGACACCATCGAGGTGCCGGTGCTGGTACAGGCCATGCGCACCTTAATCGAGGGCGGCACGCCGCTGCTGTCCACCGAGCAGGCGTCCGAGGTCCGCGCGGCGCTGGAGCAGCGCTCCCGCAGCGAGGCCGCGCGCGCGGCCGAGGCCAACCGCGCCGCGGGCGCGGAATTCCTGGCCCGCAACCGCGGGGCCAAGGGCGTGTTCACGACCGGGTCGGGCCTGCAGTACAGCGTCCTGCGCGCAGGCTCGGGGCCGCGCCCGCGTCCGGGCGACCAGGTGCGCGTGCACTATCGCGGCACCCTGCTCGATGGCACCGAGTTCGACAGCTCGATCGGCCGCGGCGAACCGGCCGAGTTCGGGCTCAACCAGGTCATCGCCGGCTGGACCGAGGGCCTGACCCTGATGCCGGTCGGCTCGCGCTACCGCTTCTGGATTCCCGGCGAGCTCGCCTATGGCCAGGCCGGCAGTCCGCCGCTGATCGGCCCGAACGCCACCCTGGTGTTCGAGGTCGAACTGCTCGGCATCCTGTAGACATCATCGTCGGCGGCGGTTCCGCCGGCGCTCCCCTTGTGCACCGTGTTTTCCTGGAGTTCCCGATGAAAGTGTCCATGCGTTCCACTTCCCTGGCCGTGTTCGGCCTCGCCCTGTCGATCGCGCTGGTGGCCTGCAAGCCGCTCGACAAGGACACCGGCAAGCCGGTGGACGGCGCCGACGATGCGCCTGCAGTCGCCGCGAAGGGCGGACTGAAGACCGAGAAGGAGCAGGTCAGCTACGTGATCGGCATGCAGATCGGCGACAGCCTCAAGGGCGCCAAGGACGAGGTCGACCTGGATACCCTGTTCAAGGCCGTGCGCAGCACCCTGGACGGCAAGGAGCCGCTGCTGACGCAGGAGGAGGCGATGCAGGTCATGCAGGCGTTCAGCACCCGCATGCAGGCCAAGCAGATGGCCGAATTCGAACAATCCGGCAAGGAGAACGCCGAGCACGGCGAGCGCTTCCTGGCCGAGAACGCGGGCAAGGAGGGCGTGCAGACCACCGCCTCGGGCCTGCAGTACCAGGTGCTGAGCGAAGGCTCGGGCGCGAAGCCGAAGGCGGGCGACACCGTGCGCGTGCACTACAAGGGCACGCTGCTCGACGGCGAGACCTTCGACGATTCCTACGCCCGCGGCGAGCCGGTCGAGTTCGCGCTTTCGCAGGTGGTGCCGGGCTGGCAGGAAGGCCTGCAGCTGATGCCGGTGGGCAGCAAGTACAAGCTGTGGATTCCCGGCAAGCTCGGCTACGGCGAGCAGGGCACGCCCGGCGGTCCGATCGGCCCGAATGCGACGCTGGTGTTCGAGGTCGAGCTGCTCGACATCGTCAATTCCGCCGAATAAGGGACGCGTCGCGAATGCATGTTGCGATCTTCGGCACCGGATACGTCGGCCTGGTCAGTGGCGCCTGCCTGGCCGAGGTCGGCCACGATGTCATCTGCGTGGACGTCGACCAGGCCAAGATCGCGGGCCTCGAGCGTGGTGTCGTCCCGATCTACGAGCCCGGCCTCGAGCCGATGGTCAAGGCCAACCACGCAGCGGGCCGGCTGAAATTCACCACCGACGCCGCCCGCGCGGTGGCGGACGCCGAGGTGATCTTCATCGCTGTCGGCACTCCGCCGGACGAGGACGGCAGCGCGGACCTGCAGTACGTGCTGGCGGTGGCGCACACCATCGGACGGCACCTGCGGGCGCCGGCGATCGTAGTCGACAAGTCGACCGTGCCGGTCGGGACCGCCGACCGCGTGCGCGAGACGATCGCGGCGGAGCTGGCCGCGCGCGGCGCCGACATCGCCTTCGACGTGGTGTCCAATCCCGAGTTCCTGAAGGAGGGCGCGGCGGTCGAGGACTGCATGCGCCCCGACCGCATCGTCATCGGCAGTACGGACCCGGCCTCGATCGAGAAGCTGCGCAGGCTCTACGCGCCGTTCAACCGCAACCGCGACCGCATCGTGGCGATGGACGTGCGCTCCGCGGAGCTGACGAAATACGCGGCCAACGCGATGCTGGCGACCAAGATCAGCTTCATGAACGAGATCGCCAACATCGCCGAGCGCGTCGGCGCCGATGTCGAGCAGGTACGACGCGGCATCGGATCGGATCCGCGCATCGGCTGGCACTTCATCTACCCCGGTGCGGGATACGGCGGCTCGTGCTTTCCCAAGGACGTGCAGGCGCTGGCGCGCACCGCGGGCCAGCACGGCCACGAGCCGATCCTGCTCAATGCGGTGGAGGCGGTGAACGACCGCCAGAAGGCGCACCTGTTCGACCTGCTCGTGCGCCACTACGGCGCAGCCGAGGCGCTGCGCGGCAAGACGTTCGCCGTCTGGGGCCTGGCGTTCAAGCCCGATACCGACGACATGCGCGAGGCCTCCAGCCGCCGCCTGCTGCAGCAGCTGTGGGATGCCGGCGCGCACGTGCGGGCGTTCGATCCCGAGGCACGCGACGAGGCGCGGCGCATCTTCGGGCAGCGCGACGACCTGGTGCTGTGCGAAAGCGCGGAGGAGGCGCTGCAGGGCGCCGATGCGCTGGCCGTGGTCACCGAGTGGAAGCAGTTCCGCAGCCCGGATTTTGCCCGGCTGCGCGAGGCGCTGCGCGACGCGGTGGTGTTCGACGGCCGCAACCTGTACGAGCCCGGCGAGATCGAGGCCGAGGGCATCGCCTACTGGGCGATCGGGCGCGGAAGGTCGATCCTGCGGAGCCAGGCGTGATGAATGGCGAGCTCGAGCAGCGACTGGTCGAACTGGAGACGCGGCTGGCGTTCCAGGAGCAGGTGATCGCCGAACTCAACGAGGCCCTGACCGCAATGCGGCTGGAGGCGGTCGGCCATGCCGACCTGCTCCGGCGGGTGCTCGAAGATCTGAAACTGGCGCGCAGCGATGGACCTGGCGATGCCGGGCTCGAACCGCCGCCACCGCATTACTGATCCGGACCCGCGATGACTGATTCCCTGCGTGACCAGCTGCTCGGCCTGGGCTTCAAGCCGGCCTCCAAGCCTGCACGCGCCCAGCCCCCGCAGGGGCGCGGCGACGCCAGGCGCCCGGCACGAGAGGCCACGGGCGCCGGCAAGTCCGGATCCGGCGCGCCGGGGAAGCCGGGCGCCCGCAAGGGCGGCCGCGGCCCGCGCAGCCGGGAGGACATCGATCTCGCCAAGGCCTACGCGATCCGGGCGCAGAAGGAGAAGGACGAGCGCATCCAGGCCGAGCGCGAACGCCAGGAGCTCGCACGCGTGCGCCGCGAGGCGCGGGCGAAGCTGGAGGCGTTCCTGCAGGACCGGCTGCTCAACGATCCCGAGGCCGACATCGCGCGCCATTTTCCCTACGGCGGCAAGATCAAGCGCATCTACGTCAACGCCGCGCAGCTGCGTGCGCTCAATGCCGGCGAGCTGGGCGTGGTCCAGCTCAATGGCCGCTACTGCCTGGTGACGGCGGCCGACCTCGCCGAAGCGGAGGCGATCTTCGCGCCCTCGGTCGCGCTCAGGATCGATCCGCAGGCGCCGGCGGAGGGCGATCCCTATGCCGATCCGAAGTTCCAGGTGCCCGACGACCTGGTCTGGTGATCCGGGATCGCGCCACGCGGGATGATCTTCCGGCCGCCTACTCGGGATCGTAGTCGAGGTTCGAGGCCAGCCACCGTTCCACCTGCGCCAGCTCCACGCCCTTGCGGCGTGCGTAGTCCAGCGCCTGCTCCTTCGACACCCGCCCGACGACGAAGTACTGGCTGCGCGGGTGGCTGAAGTAGTAGCCCGAGACCGCGGCCGTGGGCAGCATCGCGAAGCTCTCGGTCAGTGACATCCCGGCGTTGCCCTGCGCATCGAGCAGCCGGAACAGGGTCGCCTTCTCGCTGTGTTCCGGGCAGGCCGGATAGCCCGGCGCCGGCCGGATGCCGCGATAGCGCTCGGCGATCAGCGACTCGTTGTCGAGCGTCTCGTCCGCCGCGTAGCCCCAGAACTCGGTGCGCACGCGCTGGTGCAGGCGTTCGGCGAAGGCCTCGGCCAGGCGGTCGGCGAGCGCCTTGAGCAGGATCGCGTTGTAGTCGTCGTGGTCGGCCTCGAAGCGCGCCACGTGGGCATCGATGCCGATGCCCGCGGTCACCGCGAACATGCCGATCCAGTCCTGGCGGCCCGAGCCCTGCGGCGCGACGAAATCGGCCAGGCAGAAGTCCGGCCGGTCGGCCGGCTTGTCCACCTGCTGGCGCAGGAAGTGCAGCCGCTCGGCGCGGCCGCCGACGTCCAGTTCGACATCGTCGCCGACGCTCGCCGCCGGCCACAGGCCGAACACGCCGCGGGCCGTGAGCCACTGCTCCGAGACGATGCGATCGAGCATGGCGCGGGCATCGCGGTACAGCTCGCTCGCGTGCGCGCCGACAATCTCGTCCTGCAGGATCGCCGGGTACTTGCCCGCCAGCTCCCAGGCCTGGAAGAACGGGGTCCAGTCGATGCAGTCGACCAGTTCGACCAGCGGATAGTCGTCGAACACGTGCAGTCCCGGCTGCCGCGGCGCCGGCGGCGCGTAGTCGTCCCAGCCGCCATCGAACTTCTGCGCGCGCGCCTTGGCGAGCGGGACCAGCCGCTTGGCGTCGCCGCGGTTGCGGTGGCGTTCGCGGATCTCGGCGTAGTCGGCATCGTTGGCGGCGACGAACTTCTCGCGCAGCTCGGGGCTGATCAGCGACTGCGCCACGCCCACCGCGCGCGAGGCATCCTTCACCCAGACGGTCGGCGCCTTGTAGTGCGGGTCGATCTTGAGCGCGGTGTGCGCGCGCGAGGTGGTCGCGCCGCCGATCATCAGCGGCATGGTGAAGCCCTGGCGCTGCATCTCGCGCGCGACGTGGCTCATCTCCTCCAGCGAGGGGGTGATCAGGCCGGACAGGCCGATGACGTCGGCGCCGACCTCGCGCGCCTTGTCGAGGATGGTCTGCGCGGGCACCATCACCCCGAGGTCGACCACCTCGAAGTTGTTGCAGGCCAGGACCACGCCGACGATGTTCTTGCCGATGTCGTGCACGTCGCCCTTGACCGTGGCCATCACGATCTTGCCGTTGTTCTTGCCGGCATCGCCCGTACGCAGCTTCTCGGCCTCGATGAAGGGCAGCAGGTAGGCCACCGCCTTCTTCATCACCCGGGCGGACTTCACCACCTGCGGCAGGAACATCTTGCCGGCACCGAACAGGTCGCCGACGATGTTCATGCCGTCCATCAGCGGGCCTTCGATCACGTCCAGCGGGCGGGAGGACTGCTGCCGCGCCTCTTCGGTGTCGACCTCGGCGTAGGCGTCGATGCCGTGCACAAGCGCGTGCGCCAGGCGCTCGCGCACCGGCTTGTCGCGCCACGCCAGGTCCTCGGCCCTGGATTCGCCCTTGCGTCCCCGGTAGCGTTCGGCGATCTCCAGCAGCCGTTCGGTGCCGTCGCGCCGGCGGTTGAGCACCACGTCCTCCACGCGCTCGCGCAGGTCGGGGTCCAGGTCGTCGTAGATCGGCATGGCGCCGGCGTTGACGATGCCCATGTCCATGCCGGCCTGGATCGCGTGGTACAGGAACACCGCGTGGATCGCCTGGCGCACCGGTTCGTTGCCGCGGAACGAGAACGACACGTTCGACACGCCGCCCGACACGTGGCAGTGCGGCAGCGTCCGGCGGATGATCCGGGTCGCCTCGATGAAGTCGACCGCGTAGTTGTCGTGTTCCTCGATCCCGGTGGCGATGGCGAAGATGTTGGGGTCGAAGATGATGTCCTCGGGCGGGAACCCCACCTCGTCCACCAGGATGCGGTAGGCGCGGGTGCAGATCTCGACCTTGCGCGCGCAGGTGTCGGCCTGGCCCTGCTCGTCGAAGGCCATCACCACCGCCGCCGCGCCGTAGCGCAGCACCTTGCGCGCCTGCTCGACGAACGCCGCCTCGCCTTCCTTGAGCGAGATCGAATTGACCACGCTCTTGCCCTGCAGGCACTTCAGGCCGGCCTCGATCACGCTCCACTTCGAGGAATCGACCATCACCGGGATGCGGGCGATGTCGGGCTCGGACATGATCAGGTTGAGGAAGCGCGTCATCGCCGCTTCCGAATCGATCAGGCCCTCGTCCATGTTGACGTCGAGGATCTGGGCGCCGTTGGCGACCTGCTGGCGCGCGACTTCCACCGCCTCCTCGTAGCGGCCGTCCTTGATCATCTTGCGGAACTGGGCGCTGCCGGTGACGTTGGTGCGCTCGCCGACGTTGACGAACAGCAGGTCCGGGGTGATCACCAGCGGCTCGAGGCCGCTGAGCCGGGTGTGGCGGGGGGGCTGGGTGGCGTCGTCAGGCACAGGCGAGTCCTTCGGCCGCGCGCGGGGCGAGGCGCCCGTGCCGCGGGGGCATTGGCGCGGGGCGCCGCATGGTGGCGGGCGCGCGGGTGGCGGTGGGGGTCACGCGGCGTCCGCCAGGCGATCGGGAAGCGCGCGCGGGTCGACGCCGGCAACCGCGTCCGCGATCGCGCGGATGTGGTCGGGCGAGGTGCCGCAGCAGCCGCCGACCAGGTTGAGCAGGCCGGCTTCGGCGAACTCCTTCAGCACGCCCGCCATCTCCTCCGGGGTCTCGTCGTAGCCGCCGAAGGCATTGGGCAGGCCGGCGTTGGGATGCGCGCTGACGTAGCCGTCGGCGACCGTCGCCAGCGTTTCCACATGCGGGCGCAGGTCCTTCGCGCCCAGCGCGCAGTTCAGGCCGACCGACAGCGGCCGGCCGTGCGCGACCGAGGCATAGAACGCCTCGGCGGTCTGCCCGGACAGGGTGCGGCCGGAGGCGTCGGTGATGGTGCCGGAGATCATCACCGGCAGTCGCCCGCCGCGCGCCTCGAACGCCTCCTCGATCGCATACAGCGCCGCCTTGGCATTGAGCGTGTCGAAGATGGTCTCGACCATCAGGGTGTCGGCGCCGCCATCGACCAGGCCGTCGATCGCCTCGCGGTAGGTCGCGCGCAGCTCGTCGAAGCTGGTATTGCGGAAGCCGGGGTCGTTCACGTCTGGGCTGATCGAGGCGGTGCGGCTGGTCGGCCCGAGCACGCCGATCACGAAGCGCGGCCGGCCGGTGGCCGCGGCGACCGCGTCGCAGCAGGCGCGGGCGATGCGCGCGCCCTCGACGTTGAGTTCGCGCACCAGGTGCTCGAGGCGGTAGTCCGCCTGGCTGACGGCGGTGGCGTTGAAGGTGTTGGTCTCGACCAGGTCGGCGCCGGCCTCGAGATAGGCGGTGTGGATGTCCGCGATGATGTCCGGCCGCGTGAGCAGCAGCAGGTCGTTGTTGCCCTTGAGGTCGTGGCCCTGCGGCGCGGCGCCGGCGGACGCGTGCGCGCTGTCGAAGCCGCCCGCGAACCGCTCGCCGCGGTAGTCGGCTTCCTGCAGGTCGTGGCGCTGGATCATGGTGCCCATGGCGCCGTCGATCACCAGGATGCGCGTGCGCAGCGCGTCCAGCAGCAGGGCGACGCGGTCGGGGTGCAGCCAGGGGAGGGTCTTCATGCGTGGCTCGATGGGCAGGCGTTCGGAAGTGGCGGAGAAACGGCGCGGCGGCCGCGGCGAGGGTGGATCGGCGCCGCTACGGCTTGCGGGCGATCATCGAGATCACCTCGAAATGCGGCGGGCGCTTCTCGCGGGTCACGGTGTCGGCGTTCACCAGCTCCAGCCCGGCGCGCGAGACGAACCGGCGCAGGTCCTTGTCGGCGAAGCCGAGATTGGCGTGTCCGTAGGCCTGCACGACGCTCTGGTGCTCGTGCCGCGCCAGGCTCGACAGCAGCAGGCGGCCGCCCGGGCGCAGCACCCGTGCCGCTTCGGCCACCGCCTGCGCGGGCTTGTCGGCATAGGTCAGCGCGTGCATCAGCACCACCAGGTCGAACTCGCCGTCGCCGAAGGGCAGGGCGTGCATGTCGCCCTCGCGGACCTCCACGTTGCGGAACTTGCGCAGGCGCTCGGCGGCCGCCGCGACCACGCGCCGGCTGCTGTCGACGCAGACGTAGCGGCGTGCGTGCGGCGCCAGCAGTTCGGCCAGCACGCCGTCGCCGGAGGCGATGTCGAGCACGTTGCCGGTTTCCAGCAGCGGCAGCGCACTGCGCGCCAGCGCCTCCCAGGTGCGCCCGGGCGAGTAGTGGCGCTCCATGTCGCCGGCCACCGAATCGGCCCAGTTCTGGTCGGCCGCGCGCATCGCCAGCACGCCGGCCACGCGTTCGGCATCCTGGCGCAACAGGGGGTCGTCGCTGCCGGTGGACAGCGCCTGCCACAGGGCGCGCTGCGCGGGATCGAGCGATTCGTCGTCGAAACGATAGTAGGCCGACACGCCCGCGCGCCGGTCGCGCACCAGGCCGGCGTCCTTGAGCTTGGCCAGGTGGGTGGACACGCGCGGCTGCGCCAGCCGGGTGATGCCCGACAGCTCGGCCACCGTCAGCTCCTCGCCCTCCAGCAGCGCCAGCAGGCGCACGCGGGTGGGGTCGGCGAGCACCTTCAGCCGGGAAGACCAGGCCTCGAGGTCCATGCATATCTCCATATCGCGATATAGAGATATTTTGCGCCGCGACGTCGGTGAGCGCAACCGCGCGGGGTGTACCGTGGTGTCACGCTGCAAGCCCGGGCGCAGGTGCGGGCGAAGCGCGGTGCGCAGGTGGGCGCCATGGGGACCACGCGTGCCGCCGCGGGCTACAATAAGGTTTCTCCGGAAACGATAGAGGTCGCCGTGGAGTTCGGGTTCAGCGAAGAGCAGTTGATGATCCAGGACGTGGCGCGCCGCATCGCGCAGGAAAAGATCGCGCCCAGCGCCGAGCACCACGACCGCACCGGCGAGTTCCCGCTGGAGAACATCCGCGTGCTCGGCGAGAACGGGTTGATGGGCATCGAGGTGCCCGAGGAGTACGGCGGCGCGGGCATGGACCCGGTGGCCTACGTGCTGGCGATGGTCGAGATCGCCGCCGGCGACGCCGCGCACTCGACCATCATGTCGGTCAACAACTCGCTGTTCTGCAACGGCATCCTGACCCACGGCACCGAGCAGCAGAAGCAGACCTACGTGCGCGCGATCGCGGAAGGCGCCGAGATCGGCGCGTTCGCGCTGACCGAGCCGCAGTCCGGCTCGGACGCGACCGCGATGCGCTGCCGCGCCCTGAAGCAGGCCGACGGCAGTTACGTGATCAACGGCAAGAAGAGCTGGATCACCTCCGGCCCGGTGGCGAAGTACATCGTGCTGTTCGCCATGACCGAGCCGGACAAGGGCGCGCGCGGCATCACCGCGTTCCTGGTCGACACCACGCGCGAGGGCTTCGGACGCGGCAAGACCGAGCCCAAGCTCGGCATCCGCGCCTCGGCCACCTGCGAGATCGAGTTCAACGACTACGTCGCCCGCGCCGAAGACGTGCTCGGCCAGGAGGGCGAAGGCTTCAAGATCGCGATGGGCGTGCTCGACGCCGGCCGCATCGGCATCGCCTCCCAGGCCGTGGGTATCGCCCGCGCCGCGTACGAGGCCACCCTGGCCTACGTGAAGGAGCGCAAGGCCTTCGGCCAGCCGATCGGCACCTTCCAGATGACGCAGGCCAAGATCGCGGACATGAAGTGCAAGCTCGACGCGTCGCTGCTGCTGACCCTGCGCGCGGCCTGGCTCAAGGGCCAGGGGAAGAAGTTCTCGGCCGAGGCGGCGATCGCCAAGCTCACCGCGTCGGAAGCGGCGATGTGGATCGCGCACCAGGCGGTGCAGATCCACGCGGGCATGGGCTATTCCAAGGAAATGCCCATCGAGCGCTACTTCCGCGACGCCAAGATCACCGAGATCTACGAAGGCACCAGCGAGATCCAGCGCCTGGTGATCGCCCGCAGCGAGACCGGCCTGCGCTGAGCCCGGCCGTGTCTTCGCGCCACCGCGCCAGGCTGGCCGTCGATCCCGACACGGGAGGCGGCGTCCATCCCGCAGCATCCATTGGTGCGCGCCCCGCGGCGCGCGCCCAGCCCCGTGGCCCGCGTGAGAACGCGGGCCTCACTCCATCCGGAGCCCGCTTCCCATGACCCCCGCCAAACCCTCCCGAGCCCCGGCGCGCAAGGCCGCGGGCGCCAAGCCCGCGCGTACCCCGGCGACCTCCGCCACCGCGGGCGTGCTGCAGCCGATCCTCGATGCGGTCCGCAAGCGCGCCGGCAAGGCCGCGCAGGACGACGCGAACGCGTTCGCCAACGCCTTCTACCGGCGCATGACCGAGGACGAACTGCCCCAGCACAGCGCCGAAGGCTGGGCCGCGCTCGCCACCGACCTGCTCGAGTTCATGCGTCGCCGCAAGCCCGGCACCGCGCAGGTGCGGCTGTTCAACCCGGGCCTGAAGTCGCACGGCTGGGAATCGCCGCACACCGTGCTGCAGGTGGTGAACGACGACATGCCGTTCCTGGTCGATTCGGTGACCATGGCGCTGGCCGAGCGCGCCGTCGGCGTGCACGTGCTGGGCCATCCGGTGATCCAGATCGCGCGCGACAAGGCCGGGCGGCTGGTCGCGGTGGGGGAGGGCGAGACCGAATCGGTGATGCACCTGGAGATCGACCGCCAGACCGCCGAGGGCATGAAGGAGATCGAGTCGGCGATCGTCGAGGTGCTCGAGGACGTGCGCGCGATCGTGCGCGACTGGGGCGCGATGCGCGAGAAGATGCAGCAGGTGGCGGCCGACCTCGCCACCCGCCGCCTGCCGGTGACCGACGCCGAGCGGCGCGAGGCGCAAGAGTACCTGCGCTGGGCCGCGAACGACCATTTCACCTTCTTCGGCTATCGCGAATACCAGCTGCGCAGCAAGAGCGGCGAGGAGCTGCTGGTGCCGGTGGAAGGCAGCGGCCTGGGCCTGCTGCGCGGCGGCGAGGGCAAGGGACGGCCGCTGAAGTCGCTGGCCGCGCACCGCATGAGCAACGACGGCCTGGCCGACTCGCTGGTGCTCACCAAGACCAACGCCCGCTCCACCGTGCACCGTCCCGGCTACATGGACTACATCGGCGTGCTGGGCTTCGACGCGCAGGGGCGCGCGGTGTCCGAACAGCGCTTCCTCGGCCTGTACACCTCCGGCGCCTACAACCGGCGGCCGTGGGACATCCCGCTGGTGCGCGAGCGCTACGAACACGTGATGAGCGAATCGGGCCTCAAGCCCACCGGCCACAGCGGCAAGGCGCTCAAGCACATCCTGGAAACCCTGCCGCGCGACGAGCTGTTCCAGTCCACCGCGGACGAGCTGTTCCGCCTGGCCACGGGCGTGCTCGGCCTGCAGGAGCGAGTGCGCAGCCGCCTGTTTCTGCGCCGCGACCGCTACGGCCGCTTCTACTCGGTGCTGGCCTACATCCCGCGCGACCGCTTCAACACCGAGGTCCGCCGTCGGGTGGAGGCGATGCTGCGCCGAGTGCTGCACGCCGACCACGTCGACGCCAACGTGCTGATCGGCGAATCGCCGCTGGCGCAGGTGCACTTGATCGTGCGCCCGCGCAGCGGCGAGCAGTTCGAGGTCGACCAGGCCCAGCTCGAGCGCGAGCTGGCGGTGATCGTGCGCAACTGGCAGGACGACCTGCGCGACGAGCTGGTGGCCCGCCACGGCGAGGAACAGGGCCTGGCGCTCGCCGGCCGCTACGGTCGCGCGCTGCCGGCCGGCTACATCGAGAACGCCACGCCCGCCATCGCCGCCACCGACGTCGAGCGCCTCGCGGCGCTGACGGGCGAAGACGACCTGCAGCTGAGCCTGCAGCAGTCGCCGCACGCGATGCCCGGCGAGGGCGCGCTGCGCTTCAAGCTCTACCGCCAGCGCGGCGACATCCCGCTCTCCGACGCGCTGCCGATGATGGAGAACCTCGGGCTGCGCGTGATCACCGAGCATCCGTACCGGATCGAGGTCGACGGCGCGCCGGTGTACATCCAGGACTTCGAGGTCGAATCGAACGTGGCCGGGCTCGACGCCGAGCGCGCCGGCAGCGATTTCTCCGAGGCCTTCGCGCGGGTCTGGCGCGGCGATGCCGAGAACGACGGCCTGAACCGCCTGATCCTCGGCGCCTCGCTCACCTGGCGCCAGGTGGCGCTGCTGCGCGGCTACGCGCGCTACCTGCAGCAGGTCGGGGTGCCGTTCTCGCAGAGCTACGTCGAGGACACGTTCGCCCGCAATCCGCTGATCGCGCGGCTACTGGTGGAGCTGTTCGAGGCGCGCTTCGACCCGCGCGCCGGGCGCGAGGACAAGGCGACGCTCGCGACCGCAACCGCGCACCTGTCCGGCCACCTGCAGGCGCTGGCCGGCGGGGACGCCGTGGCGGCCGCGGCGGTGCAGCCCGTGGTCGATGCCCGCGGCGCCGGGCGCGAGGCGCGCGACGACGCCGCGCGCCTCGCGATCCGGGCATTGCTGGACACGGTGTCCAGCCTCGACGAGGACCGCATCCTGCGCAGCTTCATGGGCCTGATCGACGCGACCCTGCGCACCAGCTACTACCAGCGCGGCCGGGAAGACGCGTTCAAGGAGACGATCGCGTTCAAGTTCGACTCCGCGCGCGTGCCCGACCTGCCCAAGCCGCGCCCCTACCGCGAGATCTTCGTGTACGGCCCGCGCGTGGAGGGCATCCACCTGCGCTTCGGCGCGGTCGCGCGCGGCGGCCTGCGCTGGTCCGACCGACGTGAGGATTTCCGCACCGAGGTGCTGGGCCTGGTGAAGGCGCAGATGGTGAAGAACACCGTGATCGTGCCGGTGGGTTCGAAGGGCGGCTTCATCGTCAAGCGCCCGCCCGCGGGCGGCGACCGCGACGCGCTGTTCGCCGAGGGCGTGGCCTGCTACCGCCTGTTCATCAGCGGCCTGCTCGATGTCACCGACAACATCGTCGACGGCCGCATCGTGCCGCCGGTCGACGTCGTGCGCCACGACCAGGACGATCCGTACCTGGTGGTCGCGGCCGACAAGGGCACGGCCACGTTCTCCGACATCGCCAACGGCATCTCCGCCGACTACGGCTTCTGGCTGGCGGACGCGTTCGCCTCCGGCGGCTCGGTCGGCTACGACCACAAGGGCATGGGGATCACGGCGCGCGGCGCGTGGGAATCGGTCAAGCGCCACTTCCGCGCCCTGGGCCACGATTCGCAGGCGCAGGACTTCACCTGCGTGGGCATCGGCGACATGTCCGGCGACGTGTTCGGCAACGGCATGCTGCTGTCCCGGCACATCCGCCTGGTGGCCGCGTTCGACCACCGCCACATCTTCATCGACCCGCAGCCCGACGCCGCGCGCTCGTTCGCCGAGCGCGAGCGCATGTTCGCGCTGCCGCGCTCGAGCTGGGCCGACTACGACACGGCCCTGATCTCGAAGGGCGGCGGCGTGTTTCCGCGCACGCTCAAGTCGATCGCGCTCACGCCCGAGGCCTGCGCCGCGCTCGGCCTGGCCGAGGGCACCACCGCGATGGCGCCCAACGAGCTGCTGTCGGCGATCCTGCGGGCTCCGGTGGACCTGCTGTGGAACGGCGGCATCGGCACCTACGTCAAGTCCAGCCGCGAGCAGCACGCCGACGTCGGCGACCGCGCCAACAACGCCATCCGCGTCGACGGCCGCGACCTGCGCTGCCGGGTGGTGGGCGAGGGCGGCAACCTGGGCCTGACCCAGCTCGGCCGCATCGAGGCCGCGCAGCACGGCGTACTGCTCAACACCGACTTCATCGACAACTCCGCCGGCGTGGACACCTCCGACCACGAGGTCAACATCAAGATCCTGCTCAACGCCCAGGTGCAGGACGGCCGGCTGAAGATGGAGGCGCGCAACAAGCTGCTGGCCTCGATGACCGACGAGGTCGCGCAGCTGGTGCTGTGGGACAACTACCGCCAGAACCAGGCGATCAGCCTGATGGAGCGGATGAGCGTCTCGCGCCTGGGCTCCAAGCAGCACTTCATCCGCACGCTCGAACAGCAGGGGCTGCTGGACCGGCAGATCGAATACCTGCCGTCCGACGCGGAGATGGCCGAGCGCAAGGCGCGCGGGCAGGGCCTGACCCGGCCGGAGCTGGCGGTGCTGCTGTCGTATTCGAAGCTGGTCGCGTTCGACGAACTGCTGCGCTCGGACGTGCCGGAGGATCCGTACCTGTCCAAGGAACTGCAGCGCTACTTCCCGCAGCCGCTGCAGAAGAAGTACGCCCAGGCCATGGAGCAGCACCGTCTCAAGCGCGAGATCATCGCCACGGCGGTGACCAACACCATGATCAACCGCATGGGCGCGACCTTCCTGCTGCGCATGCAGGAGGACAGCGGCCGCAGCTACGGCGAGGTGGCCAAGGCGTTCACCATCACCCGCGAGACGCTGGAGGCGCGCGCGCTGTGGCTGGACATCGACGCGCTCGATGGCCGCGTCGCCGAGTCGGTGCAGATCGACGCGCTGCTGGTGATCTGGAACCTGCAGCGCTCGTTCACCCGCTGGCTGCTGTCGCGCCCGGGCGCGATCCCGGACATCACCACCGCGGTCAACCGCTACCACGACGGCTTCCGCGACATCCGCGCGGGCGAGAACATCCTGCCCGACTCGCAGCGGCCCGAGTACGAGGCCAGCCTGGCCGACTGGCTGGGCAAGGGCGTGCCGGCGGAACTCGCCGGCCAGCTGGCCGCCTTGCCGTACCTGGAGCCATGCGCCGACATCATCGAACTGGCGACCGAGCGCAAGCGGCGACCGATCGATGTCGCGAGGCTGCATTTCCGCGTCGGCGAGGCGCTGCGCGTGCCGTGGCTCACGCAGCAGATCGACGCGCTGCAGGTCGACGGCCGCTGGCATGCGGTGGCACGCGGCGTGCTGCGCGAGGAACTCGCGACCCAGCAGCGCACGATCGTCGGCCAGGTGCTGGCGATGCCCGGCGAGACGCCGGAGGAGAAGGTGCAGCAGTGGCTGGGTCGCGACGACGCCACCCTGCGCTTCACCCTGGCGATGCTGACCGAGCTGGCGGCGCAGAAAACGCTCGACTACCCGACCGCGTCGGTGGCGGTGCAGCGGCTGTCGCAGCTCGCCCAGCGCGGCTGATCGCGGCTGATCGCGGCCGGCCGCGGCATCCGCCGCGGTCGGTGCTCCCGTGCCTGCCTTCCCGGCCGCACGGGTCCCGCACGGCGGGCGCCGGCGGCGCCCGCCTCGGACGCGACGCCTGCGCGGGTTATCCTCGGGGATCGACCGAGCAGGAGCCGCCGATGAGCACCACGCCACGCATCGCCTTCCTCGCCAGCCAGACCGACGAGGCGCAGGGCGCGATCGCCGCGCTTGCCGCGCGCCATGGCCAGTGCGAGCCGGACGAGGCGGACGTGCTGTGCGCGCTCGGCGGCGACGGCTTCATGCTGCAGACGCTGCACCGCCACGGCAGCCTCGGCAAGCCGGTGTTCGGGATGAAGCTCGGCACCGTGGGCTTCCTGATGAACCAGCACCGGGAGGAGGGCCTGATCGAGCGCATCCGCGCGGCCGAGCCGGCGGTGCTGCATCCGCTGGAGATGATCGCGCAGACCGAGTCGGGGGCGACGGTGGGCTCGCTGGCCTACAACGAGGTGTCGCTGCTGCGCCAGACGCGCCAGGCTGCGCACCTGTCGATCGAACTCAACGGCAAGCTGCGGCTGGACGAGCTGATCGCCGACGGCGTGATGGTGGCCACGGCCGCCGGCAGCACCGCCTACAACTATTCTGCGCACGGGCCGATCCTGCCGCTGGGCGCGAACGTGGTGGCGCTGACGCCGATCGCGGCCTTCCGGCCCCGTCGCTGGCGCGGGGCGCTGCTCAAGGGCGACACGGAGGTGCGCTTCCGCGTGCTCGACCCGTTCAAGCGTCCGGTCAGCGCCACCGCCGATTCGCACGAGGTGCGCGACGTGGTCGAAGTCATGATCCGCGAATCGCGCGAGCGCACCGTCACCATGCTGTTCGATCCCGAGCACAACCTCGAGGAACGCATCCTCAGCGAGCAGTTCGAGGCCTGAGCGGGCGGAACGGCGGACAGGCCACGGGCTCGATCGGTGAACAGTCGAGCCGCCACTCGGGGCGGGACGCGGGCGTCACGCTGAGGCCTCTCGGGCGCCTCGCGCGCATCCTGTCCGGCATGGAGCGGGGATGGCCGGCGAGCCGACGGCGACTCGCCGCCGCGCCCGCCGCCAACACAGGCATAATTTCCCCATGTCCCGCAAAGAACCCGTCGCGGTCCTCACCATCGCGATCTCCTCGCGCGCGCTGTTCGACCTGGAGGACAGCCACGCCCTGTTCGAGCGCGAGGGCATCGAGCCGTATTCCGAGTACCAGCGCACCCACGAGGACGACGTGCTGGAGCCGGGCATCGCGTTCTCGCTGGTGCGCAAGCTGCTGGCGCTCAACGTGGCCGCGCCGCCGGACGCGCCGCGGGTCGAGGTCATCCTGCTCTCGCGCAATTCCGCCGACACCGGCCTGCGCATCTTCAATTCCATCCAGCACCACAGACTCCCCATCTCGCGCGCCACGTTCACCTCCGGCGAGCCCACGTGGCCCTACATCCGCCCGTTCGGCGCGCAGCTGTTCCTGTCGGCGAATCCCGAATCCGTGCGGCAGGCGCTGGCGAACGGCGTCGCGGCCGCCACCATCCTTCCCGATCGCGCCAAGCCCGGCACCATGGCCAGCGAGCAGATCCGCATCGCGTTCGACGGCGACGCGGTGATCTTCGGCGACGAGGGCGAGCGGGTCTCGCGCGAGGGCGGCATCGACGCCTTCCACCGCCACGAGATCGAGAACGCGCGCGAGCCGCTGTCGGGCGGACCGTTCCGCGCGTTCCTGTCGGCACTCCACGACCTGCAGGCGGCGTTTCCCGTCGGCGAGGCCTCGCCGATCCGCACCGCCCTGGTCACCGCCCGCTCCGCGCCGGCGCACGAGCGCGTGATCCGCACCCTGCGCGAATGGGGCGTGCGCCTGGACGAGGCGCTGTTCCTGGGCGGGCGCGCCAAGGGGCCGTTCCTGGAAGCCTTCGGCGCCGACATCTTCTTCGACGATTCGGCGCACAACATCGACAGCGCCCGCCAGCACGTGCTGGCCGGCCATGTCCCGCACGGGGTGTCGAACAGCTAGCCTATGCCCAGGCGGGCGCCCGGGCCGCGTGGGCCGGCCTGGTAGAGCCAGGGCGCCGGTCGGCCGCCAGCGGTCAGCAGATCATCAGCGGAACACGCGCGGTGCAGGGCATCGCCGCGCCCTCGACGACCTCGCGGACAAGTCGCCAGGCATGTCGCGCATCGCGGATCGGGCCAATTCGAGCCCATCCGGTCGACACCACCTCCGCCGATTGCCCGTTGCCAAATGCGAGTGATTTGCATTTTAATACGCATCCGCGGCAGCGAGCCGCGCCGCGAGCGGCCTCCGGGCCCCGCGACCACCCCGTCTCAGGACCCGCTAGATGCGTTCCGTCTTCGTCCCCGCCCGTGTTCCGGGCCGCCGTGCTCCGTCGCTCCGACCCGTTCCCCGCCGCCTGTCCGCGGCCGTGTGCCTGGCCCTGGCCGGCGTCCCCGGGCTCACGCTTGCCCAGGAGGCGACGGACGGCGCCACGCCGTCGGCCCGCGATCTCGACGCGGTGCTCGTGGTCGGCCAGCGTGCCAACCGCGTCAGCAACGGCGCCACCAACCTGGACCTGACCATCAAGGACACGCCGCAGTCGATCAGCGTGGTCGGCAGCGAGCAGATGACCCAGTTCGGCACCGACAGCCTCAACGAGGCCCTGCGCCTGGCCACCGGCATCCAGGTCGAGGAGTGGGAGACCAACCGCACCAACTTCACCGCGCGCGGGTTCGAGATCGCCAATACCCAGATCGACGGCGTGGGCCTGCCCAACAGCTGGGGCATCGTGACCGGTGCCCAGGACACGTTCGGTTACGAGAAGCTGGAAGTCATCCGCGGCGCGAACGGCCTGCTCACCGGCGTGGGCAATTCCGCCGGCACGATCAACTACGTGCGCAAGCGCCCGACCAACGACACCCGCGGCACGTTCGGGCTCTCCTACGGCTCGTGGGGCACGGTCCGCGGCGAGGTGGACTACTCCACGCCGTTCACCGCCGACGGGACCTGGGCCGGACGCGTGGTCGCGGCGCACGAGCAGGGCGGCTCGTACCTGCGCGGCAAGGACGACCGGCGCGATTTCGTCTACGGTGTGGTCGACGGGCAGGTGGGCGAGAACGGCACCCTCACGATCGGTTACTCCTGGCAGGACGCCGACACCGACGGCAACATGTGGGGCGCGCTCGGCTTCATGTACAGCGACGGCACCCAGGCCGAATGGGACCGGGGCGCGTCCACCACCCAGGACTGGACCTACTGGGACACCACCACCCGCACCGGCTTCATCGAATACACGCACCAGCTGGGCGCGGACTGGCAGCTGAAGTTGGCCTACAACCGCCGCGACATCCGCAGCGACGACAAGCTGTTCTACGCCACGGATCGCGATGGCACCGGCCTGGAGCCGGGTACGAACGTGGGCCTTTACGGCTATCCGTGGGGCGGCGCGGACGCGTTTACCGCCGACCTCGGCTCGGCCACGGTCAACGGCCGCTTCGCGATGGGCGGACGCGAGCACGAGGCGATGTTCGGCGTGAGCTGGTCGCAGAGCGAGAACGTCAGCAACCAGTTCGCCGGCGCGCTGTGCGGCGAGGCGGTGTGCGGGTACATCCCGATGCCGGGCTTCCCGTGGGGCGGCGATGTGATCCCGGAGCCGGTGTGGGGCGAGCTGTCCACCTACAGCACCCTGGACGAGCGCCTCAAGCGCGCCTACGGCGCCACCCGCCTGTCGCTGACCGACCGCTTCAAGGCCGTGCTCGGCGTCAACTGGGCCGAGTACCACCGCGACGGCCAGAACTACGGCGTGGTGTTCGACCAGACCGAACGCCAGACCAGCCCCTACGCCGGGCTGACGTTCGACTTCACGCCCGACGTGCTCGGCTACGTGAGCTACTCCGACATCTACCAGCCCCAGAGCCAGTCCGACGCCGAAGGCCGCTACCTCGACCCGACCAGGGGCTCGAACTACGAGCTGGGCGTGAAGGCCGAATGGCTGGACAAGCGCCTGCTGACCACGCTCGCGGTGTTCCGCGCCGAGCAGGACGGGCTGGCCACCGGGGCCGGCTACAACGACATGGGCCAGTTCTACTACGAGGGCGTGGACGTGACCTCGCGCGGCGTGGAGCTCGAAGCCACCGGCCGGGTGAGCGACTCGCTCGACGTGGTGTTCGGCTACACGGCCCTGAAGCTGACCGGCCAGGACGGCGACGACACCTATCGCTGGGTCCCGCGGCGTACCGCGAACCTCGTGCTCAGCGGCCGCGTGCCGTCGTTCGACACGCTGTCGTGGGGCGTGGGCGCGCGCTGGCAGAGCGATATCTCCAACGTCGAGAGCAGTGGCTTCACCGTGCGCCAGGACAGCTACGCCGTGATCAACGGATTCGTGGCCTGGAACTTCCTGCCCGAGGCCGCGCTGCGGCTCAACGTCAACAACGCCGGCGACGAGAAGTACATCAACACGCTGCGCTACAGCGGCTACTACGGCGCCCCGCGCAACTACACGCTCAGCCTGAACTGGCGGTTCTGAGGGCGGGGGCTGGCGTACCGACGGGACGAGCCCGCCCACGCGCGGGCGACGACCGCAGCGGCAGGATGCGCCGGGCCGCTTGGCGCCGCGACCGAAGCGCCAGCCGATGGCGAACGCGCGTCAGGGCGGCGGCAGGCGGATATCCGACAGCTTCCAGCGCACGCCCTGGCGGGTGAGCACGAACACCACCGGCGCGCCGTCGTCGGTGTGCACGGTGGCGGTGAAGCGCGAGGTCGATTCGTAGCGCCGCTGGGCATCGCGCCAGGGGTCGGGGCGCGCGGCGGCACCGGCTTCGGTGCGCGGCGGGGGCAGGCCGGTGGCGCGGTTCCAGACCTTGCGGCCTTCGATCAGCGCGCCCAGGCCGTAGGGCGTGACCATCAGGTCGACCGCGCCGCCGGCCAGTTCGTTGGCCACCGTCGCACCCAGCGCACCGAGCCAGCCCGACTGCGCCTCCACGCCCACGCGGCGCGCCAGCCGGTCGCCCAGCTGCGCCTTGAGGCTCGCGCGCAGCGGCGGGAAGTCGACGTGGCGCGCCAGCGCGGCGGCGTTCTCCTCGCGCACCGCCTTGCCGATGGCGTGCATCGTCAGGTACGGCCCGGCGGCGGTCCATGCCAGCAGCGCGGCCAGCAGCACTCCGGCGAGGATGATCCACTTGCGCATGGGCTCAGAACTCCAGGTCGAGGGCGGCGCAGAGGTAGTCCATGAACGGGGCCATGGCCTGGAGGTCCTTCACCAGGGTGGGCAGCAGGCGCGGACCCAGCATCGCGTCATCCTCGATGCCGCGCCAGGCGACGAAGTTGCGGTGGCGCAGGTCGTCGATGTACTCGAAATCGGCCGGGAATCCGCGCGGCGGTCGCACCAGCATGTCGGCGTCGTCGAGCGCGAAGCGGCGCCGGAACGCGGGCGCATGCGCCGCCGCCTGCCAGCCGCCCGGATTGTCGACGATGAACTGCCGGATCTGGCGCTGCACCGGCGGCTCCGGGTGCCAGATGCCGCCACCGATGAAGCAGTTGCCCGGCTGCAGCTGCACGTAGAACGACGGCGCCGGCACCTGCCGGCTGCGCTCGTGGAACAGCCGCGCGCCCTGCCAGGTCTTGTACGGGGTCTTGTCGTTGGCGAAGCGGGTATCGCGGTGGATGCGGAACAGCGAGCCGCCGACCTTGGCCGGATCGGCGCGGTAGTGCGCGCTGACCTCGGCCAGCGGCGCCTGCAGGCCGGCCAGCAGGCGCTGGAACGGCTCGCGCACGTGGGTCTCGTAGTCGTCGCGGTGGTCCTGGAACCATGCCCGTTCGTTGTGGCGGGCGAGGGCGCGCAGGAATTTAAGGCTTTTGGGCGTGAAGTAGGTCGGCATGGGTGGGGCGGGCGCGGTGCGGTACGTAGGCTCAGCGGGTCGGGAACAGGGATGGCGTGACCGGATCGGACGGCGGGCCGGCCGTGACGGCCGGCGCGGCACGGCCCGCCTCCTGCGCGAGTGGCGCGGCGTCGCTGCCGAGGCTGCGCGCCAGATCCTCGCCCCAGTGCCGCAGCCGGTCGAGCAGGCGCAGGCGGTCCGGGTCGGCGGCGTGGCCGCTGCGCAGTGTCGCGATGCGCTCGAAATACTGCGTGAACCCGAGTTCGGACAGGCCGCTGCCGTCGGCCAGGCGCAGGCGCCGGTAGGCGTCCCAGCGCAGGCGTTCGCCGGCGTCCAGCGTGTGCGGCCAGTTACGCGCGCGGTAGCGGAACAGCAGTTCTCGCATGCGCGGATCCTGGAAGCCGAAAGTGCGCGCCCCCAGTTGCGCCGGCGGCGTGGTGCGCACGTCGGCGAACAGGCGCTTGTCGCCGTCCGGAATGAAGCCGTCGTACAGGCCCGCGTCGGCGTCGCCCGGCGCGAATGCCTGGTCCCGCTCGTAGACCTGCCGCAGCTTCCCCGCCAGCGCCGGGCCGGCGGCCCGCAGCCGCTCCGCGCGCTGCAGGGCAATGGCCGGGTCGATCGAGAGCCGGGCGAAATCCTCGTCGCGCAGGTGGTCCCAGCGCACCAGCGCCGGGCAACGGTTGAGATGGACTTCCTTCAGCGCAATGCGGCTTTCGCCCTCGCCAAGCTGGTCGGCGCGCAGGTACAGGCGCGCGGCGATCGTTTCGGCATCGAGGTCCAGCAGCGGCGCGGGGTCGCTGTCGAGGTCGAACACGATCACCCGGGTGTCGTAGCGCGGGTGCCTGGCCAGCGGCACGACCGGCGCCGCGCACTGGCGGCTGGCCGGATAGCGCTGCGAGACGTGCAGCAGCGGCGTCATCGCCACGGTGTCCACCAGGCTGGCGGCGAAGCGCTTGTCGCGCAGCTGCAGCGCGTACTGCCACAGGCGCGGCTGCGCCTCGCGGAAGCGCCGCGCGAGCCCGATCAGCGCGCGCACGTCCGACAGCGCCTCGTGCGCGTCGCCGGTGCGCACGCCGTTGGCCGTCGCCAGGTGTTCGAGCTTGAACGAGGTGCCTTTGCCGTCGTTGCGCTGGGGCCAGGCGATCCCATCGGGGCGCAGCGCGTGCGCCAGCCGCATCGCGTCGAGCAGGTCCCAGCGGCTGTTGCCGCCGCGCCACTCGCGCTCGTAGGCGTCGAAGAAGTTGCGGTACAGGCCGAAGCGGACGAATTCGTCGTCGAAGCGCAGCGAGTTGTAGCCCAGGGTGCAGGTCTGCGGCCGCGCCATCTCGTCGAATATGCGCGAGAACGCCTCCGCTTCCGTCACGCCCTGGTCCAGCACGTCCTGCGGCGCCAGGCCGGTGACCATCGAGGCGTCGGGCGAGGGCAGCAGGTCGTCCGCGGGGCGGACGAGAAAGTCGATCGGTTCGTCGATCTGCTGCAGCGATTCGTCGGTGCGGATCGCGGCGAACTGCGCGATGCGGGTGCGCCGCGGGTCGGCGCCGAAGGTTTCGAGGTCGTAGAACAGGAAGCTGGCCGGCATGTCGGCATTGTAGGCCGGGTGGCGCGGCAGGTCCGCCGCCCTGCCGAGGGGCCTGCGATCAGTCCGCGATCGGCGTCAGCCGCGCCCGCACGTCGGCATCGAGCGCGGCCCAGTCCACCGCGTCCAGCGACGCCAGGCCCGCGGTGGCGCGCGCCAGGATCCCGCGCTGGAGCTCACTGCGCGCCAGCGCGACCGAATACGGGATGCGCATGAAGCTGACCATGGCGTAGTGGGGCACGAAGCGGCCCGGATGCCGCTCCTGCAGCAGCAGCTCGAGGGCGCGCTGCAGGCGATAGTCGTGGTCGTCCACGCGGTCGCGCATCTCGATGTAGTTCTCCAGCGCCATGTGCTGGATCGCCGCGGCATCCGGCATGCGCTCCGCGGCGAACGCGGCATACGCATCGGCGAATTCCACGCCGGGCGCGAGCCGGTCAGCCAGTGCCACGCAGTCCTCGAACGCGCAGTTCATGCCCTGGCCGTGGAACGGCACCATCGCGTGCGCGGCGTCGCCGAGCAGCACCGCGCGTCCGTCCAGGTGCCAGCGGTCCAGGTACAGCGTGCCGAGCATGCCGGTGGGGTTGCGCTCGTAGTCCTCTTCCAGCATCGGGATCAGCGGCACCGCGTCGGCGAACTGCGCCTCGAACAGCGCGCGCGCCGCCGGGCCGTCGTCCACGGTCGCGAAGCTCGGGTACGGGCCTTCGTGCGGCATGAACAGGGTGACGGTGAAGGTGCGCTCGTCGTTGGGCAGGGCGATGCACATGTAGTGCCCGCGCGGCCAGATGTGCAGCGCGTTGGGCTCGATCCGGAACGCGCCGCCGGGGCCGGGCGGGATCTCGAGTTCCTTGTAGCCGTGGTCGAGCCATTCGGTGCGCTCGCCCAGGTCCTGCATCCGCATCATCCGCGCGCGCAGGGTCGAGCCGGCGCCGTCCGCACCCACCAGGGTGTCGAAGGCGCGGCGCTCGTCGTGGCCCTCGCCGAGCACGCGCATGGTGCCGGCGGCGAAATCGACGTCCTCCAGGCGGCGGTCGAAGTGCAGGGTCGCACCGGCGGCCTCGGCGGCCTCGATGAGCACGATGTTGAGTTCGCCGCGGTTGATCGACCAGATCACCTCGCTGTCGTCGCGCCCGTAACGCTGCAGCTCCGGCGTGCCGCCCAGCGGATGCACCATGCGCCCGCGCATCATCACCGCCTGCTGCATCACCCCGAGGTCGGCGCCGGCCTGGCGCAGCGCGTGCAGTCCGCGTTCGGCCAGGGCCAGGTTGATCGAGCGCCCGCCGGCGTAGCCGTGCATGCGCGGATCGCCGCGGCGCTCGAAGACCTCGACCGTCCAGCCGCGCTGCGCCAGCAGGGTGGCCAGCAGCGTCCCCGCCAGCCCGGCGCCGATGATGGTGATCGTGCGCGGGTCGCTCACGCCGCGGCGCTCCGCCACTGCTCCACCGCGCGCGCGAAGCGCAGGACGTCGGCGTGGGTGTTGTAGAGCGGGGCAGGGGAGATGCGGATCACGTCCGGTTCGCGCCAGTCGCCGACGATGCCCTGCGCGCCCAGGAACCCGAACAGCGCGCGACCGCGCTCGCGGCCGCCGGCCACGCGCAGCGAGAGCTGGCAGCCGCGCTGCGCCGGATCGCGCGGGGTCACCACGTCCAGCACGTCGGCCAGGCCGGCGTCGATCAGGGCTTCGAGATAGCCGGTCAGGCGCACCGATTTCCCGCGCAGCGCCGCCATGCCCGCGCCGGCGAACAGGTCCAGCGCCGCGCGCAGGGGCGCGAGCGCGAGGATCGGCGGGTTGCTCAGCTGCCAGCCATCGGCGCCGGGCGTGGGCACGAACTCCGGCCCCATGCGGAAGCGCGTGGCGGCCTCGTGGCCCCACCAGCCGGCGAACCGTGGCCGGTCGGTCCGCGCGTGACGCGCGTGCACGAAACAGCCCGCGACGGCGCCGGGGCCCGCGTTCATGTACTTGTAGTGGCACCACACCGCGAAATCCGCGCCGCTGTCGTGCAGCTGCAGCGGCAGGTTGCCCACCGCGTGCGCCAGGTCGAAACCGCAGATTGCGCCGACCTCATGGGTGATGCGCGCGATCTCCGCCAGGTCGAAGGCCTGGCCGGTGCGGTACTGCACGCCGGGCCACAGCACCAGCGCCAGGCGTTTGCCGTGTTCGCGGATGGCGCGTTCGATCGCCTCCATCGAGAACAGGCCGCCAGGCAGGTCCGGCGCAAGTTCGATCAGGGTGTGCGCCGGCGGCAGGCCGCGGTAGCGCAGCTGCGACTCCACCGCGTAGCGGTCGGAGGGAAAGCTGCCGGCTTCGACCAGGATCGCGGTGCGTTCGATGGTCGGCCGGTAGAAGCTCACCATCATCAGGTGCAGGTTGGCGGTGAGCGAGTTCATCGCCACCACTTCGGACGGCTCGGCGCCCACCACCTCCGCCAGCGGGTCGCGCACCAGTTCGTGGTAGGGCATCCACTGCGCCTGCCCGGTGAAGTGGCCTTCGACCGCCTCGGTGGCCCATTTGTCCAGCACCTGCTCGACGTGCGCCCGCGCCCCGCGCGGCTGCAGGCCCAGCGAGTTGCCGCAGAAATAGGCCTGCTCGCGGTCGCCGTGGCGCGGCAGGAGGAACTGGTCGCGATACCCGCGCAGCGGATCGGCGGCGTCGAGCGCCGCGGCATGGGCGTCGGTGAACAGGTCGCTCATGCGAACCTCGACAGCGGCAGGTCCAGCCATTCCAGCGCGGTGCCGTGGTACAGCCGCGCCCGCGCGGCCTCGTCGAGTTCGATCGCCTCGATCCCCGCGCCGGGTTCCTGTTCGCCCAGCGGGAAGGGATAGTCGGTGCCCAGCATCACCCGCTCCGTGCCGCAGGTGTCGAGCAGGTAGCGCAGCGCGCGCGGATCGGCCACCCAGGAATCAAAGTACAGGCGCTTGAGGTAGTCGCGCGGATTGTGCGGGTTGTCGGTCGCCACCAGGTCCGGTCGCATGTTGAAGCCATGCTCGATCCGGCCGATGGTGTAGGGGAAGCTGCCGCCGCCGTGCGCCATGCAGACCTTGAGGTTCGGCAGGCGTTCGAGCACGCCGCCGAACACCAGGCAGCACGCCGCGCGCGACTGTTCGGCCGGCATGCCCACCAGCCAGGGCAGCCAGTATTTGGGCATGGTGTCGGTGCCCATCATGTCCCAGGGATGCACCAGGATCGCGGCGCCCAGGTCCGCGGCGGCCTCGAAGAACGGGAACAGTTCGGGCGCGTCGAGGTTCCAGTGGCTGCCGTCGGGGCCGGTGACATGGGAGCCGATCTGCACCCCCTGCAGGTCGAGCTGGTCCATGCACCGCTCCAGTTCCTGCACCGCCAGCCGCGGCGACTGCAGCGGCACCGTGCCGATGCCGGCGTAGTGGCGCGGGAACTCGCGGCAGGTGGCGGCCATATGGTCGTTGAGCGCCTGGTGCAGCTCCAGCGCGTGCGCGGGCTTGGCCCAGTAGCTGAACATCACCGGCACGGTACTGATCACCTGCACCTGCACCCCGAACCGCGCGTAGTCGTCGATGCGTTCGCGCGGGTCCCAGGTCTTGGACCAGATCTCCCGGAAGAAGCGCCCGTCCTTGTAGATCCGGTGGCGGCCGTCGTCGGTGTGGTGGATCACCGGAAACCGCGCCTCGCCGTAGCGGCGGGCCAGGTCGGGCCAGTCGCGCGGCAGGTAGTGGGCGTGGATGTCGATCTTGAGCATGCGCCTATGCTACGTCGGGAGGGCCGAGGTGGCGCACGGACGCAACGGTGGTGTCAGGGGGCGCGGTCGGGAACGCGCCTGGCCTCGCGCAGCTGTTCGATGGTCGGCGGCGCGGGATCGACCTCCAGTCCATTCATCCGCGCCATCTCCGCTACGCGGCCCCGGGACTCGTCGAGCGTCGGCACCTGCATCGCCCGGCGGTCCTGGTCGCTGACGGCACCGTCGGCGACCGGATACAGGAACATGCCGGCCGGAGTGCTCTGGAACTGGGTTCCGTACCATTGCGGCTGCAGCTGGGTGGTCATGATGCGGTCCCAGGAGGCCGCCACCAGCCAGCGATACCTCGCCTCGTCCGGCTCCAGCGACATCGCGACCGTCGCCAGCGCATGCGCAAGCCGGATGTCCTCCAGGCCTTGGCCGTGCTGGTAGACCATCGCCGCGTGGTAGTAGTCGACGGCGGCCTTGACTTCGCCCGCGCGCAGCAACTGCATCACGCGTTCGCGGCGCGCCCGATCCTCGACCGCGAGCGTCTTCCAGTCGATCGCCGCCGGCTCGGACCGTGCAGCCTGGTCGGCCTCGTGGATCGCAGCCAGCTCGGGATGCACCGCAAATGCCGGCCCGGCGAAACAGAACGCGAGGACCGACAGCAGGGTGGCGGCGTGCCTGTGATTCATCTTCGTCGCGGCCTCAGGTGATGTCGGCCTGCGAATCGGCCTGCAGTTCGTAGCGCGAGGGGCGCGGGTTGAGGTGGCCGCAGGACTTGCAGGTGCGCAGCACGTCGTCGCGGTAGAAGCGCTCGAACACGCGGAAGAAGTCCTGCTCGATGTCCTCGAGGTGGAAATACTCCTCGTACACCTTCGCGTTGCAGCGTTCGCAGAACCACAGCAGGCCGTCGTCCTCGTGCGCCAGCCGCCGGCGTTCGATCACCAGGCCCACCGAGCCCTCGGCGCGCTGCGGCGAGTGCGCGACCCGCGGCGGCAGCAGGAAGGTCTCGCCGGCGCGGATCGGGATGTCGCGCACTTTCCCTTCTTCCTGGATGCGCAGCACCATCTCGCCCTCGAGCTGGTAGAACCACTCCGGGCCTTCCTCCCAGTGGTAGTCGGTGCGGGCATTGGGGCCGCCCACGATCATCACGATGAACTCGCCGTCGTACAGGCACTTGTTGCCCACCGGCGGCTTCAGCAGGTGGCGGTTGTCCTCGATCCACTGCTGGAAGTCGAGCGGGGCGGCGATCATGGCGAGGTCCTCAGGGCGGCGATGCACTTGAGCTCGATCGCGATCGGCGTGGGCAGCGCGTCGATGCCGAACGTGGTGCGGCAGGGCGCGGTGGCGGGGTCCGGGAAGTGCTCGGCCCAGACCGCGTTGTAGCCGGCGAAGTCGCCGGCCATGTCGGTGAGGTAGACGGTCACGTCGAGCAGGTCCTCCCAGCGGGCGCCGCCGGCCTCGAGCACCGCGCGCACGTTGGCGAACACGGCGCGCGCCTGCGCGGCGATGTCGTGCGCGACCACCCGTCCGTCCGCGTCGAGCACGTTGCCCGGGACGGCATCGGTCGCCGGATCGCGCGGGCCGATGCCCGAGAGGAACAGCAGGTCGCCGTGGCGGCGCGCGTGCGGGTAGCGGCCGACGGGCGTCGGCGCGTTGCCCGCCTGTACGCCCGCCACGCCGGTCACCGGTCTTCCCGGTCGACCCGTATCCGCGCCAGGGCCGGCGCGTACTGGTCGGCGAGCGCCTGCTCGCTGTCGATGTCGAGCCCGAGGTCGTGCACCCGGCCGTCGCGCAGGGTGTAGACCCAGCCGTACACGTGCACGTTCTGCCCGCGCGACCAGGCATCGCGCACGATCGTGGTCTCGCACACGTTGGACACCTGCTCGAGCACGTTGAGCTCGCACAGGCGGTCGTGGCGCAGGCGCTCGTCGGGGATCTCCCCCAGCACCGGGTCGTGCTTGTTGGCCACGTCCTTGACGTGCCGGATCCAGTTGTCGGCCAGGCCCACGCGCATGCCCTTGAGCGCGGCCAGCACGCCGCCGCAGCCGTAGTGGCCGACCACCAGGATGTGCTCGACCTTGAGCACGTCGACCGCGAACTGGATCACCGACAGGCAGTTGAGGTCGGTGTGCACCACCACGTTGGCGATGTTGCGGTGGACGAACACCTCCCCCGGCGCCATGTCGACGATCTGGTTGGCGGGCACGCGCGAATCCGAGCAGCCGATCCACAGGAACTTCGGCGTCTGGATCTCCGAGAGCCGGCTGAAGAAGGTCGGGTCCTCCGCCTCGATCCGGGCGGCCCAGGCTTCGTTCTTCTCCAGCAGTTCCTGCAGTCGGCTCATCGCGGTCTCCGTGGAAGGGTCCGGGCCATTATCGCAAAGCGATGGCCACGTTCCTGGGCTCGGTGAAGAAGCGCATCGCCTCCATGCCGCCCTCGCGCCCCAGGCCGGAGCGGCCGGTGCCGCCGAACGGCGTGCGCAGGTCGCGCAGCATCCAGGCGTTGATCCACACGATGCCCACGCGCAGCGCGGCGGCCAGCCGGTGGGCGCGGTCGAGGTCGCGGGTCCAGACCGAGGCCGAGAGGCCGTACTCCACCGCATTGGCCAGGCGCAGGGCGTCGGTCTCGTCGTCGAAGGCCTGCAGCGTGGCGACCGGCCCGAAGATCTCCTCGCGGTTGCTGGCGCATTCGGGGCCCAGCCCGTCGATCACCGTGGGCGCGACGAACCAGCCGGGACGGTCGAGCGCCTCCCCGCCGCACAGCACGCGACCGCCCTCGTCGCGGGCGCGCGCCAGGGCCGCGACCACCTTGTCGAAATGCGCCTGCGAGACCAGCGGGCCGAACTGGGTGTCCGGATCGACCGGGTCGCCGATGCGCAGCGCGCGCACGCGCGCCACGAAGGCCTCGGTGAAGGCGGACAGGATCGAGCGCTCGACCAGGATGCGCGAGCCGCACAGGCAGATCTGGCCGCTATTCTGGAACGCCGAGCGTACGAGGGTGTCGAGCTGGTCCTGCCAGTCGCTGTCGGCGAACACCAGGGTCGCGTTCTTGCCGCCGAGTTCCAGCGAGACCTTCTTCAGCTGCGGCGCGGCGAGCGACGCGATGCGCGTGCCGACCGCGGTGCTGCCGGTGAAGGACACCGCGCGCACCCGGGGATGGGCGACCAGCGCCTCGCCGGCGTCCGCGCCGCGGCCGTGGACGATGTTGAGCACGCCCGCCGGCAGGCCGATCTCCTGCGCCAGTTCGGCCAGCATGGTGGCCGTCAGCGGCGTGACCTCCGACGGCTTGGCCACCACCGTGTTGCCGGCGGCCAGCGCCGGCGCGATCTTCCAGGTCAGCAGGTACAGCGGCAGGTTCCAGGGCGAGATCGCGGCCACCACGCCCAGCGGCTGGCGCAGGGTGTAGTTCAGCCCCGCCTGGCCGTGGTGGGATTCGCTGGCGAACTGGGTGGCGGCGTGGGCGAAGAAGCGCAGGTTGGCGATCGCGCGCGGGATCTCGATCTCGCGCGCCAGCCGGATCGGCTTGCCGGCATCGCGCGATTCGGCCTCGGCGAACAGTTCGGCTTTCGCCTCCAGCGCATCGGCCAGGCGCTCGAGCCAGCGCGCACGCGCATCGTTGGGCAGGGCCGACCAGGACGGGAACGCGGCGTCCGCCGCGGCCACCGCCGCCTCCACGTCCGTGCGATCGCCTGCAGCCGCCCGCGCCAGCGGGCGTCCGTTGGCCGGCTCGGCCACCTCCAGCCACTGGCCGTCGGCGGCGTCGCGGAACGCGCCTTCGATGAAATGCCGGCAGTGCTTCATGGCGCCAGCTTAACGCCGCCCGCGTGCGCGCCGCGTCAGCCGGGCTGGCAGGCCGGGCAGGCGTACATCCGGCGCCCGGCCAGCGTCTCGCGCACGATCGGGGTGCCGCAGCGCGGGCAGGGCAGTCCTTCGCGGTCGAACACCTGGAAGCGGAAGCCGTCGGGGGTGTCGGTGAGGTAGTCGCCGCGCATGCCGCGCGCCGGCTCGATGCCGCGGGTGCGGTAGCTGCGGCGCGGCACCTCCAGCAGCGCCCGGGCCAGGCGCCTGCGCTGGGCGGCGTCGAGGTCGGCCGGGCGCAGGCGCGGCGAGAGTTTCGCCTCGAACAGCACCTCGGCGCGCAGGTAGTTGCCCATGCCGGCGAGGAAGGCCTGGTCGAGCAGCAGGGCGTCGAGCCGGCGCGTGGCGAAGCGCGGATCGCGCAGGCGCCGCGACACGGCGGCGGCATCCAGCGCGGGATCGAGTACGTCCGGGCCGAGCTTGCACAGGAATGGATGGCGGGCGAGATCGGCATCGCGCCACATCGCCACGTCGGAGGCCGAGTAGAGCAGGATCGCCCGCTCCGCCGTCTCCAGCGCCACCCGCAGCGAGCGCGTGGTGTCGGGCCGCTCGCCCGCGGCCGCCACCTGCCACACGCCGTAGAGCTGGTTGTGGCTGTACAGCGTCCAGCCGTGGTCGAAGCGGGTCAGCAGCGCCTTGCCGTGCGGGGCGATGGACAGGATCCGGCGGCCGCGCAGGCCGCGCTCGAAGCGCTTGAGCGCCGGGAACGCGAACCAGGCCGAGACCAGCGGCTCGCCGACCACGGCCTCGGCGAGGCGATCGGCGGCGCGGCGGATCTCGGGGCCTTCGGGCATCGGGCGTCAGATCGACTGCATGCGCCCGCCGTCCACCGCCAGCGAGACGCCGTTGACGTAGGCCGCGGCCGGCGAACACAGGAAGGCGATCACGCCGGCGGGCTCCTCCGCACGGGCGAAACGGCCCACCGGCACGCTGGCCAGCATCGTCGCCACCAACTCCTCGCGCGACCTGCCGCTGGCGGCGGTGCGGTCGCGCAGGATCTGCTCGATGCGCGCGGTCTCGGTATACCCCGGCAGCACGTTGTTCACGGTGATCCCGTGCGGACCGAGTTCGCGCGAGAGCGTCTTGGCCCAGCCGGCGACCGCGCCGCGGACGGTGTTGGACACGCCCAGCCCCGCGATCGGCTCGTATACCGAAGTCGAGACCACGTTGACGATCCGCCCCCAGCCCGCGGCGCGCATGCCCGGCACGACGGCCTGCACCAGCGCGTGGCCGGCGAGCAGGTGCTGGCCGAAGGCGGCGACGAAGGCGGCCTCGTCCGCGGCGAACACCGGCCCGCCCGGCGGCCCCCCGGAGTTGTTGACCAGGATGTGCACCGGCGCCTTCGCCACCAGCGCGTCCAGCGTGTCGCGCAGCGACTCGCGATCGAGCAGGTCGGCCGCGAGCGCGCGATGGCGCTGCGCGTCGCGGCGCGGCAGGGCCGCGACCACCTCCTCGAGCGCCTGCGCCCGGCGCGCGAGGACGGTGACGTCGGCGCCAAGCGCCGCGAGTTCGTGCGCCGCCGCGCGGCCGATGCCTTCGGAGGCGCCGCAGACCAGGGCGTGGCGGCCGGTGAGATCGAGATCCATCGCGTCCTCCGCGTCAGTCCAGCCGCTCGCGCATCAGCGCCGCGACCGCCCGCGCATCCGCTGCGTCGCTGCCGGACAGCGCCTGCGCCACGGCCACGCGGTTCGCGACCGGGTGGTTCTGGTTGAGCTTGAACTTCAGTTCGACGTGCGCGGGCTCGAAGCGGAAGCCGACGATGCCGCGCAGCTGGCGGCGGTGGTCGTCGCGGCCGGGTTCGAAGCGCCAGGCCTGGCCGACGCTGGCCTCGAACCGGTCGCTCAGGCGCGACACAAGGTCGGCCAGCGCGTCCTCGTCCGCGAACGGATGCAGCGTGCCCGACAGGTGCGCGACGGCGTAGTTCCAGGTCGGCACCCGCGCCGCGGCCTCCTTGTCCGGATACCACGACGGCGAGACGTAGGCGTGCGGGCCGTGCACGATCATCAGCGCCGGGCCGCTGTGCTGCGCCTGCGGGTTCGGCTTCGCCCAGTGGCCTTCCACCAGCACGTGCCCGCCGTCGCGCCGGTACAGCACGGGCAGGTGGCTGGCGAACGGCGCACCGTCGGCGCCGGTGGTGACCAGGGTGACGAAGGGATCGGCCGCGACCAGCGCGTCGAGATGGGCCAGGTCGGTCTCGGCGAAGGCGCGCGGGGTGTACACGGCGCGGGCGGGTCAGGCCCGCGCGCCGAGCGACTGCACCATGCGCGCGCGCAGCACGTCCTCGCTGCCGGCATCCGGCGGCGCCAGTTCGGCCAGCGAAAAGCCGCGTGCCAGGGCGTCGTCCTCGTCCATGCCCTCGAACGCCACGAAGTCGGCGTCCATCAGCATGGCGCGCGCGGTGTCCTCGCTGTCGTAGACCAGGGTGGCGCCGTCGCTGTCGAACACCTCGGCGGTGCCGGCCTCGCGCACGCGCAGCCGCGCCCAGACGATGGTGCGGCCGAGCGAGGCCAGCCACCATTCCTCGCGCACGTGGCGGGTCGTATCGGCGCTCATCGCAGCGCCACCGACCACAGCCACAGCAGCGCCGACATGCCCAGCGCCCCCAGGATCACCCAGCCCGACACCATCGCCGGCGTCGCCAGCCCGGTGAACTGGGCATCAGGCACCGCGCGGTAGCGGCCGCCCAGCAGCCAGCCCAGCGCGCCGGGGCTCAGGAACGCGCCCTCGCCGAGCGTGGCGCGCACGTCCGGATGGCGGTCGCGCAGGTGCACCAGCGCCAGCGGCCAGAAGATCACGAACGCGGTCAGCCCGCCGATGGCGATGCCCACGAAGCACAGGGCCAGGAACAGGACCATCAGTACTCCGCGTTGCCCGGCGCGCGCGGGTAGGGGATGGCGTCGCGGATGTTCGACAGCCCGCAGACGTACACGATCAGCCGCTCGAAGCCCAGGCCGAAGCCGGCGTGCGGGACGGTGCCGTAGCGGCGGAAGTCGCGGTACCAGGCGTAGTGCTCGCGGTCCAGGCCGAACTGGTCCATGCGCGCGTCGAGCACGTCCAGACGCTCCTCGCGCTGGCTGCCGCCGATGATCTCGCCGATGCCCGGCGCCAGCACGTCCATCGCCGCGACCGTCTTGCCGTCGTCGTTCAGGCGCATGTAGAACGCCTTGATGTGCTCGGGGTAGTTGGTCACCACCACCGGGCGGCCGACGTGCTGTTCGGTCAGCCAGCGCTCGTGCTCGGTCTGCAGGTCCAGGCCCCATTCGACCGGGAAGTCGAACTTCTGCCCCGAGTTCTGCAGCAGCGCCACCGCGTCGGTGTATTCGATCCGCTCGAACGGCGCATTGATGAAGCGCTCCAGCCGCGTGATCGCGTCCTTCTGCACGCGCTCGGCGATGAAGGCCATGTCGTCGCCGCGCTCGTCGAGCACCGCGCGGAACAGGTACTTCAGGAATTCCTCGGCCACCCGCGCGTCCTCGGCCAGGTCGGCGAAGGCGATTTCCGGCTCGATCATCCAGAACTCGGCCAGGTGGCGCGTGGTGTTGCTGTTCTCCGCGCGGAACGTCGGCCCGAACGTGTACACCTTGCTCATCGACAGCGCGAAGGCCTCGACGTTGAGCTGGCCCGACACCGACAGGAACACCTCTTTGCCGAAGAAATCGCGCGAGAAGTCGACCTCGCCACGTTCCCCGCGCGGCAGGTTGGCCAGATCCAGCGTCGAGACCCGGAACATCTGCCCGGCGCCTTCGGCGTCGGACGTGGTGATGACCGGGGTGTTGATCCAGCAGTAGCCGTTCTCGTGGAAATACCGGTGCGCCGCCTGCGCCAGGCAGTGGCGGATGCGGGTGACGGCGCCGAACAGGTTGGTGCGCGGGCGCAGGTGCGCCACCTCGCGCAGGAATTCCAGCGAATGCGCCTTGGGCTGGATCGGATAGGTCTCCGGATCCTCCACCCAGCCCACGACCTCGATCGCGTCGGCCTGGATCTCGAAGCTCTGGCCCTGGCCCTGCGAGGGCACCAGGGTGCCGCGCGCGATCACGGCGCAACCGGCGGTCAGGCGCTTCACTTCCGATTCGTAGTTGGCCAGGGTCACCGGCGCCACCACCTGGATGGGCGCGAAGCACGAGCCGTCGCTGACGTTGACGAAGCTCAGCCCGGCCTTGGAATCGCGCCGGGTGCGCACCCAGCCGCGGACCGTGACTTCGCCGCCGGCGGGGATCCTGCCCGCGAGCGCGTGTTCGACGCTGGAAACCGTCATGCCTTGAATCCTGGAGGAGGGACCCGATGTTCGGATGGCACAGTCTAGCGCGGCCCCGCGCGTCCTCATGCCGGTTTCAGCGGCCCCACGATAGAATCCCCGCATGGCCATCCAGCTCACGCCCGCCGCCTTCGACCGCGTCCGCCAGTTCCTCGCGGGCGAGCCCGATGCGCTCGGCCTGCGCTTCGGCGTGCAGCGCACCGGGTGCTCGGGCTGGGGGTACGCGGTGGACCTGGCCCGCGACACCCGCGAGGGCGACCGCGTGAGCGAGCAGGACGGCGTGCGCATCTACGTCGATGCGACCAGCCTGCCGATGGTCGACGGCACCACCATCGACTTCGTCCGCCGGGGCCTGAACCACGAGTTCGTGTTCGCCAACCCCAATGCCGCGGCCGAATGCGGCTGCGGCGAGAGCTTCACCACCGACGCCGACAAGGCCGCCTGAGGGCCGGGGCGCTCGCCCCATGGGGTGGCCGTCTTCCGGGCTGGCTTGCCCGCAAGTCATTGATCCGCCATAATGCGCGGCTCCCTGCGGCCCGGCCGCCGGGAGCCCTTGCTCCACCGCGCCCGTCCGGGCGTCGGGGGGCTGTCCAGGGCGGCCCGCGAGGGCGCCCGATACCCGAAAGGAAAACCGATGCGCCACTATGAAATCGTGTTCCTGGTCCACCCGGACCAGAGCGAGCAGGTGCCGGCCATGATCGAGCGCTACAAGTCGCTCATCGAAGGCGGCGAAGGCAAGATCCACCGGCTCGAGGACTGGGGCCGCCGCCAGCTGGCCTATCCGATCAACAACCTGGTCAAAGCCCACTACGTGCTGTTCAACATCGAGGCCGGCCAGGACGTGCTCAACGAGCTCGTCGAGGGCTTCCGCTTCAACGACGCCGTGCTGCGCCATCTGGTCATGCGCCGCGACGAGGCCGACACCGAGCAGTCGCTGATCATGAAGAACAAGGACGAGAAGGGCGACAAGCCCGAGCGCGGCGACCGCCGCCGCCGTGACGACGAGGAATCCCCGTCGTCCTCCAACGACAAAGACAACGACGGCGACAAGGCCGACAACGCCGAAGCCGCCTGAGGAGCACGCACATGTCCAAGTTCTTCCGCCGCCGCAAGTTCTGCAAGTTCACCGCCGAGGGTGTCAAGGAGATCGACTACAAGGATCTCAATACCCTGCGCCAGAACCTCACCGAGAACGGCAAGATCGTGCCCAGCCGCATCACCGGCACGAAGTCGCGCTACCAGCGCCAGCTGGCGCTCGCGGTCAAGCGCGCGCGTTTCCTCGCGCTGATCCCGTACACCGACAACCACAACGTCTGACCGGTCGCCTCCCGAGGGAGGCGCTTCGCGACGTCCCGCCCGGTCGGGCAGGGCGTCGCGCAAGACGTCGATTCGACCCTATCCGTCCGATTCGGACAGCAACCGTTGCGGCGCGAGGCGTCGCTAACGAATACGGAGACACCCCATGGATCTGATCCTGCTCCAGCGCGTGACCAACCTCGGCAACCTTGGCGACAAGGTCAGCGTGAAGCCGGGCTACGGCCGCAACTTCCTCGTGCCCCAGGGCAAGGCCGTGCCGGCCACCGCCGCCAACCTGGCCGAGTTCGAGGCCAAGCGCGCCGACTACGAGGCCAAGGCCCAGGCGATCGCCGACGAGGCGCAGTCGCGCCTGGCGAAGCTGGAAGGCGCGAGCGTGACTATCTACGCCAACGCGTCCACCGAGGGCAAGCTGTACGGCTCGGTCGGCCCGCGCGACATCGCCGAAGCCCTGACCAAGGCCGGCACGCCGGTCAACAAGTCGGAAGTGGTGCTGGGCGAAGGCCCGCTGCGCAACACCGGCGAGTTCGAGATCACCATCCACCTGCACGCCGACGCCGAAGCGACGGTCAAGGTGGTGGTGGAGCCCGAAGCGGCTTGAACCGCCCTCCAGGCCGTACGCGAAGGCGCCTTCCGGGGCGCCTTTCGCGTTTCTGGCTCGCTGAAAGCAGGATGCGGGCTTCGGAACGCGGCTACGACGGTATTGGATGACGTCGCTCCGATCGCGTGGAGTAAGCGTGACGAGCGAGTTCATGAACGAGCCGCTGCGCAAAGCTCGCTGCCGATCGCGGTGCCCGGCCACGTGCTGGTGCGCTGTGGAGGACACGCTTCCCGGATGCGCTTCGCTTATCCGGGCTACGGGCTACGGGCTACGGGCTACGGGCTACGGGCTACGGAGGGCGGACCATGCTTTGCTGGAGTGCGGCCTGTCGATACCAAGCGCTGGACGACTCGATGAGCCGCATCCTGGCGGCGGTGGGTCGCGGCCCAGCGCGCCATGGATGGCGCGCGCCCGAGTCAGGGCAGGAGCCCTGACCGAGGGAAGAGCGGCGTGCCGCCGGCAGGATGTGGCGTCCGTCCGAAGTCGGCGCGCCTGGGCGAGACGACCGGCTCGTTGCAGTCGGCAGAGCCGGGGTCTCGCTGGCGCGGACGATCTCGCCTGCTGCGACGCAACGACGATAGAAGTGTTATCCACAGCTTGTTCCGTCGCGACTCCACAGCCGCCGCCGCTACGATGACCGCTTCAGAACAACAACAGGACCGCTTCCAAGGTCCGCCGCCGGGAGTCACCCCGCTGATGTCCGCACGCCCCGGCTTCCGTCAGGAAGCCCGTCAAGACAGCCGTATCGAACAGTTGCGCATTCCGCCGCAGTCGGTGGAAGCCGAACAGGCCGTCCTCGGCGGGCTGATGCTCGCGCCCGAGGCGTTCGACCGCATCGCCGACCTGCTGGCCGACGTCGATTTCTACCGTCGCGACCACCAGCTGATCTATCGCGCGATCCGCGAACTGGCCGAGAAGAACAAGCCGTTCGACGCCGTCACCCTGGGCGAGTGGTTCGAATCGCAGGGCCTGGCCGAACAGGTGGCGGGCGGCGCGTACCTGGTGGAGCTGGCCAGCACCACGCCGTCGGCGGCCAACATCAAGGCCTACGCCGAGATCGTGCGCGACAAGGCGATCCTGCGCCAGCTGATCGAGGTCGGCACCGGCATCGTCAACGACGGCTTCCAGCCCGAAGGCCGCGACAGCAGCGAACTGCTGGCCAAGGCCGAGCAGGAGGTGTTCGCGATCGCCGAACTCGGCGCGCGCGGGCGCCAGGACTTCACCGCCGTCAACGACGCCATGCGCGAGGCGTTCGACATCCTGCAGACGCGCCACGCCAACGGCGGCGGCATCACCGGTATGCCCACCGGCTACACCGAGTTCGACGAGATGACCGCGGGCCTGCAGCCGACCGACCTGCTGATCCTGGCCGCGCGTCCGTCGATGGGCAAGACCACGCTGGCGCTGAACATGGCCGAGTACGCGGCGATGAAGACCAAGAAGGCGGTCGCCGTGTTCTCGATGGAAATGTCGGCCAGCCAGCTGGCGCTGCGCCTGATCTCGTCGGTCGGACGCGTGAACGCGACCCGCCTGCGCACCGGACAGCTCGAGGACGAGGACTGGAGCCGCGTGACCAGCGCGATCCGCCTGATCAAGGACGCGCGCATCTTCATCGACGACACGCCCGCGCTCTCGCCCGACGTGCTGCGCGCCAAGGCGCGCCGGCTCAAGCGCGAGCACGACCTGGGCCTGATCGTGATCGACTATCTGCAGCTGATGCAGGTCCCCGGCAACAGCGAGAACCGCGCCACCGAGATCTCCGAGATCAGCCGCTCGCTCAAGGCACTGGCCAAGGAGCTCAACGTGCCGGTGATCGCGCTGTCGCAGCTCAACCGCTCGCTGGAAACGCGCACCGACAAGCGCCCGGTGATGGCCGACCTGCGCGAATCCGGCGCCATCGAGCAGGACGCGGACGTGATCATCTTCATCTACCGCGACGAGTACTACAACAAGGAAAACTCGCCGGATAAAGGCCTGGCCGAAGTGATCATCGGCAAGCAGCGTAACGGCCCGACCGGCTCGCTCAAGCTCAAGTTCTTCGGCGAGTACACCCGCTTCGACAACCTGGCGCACGACTCGATCGGAAGCTTCGAGTAGCCGGCCGGGCGACGCGGCCGCGGACCCGCCGAGCGACGCTGCGCGCAGGCGACGCGGGTGATCGCCGGGCGGCGGCAGGCGCTGGTCGCGGTCGGGAACGGCGGGGCAGCGCGCCGAGGCCGCCCGGTGCCGAGTCGACGGGCGTGCGGCGGCTAGAATCCGGGTGCGCGGCGGCGCCGCGGACGACTCGACGTCAGGACATGCCAGCTTGAGCACGACCTTCACCCGGCGGCCCACCCGCATCGTGGTCGACCTCGACGCGATCGCCGGCAACCTGCGGGCGATCGGTGCCCATGCGGGCGTGCCGGTCATGCCGATCGTCAAGGCGAACGCCTACGGCCACGGGCTGGTACCGGTGGCGCGGCACCTGCAGGCGCATGGCGCGACCCGATTCGGGGTGGCGTTCGTGGAGGAGGCGATCGCGCTGCGCGAGGCCGGTGTCGGATTGCCCATCCTGGTGCTCGGCGGGATCTTCGGGCCGCAGGTCGAACTGTTCCTGCGCTATGGCCTGGAGATCACGGTGTCGTCGCTGTCCAAGCTGCGCCAGGTCGAGCAGCTCGCGGAGGCGATGGGGCGTCGCGCGGCGATCCACCTCAAGATCGACACCGGCATGGGCCGGATCGGCGTGCAGCACGCCAATGCCGGGCCATTCGTCGAGGCGGCGGCGGGTTCGCGCTGGTGCGAGGTCGTCGGAGTCTATTCACACCTGGCGTGCGCCGACGATCCCGCCTCGCCGATGACCGCGCTGCAGCTCGAACGCTTCCTCGAGGCCTGTGCGCACTTCGACCGCATCGGGGCGCCGATGCCGGCGCGCCACCTCGCCAACTCCGGCGGGATCCTGCACTTCCCGCAGACGCACCTGGACATGGTGCGGCCGGGCATCCTGCTCTACGGCGTGCTGCCCGACGCCGCGGCGCGGGCGGCGGTCGCGGTGCGGCCGGCGCTGTCGCTGGTCTCGCAGGTGGTGTACTTCAAGGTGGTGCGCGCAGGTTCGACGGTCAGCTATGGCGCCACCTGGACTGCGCCGCGCGACACCCGCGTGATCACCGTGCCGATCGGCTACGGCGACGGCTGGCCGCGGGCGCTGTCCTCGCGCGGGCAGGTGCTGGTGCACGGGCGGCGGCATCCCATCGCGGGCCGGGTATGCATGGACCAGTTCATGGTCGACATCGGCGATGCCAGCGCCTTCAACGAGGACGAGGTGGTCCTGGTGGGCGGGCAGGAAGGCGAGGCAATCCGGGTGGAGGAGGTGGCCGTGGACGCGGGAACGATTCCGTACGAGATCCTGGTGCAGCTCAACGAACGCATCCCGCGCGAGTATCGTGTCGGGGCCGCGCCCGGACCGGCCTCGGATTGACGCGGCCTCGACCGCGCCCGCCGATACTGCGCCATGGCCAATGCCCTCGTCTGGTTCCGCAACGACCTGCGCCTGTCGGATCAGCCTGCGCTGGCCGCGGCCCTGGCCGCCGGACAGGTGCCCGTGTGCATCTACATCCACGAGCCGGAGGAGGAGGGCGACTGGGCGCCCGGCGCGGCCTCGGACGCGTGGCGCCACCATTCGCTGGCCGCGCTGGATGCCGACCTGCGCGAGCGCGGTTCGCGCCTGCGGATCTTCCGCGGACCGAGCCGGGCGGTGCTCGAGGCGCTGGCGGCCGCGTGCGATGCCGAGGCCGTGTACTGGACCCGTCGCTACGAGCCGGCCGTCGAACGTCGCGACGCGACCATCAAGCGGGCGCTGCGCGAGCAGGGACTGCGCGCCGAGAGCTTCAACGGCGCGCTGATGTTCGAACCCTGGCAGCGCGCGACCAAGCAGGGGGATCCGTACCGCGTGTTCACCCCGTTCTGGCGCTCGGCGCTGGCGAACTGGCACATGCCCGCGACGATCGACGCGCCGCGTTCGCTGCCCGACCTCGACGGGGATCCGGACGGCATCGCGCTCGAGCAGCTGAAGCTGCGCCCGGCACGCGGCTGGGACGCGACGTTCTGGGACCACTGGATCCCTGGCGAGGCCGGCGCCCACGAGGCGCTGGACGTCTTCGTCGACGGTGCGCTGCGCGGCTATCGCGAGGGCCGCGACCGGCCCGACCAGGTCGGCACCTCGCGCCTGTCGCCGCACCTGCATTTCGGCGAGATCGCGCCGTGGCGCGTCGTGTCCGCGCTGGAGGAGGTTCGCACGGCCGCCAACGGCGCCTACGTCCGCGAACTGGGCTGGCGCGAGTTCGCCCACCACCTGCTGCACCATTTCCCGCACACCCCCGAGGGTAATTTCAATCCGCGCTTCGACGACTTCGCATGGGCGAAGCGCGACGGCCGTACGCTGGAGGCCTGGCGCACCGGCCGTACCGGCGTGCCGATCGTCGATGCCGGGCTGCGGGAGCTGTGGCACACCGGCTGGATGCACAACCGCGTGCGCATGATCGTGGCCAGCTACCTGTGCAAACACATGCGCCAGCACTGGCGCGAGGGCGCGCGCTGGTTCTGGGACACGCTGGTGGATGCCGACCTGGCGAACAATACCCTCGGCTGGCAGTGGGTGGCCGGCACCGGCGCCGACGCGTCTCCGTACTTCCGCGTTTTCAATCCCGTGACGCAATCGTCCAAGTTCGACCCGGACGGACGCTACGTCGCCCGCTGGGTGCCGGAACTGGCCGGGCTGCCGGTGTCGCTGCGGCACGCGCCCTGGACGGACCCGGGCAAGCTGCGCCGCCACGCGCCGGATTATCCGCCGCATCCGATCGCGGATCTCGCCGCCGGACGGGAGGCGGCGCTGGCGGCCTACCGCGCACTGAAGGACGGGGCGGGCGGCTGACGCCTGCCGCGGGTTCGCCGCGCATCGAGCGACGCGTCGCTCCCCTGCGCCCCGTGATGGGCAGCGATCGTTCCCGACCCGCATCCGCAGCGCCTGCGGAGTGTCCTGGCGGCGTACCCTGGCGCGCTCCATCCGAACATCCACAGTTGCCGCGACGCCGGCCGGCGCGATCGCCGGCAGGTCGCGCGATGACGGCGCGAACGGGTTTCCTGAACAGCGACAGTGCGGCGCGGATCCGGGGCGATTCCCGTCACCCGCCGTTGGCGGACGCCGTGGTGTGATGGCGACCCCTTCACATCGACGCGGGCGCCGCCCGCGCCCAGGAGACCGCACCCATGCGCCAGAAGAACGCGATCGCCGCCTCGGCCATCCTCGCCGGCTCGATGCTGCTCACCAGCTGCGCGACCTACACCGGTCAGACCAACGCCCCCGACGATCCCAACCGCACCCGGAACAACGCCCTGATCGGTGCCGGCATCGGCGCTGTGGCCGGCCTGCTCAGCGGCGGCGACGCCACCGAGCGCCGCCAGCGCGCGATGGTCGGCGCCGGCGTCGGTGGCCTGGCCGGCGGTGCGATCGGCGCCTACCAGGATCGCCAGGAAGCCGAACTGCGCCGCCAGACCGCGGGCACCGGCATCCAGGTCGACCGCGAGGGCGACACCATCAAGCTCAACCTGCCCGATGGCGTGACCTTCGACTTCAACCGCACCGAGCTCAAGCCGCAGTTCTACCCGGCGCTCAACAACGTCGCCACGACGCTGCGCCAGTACAACCAGACCATCGTCGAGGTCAGCGGCCACACCGACAACGTCGGCGGCGAGGCGGTGAACCAGCGCATCTCCGAGCAGCGCGCGCAGAACGTCGCCACCTACCTGATCGGCCAGGGCCTGCAGCGCGAGCGCTTCGAGGTGGCGGGCTTCGGCTACCGCTACCCGGTGGCCGACAATGCCACCGAGCAGGGTCGCGCGCTCAATCGTCGGGTCGAGATCCGGATCGTGCCGCTGCAGTCGTAAGCGGATCGACGCCGTCGCGCGTCGTCTCGATTAGAACGTAGGAGGGCCGCTAGTGCGGCCCTCTTTTTTTGAGGGGCCATTGCCGCGACTGCGCTCGCACTTCCCGGCGCGCAAGGGAGCTCGAGGCGGCATTCACGTTCCGCGAATGGAGCGCTTGCTCCAATCGGAACGGATGCGACGCGCGCCGCGCGTCGCGCCCGTCCGACGAGCATGCAATCCGCAGGATCGACCCCGTCATCCGCCGCTCCCGCGCGCCCGCGACCGGTCCTCGGCAGGCGCGAGGCATTCGCGGTCACGATCGGTATCGTGGTCGGCGCCGGCATCTTCCGCACCCCTTCGCTGGTGGCTGGCGCGGCGCCGGACGAGGTCGCGATGCTGCTGGCCTGGGTCGGCGGGGGCCTGCTCTCGCTGGTCGGCGCGCTGTGCTACGCGGAACTCGCCACCACCTATCCCGGGCCGGGAGGCGACTACGCCTACCTGCGGCGCGCCTACGGCCTGCGCCCCGCATTCCTGTATGCATGGGCCCGGTTGACGGTGATCCAGACCGGTTCGATCGTGCTGCTGGCCTACGTGGTAGGCGACTACATGCGCCAGTTGCTCGATCTCGGGCCATGGTCGTCGTCGATCTATGCCGCGGTCACGGTGGCGATGCTGACGCTGTGCAACTGGTGGGGCGTGCGCCAGGGCGCGGGATTGCAGAACGTGCTGACCGCGGTCGAAGTGCTGGGCCTGTGCCTGGTGATCGCCGCCGGCCTGCTGTTCGCTCCGGACGCGAGCGCGCTGCCGCGCCCGGCCGAGGCCAGCGACGGGTCGCTCGGGCTGGTGCTGGTGTTCGTGTTGCTGACCTACGGCGGCTGGAACGAGGCGGTGTACCTGACCGCGGAGGTGCGCGACGCGCGCCGCTGGATGCCGCGGATCCTCACCCTGAGCCTGATCGCGATCGCCGCGCTGTACGTGCTGGCGAACCTGGCGTACCTGCGGGTGCTGGGGCTGGGCGGGATGGCGGCGTCGGACGCGGTCGCGGCGGACATGATGCGCGCGGTCTTCGGCGGCACCGGCGCGAGCGTCATGAGCGCGATCGTGGTGGTGGCCGCGCTCACCTCGGCCAACGCCACGCTGATCACCGGCGCGCGCGGGGTGTATGCGGTCGGGCGGGATTTCCCCGCGCTGGGAATGATCGGCGACTGGAACGGCCGCCACGGGTCGCCGCGGGGTGCGGTGCTGGTGCAGGGCGGGCTGTCGCTGGCGCTGGTGGGCCTGGCCGCCACCGCGCTGGACGGCTTCCGCATGGCGGTCGAGTACACCGCGCCGGTGTTCTGGCTGTTCTTCCTGCTGGTCGGCGTGGCGCTGTTCGTGCTGCGCCGGCGCGACCCCGGTGCCAGGCGTCCCTTCCGCGTGCCGCTGTATCCGGCGCTGCCGCTGCTGTTCTGCGCCACCAGCGCATACCTGCTGTACGCGAGCCTGGCCTACACCGGGTTCGGCGCGCTGGTGGGCGTGGCTGTGCTTGCCGCCGGCGCGCTGCTGCTACCGTTGCTCCATCCGTCGCCGCATCCAAGGGAGTCTTCGCCATGACCGTCCGCCGGACATTCGCCCTCCTGCTGCTGTGCCTGCCGCTGCTGGGCGCCTGCGCCGATGCGCCGCCGGAGCCGGAGGTGCCGGCGGCGTCCTCCGCACGGGCGGAGTCGTCCGCGCCCCCTGCAACGGACGGCGATGCCAGCGAGGCACCCGGCATGGTCTACCGGGATTCGTACACCCGCGAGGCGCGCCCGCCCGGCTACCGCGAACCTGACGTGATCTACGTGCCCACCCCGCAGCCGGTGGTCGACGCCATGCTCGAACTCGCGGGCGTCGATGGCAGCGACCTGCTGTACGACCTGGGCTCGGGCGACGGCCGCATCCCGATCACCGCCGCGCGCCGGTTCGGCATCCGCGCGGTCGGCATCGACATCGAGCCGGTGCGCATCCGCGAAGCGAACGCCAACGCGCGCGCCGCCGGCGTGACCGACCTGGTGACCTTCCGCCAGGAGGACCTGTTCGAAGCCGACTTCAGCGAAGCCTCGGTGGTCACGCTGTACCTGCTGCAGAGCCTGAACCGGAAGCTGCGTCCGAAGCTGCTGGCCGAGCTGCGGCCCGGCACCCGCATCGTCAGCCATGCCTTCGACATGGGCGAGGACTGGCCGCCCGAGCAGGTGCGCCAGGTCGACAGCAGCACCATCTACCTGTGGACGGTGCCGAAGCGGTAGCCGCGCTGCCGGTCGGCGGTCGGCCCGCCATGTCCCGGGGCGAAGCGCGCGCACGAGCGACGCGGACACAAAAAACCCCAGCCGGGCCGCGGCTGGGGTTCGGTGTTGGTGGAGGTGGCGGGAATTGAACCCGCGTCCGAAGGCACTCCATCCCCGGTTCTACATGCTTATCGCGTCGTTGGATCTCGCTCCGGGACAGCACGGCGCGCAGAGCGCATCCCGGAACCAGCCTGTGAGTTCAACCGCGGCAGACAGGCAACCGTCGCGGCTGGTTCCCGTGATAGTGACCCTACATCCACGAGCACGGGCACAAGTGGGTTCGGGGCTTACGCCTTAAGCGGCGAGAGCGTAGTTGTCGTCGTTGGCAACTATGAGTTTGCCGCTGGATTTACGAGGAAAGCTGCCCCCTCGGCATGCACCAGATGATTTCGCGACCCCCGTCGAAGCCAGTGCACCCCCGGGGACGTCATCACGCTGACGCAGTGAGTATAGGGCCGGCCGGGGGCGGTGCAAGGGTGCGGCCGGGGAATGCCTCGCTGCGTTCAGATGGGCCGCCGGCGCGCGCCGGCATGCGCCGCGTCGACCGTTCGCTGCGCACCTGCGCCGGGCCGCAGCGACCGGCGCGGGCGGACCGGGCCTCCGGGCCGGTATGCTGTCGCGATGCCGCGTCGGATGCCCGGGGAGCCCAGGAACACGCCCAGGACGGACGCCGCCCGCCCGGCGCCGCGACGCGGCTACGTGCTGGCGGCGCTGGTGCTGATCGGCGCGCTGCTGATGGTCTGGCTGTACGCACAGGCGGCCGGCGAGCGCGAGCAGCGCGTGCGCCAGGCCGAGTTCGTCGCCCAGACCAACGAGATCGCGATGCTGCTGCGCCAGCGCCTGTTGCACTACGAGCTGGCTCTGCGCGGCGGCGTCTCGCTGTACTGGTCCGTGTCGCGGCCGACCCCGCGGCAATGGCGGGACTACGTCGGCGGGCTCGACATCGAACGGCAGTTCGACGGCCTGCTGGGGCTGGGCTACGTCCCATACCTGCGGCGCAGCGACCTGGAAGCGCTGCAGCTGGCGATGCGCGAGGAGGGGCAGGGACTGTTCCAGATCCGCCCGCATGGCGCGCGCGAGGCCTACGGCCCGATCCTCATGCTCGAACCGCAGACGATCGGCAACCGCAGCGCGATCGGCTTCGACATGTTCGCCGAGGCCACGCGCCACGAGGCGATGGCCGCCGCGCGCGACAGCGGCGAGGTGCGGCTCAGCGCCCCGGTGGACCTGATCCAGCGCGGCCGCGATGGCCGCCGCAACGGTCTGCTGATGTACGCGCCGATCTACGCCAACGGCATCCAGCCCTCGAACCTGGCGGCGCGCCGGGCGGCGATCTCGGGCTGGATCTACGCCCCGTTCCACGCCCGCACCTTCATCGACGGCGCGCTGGCGCAACTGGGGGCGGGCGAGGCGCTGCGGATCGTGGACATCGGCGAGGGCGAGGCCGGCATGGTCGTCTATGCCGCCCCCGGCTTCACCGACGGGCCGGAGGCGGGGGTGCTGCGCCACAGCGACACCCTGGACGTGTACGGCCGGCGCTGGCGGGTGGACTTCCAGTCGCCCGTGGTGGGCGACGGCGCCGCGGTCGGAGGGTACTCGTCGGACCTGCAGACGACCGTCGCCGCGGGAGTGGTCGTGTCGCTGCTGCTTTTCGCGGTGGTGCTGGCGCTGGCGCATACGCAGTCGCGTGCCGAGCGGCTGGCCGAAGCGATGAGCGAATCCTACCGGCGCAGCGAGCAGCGGTTCCGCCACGCGATGCTGTATTCGGGCAGCGGGATCGCGCTGCTGGACGGGGCAGGGCGCATCGTCGAAGCGAATCCGGCGCTGGCGCGCATCGTCGGGGCGCCGCCCCAGGCGCTGCCGGGCACCGCGTTTGCCGACAGCTTCGTCGACCCGGCGGTGGAGGTGGCACTGGGCGGGGAGCAGGCGGGACCGACCACCCTGCAGCTGCGTCGCAGCGACGGCGACATCCGGCTGGTGGAGCTGGTGCACACCGCGGTCCCCGGCGACATCGGCAGCGACGTGGCCGCGCTGGTGCAGGTGGACGACGTCACCGACCGCCTGCGCGCCGAACAGGAGGTACGCCTGCTCAACCGGACGCTGGAGGCGCGGGTCGAGCAGCGCACGCGCGAGCTGACGCTCGCCAACCACGAACTGGAGTCGTTCGCCTACAGCGTCTCGCACGACCTGCGCGCGCCGCTGCGCACCGTGGAGGGTTTCAGCCGGCTGCTGGGCGAGCGCTTCGCCGCATCGATCGGCCCCGACGGCCAGGACTACCTGGCGCGCGTGCGCAACGCGGCCAACCGCATGGATGCGCTGATCGATGCACTGCTGAAGATGTCGCGGATCACGCGCGATCCGCTGCAGCACGCCGATGTCGACCTCTCCCGGCTCGCAGGGGACGTGATCGCCGACCTCCGCCAGGCCGATCCCGGGCGCGTGGTGGAGGTGCGCATCGCCCCCGGCCTGCACGCGTGCGGCGATCCGGCGCTGCTGCGCAACCTGCTGCAGAACCTGCTCGGCAACGCGTGGAAGTTCACCGGCGCGCGCGCGGACGCATGGATCGAGTTCGATGCCGATCCGCATGCGGAGGTCGCGCCCGGGCGCGTCGCGCTGCTGGTGCGCGACAACGGCGCCGGCTTCGAGCCGGCGTATGCGTCCAAGCTGTTCCGCCCGTTCCAGCGCCTGCACGGCGCCGACGAGTACGAAGGCCACGGCATCGGCCTGGCCACGGTGAAGCGGATCGTCGAACGCCACGGCGGCACGATCCGAGCCGAAGGCGTGGTGGGGCAGGGCGCCACGTTCCGCTTCACCCTGCCGGCGCCCGGATCGGACGGCCACTGCTAGGCCGCACCGCGACGACCCGGCGCGGGATCAGGCGTCGCGGTTGTGCGCGCGCATCACCCGCTGGCGGTCGCGCGCCCAGTCGCGGTCCTTCGAGGTCTGGCGCTTGTCGTGCGCCTGCTTGCCCTTGGCCAGCGCCAGTTCGGCCTTGACCTTGTTGCCCTTCCAGTAGAGCGCGATGGGGACCAGGGTGTAGCCGTCGCGCTGCACGCGGCCGATCAGGGTGTCGATCTCGCGCCGGTGCAGCAGCAGCTTGCGGGTGCGGTAGGCGTCGGCGACCACGTGGGTGGAGGCCTGGATCAGCGGCGTGATCTGGGCGCCGAACAGATACAGTTCGCCGTCGCGGACCACGGCGTAGCTTTCGCCGATGTTGGCGCGGCCGGCGCGGATCGCCTTCAGTTCCCAGCCCTGCAGCGCCATGCCCGCCTCGAACCGCTGCTCGAGGTGGTAGTCGTGGCGCGCGCGCTTGTTCAGCGCGATGGTCCGGTCGCCGTTTGCCTTATCCTTGCCCTTCTTTGCCATCCGGCCATTGTCCCCGAAGCCGGCCACGTACGCGAGCCACATGCCCACGATCGAACGCAGCGCGCTGGTGGAACACTCCGCATCCCGGATGTTCGAGCTGGTCAACGACATCCCCGCCTACCCGCGCCGCTTCGACTGGTGCGAGCAGGCGGAACTGCTCGAAGCCGACGAAACCCGGATGCTGGCGCGGCTGGAACTGGGGATCGGCGGCTTTCGCACCTGGTTCACCACCGAGAACACGCTTTCGCCGCCGCACCACATCGACATGGCGCTGCGCGACGGCCCGTTCCGGCGCCTGCAGGGACGGTGGCGGTTCCACGCCCTGGACGAAAGCGCGTGCAAGGTCTCGCTGTCGCTCGAGTTCGAGCCGCAGAGCAGCCTGATGCTGCCGGTGCTGTCGCTGGGCCTGCGCGGGCTGGCCGACCGCATGGTCGACGATTTCGTGCGCGTGGCCGACGCCGAGGCCTGAGGCGTGGTGGCCGGCGTGCGGGTGCAGGTGGTCCGCGCCTGGCCGGACCGTTTCGACACCGAGGATCTGTCCCTGCCCGAGGGCGCGACCGTCGCCGACGCGCTGGCCGCCACGCGCATCGCGCAGGCCGGCGTGGCGGGCACCGCGGTGTACGGCGAGCGCGTGCAGCCGGACGCGCCGCTGCGGGACGGGGATCGACTGGAATTGCTGGGGCCGCTGCTCGCCGACCCGAAGGATGCCCGCCGCCGCCGCGCCCAGGCGCAGGCCGGCCGGACGCGCCGTTAGCGGCGCTGGTTGCCCTTTTCGCGCGGCAGGTTGCCGAAGCGGCGCATGCGCTCGGACAGTTCCTTGTCCTGCTCGGCGAAATACTCGCCTTCCCATCGCGCCAGCTGGTCGTTCTCGAACCACAGGGTCATGTTCTTGACCTCGGTGCGGCCGCGGCGGTCGGTGCGCTCGGTGGCGGTGTAGTCCCAGCGCTGGTGGTGGAACGGATCGGCGATCGAGGGCGAGCCGAGCAGGGTGAGCACCTGCTGCTTGTCCATGCCGACCTGGAGTTGTTCGATGGCCGACTGTTCGATCAGGTTGCCCTGGTAGATCGGCTGCTTGTACAGCAGGCCGCAGCCGGCGGTGGCCACGGCGATCAGGGCGACGAGCGCGAAGCGGGACATGGGCATGGAACGCGGGCCTGCTCAAGGGTCGGCTGGAGTGGCGCGATGATACACTCCCGGCCGCATCGCGACCGGCACCCAGGCAGCTGGCGCTAAACCGCCTGTGAACGGGAGACCCCATGGAATCGATGGATCTGCGCAAGGCCGGCCTGAAGGTGACGCATCCGCGGATGCGCATCCTCGAACTGCTGGAGCTCAAGACCCCCCGGCAGCACATGACCGCCGAGGACATCTACCGCCAGCTGCTTGAGCAGGGCGACGAGATCGGCCTGGCGACGGTGTACCGCGTGCTGACCCAGTTCGAGGCCGCGGGCCTGGTGACCAAGCACAACTTCGAGGGCGGGCACGCGCTGTACGAACTTGACCGCGGCGACCACCACTACCACATGGTCGACATGAGCAGCGGCCAGATCACCGAGTTCGAGAGCCCGGAAATCGTGGCGCTGCTGAACAAGATCGCGGGCGAGCACGGCTACGTGCTCGACGAGCATTCGCTGGTGCTCTACGTCCGCCGCAAGCGCTGAGCTCCGCGCCCCCGGTGCCGCGGCTCAGCCTGCGGCGCCCAGCAGTCGGCGCGCCGCCGCCCGCGCTTCCTTCGACACTTCGATTCCCCCGAGCATGCGCGCCAGTTCCTCCTGGCGCTGCTTCTGGTCCAGGCGCTCGACCGCGCTGTGGGTCAGCCCGTCGCGGTCGGCCTTGCTGACGCGGTAATGCGCGTGGCCCTGCGCCGCGACCTGCGGCAGGTGGGTCACGCACAGCACCTGGCGGCTGGCGCCCAGCGCCCGCAGCTTCTGGCCGACGATCTCGGCCACCGCGCCGCCGATGCCCGAATCGACCTCGTCGAACACCATCGTCGGCACCGCGTCCGAACCGAGCGCCGCGACCTCGATCGCCAGCGAGATCCGCGACAGCTCGCCGCCCGACGCCACCCGGCGCAGTGGCCTCGGCGGCTGGCCGGCGTTGGCCGACACCAGGAATTCCACCCGTTCGCCGCCCTGCGGATCGGGGCGCTGCTGTTCGACCGGTTCCAGCGCCACCTCGAAGCGGCCGCCGCCCATCCCGAGCTCAGCGATCAGGGCGGTGGTCGCCTGCGACAGCCGTGACGCGGCGGCGCCACGCGCCTTGCCCAGCGCGTCGGCCGCGTCCCGCCAGCGGGCGGAGGCGGCGGCGATCTCGCCATCGAGGCCCTGCAGGCGGGTGCCGGCGTCGCGCAGCGATTCCAGTTCGCGAACGAAGGCCGCCTGCCGCTCGCCCAGTTCGGCGGGCGCGACGCGGTGCTTGCGCGCCAGTTCGTGCAGGCGGGCGAGGGTGGCGTCGAGGATATCGAACTGGGCCGGGTCCACGTCGAGGTCGTCGCGGATGCGCTGCAGAAGGAGCGCGGCCTCGCCGACCTGGATCGCGGCGGAGTCGAGCATCGCGTCGACTTCGTCCAGCCGCGGCTCGTGCGCGCGCTCGCGGGAGAGGCCGCCGCGCAGCTGTTCGAGCCCGTGCACCAGCGACGGCCCGTCGTCACCCGCCAGCGTGGCCAGCGCAGTGTCGCAGGCGGCGATCAGTCCGGCGGCATGGGCCTGACGGCGATGGCCGGCCACCAGTGCGTCGATCGCCCCGGGGCGCAGGTCCTCGCGCTCGAGTTCGGCGATCTGGTGGCCCAGCCAGTCGATGCGCTCGGAGACGTCGCCCGTGCGCGACAGCGACTCGCGTTCGCGCAGCAGCGCGTTCCACTGCGCCGCGGCCGCGCCCACCGCCGCCAGTTCGACCTCGTGGCCGCCGAAGGCATCCAGCAGCGCCAGCTGGCTCGAACGCTCCAGCAGCGCCTGGTGCTCATGCTGGCCATGGATCTCCACCAGCAGTCCGGCCAGCTGCGAGAGCTGTGCGAGCGTCGCCGGGCGGCCGTTGATCCAGGCCCGCGAGCCGCCGTCGGCGCGCAGGGTGCGGCGCAGGGTGCAGGCCTGGCCGTCGTCGAACTCCTGCTCGCGCAGCCACTCGAGCGCGGCGGGAGCGTCGACGGGGTCGAATTCGGCGTGCAGCTCGGCGCGGGGGGCGCCGTGGCGCACCATCCCGGCATCGGCGCGCAGCCCTGACAGGAAGCCCAAGGCATCCACCAGCAGCGACTTGCCGGCGCCGGTTTCGCCGGAAATGACGGTCATGCCCGGGCCGAATTCGAGTTCGGAGGCCGAGACGACGGCGAAATCGCGGAGGGTCAGGCGCCTGAGCATGGCCGCACAGTGTAGTCGCCGCCATCGCAACAGCCGAGACGCAATGCGCGTCTTTCGCATCGCACGGGAGCAGGACTGACGGCCCCGCGGCGGGGGCGCGACCGCCACGGGCCGCATTGCCGTCGTCGGACGGCCCGCGTGCGGCGCCTCGACTTCGCGCCGCGGCCGCCGAGCTTGCGGCCCGCCGAGCTCAGGCGGTCTAATCGGGACGATGGCCGCACGCCCGCCCGCCGGTACCCTCGATCCACGCGCCCGCCAGCTGCTGCGGACCCTGATCGCGCGCCACATCCGCGACGGCGAGCCGGTCGGCTCGCAGACCCTGGCCCGGCATTCGGGGCTCGACGTGAGCGCGGCGACGATCCGCAACATCCTCGCCGACCTGGAAGAGCAGGGCCTGCTCGCGGCGCCGCACACCTCGGCCGGCCGGATCCCGACCGCGCAGGGCTATCGGGTGTTCGTCGATTCCCTGCTGCAGGTGCAACCACTGCCCAGCGCGGAGCTGGTGCGGCTGCGCGGCGAACTGGCCGGCGCCGGCGCCGGCACCACCCAGGCGCTGCTCGGCAGCGCCTCGGAGCTGGTCTCGGCGATGACCCATTTCGTCGGCGTTGTCTCGGTGCCGCGTCGGGAGCAGTTCGCCTTCCGCCACATCGACTTCGTGCCGCTGGACGGGGCGCGGGTGATGGCGATCCTGGTGTTCGCCGACAACGACGTGCAGAACCGCATCATCCAGACCCGGCGGCCCTTCGAGTCGGGCGAACTGGAGCGCGTGGCCAATTACCTGAACGCGCATTTCGCCGGCCGGCCGGTCGCCGAGATCCGCAGCACCCTGGTGCGCGAACTGCAGGCCGCGCGCGACGAGATGGAGGCGCTGCTCTCGCACACCGTCGAGCTGGCCGAGCAGGCGCTGGCCCCGGCCGACAGCGACGACATGCTGGTGGCCGGCCAAACCCGGCTGATCGGCGTCCAGGACCTGTCCGACCTCGATCGCCTGCGGGACCTGTTCGAGGCCTTCGCCCGCAAGCGCGAGATTCTGCAGCTGCTCGAGCGCACCATCCGCGCCCCGGGCGTGCGCATCTTCATCGGCGAAGAAACCGGGCTCGCGCCGCTGGAAGGGGTGTCGCTGGTGACCGCGCCCTACGGCGCCCCGGGCAAGGTCCTGGGCGTGCTGGGGGTGATCGGCCCCACGCGCATGGCCTACGACCGCGTGATCCCGGTGGTGCAGGCCACCGCCGACCTGCTGGGCGCCGCCTTGAATCCCGACCCGCCGGCCCCATAGCTGGCGGGTCGGCGGCCTCGCGACCGCCCCAGCCAGCCAGGACATGACGACCGAACCCATGCACGATGCCGCCCCGGCGGCCGAGGACACGCTCGCGCCCGAGGCGCGGATCCAGGCCCTGGAGGCCGAACTCGAACAGCTCCGCGCGCAGTCGCTGGTCGACCGCGCGGACCTGGAGAACCAGCGCAAGCGGATGGAGCGCGACGTGCGCAACGCCTGCCGCTTCGCCAACAAGCAGCTGCTGGGCGACCTGCTGCCCGTCTTCGACAGCCTCGAGGCGGCGCTGGTCAACGCGCCCGCCGAGGATCCGCTGCGCGACGGCGTGGTGCTGACCCTGCGCGAGCTCACCCGCGTGTGCGAGAACAACGGCCTGGTCGAGGTCGCGCCCAGCCAGGGCGAAGGCTTCGACCCCGAGCGCCACCAGGCCATGAGCGCGGTGGAGACCGACCAGGTGCCCCCCGGCGCCGTGGTCCAGGTGTTCCAGAAGGGCTACGTGCTCAACGAACAGCTGCTGCGCCCCGCGCTGGTCGCGGTGGCCAAGCACGACTGACGCGCGGCAGGGGCCGGACCCGGCGTCGGGTGGGTGTCGCGGGCGGCCGCTGTCCGTCCCCGCGTCCGCTGCCTCGCCCTTGAATCCACCCCCCGCGTCCACACATCACCGGCATCGGCGGCCCGGCTGCCACACAGACTGAATTCCAGAGGGAACCCACCATGGCAAAGATCATCGGCATCGACCTGGGCACGACCAATTCGTGCGTGGCCATCATGGACGGCGGCAAGGCCAAGGTCATCGAGAACAGCGAGGGCGACCGCACCACGCCGTCGATCGTGGCCTACACCAAGGACGGCGAAGTGCTGGTCGGCGCGAGCGCCAAGCGCCAGGCCGTCACCAATCCCAAGAACACCTTCTACGCCGTCAAGCGCCTGATCGGCCGCAAGTTCGGCGACGCAGAGGTCAAGAAGGACCTCGATCTGGTGCCCTACGGCATCGTCGCGCACGACAACGGCGATGCGTGGGTGCAGACCAACGACGGCAGGAAGCTCTCGCCGCAGGAAGTGTCCGCGCGCATCCTCGAGAAGATGAAGAAGACCGCCGAGGACTACCTGGGCGAGAAGGTCACCGAAGCGGTGATCACGGTGCCGGCCTACTTCAACGACAGCCAGCGCCAGGCGACCAAGGACGCCGGCCGCATCGCCGGCCTCGACGTCAAGCGCATCATCAACGAGCCCACCGCGGCGGCCCTGGCCTACGGCCTGGACAAGGCCGGCGGCGACCGCAAGATCGTGGTCTACGACCTCGGCGGCGGCACCTTCGACGTGTCGATCATCGAGATCGCGGAAGTCGACGGCGAGAAGCAGTTCGAGGTGCTGGCCACCAACGGCGACACCTTCCTCGGCGGCGAGGACTTCGACAAGCGCGTCATCGACTACCTGGTCGACGAGTTCAACAAGGACCAGGGCATCGACCTGCGCAAGGATCCGCTCGCCCTGCAGCGCCTGAAGGACGCGGCCGAGCGCGCGAAGATCGAACTGTCGAGCTCGCAGCAGACCGAGGTCAACCTGCCGTACGTGACGGCCGACGCTTCCGGGCCGAAGCACCTGAACATCAAGCTGACCCGGGCCAAGCTCGAGGCGCTGGTGGACGACCTGGTGAAGAAGACGATCGAGCCGTGCAAGGTGGCGCTCAACGACGCCGGCCTGCGCGCGGGCGACATCGCCGAGGTGATCCTGGTCGGCGGCCAGACCCGCATGCCCAAGGTGCAGGCGGCGGTCAGCGAGTTCTTCGGCAAGGAGCCGAAGAAGGACGTCAACCCCGACGAGGCCGTGGCCATCGGCGCGGCGGTGCAGGGCGGCGTGCTGGCCGGCGACGTCAAGGACGTGCTGCTGCTCGACGTGACCCCGCTGTCGCTCGGCATCGAGACCCTGGGCGGCGTGTTCACCAAGATCATCGAGAAGAACACCACGGTGCCGACCAAGGCCTCGCAGACCTTCTCCACCGCCGAGGACAACCAGTCCGCCGTGACCGTGCACGTGCTGCAGGGCGAGCGCGAGCAGGCCCGCTACAACAAGTCGCTGGCCCGCTTCGACCTGACCGGCATCGAGGCCGCGCCGCGCGGCATGCCGCAGGTGGAGGTGTCGTTCGACATCGACGCCAACGGCATCGTGCACGTGACCGCCAAGGACAAGAAGACCGGCAAGGAGCAGAAGGTCGAGATCAAGGCCGGCTCGGGCCTGTCGGACGAGGAGATCCAGCGGATGGTCGCCGACGCCGAGGCGCACCGCGAGGACGACCGCAAGTTCCACGAACTGGTGGGCGCACGCAACCAGGCCGACGCGCTGGTGCACTCGGCGCGCAGCGCGATCAAGGACAACGGCGACAAGGTGCCGGGCGACGTCATCGGTCGCGTGGAAGGCGCGATCGCCGAGGTCGAGACCGCGATGAAGGGCGACGACAAGGCCCAGATCGAGGCCAAGACCAAGGCGCTCGAGGAAGCCGCGCAGGCGCTGTTCGCGGCCGCCTCGGCCGGGCAGCAGGGTCCGGGTGGCGGGGAGCCGGGCGCCGGCGGCGCGCCGAAGCAGGATGACGTGGTGGACGCCGAGTTCACGGAAGTCCGCGACGACGAGAAGAAGCAGTGACGGCCCGCGGCCGGACCGTCGGCCTGCGCTGACGGAACGTCCGCGACGGGGACGGGCGGCACCGCGATGCCGCCCGTCCCGCGATCGCGATCTCCTGCCGCGCGCCTCCTGCCCCTCCGGTCCATCCCAAGCGGAATCCCAGCGCCCTGCCCATGAAACGCGATTACTACGAAGTCCTCGGCGTCGCGCGCGACGCCAGCGAGGAAGACCTCAAGAAGGCCTACCGCCGCTGCGCGATGAAGTTCCACCCGGACCGCAACCCGGGCGACCACGAGGCCGAGGTGCGCTTCAAGGAGAGCAAGGAGGCCTACGAGGTGCTGTCGGACGGCGGAAAGCGCCGCATGTACGACCAGCACGGCCACGCCGCGTTCGAACACGGCATGGGCGGCGGCAATGCCGGGCCCGGCGGGTTCGGCGGCGCCGACATGGGCGACATCTTCGGCGACATCTTCGGCAACATCTTCGGCGGCGGCGCGCGCGGCGGCCCGCGGCGCGGCGCCGACGTCGGCTACGTGATGGAACTCGACCTCGAGGAGGCCGTCTCGGGGCTGGAAAAGCGCATCGAGATCCCGACCCTGGCCGAGTGCGGCGACTGCGACGGCACCGGTTCGGAAGACCGCAAGCTCGAGACCTGCGCCACCTGCCACGGCCGCGGACAGGTGCGGTTCCAGCGCGGCATCTTCTCCATGCAGCAGCCGTGTCCGCATTGCCACGGTCGCGGGCAGACGATCACCCGGCCGTGCAAGACCTGCCACGGCAACGGGCGCGTCGAGGAGCAGAAGGTGCTGTCGGTGAAGGTGCCGGCCGGCGTGGACAACGGCGACCGCATCCGCCTGGCGGGCGAGGGCGAGGTCGGCCCCGCCGGCGCGCCGCATGGCGACCTCTATGTCGAGATCCGGGTGCGGCCGCATCCGATCTTCGAGCGCGATGGCGACGACCTGCACTGCGAGGTGCCGATCCGCATTTCCCAGGCCGCGCTCGGCGATACGGTGCGCGTGCCCACCCTGGGCGGCGAGGCCGAGATCCGCATCCCCGCCGAAACCCAGACCGGCAAGGTGTTCCGCCTGCGCGACAAGGGCGTGCGCTCGGTGCGCAGCCGCGCCCCGGGCGACCTGTACTGCAAGGTGGTGGTGGAAACGCCGGTCAACCTCACCCCGGAGCAGCGCGACCTGCTGGACCGTTTCGACGCGACGTTCGTGGGCGAGGGCGCCCGCCGCCATTCGCCCAAGTCGAGCACCTTCGTCGACGGCGTGCGCGGCTTCTGGGAACGCATGACCTCCTGACGCGCAGCGCGGTGCCGCGCGCCGGGCTTGCCGGGCACCCGGGCGCGCGGATAGCCTGCGGCCATGCCCACACCCATCCGACTGCTGGTTCACGGCGCCTCCGGCCGCATGGGGCGTGCACTGCTGCGACTGGCCGCCGAACGCGACGACGTCGCCGTGGTGGCCGCTGTCCAGCGCAGCGTCGGCCAGCGCGTGGTCGACGGCATCCCGCATTTCACCGCGTCGGAGCTTGCGGGTACGCCCGCGTTCGACGCTGCGGTCGACTTCAGCCTGCCCGAAGGCTTCGACCCGGTGCTCGCCCTGTGCCGCGGGCGTGGCGCGGCGCTGGTCTCGGGCACCACCGGGCTGGCCGATGCGCAGCGGGCCGCGCTCGACGCGGCCGCCAGCGCGATCCCGGTGCTCTGGCAGGCCAATTTCAGCGTCGGCGTGGCGGTGCTGGACGAACTGGTCGAACGCGCCGCGTTCGCGCTGCCGGGTTGGGACTGCGACATCGTCGAATCCCACCACGTGCACAAGCGCGACGCGCCCTCGGGCACCGCGCTGGCGCTGGGCGAATCGGCATCGCGGGGCGGTGCGGAGCCGCGCTACGCCAGCCTGCGCGCGGGCGACATCGTCGGCGAGCACCTGGTGCAGTTCACCACTGCGGGCGAGCGGATCGAGCTGGTGCACCGCGCCGGCAACCGCGACATCTTCGCCCAGGGTGCGCTGGAGGCCGCGGTGCGCCTGGCGCGGCGGGCGCCTGGTCGCTACGGGCTGCGCCAGCTGCTGTTCGGCTGAGCCGCGCTCAGCGTTCCTCGAGCAGGCGTTCGAAGCGCTCCAGCGCCGACTTGCCGCGTACTTCGCCGAGCATCCGCCGGCAGCGGGCGAGCAGCTCGTCCAGCGCCTCGCCGGACTTGACGCTCTCCAGTTTCAGCGCGAAATCCTCCCCCATCGGACCGAGCAGTTCGGTGATGGCATGGGCGGCGCGCCGGCCGCGCTCGCGGACATCGGCGCCGGCGGGCGTCGCGGCGGCCACCGGGCTGGCCGCGGGCGCAGGCGAGCGGGCGGCGGCGACGGCCGCTGCGGCGGCGCTGTACGCGCCGGTCGCGGCCACCAGTCCACGGGACTGCAGGTGTTCGAGCATGGCGAGCGCGTCGGGCAGCCCCGACACGCCGCGGAGGTCGGCAACGCTGCGCTGGCCGTCGACCAGGATCAGGAGGCGCCGCTGGCGGACGTCGAGCCCGGCCTTGCGCGCGCCGATTTCCTCATGGCCGGCCGGCGTCTTGGCATACACCGTGGTCTCGTTCATGGCCCCCCCAGGCGCATGGAATCCCCCTGTCGCCAAACTTAGTCCCGCAACCCGGGGCTTGTACAGCGGATTTTCCTTTTGGGGCGTCCCCCGGTATCATTCCCGCTCGCCTGATTCCACTTGCCTCCGGACCGGTTCTCCGCCGCTCCGGCGGTTTTTTGCAACCTCACGTAGGCGAAGCCAGTGACCGAAACCGCAATCCTCGTCCTCGAAGACGGCACCGTATTCGAGGGCGTTTCCGTGGGCGCGACCGGCCTTTCGGTCGGCGAGGTGGTGTTCAACACCGCCATGACCGGCTACCAGGAAGTGCTCACCGACCCGTCGTACGCGCGCCAGCTGGTGACGCTGACCTATCCGCACATCGGCAACACCGGCTGCACCGACCAGGACGACGAGGCCGCGAAGGTCTGGTCGGCGGGGTTGATCGTGCGCGACGTGCCGCGCCGTCCAAGCAACTGGCGCAGCCAGGTGGCGCTGCCCGAATGGCTGCGCGCACGCGGCATCGTCGCCATCGCCGGCATCGACACCCGCAGGCTCACCCGCCTGCTGCGCGAACGCGGCGCCCAGAACGGCGCGCTGATGGCCGGCGCGGTCGACGCCGACCAGGCGCTGGAAGCCGCGCGCAAGTTCCCCGGCCTCAAGGGCATGGACCTGGCGAAGGTGGTCAGCACCACCGAGGCGTACGCCTGGACGGAAGGCTCGCTGGACCTGGACGCCAACGCGTTCGCCAGCGCGCCGTCGACCTGCCGCGTGGTGGCCTACGACTACGGCGTCAAGACCAACATCCTGCGGATGCTGGCCGAGCGCGGCTGCGCGCTGACGGTGGTGCCGGCGCAGACCCCGGCGTCCGAGGTGCTGGCCATGCAGCCGGACGGCGTGTTCCTGTCCAACGGCCCGGGCGATCCGGAGCCCTGCGACTACGCGATCGCCGCGATCCGCGAGTTCATCGCCGCGAAGGTGCCGCTGTTCGGCATCTGCCTCGGCCACCAGCTGCTGGCGCTGGCCGCCGGCGCGAAGACGGTGAAGATGGCCAACGGCCACCACGGCGCCAACCACCCGGTGCAGGACCTCGACACGGGACGGGTGATGATCACTTCGCAGAACCACGGCTTCGCGGTCGACGAGACCACGCTGCCGGCCAACGTGCGCGTGATCCACCGCTCGCTGTTCGACGGCACCAACCAGGGCATCGAGCTCACCGACGCGCCCGCCTTCTCGTTCCAGGGCCATCCGGAAGCCTCGCCGGGCCCGCACGACGTCTCACCCCTGTTCGACCGCTTCGTGGCGTCCATGTCGAACCAGCACGCCGGGAAGCACTGATGCCCAAGCGCACCGACATCCAGACCATCCTCATCATCGGCGCCGGCCCGATCGTCATCGGCCAGGCCTGCGAGTTCGACTATTCCGGGGCGCAGGCGTGCAAGGCGCTGCGCGAGGAGGGATACCGCGTGGTGCTGGTCAACAGCAACCCCGCCACGATCATGACCGACCCCGAGATGGCGGACGCGGTCTACATCGAGCCGATCAACTGGCAGACGGTCGAGAAGATCATCGCCAAGGAGAAGCCCGACGCATTGCTGCCGACCATGGGCGGCCAGACCGCGCTCAACTGCGCGCTCGACCTCGCCGACCACGGCGTGCTCGAGAAGTACGGCGTCGAACTGATCGGCGCCAAGCGCGAGGCGATCCGCATGGCGGAGGACCGCGAGCTGTTCCGCGTGGCGATGGGCGAGATCGGCCTGGAATGCCCGAAGGCCGCGGTCGCGAAGACCTTCGACGAGGCGGTGGAGATCCAGGCCACGGTCGGCTACCCGACCATCATCCGGCCCAGCTTCACCCTCGGCGGCAGCGGCGGCGGCATCGCCTACAACCGCGAGGAGTTCGAGGACATCGTCAAGCGCGGCCTGGAGCTTTCGCCGACCAGCGAGGTGCTGGTCGAGGAGTCGGTGCTGGGCTGGAAGGAGTTCGAGATGGAGGTGGTCCGCGACACCGCGGACAACTGCATCATCGTCTGCTCGATCGAGAACCTCGACCCGATGGGCGTGCACACGGGCGACTCGATCACCGTCGCCCCGGCGCAGACCCTGACCGACAAGGAATACCAGCGCCTGCGCGACGCCTCGATCGCGGTGCTGCGCAAGATCGGCGTCGACACCGGCGGCTCGAACGTGCAGTTCGGCATCAACGCCCAGACCGGGCGCGTGGTGGTGATCGAGATGAATCCGCGCGTGTCGCGCTCCTCGGCGCTGGCGTCGAAGGCGACGGGCTTCCCGATCGCCAAGGTCGCGGCCAAGCTGGCGGTGGGCTACACGCTCGACGAGCTGCGCAACGAGATCACCGGCGGCAAGACCCCGGCCTCGTTCGAGCCCTCGATCGACTACGTGGTGACCAAGATCCCGCGGTTCGCGTTCGAGAAGTTCCCCCAGGCCGACGCGCGCCTGACCACGCAGATGAAGTCGGTCGGCGAGGTGATGGCGATGGGCCGCACCTTCTCCGAGTCGGTGCACAAGGCGCTGCGCGGGCTGGAGACCGGCAAGGTCGGGTTCGACCCGACCGGCCTGGACCTGTCCGACGAGGCCGACCTGGCCACCCTGCGCCGCGAGGTCAAGGAAGCCGGTCCGGAGCGGCTGTTCTACCTGGCCGATGCGTTCCGCGCCGGGATGTCGGTCGAGGACGTGCACGCGCTGTCGTTCGTCGACCCGTGGTTCCTGGACCAGATCGAGGACATCGTCGCCGCCGAGCGCGAGGTCGCGGCCGCGGGCATCGATGCGCTCGACGCCCGCCGCCTGCGCGCGCTCAAGCGCATGGGCTTCGCCGACGCGCGCCTGGCGCAGCTGGTGGGCAGCGACGAGCAGGCGGTTCGCGCGCTGCGCCGCGCCCACGGCGTACGTCCGGTGTACAAGCGGGTGGACTCCTGCGCCGCCGAGTTCGCGACCACCACCGCCTACCTGTACTCGACCTACGAGGACGAGTGCGAGGCCGAGCCGACCGACCGCGAGAAGATCATGGTGCTGGGCGGCGGCCCGAACCGGATCGGGCAGGGCATCGAGTTCGACTACTGCTGCGTGCATGCCGCGCTCGCGCTGCGCGAGGACGGCTACGAGACCATCATGGTCAACTGCAACCCGGAGACGGTTTCGACCGACTTCGACACCTCCGACCGCCTGTACTTCGAGCCGCTCACGCTCGAGGACGTGCTGGAGATCGTCGAATTGGAGAAGCCGCGCGGCGTGATCGTGCAATACGGCGGCCAGACCCCGCTCAAGCTGGCCCGGGCGCTGGAGGCCAACGGCGTGCCGATCATCGGCACCTCGCCGGACTCGATCGACCTGGCCGAGGACCGCGAGCGCTTCCAGCAGCTGGTCGACCGCCTGGGCCTGAAGCAGCCGCCCAACCGCACCGCGCGCAGCGCCGAGGAGGCGCTGGTGCTGGCGCGCGAGATCGGCTACCCGCTGGTGGTGCGCCCGAGCTACGTGCTCGGCGGCCGCGCGATGGAGGTGGTGCACGCCGACGCCGACCTCGCGCGCTACATGCGCGACGCGGTGAAGGTGTCGAACGATTCGCCGGTGCTGCTCGACCGCTTCCTCGACAACGCGGTCGAGGTCGACGTCGACGTGATCGCCGACAAGGACGGGAACGTGCTGATCGGCGGCGTGATGGAGCACATCGAGGAGGCCGGCGTGCACTCGGGCGATTCGTCCTGCTCGCTGCCGCCGTACTCGCTGCCGGCCGAGGTCCAGGACCGCCTGCGCGAACAGGTGGTGGCGCTGGCGCGCGCGCTGAACGTGATCGGCCTGATGAACACCCAGTTCGCGGTGCAGACCGAGGACGACGGCAGCCACACCATCTTCCTGCTGGAGGTGAACCCGCGCGCCTCGCGCACGGTGCCGTTCGTGTCCAAGGCCACCGGCCTGGCGCTGGCGAAGATCTCCGCGCGCTGCATGGCCGGCCGCACCCTGGCCGAGCAGGGGGCGACGAAGGAGATCGTGCCGGCCTACTTCTCGGTCAAGGAAGCGATCTTCCCGTTCGCCAAGTTCCAGGGCGTGGACCCGATCCTGGGCCCGGAGATGCGCTCCACCGGCGAGGTGATGGGCGTGGGCCGCAACTTCGGCGCGGCGTTCGCGCGCGCGCAGGAAGCGGCCAGCATCAAGGCGCCGCCGGCCACCGGCAAGGCGTTCGTCTCGGTGCGCGATCCCGACAAGCAGCGGGTGCTGCCGGTGGCGCGCGACCTGGTCGCGCGCGGCTACGCGATCGTCGCCACCACGGGCACCGCGAAGTGGCTGCGCGAGAACGGCATCGAGTGCGAGCAGGTGAACAAGGTGCTCGAGGGTCGTCCGCACATCGTCGACCTGATCAAGAACGGCGAGATCGCCTACATCGTCAACACCACCGAAGGGCGGCAGGCGATCGCCGACTCGTTCTCGATCCGCCGCGAGGCGCTACAGCAGCGCGTGACCTACTCGACCACGGTTGCCGGCGCGCGGGCCCTGCTGCATTCTCTGGACTATCGCGGCAGCGGCCCGGTGTGGGCGCTGCAGGAACTGCACGAAGAACTGCGCAAGGACGCCTGAGGAGCCGTCACATGAGAGCACCCATGACCATGGCCGGGGCGCAACGCCTGCGCGCCGAACTCGAGGAACTCAAGTCGGTCAAGCGCCCGGCGGTGATCAACGCGATCGCCGAAGCGCGCGCGCACGGCGACCTGAAGGAGAACGCGGAATACCACGCCGCGCGCGAGCAGCAGGGCTTCATCGAAGGCCGGATCAAGCAGCTCGAGGGCGAACTCTCGCACGCCGACATCATCGACGTGGCCAGGCTCGATGCCGGCGACAAGGTCGTGTTCGGCGCCACGGTGACGATCGCCGACGTCGAGACCGACGAGGAGAAGCGCTACCAGATCGTCGGCGACCTCGAAGCCGACATCAAGCTCGGCCTGATCGCGATCTCCTCGCCCGTGGCGCGCGCGCTGATCGGCAAGCACGAGGGCGACAGCGTCACGATCGAGGCGCCCGCGGGCGCGCGCGAGTACGAGATCGTCGACGTGAGCTACGGCGGCTGAGCCGCGTGCCGGCCGGCGTCGCGACGCTGCTGCTTCCGTCCGTGCGGCGCCTCGGTGCCGCGGCGCCGTCCGCGCCGGTGGCCACCGCGCTCGGCCGGGGCGACCTTCGCATCGGGCTCGATGCGGGACGCCGGGCGCAGCTGCTTCGGCACCTGCATCCGGTTCCGCAGCACTGGCCGGTGGCGGCGCTCACGCGCCAGCGCGACGCCGGCGATGCCGCGGGCGCCGCATGGCTGCGCGCCGATCCCTGCCGGGTGCAGCCCGACATCAACGGCGCGCGCCTGCTCGCGGTCGGCGAGGGGCTCGGCCTCGATGCGCAGGACGCGGCGCAGCTGCTGCCGGCCCTGAAGCCGCTGTTCGGCGATGCCGGCATGCCGATCGACGCCCCGGTGCCCACGCGCTGGTACCTGCGCCTGCCGCCGTCCTCGAGCCTGCCGGCCTTCACCGAACCCGACGACGCGCTTGGCGCCGACCTGTTCGAGCATCTCGCGCAAGGTCCCGAGGGTCGACGCTGGCGCAGCCTGCTGAGCGAAGCGCAGGTGGTGCTGCACAACCATCCCTGGAACGCGCGGCGTCAGGAGGCGGGGCGGCCGGCGATCAATTCGCTGTGGTTCTGGGGCGGCGGCGTGCTGCCCGACCATGTCGGCTCGGACCACGCGCAGGTCTGCAGCGACGAGGATGTCGCCGGCGCGCTCGCCTCGGCGGCCGGTGTCGCGCGGCCGCTGCCCGCCCGCTTCGACGCCGGCGGCGGGGACCTCCTGTTCGACCTGGTGGCGCTGCGCGACGCGGCGACGCTCGAACGCGACTGGCTCCTGCCCGCGCTGGACGCGGTGCGTGCGCGCGCGCTCGACGCCCTGCACCTGGATTTCGCCGACGGCAGCGTCCGCACCCTGACGCGTGGCCAGCGCTGGCGGTTCTGGCGCCGCCCCGCCAGCGGCTTCGCCAGCGCATGACGCTGCGCATCCGTCGCCGCGCCGCCGAGGTCGCGGGCGCGTGGCCCGAGCACGTGCCGCCGCTGCTGCGCCGCGTGTACGCCGCGCGCGGCATCACCGAGCCGGCGCTCGCGCAGCCGCGTCTGGCGCAGCTGCTGCCGCCCGACGCGCTCGGTGGGCTGGAGGCCGCGCTCGATCTGCTGTCCGATGCGATCGCGCGCGGCTCACGCATCCTGGTGGTCGGGGATTTCGACGCCGACGGTGCCACCGCGTGCGCGACCGCGGTGCGCGGACTGCGGATGCTGGGTGCGCGCGACGTGCGGCACGCGGTGCCGAACCGGCAGGTGCATGGCTACGGGCTGTCGCCGGCGCTGGTCGAGGATCTTGCCGTGCATCTCCCCGACGGAGCCGCGCCGCCGCCGCTGCTGGTCACCGTCGACCACGGCATCGCCTGCCATGCCGGCGTCGCCGCGGCCAGGGCGCGCGGCTGGCGCATGCTGGTCACCGACCACCACCTGCCCGGACCGGCGCTGCCGCCGGCGGACGCGATCGTCAACCCGAACCTCGCCGGGGACGCGTTTCCCAGCAAGTGCCTGGCCGGGGTGGGCGTGATCTTCTACGTGCTGCTCGCCCTGCGCGCGCGATTGCGGCGGGGTGGCGCATTCGCCGATGCCGCGGTGCCCGACCTGTCGGCCCTGCTGGACCTGGTCGCCGTCGGCACCGTGGCCGACCTGGTGCCGCTGGACGCCAACAACCGCGCGCTGGTGGCCGCCGGGCTGCGGCGGCTGCGCGCCGGGCAGGGCTGCGCGGGGCTGCAGGCGCTGGTGGAGGTGGCCGGGCGCGACGCGGCGTGCCTGGCCGCGGCCGACATCGCCTTCGCGGTCGCGCCGCGGCTCAACGCGGCCGGGCGGCTGGAGGACATGTCGCTGGGGATCGAGTGCCTGCTCAGCGACGATCCCGCCGTCGCGCGCGGCCTGGCCGGACGCCTGCACGCGATCAACGCCGAACGCCGCGGCGTGCAGCAGGCGATGCTGGCCGATGCCGAGACCGCGCTCGCGGCGCTGGACGGCGACCCGGCCGGTGGCGGCGACGCGGCCGTGTGCCTGTTCCACCCCGACTGGCACGCCGGCGTGGTCGGCTTGGTCGCGTCGAAGACGAAGGAACGCCTGCACCGGCCGACAGTCGCGTTTGCCCCGTCGGAACCCGGTGGCGAGTCGCTGCGCGGCTCGGCGCGCTCGATCCCGGGGCTGCACATCCGCGACGTGCTGGCCGCGGTGGTCCGTGCGCATCCCGGGCTCATCGACCGGTTCGGCGGCCATGCGATGGCCGCCGGCCTGAGCCTGCCGCGTGCGCACCTGCCCGCGTTCGAGCGCGCGTTCGCCGATGCGGTGCGGCAGATGCTGGACCCGGCGCTGCTGGCCGCGGAGATCCTCAGCGACGGCCCGCTGTCGCCGCACGAGTTCGACCGCCGCCACGCCGATGCGCTGCGCGACGGCGGGCCCTGGGGCCAGGGCTTCGCCGAGCCGCTGTTCGACGACGTCTTCGACGTGGCCGGCTGGCGTGTGGTGGGCGAGCGCCATCTGCGCCTGTCGCTGCGGATCGGCGGCGTGCCCGCGCCGCTCAATGCGATCCACTTCGGCGGCTGGACCGGCGAGGCCCCCGCCACGCGCTGCCACCTGTGCTTCCGGCTGGCGGCCGACGACTACCGCGGGCCGCAGGCGGTGCAGCTGATCGTCGAGCACCTCGCCGCTGCCTGACCGCTCACGCGGCGGGGGCGGGGGCGCCCGCGGGCGCGGCGCGCCGGCCGGCGAGTCCGAACAGCGGCCGCGCCAGCGGGATGCGCCGCACCAGTTCATAGACCGCGAAGCACAGCGCGAACGTCGCCACCACCAGCAGCGGCCCCTCCAGCAGCGGCGGCAGCGCCAGCGGGCGCAGGCCGACCGCAAGCAGGATGATGATGGTCTGGTGCAGGATGTAGACCGGGAAGATCGCCTGCGACAGGTAGCGCAGTGCGGGGCTGTCGCCGGGCGACCAGCGGCGGGCGAAGCCGAGGATGGCGACGATCGCGCACCACTGGTTCAGGCCCCAGGCCGCGCGCATCGCCAGCCGCAGGCCCTGCGGTGGCTCGGGCTGGGCGAAGTGGTAGAAATAGGCCACGATCGCCACCCAGCTCGCGAGCCACAGCGCCAGCGCCACCCGTCGCTGGCGGACCATGGCGTCCCATACGCCGTCGGCGCGCGCGATCGCGAAGCCGAGCAGGAACAGCGCCAGGTACTGGACGTGGTTGTACCAGTCGTCGACCAGGGCGTGGGTCGATTCGAACACCCCCACCAGGCTCATGCGCGCCAGCGCGAACCAGGCCGCCGGCCACAGCACGATCCCCGCCGGCGTGGACAGCGCGGCGGCCAGGCGCGTTCCGACCCGCTCCAGCGCGCGCGGCGCGAACCGCACCAGCGCCCACAGCGCCACCGTGTAGACCCACAGGTAGGCCACGAACCACAGGTGGTTCCAGGTCGGCAGGATGAGGCAGTCGTCGCCGCGGCAGAAGCTGTCGTCGGCGGCCAGGTAGCGGCCCCAGAAGGCGAGGTAGCCGTCGTGGTAGCCGCCGGGCAGCTTGTCGACCACCTCGAAGTACGACTGCGGCGGCACGATCACGAGCATGCCGAACGCCAGCGGCACCAGCAGCCGCCACGAGCGCGGACCCAGGAAGCGCACGCGGCCGTCGTCGCGGGCCGCCGCCGCGCGCGCCTTGCCCAGCAGGAAGGCGGTCGCCACCCCGGACACGAGGAACAGCAGGCCCAGCCGCCACGGTGAGCTGAGCATCATGAACGGCTCGAGCGCGGGACTCGCGCGGGGGCTGTCGACGTGCCATTCCCAGGTCACGTAGTACATGCCCACGTGGTACAGCACCAGCAGGGCGAAGGCACAGGTGCGGACCCAGTCGAGGTCGTGGCGGCGCTGCATCGGGACGGGCTCCGGGCGTGGACGATGGCGGAGCATGGGCCGCGCGCGCCCGGCGCAGCCAGCGCGAAGGGGCGGATCGCGGCGTCCCGGTGACGGACCGCGGGAGGGCAGGGACGGCCGGGGGCCACCCGGCCGCTAGAATGCGGCGATGTCCGCCGCGCCCACCGCCTACGAACGCTACCTGCCGTGGCGTCACTGGGCCGAAGCCGGCTTCGTCGCGGCGCTGCTGCTGTCGAACGTGGTGGGGAACAGCCTCACCACCTGGATCGAACTCAACCGGGGCGGACCATCTCCGGTGGCGCTGTGGGAGCCGGTGGTCTGGGAGGCCAGCAGCGCCGCGATGTGGGCGCTGCTGATCCCGGCGATCGCCTGGCTCACCCGGCGTTGGCCGACCCACTGGGACAACTGGCGCCAGCGGCTGCCGCTGCACCTGCTCGCGAGCGCCGTGGTGTGCCTGCTCCACGTGGCCGGGATGATCGGCCTGCGCGTGCTGGCCTACCGCTGGCAGGGGCTGGACTACGGATTCGGGCCGTGGCCGCGCGAACTGCTGTACGAGTACCTCAAGGACGTGCGGTCCTATGCCTCGATCGTGGTCATCGTCGAGGTCTACCGGCTGCTGCTGCGGCGGCTGCAGGGCGAGGCGAGCTTCCTCGCCGCGCCCGACGACGCGCCGCCGGCGGACCCGGGCGAGCGCCCCGACCGCTTCCTGGTGCGCAAGCTCGGGCGCGAGTTCCTGGTCGCCGCCAACGACATCGAGTGGCTGCAGGCCGCCGGCAACTACGTCAACCTGCGGGTGCGCGGCCACGACTATCCGCTGCGCAGCACGATCTCCGGCATCGAGGAGCGGCTCGACCCGGGCCGCTTCCTGCGCATCCACCGCAGCTACATCGTCAACCTCGACCGGCTGGCGTCGATCGAGCCGCTCGACACCGGCGATGCGCGCGTGCACCTGCACGATGGCACCGTGCTGCCGGCCAGCCGTCGCTATCGCGGCGAGCTGCGCGAGCGGCTGGGCGAGGCCTGACCGCCGCGACGGCGTGCGCCGAGGCTCCTGGACTGGGCACGGCGCGCTCCAGCGACCAGGCGAAGGCCTGCGGGCAGTCCGCGCGTCGGCGCCGCGCCGCCGGTGCCGGAGACGCCTGGGGGCCGGTGGCGCGCGTCGTGGCCCCGGCCGTCAGCGCGATGGCGCCTCCGGCCATGCGAACCCCTCGCGCGCGGCCGCCACCTCGAGATCGCCGGCGGCGATGGCCGCGCCCGGATCGTCCAGCACGTCGTCGATCGCGGCGCCGGCGCCGGCGCGGCCCCACAGGCCCACCCAGGTGTCGCGGCCACTGCGCTTGGCGGCGTAGAGCGCGCGGTCGGCCAGGATCACCGCATCCGGCCAGTGGCCGGATTCGGCGCCGGCCACGCCACCGGCACGCGGCGGAAACACGGGCACCGCGGCGAAGCCGATCGACACCGCGACCGTGCCCACGCCGCCGCCGACCGTCGCCGCCGCGACCGCGTCGCGCAGGCGCGCCGCCACGGTGCATGCGCCGGCCAGGTCGAGTTCGCGCCGGCCGACCAGGAATTCCTCGCCGCCCCAGCGTGCGACCACCGCGTTGTCGCCGCAGGCCTCGGTCAGCGCGCGGGCCACCGTCACCAGCGCCGCGTCGCCGACGCCGTGGCCGTGGCGGTCGTTGATCGCCTTGAAATGGTCGATGTCGATCAGGAACACCACCGTCCGCGCGTCCCCGGCGTCGACCCGCGCGGGCACCATCGCGCCCAGGCGCTTGCCGGCGGCGTGGCGGTTGAGCAGTCGGGTCAGGCTGTCGCGGGTGCTGAGGTTGCGCAGGCGCCGCGTCACCCTGCGCTGGTACGCGAAGAAGCCCAGGGCCAGCAGCAGCAGCACCGCCAGCGCCACGACCGCGAGGTTGCGCTGGCGGCGCTCGTGCGAGGCGCGCAGGCTGCCGAGTTCATTTTCCTTGCGCGCCAGGACCAGGGCCTCGCGGTTGTCGGCATCCATCAGCCTGGCCTGTACCCGCGCCAGGCCGTCGAGCTGGCTGGTGCGCAAACGCGCCAGCTGGCCTTCGTAGGCGTCGCGGCTGGCCGCGAAGGCGGCGCGCCAATCGCCGTCGGCCGCCAGTGCGTCCGCGCGCAGCCGCAGCGCCAGGTCGCGTTCGGCATGGAAGCCGCTGGCCGGAAGCTGCGACAGCGCGCGCTGCACGTCAGCCGACGCCTGCGCCGGTGCATCGGCCGCCAGGGCCAGCTGCGCCTGCAGCAGGGCGGTGCGCGCGGCCCCGGACGCGTCGCCGCCGTCGCGCTGGCGCGCGAACACGCGCTCGAGCCTTTGCCGGGCCGTCGGGCCGCCGTCGAGCGCTGCCAGTTCGGCCTCCACGCGATCCAACACGACGCCCTGGTCTGCGCCGCGTGCCGCGGCCAGCGCGCCTTCGAAGTGATCCCGGGCCTCGTCCAGGCGGCCCATGCGCAGAACGTTCAGGCCACGGTTGTAGCCGAGCACCGCCATCGGCGCCCCATGGGCGGCATTGACCCGCGCCGCCTGCTCGAACAACGCCTCGGCCTCGGCGTAGGCCGCCAGTTCCTCGCTGTGGACCAGGGCGATGTTCACCAGGGTGGTGACCTGTGCCTCCCAGGCATCGGCCTGCTCCGCGGCGCGAAGCGCACGGTCGTAGGCGGCCAGCGCGCCCGGGATGTCACCGGCCAGCTGCAGCGTCAGGCCGGCGTTGGACAGCGCACGCAGCCGGTAGCCGGGGGGCATGGGATGCGCAGCGAGCAGGGCCTCCACTCGCTCCACCCCGGCCCGGGCCGCGTCCGCTTCGCCCATCAGCGCGCGCGAGGCGGCCTGGCAGGCTTCGAACACGAGCGCATCCGGCGGCTGCAGCCCGCCCTCGCGCAGGCGCTGCGCGGCCAGCGTCGCCGCCGCCTCGGGGTCGCTGTGGCGCAACTGGTAGCAGCGCAGGGCGTCGGGATGCAGGGTCCATTCGCCGGCCTGCGCCGCGATCTGCGGCGGCAGCAGCACCAGGGCGAACAGCAGGCAGCAGGTGGCGAGGGAGGCTGGGCGCCGGTGCGATGTCGTCGGCAACGGGGACTCCTGTGTCGGCGAGGCTCGATGGAAGATTGATAGAATCCCACGTTTTCGCGAGCCGATTGCCCCCGCCATGATCGAACTCAATCCCGTCCGCCAGCGCATCGCCGACCTCGCCGGTCGGCTGGATGCGCTGAGGGGGTTTCTTTGACTACGACGCCAAGCGCGAACGCCTCGAGGAAGTCGAGCGCGAACTCGAACACCCCGACGTCTGGAACGATCCCGAGCGCGCGCAGGCGCTGGGCCGCGAGCGCTCGCTGCTCGACAAGACCGTCAACGGCATCCGCGGCCTGAGCGAGGGCCTGGCGGGCGCCGGCGAACTGCTCGACCTGGCCGAGGCCGAGGACGACGAGGACACCGCGGTCGCGGTGGTGGCCGATGTCGACGGCTTCCAGAAGGGCGTGGAGCAGCTGGAATTCCAGCGCATGTTCTCCGGCAAGATGGATACGGCGAACGCCTTCGTCGACATCCAGGCCGGCGCCGGCGGCACCGAGGCGCAGGACTGGGCCGAGATGCTGCTGCGCATGTACATGCGCTGGTGCGAGTCGCGTGGCTGGAAGACCGAGCTGATGGAGGCCAGCGGCGGCGACGTCGCCGGCATCAAGTCGGCCACGCTGCGGGTCGAGGGCGACTACGCCTACGGCTGGCTCAAGACCGAGACCGGCGTGCACCGGCTGGTGCGCAAGTCGCCGTTCGATTCCGACAACCGCCGCCACACCAGCTTCACCTCGGTGTTCGTGTCTCCGGAGGTCGACGACAACATCGACATCGAGATCAACCCGGCCGACCTGAAGACCGACGTGTACCGCTCGTCCGGCGCCGGCGGCCAGCACGTCAACAAGACCGAGTCGGCGGTACGCATCACCCACGTGCCCACGGGGATCGTGGTGGCCTGCCAGACCGGGCGCAGCCAGCACCAGAACCGCGACAACGCGATGAAGATGCTGGCCGCCAAGCTCTACGAGCTGGAAGTCCAGAAGCGCAACGCCGAGCGCGACGCGGTGGAGGCGACCAAGTCCGACATCGGCTGGGGCAGCCAGATCCGCAATTACGTGCTCGACCAGAGCCGGATCAAGGACCTGCGCACCGGGATCGAACGCAGCGACACCCAGAAGGTGCTCGACGGCGACCTGGACGAGTTCGTCGAGGGCAGCCTGAAGGCGGGGCTGGAGGCCGGGTCGAAACGCTCCGATGCAGTGTGAGTGGGTCGCGGCGCCGTGCCGGCCCGGTGCTCGCCCGGCACGTTCCGCGTCCGGTTCCATCCGCAACCCGCTGATCCGCTGCAGCGGGCGTGCCGCACGCGCTAGGCTTGCCACGCCCGCGTTCCACCCGGTGCCTGCCGCACGACCGGTTCGCCCGGCGCCGTGACATTCGGCCCCCGCTGCCGAGGCCTGTCGACAGATTCACCGATTCCCGCCCTCCAGATCCCGACCACACCATGACCGATTCCGCGTCCGCCCCTCCCGCGCCCGTCGACGACAACGCCCTGATCGCCGAGCGCCGCGCCAAGCTGGCCGCGCTGCGGGGGCAGGGGATCGCGTTCCCGAACGACTTCCGCCGCCATCACGAGGCCGGCGACCTGCAGGCGCAGTACGCCGATGCCGCGCAATGGACCGGCGAGGCGCTCGAGGCCGAGGGCCGGCGCGTGTCGCTGGCCGGACGCATGCTCGCCAAGCGGGTGATGGGCAAGGCCGCGTTCGCGCAGCTGCAGGACGTGGGCGGGCGGATCCAGCTGTTCCTGCAGTCCACCACGCTGGGCGCGACCTACGACGCGTTCAAGACCTGGGACGTGGGCGACATCGTGGCCGTGGAAGGCACCCTGATGCGGACGAAGACCGGCGAGCTGTCGGTCAAGGCCGAAACCCTGCACCTGCTGACCAAGTCGCTGCGCCCGCTGCCCGACAAGTGGCACGGCCTGGCGGACGTGGAGCAGCGCTACCGCCAGCGCTACGTCGACCTGGTGGTGACGCCGGAGGCGCGCGAGGTGTTCGTCAAGCGCTCGCGCATCATCGCCGCGATCCGGCGCTGGCTGGACGCGCGCCGGTTCCTGGAGGTCGAGACGCCGATGATGCACTACATCGCCGGTGGCGCCGCGGCCCGTCCGTTCGTGACCCACCACAACGCGCTCGACCTCGAGCTCTACCTGCGCGTGGCGCCGGAGCTGTACCTCAAGCGGCTGGTGGTCGGCGGCTTCGAGCGCGTGTACGAGATCAACCGCAACTTCCGCAACGAGGGCGTCAGCACCCGGCACAACCCCGAGTTCACGATGCTGGAGCTGTACGAGGCCTACGTCGCCTACGAGGAGGTCATGGACCTCACCGAGGGCCTGATCCGCGACGTGGCGCAGGAGACCCTGGGCACCACCGCCCTGCAGTGGGAAGGCAACGCGATCGACCTCGGCCCCGCGTTCCGGCGCTGGAAGCTGGAAGAGGCGGTGCGCGAGCTCAACCCGCAGATCAGCCAGGCCGACTGCCGCGACCGCGAGGCGCTCGCGCGCCACTGCGCGGCGCTGAAGGTCCCGGTCAGGCCGTCCTGGGGCTGGGGCAAGCTGCTGCTGGAGATCTTCGAGAAGACCGTCGAGGGCGGGCTGGTGCAGCCGACCTTCATCACCCACTACCCGGTGGAGGTCTCGCCGCTGGCGCGGGAGTCCGACACCGAACCGGGCATCACCGACCGCTTCGAGCTGTTCGTCGGTGGCCGCGAGATCGCCAACGGCTTCAGCGAGCTCAACGATCCCGAGGACCAGGCGGCGCGTTTCCGCGCCCAGTTGGAGGCCAAGGCCGGCGGCGACGACGAAGCCATGCACTACGACGCCGACTACATCCGGGCGCTGGAAGTCGGGCTGCCGCCGACCGGCGGGCTGGGCGTAGGGATCGACCGGCTTGTGATGCTGTTCACGGATTCGGCCTCGATCCGCGACGTGCTCCTGTTCCCCTACATGCGGCCCGAAGCCGGCCACTGAGCGGGCTGCGGGCGCGCCGGACTTCCGCCGCGGCACCTGGCCAGCCCGGGACAGGGCGGGGTGGGCCGACGCACGAGTGGTGGATTTAGGGCATGATTCGGTCAGCTTCTGACCTGCGGACGGGCGGATTCCCGTTGGTTTCGTGAACCAGGTCGCATTATGGAGGGATCCGGCTTGGGCACAGGACTTGCTTACGATTACGTCAGGCGGCGGTCCGAACGCGGACGCACCGACCCGTCGCCCCGGGGACCTGCCGCGCATATGAACATCGTCATCGTCGACGACCAGACCTCAGCACGCACCATGCTGCGGCACATCCTCGAGGACATCAGTCCCGAGCTGGAGGTGCTCGACTTCGGCGACCCCCAGCAGGCGCTGCGCTGGTGCGAGGAGAACCGCCCCGACCTGCTGCTGCTCGATTACCGGATGCCGGTGATCGACGGTCTCGAGTTCGCGCGCCGGTTCCGCAAGCCGCTGCTGCACCGCGACGTGCCGATCGTGCTGGTGACCGTGGTCGGCGACGAGCCGATCCGCCAGGCCGCCCTGGACGCCGGCGTCATCGATTTCCTGGTCAAGCCGGTGCGTCCGCGCGAGCTGCGCGCGCGCTGCCGCAACCTGCTGCAGCTGCGCCAGCAGTCCGAATCGATCAAGCAGCGCGCGCTGTCGCTGGAACAGCGGCTGCTGTCGAGCATGCACGAGGTCGAGGAGCGCGAGCGCGAGACCCTGCACCGGCTCGCCCGAGCGATCGAGTACCGCGATGCCGGCACCAGCGCCAACCTCGCCCGGCTGGCGGCGATCGCCGGCCTGATCGCCGAGCAGCTGGGGATGTTCGAGGACGAGGTGCGGATGATCGAGCTGGCCGCGCCGCTGCACGACATCGGCAAGATCGCGATCCCCGATTCGGTGCTGCTCAAGCCCGGCCCGCTGGACGACGCCGAGACCGCTGTGATGCGCGAGCACCCGCGCATCGGCCACGAACTGCTCACCGGCAGCCAGAACCGCTTCATCCAGATGGGCGCCACGATCGCGCTGCGCCACCAGGAGCGTTTCGACGGCAGCGGCTATCCCGACGGCCTGGCCGGCGACCAGATCCCGCTCGAAGCCCGCATCGTGGCCGTGGCCGACGTGTTCGACGCGCTGGTCTCGCAGCGGCCCTACAAGCGGGCCTGGAGCATCGACGAGGCGCTGGCCTACATCGAGGAGCAGTCGGGCAAGCTGTTCGACCCGACCTGCGCGGCCGCCCTGCTCAGGAGCCGTGACCGCATCGAGGACATCTGCCGCCGCTATCCCGCCGCGGAGGGCGCCCGGCGTTGAGCCGCGTGGCCGTCCCGCTGTTCGATCTCGTGCGCGCGCGGCTGTCCAACCGCCCGGACAGCGAGCACGGCCAGGCGATCGTGCGGCTGGTGATGCTCGCGGTCGTGTACCTGTATCTCTACTTCGCGTTCGAAGGCGATCCGTCGCTGGTCGGGCCGCTGTTCGCCTCGCGCACGATCCTGACCATCGATTTCGTGGTCGCCTTCGGCATCTTGGCCTGGATCGTCGCGCGGCCCGGCATCTCGCACCCGCGTCGCGTCCTGGGCATGGTGATCGACAACGTGCTGATGGGCACGGGCATGTACCTGCTGGGCGAGAAGCTCGCGCCGATGTACGTGATCCTGCTGTGGGTGACGATCGGCAACGGCCTGCGCTTCGGCCCGCGCTACCTGTACGGCGCGATCGGCTTCGCCGCGGTGACGTTCTCCACCGTGGTGATGTACACGCCGTACTGGCAGGCCAATTCGTGGCTCGGCTGGGGCCTGGTGATCGGCCTGGTGGCGGTGCCGCTGTACCTGATCTCGCTGCTGCGCGCGCTGATCGAAGCGACCAACGCCGCGAAGGCGGCGAGCGAGGCGAAGAGCCGGTTCCTGGCCAACATGAGCCACGAGTTCCGCACCCCGCTCAACGGCATCGTCGGCATGTCCGAGCTGCTGATGTCCTCGAAGCTGGACGTGGACCAGCGCGACAGCGCGCAGGTCATCCAGACCTCGGCGCGCTCGCTGCAGCTGCTGGTCGACGACGTGCTGAACCTCTCGGCGATCGAGGCCGGGCGCTTCAACCGCATCGATACCGACTTCTCGCTGCGCGAGCAGCTCAAGTCGATCCACCTGATGCTGCTCCCGGGCGCGCAGGCGAGGGGGCTGGCGCTCGAGCTGAACATCGGCGCCGACGTGCCCGACCTGCTGCACAGCGACGCCAACCACCTGCGCCAGATCCTGATCAACCTGCTGTCGAACGCGATCAAGTTCACCGAGGAAGGGCAGGTCACGCTCGACGTGTCGCTGGCCGGGGACGCGGACGCGCGCAACGCGCTGCTGCGGTTCTCGGTGCACGACACCGGCATCGGGATCCCGGCGTCGGCGTTGGAGCGGATCTTCGACGCGTTCGAGCAGGTCGAGTCGGGCCGCGGCCGCCGCTTCGGCGGCACCGGCCTGGGCACCACGATCGCCAAGGCCCTGACCGAACTGCTCGGCGGCACGATCAGGGCCGAGAGCACGGTCGGGGCCGGGTCGCACTTCCACGTCGAACTGCCGATGCGGCTGGCCGACGTGCAGCTGGCGCCGGAATCCCGCCCGCACGACAACGTCATCGCATTCTCTGACCCCTTCGTCCGCCACCGCGCGCGCGTGCGTTCGCTGCGGATTCTGGTCGGCGACGACCAGGCCGCGAACCTGATGGTGATGCGCAAGCTGCTGGAGAAGGCCGGCCACCGGGCCTACATCGTCAATGCGGGCGAGGACATCCTCGACGCGATCGAGAACCAGCAGTTCGATGCCGTCATCACCGACCTGCACATGCCCGGGATCAGCGGCCTCGAAGTGATCAAGCAGGCGCGCTTCATGGAGGCGGGACGCAAGCGCACGCCCTTCATCGTGCTCAGCGCCGACGCCACCAGCGAGGCCCAGGCCGAGTGCGAGCGCGCGGGCGCGTTCGCCTACCTGACCAAGCCGATCGCGGTCGACCGGCTGCTGCAGAAGCTGGCGGACATCGCCGAAGGACAGGCGGACGCGTCGGTTGCGGCGGTGGCCCCGGCGTCGGCGCCGGGCGCCGCGGCGCAGGAAAACGTGGTCTCGAAGCACATCCTCGACGAACTGCGCGAGATGGGCCTGGGCGAAGAATTCGTGCAGCGCTTCCTCGGCGAGTGCGCGCGCGATGCGCGCAAATGCATCGCCGACATCGAGCTCGCGGGGAATGCCGCGCGCTGGGAGGAGTTCCGCGACGTCTGCCACGCGCTCAAGGGCACCGCCGCCAACATGGGCGCGATGCGCATGAGCGAGACCGCATCTGCCGGCATGCGCATGCCCGTGGACCAGCTGTCCCGCGACTGGGCTGGATTGAGCAACCGCCTGCGCCAGCAGCTGGAGCAGGCGCTGGCCGCCCTGCGCGAGCAGGGCGACCTGGTGCCCACCGAAGCGGACGCCGACGCCTGAGCCACGCCGCCGGTGGCGACGCCGGGTCAGCGCTGGGCGTGGCCGCCGACGATGTCGCTGCCGGTCGCGGCTTCGTCGTCCGCGGGCCGCTTGAGCTGGGCGCGCACCAGGCGCTCCATGGTCCGCAGCTGGCGGTCGCCGAGCTGCAGCGCGGTATCGACCCAGATCCGGGTAATCCGCATCAATTCGTCGTGGCTGACCGGATGGGCGCCCTCGCGGACCCGGTGCAGGGCCAGCCGGGCCCCGGCCGAGCGCCGGTTCTGCCGGATCAGCTCGTGCACCGCGCGCACCCCTTCGCCCTTGGGGACCAGCACGTCGACCAGGCCCATGCGGTGCAGTTCGTCGCTGCTGTACATCGTTCCGGACAGCATCATCTCCTCGGCGACCCGGGGGCTGACGCGCTGGGTGAGCAGGGAATAGGCGCCCATGCCCGGGAACAGGCCGAACAGGACTTCGGGGAAGCCCATCTGCACGCCCTTTTCGGCGACGATGGTCTGGCAGGCGAGGGCGAGCTCGAGCCCGCCACCCAGGGCGTCGCCCTCGACCAGGCCGATGGTATGCGCGTTGGGATGGATGCGGCTGTGCAGCAGGTGGATGCTGTCCACGCACTCGCTGGCATAGTGCAGCAGGCCGTCGGCATCGCGCGCCCGGATCAGCTTGAGGAACAGCCCCAGGTCACCGCCGAGGTTGAAGACGTGGGTATCGGAGCCCAGGACCACGTGGGCGAGATGCGTCGGCGATTCCTTCGCGGAGCGGTCGATGGTGTCGATCGCATGGCGGGCGAACAGGCGCAGCTCGCGCAACATCTTCGGCGAGAAGCAGGCCCTGTAGGTCGGGTCCGCGAACGCCTGCTGGGCGTGCATGAAGCACCACAGGCTGTCGTTGGACGGGTCGTGTTCGACCCGGATGGTATTGAAGGAATGGTCGCGGTGCAGCAGCTCGACGTTGGTCATGAGGGTCCCCTGGGGGGCCGCCAGGGTCACGTCGGACCGGGGGTGGATGGCGGCCGGAAATGTGAAGTACGTCCGACCGCACGATTCTATGCGCCCATTTGGCGCCGCTTGCAAGCGCTATCTGCCCCTCTGCGGCAGAACCTGCCTCGCGGGCGGGAGGGCCTCACCCGGTTTTCACGCCGATTCGTCGCGCAGCGCCCGGCGCAGGATCTTACCCACATTGGTTTTGGGCAGTTCGTCACGGAATTCAACGGTCCGGGGCTGCTTGTAGCCGGTCAGGTTCTCGCGGGCGTGGGCCTTGACCTGGTCGGCGGTCAGCGCGGGGTCCTTGCGCACGATGACCAGTTTGACCGCCTCGCCCGAGCGCTCGTCCGGCACCCCCACCGCGGCGACCTCCAGCACCCCGGGCATCATCGCGATCACGTCCTCGATCTCGTTCGGGTACACGTTGAAACCCGAGACCAGGATCATGTCCTTCTTGCGGTCGACGATGTAGAAGAAGCCCTTCTCGTCCATCTTCGCCATGTCCCCGGTGTGCAGCCAGCCGTCCGCGTCGATGGCGGCGGCCGTCTCCTCCGGGCGGTTCCAGTAGCCCTTCATCACCTGCGGGCCCTTGACGCACAGTTCGCCCACTTCGCCGGCGGGCAGCATGCGCCCGTCCTCATCCTTCACGCACACGTCGGTGGACGGCACGGGCAACCCGATCGCGCCGTTGTAGTCGGCCAGGTCCATCGGATTGATGCACGCGGCCGGCGAGGTCTCGGTCAGGCCGTAGGCTTCGACCAGGGTGACGCCGGTGACCTTCTTCCAGCGGTCGGCCACCGCGCGCTGCACGGCCATGCCGCCGCCCAGGGTGAGGTGCAGCTTCGAGAAATCGATCGTGTCGAAACCGGGCGTGTTGAGGAGCCCGTTGAACAGGGTGTTGACGCCGGTGATCGCGGTGAACGGTTCGCGCTTGAGCTCCTTCACGAACCCGGGCATGTCGCGCGGATTGGTGATCAGGATGTTCTTCGCGCCGTACTTCATGAAGACCAGGCCGTTGGCGGTCAGCGCGAAGATGTGGTACAGCGGCAACGCGGTGACGATGACTTCCTCGCCCAGGCGGACGTTGGTCCCGATCCAGGCCGAGGCCTGCTGCATGTTGGCCACCAGGTTGCGGTGGGTCAGCATCGCGCCCTTGGCCACGCCGGTGGTCCCGCCGGTGTACTGCAGGAAGGCGATGTCCTCGTGGGTGATCGCGACCTCGGGCAGCGCGTGGCGGTCGCCGGCCTCGAGCGCGGCGCGGAAGCGGATCGCCGACGGGATGTCGAAGTCCGGCACCATCTTCTTCACGTTGCGCAGCACGAAGTTGACGATCGCGCCCTTGGGGAAGCCGAGCATGTCGCCCAGCCCGGTGGTGATCACCTGGCGGATGGCGGTGTCGGGCAGCACGTCCTGCACCACGCGGGCGAAGTTGTCGAGCACCAGGATCACGCTGGCGCCGGAGTCGACCATCTGGTGGCGCAGCTCGCGCGGGGTGTACATCGGATTGACGTTCACCACCGTGAGCCCGGCGCGCAGGATGCCGAAGGTGGCGATCGGGTACTGCAGGCAGTTGGGCATCATGATCGCGACGCGATCACCCTTCTTGAGCCTGAGTTCGCCGAGCAGGTACGCCGCGAAGCGGCGGCTCAGCGCATCCACCTCGGAATAGGTGAGCACCTTGCCCATGCTGGAGAAGGCCGGTCGATCGCCGAACTGGCGGATCGACTGCTCCATCACGGCGGGGATGGACGGGAATTCGTCGACGTCGATTTCCGCGGGGACACCGGCGGGATACTGCGCGAGCCACGGGCGTTCGATCGTCATTCCATCCCCTCCACGGAACTGTTGGCCGGCACTCGTGCGATACCGTTGGGTATCGATTGGAGCATAGGCTCCAGAGGCTGGCAAGGCGCCCCGCACATGCTTGCGGGACGCGCGATCGGGGGCGGGCGGGTACCGCATTGCCGTACATTTGCGAGGACAGAGGAGAACATCGCATGGCAGGTCATCCAGACCGCAAGCAAGGCGCGTGTCGCATGGAAGCACCACGCAGGTACGGGCTGCGCTGGGCATGGCTCGCGTGCGCGTGGTGCCTGGTGCTGGCGTCTGGCTGTGCGCGTACCGATCCGGAACAGGCCCTGCGCGCGACGGTGGCCGAGCTGCACGCCGCGATCGAAGAGCACGATCCTGCTGCGATGCAGCAGCACCTGGCGGAAGACTTCATCGGCAACGACGGCCTCGACCGCGATGGTGCGCGGCGACTGGCCGCCGCGATCCGCCTGCGCTACCGCGATCTGGCGATCGACACCGGGCCGCTGCAGGTGGACATCGAGGAGACGAGTGCCATCGTCCGATTCACCGCGGCATTGCGCGGTGGATCCGGAGGCCTGCTGCCGGAGAGCGCGCGCATCTACGAAGTCGAAACCGGCTGGCGGCGGGACGAAGGCGAGTGGCTGCTCACCAGCGCCCGCTGGACCCCGCGACTTTAGCTGTCCGCCACGCTGACGCGTGCCATGTCCGAACGCCCGGCGCGCTGCGCCGGGCGGGGCCTGCGCCGGTGATGCGACGGGCCGTTACCGGCGCGCCGCGAGCTGGCGCAAGACATAGTGCAGCAGGCCGCCGTGGCGGAAGTACTCCACTTCCTTCGGCGTCAGCAGCAGCACGTGGACCTCGAAGCGCACCTGCGTTCCATCGGCGCGGGTCGCCTGCACGGTCGCGGTCTTCGCCTTGCCGTCGTCCAGTCCGGTGATCTCGATCACCTCGGAGCCGTCCAGGCCATGGCCGGCCGCGCTCTCGCCGTCGCGGAACTGCAGCGGCAGCACGCCCATGCCGACCAGGTTGGCGCGATGGATGCGCTCGAAGCTCTGCGCGACGACCGCGCGGATGCCCAGCAGGTTGGTGCCCTTGGCCGCCCAGTCGCGCGACGACCCGGTGCCGTACTCCTTGCCGGCGAACACCACGGTCGGCACGCCGGCCTCGATGTACTTCATCGCCGCGTCGTAGATCGGCATCTTCTCGGGCGCGGCGGTGCTGCCGGGCGGTCCGAAGTACAGCGTGTTGCCGCCTTCCTCGCCACCGAAGAACAGGTTCTTGATGCGGATGTTGGCGAACGTGCCGCGCACCATGACGTCGTCGTTGCCGCGGCGCGAGCCGTAGCTGTTGAAGTCCGCCGGCTGCACGCCGCGCGCCTGCAGGAAGCGGCCGGCCGGCGAGTCCTTCTTGATGTTGCCGGCGGGGCTGATGTGGTCGGTGGTGATCGAGTCGCCGAACAGCCCCATGACGCGCGCACCATGGATGTCGTCGATGCTGCCGAGCTCCATCGTCATGCCGTCGAAGTAGGGCGGATTCTTGATGTACGTCGAGGCTTCGTCCCATGCATACAGATCGCCGTCGGGCGATGCGATCGTGTTCCAGCGGGTGTCGCCCTTGAACACGTCGGCGTAGTTCTTGGCGAACATCTCCGGGCCGATGGTCCGGGCGATGAAGTCGCCGATCTCCTTGTTCGAGGGCCAGATGTCGCGCAGGTAGACCGGGTTGCCGTCGGTATCCTTGCCCAGCGGATCGTTCGTCAGGTCGATGTCGACGGTGCCGGCGATCGCGTAGGCGACCACCAGGGGCGGCGAGGCGAGGTAGTTCATCTTGACCTCGCCGTGGATGCGTCCTTCGAAGTTGCGGTTGCCCGACAGCACCGAGGCCACGGCCAGGTCGTTCGCGACGATGCCCTTCGACACGGCTTCGGGCAGCGGCCCCGAGTTGCCGATGCACGTCGTGCAGCCGTAGCCGACGACGTAGAAGCCCAGCTTCTCCAGATCGTCCATCACGCCCGCCTTCTCGAGGTAGTCGGTGACCACCAGCGAGCCCGGGCCGAGTGAGGTCTTGACCCACGGCGCGGCCTTCAGCCCCTTGGCCGCGGCATTGCGCGCGAGCAGGCCGGCGCCGAGCATCACCGCCGGATTCGAGGTGTTGGTGCACGAGGTGATCGCGGCGATCACCACCGAACCGTCGGTCAGTTCGTGCTCGCCGTCGTCGAGGGTGATCCGCGAGACCGGTCTGGCCGCCAGGCGTTCGGCTTGGGGCTGGTCGCCGCCTTCCTTCTCGAAGCGGTCGATCTGCGGGTCGCTGGTGGCGTCGCGGCGCGCGGTCAGCGCACCGACGTTGTCGCGGAAGTTCTGCTGTACGTGCTCCAGCAGCACCCGGTCCTGAGGGCGCTTGGGGCCGGCCAGCGAAGGACGGACCTCGCCCATGTCCAGCGTCAGCACGCTGCTATAGCGCGCCGCGGGCGCACCGGGTTCGTGCCACAGCTGCTGTGCCTTCGCATACGCCTCGACGAGCGCGATCTGCGCTTCGCTGCGACCCGACAGGCGCAGGTAGTTCAGCGACTCCCGGTCGATCGGGAAGATGCCGCAGGTGGCGCCGTACTCGGGCGCCATGTTGCCGATCGTCGCGCGGTCGGCCAGCGGCAGGTGCTGCAGGCCGTCGCCGAAGAACTCGACGAACTTGCCGACCACGCCGTGCTTGCGCAGCATCTCGGTGACCGTGAGCACCAGGTCGGTCGCGGTCGCGCCCTCTGGCATGCGGCCGGTCAGCTCGAAGCCGACGACCTGCGGAATCAGCATCGAGGAGGGCTGGCCGAGCATGGCGGCCTCGGCTTCGATCCCGCCCACGCCCCAGCCCAGCACGCCAATGCCGTTGATCATCGTGGTGTGCGAATCGGTACCGAAGACGGTGTCCGGATACGCCCACTGCACGCCGTCCTCGCGCTCGGCGACCATCACCACGCGGGCGAGATGCTCGAGATTCACCTGGTGGACGATGCCGGTGTTGGGCGGCACCACCTTGAAATTGTCGAAGGCCTTCTGGCCCCAGCGCAGGAAGCCGTAGCGTTCCTTGTTGCGCTCGAACTCGATCTTGCCGTTGAGGTCCAGCGCGTCCCGCCGGCCGAACACGTCGACCTGCACCGAGTGGTCGATGACCAGTTCGGACGGGATCTGCGGGTTGATCTGTTCCGGGCGACCGCCCAGCCTGACCACGGCGTCGCGCATCGCGGCCAGGTCGACCACGCAGGGCACGCCGGTGAAGTCCTGCAGCACCACGCGCGCGGGCATGAAGGCGATTTCGGTGTCGGGCGCGGCGTCCGGGTTCCAGCGCGCCAGCGCCTCGACGTGCTGGGGCAGGACGGTCACGCCGTCCTCGTGCCGCAGCAGGTTCTCCAGCAGGATCTTCAGCGAGTAGGGCAGGCGGGCGATGTCGAAGCGCTCGCCCAGCGCGGGCAGGCTGGCGTAGGCATAGGACTGTCCGCCGATTTCGAGCGTGCGGCGGGTGGAGAAGGAATCGGCCATGACGGGGGGCTCCTGTGGCTGCGGGCTTCAGGCTGGGCCCGAGTCTACGCCGGTCGGTGTGTCGGGCCGGCGACGCGACCCGGGGGCGAAACCGGGTATGGGCGCGTCAGTATGGAGCATGAAGTATGTATAATCTGTCCATACCGCCACGTCCGTGGAGCATGCGATGGAAGCCACCGTTGCCGAACGCGGCCAGATCACCTTGCCCAAGGCGGTGCGCGATGCGCTCGGGCTGACCAAGGGCAGCGTGCTCAAGGTCGAACTGGAGGGCAGCCGCATCGTCCTGAGCAAGCACGTGGACGACGCGATCTCCCGCGTGCGCGGCAAGTTCGCGCTCGATGCGGGCAGCGAGCCGGCCAAGGCGAAGGGATGATCGCGGTCGACGCCCCGGTCCTGGTCGAGCTGCTGGCCGACGGCCCGCGCGCCGATGCGGTCGAGACCAGCCTGCGCCAGTGCCTGGGCGGCGGGCGCGTGGTGGTCTGCGACGCGGCACTGGCGCAGGTGAGCGCCGCGCTGCGCAACGGCGCCGAGGCGCTGGCGGCGCTGGAGGAGATGGGCGTGCATTTCAGCGCGGTCGAGTCCAAGTCCGCATTGCGCGCGGGGGAGATGCTGCGCCGGCTCCGCCAGCGCGGAGGCGAACCCAGGCCGCTCGCCGATTTCCTCGTGGGTGCGCATGCGTTGCTGCAGTGCGACGGGCTGGTGACCTTCGACGCCGCCTTCCACCGCGACTATTTCAAGGGCCTGAAGCTCATCGTGCCCAAGGCCTGACCGGTTCCACTCCATTCCACACCATTCCCGGAGACCCCGATGCTGGACGCCTACCGCCACCACGTCGCCGAGCGCGCAGCGCTAGGCATCCCGCCGCTGCCGCTGAGCGCGCAGCAGACTGGGGACGTGATCGAACTGATCAAGCAGCCCCCGGCCGGCGAGGAGTCCTTCCTCGTCGACCTGATCAGCCACCGCGTTCCGGCCGGCGTCGACGACGCCGCCAAGGTCAAGGCCTCCTATCTGGCTGCCGTGGCGTTCGGCACCGAGTCGACGCCACTGATCACGCGCGAGCGCGCCACTGAACTGCTGGGAACCATGCTCGGCGGCTACAACGTCGCGCCGCTGGTCGACCTGCTCGACGATGCTGCGATGGGAACGATCGCCGCCGAGGGCTTGAAGAAGACCCTGCTGGTGTTCGACGCCTTCCACGACGTGGAGGAGAAGGCCAGGGCCGGCAACGCCAACGCCAGGGCCGTGCTGCAGAGCTGGGCCGACGCCGAGTGGTTCACCAGCAAGCCCGAAGTGCCGCAGTCGCTCACCATCACCGTGTTCAAGGTGCCCGGCGAGACCAACACCGACGACCTGTCGCCGGCGCCGGATGCCACCACCCGCCCGGACATTCCGATGCACGCGCTGGCGATGCTGAAGAACCGGCGTCCCGACGCCCCGTTCGTGCCGGAGGAGGACGGCAGGCGCGGTCCGATCCAGGAGATCCTCGCGCTCAAGGACAAGGGTCACCTGGTCGCCTACGTCGGCGACGTGGTCGGCACCGGTTCGAGCCGCAAGTCGGCGACCAACTCGGTGCTGTGGTGGACCGGCGACGACATCCCGTACATCCCCAACAAGCGCGCCGGCGGCGTGTGCCTGGGCAGCAAGATCGCGCCCATCTTCTACAACACCATGGAGGACGCCGGCGCGCTGCCGATCGAGCTCGACGTCTCTCAGATGCACCACGGCGACGTGGTCGAGCTGCGCCCCTACGCCGGCAAGGCGCTGAAGGACGGGCTCGTGATTGCCGAGTTCCAGGTCAAGTCCGAGGTGCTCTTCGACGAGGTGCGCGCCGGTGGCCGCATCCCGCTGATCATCGGTCGCGGTCTGACCGCCAAGGCGCGCGAGTCGCTGGGCCTGCCGGCGACCGACCTGTTCCGCCAGCCGCAGCAGCCGGCCGACACTGGCAGGGGCTATTCGCTGGCGCAGAAGATGGTTGGCCGCGCCTGCGGCCTGCCGGAAGGCCAAGGCGTGCGCCCGGGCACCTACTGCGAGCCGAAGATGACCTCGGTCGGCTCACAGGACACCACCGGCCCGATGACCCGCGACGAGCTGAAGGACCTGGCCTGCCTGGGCTTCTCCGCCGACCTGGTGATGCAGTCGTTCTGCCACACCGCCGCGTATCCGAAGCCGGTGGACGTGAAGACTCATCACACCCTGCCGGAGTTCATCTCCACCCGCGGCGGTATCTCGCTGCGCCCGGGCGATGGCGTGATCCACAGCTGGCTCAACCGCATGCTGCTGCCCGACACGGTGGGCACCGGCGGCGACTCGCACACGCGCTTCCCGGTGGGCATCTCGTTCCCGGCCGGCTCCGGCCTGGTCGCGTTCGCGGCGGCCACCGGGGTGATGCCGCTGGACATGCCCGAGTCGGTGCTGGTGCGTTTCAAGGGCCAGATGCAGCCGGGCGTCACACTGCGCGACCTGGTCAACGCGATCCCGTACTACGCCATCAAGCAGGGCCTGCTGACGGTGGCCAAGCAGGGCAAGAAGAACATCTTCTCCGGCCGCATCCTCGAGATCGAGGGACTGCCGGAGCTGAAGGTGGAGCAGGCGTTCGAGCTGTCCGACGCCTCGGCCGAGCGTTCGGCGGCCGGCTGCACGGTGCGGCTCAACAAGGAGCCGATCATCGAGTACCTCACCAGCAACATCACGCTGCTGAAGTGGATGATCGCGGAAGGTTATGCGGACGCCCGCTCGCTGGCGCGCCGCATCGCGAAGATGGAAGCGTGGCTGGCCGACCCGCAGCTGCTCGAACCCGACGCCGACGCCGAGTACGCCGCGGTGATCGAGATCGACCTGGCGCAGGTGCACGAGCCGCTGCTGGCCTGCCCGAACGATCCCGACGACGTGAAGTCGCTCTCGGACGTGGCCGGCACCGCGATCGACGAGGTCTTCATCGGGTCGTGCATGACCAACATCGGCCACTTCCGCGCCGCGGCCAAGCTGCTGGAAGGCAAGCGCGATATCCCGACCCGCCTGTGGGTCGCGCCGCCGACCAAGATGGATGCCTCCGAACTCACCAAGGAAGGCGTGTACGGCACCTTCGGCACCGCCGGTGCGCGCATGGAAATGCCGGGCTGCTCGCTGTGCATGGGCAACCAGGCACAGGTGCGCGAGGGCGCGACGGTGTTCTCCACCTCCACGCGCAACTTCCCCAATCGCCTGGGCCGCAACTCCAACGTGTTCCTCGGCTCGGCGGAACTGGCGGCGATCTGCTCGCGCCTGGGTCGTATCCCGACACGCGAGGAGTACATGGCCGACATCGGCGTGATCAACGATCAGGGCGCGGAGATCTACCGCTACATGAACTTCGACCAGATCGACGAGTACCGGGAGACGGCCGCGGGCGTCGCGGCCTGAGACCAGGACCCGACCCGCCGCCCTGCGGCGGGCGTGTCGACCTTGTGACGGGCGCCGGACCCTGGGCCGCGCCCGTCGTCACCATGACGAGCGCGCCGCCGACCGACCGGGAGTGGCGCATGCCGGGAACCCCGACCACATGACCCGTTTCGACCGACTCGCCCCCGCCGGACGGGTGTTCGCCATCGTCGCCTTCATCGAGGCGGCCACCTGGGCCGGCCTGCTGATCGGGATGTTGCTCAAGTACGGCACCGGGACCACGGACCTGGGGGTGTGGCTGTTCGGCCGCCTGCACGGGGCGGCGTTCCTGCTGTACGTGGTGGTCGCGGTGGGCGCTGGCGTGCGCCTGCGCTGGCCGCTGTGGGCGCTGCTGGTGGCGCTGGTGGCGGCAGTGCCGCCGCTGGCGACGCTGCCGGTGGAGGTCTGGTTCCGGCGCCGCGGGCTGCTGTCGGCCCGCTGACGCCGGATACGCCTGGCCGGCGCTTCAGTCGAGCCAGCTCTCGATCGACTGCTGCATGCCGCGCTTGCGCAGGAACAGGTCCCAGATGCTCCCGCCCAGCTGGCGCCACAGCACCGCCGAGCGCAGCGACGCGAGCAGGATCGCGCGGATCTCGGCCACCACGCCTGCCTGTCCGAGGTAGTGCGGGTTGCCCTGCACCATGACCTTCGGGCGAAGGTGGCTCACGGTGTCCGCGTACAGGGTCCCCAGTGCGGCCAGTACGTCGGGGTGGATGCTGCCCAGCGCATCGGCCTTCGGCTTCAACGCCAGGATGCCCTCGTGCACGCGCTCGGCGACTGCGTCGTTGGAGACGAAGCGGCGTTCGAGCTGGGTCACGGCAAGCGCCAGCTTGGGCAGTTGCGGGTCGTCGCCCTGGCTGGCCAGGTAGTCGCGCAGCAGCAGCAGCCCGGGACGCAGGTTGTGGGCGCCGCCGTAGACGTCCTCGGGCGAGGCGGCGTCGATCCGGAACACGCTGTCCAGGCAGGTGCCCAGCACGGCTGCATCGGCCTGGCCGGTCTCGGCGATGCGGCGCACCTGCTTGAGCGCCTGCACCAGGCCGGCCAGGGCGAGGACGCGGTCGTCGCTCATGCCGCCGCCCCGCGCAGCTGCCGTTCCAGCGGCGCGTCGGTGGCGGCGATCACCGCGCCACCCAGGCACACGTCGCCGGCGTACAGGACCACGGACTGGCCGGGCGTCACCGCGCGCTGCGGACGAGGGAATGCGATCTCGAGCTGTCCACTGGTTTGGTCGATGCTCACCTGGCAGGGTTCCTCCTGTTGCCGGTAACGGGTCTGGGCCGTGCAGTCGAAGCGCCCGGCCGGCGGCGCGCCGTCGACCCAGTGTGCCGGTTCGCTCCACAGACGGGTCGAATGGAGATAGGGGCTGTCGGCGCCCTGGTCAACCAGCAGCACGTTGCGCGCGACGTCCTTGCCCACCACGTACCAGGGCGCGGCGTCGAATCCGCGCACGCCGCCGATCTGCAGGCCTTCGCGCTGGCCCAGGGTGAAATAGAACACGCCCGGGTGACGTCCGACCACGCGGCCGTCGGGGGTCTGCATCTCGCCTTCGCGCGCCGGCAGGAAGCGCGCCAGGAAACCGCGGAAATCGCGTTCGCCGATGAAGCAGATGCCGGTCGAATCCTTCTTGGCCGCGGTCGGCAGGCCGGCCTCGCGCGCCAGCTCGCGCACGCGGGTCTTGGCCAGCTCGCCGAGCGGGAACACCGTGGCCGCCAGCTGCGCCTGGCCGAGCTGGTGCAGGAAATAGCTCTGGTCCTTGCCGCGGTCCGCGGCGCGCAGCAGTCGCCAGCGGTCGCCGGCCATCGCCACGCGGGCATAGTGGCCGGTGGCGATGCGTTCGGCGCCGAGCGCATGCGCGGCATCGAGGAAATGCCTGAACTTGATCTCGCGGTTGCAGAGCACATCCGGGTTGGGCGTGCGGCCGGCGGCATATTCGGCGATGAAATGCTCGAACACGCCGCTCCAGTATTCCCGGGAGAAGTCGCGGAAATGGATCGGGATCCCGAGACGGCCGCAGACCGCGACCGCGTCACGGCGATCGTCCTCGGCCCGGCACTCGCCGTCGTCGTCCTCGTTCCAGTTCTGCATGAACAGGCCGGCGATCGACTCGCCGGCGTCGCGCAGCAGCAGGGCCGCGACCGAGGAATCGACGCCGCCGGACATGCCCACGATGGTCCGCGGGGCATTCATCCCAGCTGCGAGACCAGCGACAGCGGATGCCGCCGTCCGGCGAGGTGGTCGGCCACGACCTGCCACACCAGCGGGCTGCGATGGCGGTCGCTGGCCGCGCGCAGCTCCGAGGGCGTCATCCACAGCGCCCGGACGATCCCCTCGTCGAGCGGCCGGGCCGGGTCGTGGGCCACCGGCTCGGCAGCGAAGGCGAACCGGAGGTAGTGGCGGCCGGTTTCCGGCGCCTTCCACTGGTAGGCGCCGACGAAGGCGGTCAGGCGGACGTCCCAGCCGGTTTCCTCGCGGGTCTCGCGCAGGGCGGCGTCGAGCAGGGTCTCGTCGGGCTCCAGGTGGCCGGCGGGCTGGTTGAGCACCAGCCGGCCCTGGACGTGCTCCTCCACGCACAGCAGGCGGCCGCCGTCGACCACCACCGTGGCCACGGTGACGTCGGGCTGCCAGAACCGGCCTTCGCGGTAGCTCATGGGTCGGGAGTCCGGATCACAGCTCGTCGCGGTCGCCGCTCAACTCGATTTCCTTGTTGTCGGCGACCTCGGCCGCGATGTCCATCGCCGCCTCCAGCTGCGCGGCGTCGACGTTGTCCGGCAGCTTGATCACGAAGTACAGCGCATCGCCGCCGATCTCCCAGGCGCCGATCTTCTGCCGCCGGCTGTCCTCCAGCAGCGCCAGCGCACGCGCGCCGTCCACCCGGTCCTTGTCCACCCACGCCGCCGGCGCGAACACCTCGCGCACGCGGAAGCCGCCGATGGATTCGGTCCGGCCCGAGACGAATACCAGCTGCGTCCTGCCTTCCTCGGCGTAGTTGTAGGTCACCCGGTAGTCCCCGTCCTCGTCGACCTCGTACTTGATCCCCCGCGCGTCGAGCCGGGAGGCGACCGCCGCATCCTCGGCCACGGCCCGGGCCGCGGGCAGGGTGGAGAGCATCAGGGCGGCGCACAGCGCCAGGCGGGCGTGGAACGGCATCGGCGGGGTTCCGAAGGTGTGGAACCCCGGATTGTCTCGCGGCGGGCGCCGGGCCGTCCACGCCGGCGTGGACCGGAGACTCACCGCGGCTTCGTATAATGGGGCGATGACCCGAAAGCACGCGCCCGACCACGAGCACGGCACCGTGGTGGAGACCGGCAAGCCCGAACTGGCGCGCCCGCCGCTGTACTCCGTCCTGCTGCTGAACGACGACTACACGCCGATGGACTTCGTGATCGACGTGCTGGTGCGTTTTTTCGCCATGGACCTGGAGAAGGCCACCCAGGTCATGCTGCACGTCCACACCCGCGGCCGCGGGGTCTGCGGGGTGTACAGCCGCGAGGTGGCCGAGTCCAAGGTGGCGCAGGTGAACGAATACGCCCGGCTCAACCAGCACCCCTTGCTCTGCACCATGGAAAAGGCCTAAAAGGGGCCAAGGCCGGGGCATGGAAAAGCCGGAATCGCGGCCCCATACAGGCAGCAGTTCCCCGGAGGCTTCAGCCCCATGTTCAGCAAGGATCTCGAGTACAGCATCGGCCAGTGCTACAAGCGCGCCCGCGAGGCGCGCGACGAGTACATGACGGTCGAGCACCTGCTGCTTGCACTGCTCGACAACCCCTCCGCCGAGGCCGTGCTCAAGGCCACCGGCGCCGACTTCCACCGCCTGCGCAGCGACCTCGAGCAGGCCATCCTGACCTCGGTCTCGAAGCTGCCCGACGACGACGGCCGCGACACCCAGCCCACGCTCGGGTTCCAGCGCGTGCTGCAGCGGGCGGTCTACCACGTCCAGTCCTCGGGCAAGAAGGAGGTGACCGGCGCCAACGTGCTGGTGGCGATCTTCGGCGAGAAGGATTCGCACGCGGTGTACTTCCTCAACCAGCAGGACGTCACCCGGCTCGACGTGGTCAACTACATGTCGCACGGCATCGCCAAGACCGGCGGCGAGGATGCCACGCACGCCGCCGAGGATGCCGCCGCGCGCGCCGAGGGCGGCGAGGCGGGCGAGGGCAAGGGCGATGCCCTGGCCGAGTTCGCCACCGACCTCAACGCGATGGCGATGGAAGGCCGCATCGATCCGCTGGTCGGCCGCGCCGAGGAGATCGAACGCACGATCCAGGTGCTGTGCCGCCGACGCAAGAACAACCCGCTGTACGTGGGCGAGGCGGGCGTGGGCAAGACCGCGATCGCCGAAGGCCTGGCGCGGCGCATCGTCGACGGCCAGGTGCCCGAGGTGCTCGCCGACGCGACGATCTATTCGCTCGACCTAGGCGCGCTGGTCGCTGGCACCAAGTACCGCGGCGATTTCGAGAAGCGGCTCAAGGCGGTGCTGGGCGCGATCAAGAAGCATCCCGGCGCGATCCTGTTCATCGACGAGATCCACACCATCATCGGCGCCGGCTCGGCGTCGGGCGGCACGATGGACGCCTCGAACCTGATCAAGCCGGCGCTCGCCTCGGGCGACCTGCGCTGCATCGGCTCGACCACGTTCCAGGAATACCGCGGCATCTTCGAGAAGGACCGCGCGTTGGCGCGGCGCTTCCAGAAGATCGACATCGTCGAACCGACGGTGGGCGAGGCCTACGAGATCCTGCGCGGGCTGAAGGGCAAGTACGAGGAGCACCACGCCGTGCTCTACGAGGACGACGCACTGCGGGCCGCGGTGGACCTGTCGGTCAAGCACATCGGCGACCGGCTGCTGCCCGACAAAGCGATCGACGTGATCGACGAGGCCGGCGCGCGCCAGCGCCTGCTGCCCGACGACGTGCGCAAGACGCTGATCGACGTCGAGGAGGTCGAGGCGATCGTGGCCAAGATGGCGCGCATTCCGACCAAGCAGGTCAGCGCGTCGGACAAGGACGTGCTCGAGCACCTGGAGCGCAATCTGAAGATGGTCATCTTCGGCCAGGATCCTGCGATCGAGACGCTGACGTCGGCGATCAAGCTCGCGCGCTCGGGTCTGGCCAATCCCGACAAGCCGATCGGCAACTTCCTGTTCGCCGGCCCCACCGGCGTGGGCAAGACCGAGGTCACCAAGCAACTCGCGCTGCAGCTGGGCATCGAGCTGGTGCGCTTCGACATGTCCGAGTACATGGAGCCGCATTCGGTGTCGCGCCTGATCGGCGCGCCCCCGGGCTACGTCGGCTTCGACCAGGGCGGCCTGCTGACCGAGAAGATCGTCAAGACGCCGCACTGCGTGCTGCTGCTGGACGAGGTCGAAAAGGCGCATCCGGACATCTTCAACATCCTGCTGCAGGTCATGGACCGTGGCGTGCTCACCGACACCAACGGCCGCGAGGCGAACTTCCGCAACGTGATCCTGGTGATGACCACGAACGCGGGCGCGGCGCAGGCGTCGCGGCGCTCGATCGGCTTCACCCGCCAGGACCACAGCACCGACGCGATGGAGGTGATCCGCAAGGGTTTCACCCCGGAATTCCGCAACCGGCTGGACGCGATCGTGCAGTTCCAGGCGCTGGGGATGGACCACATCCTGCGCGTGGTGGACAAGTTCCTGATCGAGCTGGAGGCGCAGCTGCACGAGAAGAACGTGAGCCTGGCCGCCACCCCGGCGGCGCGCGACTGGCTCGCCTCGCACGGCTTCGATCCGCTGATGGGCGCGCGGCCGATGGCGCGGGTGATCCAGGACAAGGTGAAGCGTCCGCTGGCCGACGAGCTGCTGTTCGGCAAGCTGGTCAACGGCGGCCGCGTCAGCATCGACGTGCGCGACGACGAGCTGGTGGTGGAGGCCTCGGCCGAGCCTGAGAAGCTGCTGCCGGCGACGGTCGAGTAACCCGCGACTGCGCGTGTTGAACGAAGGGCGGCCCATGGCCGCCCTTTTTTTACCGGTGCATACGGGCTTCGGCGCACGCCTCCGGGAGGGCCGCGGTGCCCCGACCGGGGATCGCGCACCGCTCGGGCAGACGTCCATGCCCGCACTCGCGGCCGCGGCACATCCCTGTGCCGCTTGCGCAATCCCCGGCCGGGTCCCCGCGGCGCGCGGCGGACGGTGTCCGGTCTTCGGTTCGGCGCCTCATCGCAACGACCGCTTCTTCCGCGCTGCTCCGCGTCAGGTGCGCGCGGGGAGGAAACGCCGCAGCGCTTTGCTGTTCGACGAAGACTCGAAAACCGGAGTCGGACGAGCCTGCTTGCGCCGGCGGTGGGCCGCGACCAGCGCGCCATGGATGGCGCGCGCCCGAGTCAGGGCAGGATGCCCTGACCGAGGGAGAAGCGGCCTGCCGCCGGCGCGAGCAGGCGTCCCTCCGGAGCCCGACAGGCACGTCTCCGCGTCATCGGGCATTTGGTTCCAATCGATCCCCGGGAATGGCCCGGGGGCATCGATGCCTCAGACCTGCTTGCGCGACTCGATCCACTGGTCCACGCGGCGCTCCAGCAGGGTCATCGGCAGGGCGCCGCCGCCGAGCACCGCGTCGTGGAAACCGCGGATGTCGAAGCGCTCGCCCAGCTGCTCCTCGGCCTTCCGGCGCAGTTCCTGGATCCGGATCATGCCGATCTTGTAGGCGGTGGCCTGGCCGGGCCAGGTGATGTAGCGCTGGACTTCCGAACGCACCGACGCGTCGGGGATCGCCGTGTTGGCCTTGAAGTAGTCCACCGCCTGCTGCTCGGTCCAGCCCTTGGCGTGCAGGCCGGTGTCGACCACCAGCCGCACCGCTCGCCACAGCTCGGAACTCAGGCGGCCGTATTCGGAATAGGGGTCCTGGTAGGTGCCCGGCATCTCCTTGGCCAGCCATTCCGAGTACAGGCCCCAGCCCTCGGAATACGCCGTCGAACGCGCCTGGGTGCGGAACTCGGGCACGCCGGTGAGTTCCTGCGCGATCGAGATCTGCATGTGGTGCCCCGGGAGGCCCTCGTGATAGGCGATGACCTCCAGTTCCGGCTTCGGCATCGCGTTCATGTCCGACAGGTGCGCGTAGTACACGCCCGGACGCGAGCCGTCCGGCGTGCCGGGGAAGTAGTGCTGCGCGGCGCCCGGCTGCTCGCGGAACGGCTCGACCCGCTTCACCACCAGGTCCGCCTTCGGCAGCAGGCCGAAGTACTGCGGCAGCACCCGCTTGATGTTGGCGATCGCGGCCGTGGCCTCGTCGATGTAGGCCTGGCGGCCGGCATCGGTGTCGGGGAACTTGAACTGCGGATCGGTGCCGATGTGCTTGAAGAACGCCTGCAGGTCGCCGTCGAAACCGACCTTGTCCTTGAGCGCCTCCATCTCGCCGTGGATGCGCTTCACCTCGTCCAGGCCGATCTGGTGCACCTGCTCGGCGGTCAGGTCGGTGGTGGTGTGCATGCGCAGCTGGTGGCGGTAGTACTCGCCGCCATTGGGCTGGGTGCTGCCGACGCCGCTGGGGTTCTCGGCGGCATTGGCGCGGTCCGCCTCGGCCCAGGCGATCAGTTCGGCGTAGGGCGGCTGCACGTGCGCCACCAGCGCGGCGCGGGCCTGCGACTTGAGCTCGTCGGCGCGCGCGGCGTCGATCTTGCCGGCCTTGACCAGTGCATCGGCCTTGGCCTGCAGGTCGGCCCACAGCGCCGAATCCTCGCCCTCGCCGAACGGCGCGCCGCTGACCACCTTGCGGGCCTCGGTCAGGACGCCGTCGTAGGCGAAGCGCGGCATGCGGTAGCCGGCTTCGGCGTTGCGCTTCGCGCGGTCCAGCATCTGGCCGAACGCGCGCGGCACCGCCTCGATCCGCTTGAGGTAGGCGAGATAGTCGGACTCGTCCTCGACCTTGTGGAAATTGATCAGGAACGTCGGCAGGAACGACTGCGCGCCCTGCATCTGGTTGAACACATAGACGTTGTCGCGGAAGCGCATCGCGTCGCGCGCGTTCTCGTACTGCAGCTTCCACAGGTCGTAGGACAGCTGCGCCTCGGGATCGAGCGCGTCGCGGTCGAACTCGCGCTCCAGCTCGTCGACCGTGGCCTTCTGCCAGGCCAGCTGGCGGTCGGCGGCCTCGTAGGACATGTCGTCGAGCTGGTCGTACAGCTCCTTGCGGCCGAGGAAGGTCAGCGAGATCGGGCTGAAGCGCAGCTGCTCCTGGTACTTCTCGGCGAACCAGGCGTCCAGGCGGGCCTGGACATCGGCCTGGCCCGCGGGCGCGGCGGCGGCGACGGGGCTGGCGGGCGCGTCCTGGGCGGACGCCGCGCCGCCCGACAGGGCGAACGCGATGGACAGGGCGAGCGTGCGGGCGGCAACGGGCAGGCGCATCGGAACGACTCCGGACAAGGTGGTGTCCGAAGCATAGGTCCGTTGCGGGGCTCGTGCATGTGCGGATCAGCACATGCGGTCCGGCCGCTGGGCCGGCAGGGCGGGGCGCCGGGCGCGCCGCGCTACTTCATGCGGTAGGTGATGCGACCCTTGGTGAGGTCGTAGGGGGTCATCTCGACCTTGACCCGGTCGCCGGTCAGGATGCGGATGTAGTTCTTGCGCATCCGTCCGGAGATGTGCGCAATGATTTCGTGGCCGTTCTCCAGCTTCACCCGGAACATGGTGTTCGGGAGGGTCTCGGAGATCGTGCCTTCGAATTCGATGACGTCGTCTTTCGCCATTCGTCCTGTTGCCGGTGGTTGCGGGAGCGGCGTCATTGCCGCGAAAAAGCGCGCCATTCTGGCACGCGGGCCCGATCGATGCAAAAAGGCCGCGCAGTCAGCGGGTTCATCCGGCCAGTGCGCGGACCGGCTGCACACCGAAGTCGGCCGTCCACGCGCCGGGCGGCTCCGGCGCCTCGACCAGCGTCCCCAGGATCGCCTGGAACGCGGGACGGGGCATGGTCACCGCGCCGAGCGAGACCAGGTGCGGGTTCTCCAGCTGCGCGTCGATCCATGGCCAGCCGCGCGCATGCAGCCAGCCGCCCAGGGCGGCGAGGGCGACCTTCGAGCCCCCGGAGACGGCGCTGAACATGCTTTCGCCGAAGAACATCCGCCCCAGCGCGATCCCGTAGATGCCGCCCACCAGGGCCGCGTCGTCCTCAGGTCCGGCGAAGATCTCGACGCTGTGCGCGTGCCCGAGGGCATGCATGCGGGCGTAGGCTGCCTGCATCGCCGGCGTGATCCAGGTTCCACGCTGGCCCGGCCGCGGGGCACGGGCACAGCGTTCGACCACGTGCACGAAGGCGGTGTCGGCCCGCGCGACCCAGGGCGAGGCGCGCAGGCTGCGGCGGAAGCGCGACGACAGGCGTATGCCGTCGGTGCGGAACACGGTGCGCGGATCCGGCGACCACCACAGGATCGGCTGGCCTTCGGAATACCAGGGGAAGATGCCGTGGCGATAGGCGTTCAGCAGCCTGGCGGGGGAAAGATCGCCCCCGAGCGCCACCAGACCGTCCGGCAGGCGCAGGCTGGCGTCCGGATGCGGAAAGGGCGCGTCCGGGTCGTCGTCCAGGCGGGGCACCTGCAGGCTCACGGCGGCATTGTAGGGTCGCGATCGTCCAAGCGCGGCCGGGTCGACGGGTCGATGTGATCCCCGGTTCCGATCCTCTAGCCGCCCTCGGGCGCCACGTCGGCGCGGAACGGGGAGCGTTGCTGCAGCCAGGCGTGATTGCCACGCACCACCCGGCGCTCCTCGGCGCACCACGGTTCCAGGGCTTCGGCGAAGCGCGGGTCGGTCACGTGGTGGCGGCTGCGCACGTACCTGGGCAGGAAACCGCGCGCGATCTTGTGCTCGCCCTGCGCGCCCGGTTCGAACACGCGCAGGCCTTCGCGCAGGCAGTAGTCGATGCCCTGGTAGTAGCACGTCTCGAAGTGCAGGCCGGGCAGGGCGACCGACGCGCCCCAGTAGCGGCCGTACAGCGTGTCCGGCCCGCGCAGGCACAGGGCGCCGGCGACCGGCTCGCCGTCGTGTTCGGCCAGGACCAGCACCAGCGCGCGCGGCAGCGCGCGCGCCAGGTGGGCCAGGAACGGCAGCGTCAGCGCCGGCGAGTTGCCGTATTCGGCGAAGGTCTGCAGGTAGAAGCGGTGCATGGTGGCCAGGTCGTCGGCACTGGCCTCGTCGCCGTGCACGACGCGGACGCGCACGCCCGCGCGCGCGACCTTCGCCCGCTCCTGGCGGATGTTCTTGCGGTGCTTGTGGTCCATCGCGCCGAGGTAATCCTCGAACGTGGCCCAGCCGGCGTCGTTGCGCCAGTGGTACTGCAGGTCGATCCGCTGCAGCCAGCGCGCGTCGAAGGCGGCATCGTCATCGGCCGCGTGGAAGTTCACGTGCGCCGACGACAGCCCGGCGCGCGCCGCTTCGGTCGCCAGCGCGTCGGCCAGCGCGTGGCGCAATTCCGGCGTCGGCGCGAGCAGGCGCGGTCCCGTGACCGGCGAGTAGGGCACCGCGCACAGCAGCTTGGGGAAATAGTCCAGCCCGTGGCGCGCATAGGCGTGCGCCCAGGCGTGGTCGAACACGAACTCGCCGTGGGAATTGGTCTTCAGGTAGGCGGGCGCCGCGGCCAGCAGCCGCGCGCCATCCCACAGGCCGAGGTGGTGCGGCGTCCAGCCCCAGTCCGGCCGCAGGCAGCCATGCGCTTCCAGGCCGTGCAGGAACGCGTGCGACACGAACGGGTGTCCGTCGTGCAGCGCGTCCCAGCATTCGGCCGGGATCCCGGAGAGCCCACGGTGTATGCGGAGGTCCATGCAGTTTTCCTCCGCGAGATCGACGAACCGTTACGGAAGCGGTGAGGGCAGGCTGGTCATGCGAAGGGTCGATGGTCCGGCTGGACCCGTGGCCGCGCCTGCCCTGGTGCGGCCGGACCGGCTCCGGGATGTGCGGCCCCGTGATCCGCGGTCAGGTGCCGGCCGCCGCGCGGACTGCCGATCGGGCAGCCCGCCAGCGGCTACTGGCCCTTGTCGAGGAAGCGCTCGGCATCGAGCGCGGCCATGCAGCCGAAGCCGGCCGAGGTGATCGCCTGGCGATAGTGCTGGTCGGCGACGTCGCCGGCGGCGAACACGCCGGGCACCGAGGTCTCGGTGGCGTTGCCGCCCAGGCCCGAGCGGATCTCGAGGTAGCCGTTGTTCATCGCCAGCTGCCCTTCGAACAGCGTGGTGTTGGGCGTGTGGCCGATGGCGACGAAGAAGCCGTGCACGCCGATCTCGCGCGTCGACCCGTCCTGCACCGACTTCAGCCGCATGCCGGTGACGCCCGCCTCGTTGCCGAGCACCTCGTCGACCACGTGGTGCCACACCGGCTCGATCTTGCCGGCCGCGATCTTGGCGAACAGCTTGTCCTGCATGATCTTCTCCGCGCGCAGGGTGTCGCGGCGATGCACCAGGTAGACCTTGCGCGCGATGTTGGACAGGTACAGCGCCTCCTCCACCGCGGTGTTGCCGCCGCCGACCACCGCAACGTCCTGGTCCTTGTAGAAGAAGCCGTCGCAGGTCGCGCACGCGGATACGCCGCGGCCCTTGAACGCTTCCTCCGACGGGATGCCGAGGTACTTCGCCGTCGCGCCGGTGGCGATCACGATCGCGTCGGCGGTGTACTCGCCGCTGTCGCCCTTGAGCCGGAACGGGCGCTGGGAAAGGTCGGCGGTATGGATGTGGTCGAACACCACTTCGGTCTCGAAGCGTTCGGCATGCGCCTGCATCCGCGCCATCAGGTCCGGGCCCAGCAGCCCGTGCGCGTCGCCCGGCCAGTTGTCGACCTCGGTGGTGGTCATCAGCTGGCCGCCCATCTGCAGGCCGGTGATGACCACGGGCTTGAGGTTGGCGCGCGCGGCGTACACGGCGGCGGTCCAGCCCGCGGGGCCGGAGCCGAGGATGATCAGGCGGATGTGCCGGGGCGAAGAAGGCGTCATGTATACTCGCGGGTCATGAAGTTGCGGCGTATCGAGGCCCATAGCTTGGCGGCGCGACGGCGGCAACACAAGGCGCGCGCGGCCCTTCGCCGCGGAACGCTGCATCCACGGCCCGCGATGGCGGGCCCGCGGTTCCGGTCCAACCCGTGCAGGCACTGCACGGGTTTTTTCATGCAGCGCCGGCGCCGCACCTGACCTGCGAGGAGCTCCGAATGCGCATCGGCGTACCGAAGGAAACCAAGACCCTGGAAGGGCGCGTCGCGCTGGTGCCCGCTGCCGCCGGCGACCTGGTCGCGCGCGGGCACGAAGTGTGGGTCGAGCAGGGGGCCGGGCTGCGCTCGGGCTTCGCCGATGCCGACTACGAACGCCTCGGCGTGCGCATCGCCGAAGGCGCCGCGGCGCTGTACGCGCGCGGCGAACTGATCGTCAAGGTCAAGGAACCGATCGAGGGCGACCTCGCGCTGCTGCGCGAGGACCACCTGCTGTTCTGCTACCTGCACCTGGCGCCCGAGCCCGCGCTCACCCGCCGGCTGCTGGACATCGGCCTCACCGGGATCGCCTTCGAGACGGTGGAACTCGACGACGGCGAACTCCCGCTGCTGGCGCCGATGTCGGTGATCGCCGGCAAGATTGCGGTCCAGGTCGGCACCCACTACCTGCACCAGCCGCTGGGCGGCAAGGGCAAGCTGCTCGGCGGCCTGCCGTCGACCACGCGCGGCAAGGTGGTGGTGTTCGGCGCGGGCCAGGCGGGCGGCGCGGCGGCGGCCCTGGCCGCGGCCGGCGGCTCGCGGGTGGTGGTGTTCGAAAAGCGCATCGACCGCATGGACGAGATGATGCGGCTGGGGCACAACGTCACCACGCTGTACCCGTACGACGACGTGGTCGCGCGCGAGGTCGCGTCGGCCGACCTGGTGATCGGCGCGGTGCTGGTCACCGGCGCGGTGGCGCCGCACGTGGTCACGCGCGCGATGATGGAATCGATGGAGGATGGCAGCGTGCTGGTCGACATCTCGATCGACCAGGGCGGCTGTTTCGAGACCTCGCGCCCGACGACCTGGAAGGAGCCCACCTACGTGGAGGAGGGCGTGACCCACTTCTGCGTGACCAACATGCCCGGCGCGGTGCCGCAGACCTCGTCGCAGGCGATCTGCGCGGCCATCCTGCCCTGGGTGGACCGGCTGGCGTCCGGCGACTGGCGCCACCACGCGCCGCTGGTGCGCGGGATCAACGTCGAGGGCGGGGCGCTGGTGCATCCGGCCCTGCAATCGATGAACCTTTGAATTAAGATCAAGGCATTGGGTCGGTTTCCTAAGGCAGTGCATGACGGTGGCTCGGGCGGTTCCTGAACGCGGCAAGCGGCAGCGCGCGACGGCCCGGGAGGCCGCGCCGCCGGATCCGCGCCGCCAGCGGCTGCTGCGCGATATCGCGATGATCCTGATCGCGCCGCTACTGCTGTACCTGCTGGTGTGCCTGGCCACCTATTCGCCGGACGACCCCGGCTGGTCGACCGCCTCGGGCGGCATCACCGCCGAACTCAACAACGCCGGCGGGCCGGTCGGCGCCTGGATCGCCGACGTGCTGTTGTACCTGACGGGCTTCGTGGCCTACCTGCTGCCGCTGGTCCTCGGCGCGGTGGCGTGGATCGCGCTGTTCGGCATGGATTCGGACGGCGACGGCCGGGTCGATTTCGGCCCCGCGCTGCGGCTGGTCGGGATCGTCGGCTTCCTGGTCTCGGCCACCGGCCTGCTGTACCTGCGCATGGCGGCGGTGGAGAACATGCCCGCCGGTGGCGGCGGCGTGCTGGGGCGGCTGGTGGGCAATTCGCTCGACCGCGGTTTCGGCGCGCTCGGCGGCAACCTGTTCCTGCTGGCGCTGCTGCTGGTGTCGGTGACCCTGGCCACCGGCCTGTCGTGGCTGGCGGTCGCCGACCGCATCGGCGGCTGGGTGCTGCTGCTGCCCGCGCTGCTGCGGCGCGGCCGCAAGCAGGCGGTGGAGCGGATGGAGGCGCGCGAGATGCGGGTCGAGCGCGAGGAAACGCGCAAGGTCGACCTGGGCCTGCGCGCCAAGCGCGAGAAGGTCAAGATCGAGCCCCCGCCGGCGCCCACGGTGGAGAAGAGCGAGCGCGCCAAGCGCGAGCAGCAGATCCCGCTGTTCCATGTCGCCGACGGCAGCGGCGTGCCGCCGCTGGCCCTGCTCGACGACCCCAAGCCGCAGCCCAAGGGGTACGACGAGGACACGCTGGAGACGCTCTCGCGCCAGATCGAGTTCAAGCTCAAGGACTTCCGCATCGAGGCCCAGGTGGTGGGCGCCTATCCCGGGCCGGTGATCACCCGCTTCGAGATCGAGCCCGCGCCGGGCATCAAGGTCAGCCAGATCAGCACGCTGGACAAGGACATCGCCCGCGGCCTGAGCGTGAAATCGGTGCGCGTGGTCGACGTGATCCCGGGCAAGTCGGTGATCGGCCTGGAAACGCCGAACACGCACCGGGAGATGATCTACCTGTCCGAACTGCTGCGCTCGAAGGAATACGACAAGTCCACCAGCCCGCTGACCCTGGCGCTGGGCAAGGACATCGCCGGCCGCCCGACCGTGGCCGACCTCGCGCGCATGCCGCACCTGCTGGTCGCGGGCACCACCGGCTCGGGCAAGTCGGTGGCCGTGAACGCGATGGTGCTCAGCCTGCTGTACAAGGCCTCCGCGAAGGACCTGCGGATGCTGATGATCGACCCGAAGATGCTCGAGCTCAGCGTCTACCAGGGCATTCCGCACCTGCTCGCGCCGGTGGTCACCGACATGAAGGAGGCCGCCAACGGCCTGCGCTGGTGCGTGGCCGAGATGGAGCGCCGCTACAAGCTGATGAGCGCGGTAGGCGTGCGCAACCTCGCCGGCTTCAATAAGAAGGTGCGCGACGCGCAGGAGGCCGGGCAGCCGCTGCTCGACCCGCTGTTCCGCCCGAACCCCGAGTCCAGCGAGGTCGCCGAGCCGCTGGAGACGCTGCCGTTCATCGTCATCTTCATCGACGAATTCGCCGACATGATGATGATCGTCGGCAAGAAGGTGGAGGAGCTGATCGCCCGCCTGGCGCAGAAGGCGCGCGCCGCCGGCATCCACCTGATCCTGGCCACGCAGCGCCCGTCGGTGGACGTGATCACCGGCCTGATCAAGGCCAACATCCCCACCCGCATCGCGTTCCAGGTCAGTTCCAAGATCGACTCGCGCACCATCCTCGACCAGTCCGGCGCGGAAACCCTGCTCGGCCACGGCGACATGCTCTACCTGCCGCCGGGCACCGCGCTGCCCGAGCGCGTGCACGGCGCGTTCGTGTCCGACGAGGAGGTGCACCGCGTGGTCGAACATCTCAAGCAGAGCGGCGGCGGCCCGGACTACATCGAGGGCGTGCTGGACGAATCGCAGACCATGTACGACGGCACCACCGTCGGCGCGACCGGCCTGCCCGAGGCCGGCGGCGGCGCCGGCGACGAGTCCGACCCGCTGTACGACGAGGCGGTGAAGATCGTCACCGAAACCCGCCGCGCCTCGATCTCCGGCGTCCAGCGCCGGCTCAAGATCGGCTACAACCGCGCCGCGCGCCTGGTCGAGGCGATGGAGGCTGCTGGCGTGGTCTCCGCGCCCGAACACAACGGCGACCGCAGCGTCCTGGCCCCGCCCCCGCCGAAGTAGTTCCGCAGCAGGGGCGTGGAAGCTTCGCGGCTTCCCCGCCTCCCGACGCTCTCCCGGTTCGCGGGAGATGAAGCCACAAGCCGCGCCGCGTGCTTATTCTTCTCCCGCTTGCGGGACCTCGGTCCATTGCATGGGGAGCAGGTGCCGAAGGCGGATGCGGGCGCCCCGCAGACGCGTGAACAGCCCGCATCCCGGCCCTTCCGACCTTGCTGCGTGAACGGAAGGTGCGCCCTCGCACTGAACGGTGCCCCCGCTCGCCCATGGCCGTCCGCTTCGCCGCCCGCTTGCCGTTCAACAGGGCAGGGATGGCACGGCACGTGTTCAGCCTAGCCTTTGCAGACTGGCCGCCCCATCCGCCCAAGGACCGATTTCCGATGATCCGCCACTCCCGCTGGTTGTTCGCCCTCGTCGCCCTGGCCGTCGCCGGCCTGGCGCAGGCTGGTGCCCGCGACCAGCTCGACGGTTTCACCCGTGGCCTCAAGGGCCTGGACGGCCGCTTCACCCAGCAGGTGTTCGACGACAACGGCCGCGTGCGCGAGTCGTCCAGCGGCCGCGTGGCGCTGTCGGCCCCGCGCCTGTTCCGCTGGGAGTACGAGAAGCCCTACCCGCAGCTGATCGTGGCCGACGGCAAAACCGTGTGGGTGCACGATCCCGACCTCGACCAGGTCAGCCGCCGCCCGCAGGGCGGTGCCGAGCAGGACAGCCCGCTGGCCGCCCTGATCGACCCAGGCAAGCTCGACCGCGACTTCATCGTCGAGGACGCCGGCTCCGCCGACGGCCTGCAGTGGCTGCTGCTCAAGCCCAAGCAGGGCGGCGACGACGCCGCGTTCCAGTCCGCCCGCCTGGGGCTGTCGGGCTCCGGCCTGGCGCGGATGGAAATCGTCGACGCGCTGGGCCAGCGCACCGAGATCCGCTTCACCGAGTGGAAGCGCAATCCGGAGTTTTCCCGCGCCACGTTCACCTTCACGCCGCCGCCCGGTGTCGACGTGGTCGGCGAAGGCTGACCCGTCGGCTCCACGGCCTCACAAGGATCCACCGCCATGCACGCGCCCGCTTCCACGACCTCCCGCCACACCGCCGCCCGCGCCCGCGCGCTGCTGCTGGCGGCGTGCCTGGGGGCGGTGCCCGTGCTGGCGCAGTCCGCCCCGGTGGCCACGCCGCCGGGAACGCCGGCGACGAGCGAGCCGCGCCAGGGTGCCGCCACCAGCGGCGACGAGACCATGGACAACGCCGTCGCCGCGGTCGTCGTGGCGGCGCTCTCGGAACAGCTGAATACCGCGACCATCGCGGTCAACATCGACTCGTTCGACGTCGCCATCGCCAGCGTGCGCGACCGCACCGTCAGCGGCACCGGCCGCCTGCGCGTGGGCGACGACGCCGAATGGATCGGCTTCCGCTACAGCGTGCCGTACGACACCAGCTTCTCCAGCGCCGGCTATCCGCGGCTGACCATCGGCGGGGTGGCGGCCAGCGAACGCGAAGTGCCCAACGACGCCGGCCTGGTGCAGCAGCTGGAAGACCGCGTGGCGGTGGAACTCGACCGCCAGTTCGGCGCCGACTCCTCGCGCCTGCAGCTCGACGACATCAGCACCGTCCAGGGCGGCGCGCGCCTGCTGCGCATCAGCGCCGCCGGCATCGCCGACTTCGGCCGCAACGGCAATACCCCGGTGCGGATCGAGGCGCTGTACGACCAGGTGGCCAACGCCTGGCAGCGGGTGAACTACGAACTGGGCGTCGCCGCACGCTGAGCCCTGTCCCGGGCGCGCGACCGCGCCCCGCGTTCCGATCCGCGGGCGGTCCGCCTTCTCACGGCCTGCGCCTCCGCCTTGGTATGGTGGCCGCCCGTTTTCCGGCCAGTCCCCGAGCCCCGTGCCCCGCGCCAAAGCCTCCCCGCCCGACGACCGCGGCGACCTGCTGAGCACCGACCGCACCGCGTTGCGGCCGCTGGCCGAGCGCATGCGCCCGCGCACGCTCGAGGAGATGGTGGGGCAGCGCCGCCTGGTGTCGCCCGATTCGGCCCTGCGCAAGGCGATCGAGGCCGGCAGCGTGCACTCGATGGTGCTGTGGGGGCCGCCGGGCTGCGGCAAGACTACCCTGGCGCTGCTGCTGGCGCGCTACGCGGACGCGGATTTCCGCTCGGTCTCGGCGGTGCTCTCCGGGCTGCCCGAAGTGCGCCAGGTGCTGGCCGAAGCCGGGCATCGCTTCGCAGAAGGGCGCCGCACGGTGCTGTTCGTCGACGAGGTGCACCGCTTCAACAAGGCGCAGCAGGATGCGTTCCTGCCGCACATCGAGCGCGGCACCATCGTGTTCGTCGGCGCCACCACCGAGAACCCCTCGTTCGAACTCAATTCCGCGCTGCTCTCGCGCTGCCGCGTGCACGTGCTCGAAGCGGTGTCGCCCGAGGACATCGAAGGCGCGCTGAGGCAGGCACTGGACGACAGCGAGCGCGGCCTGGGCGGGCGCGGCCTGCAGATCGGCCAGCCACAGCTGCACCTGATCGCGGTCGCCGCCGATGGCGACGTGCGCCGCGGCCTGACCCTGCTGGAGATCGCCGCCGAGCTGGCGGGCGAGGGCGGCACCGTCACCGACGCGATGCTCGAACAGGTGCTGGCCGACCGCACCCGCCGCTTCGACAAGGGCGGCGAACAGTTCTACGACCAGATCTCGGCACTGCACAAGTCGGTGCGCAGCTCCAATCCCGATGCCGCGCTGTACTGGTTCGCGCGCATGCTCGACGGCGGCTGCGACCCGGGCTACCTGGCGCGGCGGATGACGCGCATGGCGGTGGAGGACATCGGCCTGGCCGACCCGCGCGCCCTGCAGATGGCGATCGACACCTGGGACACCTACGACCGCCTCGGCAGCCCCGAAGGCGACCTCGCGCTGGCGCAGCTGGTGATCTACCTCGCCAGCACCGCGAAGTCGAACGCGGGCTACGTCGCCTTCAAGGCGGCCAAGCGGGACGTCGGCGAGTACGGCACCCAGGACGTCCCGATGCACCTGCGCAACGCACCGACCAAGCTGATGAAGGAACTCGGCTACTCGAAGGGCTACCAGTACGACCACGACAGCGAAGGCGGCGTGGCCCTGGACCAGACCGGCTTCCCCGACGCCATGGGCGAGCGCGTGTACTACCAGCCGGTGGCGCGCGGGATGGAGCTCAAGCTGAAAGAGAAGCTCGACGCGCTTCGCGGCGCCCGGGCGGTCAGGCGTGGGCCGCCGGCTGGCGAGGAGTAGGGGCCTCCGTCCAGCCTGGTCAGATCTGCGCGGCGGCCAGCGGCACGCGGAGCGGCACCATCGGCGGGTTTCGCGCCGGTACGCTCAGCGTCTGCCGGCAGAACGATTCGGACTTGTCGCCCATCCGCATCAGCTTGCGCCGCTGCTGCACGCTCATCGCGATCAGGCCCGACAGCTGCGTTTCCAGCTCCAACACGGCATTGTCCACGGCGGCCAACTGCGCCTCGGACAGGGTGAGGTTGATCAGATCCTGGGTCACTGCATTCTCCTTTGCCTTCCATGTGGGATGCCGGGGCCGGCACGCCCTGCGTGCCTGCAAGCCCATCGGCACCGCCCCGCCGCTTCCCTGTGGCGTGAACGATCTGCGCGCCGGCAGGGCCGGCGGCGGGTGCGGGGTGAGTTTGCCAGAGATTGGGCGGCAGTGGAGGGAGGAAAAAGAGCGTCCGCTACTGTGCCTTGCATGTCGGCAAAAGCAAGGGGATATTCCTATCTCACCGCTGTGCGCGAACATCTGGCTACAAAAGCCCCGGATGTGGGGTCTACTTGGTGTTAGTCGTCCCTAGGAGAGTTCATGGCTACTTCGACTTCCATAATCCAGAGCATCAAGTCTGAGCAAGAAGATGGCTACTCTGACGATAGTCTCTTCAACATCAAACCCTGGGGCGCTGACCTTTCCTTTCGAGAATTGATTGAACGGTACGACGAAGATGAACTCGTTAAACCGGAACTCCAGAGAAACTACGTGTGGGACAGACGCGAGGCGTCACGCTTCATCGATTCCCTGTTGCTAGGACTTCCAGTACCCAGCATATTTCTTGCTCAGACGCGGAATGAAAAACTCCTGATCATTGATGGCTTCCAACGAATCATGACCGTTCGAGATTACGTGCGTGGTATATTCAGCAAAGATCAGAAGAGCTTCGCGCTCTCACGTACTGATAAGATCAATAAGCGCTGGCGCGGCAAGCAGTTTGCTGAGTTGACTGACACTGAGCAACGCAGAATCAAGAACACTACGATTCACGCAATCGTGTTCGCACAGCAGAAGGAACCCGAGAGCGACGACACAAGCCTTTTTCAAGTCTTCGAACGCATCAATACATCGGGCAGAACGCTGACCGCTCAAGAGATCCGGAACTGCGTCGCGCAAGGCGCATTGAATACATTGCTATTCCGGCTGAATGAGGATGTTGTCTGGCGAATCTTGTTTGGGCTTGAATCTGCAGAGCCTCGAATGAGAGACATGGAATTTATTCTCAGGTTCTTTGCCCTAAGTTCTGAACAGTTTAAGCAGATCAAACAAGAAAGTTTGTCACTCAAGCGTCTGCTTGATCTGTACATGAAAAATCATTCCAGTATCAATGACACAACCGCTGGGGAAATGGCGCAGAGGTTCATTGCCGCGATCCGCTTGGCCCATGAAATGTTTGGTGTCAATGCGTTCCACAATATTTCGCCATCAAACAACAAGAAGTACGTCCCAAAATTTAGCCCAACAATCTTCGACTCCATTCTAATAGCCATAGATAGCGCGACTAGGCGTGGCATCGCCCCCTCGCAGGATCCAGGTGGAAATAAATCTGCACTTCTTCAGAACGACGCCTATCGCTCCGCGATTGCTCAAGAGACTATGCGGAAATCCAACATCAACTTGCGCATTCAACTCGCAAGCAGGCATCTTTTTGGTGTGGACTATGAATAATGCAGACGTTGATTCTCAACTTACGCAATGCCGGTCTGAGCTCGTCCATGTAGAAGCGACTATTGCTACGGTTGGCATCATGTCACCAATGGTTCCGTACCTTACAAAATACGCAGTTATAAGGGCATGTGGCTCAATTGAAGTCTCGTTCAAGGCATTGATAGCTGACTTCTGCTCAAAGAGAAGCAAAGCACAGGTTAAACGATTTATTCACTTGAGAGTTAGAAAGGGTTCCGCCAACCCCTCGCAACAGAACATTATGAATACCTTGCATGCGTTCGACGAGGCATGGAGCAAAAAATTCAAAGCCAACTTGAAAGCAGACCCGGATAAACAAAAACTTCTTGTATCACTTCAATCTCTGGTGGATGCGCGAAATGAATTCGCACACGGTGGAAGCCCCACGCTAAGCATTTCTGACGTACTTCGCCATTTTGATTATGCGCGGCGCGTAGTGGAGCATGTGGACACAGTCATCGTTTGACGGTTAATAGATCGCTCAAGCCGAGACCGCTTCGCGGCTCGCCTCAACTAGTTGCATGTGCCATCATGCCGTGCCGCGCAGCGTTCCGGCTTGAGTAAGGCTTTAGGCCTACAGGTGAAGAATGTCGCCAATTGAGAAAATTCAGGAAGGGTTTTTCGGTCATATCGGGACGGCAGCAGCGCTCGTTGTTACCGGCCTGATCGGCTGGCTTGCGCTCGAGGCGGCACCGATTGTTGCGCCAGCGGTGGAATCAGCGCTTCCCGTAAGGGTCGTGCTTGCCATCCTCGCACTTTCCCTCATTGTCAATGTCGGCTTTGCGGTAGCAATCTGGCGCCTTTCTCCAAAGCTTCAAGCCCTAAAGTTGAAATACGGAATCCTCTGGGATAGCGAGAAAAATCCACATTGCCCGATCTGCAAGAACGCCGGCCTGGACTATGGTGAGTGGAACTACGGTCAGTTGGGCTATTTCTGCAATAGCTGCGAAAAAGTATATGGCCTGAAAGACTCCGCTGGAAAAGATGTCAAGCCTAATGACGCCATAGCAGCATTGTAGGCCCGCAATTCGTTCAAGCCGATGCCGCTCCGCGGCACGGACTAATTTAAGCGTTAGGCGCATATGGAAGAGTCGCTGCCAATCTGGCCGCAGCATGAAGTATTTTACATTGAGAGCATGCTGTTTCACACGCGGCAAGCGTGCTCCTCAATTGAGTACGTTTGCGAGCTGATCAAGAAGATCGACTCGGAAATGGAAGCTGGAAAGACTCCCGAGTTTGACTGCTCCATGGCACTCGATAACCTGCAGAGAATGGTCCTCGCCGCGGGTGCACTGTCGCGATACTTTTGGCCAGTCAGGAAGGCTCACCAGGCTCGCGGTGATTTTTTAAAGAGAGCGCTGAGGATCAACGATGACTCTCCGCTCAGAGCCCGTGTGCTGAGAGACGCATCAGAGCACTTCGATGAGCGATTGGATAAGCATCTGTCTGGCGGCATAGTCGGCGTAATCATGCCGGAGTGGTTCGGCCCCAGCTACAAGGGGAAGGTCGAGGCACACTTCTTCCGCGCGTACTTCATTGACTCAGGTGTTTTTAAGATTCTCGGCGAGGAGTTTGAGGTGCAGTCGTTGTCCGATGAGCTTGTGCGACTTCATAACCGACTCGTCTTCCTCGTAGAGAATGGCGGACGACTTCCGGAGGCCGGCGCCTAACCGAGTCGTTGCAACCGACGTTGCATCGTCGCTTGGGCTAAGCGGCAGGTTAAGCTTGCCACCAGCCCCAATCGCCGAAAAAAAATGGGTCAGAGTCGAGTTTCCATAGAGGCAGCTGACTCAACCCAACAACTCTCGCAGATCTTTAGCTTCTCCGCCGTCCCATTCTTCAAACACTTTCAGCTGCGGCGCGACCTCCTTCGATACCTTCGCCGCCGGCCTCGCGCAGATAGCCACCGCGTCCAGCCGGCCCCCGTATTGCCGTGTCCTCGTTGGACAGATTGCGGATCGCAGCGCTCTTGAACAGCTTGTTGTACCCCTTCTCATGCGCCTAGCGACGAGGGCAGTGGAGGGTTGGTGCCGTCGCGCAGGGCGATTGTTGTTGCCTTCGCGAACACGTCGACGTCGTCGCCGTGACTCTGCAACGCAATGACGATTGGCACGTGGACCATCGGCACGTGCGGGCGCGCGGCCAGCGGCGCACTTTGGGTGCCAAGGGGGCTGATCCCGGGGAATCAACATGCGTCGACGCAACAAGGTGCTGCTGGGGCTCGCTGGCATGCTGATCGCCGCGGGCGCGGTGTTCGCCGTGGCCCTCAGTCGCGATGCGGCCTGCCCGCCTCCTGCCGCACTTCCGCAGACCGGCGACTCGATGCGGGCGATCCGCGTGCATTGCTATGGCGGCGCCGAGGTGATGAGGCTCGAGCACGTGCCGCGGCCGGTTCCGGCCGCGGACGAACTGCTGGTGCGCGTGCGCGCAGCCGGCGTGAACCCCCTGGACTGGCATTACCTGCACGGCAAGCCGTACGTGATGCGGCTGTCCACGGGCCTCGGCCGGCCGGAGGATCCGCGCGCGGGCGTGGATTTCGCCGGCACGGTCGAAGCGGTGGGGGCTGCCGTGGACGGCTTCAGGCCCGGCGACCGGGTCTTCGGGGTCGCCAGCGGCGCGTTTGCCGAGTATGTCGTGGTGGGCGCAAGCCGGACCGTGGTGCACATGCCCGACAACATCGATTTCGAACAGGCCGCCGCCGTTCCGATCGCGGCGATCACCGCGCTGCAGGCGCTGCGCGATGCCGGCCAGCTGCAGCCCGGGCAGAAGGTCCTCGTCAATGGCGCCTCCGGCGGCGTCGGCACCTTCGCGGTGCAGATCGCCAAGGCCCTCGGCGCCGAGGTGACCGGCGTCAGCAGCGCGCGCAACACGGAACTGGTGAGCTCGCTCGGCGCCGACCACACCATCGATTACGCGCAGGAGGACTTCACTCGCGGCGGCCCGCGCTACGACCTGGTGATCGACAACGTCGGCAACCATCCGGTCTCGGCCCTGCGGGCTGCCCTGCAGCCGGAAGGCATCCTGGTCATGGTGACCGGGCCGAAGAACAACCCATGGATCGGTCCACTGGGCCGCATGCTGGCCACCCGGCTGACCGCATCCTTCGCCAGCCAGACCCAGGTGACGCTGTTCGCCAGCGCCAACAGGGACGACCTGGCCGTGCTGCGCACCATGCTCGAAAGCGGTCGCGTGCGCCCGGTCATCGACCGCCGCTTCCCCCTGGAACAGGTCCCCCAGGCCATCGAATTCCTGGAACAGGGCCGCACGCGCGGCAAGAGCCTGATCACGATGGGGGACTAGCCGTCCCGCTTCGGCCGGTGGCGGACGGGATGGTCCGCCACGGGTTCACCCCGCAACCACCGCAACGTATTCAGTGCCTCCGACGCCCTTCTTCCACGCATCCAGCTGCGGCGCCACTTCCGTCGCGCCGCCCCTGCCACGCGCTGCAGGTCGAGGTGGGGGCAGGGCGCGCAGGCGGTCGGATGCAGCGGGCGTGCGTGGTGCACGGCCGCAGTGGGCGCGACGAGGTCGAGGTGGGCCAGGGTGCCGGCGGCGCGACATCCGCACGTTCCGGCCACTGGATCAGCCAGCGCCGTGCAGGCATGAAAAAACCGGCGCCGGGCCGGTTCATCATCGTTTCGAACAATTTCAAGGTCTTGTGTGGTGGGCGGTGCAGGGTTCGAACCTGCGACCCTTGCCGTGTGAAGGCAATGCTCTACCGCTGAGCTAACCGCCCGGTCTCGCCACCGGAGTCGGGTCCGGGGAGGCGCCGCCGCCGCGGAGCTGCAGGTGCAGGGGCGGAAACGGGACGCGAATTCTACGCATTCGGGCGGTGGCACGGCAAGCCCGCAGGCGCTTGCGGCTCCGGCCGGCACGGCGAGGCGGGCCGCCGGGCCCCGGCGCCGGCAGTGCGCGGGCTCGGACGTATGACGCATGCCGTGGCCGCCAGCGTGAGGCCCCAGTGGCGCGGCCGGCCCGCAGGCCGCAGGGCTCAGCCGGTATACGCGCGGATCAGCTGGTTCAGGTGCACGCGCTCGGCGTCGCGCAGGAACGGGGCGATCAGCATCATCACCTGCACGATGCCCTCGTGGATCGCGCGGCGTTCGTCGCGGTCGCCGCGCAGGGTGGCGTAGTTGAGCCAGAACGTGGCCAGCACCAGCAGGCTGGTGGCGGCGGCGTCGATCTCCGCGGGCGTGGCCCGGATCACGTCGGCCTGCGCCAGGCCGCGCAGCACCACGTGCGCGCGATCGTCGGCCCGGCCGAGGATGCGGGCAAAGCGGATGCGCAGGCGCCGGCTGCGGCTGAGAATCTCGAGCAGGTCGCGGTAGAGGAAGCGGTAGTCCCAGATGCACTCGAACACCCCGTGCAGCTGCAGCCAGATGTCCTCCAGGCCGGGCAGGCGGCCATCGGGCGGCGCGAGCGCCGCGTCCATGCGCGTCTCGTAGCGCGTGAACAGCTGCTCGATGATGTCGTCCTTGTTGCGGAAGTGGTAGTACAGGTTGCCGGGGCTGATCCCCAGCTCGTCGGCGATGTGGTTGGTGGTGACGGTGGGCTCGCCCTGCGCGTTGAACATGGCGAGCGCGCAGTCGAGGATGCGCTGGCGCGTGTCGCGGGCCATGGGCGAACCGCGGGCCGCTCAGCCCTTGAGCCGCCGCACCAGTTCGACGTACTGCTGGCGCGCGGTGTCGCGCGGCATGCCCTTGAGCCGGGTCCAGGCTTCGAACTTGGCGGTGCCGACGAAATCGAAGAACCCGGGCTTGTCGCCGCTCACGTCGCCCTCCGATCCCTGCTTGTAGAGCGCGTACAGCTGCAGCAGCGTCTCGTTGTCGGGGCGCTCGGGCAGCGACTGCACGTCCCGGGCGGCCTGCTCGAAACTCATGTCGGACGTGGGCATCGTCTGCCTCCCCTCGGGTCCATGGACATGACAGCACGCGCTCCGGAAGCGGTCAATACGGCGGCGGGCGGTGCGCTGCGCGCGCATCGACACGCGCTGCCGCTCGCGCGCGACGGGCGCTGTCATCGATGCGGAACATCTCCCGTGCGGTCACGCGCTTCCGCGCGATCCGGCGCGCATGACCGGTGCCGACACGGCATTCCACGGCGCCGGCGGCGCCAACGGACGAGGTTTCCGCAGAGCTCAGACGTGCGCGGTCAGTAGGACCGACACTGGCGGAAACGCACGCTGCGGCCGCTGTCGGGCGGTGGCGTGAGCTGGATCCGCGACGAGGCCAGGTCGTCGTAGCGCTCGATCAGCGGGCAGATACGCACGAACGCATCGCCGTCGATGGTCGACAGGATCACCTGCAGGGTCGATTCGCTGGACCAGACCGCGCGGTTCACGTCGGGCAGGGTGGAGATGGCGGCGGCGACGTCGGCGCGCTGGCGTTCGATCGGCAGCGAACCGGCGGGAACGTCGGCGGCGGCGGGCGCCTCCGGTGCGGCCGCTGTCGATGGCGCGGACGGTGCCACCGGTTGCGCGGGCGTCGACGGGGCCGGCGCCGTGTCCGCCGGCGTGGGCGCCGGAGTGCCGGTCACGGGCGTCGGCGGGGCGGGCTGCGGCTCCACTATCGCTGCGGGGCGCGGGGCCGGCGCAGACGACGCGGGCGGCGCGGGCAGCGCCAGCCACACCGCGACGCCCGCCAGCAGCGCGAACAGCCACGAGGCAAGCACGCGCTGGCGCGCCAGCTGCGAGGCGCCGGCACGGATGCCTGCGCGCTGCTCAGCGGGCAGGAAGTCGCGCAGCTGCGGCCACAGCGTCGGGCCGTCGAGCAGTTCGATCCGCTGCAGCGCGGCGACCGGGCGCGCGTCCTCGGTGATCCGGCCCTGGGTCAGCAGGAAGCCGCCCGCGGCGCCCTTGACGCCGATCGCGCGCGCCAGCTCGTTCACGGTCAGGCGGCCGAGCACGAAGGCGCTGCCGTGCTTGCACGAGAGCAGCCAGTGCTCGCCGTTGCGCTCGAGCACGTAGTCGGTGTCGTCGGCGGCGTTGTTGCTGTCGACCAGGCGCGTGAACCCGCGTCGGGCCAGCGCATCGAGCACCATGTGGATGAACGAACGCCAAGACACCCCCGACAGCGCCGCGATTCCGGCCCGAGTCTCGTCGCGGTGCAGCTGCACGGTGCGGAAATAGAACGTCGCGAGGCCGCCGATCAGCAGCGTCACGCCGATCGCGATGAGCCAGTTCGACATCGGAAACCAGGGTGCGGAGGGCGGCAAAGCATAGCGGAATCGCCGTCGACCCACGGTGTGCAGCCGGCGCGGCCGCCAGGCGCGGCGCGTGCGCGCCGGACGGCACCCGGCGGCCGCGCGGGCGCGTGCGGATGGCCCGGGCGTCAGCGTGCGGGCGGCTTCGTCGCCTTGCGCGTCGCGGTCTTGCGCGGTGCCCTAGTCGCCTTCGGCGCCGCGGGCGCCGCCTTCGCACGCGCGGCACGCGGCTTGGCCGCCGTCGCCGCCGGCTTTGCCTTCGCCCGGCTGCGGGACGCGGCGCCACGCTCGCGACGCAGTTCGGCCGTCAGTTCGTCCACCCGCTGCGACAGTTCGTGCAGTTCGTCGCGCCCCGGGACGCCCATCGATGCCAGCGCCTGGTGCACGCGCGTCTCGAACCCCTTCTCCAGGCGGTTCCAGGTGTCGCTGGCGCGCTCCCGCGCCTGTCCGACGCGCTGTTCGACGGCCTCGCGCACCGCCTCGCCCTGGCCGGCGAAGCGGCGCGCGGTGTCTTCCAGGCTCGCGCCTTCCTTCACCAGGCTGTCGAACAGGCGGCTGCCTTCGGCCTGGGCGCGTCCGAAGGCGCCCACGCCCGCCAGCCAGATCTGCTGCGCGGATTCGCTGAGCGACTTCGACAGCTGTTCGGCCCGGGCCTGCGCATCGGACTTGCGCGCGGACGCGGGGCGTTTCGCGGACGGCTTGGACCTGGCCATACATGCTCCGTTGCGGGGTGGGCGATCGAGCGTGGCAACGCCCGCTAGAGCAATCACACCACCGTCGATGTGGACCGGACGCGACGGCGCCGGTGGGATGACGGGTGCGGCGCCGTGGGCAAACGCAGTCCTCGCGCCAGTGCAGGATGCGGGCAGGGCCGCGACGGCGTTGCGTGTCCCGTCGCCGGGAGCGGCGCGGCCGCGGCGGCGCACGTGCCGCGTGCATCGATCGCCGCATCGCTTACACACGGCTGGCGCGCCAGACCCCGGTCGAGGCTTGCCCCGCGTTGGCATGCGCCGCACGATGGCGGCATGACGTCGGACGAGATGGACCGGCTCGGCCAGCAGCTGGCCCGCCACCAGGCGCTGCACGATCCCGCCAGCGAGCCGCGCAACGCGCTGCGCTGGCTGCCCGAACTGCGGCGCTGGCAGGCGGCGCGCCTGGAGGAGAGCTTTCGCCACTTCCTGGACGACCCGCGCCGCGCGCCGGCGGCGGAATTCTTCCTCGGCGACGTGTACGGGGACCGCGATTTCACCCGCCGCAACGCCGACATCGCGCGCGTGGTGCCGGTGATGCGGCGCCTGCTGCCCGAGCGCCTGCTGGTCACCGTGGCCGACGCCATCGAGCTGGGCGTGCTCACCCAGGCGCTCGATCTGGACATGGCCGAGCGTCTGCACGACCTGGCGCCGCGGCGTCGCCGGCTCGACCTGCCGCTCTACGCCAAGGCCTACCGCGCGGTCGGGCGGCCGGGCCAGCGACGCCGGCAGATCGCGCTGGTCGCGCAGGTGGGCCGGGGCTTCGGCAATGCGCTGCACCTGCCTGGCGTGTCGGCGCTGCTGGCGTTCTCGCGAGGCCCCGCGCGGCTGGCCGGGCTGAGCGAGCTGCAGGGATTCCTGCAGCGCGGCCACGCCGCGTTCGCGGCGCTGGACGACGCGGACGCGTTCGTCGCCGAGATCGAACGCGATGAACTGCGGGCCTCGCGCCGCGTGTTCGGGGGCGATCCGGACCCGTATCGCGCCGGCGGCTAGAACTTCTCGGCCAGTACCCGGCGGATCTCGCTCTCGATCGGCCCCTTCATCGCCGACAGCAGGAAGCCCAGGCTCGCGGTCACGTGCAGCTGGTTGGGTTCCAGCGCGATCCGGCCGTCGACCCCCGAGCGGGCGAAGTGCAGGGTGTCGCCCTGCCAGTCGCAGGTGACGCCGAAACGTTCGGACAGCGTGCCGGCCACCTGTTCGACCGACTGGCGCGCTTCGTCCATGGGCAGGGTGTGCGCGTGGCGGATGTCGATCGCGGACATGGCGTGGCCTGGAAGCGGGAAGGGCGCCATTTTGCGGGAAGCCGCGACGCGGTGCGTGAGGCGTGCGTGATAGATTGCCGCGCCTATGGACTCCGTCAGACTGCGATTCGCCGGACAGGGGCGCGAGGACCGTCCGCTGGCCATCGGCGTGCACGGCCTCGGCCGCGGCGCGGGCGGTGTGCTGGACCTGGTCGAGGGCGGCGGGGAAGCCGTGCGCCTGTGCGTGGACCGGCGCGGCGTCTGGCTGAACGTCGACGAGGGCGGCCCCGGGGTGCACGTGAACGGCCGCCAGGTGCGGCGCATGGCGATGCTGCGCGTGGGCGATGCGATCTATGTCGACGGGGTCGAACTGCGGCTGGTGTCCGCGACTCCGGTCGAGGCGCTGCCCGCCGACCTGCCTGCGCCCGCGGCCGACGAGCCGCCCGACCTGCGGGTGGTGTTGCGGGGCGTGGGCGGCCGCTTCCACGGCCGCTGCTTCACGCTCGAGCGGCCTCGCCTGGTGGGCCGTCACGCCGAGGCCGACATCCGGATCGACGATCCGGCCTTCGCCGACCGCCATGCGCGCCTCGAGCTCGCGGGCGACCAGGTCGTGCTGCGCGACCTGGGCTCGGCCGAGGGCAGCGTGGTCAACGGCGAGCACGTGCGCGATGCGCTGCTCTCGGCCGGCGACCAGGTGGTGTTCGACGGCCACCACCGGTTCGTGGTCGAGGCCCCGCGACGCAGGCCGGCCGCAGCCGACGCGGCTGCCGCCGCCGAAGCGCCCCTGCCGGTGGCCCTGTCGCCGGACGCCGGCCACCGCGGCCACGTCTCGCGGCTGCCCTGGCTGCTGCTCGCGGCCCTGGGCATCGCCGCGCTGCTCGCGGCGCTGCTGCTGTTCGGCTCAGGCTGAGGGCGCGCGCGGCGAGGGCCGCCGGCCGAACCGCTTCCACACCCGCCAGCCCAGCAGCACGGCCAGGATCGCGGCGTAGAGCAGCGGTTCGCGATAGTCGGACTTCACGATCCACCAGAAGTGCAGTACCGCGAGCGCCGCGACCGGGTAGACGAGCTTGTGCAGCCGCCCCCAGTTGCGGCCCAGCCGCCGCATCCAGCCGCGGGTCGAGGTCACCGCCAGCGGCACCAGCAGCAACCAGGCGGCGAAGCCCACGGTGATGTAGGGGCGCTTGACGATCTCCTCGAACAGCGTGGACCAGTAGCCGCGCAGGTCCAGTCCCAGCCAGGCCGCGAAATGCAGGCTGGCGTAGGCGAACGCATACAGGCCCAGCATGCGCCGGAACTGCAGCAGCGCCGGCTTGCCGGTGAGCTGCCGCAGCGGCGTGATCGCCAGGGTCAGCAGCAGCAGGCGCAGCGCCCACAGCCCCAGCTCGTGTTCGATCGCGGCGACCGGGTCGGCGCCGAGGGCGTCGATGTCGCGTTCGCTGAATACCTGCCAGAACTTCCAGGCCAGCAGCGCCAGCGGCGTGAGCGCGAGGGTATGGACGACGGCCTTGGCCGCGATCAGGGACTTGGACGTGGACGGCAAGGCGGGCGATCCGGGGAAGGGGCGGAAGACGTGGAGCCGGGCAGTGACGCGAAGCGACCGGCGGTCAGTACCACTTCCTCAGGTCCATGCCGCTGTAGAGCGCCGCGACCTGTTCGCCATAGCCGTTGAAGGGCAGGGTGGGGATGCGGTCGGCGAACAGGCGGTTGCCGGTGCCGGCGATGCGGCGTTCGGTCTTCTGGCTCCAGCGCGGGTGGTCCACGTCCGGATTGACGTTGCTGTAGAAGCCGTATTCGCTCGGCTGCAGCTGGTTCCAGGCGGTGGCCGGCATCCTCTCGACGAAGCGGATCTCCACGATCGACTTGATGCTCTTGAAGCCGTACTTCCACGGCACCACCAGGCGCAGCGGCGCACCGTTCTGCTGCGGCAGCGGCTTGCCGTACAGCCCGGTGGCGAGGAAGGTGAGCGGGTGCATCGCCTCGTCGATGCGCAGGCCCTCGCGGTAGGGCCAATCGATCGAGCGGAAGCGCAGGCCGGGCATCTGCGCCGGGTCGGCCAGGGTGGTGAAGGCCACGTATTTCGCCTTCGAGGTGGGCTCGAAGCGCCCGAGCACGTCAGCCAGCGGCACGCCCAGCCAGGGGATCACCATCGACCAGCCCTCCACGCAGCGCAGGCGGTAGATGCGCTCGGTGGGCGTGATCCCGCGCAGCAGGTCGTCGAGCGCGAGCGTGCCGGGCTTCGCGCATTCGCCCGACACCGCGACGTTCCAGGGCGAGGTCTTCAGCGTCTTCGCCGCCTTCGACGGATCCCCTTTGTCGGTGCCGAACTCGTAGAAGTTGTTATAGCTGGTGATGTCCTCGTAGCGCGTCGGCGTCTCGTCCGTGCGGAAGCCGGACTTCGCCTGCGCAGGCATGACCGTCGCGTTCGAAGGCGGTGGCGGCTCGGCCTCGGCGCATCCGGCGAGCGGCAGCAGCGAGGCGCCGGCGAACGCGCCGAGCAGGCGCCGTCGTGCGTGGTACACGGTTTCATCGGTAACCGCGGAATCGGGAACGGCGAGCACGCTGCGCAGGGACATGGAAGGTTTCCTCCGGAACTGCATCTTGGAGCACGCGGCGCGCAAAAAGTTGCGTCGCCGCGGGAATCGCTGGTGCACTGCGGCATACTAGGATGCGTTCCCCTCCGGTTCCGTGAAGCCCGATGTCGCGCGCCTACAATTTCAGTCCCGGCCCTGCCGCTCTGCCCGAACCGGTCCTGCGCCAGGCGCAGGCGGACATGCTCGAATGGGGCGACGCGCGCGCGTCGATCGTGGAGATCAGCCATCGCGGCCCGGAGTTCCTGCAGGTCGCGCGCCAGGCCGAGGCCGACCTGCGCAGCCTGCTCGCGGTACCCGACGACTACGCGGTGCTGTTCCCCGCCGGCGGCGCCACCACCCAGCAGGCCCTGATCGCACTGAACTTCGCCGACGCCGGCCAGCGGGTGGACTACGTGGTCAGCGGCCACTGGGGCAAGACCGCGCTCAAGCAGGTGCCCTCGGTCGCGGTGAACGTGGCCGCGAGCGGCGAGGCGGACGGCTTCCGTCGCATTCCCGCGCGCGAAACCTGGCGCCTGTCCGACGACGCGGCCTACGTCCACGTGACCGCGAACGAGACCATCCACGGGGTCGAGTACCGCCCCGCCTGGGGCCAGGTGCCGCCGGACACCGGCCGCGTGCCGCTGTTCGCCGATTTCAGCTCCAGCATCGCCTCCGAACCGGTCGACGTGTCGAAGTACGGCCTGATCTACGCCGGCGCGCAGAAGAACCTCGGCCCGGTCGGCATCAGCGTGGTGATCGTGCGCCGCGACCTGCTCGAGCGCGCCGGCCAGCCGCGTGCCGACATCTTCGATTACCGCTCGCAGCTGGCGAACGAGTCGATGCTCAACACGCCGCCGACCTGGAACTGGTACGTGCTCGGCCTGACCGTGCGCTGGATGATCGAGGAGGGCGGCACGGCCGAGTTCGACCGCCGCAGCGCGCGCAAGTCCTCCCTGCTGTACGCGGCGATCGACGGCTCCGGTGGCTTCTACCGCAACGAGGTCGACCCGACCGTGCGCTCGCGCATGAACGTGCCGTTCTTCCTCGCCGATTCGGCGCTCGATGCCGCGTTCCTCGACGGCGCGCGCGAGGCCGGGCTGATGGGCCTCAAGGGCCATCGCGTGCTCGGCGGCATGCGCGCGTCGATCTACAACGCGATGCCGGTGGAGGGAGTGCAGGCCCTCGTCGACTACATGCGGGAGTTCCAGACGCGACATGGCTGACAAGCGCACGCCGGCCAGGGCCGGCAAAACCCAGGCGGCCGCCGCGAAGAGCCGCGTCCGTGCCGGTGGCGCGTCGCGGGGGACGGCGGCGAAGCGGGTCCCCGCGCGCTCCGACGCAAGCGTGCCGGCCTCCGGCGGAGCCGACCCGGCCGTCTCCGGCGCGGACGCCTCGGCGCGCAGCCGGGTCGAATTCGCCCGGCAGGCGAAACCCGACCTCGCCGCGGTGCGCGCGCAGATCGACGGCATCGACCGCGAGATCCAGTCGCTGATCGCCGAGCGCGCGCTGTGGGCGCACCAGGTCGGCAAGGCCAAGGGCAAGCTGGCGGCCGCGATCGACTACTACCGCCCCGAGCGCGAGGCGCAGGTACTGCGGCGGGTGGTCGACCGCAACGACGGCCCGCTCTCGGACGAGGTGCTGGTGCGGCTGTTCCGCGAGATCATGTCGGCCTGCCTGGCGCAGCAGGAGCCGCTGAAGATCGGCTACCTCGGCCCGGAAGGGACGTTCTCGCAGCAGGCGGTGCACAAGCACTTCGGCCATTCCGCGCGCGGGCTGCCGCTGGTGAGCATCGAGGAGGTGTTCGACGAGGTCGCCGCCGGCAACGCGGACTTCGGCGTGGTGCCGGTGGAGAACTCCGGCCAGGGCACCATCCAGTCCACGCTCGACATGTTCCTGACCTCGCCGCTGAAGATCTGCGGCGAGGTGGAGCTGCGCGTGCACCAGTACCTGCTCTCGCGCACCGGCCACCTGGAGGACGTCGAGCGCGTGTATTCGCACGGCATGTCGCTGGCGCAGTGCAAGAACTGGCTGCGCCAGAACCTGCCGGACGTGCACAAGGAAGCGGTGTCGAGCAATGCCGAAGCCGTGCGACGGGCGAAGAAGTCGGACGACGCGGCGGCCATCGCCGGCGAGAACGCGGCCCACGTCTACGGGATGAAGGTCGTCGCCGGCCCGATCGAGGACCGCACCGACAACACCACGCGCTTCCTGGTGGTGGGTCGGGCGTCGTTCCCGCCCTCGGGCAACGACCGCACCTCGCTGATGGTGTCGATCCGCGACCAGCCCGGCGCGCTGTACAAGATCCTGGAGCCGCTGGCGCGGCGCGCGATCAGCATGAACCGGATCGAGTCGCGGCCCGCGCACGGCGCCCTGTGGCAGTACGCGTTCTTCATCGACGTCGAGGGCCACGTCGACGAATCGCCGCTGAAGGATGCGCTGGCGGAGATCGACGATTTCGCCGGCGACGTGCACGTGCTGGGTTCCTACCCGGTCGCGGTGCCCTGATCCGACCCCGCGGCACCGGGCGCGGCGGCCGCGGTGCCGCCACCTTGCGCATGTACGCGACGCGCCACCGGCGTGATCGCACCCCCTTTCCTCACTCTTCCGGGAGACGGCAATGAGCAGCAGCGGCACGGGCACGGACTGGATCGCATCGCAGGGCACGCCGCTCCGCGGCACCCTGGTGGTGCCGGGCGACAAGTCGGTGTCCCACCGCGCGATCATGCTGGCGTCGCTCGCCGATGGCACCTCGCGGATCGAGGGCTTCCTGGAGGGCGAGGACGCGCGGGCGACCGAGGCGATCTTCCGGCGGCTGGGCGTCTCGATCGAGGCCCCGGGCCCCGGGCAGCGCGTGGTGCACGGCGTCGGCATCGATGGGCTGCGCGCGCCGGACGGCCCGCTCGACTGCGGCAACGCCGGCACCGGCATGCGCCTGCTGGCTGGGCTGCTGGCGGGCCAGCCGTTCGACAGCGTGCTGGTCGGCGATGCATCGTTGTCCAGGCGCCCGATGAAGCGCGTGACGGTGCCGCTGGCGCGGATGGGCGCACGCATCGATACCGCCGATGGCGGCATGCCGCCGCTGCACATCCACGGCGGATCCGCCCTGCAGGGGATCGAACTGGTGACCGATGTGGCGAGCGCGCAGGTGAAGTCCGCGCTGCTGCTGGCCGGGCTGTACGCCCGCGGCACCACCACCGTGCGCGAGCCGCATCCGACCCGCGACTACACCGAACGCATGCTGCAGGCGCTGGGCTGGCCGATCGTGTTCTCGCCGGGGTATGCACGGCTGGAAGGCGGCCACCGGCTGGCGGCGCGCGACATCGTGGTGCCTGCGGACTTCTCCTCGGCGGCGTTCTTCATCGTGGCCGCGAGCGTGGTACCGGGCTCCGATCTGCTGCTCGAGCGCGTGGGCATGAACCCGCGGCGCACCGGGCTGCTGCATGTGCTGCGGGCGATGGGCGCTGACATCGAGGAAACGCCCGCGGGCGAGCAGGGCGGGGAGCCGGTGAGCGACTTGCGCGTGCGCCACGCGCCGCTGCGCGGCATCGACGTGCCGACGGAGCATGTGGCCGACATGATCGACGAGTTCCCGGCCCTGTTCGTCGCCGCTGCGTGCGCCACCGGCGCCACCGTGGTGAGCGGCGCCGCCGAACTGCGGGTCAAGGAGTCCGACCGGATCGCCGCGATGGCGAACGGCCTGCGGGCGCTGGGCGTCGACGTGGACGAAGCGCCGGACGGTGCCACCATCCAGGGTGGCGCTGCGCTGCAGGGCGGCACGATCGAGAGCCACGGCGACCATCGCATCGCCATGGCTTTCGCCATCGCCGCGCAGCGGGCAACGGGCGAGGTCCGCATCCGCGACGTCGACAACGTCGCCACGTCCTTCCCGGGGTTCGATTCCCTGGCACGTGGCGCAGGCTTCGGCCTCGTCGCGTCGCGCGGCGCCTGACGAACGACCGCGACACCGGCTCAGGTCACCGCCGTGGCGCGACCCCGTCGCGGGCGTCGGATGCAGGGATGGCGCGCGACACCCAGAACGAAGAACGCGCGCCCCTGGGGCGCGCGTCGTCGTTGCGTTCCTGGGGGCCGAGGGGACCTCCTCCGCCGGCCGCGGCGCGCGATTACTGCGTGTCGAGACGGAAATCCACCGGAACCTGCACGGTCGACGCGACGGCCTGTCCGTTCCGGATCGCCGGTTCGAACGTCCAGCCGCGAACGGCCTGCAGCGCCGCGCGGTCCAGCTCGCGCGAGCCGCTGCGGCGGGCGATCGACACATCGGTCGGCGTGCCGTCGGTCCCCACCGCGACTTCCAGCATCACCGTGCCTTCGTCGCCCGCCCGCACCGCGGCGCCCGGATACTCGGGCGCCGGTTGCGAGAGCGGGCGCGCGACGCGATCGGCCACCACGGGCGCGGCACGCTCGCGCGCGGTCTGGTCGCGGGACGCGGGTTCGGTGGACACCGGCGACTCGGAAGGCGCGGGCGTCGTCTCCCCGATCGGCGTGGCCGCAGGCGGCATTTCGGTCGCATCGCGCCGGCCGAGGAAGTACCAGGCGGTGGCGACGATCGCCACCAGCAGCAGGATCCACAGCAGGGCGTTGGCGCCTCCGCCGCGGCGGGGCGGGAGGTCGTCGGGACGCGGCTCGTGGCCGGGCGTGGGAGCGGGACGCTGGATCATCGGATCGGACATCTGAGGGTCCTCATGATGGGTCGAGGCCGACGATTCCACGCGCCGCGTCGATGGCGCGTCGCCGCCGCGTCAACGGCAAGTGAGTGCAGGTCAGCCCGGCGGTTCGAATCTGATGACCTGCTGAACGGTGGCAGGCACCGGGACGCCGTCGCGCAGCGCCGGCTCGAAGCGCCACCGGCGCACGGTCTGCACCGCGGCCCGGTCCAGTGCGCGGTTGCGGCTGCTGCCGACCACGGTGACATCGCTGGGGCGCCCGTCCGTGCCCACCTCGATCCGCAGCACGACATCGCCCGAGGCGCGGGCACGCAGGGCGGCCGACGGATAGTCGGGCGAGGGCGTGGAAATCGGGCGCGGCACACCCGCGTCCACCCGGGGTCCGGCGTCCGGCGGCGCCTGCACGGCGTCCGCAGCCGGCGGCTGCGCGGACGGCGGCGGGACCGGCGACTGCGCCTGCTGGTCGATGCGCGGCGCCTCGTCGCGCGGTGGCGGACGATCGTCCATGCCGCTGGCGCCCGACTCACCCGCCGGCAGCGGTGCCGGCAGGGGTTCGAACACCTGCCCCGGCACGCCGGGCGGAGCTTCGCCGGCGCGGTGGAATTCGAATTCGTCGCGCTTGTTCGACAGCACCAGTGCGAACAGCAGCAGTCCGGCCACGATCGCACCCAGCACCAGCCACCAGCCGCGGCCTGCGGGCAGGAAGCGGGCGAAGCGCTGCAGCGGCGACGGGGAGGCGGGCGGTGCGGTCATGCGATGGCCTGGCGACGACAGGGACACCGGGATTCTGGCACATGCCCTGCGCCGGGCCGCGCGCCGGCAGCGTGCGCGCAACTCGGCGATAATCGGCGTTTTCCAGCGCCGTTCCCGCCATGCTCGATCCCAGCCTGTTTCGCCAGCACCTCGACCACACCGCCGCGCAGCTGCGCGAACTGCGCGGCTTCGCGCTGCCGGTGACGCAGCTGCAGGCGCTGGAGGCCGAGCGCAAGCAGATCCAGGTGCGCACCCAGGAACTGCAGAACCTGCGCAACACGCGCAGCAAGGCGATCGGCCAGGCCAAGGCGCGGGGCGAGGACGTGGCGCCGCTGCTGGCAGAAGTGGCCGGGCTGGGCGACGAACTCAAGGCCAGCGAGGCGCGGCTCGACGCGATCCGCGGCGAGCTGGAGGCGATCGCGCTGGGCGTGCCGAACCTGCCCGACGCGTCCGTGCCCGTCGGCGGCGACGAATCGGGCAACGTGGAGCTGCACCGCTGGGGCGAACCCCGCAGCTTCGATTTCGAGGTCCGCGACCACGTCGAGCTCGGCGCGCGCCACGGCTGGCTCGATGGCGACACCGCGGCCAAGCTGTCCGGCGCGCGTTTCACCGTGCTGCGTGGCCAGCTGGCGCGGCTGCACCGCGCGCTGGCGCAGTTCATGCTCGACCTGCACGTGGGCGAACACGCGTACGAAGAAACGAATGTGCCGGTGATCGTCAATGCCGACAGTCTGCTCGGCACCGGCCAGCTGCCGAAGTTCGAGGACGACATGTTCGCCACCCAGCTGGGCGAGCATCGGCGCTACCTGGTTTCCACCGCCGAGATTCCGCTGACCAACACCGTGCGCGACGGGATCCTCGAGGCCGACCGGCTGCCGCTGCGGATGGCCGCGCATTCGCTGTGCTTCCGCTCCGAGGCCGGCAGCGGCGGGCGCGACGTGCGCGGCATGATCCGCCAGCACCAGTTCGAGAAGGTCGAGCTGGTGTCGATCACGGCGCCCGCCGACAGCGACGCCGAGCACGAGCGCATGACGCGCTGCGCGGAAACCGTGCTCGAACGCCTCGGCCTGCCGTACCGGCGCATGCTGCTGTGCTCCGGCGACATGGGCTTCTCGGCGCGCAAGACCTTCGATCTGGAAGTCTGGCTGCCGTCGCAGCAGACCTACCGCGAGATTTCCTCGTGCTCGAACTGCGGCGACTTCCAGGCCAGGCGCATGCAGGCGCGCTGGCGCAACCCGGACACCGGCAAGCCCGAGCCGGTGCACACGCTCAACGGGTCGGGCGTGGCGGTGGGCCGCGCCCTGATCGCGGTGATGGAGAACGGCCAGCAGGCCGACGGCTCGATGCGGGTGCCCGAGGCGTTGCGTCCCTACATGGGCGGGCTGGAACGCATCGCCTGACCTGGCGGCCCGCCGTCGCGGGCCCGGACTTTCAGGCGGCCTTGCGCAGCGGGACCGGCAGCGTCGCATGCGCGCGCCCGATGGCGGCGGTGCGATGCTCGGGGGACAGGCCGATGCCTTCGGCGCGCACGAACTCGATGTCGTCCACGCCCAGGAACGCGAAGACGTGGCGCAGGTACGGCTCGACGAAGTCGCTCGGCTGGCCGTCGTGGATGCCGCCGGCGGAGGCGACCACGATCACCCGCTTGTCCCGCGCCAGGCCTTCCGGACCATCGGCGGTGTAGCGGAAGGTGCGCCCGCGCACCGCGATCCGGTCGATCCAGGCCTTGAGCGAGGAGGGAATGGCGAAGTTGTACATCGGCGCGCCGATCACGACGACGTCCGCATCGAGGAACTCGCGCAGCGCCGCTTCCCCACGCGCCGCCTCGGCGGCGTCCTGGCCGGCCAGCGCCGCGCCGGACAGGTGGGCCAGGGGCTCGCTGCCCAGGTCGCGGGCGACGACGTCCAGGTCCGGCGCGGTGTCGCGCCAGCGTGCGACGATGGCGCCGGTGAGTTCGCGGCTGACCGACTGGTCGCCGAGGATGCTCGAATCGATGTGCAGCAGCTTCATGGCGGTGGCTCCGTTTCGCCGGCGGAACGCCGACACCCGGACACCATAGGTTGTTGCGATAGTGGAATAAACGTGCTGAAATGCCACGCATCGTTCCATCGAGGATGCCATCGTGCAGGATCTCAACGATCTCTACTACTTCGCCATGGTGGTCGACCACGGCGGTTTCGCCGCGGCCGAGCGCGCGCTGGGCATCCCCAAGTCGCGCCTGAGCCGGCGCATCAGCCAGCTCGAGACCGATCTCGGCGTGCGCCTGCTGCAGCGCTCGACGCGCCGCTTCGCGGTCACCGACGTCGGCCAGAGCGTGCATCGCCACGCCCAGTCGATGCTGGCCGAGGCCACCGCCGCGCGCGAGGTGGTCGACCGCCTGAGCGCCGAGCCGCGTGGCGTGGTCAAGGTCAGCGTGCCGGTCGGCGTCGCCCAGCAGCTGATGCCCAAGCTGCTGCCCGAGTTCCTGGCCCGCTACCCGGAAGTGCGCGTGCAGATGCACGTCAGCAACCGGCGCGTGGACGTGATCAACGAGGGCTTCGACATCGCGATCCGCGTGCGCACCAAGTTCGACGACGACGGCAGCCTGGTGATGCGCAGCTTCGGTCAGATCCAGGAGCTGCTGGTGGCGAGCCCGCGCTATCTCGACAAGGCCGGGCGCCCGACCGCGCCCGAGGACCTGGCCTCGCACACCTCGATGACGATGGGCGAGGACGAGGGCCGCCAGCGCTGGGAGCTGCAGGGGCGCGATGGCGAGGTGCGCCGCGTCGAGCTCAAGCCGCGCGTGTCGGGTTTCGATTTCCCGATGCTGATGGACCTGGCCAAGCAGGGCCTGGGCATCACCATGCTGCCCGAGACGATGTGCGCCGACGCGGTGCGCAGCGGCGAGCTGGAGGTGGTGCTGCCGGACTGGCGCCTGCCGCAGGGCGTGGCCCACGCGGTATTCGCCTCGCGGCGCGGGATGCTGCCGGCGGTGCGCGTGTTCATCGACTTCCTGGCCGAGAAGCTGCCGCCGCTGATCGAGGAGTCCAGCCTCAACTGCAGGCACTGCGGCAAGGACGGTGAGGCGGCCGGCGCGCGCGCCGCGGCCCCGGCACGCAAGCCGTTGCCTGCCGCAACGCATGCGACAATGCGCTGAGCGCGTAGGTGCCGGACGCCGCGGGTCGCGGGCTGGCGTGAGGCATGCCGCGGGCGCGCGGTCCACACGCGGAAGGGTGGCAGAGTGGTCGATTGCAGCGGTCTTGAAAACCGCCGATGCGCAAGCATCCGTGGGTTCGAATCCCACCCCTTCCGCCAGTCGCCCTTATAAATCAACGCTTTACGTCAATCGTAAGGGGCTTCCCCACATCTGAACCCACATTGAATGGCCTAAGCCGCGAAGGGCATGTGGATCGCCTGCACGGGCTGTCGCTGGCACCCGTATACCGCCAGCCCGGTGGCAATCAGCAGGTCATCGTGGGCGCCGCTGCGGGCATTGAACTGCGCGTTGCCGGCCGCGGTGAAGTTCAGGCGGTAGTCCGCCAGCTCGCGCGCAAGCACCGCGGCGTCAGGTAGCGTCTCCTCGATCGCCAGCTGGCCGGTGTGCAGCACCGCCTGCAGCCGGCTCACAAGGTCGACCTTCGACACCGCGTGGCGCGCGCCCTCGGCCTTGGAGTCCTGCCCGCCGGTCAGGTGCACGCGGTTGAGTCGGCGGATCTGCGCCTGGTGCAGCAGGTCGCCGACGGCCCGGCCGACGCCGGTGCAGTCGTAGAACACGCGCGCGTCTTTCAGCGGCGCACGGCGCACCAGGTCCGCGATGTGGGCTACCTGCGCCGGGTAGTGCGTGCCCAGCGGCAGGCGCTCCAAGTGGCGGACGTTGAACTGCTGCCGGAAGGCTTCGTCCTGCCGCAGCTCCTGTTCCCATTCCAGCGCCAGGCGCCGGCCCTTGTCGTGGTAGTGGGCGTGTTTGCGCGCCTCCGGGTTCACGCGCCAATGCACGTGCTCGATGACTGCGATTGCGGTCGGGTCGTGGGCCTGGCCCAAGTCGACGCCGACCACGAACTCGCGGAGCTCCTGGAACTTCATTGCCACAACGGGCCTCCCGCCGGCCTCACGGCCCGCTCGATCAATTCGGTGGGGAACAGCTGTTCCTCGGTGTCGACGAACTCGCACAGATATTCCTGGCGGAAGATGAAGTCGCCGACCAGCTTGCGTTCCTCGGCCAGCCACTCCGCGGAGATGCGCGGGCAGTCGTGCGCCGTGATCTTCGTGCGCTGCCATCGGTCGCCGCCGTGCGCCCACTGCTCATAGAACCAGCCACGCTTGCCCCAGGGCGTGGACAGGCAGAGCATCCGCCCCTGGTCGAGCTGCGTGCTCGTGGTGGCGAGCATCGGGCGCAGGGCGCCGTACAGCGCCTCCTCGGTGCGGCTGGCTTCGTCCACCAGGATCAGCCGCGGCGCGCTGTAGCCGCGCGTCGTGGCCTCGCTGCCGGGCAGGGCGATGATGCGACTCCCGTTGGGAAGCTCCATCTTCGTCTCGGTGACCGCGACCGGCGTGGGGACGTCGGGCAGCGCGCGATAGAACGCGGACACCTTCTTGAACAGCTCGGTCGACTGGCGCTGCGCCGGCGCGAACAGCAGGACCAGGCCGGGGTCGTACAACGCCGAGTGGACCGCCAGCGAGGCGACAGTGGTGGACTTGCCCGACTGCCGGCTGCAGAGCAGCAGCTGGCGCGGGTGCGAACTGCGCAGGACGCCGGCCTGCCAAGGGTCCGCCGCCATGCCGGCGCCGGTGAAGATGGCCGCAGGATCCAGCGCGCGCTCGAACTCGGCCGCAAGGCTAGACACGCGGGACCATCTCCGTGGCCCGCGACTCGACCTGCTGCCTCACGCGCTGCGCCTCGCCTTCGAGCACGGTTGACGCCTGGGCGGCCAGCGTCTCGGCCCGGTGGAATGCTGCGATGGCGGCCTGGTGCGCCTCCGGGAACGGCCGCAGCGCGCGCACAAGCTCCGTGCGCAGCGCGTGGTATTCGGGCATCGAGGCGATGTGGACGTGCCGGTGGTCGTGACGGATGACTGCGCCGAGCTCGCCCATCAGCTTGGCGATGCGCTCGGTGCACCGGCCCGCCTCCGCGATCGCCGCACGCTCGCCGGCGCCGTCGCCAATGCGGACGCATTGGTCGGCGTTGGCGTACATGCGCGACCGCTGCCAGACCAGGTTGTCGAGCAAGCTCTTGCTCTCGACCTCACGGATGTGGGCCAGTTCCTCGTCGCTGCGGTTGGGGCGGACCGCCAGCTTCGTCAGGAGCTCAGGCTTCATGTGATTCGAACGGTGCCGCGACAGCTGCGACGGATCCAGCCCGTATCGCTTGCCGAGCACGCGGCAGGCGATGCCGTTCGCCAAGCCGATCTCGATCGCGGCCCGGTCGGGGTGGCTGCAGGTTGAGCAGGCGCGTGCCATTAGCCAAGCCTTGCCGTCGCGGTGCGCATCTCGGCCGCAGACTTGCGCGCGATCTGCGTCGGGGTCTCCCTGGTCATCAGCCCCTGCACCTGGATCACCTGGTGGACCTGCGGCGGCCCGGAGTAACCCGGCATCCGCCCGTTGGCGATCTGGTCGAGCATCCCGCGCCCCAGGCGCCGGGTGGCGTCGGCCGGGATCACGTACTCGCCCCGGTGCACCAGCCCGGCGACCTCGCGCTTTCCGCCGTCGCCGGTGTAGCCGCCTTCGGACCAGCCCCAGCCGGCGTTGCCGCCGCCGAACAGAGACCAAAGCGCGTTGACCCAGCCGCCACCAGACCCGCCGCCACCGCCGCTCGACGCTCCCTTGAGCCAGCCGGTGATGCTGTCGGCCCAGTCGTCGGAGATGTTGCGCGTGACCTGCGCGGCCAGGTTGTCGAACAGGTTGCGCAGTGCCTCGGTGGCCGACTCGGCGCCGGTCACGATGTCGAACAGCGAATCGGAGATGGTGCCGCCGAACTGCTGCCACCGGTACTCCGCTTCCATCAGCTGGTCGCGGGTCTGCAGCAGGTCCGCGATCGATGCGACCTGCGCGTCGGTCGCGGTCGCGCCGGCCATGCGGGCAGCTGTCAGGCGGTATTGCTCCACGGCCGACGCCTGGAGCCACCGGACCTCCTCCTCCAGTCCCGCGATGATTTCGCGTTGTGGATTCAAGCGGCGGTCGATCGCCTCGGCCTCGGCCTCGTACTCGCGGCGCAGGTTGGCTTGCGCGGTCGCCAGCGCACCAGCGGCGATCTCGCCCTTGCGTGCGAGTTCGTTGAGCCGTTCCTGGTCGACGGAGAAGCGATACGCCGCCTCGGCTACCGGACCGGCCAGGCTCGCGGCCATCGCCTCGAAGCTGTCGCGCGCCGCGGTCGTCGCAGCCACCATCTCGCGCAGTTCCTCGGCAGCCTTGCGCGAGAAGTCGGGCAGCTTGGCGCCGCGGGCCTGGCGGCCGCCGCTGCGCGCACCGCGCCGGGCGTAATCCGCCTGGATGGCGGCAATGCGCGCCTGGATCTCCGCCTCCGACCGTCCGGCCGCGGTGCCCTGCCGGCGCGCCTCCGCAATGTCCCGCTCGAGCTTCTCGCGCTCGGTCGCATAGCGAATCGCACTGCGCTGCCAGTCCTGGTCAGCAATGGCGCGCGCGCTGTCGACGATCGGGCCCGTGGTGACGTTGGAGAAATCAGGGCGGTCGGAGCCGCCCCGGCCACCTGCACGCTGCAGGCCGAGTGCACTCGACTGCAGCAGCAGGCCGGGCAGGCCGCCGAACTGGCCCGCCCTGGCGATCATCTGGTCGAGCGCGTTGTCCATGCCCTCGACCACCTGGTCCCACGTCTCGCCGGCGATGCGGCCGAGTCCGCGGAAGGCCGACGAAATGGCGCCGACCTCGGCCGCGATGCGCGGCGCGCGCGTGTTGATCGCGTTCGCATACGCCTCGATCGCCTTGGTCGCTGCGTCCACGTCACGGCCCTGCGCCTGCAGGGCACGAATCTGGTCGTAGGTCGATTCCGTCAGGAAGTTGTAGGTCCGGTTGAGTTCGAGCACGGCCTTCACCGGATCGTCCTGCAACCGCGCGAACTGCTTGACCGTGTCCTCGACTGCGGTGCCGGTCGCAACGCGCCATGTTTCCGCGGCCGTCGTGACCGTCCTGAACTGCTCGGCCGTGAAGCGCCCCGTCGCTGCGACTTCCGCGATCGCACGCGCGGCGCTGCCCGCGGTGACTCCCGCGATACCGTCCAGCTCCCGCGAGTAGTCGCGCAGCGCGTCCGCGGCCTCGCGGCTGTAGCGGCCGGTGAGGATCAGCGCGCGGTCGATCGAGTTCTGCCGTTCCTCCATCTGCGTGAACGCCAGGACCAGGCCGCCAACCGCGCCGGCCGCGAGGGTGAAGGGGTTGATCAGCCCGACCACGTAGCTCGCAGTGGCGCGCAGGGCTGCGCCCACACCGCCGAAGGCGTCTTTCAGCTGGCCACCTTGCTGCAGCAGAACTTGCAGCGGCTTCTGGCCGCTGGCCAGGCCCGTCGCAATGTCCGTGAACTGCATGGGCAGCTGACGCTGCGCGGCCGTGAGCTGCGCCGCCGACAGCGCCGTCTGCTTGTAGGCCTTGCCCTGTGCCTGGGTGGCGACGGCGGCCTTGTCGCCGGCCTGCGCGAGCTTTTCCAGGTTGCCGGTGGCGACCTTGGCGCCGTCGTCAGTGACGCGGACGGAAAGGGTTGCAATGTCCATGAATCAATCCAGAGAGCGCGCGGCGCGCTCGACGAAGCTGTGCCATTCGGCGACGGAAACGCGGACCATGCCCGCGGGTGCTTGGCCGCTATGGCCTTGAAACTCGATGCGGGGCGCGTAGGGCAGGCGGGTCGAGATGACGATGGGCAGGCCCGGTTCCCACTGCTGCAGCTTCGTGGCGCCGTTGGCGATCGTCAGCGCGCCGGACGGGTCCGGCTTGAGCGTGGCGGTGAATACGGCCTGGTCGAAATCGACCGTCCACGACGCACGCAGGCGACCGCCCACGTAGCCCGGCGGCCCCTTCGACTTCCAGAGGGTCGGATTGCCGACCGGTGTCTTCATCACGATCGACGACAGCAGGTCGATCGATGACTTGCGCATCACGGTGGCGATGCCGCCGTCCACCTTCTCGGCGAACTTGTGCAGCGCCTTGCCGAAGTCGGTGCGTGCCATTACCGGTCTGCCGCCCTTAGCTATTCGGGAACGGAGCGGTAGGCGCCGTGAATGCCGACGTGTAACGCGCGACACTCTTGGTGAAGCGCCCCTCGTCGATGTGGCCATGGAACAGGGAGTCGGAGACTGCACCGGCGCCAATGTATGCCTTCAGGCTGCCAGAAGGGTATACGGTAGTCGAAGACGTGCCACTCAATGCGCCGTGCAGGAAAAGCCACCAAACACCCGAGTCCTTTGTGGCCGCAAAATGGCGCCACACGCCCGTCGAGACCGTTCCGGCTCCGCTTGAAATTCGCACGGCGCCGCTACCGCCGCTGGCCGTGTACAGGTACAAGCCGAGCGTGGAGGAGACGCCGATAGTGATGCGCTCGCTATTGGATGTTCCGATCGTGATGATCGCGTTGTTGCCGATGCTCGCCGGGCGAATCCAGCCCTCAGCGCAATAGTTTCCCGAAAGGTCGAAATCGGTACTCGTGGAGGCGGCCTCGACGCGCGAGTTTCCCCCGCCCGATAGCAGCAGGCTCGAAGGCCCAAACGCCGCATGGCCCGTATCAAGCGCGCTGCCAGAACCAAAGAAGGTCCAACTCTTCCCCTTCTGATCAGTTGTGCTAGTGCTTCCATCCGCCCCGTCCAGGTGGAGCAGCGAAACCACATTTGCCCAATACGGGTCGGTGACGCCGCCCGATGCGCCTGCCATCATGGCTCGCCGAAGCATCATGCCGCCTCCTCCCAGTTGGACCCGCTCTCCAGGTTGGCGGCCAAGTCGAAGTCGATGATGGACGTCGACAGCTCGACGACCGCCTTGTCGGCGCGGGTGAACTGGTCGATCGCCGCGTGGATCTCGTCGGCCTCCGCCATCACGTCGGGGATGGTCGCGCGCAGGTGGGCGTTGATCGCCTCGCGGTACAGGGGCGAGTCGTCGGACAGACCCAGGGCGACGGCCGGCGCCGTGGCGAGCGCGCGCGGGTGGGCGCGGGCCAGTGCCGCGGCCTTGTTGGGGTCGGCCTCGGCGCGGATCATCGCGCGGACCTCGGCGTCGATCTGTGCCTCGCCCACGCTGGTGGGCGGCTTGCGGGCGTTGGCCTGCAGGGTGGCGATGTGCTGCGTACGGGCGTCCAGCTCGGCCATCAGGCGCTGCGAGTTGGCGTCCAGCTGGCCGAGCTTGGCCTTGGCCGCCTTCGCGCTGCGGACGAAGGCCGTGGTGTGGTCGACGGACTTGTCGGCCAGGGAGCGGAAGTGCGCATCCCGGATCTGCGTCCAGGTGCTCTGGCACCGCTGTGCGTGCTCGGCGATCTCCCGCCCCAGCTGCGTGGCTGGCGGCGGGGCGTAGGGCTCGGTGCCCTCGGGTCCGTCCATGCGCAGCTGCGGGCCGAACTTGAGGCGCAGCGTGGTGGGGGACAGGTCGCTCTCGTCGTAGGCGCGTTGCGCCTTTGCGGGCAGGGCGCGGCGGATGGCGTGGTCGGTGGGCATGTGGGTCGGTCTCGGGTTGGGGCGGTAGTGCACACCGCCGTTGCGTCTCGGCCAGTGTTGGCCGCTATGTGGGGAAACTCAAATCCCGAACGCCGGAAGCGTTCATTTCCGCGGGTTGTGGCGGAGAGAGCCTCCGCCTTGCAGCGTGAGAGCAGGGCGCGAAGGCGCACAAGTGACAGGCCGACTCCCTGAATGGGGGTGCGGAACCCCCTGGCCGTTGCACCGCTGTTGCGCTCGTTGCGTTGCGTTGCGTTGCATTGGTTGCGCATCGTGTTGCGCTGTTGCGTTGCACTGGCCCCCCTTAGGGGGCCATGCATGCAACATGCAACAGCGGTCAGTCCTTGAGCCATCGGCTGATCGTGGCCTTGTCGCGCCCAAGCTCCTCGCCGATCTGCTTGAGCGTGTAGCCCTGCGCCTTGAGCTCGACCGCTCGCGCCTGCATCACCGCCAAGTCTTCCCGGGCCCCATCGGCTTTGGCCTTCATGTTCTCGACCAGTTTCTGCGTAGGCGATCGAATCACGAGGCTGGACTCGACGTTCCCACATTCATCGACCAGGCCAGGGAGCGGGACCGATTCCGTGCACAGCAGGATGGGGTCGCCCTCGCGGCCATCCTTCTGCTTCGGGTTGGTGAGTTCCAGCGCGTGGCCAGGACCATCGAACTTGAGTCGCTTGATGTAGAACTGCACGTCGACGCCGGCGGGCATGGAGCTATGGCCGCGGGCACGATCCCCGTCGTGACCGGTGTGGTGAACCGCGAGCACCGCGCACTTGAACCGCTGGCGCATTGCACGCATTGCCTGGAACACTTCCCCCATGTCCTTGCCGCTGTTCTCCTCGCCGCCATTGAGCGCGGTGAACAGGGTGTCGAGCACGATCAACGCAGGATCGCCACGCTCGACGGCGAGCTGGTCAATGTCGACAAGTAGGGCGGCCAGTTCGTGAGCGTTGCGGACGTTGGGCATCTCCCGAAACGCGAGGTTGGCCATGGCGCCGCCGTTTCCGATCTCCCACGCGCGCAGCCGGCGGGCGAAGCCGCCTTCGCCCTCGCCCGCGAGGTAGAACACGGTGCCGGGCTTCGTGGCGCGGCCCTGCCACGGCGAGCCGTTGGCGATGGCGCCCGCCCAGTCAATCGCGAGGAACGTCTTGCAAGTGCCCCAGCTCCCGTAGAGCAGCCCAGTGCATTCTGTCGGCAGCACCTTGTGTATCGCCCAGCTGCTAGGTTTGAGGTTGGCAGGGGACGTCAGCGCGTCCCCCCAGGTGAACCCCTGCAGTCGTGAGTCGACGGCGAGCCCTTCGAGTTCCGCGCGGAACGCGGCCTCGATCTCGTCCGCAGGCAGGAGGAAGGGGAGCTTCCCCTCATTACGGCGCTGCAGGAGGATCTGCAGCGCTAGCTCCTCGGTGAACATCTGCGAGCGGACGGCGCGCGCTGCCTGCCTCGCGTGTACGGTGAGAATCGCGGCGTCGCTCATGCTGCGCGCCTCCCGCGGTCGAGGCTGATATGCATCAGCAATTCCTCGGGCGGCAGCGGCCGATCGGGCAGCGGGATAAGGCCGATCTCCCCGTTCGAGCTCCGCAGTACGCGGCAAGCGAGCCGGAAGTTCTCCGCATGCGCCAGGATGTAGTGGATGGACGGATCGGCCATCAGCTGGGGCAGCATCTGCGCTGACCAGTACCGCGGCCCCACCTGCCCGGGCTTCCAGGTCGCGACGACCAAGCCTGAACTGGCCAGGTTGACTGCTTGCTCCTGCGGCCTAAACTCCAAGGGTCCGTGCTTTTTCCTGTGCCGATTGAAGCCGCCCCCGCCAGGGCGGCTTTTCTTTGAGCGGGGTCGCTTGCTCATCCGTCCACCCCCGGTCGTGCGCGGGTGATGTCGTCGACGTTGCGGGCCATGCACTCGCCTACGTCAGTGAGCGCGAGGCCGAAGCGCCACATGTCGTCGATGACGGCGCGCAGCATGTCCAGGCGGGCGGCATCGTCCAGGCCGGCCAGTTGTTCCAGCATGCGCTGGCGGCGTTCGAGGGCGGTCATGCGCTGATCCCTCCATCGATCGCCAGGTCCAGGTCGCGCAGGATCCGCTCGGACTCCGCGAACTGCGCGCGCATGCGTTCCTGCTGCTCGGCGTGGACGCGCCGCAGTTCCTCGCGCCGACGCTTGAGGGTCTCGATGCCGCCGGGCTGCGCTGCCATCGCCTGGAAGGCCTCCAGGTTCAGCTGCGGTGCCTTCGCGACGGATGACTTGCCCCGGGTGGTGAGCGGCTGGAAGCGGCGACGGTTCATGCGGCCTCCTGGCGCGTCTGCGCTTCGAGCCACTGGCGAACGTCGCCCCACCGCCAAGCGGTGATGCGACCGTTTTCGAGTCGATGCGGGCTGGGGAATGCGCCGGCTTTGACCTTGCGCCACAGGGTGACGGGCGCGAAGGGGAGCACGGGTAACAGCTGCCGCTCGCGCACCAGGGCGCAGTCGGGCAGGTCCGATAGAGGGAGGGGTGTAGACCTCGGTTTGGTCTTGGGCATGGCGAAGCACTCGATTGGGTGCCTGCGCCGGAAACGAAAAGGCCAGCGCAAGCGAGTGACCGCAGCGGTTGCTGCGATACCTGCTCGATGCGCCGGCCCTTCGACCCTAAGCGGCTCCCATCGCGTTCCTCTCCGAAGGCAATGCTTCGGGGGTGCTCCTGTCCGCTCAGCGAATCAGATTGTCAGGTGCGGGTTAGATAGGTGTCCTCGGTTGGCGGAATGTCTCCGCGCTTCAATACGTTCCACTCCGTGTCCGCCAATGTCAAACCCGCGGCAGTCCCGCGATGGCGGCCCGCGCTTGCGCCCACACGTCGTCGTCTGTCTGCGCCAGCCGCTCGCAGTGGTCCAGGGCCTCGGCATGCGACAGGTAGCCCGCGTCCGTCAGGTTGCCGTAGGTGATCCGCAGGCTCGGCGACCAGTGCGCCGGCAGTTCGTGCGCGGCCAGCGGCCGGGTGCGGGGGAATGCGATGACGTTGCTCATGCCGACTTGCTCCGGTTGAGGCTGACCACGTTGCCCGTGGCCGGCGGTGTGTCGATGAAGTTGGACCAGTCCTGCATCATCCTGGCGCGCTTGGCGAGCATGTCGCCGCGGCGGTAGGCCTTTTCCGTCTTGCTGTCGATCGCGTGCGCCAGCGCCATCTCGGCCATCTCGTGCGGGTACGCCGTGCGCTCGCTGGCCCAATCGCGGAAGGTCGAGCGGAAGCCGTGGGGCACGGCTGGCACCTTCATGCGCTTCATCACGGCGAGCAGGCTCATGTCGGACAGCTGGCCGCCGCGTGGAGCGGGGAACACAAGGTCGGTTCCCGCCATGCGTGGCAGCGCCTGCAACAGCGCGACGGCACGATCGGACAGCGGCACGCGATGATCCTTGCCGGCCTTCATGCGCTCGCCCGGCACCGTCCACGTAGCGGCATCCAGGTCAATTTCGCTCCACTGCGCGCCGCGCACCTCTCCCGATCGCGCCGCGGTCAGGATGGCGAACTCGAGCGCGCGTGCGGCCATGCCGTCGCGATCACGAAGCGCGACCATGAATCCGTGCATGTCGTCGACGGGCAGGGCGGCGTGATGCTTGACGCCGCGCACCTTGCCCGGCGCCGGCATCAGCGGCTGCAGGTTGCCTTTCCAGCGCGCGGGGTTGTCGCCCTTGCGATACCCGCTTGCCGTGGCCCAGTCGAGCACGGCCTCGATCCGCATCCGCACGCGCGAGGCTGTTTCCGTCTTCGTGGTCCAGATGGGGGCGAGCACCTGCTGCACGTGCCCGACCTCGATCTGGTCGACAGGCACGCTCGCCAGTCTTGGGTAGGCGTAGGTCGTGAGCGTGTTGGTCCACTGCGAAGCGTGCTTGGCGTTCTTCCACTCCGGCCGCTTGGCCGCGATGGTCTGCTCGGCACACCAGCGGAACGTCGGTACGCTGACCAGCGCCGCGCGCTTCGCCTGGCGCTCTGCAATCGGGTCGATGCCGTCCTGGATCTTTCGCCTCGCCTCACGGGCGCGCTCTCGCGCTTCGGCCAGTGGCACGTCGGGCCAGCCACCCAGCCCCATGTCGCGTCGGCGGTCGCCGATCACGACGCGCAGGATCCAGTTGCGCGCATCGCCGGACACGCGAAGATAGAGTCCGGTGACGCCGCCAGCGGCGTGCATGCCGTCGGGCTTCTGTTTCACCTCGACGGGCTTGAGCTCTCGTGATCGCTTGGGCATCTCGCGTTCCCATCATCCCGGCCCACATGGCAGGGTGCAATGGGAAGATACGACTAGACACAACAGGACGCAACAAATGCCCGGGAAAATCGCGCTAGCCGGCGGCTATGAAACCGCCAGAAACGGCCAGAAACATGGCGGAGGGGGACACCCCTTCCGCCAGTCGCCTGCCGTGCGCGGCGCGATTGCCGGATGAAGACCTTCGGCCTGTTCCTGCTGACCGCGCTGGCCGAGATCATCGGCTGCTATCTCACGTGGCTGTGGCTGAAGCAGGGCCGCTCGGCCTGGCTGCTGGTGCCGGCCGCGCTGAGCCTGGCGCTGTTCGCCTGGCTGCTGACCTTCCACGACACCGCGGCCGGGCGCGTGTATGCCGCCTACGGCGGCGTCTACGTGGCCACCGCGCTGGCGTGGCTGTGGCTGGTCGACGGCGTGCGCCCGACCGCGTGGGATGTCGGCGGCGTGGCGGTGGTGCTGTTCGGCATGGGCATCATCATGTTCCAGCCGCGCTGAGCGGCGGACGTTTTCGCACGCGCCGCTGCGGAGGCTGCGTGCGAGCCTGCGAGGCGGAGAGGTGCTCAGCCCACGCCGATGTCGAAATGAAGCACCTCTTCGCGCACGCCGAGTTTCGTGTACAGCGCCACGGCGGGCGCGTCCGGCGGATCGGCCTGCACGGAGATCACCCAGGCGCCGCGCTCGCGCGCCACGCCGCGCAGCCGGTCGATCAGCCCGGTGGCGATGCCCAGGCGGCGGTGTGCCGCGTCGACGGCGAGATCGTAGATGTAGATCTCGCTGCGCGCCTGCTCGAACTTCTGCAGTTCGTAAGCGGCCAGCCCTCCGACCACGCGCCCACCCGCGGTTGCGATGATGGCGATGAACTGGCGCCCGCCGAGCAGCCCGTCCAGATAGGCGTCGTCCGGTTGCGCGGCGGTGTAGGTGGCGGGTTCGTCGAAGACTTCGCCCATCATCGTGAGCATGTCGCGCAGCAGGCGCGTATCCCCTGACTCCAGGCGCCGGATCTCGAACGCATCGTCTGGTTCCATCGCGGACTCCGGTGGTGGCGCGCAGCGTGTCGTGCGCCTCCGCAGTTTCCCCGGCGGGCGGGAGTTCGCAAGGGCCGCAGGTCACCATGGCGGGCCGGCGGGTTGCGCCTGCCCGGTGCATGGCGCTAGCCTCCGGGCGGGGATGCATGACGAGGGATGACAGGGATGACGATCCGGGTGTTCATGGTCGACGACCATGCGCTGGTCCGCGCCGGGATGCGCATGATTCTTTCGGGCGAAACCGACATCGAGGTGGTCGGCGAGGCCGAGAGCGGCGAGGCCGCGCTGCCGCTGATCCGCAAGCTCAAGCCCGACGTGGTGCTGTGCGACCTGCACCTGCCCGGCGTGAGCGGGCTGGAGGTCACCGAGCGCATCGTGCGCGGCCGCCACGCGAAGGTGATCGTGGTGTCGGTGCTCGAGGACGGGCCGATGCCGCGCAAGCTGATCGAGGCCGGTGCATCCGGCTACGTGGGCAAGGGCGGCGATTCGGACGAACTGCTGCGTGCGGTGCGCGATGTCGCGCGCGGCAAGCGCTATCTCGCCGCGGGCATCGCGCAGAAGCTGGCGCTGTCGGGGCTCGACGGGCAGCGCTCGCCCTTCGACGAGATCACGCCGCGGGAGCTCGAGATCGCGATGCTGCTGGTGCAGGGCCTGCGACAGGAAGAGATCGCCCGCCGCCTGAGCCTGAGCCCGAAGACGGTGAACACGCACAAGTCGCGCCTGTTCGGCAAGCTGCACATCGACGACACGATCGCGCTGGCGCGGCTGGCGAGCCAGTACGGGCTGATCGATCCATCGCAGGTGCTGTAGCGTCGGGCGGCGGCCGGCCCGCGGCCGGCGCCGCCGCCGCCTGTCGCCGCAGACGCGAAGAGCGCCCATGCAGGGCGCTCCTCACGGTACGACGGGCCGGACGTCGCCTCACTGCGCGACTGCGATGACCGACAGGTTGCGGTACAGCGTGGGGCTGCTCAGGCGCAGGTAGTAGGTGCCTGGCGCCGGATTGGAGAACGCCACCGATTCGGTATTGCCTGGATTGCTGGAGACACGGTCGTAGCTGGCCGTGGTCGGCACCCGGTCGCGCGCGACATAGAGCGCGACGTTGCCTTGACCGCCGTAGCTGCGCAGCTGCAGCTGACGCGTGCCCGCGGCCACGGTGAACTTGAACAGCGCATCCTCGCGCGCGCCGCCGGCCACGCCGGACGTCGGCGTCCGGTTGCCCAGCGGCACGGCGATCGCGGCCTCGTCGTAGCCCTCCGCCGCCGCGGCGACCGCGGCGCCCGCATCGACGATGCCGACGCCGATGGACTGGCTCGCGGCGGGGGGCAACGGAAACGGCCGCGCCGTGCCCTTTAGCACCGCCCGCATCTGCCCGGGCGTCAGCGGATCGTGGCCGTTGGCCAGTGCCGCCGCCTGCATCATCGCGGCCACCGCGGCCACGTGCGGGGCCGCCATCGAGGTGCCGACCATGCCCAGCAGCACGTCGCCGCCAGGACTGGCGACGGGGGTCGTGGTGCCGCTGTTGCCGGTGGACCAGACGAAGCCGGTCTGTTCCGGACCGAAGCCGCCACCGCCGGGGGCCGACAGCGCCACGACCTGCCCGTAGTTGCTGTAGCCGGCCTTGCCGCCGTCGACGTCGGTCGCGCCGACGGTGATCACGCCTGCGCAGCTGGCCGGCGAGAACGAGACGGCATCGATGCCGGCGTTGCCGGCCGCCACCACCACGGTCACGCCGCGCGCGAGCGCATCGTCGATGGCGGCCTGGGTCGCCGGGTCCTGGGTACAGCGCACGGCCGCGCCGAGGCTGAGGTTGAGCACGTCGGCCGGCGTGGGATTGGCCGGCACGCCGGGCACGTTGCCGCCGGAGGCCCAGACGATCGCATCGACGATATCCGACGTGGTGCCGCCGCAGTGGCCCAGCGCGCGGACCGGCTGGACCTTGGCCGCATGGGCCAGCCCGGCGATGCCGATGCCGTTGTTGGCGACCGCGGCCACCGTGCCGGCCACGTGGGTGCCGTGCCACGAACTGGACGTGCGGCTTCCGCACCAGCCGTCCATGCTGGCGTCGGTCCAGTCGCCGCGGTCTCGGGCATCGGAATCCCGCCCGTTGCCGTCGCCGGCGATGTCGGGGTAGAGCGTGCCGTCGACCGTCTGCCCGTACCAGCTGATGAAGTCGTAACCGGGAAGCAGGTTCGCGGACAGGTCCCGGTGCGGGACATAGCCGGTATCGATGACCGCCACCACCATATCGCGACCCGCGTTGAGCGCCCAGGCTGCCGGCGCGCGCACGCCCCCGAACGGATGGTGCATGTCCCACTGCAGGTCGGCATAGCGCGGATCGTTGGGCACGGCGGCGAGCGGATACTTCATGTAGTCCGGCTGCACCCACGCCACCTGCGGATCGGCGGCGAACGCGGCGAGCAGGCGCGAGGTCTCGGCACCGTCGAGTGGACGGGAACTGGCGAGCACCTGGCTGCCCGCCGCGGTACGCCGCACCGCCCGCATGCGCAGGGTTTTGCCGCCGGCGGCCTTCAGACCGGCCCGGCTCACCGCTGCCGCGGCATGGTCGACCACCCTGGCCTGGCTGGTCGCGCTCGCGGCACCGGGCCGGTACTGGACGATGAAGCGGTCGAAGCGGGTCTGCGCGGGCGCCCGCTGCGCGCCGGCGGCGGCGAGCGGGGTCCAGCCCGTGTGCGCGCGCACCGGCAGCGGGGTCGGGCGGGGCGCCGCGACGGCCAGGCCGACCGCGAGCGCCAGCGTGCTGCAGGCGAGGGGAAGCAGTTTCATGGGAACGCTCCTTGGGGACGATGTCACAGGTCGAAGCCGAAGCCGACGCCGGCCGAACTGTCGTGGTTGGTGAAGGCGCCGCCGACGCTGAACGACGCGCGCCCGATCGATCTGGCGTAGCCCACCGACAGCGCGCTTTCGCCGCCCTGCCAGCCCGCGCCCACCGCGACGCGTCCGCGCGGGCTGCGGCTGCCGGCGGCGTTGATCGACATGCTCATCATCGCGGTGCTCATCGCGCCGAGCCGGTCGATGCGCCGGTCCTGTCCGTCCAGGCGCGCGCCGACTTCGCGCTCCAGCGAGCGGAAGCTGTCGTCGAGCACGTCGAAGCGCTGGTCGGTATAGGCCTTGGAGGAATCCAGCGTGCGTACCGCGACGGTGTCGGTGTACCCGCGCGCGTCGGCCAGGGTGGCGGCGTCGCCGGCGTCCATCTGACGCTTGTTGACCGCGTCGGTCGCCGCGGTGCCGTCGGCGACGTTGCGCACGCGGGTCCCGCCTTCGCCCTCGAGCGTGAGCGTGTCGCCGCTGCCGTCGTCGTAGCCGATGCCGCCCTGGCCAGGGTCTCCCGGAGGGCCCGGGGGGCCGGGCGGGCCCGGCGGACCCGGGGGCGGTTCCGAGATCGCGCCGTCGAGCGCGTCGAGCCGCGCGTCGACCGCGGCGAATGCCGAGCCCACGTCGAAGTGGCTCTGGCCGCCGATCACGTAGGTCGGCTGGATCAGGACGCCATCGACCAGGGCCGCGCCGCCGCCGAGCACGGGGGCGAACTGGCCGAGCTGGTCCACGTTCACTGCGTCGTGGCCCTGGGTACCCGCGGCGAGGTTGATCAGCTGGCGCTGGATCGGATCGCGCCACTGGTTGGCATCCTCGTCGGCCATGCCGATCCAGCGGTGCGAGGCGCCCACCGAGACGACATTGTCGCGGTCGGCCAGCGATCCGGCACCCAGCGCCACGCTGTTCTCGCCCGTGGCCTGGGAGTAGGCCCCCAGGGAGAGGCTGCGGTCGCTGTAGGCCTGCGCGAACTGGCCCAGGGCGATCGCGCCCACCGCATCGCGCGGCATCGGCACGTCGGCGGTCGCGGCGGTGTCGTCGCCCGGCATGCAGATCCAGCACGGATCGTCGTCGTCGTCGTCCGGCGGCGGCTCCGGCAGGTAGCCGCCGGTGGTGGCGTTGTCGCCGATCGCGATCGCGAAATCGCCGCGCGCCGAGGTATGGAAGCCGGTGGCTACCGAACGGTGGCCGTAGGAATGCGAAGCGCCGCCCACCGCGATCGACAGGTCGCCGAGCGCGCTGCTGCCCGGCCCGACGGCGGTCGACACCTCGCCCGAGGCCCGCGCCACCGAACCCACCGCGACGCTGCTGGCGTTGGCATAGGTGCCCTGTCCGAGCGCGGTAGCATCGATGCCGTCGGCGAGGGCGCCCGCGCCCAGCGCGGTCGAGTCGCGGCCGTTGGCTTCCGAGGCCACGCCGACCGCCGTCGCCCCCAGGTTGCTGGCCTCGCTCCATGCGCCGAGCGCGACCGAGAACCCGCCGCTCGCCTGCGAGCGCATGCCGATGGCGGTCGAGACGTGCCCGGTGGCTTCCGCGCCCGGACCCATGGCGAGGGACGCGTCGCCGGCGGCGCTGGCGCCCGCACCGACGGCGGTGGCGTACTCGCCGCTGGCGGAAGTCACCATCTCCACCAGCGTCGGGGTGAGGGTATTGGCGTCCGGCAGCAGCGCCACGCCGCCCAGGGCCACCGCGGATAGGCCGCCGGTGCTGACCCCGTAGCCGATGGCGGTGCTGAAATCGCCGATCGCGGTGGCCAGGTGCCCGATGGCGATCGTGTCGTTGCCCAGGGCCAGGGCACTGGAACCCACCGCCAGCGAGTATTCGCCGAGGGCAAGCGCCTCGTCGCCGCCGGCGGGGTCGCCGACGCCGTCGAAGTAGCGTTCGGCCGCATCCAGGCCCAGCGCCTGCGCCGGTTCCTCGTCTTCGGAAGCGTCGGCATCGGGAGCGGCTGCGGCGCCGTCGTCCATGCGCGCGTCCGCGGCGCCGGGAGCGCCTGCGCCGGTGCCCGACGCATCCGGGGGCGTCGCGTCCTGCGCGTAGGCGGGCATGGCCAGGGCGGCGACCAGCATCGTGGAGAGGAGGCAGCGCGCGGGCCAGCGGGTCCGCGAAACGGACACGTCGCCGGGCGCCGTCTGTCGGCGCTCCGATCGGATCGGTTCTGGGGTCATGGTGGTCTCGACAAGGAGGGAACGGGGAACAGCGTCATGGCGGGGGCCGTCGGCCGGGCGGCCGGACCGCACGGGCAACGTCGTCGCGCGGCGCCCGGCGTCGCACTCCATTTCCATGACGTTTCGATGACCGGCGCAGCGCGTCGCGTCGAATCAGGAACTTAGCGGAGGTCCCGGATCCGGGGTTCGCGCTCGCCCGCGAGGCGGGCCATGTCCCCGGCCGCCTGCTCGGCCGACGCCGCGTGGCCCAGCGCGCGGTGGATCAGGCCCAGCACCCTGGCGGCGTGGTAGTCGCTGCGCGACCAGGGCGCGACCAGGCCGGCGAGTCGGGCCGCCTCCCCGGTGTGGCCGCGCTCGATCAGCCAGGGGCCGTAGTCGCTGGCCACTTCGACCAGCAGTGCCGGCGAGCCGCTCGCCTGCGCCTGGGCCAGCGCGGCACGGAAGCTGGCGTCCGCGGCGGCGGCCTGCCCGGAGCGTGCCTGGACGATCGCGGTGGCCAGGCGGGCGGGGATGGAGGCGTCGGCGCCGGCCGGCAGCACGATGGCCGAGCCGTGCGGCAGGTCGGCGGCGAGTGCCGCGCGCTCGCGCTGCAGCTGCAGCCAGTCGCGCACGGGCTGGGCCAGCTCGTCGCCCAGGCGCAAGGTGTTGTCGGCCAGCCGCAGCGCCAGCGCCGGCTGCCCGGAGGCCAGCGCCAGTTCGGCGCGGTAGAGCTCGTACTGGTGCAGCTGGAACGCGGTGGGACGGGTGTCGGACCGGGGCGGGTCGAGCAGCCCGGCGGCCTCGCGCAGCCGGCCGGCGCGCAGCAGGACCTTCGCGCGCGCCAGGTCGATCTGCGCCAGCTGGGCCGGGTCGCGTACCCGCGGCCGCCAGGCCCAGTAGCGCTGCATCGCGAGCCCCGCCTGCTCGTACTGCAGCAGCTGAAGGTGCATCTCGATCAGCATCGACTGCACGCTGATCAGCTCATTGATCGCCCCGAGCGATTCGAAGTCCTCGGCGGCCTTGGCGAAATACGCCACGGCCTGGGCCGGGCGGTCGCGCAGGCGTTCGACATGTCCGAGGTTGCTGTCCAGCCGCCCCAGCCCCAATGCATCCCCCGTGCGCAGCAGCTGTTCGCGCGCGTCGCCGAGGTCGGCGGCGGCCTCTTCCACGCGGCCCTGCGCCATCCTGGTGATGCCCAGCCCGTTCATGGCGCGGCCCCATTCGGCCGCGTCGCGCTCGCGGTCGAGCAGCTGCAGGGCCGCCTCGAAATCGCGCTCGGCCTGGGCATAGCGGTCGATGCGGATCGCGAACACGCCGCGGGTGTTGAGCAGGCGGGCGCGCAGGAGACGGTCGCGCGCAACCTCCGCGTCGGACAGCAGCGCGTCCAGCTCCGCGAGTCCCTCGGCATAGCGGCCCTCGCGGAAATCGACCTGGACCAGCAGGTAGCGCAGCAGGGGATCGCCCTGGCGCAACTGGGTGGCGGTGACGAGGATCTCGCGCGCGGCCTCGAGCTGGTTGGCGAGCATCGCCGCCTGTGCCCGCTGCAGGTGCTCGTCCAGGCCCGGATCGTCCTCGCCGAGGGGCGGCGGGTGGCCGAGCGCGGCCAGCAGGCGGTCGCTGGCCAGGCGCGCCGCCACCATGACGTCGGGGTCGGTTGCGGTCGCCTGCAGGCGGAGGCCGTCGCGATCGGTGGCGGACAGTTCCATGCGCCAGCCGTCGTCGCCGCGCCGCAGCCGGGGGGCGATGATCCGGTCGGCGCCGGTGCGCTGGCGCAGGTGCGCGTCGGCGCCCGTAGCATCGGCACCCTCCCGCGGCAACAGCGCCAGCGTGGTGTCGCTCGGCGCGACGGGGACGCCGCCGCGGCGCAGCCGGTCGGCGACGAACTCCATCAGGCCCAGGCGCATCCAGTCCTCATCGCCGGGCTTGACGTCGGTCGGCAGGACCGCCAGCGGTGCGCGCGTGTCGAGGGTCGCGATCGAAACCTGGGTCGAGGCGTGGTGCCAGATCGCCAGGCCCACCAGCCCGCACCCGAGCACGGCGACCGCTCCCCACCGCAGCAGACGCGCACGCCGGAATCCGGACGCCACCCGCCGCCTGCCGGCGGGTGCGGTGGCCAGGTGCGTGTCGGCCCGGGTGGCCGCAGGCGCGATGGGGCGCGAGCCGGGCCGCGCGTCCTCCGCGTTCGCCGCACCGGCGGCCTCGATGGCGTGGACCGCCTCGGCCTGCGGAACATCGCCCGCAGGCATCGGCTGCGCGTGATCGGCCGACGCCATTGCACCTGGCGTCCGGGTCGCGGACGGCGTCATGGCGGACGCGTGATCCTCCCGTCCGGGCGCCGCCTCGCGGCTGCCTTCCAGGTCCGCGGGCTGGGCGAACGCAGGCGCGAGTGCGGGCACGGGGGGCGCCCGGTTCGCGTCGGCGTCGACCGCCCGCGTCTGCGCCACCCAGCGGAACCCGAAGCGCGGGATCGTCCGGATGGTGTGCTGTTCCTGGCCGTCGTCGTGGACCGCGCGGCGGGCGCGCACGATCAGCTGGCCGAGCTGCGCATCCGATACGTCGACGCGTCCGTAGACCGCCGAGATCAGTTCGTCGCGGCCGACCGCGCGTTCGCGGCGCTCGATCAGGTAGACCAGGCAATCGAGCACCCGCGCCGGCAGGGCCACCGCCGCGTCGCCGAGATGCAGTTCGCGCGTGTCCGCGTCGAGCAGGAACGCCCCGAAACGGTACGCACGCCCGCTCACCGGGCGAACCCCGCTGCCGAGCGGCCTGTAATTCGGAGTGAGCGGCAGAGCGCGCGGACGGGCTGGGCGGACATCAGGCGAAGCAACGGCGAGCGTTGCGCGCATTGTGGCGCGTGGGTGCGGCGGTCGTCAGCCGCGAGCGGCGGCGGCCGCGGAATGCAACGTCCCGGCCGGCGCGGCGATCGCGCCGGCGCGGGTGCGTCACGCGCGGCGTGCGTGCGGGACGGCGCGTCGATACGCGCGCGCCGCGCCGGGCGGCGGACAGGGGTGGCGCGGATGTCGTG
>NZ_JARXRN010000020.1:0-128256 GCF_029888045.1 Luteimonas rhizosphaericola | reverse complement strand
GCGCACGGCGCGGGGTCAGGCGCTGCGCGGACCGGTCCCGGTGGTGGCGGCGTCGGTCGCCTCGTCCTCGTCGCGCGCCTCGTCGGTGCCGGCTTCGGCGACCAGCGTGTCGGCCGCTTCGGTGGCGGGCGAGTCGACCGGGGCCGGCGCCGGGGCGTCGAACAGGCCGGGTGCGGCGGAACCGATGGCCGCCACATCCTGAGAGGCGGGCGTCGCGGCGGCCGTCGCCGCGGCTTCGGCAGGGGTGATCCCGATCGCGGCATCGTCCACCGGCGACGGGACGGCAGGCGCCGTGGCGACGTTCTCCATGAGACTCGGCTCCGCGTCGGGCCCGGCTGCGACCGGCACCCCGATCGGGGCCGTTGCCTCCGGCGTCGCAGGTGCGTCGATCGTGGCGGGGGCGGGGGCCGCAGTTGCAGCGACCGCGGCCGGAGCCTGCCTCTCGCGCATCGACGGTGCCGGGGCGACACGCGTCTCCTCCACGTGCAGCGGTGGGAGCTCCGCCTCGTCCTGTGACGCCGCGGAAGCCGTCAGCGCGTCTGCATCACGGGTCGAGAACGACGCTGGCGACGGCACGACGGCCGCTGCTGCGATCCGCTCCGGAACCGCGTCGCCCGGCGGCGTCGCCTCGGCGGCGGCTGCAGTCCGCTCGCGCGGAGCGGGCTGCGCGCGTGCCGGGACCGGCGCCGGCGGCGGAGTCGCGGGGTCGTCGAACTCGAATTCCGGCTGGGTGCGGCGCGCGAGCGAGGCCGCGGCCGCGTCGGCCTCGTCCTGCACGTCGTCGTCCTGGTCGGCAGGCTCGCCGAAACCGTCGGCTCCGCCGGCGACTCCTGCCTCGCCGGCGCCGCGGCGACGGCGGCGACCACCACGGCGACCGCGGCGGCGACGGCCAGCGGCCGCGCCGTCCTCGGCGGAGCCGGGTTCGTTGCCTTCGGCGCCGGTCGCGGCCCCGGTGTCGGGGGCGGACGTGGCGTCGGCGGGCGTCGCCGCCGCCGTGGCGATCCTGTCGGGCGTTGCCGGAGCGGCCGGTGCCTGCTCGGGCGAGCCGGTCGGGACGGCGGACGACCCGGCAGCCTCCTGTGCCGCGACTGCGGTCACGGACGCTTCGAAGTCGGCCGGATCGACACCCTTCGGTGCGCGCGCGGGGGCCTTCTGCTTGCGGGGTGCCGCGGGCTGGTCGGCCTGCGGCGCCTGGCGCGTGGATGGGGCCCGTGCCGCCTGCGCCTGGCGCGGTTCCTTCTGCGCGCCCGACGCGGTCTGCGTGCCCGCGTCGCGACGTGCGCCCTTGCCGCCGCGCTCGCGGCGTCCGCTGCGTTCGCTCCGATCGCCGCGTTCCCCGCGCTCGCCGCGTTCGCCGCGGGGTCCGCGGGCATCGCGTGCGGGCGGCGTGGCCTTCGGCGGAGGCGGGGTCGCGGACGCGGGGGCCGGCTCTCCGACGAACAGGCGCTTCATCCAGCCCACCAGGCCACCGGTCGCGGCCGGCGCGGCGACTGCCACCGGAGCGGGGGCGGGCGCTTCGACCACGGCTGCTGCAACGGGCTCCGGCTGCGGCTCGCGGATCGGCGCCGGCTGCGACGGGCGCACGTTGGTGACCGCCGGCGGCGGCACGTTGAGGTTGTTCTTGGTCAGCGCGATCGTCGCCACCCGGCGCGGCGTGCCGCGCTGGTAGCTCGGGCGCGCGGTGTCCTCGCCCAGTTCGTTCTCGCGGATCCGCGTGACCTCGTAGTGCGGGGTATGCAGCTGCTCGTCGGCGACGATCACGATCGGTGCGTCATGACGCTTCTCGATCTCGGCCAGCGCGCCGCGCTTCTCGTTGAGCAGGTAGTTGGCGATCTCCACCGGCGCCTGCACCAGCACCTGGCCGGTGTTGTCCTTCATCGCGTGCTCCTCGGCGACGCGGATGATCGACAGGCTCAGCGACTCGACGCTGCGCATGCGGCCGTGGCCCTCGCAGCGCGGGCAGACGATCTGGCTCGACTCGCCCAGGCTCGCGCGCAGGCGCTGGCGGCTCATTTCCAGCAGGCCGAACTTGGAGATCCGGCCCAGCTGTACCCGCGCGCGGTCGTACTTGAGCGCGTTCTGCAGCTTGTTCTCGACCTCGCGCTGGTGCTTGCCCGAGTCCATGTCGATGAAGTCGATCACCACCAGCCCGCCCAGGTCGCGCAAGCGCATCTGGCGTGCGACCTCCTCGGCCGCCTCCAGGTTGGTGTTGAACGCGGTGGTCTCGATGTCGGCGCCCTTGGTGGCGCGCGCCGAGTTCACGTCGATCGCGGTCAGGGCTTCGGTCTGGTCGATCACCAGCGCGCCGCCGGAGGGCAGGCGCACGGTGCGCTCGTAGGCGCCCTCGATCTGCGATTCGATCTGGTAGCGGTTGAACAGCGGGACGTCGTCGGTGTAGTGCTTGAGCTTGCGCAGGTTGTGCGGCATCACCTGCTCGACGAAGTCGCGCGCCTCGGCGTACATCTCCGGGGTGTCGACCAGGATCTCGCCGATGTCGGCGCGCATGTAGTCGCGCAGCGCACGGGTGATCAGGCGCGATTCCTGGTAGATCAGGAACGGGGAGGGCTTGCTCAGCGCAGCCTCGGCGATCGCGCGCCAGATCGAGAGCAGGTAGTCCAGGTCCCACTGCAGTTCTTCGGCGTCGCGGCCGACGCCGGCGGTGCGGATGATCACCCCCATCTCGTCGGGGATGGTCAGCGCGTCCATCGCCTTCTTCAGCTCGGCGCGGTCGTCGCCCTCGATCCGGCGCGAGACGCCGCCGGCGGTGGGCGAGTTGGGCATCAGCACCATGTAGCGGCCGGCCAGCGAGATGAACGTGGTCAGGGCCGCGCCCTTGTTGCCGCGCTCTTCCTTGTCGACCTGGACCACGACCTCCTGTCCTTCGCGAAGGAGTTCCTTGATGTTGCCGGAGCGGTGGTCGGCGCCGGACTGGAAGTAGTCGCGGGAGACTTCCTTCAGCGGCAGGAAGCCGTGGCGCTCGGCGCCGTATTCGACGAAGGCCGCCTCGAGGGACGGCTCGAGCCGGGTGATCCGGCCCTTGTAGATGTTCGACTTCTTCTGTTCCCGGGACGGCTGTTCGATGTCGATGTCGTACAGCGACTGGCCGTCGACGATGGCCACGCGCAGTTCTTCGGCCTGCGTGGCGTTGATGAGCATTCGCTTCATGGTTGCGTTCCTTGCGCTGTCCGCTGCACCGCGCCCTCGAAGGCGCGGTGCAGGTGCGCGGAACGCCGGGGCGTTTCGCCTGGAGCTTCGGTTGGCCGCCAGCCGCGCATGCGCAGCAGCGATCCCGGGTTTCCAGCGCTACGACACCACGGCGGACCGCGGGAGCGCTTCAATCAAAGTGTTACGGGGCCGGCGGCTGCTTCCTGCACGGCCTTTCGGGCCGGCGCTGGCGCCGCGCGGGACATGTTCAGCACCGCTGCCTTCGCAGCGGGCGATGTCCGGGACTGCCATCCAGCCGCTAACATGGCCGCCCCGAGGGCGGTGGCCGCGTACTGGCCGGGTCTCGCGGAAGGCGGGCTTTCGACCCGGGATCTTCCAGCGAAATCAGCACCTTATCTCGCCCGCCGAGTGTATCAGATAAAGCCCGATCATGAATGACACCCGGTCCCAGCCCGTCGCGACCGGCGGCGTGCGCCTCGTGGCGGTGGACGGCGAGCGCGCCGGCCAGCGGCTCGACAACTTCCTGCTGTCCCAGCTCAAGGGAGCGCCGAAGTCGCTGGTCTACAAGATCGTGCGCAGCGGCCAGGTGCGCGTGAACGGTGGCCGCGCGCGGCCCGATACCCGGCTCCAGGCCGGCGACCAGGTGCGGATTCCGCCGGTGCGCCTGGGCGAGGCGGCCGATCGCGGCGCGCCTGCGCGCGGGCTGCTGGACGCGCTCGCCGCGAGCATCGTGTTCGAGGACGCGCGCCTGCTGGCGATCAGCAAGCCCAGCGGCATCGCCAGCCACGGCGGCAGCGGCATCGGCTTCGGCGTGATCGAGACCCTGCGCGCGCTGCGCCCGGGCGAGCCGCTGGAACTGGTGCACCGGCTGGACCGCGACACCTCCGGCCTGATGGTCATCGCCAAGAAGCGCTCGGCCCTGCGCGAGCTGCAGGCGTTGATGCGCGAGGATCCGCGCGCCGGCGGCGGCACGATCCGGAAGCGGTACCTGGCCCTGCTGGCCGGGCGCATGCCCGACGGGGTGATGAGCGTGGACGCCCCGCTGCACGTCGGCCTGCGCCAGGGCGGGGAACGCCACGTCCAGGTGCAGGGCGACGGCAAGCCGTCGCTCAGCCACTTCCGGGTGCTCGAGCGCCGCGGCGGGCATGCGTACTGCGAGGTGCGGATCGAGACCGGCCGCACCCACCAGATCCGCGTCCACGCCGCGCACATCGGTCATCCCGTGGCCGGCGACGACAAATACGGCGACCCGGACGTGAACCGGCGCCTGCGCGAGCAGGCCGGGCTCAGGCGCCTGTTCCTGCACGCGGCCTCGCTCGAATTCGCGCTGGACGCAGGACGCGTGCCGTACGTGCTGAACGCGCCACTGGTCCCGGAACTGGTGGACGCGCTCGACCGCCTGCGCTGAGGCGGGGCGCCCGGCCTCAGGCCGCCAGCGCGTCGGCCTTGGCGGCGCAGATGAAGTCGTTCTCGCTCAGCCCGCCCACGTCGTGGGTCGAGAAGCGGACCACGCAGCGGTCGTAGTGCACGCCGAGGTCGGGATGGTGGTCCTCGCGATGGGCGAGGTAGGCCAGCGCGTTCACGAACGCCATCGTCCGGTAGTAGTCCTCGAACGGGAAAGTCTTGGTCAGCGCGCGGCCGTGTTCGGCGAGTTCCCAGCCGGGAATTTCCGGCAGCAGTTCGCGGATGCGGGCCTCGCCGAGGCGGTGTTCGACGCCTCGGCGCGGCAGGCAGTGGGCCTGGACGAGGGGAACGAGGTCGGACATGGCGGGGTCTCCTGTGGGGTGGGGCGCATGAACAAATCGTGTGCAGGCGCACCCTCCGCCGCGCGGCCTGCGGGCATCGCGCGGGGCTGGCCCTAGAATAGTGCAAACCCGGAAGCGACCATGATCCAGATCTCCGACAACGCCCAGGCGCATTTTCGCAAGCTGATCGAGCGCGAGGCCCTGCCCGGCCTCGGCGTGCGGCTGGCCGCGGTGCATGCCGGCACGCCCAAGGCCGACGTGCGGCTGGAGTTCGCCGGGCCCGACGAGCTGCAGGGCGACGAATGGGCGATCGACTGCGAGGGTTTCACCCTGTGGCTCGACGCGCCGAGCGCGCCGTTCCTGGACGGGGCGATGATCGACTACGAGTCGCGCGCCACCGGCGGCCAGCTGCAGATCCGCGCGCCGAAGATCAAGGGCGAGGTGCCGGCGGAATCGGCGTCGATGATCGAGCGCGTGCGCTGGCTGATCGAATCGGAGATCAATCCGCAGCTGGCTAGCCACCGCGGCCATGTCTCGCTGCAGGAGCTCACCGCCGACGGTGTGGTGATCCTGCGCTTCGGCGGCGGCTGCCACGGCTGCGGGATGGTCGATGTGACTCTGAAACAGGGCATCGAGCGCACGCTGATGGAGAAGGTGCCGGGCGTGACCGCGGTACGCGACGCGACCGACCACGACACCGGGACGGCGCCCTACATGCCGCGCGCCGCGGACTGAACGGACCGCGCGCGGGGTGTTCTCCTCCGGTGACCTGATCGAGGCGACCCAGCGCGCACTGCGCAAGGGACGGTCGATCCGTCCGCCGCGGCCCGCGGGCGAGTGGCCGCCCGGCTGGAACGACTGGTTCGCCCGCGCCCGCATCGGCCCGGTCCGCCCGATCGCGGTCGTGCCCGACGAACTGGTCGGCGTCCTGCTGACCCGACAACCGGTGTATCCGACCGGCTGGCGCCGGCTCAGCGGCGTGCAGGCGTTCGCGCGCCTGTGGCGGCACGACTGGCGCGAGCGTCCGGCACCGGACCGGCGCACCCGCCGGCTTGCGATGGCGTCCTCGGTGCTGTTGCACGCGCTGTGGCTGCAGCTGATGATTCTGTTCATGGTCGGCCGCTTCCCGGGCGCGGATGAGGAGGCCGCGCGCGTGGGCGAGACCATCACCCAGGTCGAATTCATCGGCGAGGGCACGCCGGAGGACGAGGGCGGCGGCACCCAGCAGGCGGAGCAGCCGGATCCCGCCGTGGCCGCCAGCGAGGCCCCCGCCGCCGCCGCCCCGGCGGCCGCCACGCCCGAGCCGCCGGCCCCCGCGCCTCCGCCGTCGACGGCGGAGGTGGAGCCCGTGCCCGAGGAAACTCCGCCCCCGGTGGCCGAACAGCCGCTCGCGGTGACCGAGACCCCCGCGCCCGATTCGGATTTCCAGTTGTCGCCGCCGGTGCTGGACGCGCCGCCACTGCGTGCGCCGCCGACGCCGGAACTGCAGGCGCCGGCGCCCGAGATCCGTGTGGTCGAGGTGCCGCTGGTGACCCCGCCGCCGCAGGTGCGGCCGCTGCCGCGGCGCGAGATGAGCGTGCCCGATGTCGACCAGCCCGAGATCGAGATCGTCGAGCGCGCGGTGCCGTCGCCGACGCCCGAGGTCACGCTGCGCGCGCCCCGACCGGTCGCGCAAGCGGCGCCGGAACTGCGCCGCGACGGGCCGGCGGTGGCCGAGCGCGCGATCGAACTGCGCGCGCCGACGCCCGCGGCCGGCACCGCGCAGGGCAGCGCAGAGCGGACCGACGGGACGCCCGCGTCCAGCGGACGGGCGCCATCGACCGCGAGCACCGCGGGTGGCACGCGCGACGCCGGCCAGGGCGCGTCGCCCGCGGCTGCGACCGCAGGCGCCGGCCGTACCTCGTCGCCTGCGCCGGGCGCGCTGCCGTCGCCCCGCCGCGGCGACGACTGGGGCGATTCGGACCGCACCGTGCCGGGCGGGCAGGCGGGCAGCCCCGGCGGCCTGTTCAACGCCGACGGCAGCCCGCGCCTGGCGGGCAATACCGGCGCCGCGGGCGGCGGGTTGCCGCCCGGCACGATCACCGAGGATTACGAGAAGATCGACCGCATGGGCACCTGGCTCAAGCGCCCGCCGATCGGCTACGAGCCGACCGCGTTCGACCGCTTCTGGGTGCCGCACGAGACGCTGCTGGAGGAATGGGTCCGGCGCAGCATCAAGGAAGTGCTGATTCCCATCCCGGGCACCGGCAAGCGCATCCGCTGCACGGTGGCGATGCTGATGCTCGGCGGCGCCTGCGGCATCTCCGATCCGAACATGCTCGACGTCGAGGCCGAGGCGCGCAAACCGCCCGACGTGCCGTTCAAGCGCGAGCTGCAGGAAGACCAGGACAGCCTGGCGCCGCCGCCGTCGACGCCCTGAGCGGTGCCGGCGCCACGCGGCGCTGATGCACGTTCGCTGCGGGCAGGAACACGTGGCCGGTCACGCGTTCGCCCGAGGCCTCAAAGCAGAAGGCCCGCACGCGGCGGGCCTTCCGGACAGCGCATGGCGCCCGCGCTTCAGTGCACGCCGTGCAGGTCGCGCAGCTGCGAGGGACGCGAACCGAAGTACGCGGCCAGGTCCGCGATCTGCTGGTCGGTCAGGTGCGAGGCCTGCTGCGACATCAGCGCGTGCTCGCGGCGGCCGTCGCGGTACTGCTGCAGCGCATGGGCCAGATAGTCGGCGTACTGGCCACCGAGCTTGGGATAGCTGTCGTCGAGCGGGACGTTGCCGTCCGCGCCATGGCAATCGATGCACGACTGGCCGGTGGCCGGACCCTTGGCGTTGGCCTGGGTCTCGCCCTCGGCGATGCGGCCTGCCGGCAGGCCTGCCGAGGACGACCTGGCCTCGGGGCCATGGGCCTGTTCTGCACCACCGCCGCACGCGGACAGCACGCAGGCGAGCAGGACGGCGACGGCCAGCTGGCCGGGACGGAGGGAACGGCTCATGGGGTCAGCTCCGACAGGAAGGCGGCGATATCGGCGATGTCCTGGTCGGAAAAGCTCTGCGCCTGCGCCTGCATGGTGGGATGCTGCCGGGTGCCCTTCCGGTACTCGTTCAACGCGTTGGTGAGGTAGACCGCCGACTGGCCGCCGATCCGCGGCACGTGGTAGGTCGGGTAGACGTTCTTGTAGCCGACGATGCCGTGGCAGCCCTGGCAGGTGTAGGTCAGCAGGCGGCCAGTGTCGGCATTGCCGGCTGGCGCAGCCGCGGGAGCCGCGGTCGGGGCGGGCGCCGCCGGGGCGTCGGCAGCGGGCGCGGGCGCGGGCGCGGGCGCGGCTTCTTCGGTCGCCGGCGCGGCGGCATCCTGTGCGGGAGCGGTGGTTGGCCACGAGGCCAGGGCGAGCAGGGCGACGGCAAGGCCGGCGGCGATCGTCAACGGTCGCGTCATGGAGTGGTCCGCAATCCTGGGTGGCTGTCTGGCTGGGATATCGCGATCGGCGACGTCGCACGTCGCGCAATCGGGCCAGTATAGCTTGCGGTCCACCGGGTGTTAACGCATGGTGCGCGCCGCGCGGCTCGTGCGTGCTCGACGCCGCGCAGCGATGAGCAGCGCAACGCGTCGCGAACGCTGCAACCGGCGAGGTCACATCGGCATCTTCGGTGACGTCGGGGCGCATGTCCGCCGGCAGTCACCATGACCTTCGGCGGATGCCGGCCGGCAGCCGGGTGATATACCTTGCTACAACACCATAGGGGTCCAGCCATTTCCATGTACACGAACCGCGAATTCCCCGGCGTCCGGCCGGTCCTGGCCATCGCCCTGCTGTCGGCCGCTGCGCTGCTGGCCGGCTGCAAGGGTGGCGGGGACGCCCAGGCGAAAGAGGGCGAGGACAAGGGTCCGGAGGCGATTCCGGTCGAGGTCGAGCGTGTGGCGCGGCGCGCGATCGCGGCCAGCTACGCCAATACCGCGACCCTGGAGCCGCGCGCGGAATCGCAGGTGGTGGCCAAGACCTCGGGCGTCGCGCTCGAGGTGATGGCCGAGGAAGGCCAGACGGTTCGCGCAGGCCAGCCGCTGGTGCGCCTGGATGCGGATCGTGCCCGGCTGCAGGCGGCCCAGAGCGGGGCCCAGCTGCGCAAGCTGGAAGCGAATTACGCACGTGCGCGCCAGCTCGAGGCGCAGCAGATGGTCAGCGCCAACGACCTCGACCAGCTGCGCTTCGACGTGGAGAACGCGCGCGCGGTGAACCGCCTGGCCGACCTCGAGCTGTCCTACACCACGGTGGTGGCGCCGATCTCGGGCGTGATCGCCTCGCGCGACATCAAGCCCGGCAACTTCGTTCAGATCAACTCGCCGATCTTCCGGATCGTCGACAGCAGCCGGCTCGAGGCCACGCTCAACGTGCCCGAGCGCGAGATCGCCAAGCTCAAGCCGGGCCAGGGCGTGGAGCTGACGGCCGACGCACTGCCGGGCAAGCGCTTCGCAGGCACCGTCGACCGGGTCTCGCCGGTGGTGGACACCGGTACCGGCACGTTCCGCGTGGTGGCCGCGTTCGCCGGCGACGGCGAGCTGCAGCCGGGCATGTTCACCCGTCTTTCGATCAACTACGACCAGCGCGCGGATGCCCTCGTGATCCCGCGCGTGGCGCTGCTCGAGGACGGCGGCGAGCCGGCGCTGTACGTGGTGCGCGACGGGACCGCCTCGCGCGTGGTCGTGAAACTGGGCTACGCCGACGGCGGCTGGATCGAGGTGCGTGAGGGGCTGAAGCAGGGCGACGCGGTGGTGGTCGCCGGCAAGGCGGCGTTGCGCGAAGGCAGCGCGGTGCAGGTCATCGGAGAGAAGGACGCGAAGGCGGCGCAGGCCGCGAAGGCGGCCACGACCACCCCGGCGAAGCCATCCGCCGCGCAGGACGACGCCGCGCAGGACGACGCCGGGCAGGACGACGCGACGCAGGCGGCGCGCTGATGTCGCCGCACGAGCTGCCTCCGCCCGGGGGCTCGGGCGTGGTGGAGTTCTCCACCCGTCGCCGGGTCACCATCGCGATGATGACCCTGACCCTGGTGCTGTTCGGCCTGATCTCGCTGTCGTCGCTGAAGGTCGAGCTGCTGCCGGACCTCAGCTATCCCACGCTCACCGTGCGCACCGACTACGAGGGCGCGGCACCGGCCGAGGTCGAAACCCTGATCTCGCAGCCGGCCGAGGAGGCGCTGGGCGTGGTCAAGGGCCTGCGCAAGCTCAAGTCGGTGTCGCGCACCGGCCAGAGCGACGTGGTGCTCGAGTTCGCCTGGGGCACGGACATGGAGCAGGCCGGCCTGGACGTGCGCGACAAGATGGAGACGCTGCAGCTGCCGCTGGAGGCGAGCCCGCCGGTGCTGCTGCGTTTCAACCCGTCCACCCAGCCGATCATGCGTCTGGCGCTCTCGTCCACTGCGCAGGCTGGCGACGATGCCGAGGCGGTGCGCCGGCTGATGGAGCTGCGCCGCTATGCCGACGACGACCTCAAGCGCAAGCTCGAGCCGGTCTCGGGCGTGGCCGCGGTGAAGGTGGGCGGCGGCCTCGAGGACGAGATCCAGGTCGACATCGACCAGCGCCGCCTGGCGCAGCTGGGCCTGTCGCTGGACGACGTGATCCAGCGCCTGCAGCAGGAGAACGTGAACCTGTCCGGCGGGCGCCTCGAGGAGGGCTCGCAGCGCTACCTGGTGCGCACGGTCAACCAGTTCGCCGACGTTGAGCAGATGCGCGAGATGCTGCTCACCAAGGCCGGCGGAAACGCCGAGTCCGGCGGATCCACCGGCGGCAACCAGCAGCTGATGATGGCCATCCTCGGCAGCCGCGATCCGAACGTGATCGCCGCCCTGCGCAGCGACGGCGGCGGCGGTGGCGCCTCGCCGGTGCGGCTGCGCGACGTGGCCGAGGTGCGCCAGGGCTACAAGGAGCGGGAGGCGGTCATCCGCAGCGCCGGCAACGAGGCGGTGGAACTGGCGGTCTACAAGGAAGGCGACGCCAACACCGTGGCCACCGCCGACGCGCTCGAGGCGCGGCTGGCGCAAGTGCGCGAGCAGTTGCCGCGCGACATCGAACTGAAGGTGGTCGAGGACCAGTCGGTCTTCATCCGCCACGCCATCAGCGACGTCAAGTTCGACGCGGTGATCGGCGGCATGCTGGCGGTGCTGATCATCTTCCTGTTCCTGCGCGACGGCTGGAGCACGTTCGTGATCTCGCTGTCGCTGCCGGTCTCGATCATCACCACGTTCTTCGTCATGGGCCAGCTCGGCCTGAGCCTGAACCTGATGTCGCTCGGCGGGCTGGCGCTCGCCACCGGCCTGGTGGTGGACGATTCGATCGTGGTACTCGAATCGGTGGCCAAGGCGCGCGAGCGCGGCCTGGGCATCCTGGACGCGGCGATCGAAGGCACGCGCGAGGTGTTCATGGCGGTGGTCGCCTCGACCCTGACCACGATCGCGGTGTTCCTGCCGCTGGTGTTCGTCGAGGGCATCGCCGGCCAGCTGTTCCGCGACCAGGCGTTGACGGTGTCGATCGCGATCGCGGTCTCGCTGCTGGTGTCGATGACCCTGGTGCCGATGCTCAGCTCGCTCAAGGGTCGCGCGCCACTGGGTTTCCCGGAGGAGGAGCCGCATCCGCAGTGGCGGCCCGACAGCCGTTGGAAGAAGCCCGTCGCGGCGACCGGACGCGGCTTCGGCGCGGCGGTGCGCGGCGCGTTCTTCGGCGTGGCCTGGCTGGTGGTGCGCCTGTGGCGTGGGCTGGCGGCGGTCGTCGGCCCGGTGATGCGCAAGGCCAGCGATATCGCGATGGCGCCGTACAACCGCGCGGAGGCGCGCTACCTGCGCATGCTGCCGGCGGCGCTCGCGCGGCCGTGGCTGGTGCTCGGCGGCGCGGCGCTCGCGTTCGCGCTCACCCTGGCCACGCTGCCGTTCCTGGGCATGGACCTGATCCCGCAGCTGGCGCAGGACCGCTTCGAGATGACCGCCAAGCTGCCGCCCGGCACGCCGCTGGCGCAGACCGACGCGCTGATCCGCGACGTGCAGCGGCGCCACGGCGAGGAGGAGGGCGTGCGCCTGCTATACGGCGTCTCCGGCACCGGCACGCGCCTGGACGCCAGCCCGACCGAGAGCGGCGAGAACATCGGCAAGCTGTCGGTGGTGATGGACGACACCTCGCGCGAGCAGGCGCTGACCGAGCGCCTGCGCGCGACGATGGCGGACTATCCCGCGGCGCAAGTGGATTTCGCGCGACCGGAGCTGTTCGCGCTCTCGCCGCCGCTGGAGATCGAGATCGAGGGCTCGGACCTGGAGGCGATCCGCGTCGCCGGCATGCGCCTGGCCGACCTGCTGCGCGGCAACCCGCACTACGCCGACGTCACGTCGACCGTCGAGCAGGGCTTCCCCGAGATCCAGGTGGTGTTCGACCAGGAACGCGCCGCGGCACTGGGCCTGACCACGCGCCAGATCGCCGATTCGGTGGTGAACAAGGTTCGCGGCAACGTGGCCACCCGCTACAGCTTCCGCGACCGCAAGATCGACGTGCTGGTGCGGGTGCAGGAATCGGAGCGCTCGTCGGTGGAGGACATCCGGCGCCTGATCGTCAATCCCGCCGGCAGCAACCCGGTCGAACTCGGGTCGGTCGCCGAGGTGGTCTCGACCACCGGTCCGAGCGAGATCCACCGCGCCGACCAGCGCCGGGTGGCGATCGTCTCGGCCAACCTGCGCGACATCGACCTGGGCACCGCGGTCGCCGAGGTGCAGCAGATGGTGGCCGACAACCCGATCGGCACCGACGTCGGCATGCGCATCGGCGGGCAGGGCGAGGAGCTGGGCGATTCGATCCGCTCGCTGCTGTTCGCCTTCGGGCTGGCGGTGTTCCTGGTGTACCTGGTGATGGCCTCCCAGTTCGAGTCGCTGCTGCATCCGTTCGTGATCCTGTTCACCATCCCGCTGGCGATGGTGGGCGCGGTCGGCGCGCTGGTGCTCACCGGCTCGCCGATCTCGGTGGTGGTGTTCATCGGCCTGATCCTGCTGGTGGGCCTGGTGGTGAAGAACGCGATCATCCTGATCGACAAGGTCAACCAGCTGCGCGAGTCCGGCGTGGCCAAGCGCGATGCGCTGGTGGAGGGCGCGCGCTCGCGCCTGCGCCCGATCATGATGACCACGCTGACCGCGGTGTTCGGCTTCATGCCGCTGGCGCTGGCCTTCGGCGAGGGCGCGGAGGTGCGATCGCCGATGGCGATCACGGTGATCGGCGGCCTGCTGGTCTCGACGCTGCTGACGCTGCTGGTGATCCCGATCGTGTACGACCTGCTCGACCGCAAGCCCGACGAGTACTACGCCGAACGCGGCCGGCGCGCCCGGCGCACCGCGGCCCAGGTCGCCGAAGTGCTGGCGCACGAACAGGACGCGCTCGACGGTCCCGGCGCCAGGAGCTGAGGCGATGAACATCACCGAGCTGTCGATCCGCCGACCGGTCACCACGATCATGCTGTTCGTGTCGATGGTGGTGATCGGCCTGATCGCCTCGTTCCGGCTGCCGCTGGAAGCCGAGCCCGAGGCGACCATCCCGTTCTTCTTCGTCTCGCTGCCGTACCCGGGCTCCACGCCGGAGGAAGTCGAGCGCAACGTGCTGCGCCCGGTGGAGGAAGCGCTGGCGACGATGTCCGGCATCAAGTCGATGAACTCGCGCGCCAACGCCGAGGGCGGCCAGATCCAGGTCGAGTTCAGCGACTGGAGCCGCGACATCGCCATCGCCGCGTCCGAGGCGCGCGAGCGCATCGACGCGGTCCGCGACCAGCTGCCGGACGACTTCCGTCGCTATTACGTGCAGCGCTGGACCACCAGCGACCGCGAGGCGATGAGCCTGCGCCTGACCAGCGACGAGGACCTCACCGCGCGCGCGGACCTGATCGAGCGCAGCATCAAGCAGCGCCTGGAGCGCCTGCCCGGCGTGGCCCGGGTGGAGGTGGAGGGGGTGGCGGCGCAGGAAGTGCTGATCGCGCTCGACAAGGACCGGCTCAGTGCGCACGGGGTGGCGTTGAACGAGCTGGTGCAGCGGCTGCAGGCGGCGAACTTCGCGGTCTCCGCCGGCCAGATCACCGAGTCCGGGCAGCGCCTGCGGGTGCAGCCCCGGGGCGAACTGCAGGCCATCCAGGAACTTCGCGACCTGCGCCTGGACGATCGCGGCACGCGGCTGTCAGACATCGCCGATGTCGGCCTGCAGCCGCAGCGCATGAGCTACGTGCGCCAGCTCGAGGGCCGGCCCAGCGTCGGCGTGGACATCTACAAGGAGCGCGCGGCCAACCTGGTGGACCTCTCGCGCGCCGTGCGCGACGAGATCAAGGTGCTGGAACAGGATCCGTCGATGCGCGGGGTCGGCATCGAGATCACCGACGACCAGGGCGAGGCGGTCACCGGGTCGCTCCTGGCGCTGGCCGAGGCCGGCGGCATCGGCCTGGCGCTGTCGATCATCGTGCTGTACGCGTTCCTGCGGCACTGGCCGTCGACGCTGATGGTGACCACGGCGATCCCGATCTGCTTCATCATGACCCTGGGCTTCATGTACTTCACCGGCATCTCGCTCAACATCATCTCGATGATGGGCCTGCTGCTGGCGGTGGGCATGCTGGTGGACAACGCCGTGGTGGTGGTGGAGAGCATCTACCAGGAGCGGGAGAAATACCCCGACCAGCCGACGCTGTCGTCGATCATCGGCACGCGCCACGTGGCGATCGCGCTGTCGGCCGGCACCCTGTGCCACTGCGTGGTGTTCCTGCCGATGCTGTTCGGCGAGAACAACATCATCACCATCTACCTCTCGCAGCTGGCGGTGACGATCTCGGTCTCGCTGCTGGCGTCGTGGCTGGTGGCGGTGAGCCTGATTCCGATGCTGTCGGCGCGGATGAAGACGCCGCCGGCGCTGAAGTCGCCGCTGATCAATGCCATGCAGCGGCGCTATGCGCAGCTGCTGCGCTGGACGCTGGAGCACCGCGGCTGGAGCGTGGCCGGCATCCTGGCGATCTCGCTCGTCAGCGTCTATCCGATGATGAACACCAAGGGCAGCGGCGACGACGGCGACCCGAGTTCGATCAACATCTACTACCAGTGGAAGGGCGCCTATTCCAAGGAGGACATGGGGCGCGAGGTGGCGCGGGTGGAGGAGTTCGTCAACGCCAACCGCGAACGGTTCCGCATCGAGAAGGTCTACAGCCGCTATAGCGAGCAGGGCTGGGCGTTCACCCGCCTGTTCCTGGACGTGAAGGACCGCGAGATCACCAAGGGTATCGAGGAACAGGTGCGCGAGGGGTTGCCCAAGTCGGCGCGGGCGACCATCGGCATCGGCTGGCCTGGCGGCCTCGGCAGCCAGGGGCAGGGCGTGAGCTTCAGCCTGATCGGGGATTCCACCCAGGTGCTGGAGGAATTGGCGGCCGACGTCGTGCCGCTGCTCAACCGCAATCCTTCGCTGCGCGATGCGCGCGTGGACACCGGCGACGCCAACACCGAACTGTCGGTGCGCGTCGATCGCCAGCGCGCCGCCGCGTACGGCTTCAGCGCGCAGGACGTGGCCCAGTTCGTGGGCATGGCGCTGCGCGGGTCGTCGTTGCGCGACTTTCACCGCGAAGACGTCGAGATCCCGGTCAACGTGCGCTTCTCGGGATCGGAGCACTACGGCATCGAGGACCTGTCCACCTTCATGGTCCGCTCGCCGGGCGGCATCGAGGTGCCGCTGCTGGCGATGGTCGACGTGAGCGTGAACCCGGCCTCCACCTCCATCCAGCGAATGAACCGCCAGACCATGCTGAAGATCGAGGCCGGCGTCGCCCAGGACGTGTCGGTGGAGGACGCGCGCAAGGCGATCGAAACCACGCTGGACGGCCTGGAGTTTCCGCCGGGCTACGGCTACACCTTCACCGGCATGGGCTTCAACATCAACTTCGACGGCATGCAGCAGATGGTGCAGTCGATCATCATCGCCCTGGTGCTGATGCTGGTGATCATGGCCGCGGTGTTCGAGTCGCTGCTGTTCCCGACCGCGATCATGTCCTGCGTGCTGTTCTCGATCTTCGGCGTGTACTGGCTGTTCTGGATCACCGGGACCGAGATGAACATCATGGCGGTGATCGGCATCCTGGTGCTGATGGGCGTGGTGGTGAACAACGGCATCGTGATGATCGAGCACATCAACAACCTGCGCCGGCGCGGGATGCCGCGCACCGACGCGCTGGTGGAAGGCAGCCGCGAGCGCCTGCGCCCGATCATGATGACCATGGGCACGGCGATCCTGGCGATGATCCCGATCGCGCTCAACACCGACACGCCGCAGGGCATGCCGCCGTACCACCCGATGGCCCGCGCCATCGCGGGTGGCCTGGCGTTCTCGACCGTGGTCAGCCTGCTGTTCTTGCCGACGATCTACGCGTTGCTCGACGACCTGCGCAACGGTACCGCGCGGCTGGTGCGGCGCGCGCGGACGCCGCGCGCAGCCGCGTCCGCTCCCGCAATCGCCGCCCCCGAGGGCTGAGGCCGGCAACGTCGCCCGGGCGGCACGCGCCGCCCGGCACTGCCCTTCCGGGAGGGACTCGCATGTCCGACGCGCTGATCGAGATCGCCCTGCACATGGCCGTGGTGCTGGCGCTGGCGCTGCCGGTCGCGCTCGCGCTGCGCGGCCGCACCTCCGTCGGTTGGCTCGCCACCGCGCTCGGTCTGATGCTGCTGCGCGATGCGCTGGTGCTGCGCGGCTACGGGGTGGTCCCCGACCTGTTCCCCGGCAGCGACTGGAACTGGACCGGCAAGCTGCTGGCGACGGCAGGTCTGCTGGCGGTGGCGGCGCTGCCGGCGTTCGGCCTGCGCCGCTGCGGCGTCGCCCTGCAGCAGGCGCGCGGTTCCACGGTGGCCTGGGGCGTATTCGCTGCGGTCGCGCTGCTGATCCTGGCGCTCGCCATATCCGGGCGCGACGGCGCCGACGATCTCGACACGATTGCGTTCCAGTGGACGATGCCCGGGATCGAGGAGGAACTGTTCTACCGCGGCGTGCTGCTGCTGGCGCTGCAGCGGGCGCTCGATGGCGGCGACACGCCGACGCGATTCGCCGGCATCGGCTGGGGTGGAGTGCTTGCCAGCGTCGCCTTCGGTCTTGGCCACGCGCTGCCCTGGCGCGACGGTGCGGCGTCCTTCGACGCGACGGCCTTCGCCCTGACCGGCGGGCCGGCGCTCCTGATCGCCTGGTTCCGCGCCCGCACCCGCAGTCTGGTGCTGCCGGTGCTGGCCCATAACACCGCCAACGGCGTGTCGACGCTGTTCTGATGCGTGCGCAGACGCGTCGACGCCTGCTGGCGCTTCCGGCTGCCGCCGTGGCGGTGGCCATCGCGGCGTTCGCACTGGCCGTCGCCTGGCCCGAGCCGCAGCTGGCGGTACCGCAGGCTTCGGATTTCGCAATCCGCGGGGTGGCGATCGTCGATGTGGAGGCCGGCGCGCTGCGGTCCGGCCGGACGGTGGTGGTGCGCGATGGCCGCATCGTGTCGGTCGCTGCGGACGGCGTGGTCACGCTGCCCCCGGGGCTTGCGGTCATCGACGGTCGCGGCCTGTTCGCCATGCCCGGCCTGTGGGACATGCATGCGCACCTGTATGCCGTCGCGCCGCTGCTGGACCTGCCGTTGCATGTCGCGCACGGGGTACTGAACGTGCGCGACATGATGGGCTGCCCCGTCGAGGGCGACCCGTTCATCGCCTGCGCACGCGACAAGCGGCGCTGGAGCGCGGAGGCGGTCGCCGGCCTGCGGGTCGCGCCGCGACTGGTCGAGACCAGCAGCTTCATGGCCAATGGTCCAGGGATGGCGGCGCGCATCGGCGGCGCGCCCGGCTATTTCGATGTCGCGACGCCCGCACAGGCGCGTGAGTTCGCGCGGCACTTCGCAGGATCGGTCGATGCCATCAAGGTCTACGACCGGATCCCGCGCGAGGCCTACCTGGCGCTGTCCGCCGAAGCCCGGCGCCGGGGCCTGCCTCTGGTCGGCCATCGGCCGCACGCGGTCGCCGCGGTCGAAGCCGCCCGACACCAGCGCAGCCTGGAGCATGCGCGGTTCCTGATCCACGAATCGTTCGACGGCGCGCCCACACTGCGCGCGCAGGCCGGCACGCGGGCCTGGCGGGAGGACCGGCGCGCGATGGTGGACCGGCACGATCCTTCGCGCGCAGACGCGATCCTGAACGCGATGCGCGACGCGGGCACCTACTACGTGCCGACGCATCTGACCCGCTGGGCCGATGCATGGGCCGACCGTCCGGAGGTGCGCAATGACCCCCACCTGCGCTACGTGCACCCGCTGCTGCAATGGCAGTGGCGCGAGGACCTCGACGCCACCCTGGCCGAAGACCCGGGCGCTGAGGCGCGCCGCGCATACCGCGATTTCCATGCGCTGGGGCTGTCGCTGACCAGGCGCGCGCACGAGGCCGGCGTCGAGGTCATGGTCGGCACCGACTACCTGGTGCCGGGCGTCGACGTGCACCGCGAACTGGCGATGTTCGTGGAGGCGGGGCTGACCCCGGCCCAGGCCTTGCGCGCGGCGACCGTGGTGCCGGCGCGGTACGTCGGCCGCAGCGAGGCGTACGGAACGGTGGCGAATGGGAAGGTCGCCGATCTCGTCCTGCTGGAGGCGGACCCGTTGCAGGACATCCGCAACACGCGGCGGATCCGCACGGTGGTGTTCGGTGGCGCGCTGTACGACCGCGCGATGCTCGACCGGATCGACGCGCACGTGGCGCGCAATGCGCGCAGCTGGCGCATCGGTGCCAAGATCGTATGGCGCTTCCTGCGCCAGCCCGCCGCCTACTGAGGCGGACGGCTCAGCCGAACAGCCGTGCCAGCATGCGCGCGCCGCCGGTCCACACGCCGATCGCGGTGCCCAGCGAGGTCAGGAAGAAGTTCACCAGCACCCGCGCCACCCGGTTGCGCCACCAGCCGCGCCAGGTGTTGACGTCCTCGCGCAGGGCCATGAAATCGGCGTGCGTGGGCTTGCGGACCCAGGCTTCGATCACGGCGCTGACCGTCCCGGACGCCAGCGCCGGGTGCAGCGGCGTGAAGGGCGAGGCGACGAACGCGCCGAGGATGCTGAGCGGATGTCCTCCCGCCAGCAGACAGCCCAGCGCGCCCAGGCCCCCGGTCCACAGCACCCAGTAGGCGAGCAGGTCGGCGCCGACGTCGAACCCGCCGCTCGCGAAGCCCCAGGCGAAGCCGCCGAGCAGGAACGCCGCGATCGACAGCTCCATCACCGGCAGCCGCGACTTCGGCTTCACCGTCTCCAGCGCCGCGGCGATCCCGCCGGGCGCGGCCTGCTCCTCGCGCAGGTGTCGCGCCAGCCCGTCGAGATGGCCGGCGCCGACCACGGCGAGCACTTCGCGCGCGCCGGCGGGCGTCTCGCGCAGGCGCGCGGCCATGTAGCGGTCGCGTTCGGCGATCAGCGCTTCGTAGAGCGCCGGCGTCTGTTCGGCGAACTCGCTGAAGCTGGCCTGCAGCATGTCGCCCTGCTTGAGCTTTTCGATGTCGTGCTCGGCGACCTCCTCGTCCACGACCAGGCCGGCGAGGATGCCGCCGCCGAGCTTGGCGCGCTGCCACCAGCCCAGGCCCTGCATGGCGCGGCGGAGGGTCAGGCCCACGTCGCGGTCGATCAGGCGCACCGGCAGCGCGCGGGCGCGCGCGTCGTCCACCGCGGCCTTGAGTTCCGCGCCGGGTTCGATGCCCAGCTGTTCGGCGAGCCGGCGCTGGTAGCTGGCCAGCGCAAGGTTGGCGGCGAACAGCGGCGTCTTGCCTTCGCGCAGCACCTTGACCAGGTCGAGGTCGGCGAGCGATCCCGGGTCGCTGATCGCGCGCAGGCGCTGTTCGTCGAGCTCGACCGCGACCGCATCGAAGTCGCCGCTGGCGATCGCCTCGCGCACGGCATCGACGCTGGCGCGCGAAACGTGCGCGGTGCCGAGCAGGGTGTAGCGCACGCCGTCGCGCTCGACGACGACATGAGGCTGCGCGCGCCAGTCGGCGGCCGGAGGGGCAGGTTGGTCCAAGGGAAGATCCGCGTACGGGGAACGGGCGCGGGCAGGCGCCGGCGGCGCCGGCATCCGGCGCCGACAGGTTAGAGCGTCGCCTGCCGCAGGGAAAGGCGAGCCTTGCCAGACGGCGGGGACGGTTCAGCGCGCGGCGGGCCGCGCCAGCCCGCAGCCGGCATAGGCAAGGTCGAGCTCGCCGCGGGCATCGGCGGGCGTGGTGCGCGGCGCCGCTCCGCGTCCGGCCGAGACGAAGCCCGCGACGCGTGCGACCACGTCCGGATCGCGCAGCACGCGCCGGTGGCCGAGCTCGGAGGTGTCGACGCGTTCGCTGCGCGGCCATGCCGTCGCCACCGCGGCGCCGTGCTGCCACGGCACGTCGCGGTCATCCCGGTCGTGCACCACCAGCAGCGGCGGCAGTGCGCGTCGCTGGACGAGGCCGGGAATGTCGAAGTCGGTCCACGGGCGTTCGAAGCGGGAGGCCACCTGGTCGCGGAACCGCGCGATGACCTCGGCGCTGGCGCCGATCGCGCGCCCGAATGGCGTGATCGCCTGCGAGGGCAGCGCGAACGGTGCGATGAATGCGATCCGTCGCGGCCCGGTCCAGCCGTCGCGCAGTGCCAGCGCGGCCGCCGTGCAGCCGCCCGAATGCGCGACCAGTCCAGCCACTTCATCCTGCGCCGCGGCGACGATGCGCAAGGCGTCGGCGATCTCCAGCATGCTCACGCGCCGCCCGCCCAGGCGACTTTCGCCGGAGGCGCCGTGCGCGGGCGCGTCCAGCGCCACCACGCGCATGCCGCGCGCCAGCAGCGGCGCGATCAGCGCATGCATCTGACCGGCGTGGCCGCCCCAGCCATGCAGCAGCATGACGGTGGGTCCGCGCCCCCATGCCCAGGCGCGCACGTGCTGCCCATGGACGCGGTAGTCCTGCTCCTCGCCCCGCGCCAGCCATGCGGCTGCCTCCGGACGCGGTTGGGTCCGGGGCGCCGTGAACCAGATCCGGTCGAACAGGTCGGCCGCGGTCCCGGGCGCGACGCGCGACAGCAGCGCCATGGCCGCCCGCAACATCGCCACGCGCCCGCCGGAGCCGATCCAGGAGGCGTCGGTGGCCGCGTCGGCCGTCTCCCCGGCAGCGTCTCGGTGTTCCGGTACAGGAAGCTCGGTCCCGGTATCCTGCGGTGTAGAAGAACGAACGGTCGTGCTATTTTCAGCGTGTAACGCGTCCATGGCGGGACCTCGGGCGTGGCTCAGGGGGTGGGGGCGTAGCTGCGCAGCAGCCGGTCGAAGGCGCGGAAGCCGCGCGCGACCGCGCCGTCGTAGCCGGTCAGGCCGGCATCGTGGTGGATCGCCAGCGCGATCGCGTAGAGTTCGAACGCGACCTGGTCGGGCTCGGTGTCGGCGGTCAGTTCGCCGCTGTCGATCGCCAGTTGCACCGCGCGCGCGAGCTGGTCGCGCCAGTCGGATTCCTGCTGCAGCACCCGGTCGCGGATCGGTCCGGGCCGGTCGTCGTATTCGCTGGCGGCTGCGAGAAACAGGCAGCCGCCATCATCCTCATGGCGGACCCATTCGGCCCAGTTGGCGAAGATCGCGCGCAGCCGCGGCAGCCCTCGCTTCTCGCGCAGCGCCGGCACCAGCACGTCGCGGATGAACAGCTCGCCGCCCAGGTCCAGCGTGGCCAGCTGCAGGTCCTCGCGCGATCCGAAGTGCGCGAACACGCCGCTCTTGGACATGCCGACCTGCTCGGCGACGGCCCCGATGGTGAGGCCCTCGAGCCCGTTCACGCAGGCCAGCGCATAGGAACGCGCGAGGATCGCCTCGCGCGTGGTGGCACCCTTCGTGGGGGAGGGCGTCATCAGCACGCCCCCATAAAAGCACGACCGTTCGTTCTGGTCAAGGCGTCGACCCGACCAGGTCCGGCGGTGGAGTGCTCGTCCCGTCTCCGAGCGCCCGCTGCATGAACACCGTATCCAGCCAGCGCCCGTGCTTCCAGGCGATGCCGGGCATGGTGCCCGTGTGCTCGAAGCCGAACCGCGCGTGCAGGCCGATGGAGGCGTTGTTGGTGGGTTCCCCGATCACCGCGATCATCTGCCGGTATCCCCGCGCGGTGCAGGCCTCGATCAGCGCCGCGAGCAAGGCGGCACCGATGCCATGCCCCTGCTGATCGGCGGCCACGTAGACCGAGTTCTCGACCGTGAACCGGTACCCCAGCCGCGCGCGGAAGCTTCCGGCATAGGCATAGCCGGCCACGCGGCCGTCGTACTCGGCCACCAGGTAGGGAAACCCGTCGGCGAGCAGCGCGCGCATCCGCCGCCGCATCTCGTCCACGTCGGGCACGTCGTATTCGTAGGTGTTGACGCGCTGACGCACTTCGTCGGCATAGATCTCCGCGATCGCCGGCATGTCGGCGTCGCGGACCTCGCGGATTATCGGGAGCATGGGGGCGGTCGGGTGGGCGTCAGTCGAGGTAGCGCTTGAGCAGGCCGTCGTAGGCGTCGATGCGGCGGTCGCGCAGGAACGGCCAGATCCGACGCACCTGCTCGCTGCGGGCCAGATCGACCTCGGCCAGCAGCACCTGCGGCTCGCCGCCGGCCTCGGCCAGGAATTCGCCCTGCGGACCGAGCACGTGGCTGTTGCCCCAGAAGTCGATCCCGGCCGCGCCGATCGGCGAGGGCTCGTGGCCAACCCGGTTGCACGAGAGCACCGGCACGCCGTTGGCCACCGCATGGCCGCGGTGGCTGAGGATCCAGGCATCGCGCTGGCGCTGCTTCTCGGCGTCCTCGTCGCCCGGATCCCAGCCGATCGCGGTCGGGTAGAGCAGCAGCTCCGCGCCGGCCAGAGACATCAGCCGCGCGCCCTCCGGATACCACTGGTCCCAGCACACCAGCACGCCGAGGCGCCCGACCGAGGTATCGATCGGCTGGAAGCCGAGATCGCCCGGGGTGAAGTAGAACTTCTCGTAGAAGCCCGGGTCGTCGGGAATGTGCATCTTGCGGTACTTGCCCACAACGCGGCCGTCGGCCTCCAGCACCACCGCGGTGTTGTGGTACAGCCCCGCGGCGCGGCGCTCGAACAGCGAGGCCACCAGCACCACGCCATGCCGCTTCGCCAGCCGGCCCAGCCGTTCGGTGCTGGGGCCGGGCACGGGTTCGGCCAGATCGAATTCGGCCACCGACTCGTGCTGGCAGAAGTAGCAGCCGTTGTGCAGTTCCTGCAGCAGCACCAGGCGCGCGCCGGCGCGCGCGGCCTCGGCGACGCGCGCCTCGATGACGGCGAGATTTGCGTCGGCATCGCCGTGGTTGCGTTCCTGGACCAGGGCGACGGGGAGGGTGGTCTTCTTCATCATGCCTTCGCGCTGCGGGAGCGTGCGGATTGTAGGGCCTGCGGCGCCGGCAGCGCGCGAAGGCGCACCGCTAGAGCCGGTCGGCCAGGGCGATGATGTCGGCCGCGAACGCGCCGTAGTTGTCCTGCGGCGCGCGGTGGTCGTCCCGGCGGCGGATCTGGCGCACGGCCACCACGTCCTTGTCGGGCACCAGCACGATGTACTGCCCCAGGTAGCCGTCGGCGCGGTATGCGGCCACCGGTCCACGCCGGTTGTCGAACAGGGCGTCGAAGCCCAGCCCGCGCTGGCGGATCTCGCGCCCGTAGACCTCGTTCCAGTCCGGCCCCAGCGCGGCGGCGATCGCCTCGAGCACCGCATCGCGGCTGTCGAAACGCCGTCCATCCAGCGTGGACAGGGCATCGACCACGGCGGCGGGCACGCCTGCCTCGCGCAGACGCGCCGGGGCCTCCGCGCGCCATGCGAAGGTTTCCCAGGTCGGCGTGCGCCACCACAGCAGGCCGACCTGCTCGCTGCGCGCGCCGGGCGCGAACAGCGTGTCGGCGAAGCCCTGCGGCAGCAGCCGGGTGCCGTCGGGCGCGACGCCGTCGTCGAGCAGCAGCCGCCCGAGCCTGGCGGCATCGCGCGCGGTGAGCGGCAGTCCCGCCATCGCCCAGGGGTGCCCGGCGGCGTCCTTGTGCCACTCGCCCGGCGTGATGGAGAGCGGGGCGAACAGCCTGCGCTGGAGGTAGGTATCCATGGGTTCCCCGCTCGCGCGCTCGATGACGCCCGCGAGCAGGTTGGTGGCCTTGTTGTTGTAGGCGAACGCTTCGCCCGGGGCGGTGTCCAGTTCGGCGGCGAGCGCGAGCTGCAGCACATCCGGCGCCGGCTCGATCTCGGCGCCGGCATTTGGGTGGTTCTGCAGTCCGGACGTGTGGTCCATCAGCATGCGCACGGTGATGTCGCGCTTGCGGCCCTGCGCCCACTCCGGATAGAAGCGGTGCACCGGCGTGTCGAGCGACTCAAGGTGCCCGTCGGCGAGCAGCAGGCCGATCGCGATCGCGACCACCGATTTGGTCGCCGACATCAGTTCGATCGGCGAGCGGTCGTCGTCCGCATAGTGTTCCAGCAACACCTTGTCGCCGTGTATGACCAGCACCGCGTCGCTGTGGCTCGCGCGCGCGGCGCGTTCGATCGTCTGCAGCTGAGCCTCTGTCGCCGGCGCGGCGCTTGCGGAGGCGGCCGCCGACAGGGCGAGGACAGAGGCGAACAGGAAAAAGCGTTTCATCGGCCACCGGGGGCGCGTCTTCGGAACGCGTACGATGCCAGCGGACGCGGTCGAGACCATGTGTCGCCGGTCATGCGACGCGATCGCCCGCCTGCGCATCCCGCGGGACGCGTGTCGCAGCGCTCAGGCGTCGAAGAGGTCGGCGCGGATCGAGCCGGCGGGCAGCTGCATGGTGATGCAGTGCAGGCTGCCGTTCTGCCAAATCAGCGGGCGACAGGGCACCTGCACGATCTCGCGGTCGGGGAACGCGGCCTGCATCACGGCAGCGGCCCGGTCGTCGGCCGGGTCCCCGTACGCGGGCATCAGCACCGCGCCGTTGACGATCAGGAAATTGGCGTAGCTCGCGGCCAGCCGGCGGCCGTCGTCGACGATCGGCCGGGCCCACGGCAGCGGAAACAGCCGGTAGGGCGCGCCGTCGGGCGTGCGCAATGCGGCGAGTTCCGCGGCCATCTCCTGCAGTTCGGCGTGATGGCTGTCGCCGGCATCGTCGCAGGCCTGGAACACGATCGCATCCGGCGCGGCGAACCGCGCCAGCGTGTCGATGTGCGCGTCGGTGTCGTCGCCTTCGAGGTAGCCGTGGTCGAGCCACAGCACGCGGTCCTGGGCGAGCCAGCCCGACAGCCGCTCGGTCAACTGCGCGCGGCTTACCCCGGGATGCCGCTCGGACAGGCAGCGCCAGGTGGTGAGCAGGGTGCCGGCGCCGTCGGTCTCGATCGCACCGCCCTCCAGGGCGAAGTCGATCGGTTGGCGCGTTCCGTCGGGAAACAGGCCCGTCGCATGCAGGCCCTCGACCAGGCGGTCGTCGCGGCTCGCGCCGTACTTGCCGCCCCAGCCGGTGAAGCGGAAATCGAGCAGGTCGAATCCGTCGGCGTTGCGCAGCGTGATCGGGCCGGTGTCGCGCAGCCAGGTGTCGTCGTAGGGCAGTTCGACGAAGCGGACCCGGCCCATCTCCACCCGCGCCGAGGACAGGCGCGCCCGGGCGTAGGCCTCGACGTCGGCATCGGACACGCACACGAGCACCGGCTCGAAGCGCGTGATCGCGGCCACGAGCGCGATGTAGGTGTCCTCGACCTCGGCCAGGCGCGCGGCCCAGTCGGTGTCGGCGGTCGGCCACGCGATCAGCACCGCGGACTGGGGCTCCCACTCCGCGGGGAATCGCGCTGTCGCTTCGCTCATCGTGCGGCGGGGTTACCGGATCGCCGGCCTGGGGCCGACTTCCGAGGCGGTGGCCTGGTTGAGCACGGCATCGATGACGCGGTCGCGTTCGAAGTAGACCGTGAAGGCCGGGTAGACCCAGCGGTTGATCGTCGGCCACTGGCGCTTCTGGCCGCCGCGCGGATCCAGGCGCTCGGTCGGCGCGCCGAACCGCGCCTGGACCTGGGCGGTGGTCATCCCGCGCTCGGGCAGGGCGACGTGCGCCTTGTGCTGGGCGCGCTCGACCAGCAGGGTGTCGGCGGATGCGGCGCCCGCGGCGCACAACAGCATGGCGGACAGGGCGAGGCTCGGGATCAGGCGCATGGTCGTGGCTCCGTCAGGGCGTTCGGTCAGGGCGGGATCGGCGAAGGGGTTGTAGCAGATTCGGCAACGCGCCGCCGTGTCGGCCGCGGCGGAAACGCCAGGGCCACGCGGCAGCCGGCCTTGGCCTGGGCATGCCAAAGGGGCCGCATCGCTGCGGCCCCCGATCTCGTGCGACCGCCCGGTTCCGGCATGCCGGAACGCGGGCTCCGCGCTCAGCGCTGGCGCGCCTTGAAACGCGGGTTCGACTTGCAGATCACGAAGACCTTGCCACGGCGACGGACGACCTTGCAGTCGCGGTGACGGGCCTTCGCCGACTTCAGGGAGGACAGGACCTTCATGACAGACCTCGGAAACGGGTTGGAAACGGACAGGCGGAAAACGAAGCCGCGCATTATAGCGGTGTTTTCCCCGGCGATTCAAGCGCTTGTCCGTACCTGCCCCCGGCGCCGGCGCCGGCAGCGTCCGTGCAGGATAATCAGCGGTTCCCCCCGCAGCAGGTCCCGCGCATGTCCGATCCCGTCCCCGTGCTCACCATCGACGGTCCATCCGGCTCGGGCAAGGGCACGATCAGCCGACTGGTCGCCCGACGCCTGGGCTGGCACTACCTGGATTCGGGCGCGCTCTACCGGGCGGTGGGGGTGGCGGCCGGGTGGGCGGATCTCGACCTGGACGATGCCGGCGCGCTGGTGCGCTGCACCTTCGATACCGAGATCGGCTTCCGCGAGGGCGATGGCGGGGAGCTGCGGGTGCTGGTCAACGGCCACGACGCGACCGACGAGCTGCGCACGGAGACCGCCGGCGCCGCCGCTTCGGCGATCGCCGCCATCCCCGAGGTACGGGCCGCGCTCAAGGACCGCCAGCGGGCGTTCCGCAGGGCGCCGGGGCTGGTGGCGGACGGTCGCGACATGGGCACGGTGATCTTCCCCGACGCCCCCTACAAGGTGTTCCTGACCGCGAGCGCGGCCGAGCGTGCCGAGAGGCGCTATAAACAGTTGAAGGACAAGGGGGTTTCGGTCACAATGGACGGTCTGCTGCGCGAGATCCTCGCGCGCGACGCCCGTGACGCCAGTCGCACGGTGGCGCCGCTGCGGCCGGCCGAGGGGGCCGTCCACATCGATACCACCGGCCTCGGCATCGACGCGGTGGTCGAGCGCGTGCTGGCCGTCGTGGCGCCCTGACCGCAGGCTCCGTGCCTGCGGACGCGTGTCCTCCACGTCCGACGTGGCCGGTCACCCTCGGGCGCCGCTGCCCCGGGCATCGAACGAAGCAGACACCAGCCCCGCGCGGGAAGTTCCCGTGCGGATCGATCCACCACAACACTCACGGCCATACGCACTCCCGCGCAGGCCGACAACGGGTGGACCGCGGCGCCCGCAGCCCGGGTGCGCGGTCTGTGTCATCAACCGAGATATTCCAAATGACCGAATCATTCGCAGAACTGTTCGAAGCCAGCCAGAACAACCTGGCCAAGCTCAAGCCCGGTGCCATCGTCACCGGCGTCGTGGTGCAGGTGCGCACCGACGTCGTGGTGATCAACGCCGGCCTGAAGTCGGAAGGCATCGTGCCGATCGAGCAGTTCCGTAACGACGCCGGCGAGATCGACGTCGCGGAAGGCGACACCGTCAAGGTGGCGCTGGACTCGCTCGAGAACGGCTTCGGCGAGACCGTGCTGTCGCGCGAGAAGGCCAAGCGCGCCATGGTGTGGGACGAACTCGAGGAAGCGCTCGAGAAGAACGAGACCATCACCGGCCGCATCAGCGGCAAGGTCAAGGGCGGCTTCACCGTCGACATCAAGGACGTCCGCGCGTTCCTGCCCGGTTCCCTGGTCGACGTGCGCCCGGTCCGCGACCCGGTGTACCTGGAAGGCAAGGAACTCGAGTTCAAGCTGATCAAGCTCGACCGCAAGCGCAACAACGTCGTCGTCTCGCGCCGCGCGGTGGTCGAGAGCGAGCACTCGGAAGAGCGCGAGCAGCTGATGGAGAAGCTGGTCGAGGGCGCCGTGCTCAAGGGCGTGGTCAAGAACCTGACCGATTACGGCGCGTTCGTGGACCTGGGCGGCATCGACGGCCTGCTGCACATCACCGACATGGCCTGGAAGCGCGTGCGCCATCCGTCCGAAGTCGTGGAAGTGGGCCAGGAACTCGAAGTTCGCGTGCTCAAGTACGACCGCGAGCGCAACCGCGTCAGCTTGGGCCTGAAGCAGCTGGGCGAGGATCCGTGGGACAACATCGCCCGCCGCTACCCGTCCAACACCCGCGTGTTCGGCAAGGTCTCCAACGTCACCGACTACGGCGCGTTCGTCGAGATCGAGCCGGGCGTCGAAGGCCTGGTGCACGTGTCCGAGATGGACTGGACCAACAAGAACGTCAACCCGTCCAAGGTGGTGCAGGTCGGTGACGAGCTCGAGGTCATGGTGCTCGACGTGGACGAGGAGCGTCGCCGCATCTCGCTGGGCATCAAGCAGGTCACCAGCAACCCGTGGGAGACCTTCGCCGCGATCCACAAGAAGGGCGACAAGGTCGAGGGCCAGATCAAGTCGATCACCGACTTCGGCATCTTCATCGGCCTGGACGGCGGCATCGACGGCCTGATCCACCTGTCGGACATCAGCTGGAACTCGACCGGCGAGGAAGTGGCTCGCAACTTCAAGAAGGGCGACACCATGGAAGCGGTGGTGCTGGCGGTCGATCCGGAGCGCGAGCGCATCTCGCTGGGTGTCAAGCAGCTCGAGCAGGATCCTTACGGGCAGTTCCTCGCCAACCACCCGCGCGGCTCGAAGGTCAGCGGTACGGTGAAGGAAGTCGACGCCAAGGGTGCGGTCATCGACCTGGGTGACGGCGTGGAAGGCTACGTGGCCGCGCGCGACGTCGCCGACGTGCGCGTGGACGACGCGAGCCAGCACCTGAAGGTGGGCGACTCGGTCGAGGCCAAGTACGTCGGCCAGGACCGCAAGAGCCGCACGCTGCAGCTGTCGATCCGCGCCAAGGACGAAGCCGAGGCCGCCGAGACCCTGGCCGAGTACAACAAGGTCGCGGCCGAAGCCTCCAGCGGCACCACCAAGCTGGGCGCGCTGCTGCGCGAACAGCTGGAAAACAAGTCCGAGTAAGTGGACTTGCGGCTCCAGCCGCAGGCGCCCGGCCCGCACGGCCCGGCGCCTGCGACGGTGGACGGCCCGGCACCACGCCGGGCCGCCGCCAGGGCTTTCACGGGCGCGTCGACGATGACCAAATCGGAACTGATCGAGATCCTCACCCAGCGGCAGGCCCACCTGAAGGCCGATGACGTCGACCTGGCGGTGAAGTCGCTGCTGGAGATGATGGCCGGCTCGCTGTCCCAGGGGGACCGGATCGAGATCCGCGGCTTCGGCAGTTTCTCCCTGCATTTCCGGCCGCCGCGCACCGGCCGCAATCCCAAGACCGGCGACGCGGTCGCGCTGCCGGGCAAGCATGTCCCCCATTTCAAGCCCGGCAAGGAGCTGCGCGAGCGGGTGACCGCCGTCATTCCGTTGCCGGCAGAGGAGTAGGGCGCCTCCGCGCCCTCAGCGCGATGCGGCCGTTGCGGATCCTCGTCGCCCTCGTGTTCGCCGCGGCGGGCCTGGTGCTCGGCGCCCTCAACCCGCAGCGTGTCACCCTGGACCTCGGCGTCGCCGGGCTGGACGCGAGCCTGGGCGTGATGCTGCTGGCCGCGCTGCTGCTCGGCGCGCTGGGCGCGGGCCTGGCGATGGCGCTGGGCGTGGTGCTCCCGCTGCGCCGGCAGCTGCAGCGCGCGCGCACGGCCGGGTCCGCGGCTGCGCCGCACCTTCCCCCCGATTCCGGAGCCTGATCCATGGCGTTCGTCACCGAGTGGTTCTGGTTCTTCCTGCTGCTGCCGCTGGCCGCCCTGAGCGGCTGGGTGATCGGCCGGCGCGGTGGAGAACGCCACAGCGATACCCAGGTCAGCCGCCTGTCCACCACGTATTTCCGCGGCCTCAACTACCTGCTCAACGAGCAGCCGGACAAGGCGATCGAGCTGTTCCTGCACATCGCCGAGCTGGACAAGGAAACCTTCGAGACCCAGCTCGCACTCGGGCATCTGTTCCGGCGCCGCGGCGAGGTCGACCGCGCCATCCGCCTGCACCAGGGGCTGGCCCAGCGCTCGGACCTGAGCGACCAGCAGAAGGTGCTGGCGCTGCTGGCCCTGGGCGAGGACTACATGAAGTCGGGCCTGCTCGACCGTGCCGAGGTGGTGTTCACCGACCTGGCCCGGATCGACCAGCGCGCGCCGCAGGCGCTCAAGCACCTGATCGGCATCTACGAGGCCGAGCGCGACTGGGCCAAGGCGATCGAGAACGCGACCCGCTTCGAGGCCGCGACCGGCGAGCCGATGGGCCGGCTGATCGCGCAGTTCGAATGCGAACTCGCCGACCGGCTGCGGCTGGCCGGCGACGCCGCAGGCGCGCGCGCCGCGGTCGCCCGGGCCTACGCCGCCGACTCGACGTCGGTGCGCGCGGGCATCCTGGAGGGCCGGCTGGAGATCGACGCCGGCAACGATGCCGCCGCCATCCGCGCCTACGAGCGCGCCGCGCGCCACGACACCGACTTCCTGCCCGAAGTGCTGCCGGCGCTGCTGGCCGCGTACGAGCGGGTGGGGGACGCCTCCGGCGCGCGCAAGTTCCTGGCCGAGATGAGCGAGCACTACCGTGGCATCGCACCGGTGCTCGCGCTGACGCGCCTGGTCGAGGCGCAGGATGGCGTGCATGCGGCGCGCGGTTACCTGGCCCAGCAGCTCAAGGACCGGCCCTCGGTGCGGGGCGAGGCCGCCCTGATCGACCTGACCCTGGCCGAGAACACCGAACTGGCCGCGACCCTGCAGGACCTGCGCCTGATCACCGAGCAGTTGCTGGTGCGCAATCCGAGCTACCGCTGCAACCGCTGCGGCTTCGGCGCGCGCAGTCATCACTGGCAGTGCCCCAGTTGCAAGGAGTGGGGGACCATCAAGCCGCTGCTCAACTACGCCGTCGTCTGATGGCGCCGTCGGCGCTGCTAGCCATCTGGCTGCTGGCGGGAATCGCGCTCGGGGCGGCCGGAACGGCGATGGCGCGGGCGTATGCCCTGCACAGGCGGCTGATCGACCTGCCCGGCGAGCGCAGGAGCCACCGCATCGCCACCCCCCGGGGCGGCGGGATCTCGACCGTGCTCGTGTTGCTGCTCGCGCTGGCGGCCCTCGCCATCGCCCGGCCCGGGACCCTGCCCGCATGCCTGCTGGCCGGCGCGGGACTGGCCCTGGTCGCCGGCATCGGATGGATCGACGATCACCGGCCGCTCCCGGCCTGGCCCAGGCTGGCGGTACACGCGGTCGCGGGAGGGCTGCTGGCGGCGGCGCTGTGGATGCAGGGCGGGGGACCGCCGGACCTGGTGGTCGCCTGCGTCGCGACGGTCGTCCTGGTGAATGTCTGGAACTTCATGGACGGGATCGACGGCATCGCGGCCGGACAGGCGCTGGTGGTGGCATTGGCATGGTCGCTGTACGCCGGGGCGGGCCCGGTGCTGTGGATCGGGCTGGCGCTCACGGCCGCGCTGGTGGGCTTCCTGCCGTTCAACTTCCCGCGCGCGCGCATCTTCCTCGGCGACGTCGGCAGCGGCGCGATCGGCTATGCGCTGGCGGCGCTGCTGGCCCTGGGCGTCATGGGCGAACCGACATGCGCGCGACTTCCCTGGATACTGCCGCTGCTGCCGTTCCTTCTTGACGCCTCCTTGACGCTGATCTCGCGCATGGTGGCGGGCGAGGCATGGTGGCGGCCGCACGTGCAGCATGCCTACCAGGCGTGGTCGCGTGCGCTCGGCGCGCACGCACCGGTCACGCTGGCGTATGCGGGGGCCGCCGTCGTGGCGTCCGTTGCAATGTTTGTAGTGCGTTCAGGGAGTTCCACGCTTATCATGTCGACTTGCTTGACGTTCCTGTTGGCGGGGGGGCTGGCATGGAAGCGACTTCGCGGAAGACGCGCGGGCATCGACACGGACAGCCTCACTGACGGGAAGCGCTGAACATGCTCAAGTGGAAGGATCGGGCCAGCATGGCGATGCCGCGGCTGGCGGTGGTCGCGCACGACCTGGCCATGGTGTGGCTGTGCTGGTCGGCGCTGCACCATTTCCGCTACGCGATGCTGCCGATGTTCCCGGCGCCACCGCTGGCGTCGGCCGAGACCCTGCTGGTGCTCGGCGCCCAGGGCGCGGTCTTCTGGCAGGTGGGCCTGTACCGCGGCGTGTGGCGGTTCGCCAGCCTGCCCGACCTGGTCAACATCCTCAAGGCCGCGCTGATCGGGCTGGTCGCGATCATGCTGGTCCTGTTCGCGTTCGACCGGCGGCTCGACCAGGTGCCGCGGTCGATGTTGCTGCTGTATCCACTCCTGCTGACCGCGCTGCTGGGCATGCCGCGGCTGCTGTACCGCGCCTTCAAGGATCACCAGATCGCGCGGACCGACCAGGCCGCGCTGCGTGTGCTCATCCTCGGCGCCGGACAGGCAGGCGAGACGCTGGTACGCGACCTGCGCCGGGCCGGCGCCTATATTCCGGTGGGCTTCCTGGATGACGCCGCCAAGCTGCGCGGCAGCCGCCTGCAGGGCATCCCGGTCCTTGGCCGGGTCGAGGACGTCGCCCGGATCGCCCCGGAAACCGCCGCGCAGCTGCTGGTGATCGCCATGCCCTCCGTGGACGCGGCCACGATGCGCAGGGTCGTGGCCCAGTGCGAGCGCACCGGGTTGCCGTTCCGGACGGTACCGCGGCTCGACGACATGCTCGAGGGTCGCTCGCTGCCGGGCGAACTCAAGGAAGTGGCGATCGAGGACCTGCTCGGCCGCAAGCCGGTGACGCCCGACTGGAAGGCGATCCGCGGCTGGCTGGGCGGGCGCAGCGTGTTGGTGACGGGCGCGGGGGGGTCGATCGGGGGCGAGCTGTGCCGCCAGTGCGCCCGCCATGGGGCCGCGTGCATCGCGCTGGTTGAAATCGACGAACTCGCGCTGATCAAGACCGAATCCGAACTGCGTCGCGACTTTCCCCAGATCCGCTGCATCCCCGTGCTGGGCGACTGCGGCGATGCCGCGGTCATGCGCCACGCACTGGGCCTGTCGAGCCCGGACGCGGTCTTCCATGCCGCCGCGTACAAGCAGGTGCCGGTGCTCGAGGGGCAGCTGCGTGAGGCGGTCCGCAACAACGTCCTCGCCACCGAGGTCGTGGCGCGGGAGTCGGCCGCGGCGAAGGTGGGCACGTTCGTCCTGATCTCCACGGACAAGGCGGTCGACCCGGTCAACGTGCTCGGGGCGACCAAGCGCCTGGCCGAGATGGTCTGCCAGGCGATGGCCGAACCGGAAGGCACGCACTTCGTCACGGTGCGCTTCGGCAACGTGCTCGACTCGGCCGGCAGCGTGGTGCCGCTGTTCCGCGAGCAGATCCGCTCCGGCGGTCCGGTCACCGTGACCGACCCCGAGGTGACGCGCTACTTCATGACCATCCCCGAGGCCTGCCTGCTGATCATGCAGTCGGTGGCGATCGGTTCGCGCGAGGCCATCTACACGCTCGACATGGGCGAACCGGTTCCGATCCGCCTGCTGGCCGAACAGATGATCCGCCTGGCCGGCAAGCAGCCCGAACGCGACGTGGCGATCGTCTACACCGGCCTCAGGCCTGGCGAGAAGCTGCACGAAACCCTGTTCCATGCCGACGAGCGCTACCGCCCGACCGTGCACCCGAAGATCCTCCAGGCCGAGGCCCGGTCGGTGTCGCGCGACAAGCTGCAGCCCGCGCTGGTGCGGCTGCGCGATGCGGTGACCGTGTTCGACACCGACGAGCTCGCCCGCCTCCTGCGCGAGACGCTGCCCGAATTCCGCCCGGCAGTCGTGGCCCCGGAGCGCGAGACCGCGGGCACGGTGGTCGCATTCCCCGCTAGACAGGCACGCAAGACATGACCCAACGCATTCGCAAGGCCGTGTTCCCGGTCGCAGGACTGGGAACCAGGTTCCTGCCTGCCACCAAGACCGTTCCCAAGGAGATGCTGCCGATCGTCGATCGCCCGCTGATCCAGTACGCGGTGGACGAGGCGGTCGAGGCCGGTTGCGACACCCTGGTGTTCATCACCAACCGCTACAAGCACGCCGTCGCCGATTACTTCGACAAGGCCTACGAGCTCGAGCAGAAGCTGGAGAAGGCCGGCAAGCACGAACAGCTGGAGGTCGTGCGCCACGTCCTGCCGCAGGGCGTGCAGGCGGTGTTCGTCACCCAGGCCGAGGCGCTGGGCCTGGGGCACGCGGTGCTGTGCGCGAAGGCGGTGGTGGGCGACGAGCCGTTCGCGGTGCTGCTGCCCGACGACCTGATCTGGAACCGCAACGGCGACGGCGCGCTCAAGCAGATGGCCGACCACGCCCAGGCGCATGGCGTGGGCGCGATCGCGGTGCAGGACGTGCCGCGCGAGCAGACCGCGAGTTACGGCATCGTCGAGACCGGGGACTTCAATGACCGCAGCGGTGCGATCCGCCGCATGGTCGAGAAGCCCAAGCCGGAGGATGCGCCGAGCACCCTGGCCGTCGTCGGGCGCTACATCCTGCCCGGGGCGATCTTCGAGCATCTGGAGAAGACCGGCCGCGGCGCGGGCGGCGAGATCCAGCTGACCGATGCGATCGCCAGCCTGCTGGGCGAGCAGCAGATCGATGCCTACCGGTTCCGCGGCACCCGCTTCGACTGCGGCACCCACATCGGCCTGGTCGAGGCGACGATCCGCTTCGCGCTCGACCACGAGAAGATCAGCGACGCGGCGCGCGACGCGATGGCGAAGGCGCTGCTTGAGCTGGGCGTCACCGAGCTCAGTTGAGGGCGGGGTCGCACCGTGGATCCAGGAACGGCGCCTGCAGGCGCCGTTCCTGTTCGTGGCGAGCAATGGCCGATCGCGATCCCAAGGGATGCGTCGGCGGGGCAGTGCGTTTGGCGATGACGGAAACGGCGCCCGAAGGCGCCGTTCCCCGGTAACGCTGGAGGGCAGAGGTCAGAGCGCCTCGAAGATCCCCGCCGCGCCCATGCCGGTGCCGATGCACATCGTCACCATGCCGTACTTCTGCTTCCGGCGACGCAGGCCGTGCACGATGGTCGCGGTCCGGACCGCGCCAGTCGCGCCGAGGGGATGGCCGAGCGCAATGGCGCCGCCCAGCGGGTTGACCTTCGACGGATCCAGTTCCGAATCGCGGATGACCGCCAGCGCCTGCGCGGCGAATGCCTCGTTGAGCTCGATCCAGTCCAACTGGTCCTTCGACAGACCCGCCTGCTTCAGCGCCTTGGGGATCGCCGCGATCGGGCCGATGCCCATCACCTCCGGGCGGACGCCGGCCACGGAAAAACTGACGAAGCGGGCGAGCGGCGTCAGCCCGTAGTCCTTGATCGCCTGCTCCGAGGCCAGCAGCACCGCGCCGGCGCCGTCGCTCATCTGCGAGGAGTTGCCGGCGGTGACCGAGCCGCCGAACTGGCCGTTGCGGAACACCGTGCGCAGCTTCGCCAGGCCCTCGGCGGAGGTGTCGGCGCGCGGCCCTTCGTCGTGTTCGACCAGCAGCTTCCGTAGCCGGATCGTGTTGGCGGCCAGGTCGGGCTGGTGCGAGACCACCTCGTAGGGCGTGATCTCGTCCGCGAACTCGCCGGCCGCCTGCGCCGCCAGCGCCTTCTGGTGGGAGGCGAGGGCGAACGCGTCCTGGTCCTCGCGCGAGACCTTCCACTCCTCGGCCACCTTCTCTGCGGTAATGCCCATGCCGTAGGCGATGGCCACGTGGTCGTCCTTGAACACGGACGGCGACAGTGCGACCTTGTTGCCCATCATCGGCACCATCGACATCGACTCGGTGCCGCCGGCCAGCATCAGCTCGGCGTTGCCGAGGCGGATCTGGTCGGCCGCCAGCGCCACGGCCTGCAGGCCGGACGAGCAGAACCGGTTGATGGTCTGGGCCGCGACCGTATCGGGCAGGCCGGCCAGCAGCACGCCGATGCGGGCCACGTTCATCCCCTGCTCGCCCTCGGGCATGGCACAGCCGATGATGGCGTCGTCGATGCGCGAGGTGTCGATGCCGGGCGCCTGCGCGACCACGCTGCGCAGCACGTGCGCGAGCATGTCGTCGGGACGGGTGTTGCGGAACACGCCCTTGGGCGCCTTGCCCACCGGGGTGCGGGTGGCGGCGACGATGTAGGCGTCCTGTACTTGCTTGGTCATGTCTGGGTTCCTGTGTCGTCGTCGGTCAGTTGCGCAGCGGCTTGCCGGTCTTGAGCATGTGCGCGATGCGCGCCTGGGTCTTCTCCTGCTGCGCCAGTTCGACGAAATGCCTGCGTTCGAGTTTCAGCAGCCACGCTTCGTCCACCAGCGCGCCGCGGTCGACCTCGCCGCCGCACAGCACGGTGGCGATACGGGTCGCGATCTCGTCGTCGTACTCGCTGATGAACCGGCCTTCGAGCATGTTCACCAGCAGCATGCGGAAGGTGGCGATGCCGACGTCGCCGGCGACCCGGATGCGCCGCGCCGGCAGCGGCGGGCGATGGCCGGCCTCGGCCAGCCCGCGCGCCTCGGCCCGGGCGATGTGCAGCAGCTCGTAGGCGTTGAACGCGATCCTGTCGCCCGCGCGCAGCAGCCCCAGTTCCTTCGCTTCCATCGCGGAGGTGGACACCTTGGCCATCGCGACCGTCTCGAAGGTCTTCTTCAGTTCGGCGAACACGTCGCCGCCGGGACCCGCGGCCTCGGAGGCGCGCAGCGCGATTTCCTTCAGGCCGCCGCCCGCGGGCAGCAGGCCGACGCCGGCTTCCACCAAGCCCAGATAACTCTCCAAATGGGCGACGGTGCGCGCGCTGTGCATCTGGAACTCGCAGCCACCGCCGAGCGCCAGTCCGCGCACGGCCGCGACCACCGGCACCAGCGAATACTTGATGCGCTGGCTGGTGGCCTGGAAGTTGGCCACCATCGCCTCGAACGCGTCGACCTTGCCGGCCTGCAGCAGCCCCAGCGCGCCGGCGAGGTCGGCGCCGGCCGAGAAGGGCTCCTTCGGCTGCCAGATCACCAGGCCCGCGAACCGCTTCTCGGCGATGCCGATCGCTTCCTGCAGGCCGTCGAGCACCTGGTCGGAGACGGTGTGCATCTTGGTCTTGAACGAGACCACGCCGATGTCGTCGCCGTCCGTCCACAGGCGCACGCCGTCGTTCTCGAACACCGTGTCGCCCTGCGGGAAGGACTCGCCCAGCAGCGGATCGGGAAAGCGCTGGCGCTTGTAGACCGGCAGCGACGACCGGGGCAGCTTGGCATCCTGCTTCGGGCTGTAGCTGCCTTCGCCGGCGTGCACGCCTTCGCGGCCGTCGAAGACCCAGTCGGGCAGGGGGGCGCTGCTCATCGCTTCGCCGGCGACGATGTCGTCCGCGATCCACTGCGCCACCTGTTTCCAGCCGGCGGCCTGCCAGGTCTCGAACGGCCCCAGCGACCAGCCGTAGCCCCAGCGGATGGCGAGGTCCACGTCGCGCGCGGTTTCGGCGATGTCGGCCAGGTGGTAGGCGCTGTAGTGGAACAGGTCGCGGAACACCGCCCACAGGAACTTCGCCTGCGGGTGCTGGCTCCCGCGCAGCTGGCGGAACTTCTCCGCCGGGTCCTTCGTCTTCAGGATCGCGACCACCTCGTCGGCGGCCTTGCGGTCGGCCGGGCGGTAGTCCTGCTGCTCCAGGTCGAGCACCAGGATGTCCTTGCCGGCCTTGCGGAACACGCCGGCACCGGTCTTCTGGCCCAGCGCGCCCTTGTCGATCAGCCCTGCCAGCCAGCGCGGCGACTCGAAGTAGTCGTGCCACGGGTCGTCGGGCAGGGTGTCGGCCATGGTCTTGATGACGTGGGCCATGGTGTCCAGCCCGACGACGTCGGAGGTGCGGTAGGTCGCCGACTTGGGCCGGCCGATCAGCGGTCCGGTGAGGGCGTCGACCTCGTCGAAGCCGAGTCCGAAGGCCTCGGTGTGGTGGGCGGTGGCCAGGATCGAGAACACGCCGATCCGGTTGCCGATGAAGTTCGGGGTATCGCGCGCGTACACCACGCCCTTGCCCAGGGTGGTGGTGAGGAACGTCTCCAGGCCCTCGAGCACGGCCCGGTCGGTGGACTTCGCCGGGATCAGCTCGGCCAGGTGCATGTAGCGCGGCGGGTTGAAGAAATGCACGCCGCAGAACCGCGCGCGAAGTTCCTCCGGAAGAACGTCCGCCAAGGCATTGATTCCAAGGCCCGACGTGTTGCTCGCGAGGATGGCGTGGGCGGGCACGTGCGGCGCGATCCGGCGGTAGAGGTCCTGCTTCCAGTCCATCTTCTCGGCGATGGCCTCGATGATCAGGTCGCAGCTCTCCAGTTGCCCCAGCCCGGTGTCGTAGTTGGCCGGGACGATCGCCTCGGCCAGGGACCGGCTCGCGAGCGGCGCCGGGCTGAGCCTGGCGAGGTTGGCAACCGCCTTGTTGACCACGCCGTTGGGGTCGCCCTCCTTGGCCGGAAGGTCGAACAGCACGGTCTCGACGCCGGCGTTGGTCAGGTGGGCGGCGATCTGCGCGCCCATGACGCCGGCGCCAAGTACCGCGGCACGTCGTACAAGCAGTTTCTCAGCCATGTTCGGTATCCATCTGGTTTGGAAAGGAATTAATGCGTCAGGCCTTGAACCCGGCCGCGGCGAAACGGATCAGTTCCCGGGCGGCCTGGCGGCGGTGGGTCGCCTCGTCGACCCCGGCCGGTCGCTTGATCAGCCCGAAGTCCGCCATCGCGTAGGTCAGGGCACCGCCGAGAAAGTCCAGCCGCCAGTACAGCGTTTCCTTGCCGAGGTCGGGGAGGCAGGCGGCGAGGGCGCGCGCGAAGTCGCGCTGCACGTGCCCATACTGGTCGGACAGGAACTTGCGCAGGCCGTCGTTCTGCTCGGCATAGGCGCGGGCGATCACGCGGATGAAGGCGTGGCCCTGGCGGTCCTGCGCCAGGTCCAGCGCGGGCTCGACGAACGCGGCCAGGATCGGTTCCAGCTCGCAGCGGCCGTCGGCGGTCGCCGCCTGCAGGCGCTCTAGGCGCTGGCGGCTCATGGCGTCCATCCGCCGGCGGAACACCTCGTTGACCAGGTTGTCCTTGCTGCCGAAGTGGTAGTTCACCGCGGCGATGTTGACGTCGGCCCGCGCGGTCACCTGCCGCAGCGAGGTGCCGGAAAACCCGTGCAGGGCGAACAGCTCCTCGGCCGCGCCGAGGATCCGCTCCTTGGTGGAGAACTGCTGTACCGCGACGGCCATGCCCGCTCCCGATCACTGAATCAAACGCTTGTTTGATGCTAGACCCGGAGCGCGCGATGTGCAATCCCGGGGGTGATGCGTTGCGATGCAATCCGGTAGAATTACCGCAGCCATATCGGCTAAACCCGCGTCCGCACGCGGGTTTTTCCATGTTAATCTGGCCGCCGCCCCGGAGCGACGGCCCCTGCCCGGAGAACCCCATGGCGCTGGAGCGCACCCTTTCGATCATCAAGCCCGATGCCGTCGCCAAGAACGTCATCGGTGAGATCTACAGCCGCTTCGAGAAGGGCGGCCTGAAGGTCGTCGCCTCGAAGATGAAGCACCTCTCGCGCAAGGAGGCCGAGGGCTTCTACGCCGTGCACCGCGAGCGCCCGTTCTTCAACGCCCTGGTCGAGTTCATGATCAGCGGCCCGGTGATGATCCAGGTGCTCGAAGGCGAGGGCGCCATCGCGAAGAACCGCGAACTGATGGGCGCGACCAATCCCAAGGACGCCGCCGCCGGCACCATCCGCGCCGACTTCGCCGACAGCATCGACGCCAACGCGGTGCATGGCTCCGATGCGCCGGAGACCGCGGCGGTGGAGATCGCGTACTTCTTCGCCAGCACCGAGATCTTCTCTCGCTGACACCTGCCTGATGCCCCAGTGACCGACGTCGCAGCCAGCACGAAGCAGAACCTGCTCGACCTCGATCGCGAGGGACTGGAGCGCTTCTTCGCCGACACCCTCGGCGAGAAGCGCTTCCGCGCGCACCAGGTGATGAAGTGGATCCACCATCGCCACGTCACCGATTTCGAACAGATGACCGACCTGGGCAAGGCGCTGCGCGCCAAGCTCGAGCAGCACGCCGAGGTGCGCGTGCCGCAGGTCCAGTTCGAGAAGCCGTCGGCCGACGGCACCCACAAGTGGCTGCTGGCGATGGACGGCAGCAACGCCATCGAAACGGTCTACATCCCCGACAAGGGCCGCGGCACGCTGTGCGTGTCCTCGCAGGTGGGCTGCGCGCTGAACTGCCAGTTCTGCTCCACCGCCACCCAGGGCTTCAACCGCAACCTCTCCACCGCCGAGATCATCGGCCAGGTGTGGGTGGCGGCGAAGCACCTGGGCAACGTGCCGCACAAGCAGCGCCGGCTGACCAACGTGGTGATGATGGGCATGGGCGAGCCGCTCATGAACTTCGACAACGTGGTGCGCGCGATGAGCGTGATGCGCGACGACCTCGGCTACGGCCTGGCCAACAAGCGCGTGACGCTGTCGACCGCCGGCCTGGTGCCGATGATCGACCGGCTGGGCGAGGTGAGCGACGTCTCGCTCGCGGTGTCGCTGCATGCCCCGAACGACGAACTGCGCACCGAGCTGGTGCCGCTCAACAGGAAGTATCCGATCGCCGAACTGATGGACGCCTGCGTGCGTTACGCGCAGCGCAAGCGCGGCGAGTCGATCACTTTCGAATACACCCTGATGAAGGACGTCAACGACCAGCCGGCGCACGCGCGCGAACTGGTGCGGCTGATGCGCGAATTCGACAACCGGCTGCAGATGAAGGACGCGGCCAAGGTCAACCTGATCCCGTTCAACCCGTTCCCGGGCACGCGCTACCAGCGGCCCGACGACGCGGCCATCCGCCGCTTCCAGAAGCTCCTCAACGAGTCGGGGCGGATCGCGCCGGTGCGGCGCACCCGCGGCGACGACATCGATGCCGCCTGCGGCCAGCTCAAGGGCCAGGTGATGGACCGCACCCGGCGCCAGGCGGAGTTCCGCAAGCGGCTCGAGGACGGAGGCGTCGATGCGGCGGCCTGAGGTGCTGGTGCTGGCGGCCATGGCGGGCGCGATGCTCGCGGGCACCGGCTGCTCGCGGCTGACCTTCGTCAAGGCCGACGCCAGCCGCAAGGGGGTCGAGCACGTGGCGCCGGAGTACCACTTCAAGGAGACGGCGGCCGGCAAGCGTCGGCTCGAGGCGCGGCGGCTCGCCGCGTCCGCCGACCGTCACCTGCGTGCCGGCGAGCTGGACCAGGCGGCCCGACAGGCGCGTGCGGCGATCAAGGCCGATCCGGAGCTGCCCGAATCCCACACCGCGATGGCGCTGGTCGCCACGCGCCAGGGCGATGCCGGACTGGCCGGGACCCACCATGCCGAGGCGGCGCGCGTGGGGCCGTCGGGCGCGACGTTCAACAACTACGGCGCGTGGCTGTGCGGCAACGGCCGTGCGCAGGAATCGCTGCACTGGTTCGACCAGGCCGTCACCGACCCCCGCTACGGGGACCGCGCCGGGGCGCTGGCCAATGCAGGCACCTGCGCTGCCCGTGCCGGCCAGTTCGACCGTGTCGAGCGCGACCTGCGCGCCGCACTGGAGCTCGACCCGGTCAACGTGGTGGCGCTGGCGGCCATGGCCGAGGAGGCCATGCGCCAGGGCAACTACCTCGATGCCCGCGCATTCTCGGAGCGACGGCTGGCCGCGGCGCCCGCGACCCCCACCGCACTCGAATTGGCGTCACGAATCGAGGATAAACTCGGCGACAGCGTCGCCGCAGCCCGCTATGTTCAGCGGCTGAAGACCGAATTTCCGCAGGCAGGGAACGCGTTTCCAGGGGAAAGCAGCACACCATGAAGTCTTCCGACCAGCAGGCCGGCCGGACCGGCTGCGGCAATGGGGAACGTCTGCGGCAGGCGCGGGAGGCCGCGGGCCTCGAGATCGCCGAGGTCGCGCAGCGCCTGAAAATGCCGGCGAAAGTGATCGAATCGCTCGAGACCGACGCGTGGGACCGCCTCGACGCGCCGGTGTTCGTCCGCGGCCAGCTGCGCAGCTACGCGCGGCTGCTGGGCGTGCGCATCGACGAGGAACTGCCGGCCGCCTCGGCGTCGGTGCCGATCGAGCCGGCGCGGCTGGAGCCGCGCAGCTACACCCCGCCGCTGCGCCGCGCCGCGGACCGGATGATGGGGCGGATGGTCTACATCGTGATCACGGCCCTGATCGCGGTGCCGGTGTGGATGGCCACGCGCTCGCACCTCGATTCGCAGATCCGGGTCGACGCCTCGCTCGACCTGCCTACCGGGAGCGGGACCGACACCGTCGCCGCCGGCCGCCAGGCGCCCGCTCCGCAGGCCGACGAGGGTCCGCGTCCACTGGTGGCTTCGATGGCGTCGATGCCGCAGCGAACGGCAGCGCGCCCGGTCGAACCGCCACCGGCGCTGTCGCTGCGCTTTTCCGAGGACAGCTGGGTGGAAATCTTCGACGGCCAGGGCGGCGTGGTCGAGCGCGGCCTGCTCAAGGCCGGCGAGAACCGCGAGTTCGAGGGCGGTGAAGTGGGACGCGTGGTGATCGGCAATGCCGACGCCGTGGAAGTGCGCGGAAACGGGCGCATTCAGGATCTGTCCGAGTTCCAGCGCGCGAACGTCGCGCGCTTTACGGTATCCTCTGACGGCTCCATCGCGCCGCTCGGCCAGTAGCGCCGCCGCCGCCGATGGAACGCGCGCCCGGCCTTCGATGCCGGGCGTTCCCGACCGATCCGCTTGTCCCGCCACCGCCGCGGGCAGGACCCACTGGCGATAGACGATGGCGTTGGATGAACTGCTCGACGAGCACGAACAAGGCGAAAAGGTCCGCGGCTGGCTGAAGGACAACGCCCTCGGGCTGATCGGCGGGCTGGTGCTCGGGCTGGCCCTGATCGGCGGCGGCAAGTGGTGGACGCAGCGCGCGCATCAGGAGCGCGTGGCCACCGGCGAGACCTACGACCGGATGGTCGAGGCCGTCGACGCCGGCGACCTGGACAAGGCGAAGACCGAAGCGGCCGCGCTGGCGGGCACGAAGTACGCCGCGCTGGCGGCACTCGACCTGGCCAAGGCCCAGCTGGAAGCCGACGACCGCGATGCCGCGATCGCCACCCTGCGTGGCGCCACCAGCGAGGATCCGGGCCTGGCCGCGGTGATCCGGCAGCGCCTGGCGCGCCTGCTGGTGGATGCCGGGCAGGGCGAGGACGCGCTGAAGCTGCTGGATGGCGTGGACGATCCGTCCTCGATCGAAACCCGCGGCGATGCCCGCTATGCGCTCGGCCGCATGGACGAGGCGCGCAAGGATTACCAGGAAGCGCTGCGCAAGCTCGACGCCGCCGCCCCGCAGCGCCAGCTGCTGGAACTCAAGCTGACCCAGACCGGCGGCACGCCGGAGACGACGGGAACCCAATCCTGATGAAGCATCTGTCCTCCGCGCCCGCGCGCGCCCCCTGGCGGCGTGACGCCGGCCGTCTGCTCGTGATCCTCGCCTGCGTCTCGGCGCTTGCCGGCTGCAGCACGATCCGCGGATGGTTCGGCGGCGATGGCGAGAAGGCCGCCGAGAAGCGCGCCTCCGAGCCGGCGGAACTGGTTGAATTCTCCCCGTCGGCGGGCGTCTCGCGGCTGTGGTCGGCCAGCGCCGGCAAGGGCGAGGACCATCTGGGCGTGCGCCAGGCGCCGGTGATCGCCGATGGTCGCGTGTACGCGGCGGCGGTGGAGGGCGGGGTGCGTGCCTTCGACCTGCAGAGCGGCGCGCAGGTGTGGCGCCACGATTCGGACCTGCGCCTGTCGGGTGGCCCCGGCGCCGGCGAGGGGCTGGTGGTGGTCGGCAGCCTGAAGGGCGAGGTGATCGCGCTCGATGCGGCCACCGGCGCGGAGCGCTGGCAGGCGAAGGTGCCGAACGAGGTGATCGCGCCGCCGGTGATCGGGCAGGGGATGGTGTTCGTGCGCTCCAACGATGGCCGCCTGACCGCGTTCGACGCCGCCAGCGGCGAGCGCCGCTGGTTCTGGACCAAGGAGCTGCCCACGCTCACCGTGCGCGGCAACGATGGCCCCGTGCTCGGCCCCGGCTTCGTGTTCGTCGGCAACGACGACGGCACCCTGGCCGCGCTGGCGATCGCCGACGGGCGCCCGGTCTGGGACCTGCCGGTGGCCCAGCCCGACGGTCGCACCGAACTCGACCGCATGGCCGACATCGACGGCACCCCGGTGCTCGACGGCACGGTGCTGTACGCCACCAGCTACAAGCAGTCGACGATGGCCATCGACGCGCCCAGCGGCCGTCCGATCTGGGGCAGCGAACACGGCGGCTCCGGTCGGCCTGGCCTGGCCACGGACAAGCTGGTCGTGTCCGACCGCAACGGCACGGTCTGGGGCCTGGACCGCAGTTCCGGCACCGCCAGCTGGCAGCAGCCCGCGCTCGCGCGCCGCAACGTCAGCGGCGTGGCCATCCACGGCGACTATGCGGTGGTCGGCGATCTCGAGGGTTACCTGCACTGGCTGCGGCTGGACAACGGCGAGTTCGCAGTGCGCGAACGCGCCGGCCGCGCCGCGATCAAGGGCGCCCCGGTCGTGGCGGACGGCGTGCTCGTGGTGCAGAACGTCGACGGCGACCTGACCGCCTGGCGCGTGCAGTAGTCCGGCCCGACCAGCGTGTCCCGGTCGGACTGACTCCGGCCGGCGGCTGACGGTCGACACCCGCGCCGGAAGGCTCCGCGCGCCCTGCGGCGCGCGTCATGGCCGTCGTTCCAGCGGGTGTCTCGGTCGGGCTGCCGCGAATGCGCACGCGGTACCCGGCGCCGGCGCTCGCGGCGCCGTCCGCTGCCGCATTCCCGCGTCCCGCGCCGTCGGCGCCTGGCGCCCCCCGCGCCCGCCCGCGCTACGCTTGTGACCATTCCCGACCGGATCCGGCCCGCCATGCTTCCTTCCGTTGCCCTCGTGGGACGCCCGAACGTCGGCAAGTCGACGCTGTTCAACGCGCTCACGCGCACCCGTGACGCGCTCGTGCACGACCAGCCGGGCGTGACCCGCGACCGCCACTACGGCGTCTGCCGGCTGGAAGGCGAGCGGCCGTTCGTGGTGGTCGACACCGGCGGCATCGCCGGCAGCGAGGAAGGCCTGGCCGGCGCGACCGCCGCCCAGGCGCGCGCGGCGGCGGAAGAGGCCGACCTGGTCCTGTTCGTGGTCGATGGCCGCGAGGGGGCGTCGGCGATCGACGACGAGATCCTGCGCTGGCTGCGCAAGGCCGCGCGCCCGGTGCTGCTGGTGGTCAACAAGACCGACGGCCTCGATGCGCGCGCGGCGCTGGCGGAGTTCTCGCGCTACGGCTTCGCGGACAGCTTCGCGGTCTCGTCGTCGCACCGCCAGGGCATCGATGAACTGCTGGAAACGATCCTCGAGCGCCTGCCCGAGGAAGGCGCCGGCGAAGTGCTCGACAACGATCCCGACCGGATCCGGATCGCCTTCGTCGGCCGCCCCAACGTCGGCAAGTCGACCCTGGTCAACCGCATCCTCGGCGAGGAGCGGATGATCGCCTCCGACGTGCCCGGCACCACCCGCGATTCGATCGCGGTGGACCTGGAACGCGACGGCCGCCGCTACCGCCTGATCGACACAGCCGGCCTGCGGCGCAAGTCGAAGGTCGACGAGGTGGTGGAGAAGTTCTCGATCATCAAGACCCTGCAGGCGATCGAGCAATGCCAGGTCGCGGTGATCATGCTCGACGCCAGCGAGGGCGTGACCGAGCAGGACGCGAGCGTGCTCGGCGCGGTGCTCGACGCCGGCCGCGCGCTCGTGGTCGCCGTCAACAAGTGGGACGGCCTGAGCACCTACCAGCGCGAACAGACCGAGGCGCTGCTGTCGCGCAAGCTCGCGTTCGTGCAGTGGGCCGAAGCGGTGCGCATCAGCGCCAAGCACGGCTCGGGCCTGCGCGAACTGTTCCGTGCGATCCATCGCGCGCACGGCTCGGCCACGCGCCAGTTCAGCACCGCCGAGGTCACGCGCGCGCTCGAGATCGCCTACGAGGCCAGCCCGCCGCCGGTGGTGCGCGGACACGTGGCCAAGCTGCGCTTCGCCCATCCGGGTGGCGAGAACCCGCCGACCTTCGTCGTCCACGGCACGCGCCTGCGCACGCTCTCGGCGACCTATACCCGGTATCTGGAGAATTTCTTCCGCAAGCGCTTCAAGCTGGTCGGCACGCCGGTGAAATTCGTCTTCAGGGAAGGCGACAATCCCTACAAGGACAAGAAGAACGTGCTCAGCGAGCGCCAGGTCGCCAAGAAGAAGCGGCTCATCCGCCACGTCAAGCGCAACCGCTGACGACGCGACGATGGATCCGATCGCACCCGGGCAGATCACGCTGGGCCTGCTGGCCGGCGGCCGCGCATGCCGGCTGGGCGGGCGCGACAAGGCGTGGCTGGTGCGGGATGGCGTGCCGCAGGTTGTGCGGCTGTCGACGCGGTTCGGCGGGCAGGTGTCGCAGGTGCTGGTCAGCGCGAACCGCGATCCGGCACGTTTCGCGGCGGCCGGCCTGGTCCCGGTGGCCGATCGCCTCGCCGATGCCGGTCCGATCGCGGCGCTGGAGGCGCTCGCCGCGTCCTGCGCCACGCCGTGGCTGTTCACCCTGCCGGTCGACGTGCTGGACGCGAACGACTGCGTTCTGCGCACCCTGATCGACGCGCGCGCGGACGACGGCGCCCGCGCGCGGGACGACGAAGGATCGCAGCCGCTGGTCGCCCTGTGGCGGGTAGCGTCCCTGCGCGTTGCCGTGGCGGACGCGCTCGGGGCGGGGGAACTGGCTGTCCACGCGCTGCAGTCGCGACTGGCGCTGGCCGAGGTCGCGTTCGACGGTGTCCGCTTCGGCAACCTCAACACGCCCGGCGACCTGCACGCGGCCGGGATCGCGTTGGCTGACGCATGAGCCAGCCCCGGTTCCCGACCCGCATTCCCTACGGCCAGGCGCGCGAGATCCTGGCGCGGGTGGCGCATGTGCGACGGCTGCCGGCCGAAGCCCTGCCGCTGGCGCGCGTGCAGGGCCGGGTGCTGGCGGCGGACGTCGCCGCCCGCATCGACGTGCCAAGCTTCGACAACTCGGCGATGGACGGGTTTGCCGTGCGCCACGCCGACCTCGGCCCCGATGCCGTGCTGACGCTGGCCGGCGAGCAGTTCGCCGGTGGCCCGGCCGCGCCGGCGCTCGTGGCCGGCGAATGCATGCGCATCACCACCGGCGCGCCGCTGCCGGCCGGGAGCGACACGGTGCTGATCCGCGAGGACGCCCGGGTCGAAGGCGGGCGCGTCCACGTCCTGCAGGTGCCCGGACGGGGACGCCACGTACGTCGCCGCGGGGAGGACGTGGAGACCGGCGCGTTGCTGGCGTCCACGGGCGAGGTGCTGACGCCGGCACGCGTCGCGCTGCTCGCCGCGCAGGGAATCGAGCGCGTCGAGACAGCGCGGCGACCCACGGTCGCGGTGTTCTGCACCGGCGACGAGCTGGTGGAGCCGGGCTTGCCGCTCGGGCCCGGCCAGATCTACAACTCCAACCGCGACCTGCTGCTGGGCCTGCTGCGCGCCGAAGGCCTGGAGCCGGTGGCCTGGCCCACGCTGCCCGACGATCCCGCCAGGATCGAATCGGCCCTGCGCCATGCCGGCGAGGCCTTCGACCTGGTGCTCACCTGCGGCGGCGTGTCCGCGGGGGAGAAGGACCACCTGCCGGCGCTGCTGCAGCGCCGCGGACAGGTGCATTTCTGGAAGGTGTGGATGCGACCGGGCATGCCCGTCCTGTGCGCGGACGGCGGCAGCCTGGGGCCGGCGCTGTTCCTGTGCCTGCCGGGCAACCCGGTCTCGGTGCTGGCTACCACCCTGGCGCTGGCGCGGCCGCTGCTCGACGGCCTGCAGGGCCGCGCGCCGCGGCGGCATTGGCGGGCGCGCCTGGCATCGCCATGGCGCAAGCGGCACGAACGGCTCGAGTTCCTGCGCGGACGCCTGGCCAGCGGCGAGGACGGCGTGCTGTGGGTCGAGCCCGATCCCGCCGACGGCTCGCACCGCATGCGCGCGGCCGCCGGCGCCGATGCGCTGATCGTGCTGGGCGAAGGCGAGCGCGACTATCCGGCGGGCTGTGTGGTGGACGTGTTGCCGTACTGAGCCGGCGGTCGTGCCGGCGCGACCGCCGGGCCGCCGCGTTCATGCGCGCCGCGCCACCGGCGCGATAATCGCGGCATGCCCAAGGACATCACTCCCCGCGAAGCCAGCCATCGCCTGGCCCAGGGCGCACGCCTGGTGGACGTGCGCGAAGACCACGAGCGCGAACTGGGCATGGCCCAGGGCGCGATCGGGGTGTCCCGGGCCGAACTCGAGGCCGCGCCGCACCGCTACATTCCCGGCCCGGATGTCGAAGTGATGCTGATCTGCCAGAGCGGTGGGCGCTCGATGCTCGCTGCCGAGCAGCTGCAGCGGCTCGGCTTCGCGCGCGTGAGTTCGGTCCGCGGCGGCACCGTGATGTGGCAGGCGGAAGGCTTCCCGATGAGCCGCCCGGAGGTGGAGGTCGACGCGGATTTCCACGAACGCTACGCGCGCCACCTGCGGCTGCCCGAGATCGGAGCGCGCGGCCAGCGCCGGCTGGAAGCGGCGAGCGTGGTGGTGGTGGGCGCGGGCGGGCTGGGGTCGCCGGCGGCGTTCTACCTCGCCGCTGCCGGCGTGGGCCAGCTGCGCCTGGTGGACGACGATGCGGTCGACCGCAGCAACCTGCAGCGCCAGATCCTGCATGTGGACGCCGATATCGGCGTGTCCAAGGTGGAATCGGCGCAGACCCGGCTGTCGGCGCTCAATCCGCGGGTCGCGGTCGAGCCGGTGGCCGAGCGGCTCGGTTCCGCCAACGTCGAACGGCTGATCGCCGACGCGGACGTGGTGATCGACGGCGGCGACAACTTCCCGGTGCGCTACCTGCTCAACGACGCCTGCATCCACCTGCGCAAGCCGCTGGTGTACGGCGCCGTGCACCGCTTCGAGGGGCAGGTGAGCGTGTTCGACGCCGGCCGCCAGCGCGGGCGCGCGCCGTGCTACCGCTGCCTGTTCCCGGAGCCGCCGCCGCCCGAGGCCGCGCCCAACTGCAGCGAGGTGGGCGTGCTGGGCGTGCTGCCGGGCGTGGTCGGCATGCTGCAGGCCACCGAGGCGCTCAAGCTGCTGCTGCACATCGGCGAACCGCTGGCCGGCCGGCTGCTGCACTTCGACGCGCTGGGCATGCGCTTCCGCGAGACGCGGCTGGCGCCGGACCCGGACTGCCCGCTGTGCGCGCCGGACGCGCCGTTCCCCGGTTACATCGACTACGCCGCGTTCTGCGCGGGGGGCTAGGCCGATCCGGACCGCGCGCGACGGCGTCGCGCGGCCCGGCGCGCGTCGGGTCTGGCGGATGCACGCGACCGGGCACACGTCGACGCCGCGTCGCGGGATCGCCGAACGCGCTGTGGTAGCGTTCGGGCTGGTCCGGCGGGACCGGTGCGGGAAGGTCCGGATGGCCGCGGCCGCGCACGCCGCCGCAAGGAATGCCATGTCGCCGCGCTTCGCGCTGTTCCTCCTCGCCAGCCTGTGGCTGTCCGCGCCGCCGGCGATCGCCGCCGATCCCTGCCAGGTCCTCCCGGCCGAGGCCGCGCAGGCCCAGGACGCGCCGCAGCGCATCGCCGCGGCCGCCTGCACCGAGCATCGCGCCTGGTTCCGGCCGCTGATCGACGTCGACGGCCGGATCGGCGCGATGAAGGTGCGCGAGGCCGAGCGCACGCGCCTGGCCGACGACCAGCCGGCCTGGCAGCGGGTGATCGAGTACTGGCGCGGCAGCGGCCTGCTGTGGCAAGCAGGCGCCGGAGACTGCGCCTATGGCGACGTGCCGGCGCCGTCGTGCCGCGCCTTCGTGATCGACACGCCGTGGTCGGCGGCCTTCGTCTCGTGGGTGCTGCGCAAGGCGCGGCTCCCGGGCTTCGACGGCTCGGCCAGCCACCTGTCCTACGTGCGCCGCGCCTACCGCGAACCGTTCCTGAGCCCGTACCGCGTGGCCGATCCGCAGGCGGCGCAGGTCCGTACCGGCGACCTGCTGTGCTATGTGCGCGGGACGGCGCGTACCTACGGCTTCGGCGCGCTCGCCACGCTGTTGAGCGGCAACGAGCCGGGGCTGGCGATGCACTGCGACGTGGTGGTCGGCATCACGGTCGCGCCCGACCACGCGCGGACCGCGCACCTGGTGGGCGGCAACGTGTACGACAGCGTCACCATGCGCCGGCTGCGCCTGACCCAGGGCGATCGCTTCGCGGACCTGCCGATGCGCTCGGCCAGCGATCCCGACTGCAGCCCGGAAAGCCTCTACGCCTGCGACCTCAACCGCCAGGACTGGTCGGTGCTGCTGCAGCTGCGGCCGGCCGCGGAACTGGCCGGGCTGGCACCAGCCTCGACGATGCCGGTGGCGCCGGGGACGTACGCCTCCGGTGCCTACGGGTCTGTCGCACCTGCGGCGGCCAACGCCGTTGCCGCGGGCGTGCCGGCGACGCCCGTGCCCGACGCGCCGCGTTGCTGCAACCATTGCGATCCGGAAGTGGGCCTGCCGCGCTGTCCGGTGGCGCCGGCGCGTCCCGCGACGCCCTGAGCGCAGGCGGCGCCGCAAGCGAGCGCGTCGCTGCGCCGGTCAGTCGTGTTGGCGCCGCGCGGCGTCGAACGCCGCCAGTTGCGCCGGCGTCGCCTCGCGCTGGTGGCGCGTCTTCCAGTCCTGGAAATTTCCGCCATACACCGTGTCGCGCGCCTGTTCGCGCGTCAGCTCCAGCCCGCGTTCCTCCGCGGCGTCGCGGTACCAGTCGGCCAGGCAGTTGCGGCAGAAGCCGGCGAGGATCATCAGGTCGATGTTCTGCACGTCCGGGCGCTGCTGCATCAGGTGCGTGCGCAGGCGCCGGAACACGGCGGCCTCGATCTGCGTGGTGTCGGCGTCGGGGTGTGCGGCGGCATCGGTCATGGCGCGTTCCTTGGCGGGGCCTCGGGGGGACGTGAGACAATACGCGCTCCCGTTCCACGCCTCCACGACGGCATGACCGCACGCATCCTCGACGGCAAGCGCATCGCCGATTCCCTGCTCGACGAACTGCGCCTGCGGGTCGATGCGCGGGTGGCCGCCGGCCTGTCGCGGCCGGGGCTGGCGGTGGTGCTGGTGGGCAGCGACCCGGCCTCGCAGTCGTACGTGCGCAACAAGCGCCGCGCCGCCGAGAAGGTCGGCATCCAGGCCTTCGACTTCGACCTGCCGGCGGGCACGTCCGAGGCCGAGCTGCTGGCGCTGGTCGACCGGCTCAACGCCGATCCGGCCGTGCACGGCATCCTCGTGCAGCTGCCGCTGCCGGGCATCGCGGACGCCAACCGCCTGATCCACCGCATCGATCCGCGCAAGGACGTCGACGGCTTCCATCCCGAGAACGTGGGCCACCTAGCGCTGCGCCAGTTCGGGCTGCGCCCGTGCACGCCGCGCGGGATCACCACGCTGCTGGCCTACACCGACCGCCCGGTGCGCGGGCGCAGCGCCACCATCGTCGGCGTGAGCAACCACGTCGGCCGGCCGATGGCGCTGGAGCTGCTGATCGCCGGATGCACCGTGACCAGTTGCCACAAGTTCACGCCGATCGCCGAATTGCGCCGGCACGTGGGCGAGGCCGACATCCTGGTGGTGGCGGTGGGCCGCCCGGGCCTGATTCCCGGCGAATGGGTGAAGCCGGGCGCGGTGGTGATCGACGTGGGCATCAACCGCCTCGACGACGGCCGGTTGACGGGCGACGTCGAGTTCGCGCCGGCCGCCGCACGCGCGAGCTGGATCACGCCGGTGCCCGGCGGGGTCGGGCCGATGACGGTGGCGACGCTGATGCAGAACACGCTGGAAGCGGCCGACGCGGCTGGCTAGGGCGCCGCAGGGGCGAGCGGGCTCGCGACGGCTTCACGGGCGCCGCGCCACACTCCTGCTCCTGCATGCCCGCGACGCGGGCGGGGACGCGCGAAGGAGCCAGATCATCGCCAACCACCGGTGCGCATACCGCTGCGGCGCCATCGCCGGATTCGGCGCGCTGATGCTGGCGGCGTGCCGCGGGCCGCAGTCGGCCCTGGATCCGGCCGGCCCGGCGGCCGCGGAGATCGCGACCGGCTGGTGGCTGATGGTCGGCGGGGCGTGCGTGGCATGGACGATCGTCATCGCGCTCGCGCTGCTGGCGATGCGCCGTGGCCGTGCGCTGGCCGCGGCCGCCGGGCAGCGGCTGATCCTGGTCGGCGGGGTCGCGCTGCCCACCGTGCTGCTGGCGGCGCTGCTCACCTACGGCACGCTGGCCAGTGACCGCGTGACCGGGCGCGGGGAAGACGCTGCGCACGTGGTGCGCGTCACCGCGCGCCAGTGGCAGTGGCAGTTCGACTACCTGGACCGCGACGGCGCAGTGCGCGCCACGTCGATCGACCGGCTGGTCCTGCCGCTGGGCGAGATGGTGGAGTTCGAAGTGCGCGCCGAGGACGTGATCCACAGCTTCTGGATCCCGCGCCTGGGCGGGAAGGTGGACGCGATTCCGGGCCGCACCAACGTGCTGCGCCTGCGCGCCGACCGCGCGGTGCCGATGCGCGGGCAGTGCGCGGAGTTCTGCGGCCTGGAGCATGCGCGCATGGCGTTCGCGGTCGAGGTGCGCGATGCGCGCGGCTACCGTGCCTGGCTGGCCGGTCAGGCGCGTGGCGATATCGAAGGTGGCCTGCGGTGAGCGCGGCGCCCGGCGACGACCGCATCCACGCGCAGCGCCTGTCCGCGCTCGACCGCATCTGGGCCAACGGCCCCGGCCTGGCCGGCCAGCTCACCGCGGTCAACCACGGCACCATCGCGCTGCGCTTCATCGTCGCCGGCTTCGGCTTCCTGCTGGTGGGCGGCCTGCTGTCGATGTTCATCCGGCTGCAGCTGGCCTGGTTCGACGCCGAGGTGCTCGACCCGCGCCGCTACAACCAGTTCGTGACCCTGCACGGGACCACGATGATGTTCCTGTTCGCGGTGCCGATCATGGAAGGCTTCGCGATGTACCTGCTGCCGAAGATGATCGGCGCGCGCGACCTGCCGTTCCCGCGGCTGAGCGCGTTCGGCTGGTGGTGCTACCTGTTCGGCGGCCTGTTCCTGTACTCGAGCCTGCTGTTCGACGCCGCGCCCGACGGCGGCTGGTTCATGTACGTGCCGCTGACCGATGCGACCTATTCACCGGGCAAGGGCGCGGACTTCTGGCTGCTCGGGGTGACCTTCGCCGAGATCGCGGCGGTGACCGCGGCGGTGGAGCTGATCGTGGCCATCCTGGTCACGCGCGCGCCGGGCATGGACATCCGCCGCATGCCGCTGTTCGCCTGGGCGATCCTGGTGATGGCCTTCATGATCGCGCTCGGCTTCCCGCCGCTGATCCTGGCCAGCATCCTGCTGGAACTGCAGCGCGCGTTCGGCTTCGTGTTCTTCGACCCCGCGCTGGGCGGCGACCCGCTGCTGTGGCAGCACCTGTTCTGGCTGTTCGGGCACCCGGAGGTCTACATCATCTTCCTGCCCGCCGCCGGCGTGGTGTCGATGGTGGTGCCCACCTTTGCCCGGCGCCCGGTGGTGGGCTACAGCTGGATCGTGCTGGCGCTGGTGGCGACGGGCTTCCTCAGCTTCGGGCTGTGGGTGCACCACATGTTCGCGGTCGGCATCCCGCTGCTGGCGCTGGCGTTCTTCAGCGCGGCGAGCATGGCGGTGGCGATCCCGACCGCGATCCAGGTCTTCGCGTGGATCGCGACGCTGTGGTCGGGCCGGCCCTGGCTGCGGCTGCCGATGCTGCACATCTTCGGCTTCTTCTTCGTGTTCGTGCTCGGCGGGCTGACCGGGGTGATGCTGGCTTTCGTGCCGTTCGACTGGCAGGCGCACGACACCCATTTCGTGGTCGCGCACCTGCACTACGTGCTGATCGGCGGGATGATGTTCCCGCTGTTCGCGGGTCTGTACTACTGGTTGCCGCTGGCCACGGGACGCATGCCGTCGGAGAGCACCAGCCGCACGGCGTTCTGGCTGGTGTTCGTCGGCTTCAACCTGACCTTCCTGCCGATGCATCTCACCGGCCTGCTGGGCATGCCGCGGCGGGTGTACACGTATTCGCCGGAGCTGGGCGTGGAATGGCTCAATCTTCTTTCGACCGCCGCGGGCTTCGTGCTGGCGGTGGGAATCGTCGCGATCCTGGTCGATGCCGGCCTGTGCTTCGTCCACGGGCGGCGCGGACGCGCGAACCCCTGGCGTGCCGGCACGCTGGAATGGGCGCTGCGGGCGCCGGTTCCGAACTACAACTTCGCCTCGATGCCGGTGGTGGGCGACCTGTATCCGCTGTGGCACGACCGCGGCCTGGCCGCGCGCAGCGCGCGCACCGACGGCCTGCTCGGCGACCCGGCCAGCGGCCGGCGCGAGCTGCTGGGCACCGGTCCGGTGTCGGCGCGTCCGGAGCAGGTGGTGTTCCTGTCCGGATCCTCGTGGCTGCCGCTGGCCTGCGCGCTGGTGATCGCGGCGCTGCTGGCGTGCTTCATCGCCGGCCTGTATGCGCTGGCCGCCGCCTGCCTGCTGCCGCTGGTGGCGCTGTTCCTCGCCTGGGCGTGGACCACGGGCCACCGCCGCGCGCCAGACACGATCCAGGCGGAGGAGGGCACGCGCCTGCCGCCGCAATATGCCGCGCGCAACGCGCCGGGCTGGTGGGCGGTGGTGGGGACGCTGCTGATCGTGGGCTCGCTGTTCGCGTCGCTGGTGTTCGCCTATTTCTACCTGTGGCTCGGCGCGGAGGCCTGGCCACCGGCCGGACAACCGCCCATGGCGCCAGAGCTGTCGCATGCATGGCCCCTGCTGCTGCTGGCCGGCGCGGGCATCGCGGGCTGGCGTGCAAGCGTGTCGCTGCGCGCGGCCCAGGGCCGCGCCGCGAGCGTGGCCATGGCGCTGGCTGCGCTTGCGGCCGCGGGTTTCGCGCTGGCCCATCCGCTGTCGCTATCCGCATCGGTCGGCGCCCCGCAGGCGCACGCCTATGCCGCCGTGGTGTGGACGCTGGCGGGGTTTTGCGCACTGCACCTGGCCGTGGCGGCGCTGCTGTGCGGGTTCGCGGCCGCGCGTGTCGTGCGCGGCCATGTGCGCGCGGGGCGCGAGCTGGAATGGCGCGTCGCGGGGGCCTTCCTGCGCTATGCCGTCGTGCAGGCGGCCATCGGCTGGGCAGTCGTGCACCTGTTCCCGGTGCTGCAGTGAGCGCGCCGCGACGCCCGCGCCGGTTTACGTGGATCGCCGCACCGATGGCGGCGTGGGGCCTGCACTTCGCCGCCGTCTACTCGCTGCAGGGGCTGGGATGCGCGCGCGGCTGGAGCGATGTCGCCACCCGCGTCGCGATGGGCGTAGCCACGGTGCTGGCCCTGGCGGCGGTGGGCTGGATCGGGCTGCGCGCCTGGCGTCGACTGCGCGAGCCGGGCAGGGCGGACGGCGCGTTCGCAGCGCGCCTGGTCGCGATCCTGTCGCTGCTGGCCGCGGTCGCGATCGGCTTCACCTCGCTGCCGATGTTCCTCCTGCTTCCGTGTGAATGAAGGCCCGCATGCGCAAGACCCTCGAACAGCCCGTCGCCGAAGAGCGCAGCCCCACGGTCGCCAGCCGGGTCGCGTTCCGCCAGCATCCGCTGCATCCGATCATCGTGGTGTACCCGGTCGCCGCGCTGAGCCTGCTGCTGCCGGCCGACGCGCTGTTCCTGTGGACCGGCGACGGGTTCTGGGCGACGGCGGCCTGGTGGCTCAACGTGCTGGGCCTGGGCAGCGGGCTGCTGGCAGCGGTGCTGGGGATCAGCGACATGTTCCTGATCCGGCTCGCGCGCCGGCACGTGTCGGTGTGGAGCCACTTCGTGGCCGGGGTGATGCTGCTGGCGCTGGCGGCGATGGGCGTCTGGCTGCGCGCGCCGGACCACGGTGCGATCTGGCCGTGGGGCCTGCTGCAATCGGGGTTCACGTTCCTGATGGTGCTGGTGGTCGGCTGGCTGGGCGGAACGCTCACCTTCGGCCACGGAATCGGCGTGTACGGTCACCGGCCGGATGCGGACTCGGCCGATGCGGCCGACGAGGCGCTGGACGAATGAGGCGGCGCGTGCGTGAGGTCGCCATCGGCGGCACGGGCTGCGCCGGGCGCCGGCAGGTCGCCCGCGCTGCGCGGCTTGGCGCCCGTGAGCGCGGCGATGCCCAGCAGCAGCACCAGGGGCGCCCAGGCCAGCACGCCGGTGAGCAGTGCGACGCCACGCACCCGCCGGCCGTGCCCGAGCGCATGCAGGTGGGCGCCGAGCCACAGGTGCAGCAGCACCACGAGGGTCACCAGGCACAGCTTGGCCACCAGCCAGCCGCCCGGAGTGGCCCATGGAATCAACATCATCCCGAATCCGATCGTCAGCACCCCCGCCGGGGTGGCGATGCGGAAAAACAGGCGGTTCGCCACGGGATTGAAGAAGGCGTCGCGACCGTCGCGCTGGCCCAGGCGACGGGCCGCGAACAGTCGCGCCATCAGGAACAGTCCGGTGAACCACACCGCCATGCTGGCGATGTGGGCGACCTTCAGCCAGAACAGCATCGGCGGCCTCCGAAGGGTGCCGGAGCATGGACGTGTCGGATGGCCGCGCTGGCGGCGGGACTGGCGATCCCGGCGACGGGGTCGGCGCATTCCCGCGGCGACGGACCGCCCGCCCTGCATGATGCATGGACGCTGTCGCCGTGGCTGCTGCTGCCTCTGCTGGCGTTCGCCGCGGCGTACGCGGTCGGCATCGTCCGGCTGTGGCGCGGCGGCCACGCGGGACGCGGCGTCTCGCGTGCCGAGGCCGGCGCCTGCATGGCCGGTCTGGCGGCGATGCTGCTGGCGACGGTGTGGCCGTTCGATGCGCTGGGGGAATGGTCGCTGGCGGCGCACATGGCCCAGCACATGCTGCTGCTGGCGGTGGCGCCACCGCTGCTGCTCGCGGCGCGGCCGGTGGCGGGACTGGCCGCGGGCCTGCCGCGGTCGTGGTCGACGGCGCTCCATCGCGGGCTGCGCGCGGTCCAGGGACCGGTGAGCCGGTCGCTGGCGGCCGCGACCGCCGCGAACGTGGCGGTGATGTGGGGCTGGCACCTGCCGGCCGCGCTGGCGTGGGCGCTGCGTAGCGAACCAGTGCACTGGCTGATGCACGGCAGCTTCCTGGTCGCCGGGCTGTGGCTGTGGGCGCTTCTGTGGCAGCGGCTGCGCGACGATTCCGGCGGCGCGCTCGCCGGCGCCGTGGCGGTGGTGGTGGTCATGATGCAGATGGGGTTCCTGGGGGCGCTGCTGACCTTCTCCGGCCGGGTGCTGTATCCGGTCTACGCCGGGCGGGCACCGCAGCTCGGGCTGGATCCACTCGCCGACCAGCAACTGGCGGGGCTGGTGATGTGGGTGCCGGCCTGCCTGCCGTACCTGGCGGGCGCGCTGTGGCTGCTGGCGCGTGAACTGCGGCGGAGTGGGCGCCGGCCCCGCTGAGCCGGCGACCGCGCTGCGTCCGCACGCGATCCCGGGGAGGCATGGCCGAGCGGGGGGGCGAGATGACGCCCCCTGGCTGCCGACCGATACCAGCGCCGGGTGCGATGCGCACACCGGAACGGTCGCGCCCGGGCCGGCGGCTGGTGGGAATGCGGGGCACGGCGCGATTATCCGCGGGACCGGTCGAAAGGCGGTGAGGGCGGGCGTCGGGCCGCCGCATCGGCACCAGCCGATTGCCCTCCCGACTGCGACGCAGCGGACCGCCCACGCCGCCGTGCCGGGAATTGCCGCAGCGCGGTATAATGCCGCGCTTCCCCACCGATCCCGGGACTGCCGATGCTCCGCATCCAGGCTGAAGCACTGACGTACGACGACGTTTCCCTCGTCCCCGCGCATTCCACCGTCCTGCCCAAGGACGTCTCGCTCGCCACCCGGCTCACCAAGTCCCTGCGCCTGAACCTGCCGATCGTCTCGGCGGCGATGGACACGGTGACCGAGGCGCGCCTGGCCATCGCCATGGCCCAGCTCGGCGGCATCGGCATCGTGCACAAGAACCTGAGCGCCGAGCGCCAGGCGGCCGAGGTGCAGCAGGTCAAGAATTTCGAGGCCGGAGTGATCCGCGAGCCGTTCACGGTCAGCCCCGACACCACCATCGGCGAGGTGCTCAAGCTCACCCGCGCGCGCCGCATCTCCGGCGTGCCGGTGGTCGATCAGGGCCAGCTGGTGGGCATCGTCACCGGGCGCGACATGCGCTTCGAGAAGAAGCTCGACGACCCGGTGCGCAACATCATGACCAAGAAGGATCGCCTGGTCACGGTGAAGGAGGGCGCCAGCGACGACGAGGTCATCGGCCTGCTGCACAGGCACCGCATCGAGAAGGTGCTGGTGGTCAACGATGCGTTCGAGCTGCGCGGCCTGATCACGGTCAAGGACATCCAGAAGAAGTCCGACAACCCGAACGCCGCCTACGACGCCGACGAGCAGCTGCTGGTCGGCGCCGCGGTGGGTGTGGGCGGCGACACCGAGCATCGCATCGAACTGGTGGTCGCCGCGGGCGTGGACGTGGTGGTCGTGGACACCGCGCACGGGCACTCCCAGGGCGTGCTCGACCGCGTGGCCTGGGTCAAGAAGACCTTCCCGAACCTGCAGGTGGTGGCCGGCAACATCGTCAGCGGCGACGCCGCGCTGGCGCTGATGGATGCCGGCGCCGATGCGGTGAAGGTGGGCGTGGGCCCGGGCTCGATCTGCACCACGCGCATGGTTGCCGGCGTCGGCGTGCCGCAGGTGACCGCGGTGTCGATGGTGGCCGAAGCGCTGCAGGACCGCATCCCGCTGATCGCCGACGGCGGCATCCGCTATTCCGGCGACCTGGGCAAGGCGCTCGCGGCGGGCGCGTCCTCGATCATGATCGGCGGCCTGTTCGCCGGCACCGAGGAATCGCCCGGCGAGACCGAGCTGTTCCAGGGCCGCAGCTACAAGAGCTATCGCGGCATGGGTTCGCTCGGCGCGATGGAGAAGGGCAGCAAGGATCGCTACTTCCAGGACGCCAGCGACGCCGACAAACTCGTCCCCGAAGGCATCGAGGGCCGGGTGCCGTACCGCGGCCCGCTTGCCGGCGTGGTGCACCAGCTGGCCGGTGGCCTGCGCGCGACGATGGGCTACGTCGGCTGCGCGACCGTCGAGGAGATGCGCAACAAGCCGCAGTTCGTGAAGATCACCGGCGCCGGCCAGCGCGAGAGCCACGTGCACGACGTGCAGATCACCAAGGAACCGCCGAACTACCGGATGGGGTGAGGTTGCGCACGGGCCCGGGCGTCGGGTCGCTGAGGACGGACGGAAATGCCGGAATTGTCGAGCCTGCTCGGTTTCTCCCTGGTCGCGCTGGGCATGGTGCTGACGCCCGGCCCGAACGTGGTCTACCTGGTGTCGCGTTCGATCTGCCAAGGGCGCGTGGCCGGGCTGATTTCGCTCGGCGGCGTGGCGGCGGGCTTCGTGTTCTATATGCTCTGCGCCGCGTTCGGGATCACCGCACTGGTGATGGCGGTGCCCTACGCCTACGACACGCTGCGGATCGCCGGCGCGCTCTACCTGCTGTGGCTGGCATGGCAGGCGATCCGGCCCGGCGGCCGCTCTCCCTTCGAGGTGCGGACATTGCGCCCGGACGGCCCGCGCAAACTGTTCGCGATGGGCCTGCTGACCAACGTGCTCAACCCGAAGATCGCGGTGATGTACCTGTCGCTGCTGCCCCAGTTCATCGATCCGGCGCAAGGTGGCGTGCTCGCGCAGACGCTGGTGCTGGGCACGAGCCAGATCGCCATCAGCGTGCTGGTGAACGCCTGCATCGTCCTTGCCGCCGGCTCCGTCGCCACCTTGCTTGCCGCCCGTCCGGCCTGGTCGACATTCCAGCGCTGGCTGATGGCGACCGTGCTCGGTGGCCTCGCCGTGCGCATGGCCACCGACGCGCGCCGGTGAGCGCTTCCATCCTTTCCACCAAGATGCAGACACCCGCCGCATGACGGACATCCACAGCGACAAGATCCTGATCTTCGACTTCGGCGCGCAGTACACGCAGCTGATCGCGCGCCGCATCCGCGAGATCGGCGTCTACTGCGAGATCTGGGCCTGGGACCACGACCCGGCCGAGATCGCCGCGTTTGGCGCGAAGGGCATCATCCTGTCGGGCGGGCCGGAGTCGACCACGCTGCCCGGCGCGCCGTCCGCGCCGCGGGAAGTCTTCGACTGCGGCCTGCCGCTGCTCGGCATCTGCTACGGCATGCAGACCATGGCGGCGCAGCTGGGCGGCGCCACCGAGGCGGCGGACCAGCGCGAGTTCGGCCATGCCGAAGTCGACGTGGTGCACGCCGATGCGCTGTTCTCCGGGCTCACCGACCACCCGGGCAAGTCGCGGCTGAACGTGTGGATGAGCCACGGCGACCATGTCTCGCAGGTGCCGCCGGGCTTCACCGTGACCGCCACCACCGACCGCATCCCGGTCGCGGCGATGGCGAACGAAGACAAGCGCTGGTACGGCGTGCAGTTCCACCCCGAGGTCACGCACACGCTGCAGGGGCAGACCCTGCTGCGCCGGTTCCTGGTCGAGGTCTGCGGCTGCGCCACGCTGTGGACGGCGGCGCACATCATCGAGGACCAGGTCGCGCGCGTGCGCGAGCAGGTCGGCGACGACGAGGTGATTCTGGGCCTGTCGGGCGGAGTCGATTCGTCCGTGGTCGCGGCACTGCTGCACAAGGCGATCGGCGACCAGCTCACCTGCGTGTTCGTCGACACCGGCCTGCTGCGCTGGCAGGAAGGCGACCAGGTGATGGCGATGTTCGCCGAGCACATGGGCGTCAAGGTCATCCGCGTCGATGCCGCCGACCGCTATTTCGCCGCGCTCGAGGGCGTGGCCGACCCGGAAGCCAAGCGCAAGATCATCGGCAACCTGTTCGTCGAGATCTTCGAAGAGGAGTCGGGGAAGCTCGCGAACGCGAGGTGGCTGGCGCAGGGCACGATCTATCCGGACGTGATCGAGTCGGCCGGCAGCAAGACCGGCAAGGCCCACGTCATCAAGAGCCACCACAATGTCGGCGGCCTGCCCGAACACATGAAGCTCGGCCTGGTCGAGCCGCTGCGCGAGCTGTTCAAGGACGAGGTGCGGCGCCTGGGCGTGGAGCTAGGACTGCCGCGCACCATGGTCTATCGCCACCCGTTCCCCGGCCCGGGCCTGGGCGTGCGCATCCTGGGCGAAGTGAAGCGCGAATACGCGGAACTGCTGGCGAAGGCCGATGCGATCTTCATCGAGGAACTGCGCAAGGCCGACCTGTACGACCGCACCTCGCAGGCGTTCGCGGTGTTCCTGCCGGTGAAATCCGTCGGCGTGGTCGGCGACGCGCGTGCGTACGAATGGGTGATCGCGCTGCGCGCAGTGGAGACGATCGACTTCATGACCGCGCACTGGGCGCACCTGCCATACGAGTTCCTCGGCACCGTGTCCAACCGCATCATCAACGAACTGCGCGGCATCTCGCGCGTGGTCTACGATATCTCCGGCAAGCCGCCGGCGACGATCGAGTGGGAGTAATATCGGGCCAGGCTCCGGGGAGGGGCTGGATCCGTCGTGGAAAGGGGAAAACGATGCTGGTGAAGCTGCTGTTGCTGGGTGGCGTGGGGATCGCCGCCCTGATCGCGTATGACCACGGGCGTTCGATCGACGAGGCCGACGTTCGAGCCCATTACCGCACCCAGCTCGAAGCGCTTCGGGCCTTCGACGAAGAGGCCATCTGCGCGGGGATCGCGGACGACTATGCGCTGGAACTGACCGAGCGCACCCCGGGCGGGGATGCGAGCGAAACGCTCGATGGGCCCGAATCCTGTGACGTCAGCCGGAAGATGCTGGGCTTCATGCGCCAGATGTCGGAGCAGACGGGAGGTCTGGTCACGATCGACGTGAGCTACACCATCGGCACGGTGACGATTGCTCCCGACCGCCGCAAGGCGACGGTGGAGTCGACCAGCACGGCCAAGCTGGGCGACCGTCTGATCAGCCGGTCCCGCGGCCGCGAGGAGCTGTCGCGTTCGTTCTGGCGCACGCGCAGCCATGGCGGGACGGCCCAGGTCTGGAGCTACGGCGGCTGACCGCGCGACTCGCGTCGCGCGTGTCCAGGCATCGGACGCGGGACGCATCGCGGCTGTCCGGGCTCCGCACGCCTGCGCGTGCAGGCGTGGGCCGACCCGGCGCGTCACGGCGACGTGACCCCTGGCGGTAGAATCGGCGACTTCGGCGGCCCGGTCGTCGCCTTGCGATGCCGCCGGGTTGCCACGCCGCCCCCGTATCACGGAGAACACGATGCATTCCAGACCTTTCGGCCGGACCGGCCGCAACGTGGGCGAGATCGGCTTCGGCGCCTGGGCGATCGGCGCAGCCTGGGGCAAGGTGGACGATGTCGAATCCGTCGCCGCGCTGCACGCGGCCCTCGACGCCGGGCTGGACTTCATCGATACCGCCGACGTCTACGGCGACGGCCATTCCGAGCGCCTGATCGCGCGCGTGCTCAAGGAGCGCGGTGGCGAGCGCCCGTTCGTCGCCACCAAGGCCGGGCGGCGCCTGCCGGCGCAGACGGTGGACGGCTATACGGCCGCCAACCTGGAGGGCTGGATCGACCGCAGCCTGCAGAACCTGGAGACCGACTGCCTCGACTTAATGCAGCTGCATTGCCCGCCGACCGACGCCTACTACCACCCCGAGATCTTCGACCACATGGACCGCCTGGTCGAGCGCGGCAAGCTGCGCCACTACGGCGTGAGCGTCGAGCGGGTGGAAGAAGCGCTCAAGGCGATCGAGTACCCGAATGTCGCCAGCGTGCAGATCATCTACAACATGTTCCGCCTGCGACCGGCGCAGCTGTTCTTCCGGGAGGCGCAGAAGCGGCAGGTGGCGGTGATCGTGCGCGTGCCGCTGGCCAGCGGCCTGCTCAGCGGCAAGTTCGGCCCCGACACCCGCTTCGCGTCCGACGACCATCGCCAGTTCAACCGCAAGGGCGAGGCGTTCGATGTGGGCGAGACGTTCGCCGGCGTGCCGTACGACGTGGGCCTGGCCGCGGTCGAGAAGCTGCGTCCGCTGGTGCCCGACGGCGCCACCCTGGCCCAGTTGGCGTTGCGCTGGATCTTGATGGACGACGCGGTGAGCGTGGTGATCCCCGGCGCACGCACGCCCGTCCAGGCGCTGGCCAACATCGCCGCGGCCGAGCTGCCGGCGCTGCCCGAGGCGACACTGGCGGCGGTCGCGAAGGTCTACGACGAGGACATCCGGCCGCACGTGCACCAGCGCTGGTGACCGGGCGCGCGAGGCCCCCGATGGACGCCGTGCCGCCACCGCCGCTTGCCGCGCGCGAGGACGACGAGCGCTGGATGCGGCACGCATTCGCCCTGGCCGACCGCGCGGAGCGCGAGTTCGACGAGATCCCCGTGGGCGCGGTCCTCGTGGCCGCGGACGGCCGCGTGATCGGCGAGGGCTTCAACCGCAACATCGCCGCGCACGATCCCACCGCGCACGCCGAGATCGTGGCCCTGCGCGCGGGGGGGCAGGCGCTGGGCAACCACCGGCTGGTCGGCAGCACGCTGTACGTGACGCTCGAACCCTGCGCGATGTGCGCGATGGCCATCGTCCACGCGCGCGTGGCGCGGCTGGTGTACGGCGCGACCGATCCCAAGACCGGCGCCTGCGGAAGCGTGTTCGACCTGATCGCCGATCCGCGCCACAACCATCGTGTCGTCGTGACCGCCGGCGTCCTGGGCGAGGAGGCGGGGCGCCGCCTCAGCAACTACTTCCGCGCCAAGCGGGGCAAGCCACCGCTCGACGGGCCGGACGGATTCCCGGAATCGGCCTAGCGAGCCGGTCTGGGCTGCGCTGAGCCGCAGCGCCTGCCGCCTCTGGCAACCGGGCGGGAATCACGGCCGTCGCGCGCATCCCGGCCACCGGGTCCGCCCGCCGCGAACCGGTCGCCCTGCCGGCACGCGGGGGCTCACAGGAGCGGGCTGCGCCGGTTGGCGAAGCGGTGGGCGTCGTCCATCTCGTCGTTCACCGCGCGTACCGCCATCGACGCCTCGCTGGCCAGCAGCAGGCTCGAACCGAACATCGCCAGCACGCCCAGGACTGCCATGATGGTCGGCCACGGGCCGAAGACATGGTCGAAGAACGAGTCGCCGGCGACCAGCAGGCTGGTGGCCACGAAGCAGCTGATCGCCACGTACAGCAGCTGGCTGGCGCGCAGGATGATCAGGCTGCGGCGGCGCTGGACCGCGATCCGGCGCTCCAGCAGGGAACGTTCCTCCGGATCCTCGCTTTCGGCCAGGTCCTTGAGCAGGCTGCGGGCGCGGTCGATGATCCGGGCCAGGCGCGCGTTCGCCGACCCGAGCAGGGCCGCGGTGGCGGTCAGGAAGAACGCCGGCGCGAGCATCGCGGTCAGGATCGCGTAGTGGGCGAGGGTCGCGTTGGGGGGCATGTGCGGTCGGTGCGCAGGGTCGGTGAGGGTTATCATGACGCGTCCCGACTACGACCGCGAGCGCATGGCACCGCACGACACCGCGCACGGCGAAGGCCGCCTGGCCTGGATCGACCTGGAGATGACCGGCCTGGATACAGACCGCGACTCGATCCTGGAGATCGCCACCGTCATCACCGACGCCGAGCTCAACGTGCTTGCCGAGGGCCCGGCGTTCGCGATCGCGCACCCGCTGTCCGCGCTGGAGGCGATGGACGACTGGAACCGCGCCCAGCACGGCAAGTCCGGCCTGTGGAGGCGGGTGCTGGAGGAGGGCGTGCCGATGGTGGAGGCCGAGACGCTGACCCTCGACTTCCTGGCGCAGTGGGTCGAGCCGCGGCAGTCGCCGATGTGCGGCAACTCGATCTGCCAGGACCGCCGTTTCCTGCACCGACTGATGCCGGCGCTCGAGCGGCACTTCCACTACCGCAACCTCGACGTGAGCACGCTCAAGGAACTCGCGCGCCGGTGGGCGCCGCAGGTTCTGGCCGGCGTGAAGAAGGACTCCGCGCATACCGCGCTGAGCGATGTGCACGATTCGATCGCGGAACTGCGCCACTATCGCCGCCACCTGGGCGCGATGGCGGCCTGAGCCGCGCATCCGCTGGGAGCGCAGGCCTCCGGGGCGTTTTTCTCCGGATCAGCCGGTCTGCGGCTCCGACGTTCCGGGCATTCCGGGCAGGGCGGGACGTCCGCCGCTCGAGCCGGACAGTTCCGGCATTCCCGCGCCCGCATGGTGGTACATGTGCACGTCGCGCTGCGGGTACGGGATCGAGATGCCCTCGGCGTCGAAACGCTTCTTGATCTGTTCGGTCAGCGCGCACTTCACCGCGAACCAGTCGGCGTTGGCCACGTGGCAGCGCACGCCCAGATTCACGCTGTTGTCGCCGAGCCCGTAGACCATCACGTCCGGCGGCGGATCGGCGAGCAGGCGGCCGTCGGCGGCGAAGATCTCCTCGATGACCCGGCGCGCGTGGTCGATGTCGTCGCCGTAGCCGATTCCCACCACGATCTCCACCCGGCGCATCGTGTCGGGCGTGAGGTTGATGATCGAATCGGTGGTGATCAGGCTGTTGGGCATCACGATCACCTGGTTGTCCGCGCCGCGCAGGCGGGTCTGGAAGATGCTCACGTCCTCCACCTTGCCGGTGACGCCGTTGATGGTGACGATGTGGCCGACCCGGAACGGCTTGAGCGAGACCAGCATCACGCCCGAGGCGACGTTGGACAGAGAATCCTTGAGCGCCAGGCCGATGGCCAGGCCGGCGGCGCCGAGCACGGCGATCATCGAGGTCGGCGCCACGCCGAAGATCGCCTGCAGCACGGTCAGCGCCAGCACCACCAGCAGCGCGACGTACACCACCTTGCGCAGGAAGCTCACCGCCGTGGGCTCGATGTGGCTGCGGGTCATGCCCTTCTCCGCCAGGCCCGTCAGCCACTTCGCCAGGCGGATGCCCACGAACAGCACCAGCAACGCGATCAGGATCCTGCCGCCCCAGTAGGCGGCGATCGTCGTCCACGCGCCCTCCCGCACCATCCCCAGCATCGCTTCCATCCACAGCCTCCTCGAAAACGGCGACGCCCCGCGGGAGCGGGGCGCCTGTTGCCCGACGGGCCGATGCTAGCGGTCGCGGCGTGATCAGCGCGTCTTGGCCTTGGAGCGCGCCAGCCTGAGCCAGGTGTCGACCACGGTGTCGGGATTGAGCGAGACCGACTCGATGCCTTCCTCCATCAGCCACTGCGCCAGATCGGGATGGTCGCTCGGACCCTGGCCGCAGATGCCCACGTACTTGCCCTTGGCCCGCGCGGCCTGGATCGCCATCGACAGCAGCTTCTTCACCGCGGGGTTCCGCTCGTCGAACAGGTGGGCCACGATCGACGAATCGCGGTCGAGCCCGAGCGTGAGCTGGGTGAGGTCGTTGGAGCCGATCGAGAAGCCGTCGAAGATCTCCAGAAACTCCTCGGCCAGCAGGGCGTTGGAGGGCACCTCGCACATCATGATGATCTTCAGCCCGTTCTCGCCCTGGCGCAGGCCGTTCTCCGCCAGCACCTCGATCACCTTGCGGCCCTCCTCGAGCGTGCGCACGAACGGGATCATGACCCACAGGTTCTCCAGGCCCATCTCGTTGCGCACGCGCAGCACCGCCTGGCACTCCAGCGCGAACGCCTTCGCGAAGGAGGGATCGACATAGCGGCTGGCGCCGCGGAAGCCGATCATCGGGTTCTCCTCGTGCGGCTCGTAGGCCGGGCCGCCGATCAGGTTGGCGTATTCGTTGGACTTGAAGTCGGACAGGCGCACGATCACCGGATGCGGCGCGACCGACGCGGTGAGGGTGGCGATGCCCTCGGCCAGCCGGCCCACGTAGAAGTCCACCGGCGAGGCGTAGCCGGCGGTCTTGGCGTCGATCTTCTTCCGGGTCTCCGCGTCCTGGCGGTCGTACTCGAGCAGTGCGTTTGGATGCACGCCGATGTGGGCGGCGATGATCATCTCCAGCCGCGCCAGACCGATGCCGGCGTTGGGCAGCTGGCCGAAGTCGAACGCGCGCTCGGGGTTGGCGACGTTCATCATGATCTTGAGCGGCGCCTCGGGCATCGAGGTCAGGTCGGTGGTGATGCGCTCAAAGGGCAGGGTGCCGGCGTAGATGTAGCCGGTGTCGCCCTCGGAGCAGCTCACGGTGACCTCCACGCCGTCCTCGATCGCGTCCAGCGCATTGCCGGTGCCGACCACGGCCGGCACGCCGAGCTCGCGCGCGATGATCGCGGCGTGGCAGGTGCGGCCGCCGCGGTTGGTGACGATCGCCGACGCGCGCTTCATCACCGGCTCCCAGTCCGGGTCGGTCATGTCGGCCACCAGCACGTCGCCGGGCTGCACGTGCTCCATGTCCTCGAGCCTGCGCACGACGCGCGCCACGCCGCTGCCGATCTTCTGGCCGATGGCGCGGCCTTCGGCGACCACGTCGCCGCGACGCTCGAGCGAGTAGCGCTCGATCTGGGTGGCGCGGGTGCGCGACTTCACCGTTTCCGGCCGCGCCTGGACGATGAACAGCTTGCCGCTGACGCCGTCCTTCGCCCACTCGATGTCCATCGGCCGCTGGTAATGCCGCTCGATCACCAGCGCCTGCTTCGCGAGCTCCTGCACGTCGTCGTCGGAGATCGAGAACGTGTTGCGCAGTTCGGCCGGCGTGTCCTCGGTGCGCACGCGCTCGCCGTCCCGGTCGGAATACACCATGCGCAGCTGCTTGGCGCCGATGGAGCGGCGCAGGATCGCCGGCTTGCCCGCCGCGAGCGTGGGCTTGTAGACGTAGAACTCGTCGGGGTTCACCGCGCCCTGCACAACCATCTCGCCCAGGCCGTAGCTCGAGGTGATGAACACCACGTCGCGGAAGCCCGACTCGGTATCGAGGGTGAACAGCACGCCCGAGGCGCCCACGTCCGAGCGCACCATCAGCTGCACGCCCGCGGACAGGAACACGTCCTCGTGCTTGAAGCCGTGGTGCACGCGGTAGGCGATGGCGCGGTCGTTGTACAGGCTGGCGAAGACTTCCTTGACCTTGTGCACCACGTCGTCGGCGCCGGTGACGTTGAGGAAGGTCTCCTGCTGGCCGGCGAAGGAGGCGTCGGGCAGGTCCTCGGCGGTCGCGGACGAGCGCACCGCCACCGCGATGTCGCCGCCGCCGTTGTCGGCCGCCAGCCTGGCATAGGCGGCGCGGATGTCGGCATCGAGATCGGGCTGCAGCGGCGCCTCGATCACCCAGCCGCGGATCTCGGCGCCGGCCTTCGTCAGCGCGGGCACGTCCTCGACGTCGAGCGTGGCGAGGCGATCGAAGATGCGCTGGTGCAGGGTGTTGTGGGCGATGAAGGCCCGGAACGCGTCGGCCGTGGTCGCGAAGCCGCCCGGCACCGACACCCCGAGGTCCGACAGCTCGCCGATCATCTCGCCCAGCGAGGAGTTCTTGCCGCCCACCTGGGCCAGGTCGGTCAGTCGCAGGTCGTGGAGCCACAGGATGTTCGCCTTCGATTGCGACGGCTGCGGGGCAGGCTGGTTCAAGGGGACTCTCCGAAGTGGCGAAAAGGCCGGGCGTGGCCCGACCGAAAACGCTATTTTAGCCTCGACATCGGCCACGACTTCCGTCCGTGGCGAGGAGACAGCGTTGTCAACGATCCGTCCCGTGTTCTACGTGTCCGATGGAACCGGTATCACCGCCGAGACCATCGGCCACAGCCTGCTCACCCAGTTCAGCGGGACCCAGTTCAGCACCCACCGCATCCCGTTCGTCGACAGCGTCGAGCGCGCGCAGGAAGTGGCCGAGCGCATCCGCAGCAGCGGGCAGGCGCAGGGGCTGCGGCCGATCGTGGTCAATTCCTCGGTCGATCCGGACATCTCCGCGGCCATCGCCCAGAGCGGGGCGCTGATGCTGGACGTATTCGCGCCGTTCATCGCGCCGCTGGAGGCCGAGCTCGGCGAGCAGCGCCAGCCCAAGGTCGGTCAGGCGCACGGCATGGTCGACTTCGAGACCTACCACCGCCGCATCAACGCGATGAACTTCGCGCTCACGCACGACGACGGGATGTCGATCAACTACGACGCGGCCGACGTGATCCTGGTGGCCGTGTCGCGCGCGGGCAAGACCCCGACCTGCATCTACCTCGCGCTCCACCACGGCGTGAGCGCGGCCAACTATCCGCTCACCGAAGAGGACCTGGAGCACGACCGCCTGCCGCCGCGCCTGCGCCCGTACCGTTCGCGGCTGTTCGGGCTGACCATCGATCCGCAGCGCCTGCACCAGATCCGCCAAGAACGCCGGCCGGATTCGCGCTACGCCAGACTGGACACCTGCCAGCGGGAGGTGGCCGCGGCGGAGAAGCTGTTCCGTGCCGAACGCATTCCGATGCTGAGCACCACCCACGTGTCGATCGAGGAGATTTCCAGCAAGGTGATGTCGACGCTGGGAATACAGCGCGTGATGTACTGAGGCGCGCGTTCGCGCAGCGGCGCGGCTGCATGGGCGCTGGCGCCGGGTGCGCAACAGCGCGCCAGGAGGCGTCGTACAGGAGTCTTAACGTAGGGGCGAAAACCGCGATCGTCAATGCTGCACGCGTGCGAGCGCAGCGTGTAGGATCGATCCATGCACGACGTCGCCGCCCGCCACGCAACCATTCCCCGGATCGGCCGCTTCGGCTGGCTCATGGGACTGTACGCGGAGAACTTCCGGCGCATGACCCGCCTGTTCGAGCCCGCCGACCTCGCACCCGGGCGGTACGTCTCGACGATCGGCAACGGACTCGACGTGCAGCTGGATGTGCTGCACCAGCACGTCTACACCACCGAGCTGCGGCTCACCTACACCCTGCGCGACCCGGTCACCGGCGAGCCGGACCCGTCCGCGTTCCTGCGCCTGTACCGCGATGCGAAGCAGGCCGAGGCGACCCACTGCTATGTGGGCCGCCGCTGGCAGGACGTGATCGGCATGTATCCACCGCCGGCCGAACTGCTGGACCACCGCATGCGCATGAACACCTTCCTCGGCAAGTGGCTGCAGTACCTGGCCGAGAGCGGCCACGGCGTCGCCACGCTCCGGCGCAGTGAATCGCCCCCCGAGCCCCTGTCCACGGTGCCGATCGCCGGCTGAGCCGCCCGGCGGGGCGGCCGTTCAGCCGCAGGCGCCCACCAGCACGTTGTCGCCGCAGCGGAAGCGCAGGCGTACCCCCGTCGGCACGCCGATCGAGGCGTGGCAGTCGCGCGCCATCTCCGTGGCCCGCGCGATCGCGACCGCGCGCTCGACGTGGCGGGCCACTGCGTAGTGGTCGATCCGGACCTGCCAGTCCGGTCCGTCGGGTTCCACCGCGATCAACGTGCGTTCCATGGTCGTGCTCCTGGATCTTCATGTGGCGGCCGTGGGGCCGCGCGCAGAGCATCCTCCCTGGCGGGACGTCCATGCAGTCGGGGAATCCGGCCGGAGCGGGTAGGAAAAGACTGACCTTGCAGGGAAGGGTGCGGGGTATCGACCACGCGGCCGCACCACGCTGCGTGGGTTCGGGGCGATGTCGCGGCTGGCGTGCGCCAGGACAACGGGGGACGGGACCTGCGTCGGGGCTCGGGTCGTCGGGTATGGCGCACGGCGGCGGATGCCGGCGCCCCGTCTGAGGGCAAGCAAACACTGGTGGGAAAAATGACGACGCCCGCTTGCGCGGGCGTCGGCTGAAGAGTGGCGTCCCCACGGGGATTCGAACCCCGGTCGCTACCGTGAAAGGGTAATGTCCTAGGCCTCTAGACGATGGGGACGCAGTGTCGCTTTGGTTCACGTTCCCGCGCGGCCTCGGCGACGGAAACTTTGGTGGAGCCAGGCGGGATCGAACCGCCGACCTCCTGCATGCCATGCAGGCGCTCTCCCAGCTGAGCTATGGCCCCACGGGCTGGAAAGCGCGAAATTGTAGAGGTCCGGTGCGCGGGTCGTCAACAACCTGCAATGCAGGGCGTGGGAGCGCGCGGCTGCCGCCGCGCCGTGGAGGACCGGGGCCACGACCGCCGCTCCGCGCGTAGTGCAGGTCGTATCCGCGCAGATCCTGACCCGCTCCGGGCCGCTGACGCGTCACCGGCGCATGCCCAGCCCCCTCTGGACGTATGCCCGGGACGTCCGGGCAATCTGGGCAATGGGTTCGTTCAACAGCGTGAACACCTTCCCACCGGCATCGTGGACGACAGGCAGCAGGCGTCGGTAGCCGGATGGTGACTGGAGTGCGGCGACAGGGTTGCCACGGTGGCGTGGAGTACGCTGTGGATGATCGGTGGAATGTGTCGAAGGAATGTTGGAGCACGTCATGACGCGAAGCCAGAAGCTGCTGCATTTGCCCGTCCTCATGGCGGTGCTCATCGTGGGGGCAACGTTTCCAATCTCCGCTGTCGAGCCTCGAGTGGGGCAGGGCACGACGGTATATCGCGATGTCACCGATACCCATGTACCCGCTGCCCCGGACCTGCACGCGCTGGACGCCATTTTCGTGGATGTGGACGGCGACGGTGACCTGGATGTGGTGCTGGCGGTCGAGAGCGGCGAGAACCGCCTCTACCTCAACGATGGGGAGGGACGGCTGGCGTGGAAGCGCGGTGCGCTCGGAACCGCCGAATACGACACCGAACACGTGCTCAGTGCCGATTTCAACGCCGACGGATATCCCGACCTGATCTTCGTGGCCGAGGACGACAAGTCGCACCAGTTCTTCCTGGGCGGTCGCGGCGGCGAATTCGCTGAAGTCACGGATCGCCTCCCGGCGCTGAGCGAGGGCAACGGGTTGGCGGTCGGCGACGTGAACGGTGACGGCTTCCCCGACATCGTGATAGGCAATTCTGGATCCGAGTCGGGACAGAATTTCCTCTGGCTCAACGACCCGGAGCGGCCGGGGCACTTCACCGACGCGACCGCAACGCATCTTCCGGCGGTGGACGACGACACCCAGGACATCGTTCTCGTGGACCTGGACGGTGACGACGACCTGGACATGCTGGTGGCCAACGAGACTCCGCCGAGCAGGCTTCTGCTCAATGATGGCGAAGGCAGGTTTTCGGATGCTTCGGAGCGGCTGGACCTCGTGGCGCCGTTCGAAACACGGCAGATGCACGTGTTCGATGCCAACGGGGACGGGTCGCTGGACATCCTCATGCTCAACCTGACCAGCAACAACCAGGGTTGGGACAAGGACCCACAGGTGCGCCTGCTGATCAACGACGGCCAGGGCCGCTTCATCGACGAGACCGTGGACCGGGTGCCCCTCAACACGTTCTCGACTTGGGGCGGCACGATCGTGGATTTCAACCATGACGCCGCGCCGGACATCATTGTCGGACCCATCCAGGTCCCCGGTTTCGTGCCGTTGCAGGTCCGCGCCTATGCCAATGACGGCAGTGGCCGCTTCTCCGACGTGACGCCCGCCGTCATCCCGGAGGAGACCATCGGCAGAAGCTGGGGCATGGCCGTGGGCGATCTGGATAGCGACGGTGTGGACGACATCTTCATCGGCGGGTGGGGCACCCAGGCAAGGCTGCTCTTGAGCCGGCCCAAGCCCTGACGCTGACACCGGGGAGACCGACCAGTTCCGGTTCTGACATAATAGGCATTATGCGAAATGTGCGCAGGATCCTGCGCCAGCTTCACGCCACCGCCGGCAGGCTGACCCGCCGCCGTGGAGCCGCCTATGCGTCCCCCGTGCTGGCCTGATGGCCCTTGCCCTAACGCCTGCGCGCGCGAACTGCACGACCGCGTCGCCCACAACCGAACGCACCTGCATGGGCCGTGGGACGGCTGGCGCTTGGCTGGGCGAGATCTCATCGCACCGGACGGCGAACGGATCTCGCCGGAGCGGCTACGCGGCATCCTCTGGCGGCAGGAAGCCGAGCAGCGGCGGGACGCGCTCAGGGCGCGCAGGAAGCCCCGCAGCGGCCACGTAGTGACCGTCCTGCGCATCCGGCAAGACGACTGGCACCGGGAGCGATTCGGGGCGGTCGCAGGCTAGGAGCGGGTTTGCAGGGGTGCAGTGTTGGCTGGGCGGTGGATGGCCGTACCCAGCCAGCCGGGCCGGCGCCTAGCGATCGCACCGAGTCAAGAGCGTCACCGGGTTAGATCCGGATCTGATTCAGCAGGCCGGGATGCACCCTGCCGCGCTCCCCTCGCCTACAGGCCCGGGCGGAAGTGACCATACGCGGCGATCTGGTCATAGCCGCTACCAGCCGCACTAGATGCGCCGCTGGGGCCACCCGGCGCGAGATCGAGGCCATCCGACGAAGGCACTGTCGTGGGGGCACCCGTACCGGCACCGGGGCCGCTGTAGGGCGAATCGAGCGGGAACCGGGTTGCAAGCAACTTCTGCCCCTCGGCCTCCAATGTGGCGTAACGCTCATGGATCGTGACCACGAACCCGAGCGCTTCTAGATCGCGGGAATCGACGCGCTCCAAGACCTGGGCGTTGCCGATGCGCCACTCGATCAGGGCATAGCGACCGTTGTCACTCTCCACCACAGCCGAGAGACGCGGCCGGGCGGTCTGGGTCAGGTTGACGAAGTAGGCAACCATCGGGTCACCCTCCTCCGCGCGGACCTCGCGCGCCGTCGCGAGCGCAGCACCGGTCGGCGCGACGGTCGCAGCAGTTGCGATCATGGCCGGCTCTGGCTGGAAGAACGTCCCCGGCTCCGATGGGAGCGCATCGCCCGCAGGCGCCGAGCTCACTGGGACCGCATCCTCAGCAGGCTGATCGCCGCCGCTGTACTTGGTCGCGAAATAGATACCGGCGAACGCGACGAGGCCAATGCAGCTGAAATAAGCGATCTTCTGCGCGCGCGAGAAGATGCCGCCGAAGCCCGGATCGTAGGGCGCGACGTTCTCGACGCCCGGGCGGTAGCCGGTGTAGCACGGGAAAATCTCGGGGTTGTACTCGTATTCCTCGCTGGTCAGCACCATGAACCGGTCCGGCTCCATGGCGATCATCGAACGCTTAACGTAGCGCTTCGACACATCTTCCTTGCTGCGGCGCTTCAGCTTCTGGAGGAAATTGAGTTTGCGGAACAGATGCTTGCGCTCAACGCGCAGCCGAATCGCATCGTGAACACGCTTGTACGCCTGCGAGATCAGCACGCCATCGAGGCCGAATTGCCCGTGGTAGGCGAAGAACCACTCCACCTCTGGCTCAAGATCGGTGCGCGCCGCAACCCAGAACTCGTGTACCTCATCGATGATGAACAGCGAGTCGCGCCGCAGTTGCGGGTTCAGCGACTTCGTCTTGTCGGCGTGGACGGTGATGCGGAACAGCGCCGGAACATCGCCCGGATCGACAACGTGCAGCAGTTCGCGCACCCGATCCTCCGGCACACCCGAGACCTGGGCGATGGCGTAGAAATTGAGGCCATCGAGCCGCGCATACACATGCCGGCCGGACTTGATCGCCGGGATCAGGTGATTGGCGACGGCGTCGTAACTCTTGCCGGCGCGCGGCAGTCCTTCGTTAAAAATCAGCATGTCACCACTGCCCCAGCGTGAATAGTTTGCGGATGAGCCGGAACGCAACACCGAGGCCGAGCAGCGCAATGCACTCAGGGAACCTGATCACGCCGAGGAACCACAGCACGTTCGGCGGCAGCTGCGAGACGAGGCCGTCGAGCGAATATTGCGTGATGAAGTCGGGGACCGGGATCGACTCGATCAGGCTCGCGAAGAAGTCGCAGAGCGCTTCAAGCGCGCTGATGAGCAGATCGCCCATGAACTCCACGAAGTCATCCCAGAGGCCTCCGAGCGTGTCGCGCAGCCAGTTGGTTAGATCATCAAGCCATCCCGCCTGCATGATGCGCCCTCAGTCCAGAAAGCCGATGCGGAACGCGGCCCACGCGAACACCACCAGCATGCAAATGCCGATGCCGGTATATACCGGCTGCATCTCGCTCATGCAGAAGAAATCAATCGTGACCGACTTGCCGAAGAACGTCCGCGTCCACGTCGGGCACGAACCGCTTGCGCTCACTTCAAAGAAGCCGCCGACCGCATCGATGATCGGCGCATCGCCAATGCGTGCGAGGTAATCCGACACGACAGAGCCGACCGTCGCTTCACCCGGTTCGTACTGATCACCGGGCGTAGCACCGGGGCTGCCGGGACCGTCGCCCTCGCCCTCACCGTCTCCGGTGCCATCGCCGCTGCCGGGGCCATCGCGACCACCCTCTCCCGTCTCACCCTGACCCGGCGTCCCACCGGATCCGGTGTACGTCGTGGTCGTCGTCGTCGTGTTGTTGATCGTCGTGGTCGCGCCGGTCGTGCCCGTCGCGTCCGGCATATTCGGCGGCTTGCGCGGCGTCTCGCCCTCAGGCGTGCGCGTTGCACCTTCCGTGCCTTGGCTGTTGGATCGAGGACCGGTCTGGCCCGGCTCCCAGCAGTATCGGCCGCCCTGCGCACCAGTGACGCAGTGCCGGCCCGAGGGTTCAACGCACTCGGAGAAACCGCCGCCAGTCGCTACACATGTAGAGCGATTCGGGTTGTGCTCGCGCACTTCCGTCGTCGTGCTGCATTCGGCACCGGTCGGGGCGAGCGTACCCCAGTGGTACGCGGTGCCGCCGATTTCAAGCGTGCCGGACGCGCCGGGCGTGGAGGGGTCGAACACGACGCTATACGCGCAGCCCTCGACGCACGCACCACCCGTTCCAGGGAAAGCGCGATTCGGCAGCGACGGTTTCGTCGCGCACCCTCGCGTACAGGTATTGGTCGCGGGGTCCCACGCGCTGCCTGCGGGACACTCGTTGGACCAGTAGAACTGATACCGATGGTGCGGCGCCCCGGTGATCCACGATCCACCCGGATACGTTCTGGCGATGTAGCTATTGGTCGCGAGCGCGCATACCGTGTGATTCGGGTTCGGGCTGTACGCCAAGCGCTGTTCGTTGCACATCGCAAGCGCTTCCGGTCGCGTGCAATTGCCGCCGTTGACCGCCGGACTCGGGTTGCACGTCTGTGCACGCGCCTCGCCGCTGCATCCGAGATACGCAAGCCCGGCGGCGATGATGAAGAACCAGAACCGCAGCGCACGCGCCCAGCGGGTCAACTTCCAGAAGGTTTTCATTCGTCCAAGCCCTTGACGGCTGCGACGCCGCAGCACATGGCGAACAGAGCAACGAGGATCATCGAGAGGGTCATAACGGAAATCGACCCGCACGACGCACGGCAGGTGCCGTGCGTGGTGCGGGTCTGTCCTCCATCAGCGGGCGATGGAAGCGGCCTTGCGGCCGCCGAACGCGGTGAAGTTGATGAGGGCCATCAGGCCCGCACCCGCTGCCAGCGCGAGGATGACGTCGGCGACATCGACGTCGGCGAACAGGGTTGCCATTACAGCTACTCCTTTCGTGGGTGAGCCTCGATTAACGGACGAGGTTTGCCGGCTTTCCGAAGGCGCGCCCCGTGAGGAACGCACCAACGATGGACGTAACAATGAGGGTGAACATGGCCGAGGCCTCGGCTGGATCCGGCAGCGCGAAGAAGCTTTCCAGCAACGCCAGCTGCGAGGCCTCGACGGGGGAAATCAGGGCGTAGCCCCCGCACTCCGACAGCGCTTGACCCGTGGGCTGCAATGTCCCATCGGGTGCCAGGGCTACGCACAGGGCCACGGTCAGGCGGCCTTGACAGCCTTCGCGGTCTGCACCGGCTCCCAGCTACGGGCGCGGCGCGAGACGACGATGTTCTTCTTGCTGTCGAGGTAGTACGCGGTCGGCTTGGGCACGTACTCGCCGACCGGCAGCGGCGCATCCTTCGGGTCGTGCTGCAACTCGATGTTGCGGCGCTCGCCGTTCGGGAATTCCAGCGTGGCGGGCTGGTTGTCCATGCGATACGGCTTGCCGGTTTCGCGGGCGACGCCCTCGCGGGTGTTGATGGTCGCTTCGGTGACGATGCACTTCATAGTCAGGCCTCCTTAGGCTCTGCGGTGGAATGGCCGTTCCCGGCCTCAGGTACCCCGGACGGGGCGAACAGCAGGACGGACAGCAGTTGCGCCGCCGCGTCCGCATTGGGGCACCACGCCGGCAGCGTGGAGCGGGTTGCGCCAAGCACCAGCTTGGCTAGCGTGGATTGATCGCCGCCCGAGGCGTGCAGCATCGCGTTGAGCATCGGCCCGTACTGGCGGCGGAAATGCGTCACGGCGCGCACGCAGTTGGCGGCGACCTCGGCCGCGGCGACCCGGAGGCGTTCGCCGATGCCGCTGACGAAATCGAGAACCGGGTACGCGCCCACCAGATACGGCGCGGGATCGGTCAGCATGTCGAGCGGCAATTCGCGGCGGTTGCTGTGATGGAACTCGCCTTCGAAGCGGACCCAAGGACTATCCGGGTCGCCTTGCTCCCTGCCCTTTTCGTAGATGCGCAGCTGGTTCTCGGACTGGCGGCTCCCGACGTACAGGGTCTTGCCCGTCTTGTTGCCCATGTCATCGATCAGGCGGGCTTTGGGGCGCTGGCCGCGCCGGTCGAAGCTGCCCGCTTCGTACTGATCCAGTGCCCAGGCGATGGGGTACTGGCCGGCGAAGTCGTCTGCCGCTATGTCGATGCGCGTCAAGCGCGCATCGCAGAGGCCCAGCAGCGAAGCGAGCAGCGACCACCGCTCCGCATGGTCGCTGCCGCTGCTGGTTTCGTACAGGCGGCAGCCCACGCCCGTAAGTTCGATCCGCGCGGTGATCGTACCGTCATTGCGCACCGTGGCAGGGCCGCCAAGTTCGATCAGGCCGACCATGTCGCCGCTTTCGTTCTCCAGCTTGCAGCGCCACGCGTAGAAGCGGCCGCGACCGGGATCGCCGACTTGGAAAACGTCGCCGAAGAAGTGGCGCGCAACGATGCCGGAGACCTCGGCGACGTTCGTTCCGACCGTGCCGTTGAGATCGTTGAGCAGCGCGGAGCGGTCGTCGGTGTCGCCGTTGGCGTCCAGAACGGCCAGAAGATCAACCGAAGCGGCCATCCAGTCGATCACCACCCCGATACGTTCAGTTTCACTGACTCCCCTGTTAGACGAGGGGAGTCCAAGAGCGACGCCCCGGCTCACGCGGCGGACTCCACGAAGATCGGGACGTGACGCATTGCGTCGTCCCACGCCTTGCGCTCATCGAGCGCCGCGCGGACGCGCTCGCACGCATCGGGGTGCGCGCCGATCAGTTCGCAGCGACGCAGCGCGGCATCCAGCTGGGCCTGCGCGCAGCGCCGACCCTCCACGAACTTGCCGAACTCGCGGGCGATCACATCAGCCACAGCGGGCAACCTGAAAGCCACGCAGCCAGCACAGTGCGGCGACGCCGGCAGCGCCCGCCGCCCATGCACCCGTGAGGTTGGGATGCGCAGCGAGCGCAGCGAAAACGATGGAGTTCGCACCCCAGAGCAGGCAGCGGGTCACCACACGGCCTCGCAGCTGCGGCAGTAGAACCGGGCGCCCGCATACGGGCTGTCGGGATCGCCGTCGTCTTCGACTTCCTCACCCTCAGCGCCGCACTCGACGCACTGACCGAGTTCAGCGGCAAGCGCGGCAGAACAGTCCTCGCACAGCGACGACGCGCTATCCAGATGGTCGCCGCAGTCGGCGCAGAAGTTGTGGCCGCTCATGCCCAGATGTCCCCGGTGGGGATCTCACGCACAGCGGTGCGCGCTTCGTACATCGGGCGCATGAGCGCGTGGCGGTAGTCGAGTTCGTCCATTGCCCCTATCCCCTGCCCTAGCGCCCTAGTGACGCCCCTGCCCCGGCTAGGGCACCGGGCGGGGCGGGTCCCAGAGGCTGGGACCGGGCGGGATGTAACATCCCCGTTGACCAATCTGTCAACAGGGCTGGGACCATGAACGTGCAAGACCTGCTGGACGAAGCGCGCCGCGCCGGCAACCTGGCCTCGGACTACGCGCTATCGCAGCGCCTGAAAGTGAGCAAGCAAGCCGTATCGAAATGGCGTCTAGGGCAGGCCGCGCCTGACCCCGTTCTCTGCGCGAAACTGGCTGAAATCACGGGGATTCCGCTACATCGCGTGCTTGGCATCGTAGGCGAAGCTCGGGCGATTTCCGCTGACGAAAAGCGCGTCTGGCGCAAGCTAGCGGCGGCGATGTTCGTCGGTTTGCTGGTGACCTTCCCGGCCGCAGCGCGAGCGGATTTCCCGACGAACGGTCATGCTTCGGAGGCTCCCGGAGTAGGCATTATGCGAAATGAAGGATGCCGATTCCCGCAGCCGGGTCACGTCGATTCAACGCCTTCTGCGCTATGCCTTGCGCCCCCCAACCCATCTGGAGACTCCGTGATGCCCAACCGCAAGGATCCACCCCGCAGTCCGGACGACGGGCGCGCCGAAACCGAACACGAGCGCCGTGAGCGCGAAATCCACGAGAGCGAGAACCAGGACGAGGCGCTGGAGGAAACGTTTCCGGCCAGCGACCCGGTCTCGCCCTTCATTCCGGCCAAGACCCCCGAATGAGCCGTGACGGTGCCGGCGCGTCTGGCGCCTTGCTGGTGATCGACATGATCAACCGGCTGGATTTCCCCGACGCCGGGCGCATGGCGCCCGGCGCGATCGCCGCGGCGCGCAAGATCCAGTGGCTGCGTGCACGCTTCCATGCGCGCGACTGGCCGGTGATCTTCGCCAACGACAATTTCGCAGACTGGCGCTGCGATTTCCGCGAGCTGGTGGCGATGGTGCTGAACATCGACGGGCCGCCGGCGACGATCGCCAAGCTGCTGGCCCCGACGGCGCGCGACTACTTCGTGCTCAAGCCCAAGCACTCGGCCTTCCTCGCCACGCCGCTGGCCGTCCTGCTGGCGAAGCTGGGCGTGCGCCGGCTGCTGTTGACCGGAATGGCGCTGGAGAGCTGCGTGACCGCCACGGCAATGGACGCGAATGCGCGCGAATTCGAGGTCGCGGTGGCGCGAGACGCGGTGGCGGGTCAGCCGTCGCTGCGACGACAGGCGCTGCGGACGCTGGAGGGGTCCGGGACCGCGCGCGTGCTGGGCAGCCGTGGCGCGCTGGCTTGGGCCGGCGCGGCCCCCTGAGCGCCATGTGAAATCGGCCTGATCTCAGTTTGCGTGAGATTGGCCCCTGTTTGCGGCGATCTCCGCCGAACCTGCGGCGATCCGGCCGGCACACGCCATTTGACGTTTTTTTACACCGGGCCCGCTATGCTTCACCGTTGTTTCGCAACAAGTGAAGTCCTGATGCCCCCGAGCAAGAGCAACAGCACCGTCCTGCGCAAGTCCGGCCGCTCCGGCGGCAAGCAGACCGCCACCCTCACCCGTGAGCAGCTCGAAGGTGACCTTGCCGCCTTCCGCAAGAGCGGCGGCAAGATCGAGAAGCTCGGCAACACGAACACCTTCAAGAAGATCGGCTGATCGTCCGCTCCCGGTCTCAGCGCACCGGAACGTCATGGAAGACGTCCGGCGGCGGCTGCAGGTCGAAGGTGTAGTGCCACCACTCCATCGGGTAGTTCTCGAACCCGTGGGCCGACATTGCGGCCACCAGCCGCGTCCGATTATCGCGCTGTGCCTGCTCGAGATGCGGGTGTGCGGTGTTCGCGCGTGGATCGAAGAAGTCGAACGGCGTGCCCATGTCCAGCGGCCGGCAGGTGCCCGGTGACGGCCCCTCGCAGCGCATCAGGGTGAGATCGACGGTCGCGCCCTTGCTGTGGCCAGAGCGGTCGGCGATGTAGCCGGGGACCAGCGTGGATTTGTCGAGCGCAGGGTAGTACGCCGCCTTGGTGCGCTGGTCCGACGCGTCCGCGGCCCAGCGCACGAACTGGCGCACGGCGCGCGCGGGCCGGTAGCAGTCGAAGATCCTCAGGCGCAGGCCCTGCGGTCGCAGCTCGCGCTCCAGCGCGGCGAGCGCCTCGGCCGCCGGACGCAGCAGGTAGCATTTCGCCGCCTCGTAGCCCTCCACGCGCGTACCGGTGAAGTTGTCGCGCCCGGCGTAGCGGATGTCGGTGTCGATGTCCGGCACCAGGGTGCGGATGTCCACCATCCCCACGGCCTCGGGCGTCGCGTCCGGTGCAGTCCCCTGCCCCGGCCGTGCAGCTGGCGTCGCGCACGCGGCGCACGCCAGCGCGAGCACGACCGCGCACGCGCGCAGGACGCGCTCAGGGCGCCGGACAGTCGCCGATGCGCTGGAAATCCAGGTCTTCGTAGTCATAGCTGAAATCCGCCTCCGGATCGACCTTGGCCATGGCCAGGCCGGTGGCCTGCCCGTCCGATCCGCTCACGTCGAGCCACGCCTCCGCGTCTACGCCAGGATCCGTCCAGTCCACCAGCAGGCGTTGGCCGCTGCGCATGACGGTGCCCTGCAGCCGTGGCGACATGGCGGAGCGGAACTCGACAGTCGTGCCCGTTCCGCACAACGCCACCTCGCCAAACCACGGGTCGCGGTAGCGGCCGGTGACCGACGCCAACTCGTCCTGGGTGACTGCGGTGCGAGGCTGCGCGAGCGCGGCGTCCCGGGCCGCGGCCGGACGCGACGCGCGCTCGCGCTCCAGCAGGCCCGCATAGTGGGCGACATCCAGTTCGGGCGCATCGGGCCGCGTGAAGCGCTTCACCAGCGCCTGCGTGAGCACAGTGCGCAGCTCGTCCGCATCGCCATTGATCAGCACGACGAATCCGACATCGAGCTCCGGCAGCAGGGTGAGCGCCGAGTACATGCCCGAGAGGGTGCCGGTGTGCGACACCTTCCAGGTGCCGTCGACATCGGTGAGCCGCCAGCCATAGCCGTAGGCGGAAAAGTGGCTGGCGTCCCATTCGCGCATGCGCTGCGTCAGCGGCATCGGCATGTGCGTGCGCCAGACCTCCTCGCGCTGCGCTCGCGACAGCCACGGGCGACCCTCCGCATCCAGGCCGATGCTGTCGGGCTGTAACCACATCCGCGTCCAGCGCAGCATGTCGTCGAGGCTGCAGCGGATGCCGCCGGCGGCCATCATCGGGACGTCCGGGATCACGTCCTCGTCGACGCCGCTGGCCACCGGTACGCCGCCCTCGCCTTGTGCATGCGGCTGCGCCAGGTTGCCGACCGCGTCGCGCCGCCACTCGCCGATCTGGCAGCGGTCCATGCCCAGCGGCGCGAACAGTTCGCGCCGGACCAGCGTGTCGTATGGCGCGCCCCCGGCGGCCGCGGCCACCTCGCCGGCGACGATGTAGAGCGTGTTGTCGTATGCGTAGCGCGAGCGGAAGCTGTAGACCGGCTTCAGGTGCCGCAGGCCGCGGATCACGTCGGCGCGGGTGAACCGGTTCGGGCCCGGCCAGAGCATCAGGTCCCCTGCCCCGGCGCCCAGCCCGCTGTTGTGGATGAGCAGGTCGCGCACCTGCATCTCGCGCGTCACCCAGTCGTCGTGCATCCGGAAGTCCGGCAGGTGCTCGACCACGGGGTCGGTCCAGGCGAGCTTGCCCTGGTCGACCAGGCGCGCCAGCAGCGCGGCGGTCATGGCCTTGCTGTTGGACGCGATCTTGAACAGCGTGTCGCGGTCGATCGCCTCCCCTGCCCCGGCCACGCGTTCACCGTGGGTGCGCGTGTACACGACCTCGCCGTCGACCACCACGCCCACGGCCAGCCCGGGGGGCTGGTAGCGGGCGATTGCGTCGTCGACCACGGCGTCGATCGTGTCGGTGCCCGGGCGTTCGTTCGCGACCGCGGCCGCGGCCGCCACAGGAGCCATGCACGCGCACGCCAGCAGGAGCGCCGCCAGGCGGAGCGGTCCAGGCTGGAATCGCGGCAGCATGCTCACCAGAAGGTGTATTCCACGAGCAGCGTGTACGCGCGGCCGCGTGGATCGGCGATCCGGGGCTCCCAGCCGGCGCCACTCGCCCAGTCGTTCTTGTGCGCGGTGAAGGGCGGGTCCTCGTCCAGCAGGTTCTTGATCCCGAAAGTCAGCTTCATGCCTTCGAAGCCGGAGTAGCTGGCACTGTAGTTGTAGGTGATGTAGCGATCCACGTCGGGATCCCACTGCGAGGGCACGTAGTGGCCGTTGGCGACGCTCGTGGGCTCTTCGTCGCGGTAGCCGTGGCGGTAGAGCTGGCTGAGCGTGTGGGACCAGTCCCCCCGCGCCCAGGAGAACGCCACCGAGTGCTTCCAGCGCAACGGGATGCTCCAGTAGCGGATGTACTGGCCGACCTGGTTGTCCGAATACGGCAGGAACTCGAACAGCTTCTCCTGGTAGTTGTCGAGGTAGCTGCCGTTGAGGTTGAGGTTCCAGTCGCCGCCGGCCAGGGCGCCGCGCAGATTGGCGTCGAGTTCGACGCCGCTCATGAGGGTGCCGCCCGAATTCACGAAGCGGCGGTCGATGAACACCACCTCCCCCGTTTCGTCCCGGATCCAGTTGTCCTCGAACAGCGCGTAGTTGTCGCGCAGCACGTCGAGGTCGGGGCCGGTGCGGATCGTGTTGATGCGCTCGATCTGCCACCAGTCCAGGCTCATGTTGAACCAGTCCACCGGGGAGATGACCACGCCCAGGCTCTTCTGCCGAGACTCCTCCGGCCTGAGTGCGGGATTGCCGCCGGTGAGGATGTCCGGATCGATCTGGCCGCATCCCGGGACGGACACGTTGACCACTCCGCCCGGGCACGTCGCCGGATCGGCCAGGTCCAGGGCGTTGTTCTGCGAGGCGGTGATGCCGCTGAACAGCTTGCTGAACTCGGGCACCTTGAAGCCGGTGCTGTACGCGCCGCGGACGGCCACCCAGTCGATCGGCTGCCACTTGAACGACACCTTCGGATTGGCGGTGCCGCCGAAGCCGGTGTAGTGGTCGTAGCGTCCTGCGAGGGTCACGTCCAGGCTCTCGAAGAACGGCAGGTAGATCTCGGCGAACACGGCCTTGACGTCGCGGCTCACCTCCGGCAAGGCATTGGCGTCGTCGAACGGCGCGTTGAAGATGGCGGGCCGCGTCGCCGCATCGCGGCGGTCGCCGTTGAACTCGAACTGCTCCCGCCGCACGTCGACGCCGACCGCGACCTGCAGGTCGCCGCCGCGCAGCTGGCCGAGGCTGCCCGTGAACGCGGCATCGAACGTGGTCACCGTCGACTTGCCGCCGTACAGCACCACGCCCTGCGCCGAGGCGGCCTCCAGCGCAGCCAGCGCCTCGGGGCTCTGTGCCTGGCCGGGCATGAGGAAGGGATTGAGCAGGCCACCGGCGAACGCCGCCTCCAGGCCTTCGACGAAATGGTAGCCGGTGCCCAGTTCCGATTCGGACTCGCTCGAGGCGCGCGACAGGCCCAGCGTGTAGTCCCAGGTGCCGAGGCTGCCGTCGAACCCGGTCATGAACCGGTACGCCTTGGTGGTGGTCTCGATCTCGCGCGGGCCACACGCGAGGCAGCGCCAGCGATAGGCGATCGGCGCGCCGTAGTCCAGCTGCGCTTCGCCGAAATAGCCTGCGAGCGCGTCGTAGACCATGTCGTAGGTGGCCTGGGTGCGCTCGTTGAGCGGATACCAGGTTGACGGATTGAAGACGGCCGTCTCGAGGGCGGAAGAGGAGATCTGGTTGGGTTCGAAGATGCGGTTCGCGGTGGCGCGGGACCCCATGAACTCGACGTAGGCCTGGTGGTTGTCGTCGATCCGGAAGGTGGCGCGACCGATCGCCTGGAGTGTTTCCAGCGGCTGCTGGATGACCGCCGCCGCCGGGTAGTCCCAGGCGCAGCCGTAGCGGGAGGCGACGTTGGCCGGATCCGAGGCCCAGAGCCGGTGATCGTAAGCACCCATCCGGTCGCCGCCGGCCTCGCAGCCGGGGCCCCCGGGGAGATCGAGCGTGTTGACGCCGTTCACGACCGCGCCGTCGGGCGCGACCAGCCCGGTGCCGGTGATGCCACCGGCCTGGTTGAAGATGGTCGCGAAGGGTGTGCCGCGCGTATCGGGAGACAGGCCGCGCTCGGGCTGGAACGTGTTGGAGAAGTCGCGGTCGTTGCCGCGCAGGACGTCGTTCTTCCTGGCACCGATACTCATGAACGCGTTCCAGCGGTCGGTGTCGAGGTCGCCGCCGCCCGCGAGGAAGTCGGTGCGATAGATGTTGCCGCCGCCATCCTCGGTGAGGTCGACGAACGCGGATGCCTGCGCTCCCTGGTAGTCGGTGCGGGTGATGAAGTTGATCACGCCGCCGATCGCGTCGGTGCCGTAGACCGCCGAGGCGCCGTCGCGAAGCACTTCGACGCGGTCGATCGCTGCGAACGGGATCGAGTTGAGATCTACCGCCGTCCCACGCAGGCCGTGGGTCGCGACGCGGCGACCATTGAGCAGGACGAGCGTGGCGTCCGCGCCCTGCCCCCGCAGGTTCGCACCCGACACGCCGTTGTTGCCCCGCAGGTCCGCGGGCGCGATGCCGGCGTTGGCGGCGAGGTTGTCCGATCCGTTGCCGGCGATGTTCATGTACATCAGCAGCTGCTCGGCCGACGAAATGCCCTGCGCCTCGATCTCCTCCTTCCGGATCACCGTGACGGGAAGCGCCGCTTCGATATCGACCCGCTTGATGCGCGAACCGGTCACGCTGATCCGGTCCAGCGTCCGGGTGGCTTCGTCGTCGTCCGTCGCGGCCGGCTCCTGCGCGTGCGCGCCGCCGGACAATGCGATGGATACCCCCAGCGCGAGCGCGGAAGCGGTGACAGGAAAGGTGCGGATTCGGACGTCTGCCATGTGGTGCCCCCGATGCGAGTTCGATGCAGTCATGCATGCATCGACTGCTTCATGGCACCCGATGCGATGCATGGCTGGTGTTCCCCCTTGCATGCTGATTACACGCGATCGGTGCGGGTGTCAATTTCCTGTCACATGGAAACGCCATGTCATGCGTCGAACGTATCCACCGATTCCCGCGTCCCGCCCTGCGAGAAAAATACGGCCACCTCGCGGTGGCCGTGAAGACGGGAGGCGCCGTCGATGTCAGAAGTTCCAGGTCACGACCAGCTGCGCGTAGCGCGGCGACTGCCAGCGGGTTCCCGTGCCATGAAGACCGCGTACGACGCCCGGGCCGAGCTCGTAACGCTGGCGGACGTTGATGACTTCCTGATCGTTGAGCAGGTTGAACACCGAGAATCGCGCCTTCAGGTCGGTACCCTCCACGGGCAGCGTCCAGGTGACGTTGGCCCCCACGTTGTAGGTCCATGGCAGGCGTCCACCGGATCCGCGCGGCGCATACTCGTAGATGCGTTCGGTGACCGCCCCGGAACAGTTCTGCACGCAGTGCCAGAAGGATCCGCCGCCGGAGCCTTCAGTGACGAAGCTCGCGGCGCCAGTGGTGTCGTTGGGCCAGGTCACGCCGAACTCGTTGATCGGGCCACCGGACAGCGCCGTCAGGCTTGCGCCAATGGACCACTGCTCGTTGAACGCATAGCTTCCCCGCAGCTTCACCTGGTGCCGGCGATCGTTGAAGAGCGGGCCGTAGTCCTGATTGTTCGCAGGATGATCCCAGTACTGGACCATGCCGGTATCGCCGTAGTTGGTGTCCGAGTTCACCGGACCCTCGTGGTTGCCGTCGGACTTCGACCAGATGTACGACGCGTTGAACGCCCACTTGCCGTCCCACGCGCGGTCGATCTGCATCTCGATCGACTTGTAGGTGCGCTCCGGTTCGGAGTACCCGACCACCTGCCCGCTGCCGCCCATCACGTATCCGTCCTGGGAGGTGTCGATGGTGATCCAGCCTTCCGTCTCGCAGCCGATGCTCGCGTCGCCCCAGATCGTCAACGGCTTGCCGGGGTTGGCGATCGGCCACAGGTTGAAGCCGACCGGGCCGCAGGGCGTGTGGTTGATGCGCACGTCGTCCAGCGCGTTCTTCATGCGACGGTAGGTCGCGTTGACGCCCCACGACCATGCCTGGCTCAACATCTGCTGATAGCCGAGGATCGCTTCGTCCTGGTAGACCGCATCGAGGTCGCGGTCCACGCTCTGGCGCAGATCGCCGGCCGAGACGTTGTAGCTGGTGTCGACCGGGCCGATCTGCGCGCCGATGATCGGCTGCATGTAGGGCGCCCCGGTCACGGGGTTCGCGACCTCGCGCCAGCCGTCCAGCGCGTAGAAGGTGCGCTCGTCGGTGAGGCCGCCGGCGAACGTGTAGTTGATGTTGTTGGTCACGGGCAGGTAGTAACGCCCCAGGTTGCCGAACAGCTTCGTGCTGCCGTCGCTCTTCATGTCCCAGGAGAAGCCGAGACGTGGCGAAACCAGGTCGTCCATCTTGATGAAGCTGCCGCCCGCTGCGGTCTTGTTCTCGAAGCTGTCGACGCGGAGGCCCAGGTTCAGCAGGAAACTCGGCGTCACGCTCCAGGTGTCCTCGACGTAGTAGGCGCTGGCCTCGGTCTCGAACACGCCGCCATCAATCCTGCGGCGTCCCATCAGGATTGCGTCGACGCCGGGCGGCACCACGCTGCCGTTGTCCAGCTCGGCCCCGGGCGCCACGGTGTAGGCCGTATAGCGCATGCCGGTGGGGCCAGGATAGAAGCTGGTACGGTCGGTCGTCATCAACTCGTGGTCGATGCCGAAGCGCAGCTGGTGGGAACCCAGCGACCACTCGAAGTCCAGGCGTCCGACTTCGCGCTCATCCTCGTGCGACACGATCATGGCCGAGGTGGGATGACAGCCCAGGACCGGAGACCCCATCGCTTCGTAAGTCGGGCGGTAGGAGGCGTCGAAGAAGATCTGCTCGCAGGGGCCGTCCGCCGGAGAGAAGGAGAAGCTCCGGCTCTGGTTGATCCCGTACATCGCCTTCGCGACGAAGTTCTCGCCGAAGTGACCGGTGTAGGTCAGCGAACCGCTCTTGCCGCCGCCCTGCACGGTGTTGTCGCCAGTGAGTTCGCCGATCTCCCCGCTGTCCCAGTCGTAAGCGAAGGTGCTGGTCGCGGTCTCGGTCTCGTCCGAGAAGGCAAGCAGTTCGAGCAGGTGGTCGTCGGTGATGCGCCAGTCCAGCTTCGTGCCCCAGAAGCCGTCCCCGGAAGACCCCTTGAACCAGTCGCCGCCGCCGGTGCTGCTGTACCTGGAATTGCTGTCGCGCTCTTCGTACATGGCGAAGAAAAACAGGCGATCCTTCACGATCGGGCCGGATGCCCAGACATTGGCCTTGGCAAAGCTGCTCGTGTCCCGACTCGCGCGGTAGACCGCGGTCGACGTGGTTCCGTCCGAGTTCTGCGCGCTGAATTCGTGGTCGTCGGCGCGCGCCCTCCAGGCTGCCGGCTCGAAGGTGATCTCCACGCCGCCGTCGAATTCGTTGCCGCCCGCGCGCGTGACGGCATTGATCACGCCACCGGTCGCGCGGCCGAACTCGACCGAGTACCCGCCGGTCTTGACCTGGAACTCCTGGAAGAACGCGAACGGGGCGGTGGAGAAACTCTGGCGCCGGTAGAAGTCGGTGACGTTGAGCCCGTTGATGAACACCGAATTTTCGGCGACGGACGAGCCTCCGAAGGAGATGCCACCGAACGATGAGTTGCCGCCGATGACACCGGGGGCGAGCAGCGCGACCGAACTCAGGCTCTGGTCCACCGGCAGGCGCGCCCACTCTTCCCTCGTGATGTTCGTCGCCGATTCGGTCGAGTACACGTCGACCCGGTTCACCACGCGCGAACCCACCACCTGCACCGCGTCCAGGTTGACCAGTGCGCCGTCGCCGCCGAGGTTGACGTTGGTGGTGCCGCCCAGGCCGATATTGACCGCGATCGGCTCGCCGACCGGCTGCCCGCCGCGCGTGACCGTGAGCGTGTAGTCGCCCACCGGCAGCTGGCTCAGGCGATAGGCGCCGTCGGGGCCGACCGCCACCGACCGGGTCAGCCCGGTGCTGGCGTTGGTGACGGTGATCTGGTCGCCGGCGCTGGCGCGGCCGGCGACCGCGCCGGTCACGCTCTGCGCGAACACCACCGGCGTGGTGGCGGCGATGCAGGCGCCTAGGGCGATGCACAGCGCGGCGCGTCGGAATCTCGTGTGGCTGGCCTTCATTGCGGTTCTCCCCGAAGAAAACGTATGCGGTGGTTGGCGTGGCTCAGGTGCGGGAGGCGGCCGGAAGCGGCAGCAGTTCCCATTCGAAGTCGTAGTCCCACTGGTCGAAGTACAGGTTGCCGCCGTCCCACTCGGCTTCGCCGCGCTGGAGGTCGACCGTCTCCGAGCGGACATGCGTCTTGGCCGGCACGAAGTCGCGGCCGTAATCGTCGTTGAAGGCGATGCGGTAGGCGTCGAAGCCGCCCAGGTAGAAGTGCTCGAGCGCCGGGTCGTCCCCCGCCAGCCGGCCGAAGGTCACGTCCATCGGCAGCCAGCCGTAGGGCGCCAGGTACAGCCAGCCCCAGTCGTGCATGTTGTCGTAGCCGGCGTCGGAGAAGATCCAGCCCGACTGCCAGCGCGCCGGGATGCCGTTGAGCCGCAGCAGGGTGATCAGCAGCAGCGTCTGCTGGCCGCAGTCCGCGTGGCCGGCCTTCAGCGCGTAGTCGCCGAGGTTGGTGATGGTGGAATACTCGCGGGCCCCGGCCCAGGGGATGCGATCGACGGCGTCGAACAACCGCCTGGCGATCAGGTACGGATTCGTCTCGTCGCCCACCACCTGGGCGGAGAACAGGCGCATCGCGTCGGTGAACACCACGTGCGGCGCGCGCTCGGCCAGCAGCGGCGCGAGCTCCGCCGTCGGCACGACGGGGACCACCTTGGCCGGATCCACGTCCACGTACTGGCCGAAGACCGTCAGTTCGTAACGGACAGAGAAGCGAATCGGCTGCCCCGCGCGTGCCGGCTGCTCGAGCCACACCGTGCGCTGCGGGGCGGAGTCCGGCGCGAGCACATGCGTCGCCGGCTGCGTGCCGAGCAGCTGCAGCGCTTCCTGCTGCCCCTCGATCGCGCGCGGATACGGCAGCCAGGCGCGGACGGTCTCGCCGGCCGGCACCGCATCGGCCTTCACCGTCAGCGACTGGGTCACGCGGACGCGGCGCGGTGCGACGCCGGGGCGTCCTTCGGCCAGGGCCTGCCGGCGGACCTCCGCGTGGTGCGGGTGCTGGCGCAGTTCGAACGGGCTGTCGCGAAACGGGCGCGGATCGGCGCGGCGCGCCCTCGCTTCTTCGCTCAGCCGGAAGAGATTGTGCGGCGCCCGGTTGAAATAGCGCGACTGGCCGTCGATCACCATCGATTCGAACAGACCGTCGCGCCGCCAGCGCTCGAATTCGCTGCGCTTCAGGTCCGGAACCTGGCGACGCACCGCGGCTTCGAGCGCCGCCTCGTCCAGGGTGAAGTCGAGCAGGATGCGCCGCATCCGCTCGCGCTGGAACGCGAGCGCTTCGGCGTCCGCCGGACCGGGATGCGCCGCGAGGCCGCGATCGATCAGCGCCTGCGCGTCGGCGAAGCGGCCGGCGTCGACCAGTTCGATCACGTCTGCCACCTGGCCATCCACTGGCCCGGTGCCGGCCCTGCCCTGCCCCGCGATCGCCAGCAGCACCAGGGCGCCCAGCACGAGCACGCTGCTGCGTGCCGAGCGCCGCTGCGGCCAGTGCATCGCCGGGCACGGATCGCCGCGCCCGGTCGGGCTCGAAGCTGCTGGACGGATGCGGTTCCCCACGGCGCGCGGCCACCTCTTGCAGGTGTTGCCGGCTGTGTAACATGGCCGAAAGACCTCGTCAATAAATTATTCTTGACACTGAAGCAATTTGAATGATGTATTCCTTCCCCGCGGTTTCGCCCCATTTCCCCGGAGCATCCTTTTGAAGCAGCGCAACCTGCCGGCGGCACGACGCGGATGGCTCGCGGGGTCATTGGCGGCCTGGCTGCTGCTCGCGTCGCCGGGTTTCGCCCAGGTGCCGGCGCCCGACCGCGAGGTCGTGCCCGGCGTGGTCGAGGCCCAGCTGTCGCCGCAGTACTGGATCGACCGCCTGGACGCGCCCGACGCGCTGATCCTCGACGCCGAGGGCATCGCCGCCCACAACGCGGACATGCAGCGCCTCGAGCCCGCCCTGCACGATGTCGAAGGGCTGCCGGTCACGCTCGAAGCCGAGCAGGTGCGCGCCTGGATCGAGGGCGCCTCGCCGCGCCCGACCCGCACGCTCTACGACGAAGCCGGCAAGGAAGGCAGCGCGCGCGCGGTCGACCGGCTGGTCGCCGCGCTCGACCTCGACGCCATCCCGCAGACCCAGGTCACGCGCTACGCGATGGTGGTGCGCCGCGCCGACCTGCGCACCTTCCCCACCCACCTGCGCGTGTTCAGTTCACCCGATGACCGCGACATCGACCGCTTCCAGGAAAGCGCGCTGTTCCCCGGCATGCCGGTGGCCGTGGTGCACCGCAGCCGCGACCGCCGCTGGCTGTTCGTGGTGAGCCAGACCTACGCGGCCTGGACCGAGGCTGACGCGGTCGCATTCGGCGACAAGGCCGAGATCTTCGCCTACACCCGCCGCATCCCGTATCTGGTCGTGACCGGCGCGCGCGCCGAGACGGTCTATACCCCCGAGCGCCCCGAGGTCTCGAACGTGCAGCTCGACATGGGCGTGCGCGTGCCGCTGGCGCCCTGGCCCGACGACCAGCCGCTCAACGGCCAGTACCCGGGCTATGGACACGCGGTGGAGCTGCCGGTGCGGCAGGACGACGGCACGCTGGCCTTCGCCCCGGCCCTGATCCCGCGCTCGGCCGACGTGGCGAACGACTACCTCCCGCTCACCCGCGCCAACCTGATCCGCCAGGCCTTCAAGTTCCTCGGCGAACGCTATGGCTGGGGCCACCGCTACAACGCCCGCGACTGCAGCGGCTTCGTATCCGAGGTCTACCGCAGCTTCGGCCTGCTGATCCCGCGCAACACCAGCGACCAGTCCCGCAGCCCGGGTCTGGACCGGATCGCGATGGAGGGCATCGGCCACGACCGGAGGCTCGAACTGCTGCGCGAGGCGGACATCGGCGACCTGCTCTACATCCCGGGCCACGTGATGATGGTGCTGGGGCACGCGAACGACGACGTGTACGTGATCCACGACACCAGCGGCATGTCGCTGCTGGGCGACGACGGCCAGCTGCGCCGCTACCGGCTCAACGGCGTGGTGGTGACGCCGCTGCTGCCGAAGATGTCCGATGCCACCACCGCCACCGTCGATCGCATCACCAGCATCCAGCGCGTCCGTCCGTGACCGCACCAGGGAAGGCGGCGCGCGGCGCCGCGGGGAAACCAGCATGAAGATCACCGACGTCCGCCTGGGCATGGTCCGGGTGCCGCTGAAGACGCCGTTCAAGACCGCGCTGCGCACGGTGGACACGGTCGAGGACCTGATCGTCTCGATCCACACCGACACCGGCCACGTCGGCTACGGCGAGGCCGCCGCGACCGCGGTCATCACCGGCGACACCCACGGCTCGATGATCGAGGCGATCGGCAAGGTCATCGCGCCGCGCCTGGTCGGCGAGGACGTAGCCAACCTCAACCGCATCGTGCGCCTGGTGCAGACCGCGCTCGAGCGCAACACAAGCGCCAAGGCCGCGGTCGAGATCGCGGTCTACGACCTGTGGGCGCAGCTGTACGAGGCGCCGCTGTACCGCATGCTCGGCGGCGGCGAGCCGGTGATCACCACCGACATCACCATCAGCGTCGACCACATCGACAAGATGGTGTCCGACTCGCTGTCGGCGGTGGATCGCGGCTTCGAATCGCTCAAGATCAAGGTCGGCAAGGACATCGGCCTGGACGTGGAGCGGGTCAAGGCGATCCACGCCGCGGTCGAGGGCCGCGCCCTGCTCCGGCTGGACGCCAACCAGGGCTGGACCGCCAAGCAGGCCGTGCACGCGATGCACGCGCTGGAGGACGCCGGCGTGCACCTGGAGCTGCTCGAGCAGCCGGTGCGGGCGCAGGACATCGCCGGCCTGAAATACGTCAGCGACCGGGTCAAGACACCGGTGATGGCCGACGAGAGCGTGTTCGGCCCGCTGCAGGTGATCGAACTGATCGAGCAGCGCGCCGCCGATATCATCAACATCAAGCTGATGAAGACCGGCGGCATCTCCAACGCCATCCGGATCGCCGACATCGCCGCGATCTACGGGGTGGAGTGCATGATCGGCTGCATGATCGAAACCAGCATCAGCGTCGCCGCGGCGGTGCACGTGGCGATCGCCAAGTCCGACGTGATCACCAAGGTCGACCTCGACGGGCCGTCGCTGTGCGCCTTCGACCCGGTCGACGGCGGGGTGACGTTCAACGAATCGGAGATCTCGGTGTCGGAGGCGCCGGGCCTGGGCATCCGCGCGATCCGCGGCTACCGGCCGCTCGGTCCCTGAGGCCCCGGCGATGCAGCCGCTGCTGATCATCCGCTCCGAGCGCGGCCAGATGTCGGCGATCGAGCGCCGCATCGCCGACTTCATCCTCGACAACGCCCACCTGCTGCGCGACTACTCCTCGCAGCAGCTGGCCAACGCCCTGGGCATCAGCCAGTCGAGCGTGGTCAAGTTCAGCCAGAAACTCGGCTTCAAGGGCTATCCGGACCTCAAGTACTCGATCGGCGAGGCCATTGCGCGCAACGGCGATGCCGACGTGCCGGCCGCCACCGACGCGGGCGACCACCGCCAGGCCGCGCTGGCGCGCGGCCTCTGGCAGGCCAAGTCGCGGGCCGAAGAGGAAACGCGCCTGCTCAATCCGCCCGAGCAGGTGGAGGCCGTGGCCGCGATGCTGCGCGACGCCGGCAAGGTGTTCGTGGTCGGCATCGGCGAGGACAGCGTGATGGCGCGCGCGTTCGCGATCCGCCTGTCGCTGCTGGGGTTCCTGGCGATCCATCATTTCGACCCGGTGCTGGTGCCGGCCGAGGTCGCGACCTCGAAACCCGACGACGTACTGCTGCTGTTCTCCGAACGCGGCCAGGCGGCCACGCTGTGCCAGCTGGCGCGGCTGTTCCGCGCGCGTGGCGGCAAGGTGGTGTCGGTCACGCGACACACCGCCAACCCGCTGCGTGCCCACGCCGACCTGTCGCTGCTGGTGTCGGCGCACGACGAGGCCAGCCACGTCGAGCCGCTGCTCTACCAGGCCGCGCTGCAGCAACTGCTGGACGTGGTGTTCCTGCTGCTGTGCGGCGACGAGTCGCGCCGCCGCCAGCTGGCCGACTACCATGAGCACGTGCGCTCGTTGCTCGATGCCTGAGCCGGCCGTGTCGATGGCGCCGCCGCCCTGCCCAGGGGGCCGGTGCACCGGTGGATCCACGCAACGGACTCCCGACGCGATGGCTGCTGGCCCCGGATCGTCGGCACGGCGGGTCGCATCGTGCTATCCAGTCCCCTCCCGTTTCCGGATGACCCGCTCTCCATGACCTCCGACGCCGTCGCCAAGCGCCCCCGCCTGTCCATGCCCGCGCGGGTGCTGATCGCGCTCGCGCTCGGCGCCGCCGTCGGACTGCTGCTCGCGGCCTTCGATCCGGCGCGTGCGATCCAGGTGGCCGATGCCGTGCAGCCGGTCGGACGGCTGTGGCTCAACGCGCTGCAGATGACCGTGGTGCCGCTGGTCGCGGCGCTGGTGGTGGTGGGCGTGAATTCCGCCGCCGATGCCGCCGCGTCCGGGCGCACCGCGCGCACGGCGATCGGCGTGTTCCTGGTGCTGCTAACGCTGGCGGGCGCGTTCGCCGCGGTGGCCGCGCCGGCATTCCTGTCGATGGTGCCGCGCGACGAGGCGGTGATCGCCTCGTTCCGGGCCGCGATCCAGGCACCGGAAACCCTGGCCGAAGCGCCCGGCATCGGCGCCTGGATCGTCAACATCATTCCCAGCAACGCGATCGCGGCCGCGGCCAACAGCATGATGCTGCCGCTGGTGGTGTTCGCGATGTTCTTCGGCTTCGCCCTCACCCGGATCGACCCGGATCGCCGCGCCCGCATGCTCGAACTCGTGCGCACCCTCGGCGACACGATGATCGTGATCGTGCGATGGGTGCTGTGGGCGGCCCCGGTCGGCGTGTTCGCCCTGGTGCTGGCGGTGTGCGCGCGCGTGGGCATCGACATGCTCAGCGCGCTGGGCTACTACATCCTCACCCAGTGCGCGCTGTACATCGCGATCACCCTGCTGCTGTACCTGGTCGCCACCATCGTCGCCGGCGAGCGCCTGGGCCGCTTCGCCAGGGCGCTGCTGCCGGTGCAGGCGATCGCGGCCAGCACCCAGTCCTCGCTGGCCTCGCTTCCGGTAATGATCGAGAGCGCGCGCCATCGCCTGGGCTATCCGCTCGCGATCACCTCGCTGGTACTGCCGATGGCGGTGTCGCTGTTCCGGATCGCCAGCCCGCCGCAGTACATCGTGGTCGCCTGCTTCATCGCCTGGATGTACGGCGTGGACCTGACGGCCGTCCAGCTCGGCACCGCGGTGGCGTTGAGCGTGGTGGTGAGCATGGGCTCGGTCGGGCTGCCCGGCCAGGTCAGCTTCATGACCAACAACATGCCGATCACCCAGTCGCTCGGCCTGCCGGTCGAGCCGCTGGGCGTGCTGCTGGCGGTGGACACCATCCCCGACGTGTTCGCCACCGTCGCCAACACCTCGGCCGACGTCACCGCGACCGCGGTGGTCGCGCGCCGCACCGGGCAGACCGGCGACGCGTCCGACATCGATCCCGACGCCTGAGCGCCGCGCCGCCTACAGCAGCTTGCTGCGCCGCATCTCCAGCACCCGGTCGGGCGGCGCGAACGTGTCGGCGCGCGACATCTGCCAGAACGTGCGGAACACCGCATGCTCGGGGACCTTGTCGAGCAACTCGCCCGGTTCGAGGAACCGGTAGAGCGCCGAAAGCGATCGCACCTCGGTGGCCGAGACCCGCCGCAGGATGTGTTCAGGCCCCAGCTGCGACGGATGGTCGAGCCCGGCCGCACCGAGCAGGTCGCGCAGCGCGCGCAGCGTGTTGCCGTGGAAGTTGGCCACGCGCGCGGCCTTGTCCTCGACGTCGAGCGTTCGCCAGCGTCGCGGGTCCTGGGTGGCCACGCCGGTGGGGCAATGGTCGCTGTGGCAGGTCCGCGACTGGATGCATCCCAGCGCGAACATGAAGCCGCGGCCCGCGTTGCACCAGTCCGCCCCCATCGCCACGGTGCGCGCGATGTCGAACGCGCTGGCGATCCGCCCCGCCCCCACCAGCCGCACCCGGTCGCGCAGGCCGAGCCCGACCAGGGTGTTGTGCACCAGCATCAGCGCCTCGTGCATCGGCAGGCCGACGTGGTTGATGAACTCCGAGGGCGATGCGCCGGTGCCGCCCTCGGCGCCGTCGACCACGATGAAATCCGGCAGCACGCCGGTCTCCTGCATCGCCTTGGCGATGGAGAACCACTCCCAGGGATGCCCGATCGCGAGCTTGAACCCGGTCGGCTTGCCGCCCGACAGGTCCCGCAGCCGGGCGATGAATCCGAGCAGCCCGATGGGCGTGGAGAAGGCCGAATGCGCCGCCGGCGACACGCAGTCCACGCCCTGCGGCACGCCGCGCGCGGCGGCGATCTCGGCCGTGACCTTGGCCGCCGGCAGCACCCCGCCGTGGCCGGGCTTGGCGCCCTGCGAGAGCTTGAGCTCGATCATCCGCACCTGCGGGTCGCGCGCGTTGGCGACGAAGCGCTCCTCGCTGAAGCGGCCCGAATCGTCGCGGCAGCCGAAATAGCCCGATCCGATCTCCCACACCAGGTCGCCGCCATGCTCGCGGTGATAGGTCGAGATCGAGCCCTCGCCGGTGTCGTGGTAGAAGCCGCCGCGCCGCGCGCCGGCGTTGAGCGCGCGGATCGCGTTGGCCGACAGCGAGCCGAAACTCATCGCCGAGATGTTGAACACGCTGGCGTCGTAGGGCGTCGACCCGTTGCCGCCGACCAGCACCCGGAAATCGTGCGAGTCCGCGTGCGCCGGTACCACCGAATGGTTGATCCATTCGTAGTGCACGCTGTAGGGATCATGCTCGCTGCCGAACGGCACCGTGTCGCGCTCGCCCTTGGCGCGCTGGTACACCAGCGCCCGCTTCTCGCGCGAGAACGGTACCTCGACCAGGTTGTCCTCGATGAAGTACTGGCGGATCTCCGGCCGGATCGACTCCAGGCCGTAGCGCAGGTGCGCCAGCAGCGGATAGTTGCGCCGCAGCGTCGAGCGCCGCTGCACCAGGTCCACCGTGCCGAGCACGGCCAGGGCGCCGAACACCGCCACCGCCCACCACCATCCCGGCATGCGCATCGCCAGCAGCAGCGAGGCGAGGGTCAGCACGAGGCAGGCGGCGTACGCGGAATAACGGCTCATCGGGCTCCCGGAATGTGCGTGCCCGGAGTCGGGATCGAACCGACATGGCCTTGCGGCCGAGGGATTTTAAGTCCCTTGCGTCTACCAGTTTCGCCACCCGGGCATGGGCCTGTCGCGCCAGCGGACGGCTGGCGCCAACGACGGCGGAAGGATGGAGGCCTGGGTCGGAATTGAACCGGCGTACGCGGATTTGCAGTCCGCTGCATAACCACTCTGCCACCAGGCCGGTGACTGCCGCCAGGACGGAACGATACACGTCCCGGGGCCGCATAAACAAAACCCCGGCGGTGCCGGGGCCTGCTGGAACTGGAGCGGGAAACGAGACTCGAACTCGCGACCTCAACCTTGGCAAGGTTGCGCTCTACCAACTGAGCTATTCCCGCGTTGAGCCGCGCATTTTACCGCCTGCCCGGGTGCTGTCAACAGCCGATCGCTCGGCCGCGCGCAGGACCGGCCAGGCCGCGCGCAGGTAGGCCAGGCCGGACCACAGGGTGAGCAGCGCCGCGGCCCCGAGCAGCCAGTCGCCGATGTGGAAGACGGTCTCGCCCATCCAGATGTCGGTGCCGGGCTGCAGCGGGTGGCGCGGGTTGATCGCGTAGAGCAGGCACGACAGCGCCACCATCTGGGCGATGGTCTTGATCTTGCCGATCGCCGCGACCTTCACCGTCGCCCGCTGGCCGAGCTCGGCCATCCATTCGCGCAGCGCCGAGACCGCGATCTCGCGGCCCACGATGACGGCCGCCCAGAACGCCATCCACGGCGTCGGGTGCCCCTGCACGATCAGGAACAGCGCGACCGCGACCATCAGCTTGTCGGCCACCGGGTCGAGGAACGCGCCGAAGGCGGAATACTGGTGGAAGCGGCGCGCGATCCAGCCGTCCAGCCAGTCGGTCACCGCGGCCAGGATGAACACGAAGGCCGAGGCGAAATTGGTCCACTGCGAGGGCATGTAGAACACGGCCACCAGGACCGGGATCAACACGATCCGCAGCAAGGTAAGCCAGGTGGGAACGGTCAACTTCATTTGGATGATGGGGCTGCGCCGGGGGGAGCGGCTTCCTGCAATCCGTGCAGGGTCGCATAGATCCGGCCGGCGAGCGCCTCGTTGATGCCTTCCACCTTGGCGATCTCCTCGGCGCCCGCGGCCTTGAGCCCCGCCAGTCCGCCGAAATGCTTGAGCAGGCTGGCGCGCCGGCGCGGGCCGATGCCGGGAATGTCCTCCAGCCGGCTCACGTTGCGCGCCTTCTGCCTGCGGCCGCGGTGGCCGGTAATCGCGAAGCGGTGGGCCTCGTCGCGCACCTGCTGGATCAGCTGCAGGCCCGGCGAATCCGCGCCGGGGCGCAGTTCGCCTCCGTCGGGCAGCAGCAGGCGTTCGTGGCCGGCGCGGCGTTCCTCACCCTTGGCCACGCCCACCACCATCACCCGGTCCTGGAGGCCGTTGGCCGCGAGCACGGCGCGGGCCTGGGCCACCTGCCCTGCCCCGCCGTCGATCAGCAGCAGGTCCGGCAGCACGGCATCGACCCGGCGCTCGCGCGTCGCGCCCTCGGACCCCGCCACCGGCGGCGCACTTGTCGCGTCCGCGGCCGCCGTTTCCAGCGCCTCGGCGGCACGCCGGAACCGTCGCTGCAGCGCCTGCTGCATGGCGGCGTAGTCGTCGCCCGGCTCGATGCCGGCGATGTTGTAGCGCCGGTACTGCCCGCGCACCGGGCCGTCCGGGTCGAACACCACGCACGAGGCGACGGTGGCCTCGCCCATCGTGTGGCTGATGTCGAAGCACTCGATACGCGCCGGCGGCGCGTCCAGCCCCAGCAGCGCCTGCAGCGAGTCCATCCGCGCCTGCTGCGCGGCCTGGCTGCCGAGTTCGGTGGCCAGCGACAGCTCGGCGTTGCGGCGCGCCAGGTCGACGTAGCCGGCACGCTCGCCGCGCACGTTGCAGCGCAGCTGCACCTTGCGGCCGGCCGCCGCGGTGAAGGCCTCTTCCAGCAGCGGCACGTCCTCGATCGCGCGGTCGAGCACGATCTCGCGCGGCGGCGGCTGCTCGGCGTAGTACTGCGACACGAACGCGGCCAGCACCTCGGCCGGGTTGTCGCTGCCGTTGGTGCGGGGGAAGAACGCGCGCGTGCCGAGGTTGCGGCCGTCGCGGAACGCCAGCAGCAGCACGCAGGCCTGGGTGCCCTGCATCGCGACCGCCAGCACGTCGAGCTCGGCCGCGCGGCCGTCCACGTACTGCCGCGCCTGCATCGAGCGCACGCCGGTGAGCAGGTCGCGCAGGCGCGCCGCCTCCTCGAAGTCCAGGCGCGCGCTCGCCGCCTCCATCGCATCGCCCAGCTCGCGCGCGAGATCGTCGCTGCGGCCTTCCAGGAACAGGGTCGCGCGGCGGACCGAATCGGCATACTCGCGCGCCGCCACCAGGCCCACGCAGGGCGCGGTACAGCGCCCGATCTGGTGCTGCAGGCAGGGCCGCGAGCGGTTCCGGAACACGCTGTCCTCGCAGCTGCGCAGCCGGAACAGCTTGTGCATCATGTTCAGCGTCTCGCGCACCGCGGTCACGCCCGGGTAGGGGCCGAAGTAGCGTCCCGGCACGTTGCGCGGGCCGCGGTGCAGCGCCAGGCGCGGCCAGGGTTCCTGGGTGACGAGCACGTAGGGATAGCTCTTGTCGTCGCGCAGCAGCACGTTGTAGCGCGGCTTGAGCGACTTGATCAGCTGGTTCTCCAGCAGCAGCGCTTCGCCCTCGGTGCGGGTGACCGTCACCTCCATGCGTGCGACCTGCGCCAGCATCGCGGCGGTGCGCGAGGGGCGCGGCGCATTGCTGAAGTAGCTGGCCACGCGCTTGCGCAGCGCGCCGGCCTTGCCGACGTACAGCACGCTGCCGTCGGCCGCGATCATGCGGTAGACGCCCGGCGCCAGGCTCAGTCCGCGGGCGAAGGCCTTGCCGTCGAAGGGGGTCGCGTCGGCCGCGCGGGCGGCGGACCCGGATACTGCGTCCGTCATTCGCCGATCGGGACGTGGCGCAGGGCCCCGGTGCGCGAATCGAAGCGGAGCACGGCATGGGCATCGGTGTCGGCGATCCAGACCGTGCCGTTGGCCACCGCCAGGCCGGCCGACCCGTGCAGCCGCTGCGGCAGTTCGACCGTGGACAGCTCGCCTCCGCCCAGGCGCAGGCAGCGCAGGGCGTCGTTGCCGCCGTCTGCGATCCACAGCAGCGGCGAATCCGGATCCAGCGCGATCGCCAGCGGCTGCTGCAGACGCGCATCGGTGCGGGCGCCGTCGGTGTTGCCGTACTGCCACTGGTCCTGGCCCACCAGTGTGGATACGGCGCCGGACCGCACGTTGACGCTGCGGATCGCGGAGCCGGCCGCGTCGCACACGTACAGCACCTGCTGCACCGCGGCCAGCGCCGAGGGTTCGGCGAAGGCGGCGCCCGCGCCGTTGCCGTCGGTCACCGCCAGGCGTCCGGAGCCGGCAACGAGCGACAGCGCCTGCTTGCCCAGGTCGTACTTCCACAACCGGTTGTCCCCGGCGGTGGCGATGAACAGCGCCGCGCCGCTGAGCGCGATCGCGCGCGGCTGGTCCAGGGCGATCGACCGCGGGTCGAGGATCGTCCCTTCGGCGGGCGTGCCGGCGCGACCCGCGCCGCAGATGGTGTCGATGTCGCCGCTGCGCAGTTCCACCCGCCGCACGGCGTGGTTGCCGCTGTCGGCGACGTACAGTGCGTCGCGCCACACGCACATGCCGTGCGGGCGGTTGAACGCGGCCAGCTCCATCGGGCCGTCGATGAACCCCGGACCGCCGCTGCCGAACTGGCGCAGCACGCGGCCGGCCTGGTCGCACTCGAGCACCCGGTGGTGTTCGCTGTCGGCCACGTAGAGGTAGTTCCCGGAGACCACCAGCCCGGTCGGGAACCGCAGCGGCAGCGGAGGTTCGCCGCCGCGGCGCATCTCGATGGGATCGGCGCTGGGCAGCGTCGGCACCAGCTCGGCCGCCAGCGCACTGACCCGCGCGTCCAGCTCGCGGACTGGCCCGTCGCCGACGATGCGGTCGCGGATCCGGCCCTCGCCGTCGATCAGCACCACCGTCGGCCAGGCCTCGATGCCGTAGTGCTGCCACAGGGTCCAGTCCGGATCGTGGCCGATGGGGAAGTCGTAGCGCTGGCGGTTCAGGCGCTTGCCGATGCGGCGGCCGTCGCGCTCGCTCTCGAACTTGGGCACGTGCACGGCCACCACGTTCACGCGTTCGCCGTGCCGGGCGCGCAGGCGGGCGAGGTCGGCCAGGCGGTGCTGGCACCAGGCCGATCCCGCGTTCACGAACGCCAGCGCGCAGACCTTGCCGCGCAGCTGCGCCATGCGCAGCGGCGCCAGCAGGTTCAGCCACTCGATGTTCGGCGGGAATTCGGGGGCGGTGGTCGCATCCATCTGCGGGGATTATGCGTCAATCGCCCGGGTCCGGTCCGCGAAGCCCTGGACGATGGCCCGGGTGGCGCGATCGACCAGCCCCCAGACATGCTCGAAGGCCTCGGGGCCACCGGTGTACGGGTCGGGGACCTCCGCGCCCTGCCCCAGCCCCGCCCATTCCAGCAGCAGCGCGCTGCGCGCAGGCGCATCGACCGGCGCGCGCGCCCGGACCTCGACGAGGTTGGCGCGGTCGGCGCACAGCAGCCAGTGGAACTCGTGGTAGTCGGCGGGGCGGAGCTGGCGCGCGCGCAGGGCCGACAGGTCGATCCCGTGGGTCCGCGCATTGGCGATCGTCCGCCGGTCCGGCGGTTCCCCCGCATGCCAGCCGCCGGTGCCGGCGGAATCCACCTCGACCCGGTGCCCGAGCCGCGCCGCAGCCAGGTGATGGCGCAGCAGCCCTTCGGCCAGCGGCGAGCGGCAGATGTTGCCCAGGCACACGAGCAGGATGCGATGGGGGACCTTCATTCGATCGATTATAGAGTGGAGCGTCTGCCGCCCGTAGACCACCGATCCTATAATCGCGCCCGTGACAGATGACAGGCCATCCAGCGCCCACTTCGCGCAAGCCGTGCGGTGCCACCGCGCAGGTCGTCTGGAAGAAGCCGCCAGGCTGTACCGGGCTGCGCTCAGCGCGGATCCCGGAGATGCGGAAGTCCACTATGCACTCGGCGTACTCGAGTTGCAGGCGGGCCGTTCGCGCCTCGCCATCAAGGAGCTTGAACGCGCAGCCTCACTCGCGCCCGGCTATATCGAAGCGTGGGAAGCGCTCGGCACGGCCCACGCACAGTCGGGGGCCTTCGCCGCCGCCGCGACCGCCTTCGAAAGCATCGTCGCTCTGCATCCCGATCACCTGCCTGCGCTGGTCAACCTGGGAATCGCCCAGCGACGCCTGGGACGTGTGCGGGACGCCCTGGAAAGCCATCGGCAGGCCGTTGCAGTGGACGCGAGTTCGTCCCTGGCCCGCTTCAACCTTGGATGCACGCTCGCGGACGCCGGTGATGCCGATGCAGCGATGGAAGCGCTCCGCGTCACGCTCTCGATCGAGCCTGGCCACGTCGCGGCAATGACCCGGCTGGCGGGCCTGCTCGTCGACCAGGCGCGACACGACGAGGCTCTGGGCTGGTACCGGGAGGTTCTGCGGGTGCGGCCGGACGCACCCCGCGCACATTACAACCTCGGTGTGGCGTTGCAGGCGGCGGGACGCAACGCCGAAGCGGCGAATGCGTTCGAGATCGCGATCCGGCGCGACCCCCGGGACATGGATGCATGGAACAACCTGTGCATTTCCCTGCTGCGCGACGGTCGCCCGGCAGCGGCGCTGGCCGCGTGCGAGGGATATCTGCGCATCACCCCCGCTCACTTGTGCAAGCCGCTTGCGTATAAGGCAGTGGCATTACTGGAGCTGGGACGTCGGGACGAGGCCCTGGCCATCCTGGATGTGGACCGATTGCTGCTCCGCCGCTCGCTCCCGGTACCCGCCGGATTCGATTCGATGCACGCGTTCAACGGCGCGCTCGCGCGCCACGTCCTGGCGGCAGGCGATCTTGAATTCGAGCCACGCGACAAGGCCACCCGTGGAGGGCGCCAGACCGGGGAGCTGTTCGCATCGACCGACGCCGCGATCGCCGCACTGGTGTCGGCGATCGAGCTGGCGATACAGGATTTCGTCGCCGCCTTGCGCGCATCGCTGCCGACCCACCCGTACACGCAGCGACTCCCGCAACGATGGCGCCTGACCGGATGGGCCGTGGTGCTCGATCGCCTCGGCCACCAGCAGCCGCACTTCCACCCCGACGGCAGCGTCAGCGGGGTCTACTACGTGCGCCTCCCGCCCTCGATGCACGGCGCCAGAAACGACGCCGGCTGCCTGGAGTTCGGACGCGTGGCTGGCGCGATCGGTGGGAGGGCCGAGCCCCTGCTGAACACCATGCGACCCGAAGAAGGCCTGTTGCTGCTCTTCCCCTCGTACTTCTACCACCGGACCATTCCGTTCGAAGACTCCCAACCGCGGATCAGCATCGCCTTCGACGTCATGCCGACGGGCTGACCCGGTCCCAGGGAGTCGATGGGCCAGTCGGGGCCATCATCCGCGCAGCAGTGCTTCGGCCCGGGCGAGGTCCTCTGGGGTGTCGACACCCTGCGGGAACGGCTCTGGCGACAGCGCCACCGCGATCGGCAGGCCGGCCTCGAGCACGCGCAGCTGTTCGAGCGATTCGATCCGCTCCAGGCGGCCCGGCGGCATGGCCGAGAAGCGGCGCAGGAAGCCGGCGCGATAGGCGTAGATGCCGATGTGCCGCAGCCACTCGCCCGGGACCGTGATCGTCCCGTCGCGCGCGAACGCGTCGCGGTGCCAGGGAATCGGCGCGCGGCTGAAGTACAGCGCGTGGCCGGTGTCGGCCACCACCACCTTGACCGTGTTGGGATCGAACAGCACGGGCGGTTGGGTGATGCGCTCGGCCAGAGTCGCCATGCCGGCGCTGCCGTCCGCGAGCAGCGCGGCGACGCGGCGGATGCCCGCGGCCGGCGCGAACGGCTCGTCGCCCTGCAGGTTGACCACGATGGTGTCGTCGCTCCATCCGGCGATGTCGGCGCACTCGGCCAGCCGGTCGGTGCCGGACTGGTGGTGGTGGCCGGTCATCGCCACCCGCACGCCGCTGCCCTCCAGCGCGGCCGCGATGCGCGCGTCGTCCGCCGCCACCCACACTTCGCGCGCCCCGGCGGCCAGCGCCCGGCGGGCGACGTGCAGGACCAGCGGCTCGCCCCCGAGCAGGCGCAGTGGCTTGCCCGGCAGCCGGGTGGCGTCGTGGCGGGCGGGGATGGCGACGACGAAGCCGGTGTCGGTCATGGGCTCGCGGACTCCTTGCGGGGCGCTGCCGGCAGCCGGTCGAGCAGTGCCACCCAGAACGCTTCGGGCAGGCGCGCGTCGATGCCGACGCTGGCGTAGCGGTCGGTGGCGAAGGCGGCGCACTTCACCGCGTCCTTTTCGGTCAGCAGGACCGGCAGGTCGCTGCCGAAGCGCAGGTCCTCCGCCGTGTAGGCGTGGTGGTCGCCGAAGGCGTGCGGGACCACCGCGATGCCGTGGCCGCGCAGCATCGCGAAGAAGCGCTCCGGATCGCCGATGCCCGCGACCGCGTGCACGCGTTGCCCGGCGAAGGCGGACAGCGGCTTGGAGCGGCCGCCGCGCATGGGGCGCGCGGGGCCGGCCTCGAACCACATCGGCCACTCGCCGAAGCCGGCGGCCAGGTCGGTGGCTTCGCCGACATTGAGCACGCGGAAGTCGCAGCCCTCGCCGCGCGCGGGCGGTTCGCGCAGGGGGCCGGCCGGCAGCAGGCGGCCGTTGCCGTAGCGGCGGCGGCCGTCGATCACCTCGATCTCCAGGTCGCGTTCCAGCCGGTAGTGCTGCAGGCCGTCGTCGCAGACCACGATGTCGCAGCCCTCGGCGAGCAGCGCGCGCGCCGCCGCGACGCGGTCGCGGTCCACGCGCACGCGCGCGCCGGTGCGGGTGGCGACCAGCACCGGCTCGTCGCCGCCGAGCGCCGGGTCGGTGCCGGCCTCCACCCAGCGCGGCGTTCCGGCGTCCGCGCGGCCGTAGCCCCGGCTGGCCACGCCCGGCGTCCAGCCCGCGGCGCGCAGCCGTTCGACCAGGGCGATGGTGAGCGGCGTCTTGCCGCTGCCGCCGGCGACGAGATTCCCGACCACGATCACGGGCACGGCCACGCGCTGTCGCCGCAGCACGCCGCGGCGGTAGAGATCGCGGCGCAGCCCGGCCACCGCGCCGTACAGCCCGGCGAGCGCGCGCGCGGCCAGCGGCACCGGGGCATCGGCGTACCAGTGGCGCGGCGCGTGGCCGGACCCTCGGCTCACGCCTCGCCGCCGTCGCGGAACTGCATCCGGTGCAGGTGCGCGTACAGCCCGCCCTGCGCCAGCAGCTCGGCATGCGTGCCCTGCTCCACCAGCCGGCCCTGGTCGAGCACCAGCACCTGGTCGGCGTGTTCGATGGTCGACAGGCGATGCGCGATCACCAGCGTCGTACGGTCGGGCATCAGGCGGTTCAGCGCTTCCTGCACCAGCCGCTCGGATTCGGTATCGAGCGCGGCGGTGGCCTCGTCCAGGATCAGGATCGGCGCGTCGCGCAGGATCGCGCGCGCGATCGCCAGGCGCTGGCGCTGGCCGCCGGACAGCATCGCCCCGTTCTCGCCGATCGGCGTGTCCATGCCCTGCGGCAGACGCTCGATGAACTCCCAGGCGTTGGCGGCCTCGGCGGCGGCGCGCAGCGCTTCGGGCGTGGCCTCGGCGGCGTAGGCGATGTTGGCCGCGACGCTGTCGTCGAACAGCATCACCCGTTGCCCCACCAGCGCGATCTGCCGGCGCAGATCGGACAGGCGGTAGTCGTCGAGCGGCGCGCCGTCGAGCGTGATCGTGCCGGCGCTCGGCTCGTAGAAGCGCGGCACCAGCCGCACCAGGCTGGTCTTGCCGCTGCCGGAGCGCCCGACGATCGCGGTCACCGTGCCCGGCGCGGCGCGGAAGCTGATGTCGTGCAGGGCGTGGCGCTCGTCGTCGTCGCGGGCGTAGCGCAGCGAGACGTGGTCGAACACCAGCTCGCCGCGCGCGCGCGCCACCGGGCGCGCGCCGGTGTCGGGTTCCTCGGCCGAGTCGAGCACCGAGAACAGCCGCTCGGCCGCCGCCACGCCGCGCCCGATCACGCTCTGAACGTTCGTGATCCGGCGCAGCGACGGGATGATGCCCATCATCGCCGTCATCAGCTGCACGAACTCGCCCGGGTTCAGGCGCCCGACCAGCGCTTCGCGCACCGACACCCACACGATCGCCGCCAGCGCCAGCGCGGCCAGGATCTGGACCAGGGCGGACGAGGCCGCGCGCGTGGTCTCGACCTTCATGTTCAGGCGCAGGATGCGGTTGGCGAAGCCGGAATAGCGCGCGCGTTCGAAGCCCTGCGCGCCGTAGACCTTGACGTCCTGCTGCGCGGCCAGCGACTGCTCCGCGCTGGCCGCGAGGTCGCCCATGCCGTCCTGGATGCCGCGGCTGATGCGCCGGTAGCGGCCGCCCACGTACCACACCAGCACCCCGATCAGCGGCGCGATCAGGATCATCGCCAGCGTCACCTTCACGCTGGTGTAGAGCATCAGCCCGAACAGGAACAGCACCGTCAGGCCGTCGGTCAGGATCGCCTTGAGCGCGTCCGAGCTGGCCTGGGTGACCTGCTCGGTGTCGAAGTTGAGCCGGCTCACCATCGCCGGCACCGATTCGGTGTCGAAGCGGCTGCTCGGCAGGCGCAGGTACTTGCCCAGCACCAGTTCGCGCAGGTCGCGCACCACGCTGCGCCCCACCCGCGCCATGCCGTAGTCGGTGGCGAAGGTGGCCATGCCGCGCAGCAGGAACAGGCCGACGATCGACAGCGGCAACACGATCGCCATCTCGGGCTTGGGGTCGACGAAGCCGTCGTTGGTGAGCGGTTCCATCAGCCACACGAACGCGGCGCCCGCCAGCGCCTCGATCACCATCGCCACCACCGCCACCAGCAGGAATGGCCAGTACACCCAGGCGTGCCCCAGCAGCCGCCGGTAGACGGGCCAGGCGCCCTGGGCGTCGGCAGTCGCGTGGGCGGCGCTCCCAGTCACGGCGCCGCCGGGGCGGGCGCTTCGGGCGCGGTCGCGTTGGCGATGCGGGTGAAGCCGAGCTGGCCCAGCGCGTCGTAGGCGGTCACCACCGCCTGCCAGGGGGTGCGCGCGTCGGCGCGCAGCAGCACGGTCCGTTCGCGATCGTCGCCGGCGACTTCCACGATCGTGCGCTTGAGCGATTCGACGTCGGTGCGCAGCGCCTCGCGGTCGCCGACGAAGTAGCGGCCGTCGGCGTTGATCAGCAGGCTCAGCGACTCGGACTGGGTGTTCGGCTCGCCGCCGGCACGCGGCAGTTCGAGCTTGAGCACCGAGCGCGCGTCGAAGGTGGTGGTGATCACGAAGAAGATGATCAGCACCAGGATCACGTCGATCAGCGGCACCAGGTTGATCTCCGGCACGTCCTCGGCGCGGCGGTCGCGGATGCGCATCGGCTCAGGCCTGGGCCGGCTGGGCGTCGGGCGGGACGGCCGCCACCGCGGCGGCGGCGCGGCGCGCGCGCGGATCGATCACGTCCATCAGCTGGATCGCCTCGTGCTCCATGTCGACGATGTAGCCGTCCACCCGGGCACGGAAGTAGCGGTGGAACACCAGCGCCGGCACCGCCACGATCATGCCCGCCGCCGCGCACACCAGCGCCTTGCCGATGCCGCCGGCGAGCTGGTTGACGTCGCCCACGCCGTGGTCCATCACCCCGAGGAACATCTGGATCATGCCCACCACGGTGCCGAACAGCCCGAGCAGCGGGCCGGCGCCGGCAATGGTGCCGAGCGCGTTGAGGAAGCGTTCCATCCGGTGCGCGATGTGGCGGCCCACGTCCTCGACCCGCTCGCGGATCTCCTCGCGCGGGCGATGGCGCACGTCCAGCGCCGCGGCGAGCAGCGCGCCCAGCGGCGAGTTGCGCCGCAGCGAGTCGATGTGCGCGGGATCGAGCTTGCCGCGCGCGGCCCAGGCGCGGACCTCCTGCCCCAGCCCCGGCGGCAGCACCGCCTTGCGACGCAGCGCCCAGAAGCGCTCGACGATGATCGCCAGCCCCACCGCGGACAGCAGCAGCAGCGGAATCATCGGCCAGCCGCCGGCCTTCACCAGTTCGAGCACGCACTCCCCTCCGGCCCGTAGGCCTGACCTGACTGCCCGATAGGATAGCCCAGTGCCCAGCCGCCCCCGAGTGACTCAGCGCACGTCGCCGATGCGCCGCTGCGCGTCCCAGAGCCTGGGATGCGTGTGACGGCGCGCCTCCCTGCGCACCCCGTCGCGGCGCAGGCGCACGACCACCGCGCCATCGCGCGCGGTGAGCGCGTCCCGCGCACCGGCCCGCTCCCATCGCTCCACCACCGCCCGCTGCGGATGGCCGAAGCGGTTGCCGTGGCCGGCCGACACCAGCGCCACCTGCGCCTGCGTGGCCGCGACCAGCGCCGGATCCGACGAGCTGCCGCTGCCGTGGTGGGCGACCAGCACTGCGTCGCTGCGTAGCGCACCGGGGTGGTCGTGCACCAGCAGGCGTTCGACCACCTCGCCCACGTCGCCGGCCAGCAGCGCGCTGCCGTGCGCGGATTCGATCCTGAGCACGCAGCTCGAATCGTTGCCCATGGCCGGGAAGTGCACGTCCGGGTGTAGGAAGCGGAAGCTGACGCCGTCCGCGGTCCAGACGGTGCCGGCCAGGCATGGCGCGGCGCCCTCGATGGCCGCCTCGCGCGCGGCGAACACGGGGCCGTCCGGAAACCGCCGGCGCAGCGACGCGAAACCGCCGGCGTGATCGGCGTCGCCGTGGCTGATCACGGTCGCCGCCAGCCGTCGCACGCCGAGCGCGTGCAGCGACGGCGCCACCACGCGGTCGCCGGCATCGAAGCCTTCGGGTACTGCCGGCCCGGCGTCGTAGAGCACGGCGTGGCGCGCGGTGCGGACCAGCAGCGCGGTGCCCTGCCCCACGTCCAGCATCACCAGGTCGAACTCGCCGGGGCGCGGCAGCTGCCGGTCGGGCCACAGCAGCGGCAGCCACAGCAGCAGCGCCAGCGCCTTGCCCGGCACGCCGCGCGGCAGCAGCAGCCAGAACGCGCCCAGCAGCGCCAGCGGCAGCGCGTACCAGCGCGCCTCGGGCAGCCACCACAGCGACGCGCGTCCGGCCGCCAGCCATTCGAACAGCGGCCACGAGAGGTCGAACGCCGATGCCGCCAGCCGCCATGCCCCGTCGCCCCAGCCCCCATGCAGCGCTTCCAGGCCGGTCCCGACCAGCGCCAGCGGCACCACCACCAGGCTCCACCACGGAATCGCGACCAGGTTGGCGAGCGGGCCGGCCAGCGATGCCTGGCCGAACAGCGCCGCGGTCAGCGGCAGCAGGCCCAGCGTGGCCACCCATTGCGCGGACAGGAAGCCGCCCACCAGCGGCTGCGCGCCCACGCGCGGCAGGCACCACACCAGCCAGGCCACGCCGGCGAAGCTCAGCCAGAAGCCCGCGGTCAGCGCCGCCAGCGGATCGACCAGCAGCAGCGCGATGGCGGCCAGTGCCAGCGCATCGGCCACGCCCATCGGTCGCCGCCACAGCCGCGCCAGCACCACCACCGCCACCATCAGCACCGTGCGCACGGTCGGCAGCGCGAATCCGGCCACGGCGGCGTACCCGGCCGCGCCCACCAGCGCGCCCACGGCCGCAGCCTGCGGGCGCGGCACCTTGCGGCCGAGCGCCGGCAGCAGCCACCACAGGGCGGCGAACGCGAGCGCGGCGAACCCCGCCACCAGGCCGACGTGGAAGCCGGAGATGGCGATGAGATGGGTCAGGCCGGTGGCACGCAGCGCATCCCAGTCGGCATCGGCCAGGGCGCGGGTATCGCCGAGCGCCAGCGCGCGCACGAAACGCGACGACGGCCGCGCCACCGCCGTGTCGATGCGCGCGGCCGTACGCTCGCGCCAGCCGTCGATGCCGGATGCGGGCCGCAACCGGTCGAACGGTTCGCCATCGCGCACGTAGCCGGTGGCGGCGATGCGCGCCGCGAGCATCTGCTGCTCGCTGTCGCCATGGCCGGGGTTGCGCAGCCCGCGTGGGGCGCGCAGGCGCGCGGTGAACCGCCAGCGGCTGCCGGCCTCGATGCCGAAGCGGTGGTCCCGGGGCGAGGCGCGGTCGTCGTACCAGGACAGCCGCAGCACCCGCCCGCGCAACGCCGGCGGCATCGCGTCGTCGCGGTCGACCCGGAACGCGAAGCGGGTCCGGCGCGGTTCGTGTTCGGGCAGCTGCACCACCCGCCCCGCCAGCGCGAAATCGCCCCGCTCCAGGCCGGGCGGCAGCTGCCGCGACAGCGTCCATTCCGCGTGCAGCCCGAACAGCGCGACTCCGACCAGCAGCGCCCCTGCCGGCCGGCGCCAGTCCACCGTCCGCGCCCAGGCCACGGCGCCGAGCACCAGCAGTGCGGCCAGTAAGGCGGCAGGCGGCAATGCCGGCAGTCGCGAGGCCGCGAGCACGCCCAGCACCAGCCCCGCCGCCACGACGGGGCCGAAGGGCGGCCGCGCGCTGCGGCCGGATGTCTGCGGACCGTCCATGGCCGTTACACCGCATCGGGAACGGGCGCCACGATAAGCAGCGGGGCGCTGCAGGGGCATCGGTGGATGCACCTGCCCGGTGTAGGAATCGTCCGATTCGGCTCCGCCACGCGCGGGTCGGGATCCGGCGCGGACCGTCACCCGGCGCGGACCGTCACCCGGCGGCTGCGGCACCCGGTGGCAGTCCGTATTCCACGACGACTGCGGGAGTGCCGCCCGGCCGCCTGCACCGACGTCGGCTGGACGCGCGCACCCTTCGCTCACGGCGCAACGGCTCGCGCGCACATATCTTCCTGGCCTCCCGCGCCATGCATGCATCTCCACGCGTGCCGCCGACCGAGCGCGGCTCGCCAGAGCCGCGTGGCGTCGCAGCGGGTGAAGCAGTTCCGCAGCCTCCCGCTTCATCCCCGCTTCACTGCGGGCCCATCGCGCGGCCACGCGGCGCGTCCACGCTGTGACTTCCTCTGAACCTCCAGGGCGCCCGTGCCGGATACCGATCGCATGCAGTGGGACGTGGTCATCGTGGGCGCGAGCTTCGCCGGCGCCGCCTGCGCGCTCGCGGCGCGCCGGGCGGGCCTGCGCGTGTGCGTGCTCGAACGCAAGCGCGACCCCGGCATCCGCCTGCACACCACCGGCATCATCGTGCGCGAGGCGGCGGAAGGCACCGCGCTGGCGGCGCTGCCGCCGTCGCTGGTCCGCCGGATCGACGGCGTGCGCCTGTACGCGCCGAACCTGCGCAGCCTGGCCCTGCAGCGCGATGGCTACTACTTCCTCGCCACCGACACGCCCGGTGTCATGCGCTGGCTGGCGGCCGAGCTCGAGCGCGCCGGCGTGGACCTGCGGCTGATGCAGTCGTTCACCGACGCGCGCCGCATCGACGGCGGCTGGCAGGTCGACGGCCTGGGCACCTGCCGCTGGCTGGTGGGCGCGGACGGCGCCAAGTCCCGGGTGGCGATGCGCGCCGGGCTGGGCCGCGTGCGCGAGTTCCTCTACGGCGTCGAGCACGAGTTCGACGGCGCGACCCTGCGCGAGCCCGGGCGCCTGCACTGCTTCATCGACCACGCACTCGCGCCGGGCTACATCGGCTGGGCGGCGCAGAGTCCCACGGGCGTGCAGTTCGGCCTCGCGTTCCGCCACCGTGCCGATCGCGCCGGCGTGCCGGAGATCGACACGCTGCGCCGCCGCGTGGGCGAGCGCCTGGGAATCGAACCAGACCTGACCCCCAGCGCCACCCGCGCCGGCCTGATTCCCTGCGGCGGACCGGTGCGTCCGCTGGCCGCGCCGGGCGTGATCCTGACCGGCGATGCCGCCGGCATCGTCTCGCCGGTGACCGCCGGCGGCATCCATTCGGCCTGGCGGCACGGCGAGGCGGTCGGCACGGCCATCGCCGCGCATCTGCGGCATGGCGGCCCGGACCCCGCCCGCATCGCCGAACGCGCCGCGCCGAGGTTCCGCAGCAAGCGCACCCTGCGCTGGGCCTTCGACCACCTGCAGCGCGACTGGGTGTTCGACCTGCTGCTCGGCACCCCGCCCCTGCGCTGGGCGGCGGAGCGGATCTATTTCCATTCCCGTCGCAGCGGGTCGCGGCCGCGGGGCCATGCGTGATCGCGCTCCTGTCGATGTTCGCTTTCGCCCTGGCACTGGTCGTGGCGCTGGTGACCGCAGTCGTGGTCGCGCCGCGCGCGATGCTGGCGCTCTCGGCGTGCGCGGCAGTGCTCGCCGGGGGCGGCTGCGCGGCGATGGTTCACGCGCACCGGCTGGGCCATGTGCCCCCGGCGCTGGGTGTCTGGCAGGTGGTCTACGCGGAAGAAGAGGCCTGGGGGTTCGGGCCGGGCGGCAACGAGGCCGGCTTCATCGCCTACCGTCTGCCTGGGGGCGCCGCGCGAACGATCGCGGCCGGCGGCGTGGACTACCTGGAGCGGATGCCGCCGCCGGAGGCATCGCGCCGCTGGCGCGGCCGTTACAGCGGCTGGCGTGCCACGCCACTGGCGCCGGACGGGCGCTGGCCGCCCGATCCGACGACCGGCCGCCACGAGATCCTGCAGTACGTCTGCGCGTACGGCTTCTGCATCGATGCCGACCGCGACCAGCTGCGCGCTGCGGCCGAGGCCGTGAATACGCCCGGCAGCTACTACGCCTACGGCCGCATCGGGATGATCGTGGTGTCGCCGCGCACCCGGCGCGTGTACTACCTCTACAACGGCTGACCGCCGCCTCAGCGCAGCTCGAACGCGTCGCCGTCGAGCATCGCCGGAAAACGTTCGCGGTGCTTCGCGAGCTCGTCCGCCAGCAGGGTCGTGGTCACCACCACCTCGGCGTCGGTGCATTCGCTGACCGGGTGGCCGAGGAAGTCGATCACCGCGCTGTCGCCGTCGTAGTCGATGCCGTTGCCGTCGGTGCCGACGCGGTTGAGGCCCGCCACGTAGCACAGGTTCTCGATTGCGCGCGCGCGCAGCAGCGTCTTCCACGCGTAGGCGCGCGCCGCCGGCCAGTTGGCGACGTAGAGCAGCAGGTCGTAGTCCGGCGCGCCGGCGCGTTCGACGTCGTAGCGGTTGCGCGAATACACCGGGAAGCGCAGGTCGTAGCAGACCAGCGGGCAGATCCGCCAGCCCTTCCACTCCACGGTCAGGCGCTCGCGCCCGGCGGCGTAGCGCTCGTGTTCGCGCGCGTAGCGGAACAGGTGGCGCTTGTCGTAGTGCTGCAGCGTGCCGTCGGGCGTGACCCACAGCAGGCGGTTGAACACCGATCCGTCCACGCGCAGCTGCACGCTGCCGCACAGCGCGGCGCCGAGCCGTGCGGCCTGCGCCCGCATCCAGGCCACGGTGGGCCCATCCATGGTCTCGGCATCGCCGATGGCCTCGTTGGAAAAGCCGCTGGTGAAGGTTTCCGGCAGCAGCACCACGTCGGTGGTGCCGTGCAGCGGGGCGATCAGGTCGCCGTAGTAGTCGCGGTTGCCGGCCGGATCGTGCCAGCGGGTCGCGCCCTGCACGAGAGAGACACGGAGGTTGTTCATCGCTCGCTCCTCACAGCCGCTGCAGGCGTTCGATCGCCGCGTCCAGGGTCGCCTCGTTCTTGGCGAAGCACAGCCGCGCCAGGCGCTGGCCCGGCGGCGGCGAGTCGTAGAACGGAGACAGCGGAATCGCCGCCACGCCCTTCTCGACCGTCAGCCAGCGGCAGAAGGCGGCATCGTCCAGGTCGCTCACGTCCGAGTAGTCCACCAGCTGGAAGTAGCCGCCCGGCACCGGCAGCGGCGCCAGCCGGGTGGTCGCCAGCTGCTCGCGGAAGCGGTCGCGCTTGGCCTGGTAGAACGCGCCGAGCTGCTCGTAGTGCGCCGGGTCGTCCCGGAGCATCGCCGCGAACGCATGCTGGCCCGGGGTGAAGGTGGAGAACACGTTGTACTGGTGCACCTTGCGGAACTCCGCGCTCAGCGCCGGCGGCGCGATGCAGTAGCCGATCTTCCAGCCGGTGCAGTGGTAGGTCTTGCCGAAGCTCGACACCACGAACGCGCGCTCGCGCAGCGCCGGGTGGCGCAGCACCGATTCGTGGCGGGCGCCGTCGAACACGATGTGCTCGTACACCTCGTCCGACAGCAGGAACACCCCGGTGCCCTCGAGGATCGCCGCCAGCTCGCGCATGTCGTCCGCGGACAGCATCGCGCCGGACGGGTTGTGCGGGCTGTTGATCATCAGCATGCGGGTGCGCGGGCCGATCGCCTCGCGCACGCGCTGCCAGTCGGGCGCGAAGGTGGCCGGGTCCAGCGGCACGTGCACCGCGCGCGCGCCGGCCAGGTCGATCGCGGGTTCGTAGCAGTCGTAGCAGGGGTCGAGCACCACCACCTCGTCGCCGGCGCGGACGACGGCGTGGATGGCGTTGAAGATGGCCTCGGTCGCGCCGCTGGTCACGGTGACCTCGGTATCGGCATCGGGCGCGTGGCCGTAGACGCGCGCGGTCTTGGCCGCAATCGCCTGGCGCAGCGCCGGCACCCCCGTCATCGGCGCGTACTGGTTGTGGCCCGCGCGCATCGCCCGGTCGAGCTCCTCGACCAGCCGCGGCGGCACCGGGAAGTCGGGGAAGCCCTGGCCGAGGTTCACCGCGCCGTGCTCCTGCGCCAGCTGCGACATCACGGTGAAGATGGTGGTGCCGACCTTCGGCAGTTTGGTCTGGAGCATCAAGAGGCTTGCCAGGGTTCGGAGCGGAGTGCGCAGTTTACGATCCGGGTCCGATCGGTTACACCTATCGAACCCCCACGCAGGAGACGCGCGGCATGGCTCCTCCCCGGCCTGCGGCACACGCGGTGCGCGCCCTGCCCGCCTTGCGCGCACCGGTTGCCTCCCCCGGGCGCAGCCCCGGCCACCGCCGGACGCATTGACCCCGATGCCCGCTGCCCCGCTTCCCATGGACCCGTCCCGCGTGTCCGAACTGCTGCACGCCTACCTGGCGGCCGAGTACCGCTGGCAGTACGACGGTTCGTGGCACGACGTGATCATCGGGCTGCCCACGCCGGGACTGGAGCTGGCCTATCCCGAAGCGACCTCGTTCGGGATGCTCTCGGCGTGGAACCCGCGCTCGGTCGAGCGGAGCGACGACGACAACCGGCGCGACGACGACGCCCTGCACGCGCAGCTCGTGGCCGGCGGCTACGGCCTGCGCCCGGCCTTCGCCTCGGCCCGGAACCGCAGCTGGCGCGAACCGAGCTGGCTGGTGATGGGCATGGAGGTCGGGCCGTTCGACGCCCTGGCGCGCCGCTTCGGCCAGCTCGGCACGCTGTGGTGGCGACCGGGCGAAGCGGTGCGGCTGCGGATGGACGCCCCGCGCCCGCCCGACGAGACCGGTGACGTCGACGTCGACTGGCTACAATGATCGCGATCGCCGACCGCCGGCCGAATCGCGCCTGATGCCCGACACCCCTTCCGCTTCCGCGCCGCTGCTCGACGTGCGCGGCCTGCGCTTCGCCCGCGACGAGATGCCGCTGTTCGGCCCGCTGGACTTCCGCGTCGAGGCCGGCGAAGCGCTACTGGTGCAGGGCGGCAACGGCGCCGGCAAGACCACCCTGCTGCGCGTACTGGCGGGCCTGCTCGACGGCGGCCAGGGCGAAGTGCGGCTGTCGGACGCGCCGGTGGCGGCCGCTGCGCGCGCCGGCCACGTCGCCTACCTCGGCCACCTGCCCGGGCTGAAGGTGGACCTGTCGGCCGGCGAGAACCTCGATTACCTGTGCGGCCTGCTCGGCCGGCGGCCGACGCTCGACATCGACGCGGCCCTGGCGATCGTCGGCCTGGCCGGCTTTGATGACGCGCCGGTGCGCCACCTGTCCGCCGGCCAGCGGCGGCGCCTGGCGCTGGCGCGGCTGTGGCTGTCGCCCGCTCCGCTGTGGCTGCTCGACGAGCCGTACGCGAACCTCGACCTGCCCGGCATCGAACTGGTCAACCGCATGGTGCGCGCGCACCTCGATGCCGGTGGCGGCGCCCTGGTCACCACGCATGGCGCCTACGCCGCGCCGCCGGTGCGCACCCGCCTGCTCACGCTCGGCCGCGAGGCTCCCGCGGCATGAGCGCCGGTGCGCCCACGCTGGCATCCGCCGCGCGTGCCCTGATGGTGCGCGACCTGCGCCTGCTCTGGCGCCGTCGCGGCGACGCGCTGCAGCCGGCGCTGTTCGCGATCCTGGTGGTCGTGCTGTTCGCGCTGGCGATGGGCGCCGAACGCGAACTGCTGTCGCGCGCCGCGCCCGCCGTGCTGTGGGTGGCGGTGCTGCTGTCGGGGCTGCTGGCGCTGGACACGCTGTTCCGCGGCGACGCCGAGGACGGTTCGCTGGAACAGTGGCGGCTGGCGCCGGTGCCGCTGGCCTGGCTGGTGCTGGTGCGCACCCTGATGCACTGGCTCACCACCGCGGCGCCGCTGCTGCTGGCCGTGCCGCTGCTGGCCGAACTGCTGTACCTGCCGCGCACGCTGTGGCCGGTGCTGCTGGGCGCCCTTGCGCTGGGCACGCCGCTGCTGAGCCTGATCGGTGCGGTGGTGGCGGCGCTGACCGTGGGCATGCGCCGCGCGGGCGTGCTGCTGGCGCTGCTGGCGTTGCCGCTGTACGTGCCGGTGCTGGTATTCGGCGCCGGCAGCGTGGCGGCCGCGGCGCAGGGGCACGATCCGGCGGGCGGGCTGCTGCTGCTCGGCGCGGGGTTGCTGATGGCGCTGGTGCTGGCGCCCGTGGCTGCGGCGACCGCGATCCGGATCGCGGCGCAATAGCGCACGTCGCGGCCTCGACCCGGACGCGCCCGGCCTGGCCTTGCCCCCGGATGCGCTGCGCTTATCCGGGCTACCTGGGGGTCCGGGGCGACCGCGGCAACCGGCGCCCGGCAGAACGGCGCACGGCGACTTCAGATCAGGCGCCCGCGATTGCGTAGCCCGGATAAGCGCAGCGCATCCGGGATCTCCGCGAACCACTTCCCGCCCCGGGCCTACCAGAGCGCGCGATGCGGGCCTATCCGCTTCCCGCCGCCACCCGCCGGATTCCCCGCCTGCGTAGCCCGGTTAAGCGCAGCGCATCCGGATCTCCGCGAACCGCTTCCCGCCTTGTGCCCACCAGCGCGCGCGATAATCCGGGACCTCCCCGGGGCGCTGCGCGCCAGCCCCACCCACCGCCTACGCCCGCCGGATCCCGACCCTGCCGCGTCCCCGCGGCACGTCCCGGATCCTGCTGCGAACGCGATCCGCACGCGCCATTTGCCGCCCCGGCCATGTCCACCCGGCGCGCACTGGGGCATCCTGTCCACCCCCTCAGGCTTGGCCGCACCGGTCGAGTCTGAAAAAATAGACACTTAGCCAAGGATGCCGGCGGCCAGACCCGGCCTCCGGCCGCCTCCCGCGGTCCCGCCCCTGCGAGCAGCCAGCCCGATGTCCAACATGAACCCGGTGGTGCGCTGGTTCCACCAGCTCGGGTCGCCCCCCACCTTCGACCGCTTCGCGGCCCGCTGGGCGCCGTGGGCGTTCGCGGCGGGCCTGCTGGCGATGGGCGTGGGGCTGTACGGCGCGCTGTTTTTGGTGCCGGCCGATTACCAGCAGGGCGACAGCTTCCGGATCCTCTACATCCACGTGCCCAGCGCCTGGATGAGCATGGCGATGTTCGCGCTGATGGCGCTGTACGGCGCGATCGCCCTGGTGTGGCGGATCAAGCTGTGCGAGATCCTGGCCATGGCCTGCGCCCCGATCGGCGCCGCGTTCACCGTCATCACCCTGGCCACCGGCAGCATCTGGGGCAAGCCGATGTGGGGCACGTGGTGGGACTGGGACCCGCGCCTGACCTCGCAACTGGTGCTGCTGTTCCTCTATTTCGGCGTGATCGGCCTGTACGCGGCGATCGAAGACCGCCGCGCCGCCGCGCGCGCGGCCTCGCTGCTGGCGATCGTGGGAGTGGTGATGCTGCCGATCATCCGCTACTCGGTGGTGTGGTGGAACTCCCTGCACCAGGGCCAGACCATCCGCGTGTTCGGCGAATCCTCGATGGACGCCAGCATGCTGCCGCCGCTGATCTGGATGGTGGTCGGCACCAAGCTGTGGGCGATCGGCTCGCTGCTGGCGCGTGCGCGCGCCGACAACCTGCAGCGCGAGGCCGGCAAGGACTGGGTGCGCCGCCTGGCCGGAGCCTCCGCATGAGCTACGCCAGCTACGTGATCGCCGCCTACGCCGTGTTCGCCACGGTGCTGCTGTGGGACTTCGTGGCGCCGCGCATCCGCATCGCCCAGGTCATGCGCGCGGTGCGGCTGCTGGCCCGGCGCGAGGCCGCACGCGGTGCGACCGCCACCGTCGCTCCGGAGCTCAAGCGATGAACCCCACCCGTCGCCGCCGACTGTGGTTCGTGCTCGCGCTGCTGGCCGCGGCGGGCCTGGCCGCCACCCTGGTCGCGTTCGCGCTGCAGCGGAACATCGCCTACCTCTACACCCCCAACGAGGTGCTGTCCGGCAGCGCCGGGCCCGCGGTGTCGTCGGGCGACGCGCGCTTCCGCCTCGGCGGCATGGTCGAGACCGGCTCGTTCCGGCGCGACGAGGGCTCGCTGGTCTCGCACTTCCGCGTCACCGATGGCGACGCGCAGCTGGACGTCACCTACGACAAGATCCTCCCCGACCTGTTCCGCGAGGGCCAGGCCGTGGTCGCGACCGGGCGCATGGACGGCGGCCGCTTTGTCGCCGAGGACGTGCTGGCCAAGCACGACGAGACCTACGTGCCCAAGGAAGTGGCCGACAAGATGGGCCTGGCGCACAGCAAGCACAACGTCGACGCGGCGCCCGGCGCAGGGGCGAAGGAGTGAGGAGTCTCATCGTCCCCGCGCAGGCGGGGACCCAGTGGCACGGGCGAGCGAGAGCGCACGCATTCGCCGCCATCGCATCGATGCGGCATGAGCGCCGCAGCGCCAGTCGGGTGCATCCGCTCGGCTTCAGCGGCGCATTCCCCTGCAGCCTGCACCACGGAGCCGCGCATGCTGCCTGAACTCGGCCAGCTCGCGCTGCTGCTCGCCCTGCTCGCGGCGCTGCTGCAGGCCGCCCTGCCGCTCGCCGGCGCGGCCGGCAACAAGCCGGCCTGGATGGCGGTGGCGCGGCCCGCGGCCTATGCCCAGCTGGCGCTGCTGGCGTTCGCGTACGCCGCGCTCACGGCCGCGTTCGTCCAGCAGGACTTCTCGGTCAAGTACGTCGCCGACAACTCCAACTCGCTGCTGCCGATGGTCTACCGCTTCACCGCGGTCTGGGGCTCGCACGAGGGGTCGCTGCTGCTGTGGGTGCTGATGCTGGGCATCTGGAACGCGGCCGTCGCGCTGTGGTCGCGGCACCTGCCGGAGGTGGTGGCGGCGCGGGTGCTGGGGGTGATCGGGCTGGTCGCGATCGGCTTCCTGTCCTTCATGATCTTCACCTCCAACCCGTTCGCGCGGCTGCTGCCGGCGGCGGTGGAAGGGCACGACCTCAACCCGTTGCTGCAGGACCCGGGGATGATCATCCATCCCCCGATGCTCTACATCGGCTACATCGGCTTCGTGGTGCCGTTCGCGTTCGCGATCGCCGCCCTGCTCGAGGGCCAGGTGGATGCGCGCTGGCTGCGCTGGACGCGGCCGTGGACCAACGTGGCGTGGGGCTTCCTGACCATCGGCATCGCGCTGGGTTCGTGGTGGGCGTACTACGAGCTGGGCTGGGGCGGCTGGTGGTTCTGGGACCCGGTGGAGAACGCCAGCTTCATGCCCTGGCTGGCCGGCGCGGCCCTGATCCATTCGCAGGCGGTGACCGAGAAGCGCGGCAGCTTCGGCGGCTGGACCCTGCTGCTGGCGATCGCGACGTTCTCGCTGTCGCTGCTGGGCGCGTTCCTGGTGCGCTCGGGCGTGCTGACCAGCGTGCACTCGTTCGCGGCCGATCCCTCGCGCGGGCTGTTCATCCTCGCGTTCCTGGCGGCGGTGATCGGCGGCGCGCTGGCGCTGTACGTGCTGCGCGCGCCGCGCCTGCCGCAGGGGCGGCCGTTCGCGCCGGCCTCGCGCGAGACCCTGCTGCTGGTGAACAACCTGCTGCTGGCCGCGGCCTGCGCGATGGTGCTGCTGGGCACGCTGTATCCGCTGCTGGCCGACGCGCTGGACCTGGGCAAGGTGTCGGTGGGCCCGCCCTACTTCGGCACCCTGTTCGTGCTGCTGATGGCGCCGCTGGTGCTGCTGGTACCGTTCGGCCCGCTCACGCGCTGGCAGCAGGAGCAGCCGTCGAAGCCGACTGCGATGCTCTTGCCGTGGCTGGGGCTGGCCGCGGTGCTGGGCGTGATCGCCTACTTTTTCGCGCCACAGGGGCCGCTGAAGACGGCGGCCGGCGTCGCGGCCGCGGCGTGGGTGGCGCTCGGCACCCTGCGCTTCGTGTGGAGCCGCTTGCGCGCAAGCGGCCGCGCGTTCACCCCGGAAATGGCGGGCATGGCGCTGGCGCACGGCGGCATCGCGGTGTTCCTGGTGGGCGCGCTGCTGGTGGAGGCGCAGCTGGTGCAGCGCGAAGTGGCAATGATGCCCGGCCAGACCAGCGAGATCGGCCGCTATTCGTTCCGTTTCGACGGCGTCGAGCGCGCGCAGGGACCGAACTACGTCGCCGACCGCGGCCTGGTGCAGGTATTCCGCGACGACGCGCCGCTGGCGCTGCTGCATCCGGAAAAGCGCGCCTACGCCAGCGGCGGCCAGGTGATGACCGATGCCGGTATCCATGCCGGCGTGTTCGCCGACGTGTTCGTCGCGCTCGGCGAACCGCTGGGCAACGGCGCGTGGGCGGTGCGGCTGCAGGTCAAGCCGTTCGTGCGCTGGATCTGGGCCGGCGCGTTCCTGATGGCGCTGGGCGGGTTCGTCACCGCGGCGGATCGGCGCTTCCGGCGGGTGTCGGGCGGCGGTCGCGCACGCGCACGCGAAGGCGCGGCGACCGACGACGCCGCGCCGGCAGACACCGGAGGCACCGCCTGATGGCCAGCGCACGCCACCTCACCGCCGCCGCGATCGCGGTCGTGTTCCTCGGCCTGGTCGGACTGCTGCTGTACGGCGTGCTGGTGTCCGACCGCGCCGACCGCGAGGCCCTGCCCTCGCCACTGATCGGCAAGCCGGCGCCCCCGTTCGCGCTGCCGGTCCTGCACGAACCCGGCCGCCTGGTCACGTCGCAGGAACTGCTGGGCCAGCCCTACCTGCTCAACGTCTGGGGCAGCTGGTGCCCCGGCTGCCGGGTCGAGCACCCGGTGATCACCCGCTTCGCCGAAACCCGGCGGGTGCGCGTGATCGGCTACAACTGGAAGGACGAGCACGCCGACGCCATGCGCTGGCTGGAGCAGTTCGGCAACCCGTACTGGCTTGTACTGGTGGACTACGACGGCCGCAAGGCGATCGACTGGGGGATCTACGGCGCGCCCGAGACCTTCCTGGTCGACGCCGAGGGCATCGTGCGCTGGAAGCACGTCGGCCCCATCGACGATGCGACGCTGGCCTCGAGCCTGCTGCCCGCGCTGGATGCGATCGGGGTGCCGAAGTGAGCGCGCGCAGTCTGCCGGGTGCCGTGTCGTCGCTCGATGCAGGGCGTGCGCCGCGGGTGGCGTGGACGCGCTGGCTGCTGGCCACGCTGGTGGCGGCGCTGCTGCTCGCCGGTGCCGATCCCGCGCGCGCCCAGGCCGTGCGCGACGCCACGCCGCTCGACTTCCGCGACGACGCCGAAGCGCGCCGCTTCCACGACCTGGTGGCCGAACTGCGCTGCGTGATGTGCCAGAACCAGTCGCTGGCCGACTCCAACGCCCAGATCGCTCACGACCTGCGGCGCGAGGTGTTCGACCTGATGCGCTCGGGCCGCAGCGACGCCGAGATCCGCGCCTTCCTGGTGGAGCGCTACGGCGAATTCGTGCTCTACCGGCCGCGCTTCGGCGGCCATACCTGGGCGCTGTGGCTGGCGCCGGGCCTGCTGCTGCTGGTCGGCGGCGTGGTGGTGGCGCGCATCGTGCGCGCGCGCGGCCGCCAGCCGCTGCCGGTGGAGGAGGACCAGGAATGGTGAGTGGCGCGCTGGTGCTGCATGCGGTGCTGGTGCTGGCCGCGCTGGCGGTCGCGGCCCTCGTCGCGCTGCCGCTGCGCAAGGCCTCGCCGCGCATGTTCGCCGCGATCGTGGTGGTGGTGCCGGTGCTGGCGTTCGCGCTGTACCGCATCGTCGGCACGCCGGCCGCGCTGGATCCCTCCGCCCTGCCGGCCATGGCCGACAGCGGCGAGGCGCCGACGATGGAAGAGGCGATCGCCGAACTGCAGGTCGCGCTCGCGCGCGATCCCGCGCAGCCCGAGGGCTGGCGCCTGCTGGCCCGCGCGCAGTCTTCGCTCGGCAATCGCGAGGCGGCGCGCGATGCCTACATGACCGCGCTCGAACACATTCCAGACGACCCCGAGCTGCTGCTCGAGGCCGCGCAGGCGCGCGCCCAGGCCACGCCCGGCAACCGCTTCGACGACGAGGCCCTGGCGATGCTGCGCCAGGCGCTGGCGATCGAACCCGACAACCAGCGCGCCGCCTGGTTCGTCGGCGTGGTCCAGCGCCAGCGCGGCGAGGATGCCGCCGCCGTCGCCACCTGGGAAGCGCTGCTGCCCAAGGTCGATGCGAGCACTGCCACCGCTCTGCGCACCCAGATCGACCAGGCGCGCGAGGCGGCTGGCATGCCGCCGCTGCCGCCGGATGCGGCGCAGGCGCCTTCCGCCGGCGAATCCTCCAGAACCTCCGCGGACGGCGCGTCCGTATCCGCGACACCGGGCAGCCTGCGCGTGCGCGTCACCCTCGCCCCGGGCCTGGCCGAACGCGCGCGCCTGTCGCCCGATGCCGTGGTCTTCGTCATCGCCCGCGCCGCCGACGGCCCACCGATGCCGGTCGCCGTCGAACGCCACGCCGTGCGCGACCTGCCGCTCGACATCGTGCTCGACGACGGCGACAGCCCGATGCCCACCGCGAAGCTCTCCGCGCTGCAGGAAGTGGAAGTCCTGGCGCGCATCTCCGCCACCGGCAGCGCCAACCGAAGCGAAGCCGACCTCGAGTCCGCGCCCGTGCGAGTGCGCCTCCCCGCCACCGCTCCCATCGCCCTCGACATCGCCCCGTAGCCCCGTAGCCCCGTAGCTCGGATAAGCGAAGCGCATCCGGGGCACGCCGCCGCACACCTTCACCGAGGCGCCGCGCGGACGCGCACCGCGCATCCGGCGCTCGCGACGTCCACGTCCGCCACCTCGCCCCGTCACCCGTCGGCGACGGGATGCGCGTTCGTACCCGTGTGCGGAGCCGCGGATTTGGCGGTTTTCCCCGGATGCGCTTCGCTTATCCGGGCTACGGTGACGGGTGACGGCCGGGAACCGACCGCCCGTCGCCCGTATCCGCACCCCCTTACAATCCCCGCATGACCGAGTTCATCCCGCCCGGCACGCGCTGGGTCGACCTGCCCTCCCCGTTCCCGATGAAGCGCGGCGGCACGCTGCACGACGCGCGCGTCGCCTATGAAACCTGGGGCACGCTCGATGCGAGCGCCGGCAACGCCCTGCTGATCCTCACCGGCCTGTCGCCCGACGCGCACGCCGCCAGCCGCGACGACGACCCCACGCCCGGCTGGTGGGAAGCGATGGTCGGCCCCGGCAAGCCGATCGACACCGACCGCTGGTTCGTGGTGAGCGTGAACCCGATCGGCAGCTGCAAGGGCTCGACCGGGCCGGCCTCCGTGAATCCCGCCACCGGCGAGCTGTATCGCCTGAGCTTCCCCGACGTCTCCATCGAAGACGTCGCCGACGGCGCCGCGCACGTGGTGCGCCGCCTCGGCATCGAGCGCCTGGCCTGCGTGGTCGGCAACTCGATGGGCGGCATGACCGCGCTGGCCCTGCTGCACCGCCACCCGGGCATCAGCCGCGCGCACGTCAACATCAGCGGCAGCGCCCGCGCCCTGCCGTTCTCGATCGCGGTGCGCTCGCTGCAGCGCGAGGCGATCCGGCTGGACCCGAACTGGAACGAGGGCCGCTACGACGAGGCCACCTATCCCGAATCCGGCATGCGCATCGCGCGGAAGCTGGGCGTGATCACCTACCGCTCGGCGCTGGAGTGGGACGGACGCTTCGGCCGCGTGCGGCTGGAGTCCGACCGCCCGGACGAGGAGCCCTTCGGCCTCGAGTTCCAGGTGGAAAGCTACCTCGAAGGCCACGCCCGGCGCTTCGTGCGCCGCTACGACCCCAACAGCTACCTCTACCTGAGCCGCTCGATGGACTGGTTCGACCTGGCCGAATACGCCGGCGGCGACGTCCTGGCCGCGCTGGCGCAGGTGCGGGTGGAGCGCGCGCTGGCGATCGGCGCGCGCACCGACATCCTGTTCCCGGTGGAGCAGCAGGAGGAGATCGCCGAAGGCCTGGCCCGCGGCGGCGCCGATGCGCGCTTCCTGGGCCTGGACTCGCCGCAGGGCCACGATGCCTTCCTGGTGGACATGGACCGCTTCGGCCCGGCCGTGCGCGGCTTCCTCGACGGGCTCTGACGCGCGCGAATCGCGGAACGGCAGGCCCACCCGGAAACCGGCCGCTGATCCCGCCCGCAGCGGTCGCCAGCTGCCCTTGGCTCGATTCCCGACGCCCGCACACGCGGGCCCCATCCGGGGCCCATGCCCATGGTCCCTCGACACGCCTCCGATGCCCCGTAGCCCGGATAAGCGCAGCGCATCCGGGGCCACGGCGACGGCCCGCAGGCGCTTGTCCGGCTTACACATGGGCAGCTCCAACGCCTCGACAGCCCCGTCGCCCGCGCCATTCGCGACCATCGCCGATGGCCGCAACCCGCCCACCCCCCGTCCAACAGTTTCATCCGTGACGGTTTAGAATCCCCGCATGACCCCAGCCGCCCCGCCCGGCCTCCCCTTCGAGGGCCAGCAGCGATTCCTGGCCGCCATCGACGCGGCCGTGGCCGCCGGCGACGAGCACGCGGTGACCGCGCAGCTGCGCAGCACCCTGTGCGCCCTGATCCGAGACCCCGCCATCCGCCTGCCCGACTGCGTGCACGCGCCCATCGCCGACCACTACGCCCGCCGCGAGCTCTACCGCAGCCCCGAGCACGGCTACAGCGTGGTCGCCATGACCTGGGGCCCGGGTCAGGGCACGCCGGTGCACGACCACTGCGGCCTGTGGTGCGTGGAAGGCGTGTGGCACGGCGCGCTGGAGATCACCCAGTTCGAACTGCTGGAATCCGACGGCGACCGCGTCCGCTTCCGCGCCGCCGGCGGCATGCAGGCCGGTCCCGGCAGCGCCGGCAGCCTGATCCCGCCGCACGAGTACCACAGCATCGCCAACGCCAGCGACACCGCGGTGGCGGTGTCGGTGCACATCTACCAGGCGCCGATCGAGCACTGCTGCAAGTTCGAACCCATGGGCGACGACTGGTACCGGCGCGTCGACGCCCGCCTGCCGATCGACACCGGCGCCTGATCGCGCCGAGGCGGAGCGCGCGCGGACCGCGCCCGTGGCCGATGACGCGCGACCACGGCGTCGACGCATGCGACGATAGCCCCGCCCCTTCCGCACGGACCGCCCCATGCTGCGCGACTTCATCCTCGCCTCCGCCCACCACCTGCTGCTGTTCGGCCTGGTCGCGATGCTGGCCGTGCAGTCCGCCCTGCTCTCGCGCCCGCTCGACACCGGCGCCCTCCGTCGCCTGGTCGGCATCGACCGCGGCTACGGCGCCACCGCCGGCCTGCTGCTGCTCGCCGGACTGATGCGCGTGGGCATGGGCGTCAAGGGCAGCGCCTTCTACCTGCACAACCCCTGGTTCCACGCCAAGGTCGGCGCCTTCGTGCTGGCCGCGCTGCTGTCGATCTACCCGACGCTCGCCTTCCTGCGCTGGCGCAAGGCCGCCGGCACCCAGGCCGACTGGCGCCCGAACGCCGCCGAGGTGTCGCGCGTACGCACGGTGATCAAGGTGGAGTTCGCCCTGATCGCGCTGATCTTCGTGCTCGCCGCCGGCATGGCCCGTCACGGCGGACTGGGCCTGTAGCCGCCCGGGGCGGGCCGCCCCGTCCGCTATACTGCGCGCCCGCGCCGGAGTGGCGGAATCGGTAGACGCAGCGGACTCAAAATCCGCCGCCCTTAAAAGCGTGTGGGTTCGAGTCCCACCTCCGGCACCAGCGATCCTGAAGGCCTCGTCGTTTCGGCGGGGCTTTTTGTTGTGCGGAATCCGCGGCCGACCGGACCGGCACGGCTGCCGATAGACCGGCGAACCGACCTCTGCACTACGGGCGACGCCAGCGCCGTCAAACACTTGCGGCCGTCGGCACGTCCGTTGGACGTCGGTTGATACGCCGGCATGAGTGCGGGCGTATCCGGATATCCGGACGGCAGGAGGTCTATTTCGTGGACCCGTAGGGCACCCCCTCCAGGCAAGTAGCTGATTGCAAAGGCGCGCGTGATTGACGAGGCGCTCCGCTGGAAGCAAAGTCGGCGCTACGCCCCACTGTGGGGTCTATTAGTAGTTAGGCATCACAACCCATGTCTTTCGAGGCGGTAAGAAAGTTAGAGTCAGCTCTTGGTGCCGCGCTGCCTTCCGACTACCGCGTGTTCCTCACCACACACACTACAGAGCATCTAGAGCCGCCTTTGCTTGTTCGCCACTTGGTCCAAGTGCCTGGCAGCGGCCCAGAGGACGTGGTTACAAGCCTCTATACAGCCACAAGCATCATAGAATCGGAACTACTGGGAGAGCCGGAAGAACGAATGGTGATAATTGGCCAGGTTGAGCCGGGCGGATATCTTTACATGTGCTTCAAGGCATCGGACTTCGGCTCGGTATATGTTCGCTTTCCCTATCAAGACAGCACCTTTTATCCGGTAGGCAAATCTTTCTCGTTGTTCATGGCTCGCTGCCGTCCAGACTCGGAGAGTGATGCCTAACAATTCATTCAAGCCGACGCCGCTTCGCGGCGCGGCTTAATTCAGGCGTTAGGGCTCACATGGAAGTAGCCGTGCAACCTGTGGCCAACGATCTTGGCGACCGTATCGTCAAGGTCAACCATGCCGGCGAGCATGGCGCCATAGGCATCTACAGCGGCCAGATCCTTATGGCTCGTCTGACCGCTCCAAAGATGCTCGCTGAGCTTCGTGAGTTCAGGTCACACGAGCAACGGCACCGCGCAATTTTTGGTGCTGAGCTGGAGCGACGTGACCGTCGTCGCTGCCGTAGCTACTGGCTTTGTGGCGTGGGCGGCTTCGTGCTCGGAGCCATAACTGGCCTGCTCGGTAGCAGTGCTATTGCTGCAACTACCACGGCCGTTGAGAGTGTCGTACTTCGGCACCTAGAGCACCAACTAGTCGTACTGCAGGGCCATGACCCCGCCGCCGTGTCAGCGATTTCTTCCATAGTTGCTGAGGAGCAACAGCACCACGATCAATCTCTCGGGCACGTTCAGGCCGGTACATTCTGGCCCAGGGTTCTCACGCCCATTGTGTCCGCCTCGACTGAGGCAGTAATTTGGCTGGGCATGCGGCTGTGAGCCCTAACAATTCATTCAAGCCGACGCCGCTTCGCGGCGCGGCTTAATTCAGGCGTTAGGGCTGACGGGGAATTTGTGTCTTTGCGTTGGCCTCCGGCGCCGAGAGTCATCGGTGCAAGCTCCGTGCTCCAGAGTCGCGCGCAGCAAATTCAGTCCCGATCGTACGTGGGGCAAGCCGCTGGCTCACGGAGTTGCGCGCCGCACCGGGCCTCCCGCTAGGTCTCGGGGCAAGCCTGTGTTCCGGGCCGCTTTGTCGTACAGTTCTTCCAACGGGGTTGGGTCCACGGGCCCGCAGCCCTAACATTTCATTCAAGCCGATGCCGCTTCGCGGCACGGCTTAATTCAGGCGTTAGGC
>NZ_JARXRN010000019.1 GCF_029888045.1 Luteimonas rhizosphaericola | reverse complement strand
GCGTTAGGCGGCACGCTGCAATGTCGTGCTATTGAGTGTCGTCGCAATCGGATCGGCCAACGTGCTGCCATCATCTTTGGCTTCGGCCAAGTAGTCGCAAGCGCGCCGGGACAGTTCGTCGCGGCCGGCTTCGGATGGCTGGACTCAGGCGTTGCAATCGGACCGTCCATCGCAGGCTTCGGCCAGGTCCGTGGACAGGTCCCGGGCCGGCGCACCCAGGCGCCATTGGCTTCGGCCACATCCCAAGCCAAGAGCTTGCCGCACCCCGGTTTTCGTCGTAGCGTTCCGCCTAACAGTTCGTTCAAGCCGACGCCGCTTCGTTACACAAAGCACATGGCAGGTAGAGCTTGCCATGTGCTTTGCTCCACTACGCGGCGCGGCTTAACTCAGGCGTTAGGTGGCTTGGGAGATTTCGATGGAGCTGACGTTCCTATTGGTTGCAGTCGTCGCAATCGTCAACGTTTTCGCATCGTTTGCGGTTCTTCGCGTCTCTGTCTTTTCAACATCGCAACGCTGGCTACAGCTCGGACTCATTTGGCTAGTGCCAGTTATTGGGGCAGTTGTCTGTGTAGCATTTGCTTTTTCTCAAGCTCTTGGCCCCTCCTCACCCGGCACAGTCGACCCACTGTACTTTCCCTCGGATGGAGGCGCACCAGACGGACCAGGCATCGGGCTCTGTGGTTGCAGCGGCGGTGATGGGGGTGGTGACAGTGGTGGAGCTGGTGGTGACTAGTGCGCCACCTAACAATTCATTCAAGCCGACGCCGCTTCGCGGCGCGGCTTAATTCAGGCGTTAGGCGGCAATGACACTTCGTATCATCCGGGTCGGTTCATGGCTTTACGGCGGGTCGGTTGATACGCCCGTCGACATCGTCGCGCTTGACTACGACTACTGGTACAAGCTCGGGGAGGCTGACGGCGCACTGGAGCCTGGAGAGACGCCTGAGCCGCTGGGCCAAGACGGCTTTCTGTACTACGCGCGGTTTCGGCACGCCCTTGAGACCTCTGAGCCAACTTGGCCAGACTCGCCCGGCTACAGCACAATTGCTCAAGCGGTTGCACATGCGGAATCAAAGGTCACGGTCGGCATCGTCTGGCAAGACGTGGTTGCCGCCTAACAATTCATTCAAACCGATGCCGCTTCGCGGCACGGCTTAATTCAGGCGTTAGGGGGCAGGATGGAGTTCACTCGCACATTCGGCATCTTGATGGCGGTTTCCGTCGCAACCGCATGCTCACAAGAGCCTACTTCTCCCACCATATCGGAGCAGTTGGAAGAGGGCGAGTACATAGACAACCCGGATACGGGCTTACCTATGAATCCTTCCAAGCGTCGCCTGCCGGGCACCGTGAAGATCATTTCAGACAAAGACGAGCACTTCGGTATTGATCTGTCGGCGCTAACGCCAGACCAAGCATCAATCGTCAAGTCAGCCTGGACCAGCTATGAGACCATTCTGTCTGGCGGGCGCCCCGATTGCCCAGAGGCGCCGTTTGCCCCATCAGATGGCGGCCCTACCATCTACTTTTGCGACGGATATGACATTGTTCGTGTACACGGCCTCTCGGGAACGATTGAGTCGCCCGGGTACGACTACGGACCCTCTTTAGACCTACTCAACGGGCAGCGCGTTGCGCGCCTCAAGTTCTACACGCAAGCGGAGATGGCCAAGCTTGATCGGCCTGCCCCCTAACAATTCATTCAAGCCGAACCCGCTTCGCGGGTCGGCTTAATTCAGGCGTTAGGTGTGCGATGGGGATAGACGTCTACTGGAAGAATGAGCGCGGAGAGATCCTCGCGGCCGTCGAAGACTCAGATGCACTTGCCCAAATGAGCAGTCTTTTGTTCCGGCAAACTGGTAGTTCCTGCATACGGTTCATAGACCCAGCCGGGGATGCCTGTTTCAATCAGCTCCAGATTCCCGTACTGGCGTCGGAGATTCGCAGCCTATTGCCAGCCATTGAGAACCCCCGTTGGCAAAGCCATCTTCAAGCTGTACTTTCGCTCGTTGAGGGTGCATCCATGTCTCATACCTATGTGTGGTTCCGTGGTGACTAGCCGCACACCTAACCACTCGTTCAAGCCGACGCCACTTCGTGGCGCGGCTTAACTCAAGCGTTAGGCCGCACAAGAAATGGTTCTCGGATACATCGGCATAGCTTTGGTCATGCTGGGAGCTGCGCTCACCGGGCTGTCGATCTTTCTCTACGACTTCTCGTTCTGGCTCATTGCACCTGGAGCGATTGCGTTGCTTATAGGGGCCAGCTTTGTTGGTGGCTTCCGGGAGACAGTGATCCGGCGGTTCTTGGGCACCGCTCGCTGTGACCAATCCTAATGGAGTTGCTCGGCTTGCTGCGCCCTAACAATTCATTCAAGCCGACGCCGCTTCGCGGCGCGGCTTAATTCAGGTGTTAGGCCCCGCACGAATGATCAGCGCGTCCGAAGCGAGAGACATAGCGGCCCGGTACTTCGCCAGCCTCGAAGGCCCCGCCGGGTGCGAACTCGTGCTGCTAGACGGACTGGGTAGCCGTTCCAATCGGCTTGGTGGCGGCATACGTCGGATACATGTACTTGCGCCGCATCCTCGGTCGCCAGCATGCTGCAGTTTAGTCGCCAGCGGCCTAACAATTCATTCAAGCCGACGCCGCTTCGCGGCGCGGCTTAATTCAGCCGTTAGGCCTACAGTGAGAGTTCTCAATACATTTGCAGTTCTATTTCTGCTCAGCTTGACCGGCTGCGCTACTGTCAGCGCACCCGCCCTGATCGGCAACACTTGGTCTGGACCGGACGGCACGCGTCTAGCAGCGCAACTCCGCCATCCCTCTGGGCAACTGCCTACTGGCTGGCTCTACAAGAACCAACAAGCTGACGTATCTGGTTCTTTCGCATATCACAAGCAATCTGGCACATACAGCTATTCTGACAGCGGGTACTTCTCCGTAGATCCGCAGTGGAAAAATGACCGCAATTACTTTGGCGTGCTCAAACCAGACAACATTTTCTGTGTTGCCAACCCTGAGCAGCAAAGCAGCGAGCATCAGGATGGCGGTGACGGTATGACCACAATCACGTATTGGACGATTTATGATTACTGTGCTCAGTTGCACGGCCCGTAGGCCTAACAATTCATTCAAGCCGACGCCGCTTCGCGGCGCGGCTTAATTCAGGCGTTAGGGCTGACGGGGAATTTGTGTCTTTGCGTTGGCCTCCGG
>NZ_JARXRN010000018.1 GCF_029888045.1 Luteimonas rhizosphaericola | reverse complement strand
ATCTGGCATGTTGCTGGTGGCAGCAAGTCGGGTGCCGCCTAACAATTCATTCAAGCCGACGCCGCTTCGCGGCGCGGCTTAATTCAGGCGTTAGGGCTCACATGAGATTTCGTTGGGTGTTAGTGGTGGCATTTCTTCTGTCTGGCTGCGGCGACGACAGTCATCTTCGCGGCCATCTGACAGACAGCCCCGACGGTAAGACCTATTTGGCCATAGCGGACGACCACAATGGCTGCCCCATCAAAGTTGACGGACAAGACTGGGATACTCCGGTTGGCACTCCAAGGCTGATCTCTCCAGGGGAGCATGTAATTGATTGCAACGGTGGTGAGATTCACTTTGTGATCCCCAATGGCTTTGTGTTCAACTTTGACTACTGGGGGCCGTAGGTGAGCCCTAACAATTCATTCAAGCCGAACCCGCTTCGCGGGTCGGCTTAATTCCGGTGTTAGGCCGCTATATGGATCCTCGCTATTTCGTTACCAGCACCCGCTTGGTCGAGGGCGTCCCCCAAACATCTACCTTTGCATTCGGCCGATTTTCGAGCGCTGATCTGGCTGGAGCTGCCGCACGGGATCGCTACGGTCAGTACGGATCTACCGTATCGGCTGTCCGGCAGGAGACTCGTGCTGAGGCTGTGTCTTACCTCGTTGGTCGCTTGTTTGTACGGACCTTTCGTATAGCGTTTTGCGCCTTAGTTGCCCTCGTCGCTTATATCTTTCTCTGGGACGGTCGCCCTGACCTGGGCAACGTTCCTCTTGGACAGATGACTCTGGACATGTTGTTCGGCGCCCTGATGCGCGGTGGTCTCCTGCTTGGGGCTGGGTGGATGGCTTGGAATTCTGCTTTCGGGGAAGGACCAGATGCAAAGCACAAACGCAAGGTCGGCGCAGCCTAACAAATCAATCAAGCCGAACCCACTTCGCGGGTCGGCTCAATTCAGGTGTTAGGCCGCATGAGAGACCTTCGCAAGATGATCAGATGGGTTCTCCTGATTGCCGGGGTTGTCTGGGGTCTCTTGCAGCTCAACGGCGCGGCTTTTGCTGCATGGGTGGCGGGCGGTCCTCCTTCAACCAATCCAGACGGCTGGCTATTTGTCGCAGGCAACCGGCTGGCCTGGGCCACCGCATCCTTCTTGGCGGGTACCGGTCTGTTTGTTCTGCTGCGTCGCGATCGTCCTACTAGCCGCTATGCTGTGGCAGCACTGGCGGCAGCAGTTCTTCTTACGGCGTTCCCGTACATCCGCGAGTTCGTCGCTTCGGATGCTTGCGTAGACTCAGGCGGTCGCTGGTCAGATCTACGGTGCGTTCAAGATGATCCGTCTGCGGCCTAACAATTCATTCAAGCCGACGCCGCTTCGCGGCGCGGCTTAATTCAGGCGT
>NZ_JARXRN010000017.1 GCF_029888045.1 Luteimonas rhizosphaericola | reverse complement strand
TCCCGGGCAGGCTGTTTGGGTGGATGGCTAGCCTGCAGCCTAACAATTCATTCAAGCCGACGCCGCTTCGCGGCGCGGCTTAATTCAAGCGTTAGGCCGCAGGGGAACGCATGCGGGACATTGATGCAATCACTAGCCAGCTTCGACTTGCGCATCCGGATATGTCCGTGGAGCAGTTGGCCGTCACGCATCCTGTTGCTGACGACGATGGCTTGTGGTTCTTCCGCCACCCAGCAAGTGACGTTGAGCTCCAGCTGGAGTCCGGCACCGGCAACTGTCCGTTCTTGGTTGAGAGCTCCGCGTCAGGTGACCGGCTTACGGCGAACACTGTGGAGCAAGCTGTCGCATTGGTAGTCACTGGGCTCGGGCTGACGGGTCAGCGGCCTAACAATTCATTCAAGCCGACCCCGCTTCGCGGGTCGGCTTAATTCAGGCGTTAGGCCCAACTGAAGGCCCCGGTATGCGAGTACTACTTACGCTTCTACTGACCCTCGTCGCTCCTGCAGCGGCTCAGGCACCGAGTGTTTCGCTGCAGGAAGCAGTGCAGCACGCCGAGAGATATCTAAGGGATTCTGGCGTTGAGAATGCACACCGCTACCTCCAAAGCGCCACATGGCACTTCAACCATGAGTCGCCCGCCAAGAGTTGCTGGTCTGTGATCTGGGACGTAGCCGCTTCGCCTCCAATCACCGACTCCCATCTGCTTGTCTATGTTTGCGCGGACGGCACAATCAGGCATCACGACGATTGGGCCTAACAATTCATTCAAGCCGAACCCGCTTCGCGGGTCGGCTTAATTCAAGCGTTAGGCGGCACATGAACGCACTCGGCCACTATGGTTTTATCGCACTCGCGTCGCTGGCCGTCGCATCTTGTGACTCTGCCCCAAGAATTGATAGCAGCTCCAAAGCTGCGTTTGAGCGCAGCCATGCCGCAGTTGTTGCAGCTCTCTCTCCGGAAGACCAGTTGCGGCTTTCCTTAGCGGAACTAATAGTCCTTTCGCCCAGGGGCTGCCTGACCACCAAACCGCACGTCGATCAGCCGTTTCTCAGCGAGACTCTGGGCAGACAGGCAGACCTAAGTCCCTGCCGCAAAGAGCTGCATGGCCTTACGTTCAAGGACATCATGAGTCTGGCGTATCCTCAGGGAGAGCCGAGGGGTGGCGGTGCCGGGGGTGCCGCCTAACAATTCATTCAAGCCGACGCCACTTCGTGGCGCGGCTTAACTCAGGCGTTAGGCCTCATGAGAAAGATCGCGATTGGACTGCTATTTCTAGCTTCGTTCTCTGCCACTGGACAGGGAGAGACTCAAGCATTCTTGTCTTGGTACGACGGCTGGGGTACCCATACCGTTTGGGGCGCTGGCAAAATTTCCGGTAGCTATAACGGGGCTAAGGTTCAATGCGCCAACGTCTTCGTTCCGGTACGCCCCATACTTGACACCCACGAGAGTGACGGCAACCCGCTCAGGCCAGCCCAGACAGCCGAGCATGCCAAATCCGTTAATGTCCCTCTATTGCGCTCCCTTGAATCTCGTGGCGGCAAATGCGTCTTTCAGGCAGCGGCCACGGATGAGGCCTAACAATTCATTCAAGCCGACGCCACTTCGTGGCGCGGCTTAATTCAGGCGTTAGGCGGCATGGACAATCTCGCAACTGCTCTTTTCTTTGCGGGCTTCTTTGTGCTCATGGCCTCATACGCCATTCGTGTCTGGCTGTACATTGCCATCCGGTCCGATCGTGTCGCCACGCCGCTCCTCTCGGACACGTTCGTCACGACATTTCAAGATCTTCTATGGATCGGCTTGTATCGGCGTAGGAACCAGATTGACCCACAATTCAAGTCAAGAATAGCTGCTTATTTCTGGCTAACAATCTTGACAGTTGTGCTCTGGATGGCAGCTGGCCTTGCGTACTGGCTTTCCGCCTAACAATTCATTCAAGCCGACGCCGCTCCGCGGAGCGGCTTAATTCAGGCGTTAGACGGCTTTGACAGTGAACAGCCCCTACGCGTCTCCAACGGCCCAAGTGAGTGATCGCCAAAACAGGTTCAGTGTCGGGCGTGCATTGCTTGCGTACCTAATCGCTGTTGCGACCCTGGCCGCGCTGATGATCGGGCTCGGGTTCCTGCTAACCGGCCAAGTTCCGACCGCCGGCGGCTACAGACTCCTCTGGTCAATCGCACTAATTTCTAGCGTTGCTGTAGGTGCGCTTGGCGGGCATCTCGCCAGCACATCATGGTTGGGTGCCACGGCGGTCGGCATCATCGGTGGCGTTCTCTTACTGGTTCTCATCGCGGCGGCTGCCTATGTTTGGGGTAGATTAGTGCGCGCCGTCTAACAGTTCGTCCAAGCCGAACCCGCTTCGCGGGTCGGCTTAACTCAGGTGTTAGGCCTCAAGAGCACGCACTATGAGACTTGTCGGTAAAGCTGTCGGCTACCTGATTTCAGTGCTCGGTATAGGCATCGTGATCTTCGGCTTG
>NZ_JARXRN010000016.1:387158-572044 GCF_029888045.1 Luteimonas rhizosphaericola | reverse complement strand
GCGCAGGAATTCGATGATCGCTGGTACATCAGCGGCTCGGCCGGCTTCAACCTCCAGGACAACGACCGTCGCACGAACGACGCTCCGGCGGTCGCGCTGGGCGTGGGCAAGTTCATCAGCCCGGTCTGGTCGGTGGAGGGTGAGGTGAACTACCAGAACCCGAATTTCGACCACAACCAGGACCTGAACTGGAGCCAGTACGGCATCTCGCTGGACCTGCGTCGCCACTTCATCAACGAAGAGCGCAACTGGGCCCCGTACGTGCTGTTCGGCCTGGGTTACCAGCGTTCGGAAGAAGAGTACGACGCGTTCCCGAGCGCGAACTCGCCGGCGCAGCGTGAAGACGGCAACCTGGCGGCCAAGATCGGCGTCGGCCTGCAGGGCGACTTCTCGCGTCGCGTGGCGGTGCGTGCCGAAGTGGCGACCCGTTTCGACTTCGACGACCAGAGCTACGCGGCCGAGAGCGGCGTGGACTCGGGCGGCTACCCGCACCAGCAGGAAGAGAGCTACTTCAGCGACGTGATCGCGTCGGTGGGCGTGATCATCCCGCTGGGTCCGGAGCCGACCGCGCCGGTGGCTCCGCCGCCGCCGCCGCCGCCGGCCCAGCCGGCCCCGCCGCCGCCGCCGGCCCCGATCACGATCGACCTGAACGGCGTGAACTTCGACTTCGACCGTTCGACGCTGCGTCCTGACGCGGTGCAGATCCTGAACGAGGCGGTGGAGATCCTGAAGCGCTATCCCGACCTGCGTGTCGAGGTGGCGGGCCACACCGACCTGTGCGGTTCGGATGCCTACAACCAGGGTCTGTCGGAGCGTCGCGCGTCGGCGGTGTACGACTACCTGACCAGCAACGGCATCGATGCCGGCCGCCTGATGGGTCCGACGGGTTACGGCGAGAGCCGTCCGCTGGAGCCGACGGCGCAGACGCTGCCGGGCTGCAAGAGCGAGGTCAACCGCCGTACCGAGCTCAACGTCCAGAACTGATCTGACCGTTGCAGCTGCAGAACAGGAAGCCCGGCTCACGCCGGGCTTCCTTTTTTGTGCGTGCATTCCTGCGAGGCGCGCGCGACGCACGGTCTTGCCAGCCCGACTGGCGCTGCTACACTCCCGCGCAATTCATGAGTGCGGGAGTCGGGGCGATGCGTGGACTGGCGATAATGGTGCTGTCGATGGCGGCGTTGAATGCACAGGCGTCCACGCAGTGCCAGGGTGCGTCCCTGCCGCAGCCGCTCGCCGTACAGCCCACGGTGCTGGCGCCGGTGGCCGCGGGTTTCGTGATCGCGAATCCGCAGCTCGGCTCACAGCGCGGGGTACTGGCCCCCGATTTCGACGAGTCGCAGTCGGTCGACAACGTCCTGTGGCGCCTGCGCGTGGAAGGCTGCCAGAACGTCGCCGCCGCGGTGCCGGCGACAGGGGCGGTCACCGCCCCGGCGGCTGCCGGCTATGTCAAGAAGACCGAGCACGACAATACGCCGTACCGGTTCAACATGACCCAGAACGGCAAGCGCATGACCGCGGACGACTTCGACGCCTGGCTGCAGGCGAACGGCTACAGCGCCGGGCGCCGGGTCGCACCGGCCGCGGCGCCTGCGGCTGCCGCAGAGCCGGTCGAGGCGCCGCCGGAACAGTAAGGCAGGCGAGCGGGCGAAGGCCCGCGACGCAGACGCGCCTGCCGGGTCTTCGCCGGCGGGGCCGCGCGACACGCGGACGCCGTGATCAGCCCGCCACGACGCCCAGTTCCCGGCCGACACGGATGAACGCATCGATCGCCCGGTCGAGATGTTCGCGCGTGTGCGCGGCGGACATCTGGGTGCGGATCCGGGCCTGGCCCTTGGGCACCACCGGGAAGAAGAAGCCGATCGCATAGACGCCCTCGTCGAGCAGCCGCTCGGCGAAGCGTTGCGCCAGCGGCGCCTCGTACAGCATGACCGGGCAGATCGGGTGCGTCCCGGGGCGCAGATCGAAGCCAACGGCGGTCATGCGTTCGCGGAAATAGGTGGTGTTGGCCGCGAGCCGCTCACGCAGTTCGCCCGCAGCGTCGAGCATCTGGAAGGCGCGCGTGCCCGCGGCCACCACGTGCGGCGGCAGCGAGTTGGAGAACAGGTAGGGGCGCGAACGCTGGCGCAGCAGTTCGACGACTTCGGCCTTCGCGGTGGTGAACCCGCCTAACGCGCCGCCCATCGCCTTGCCCAGCGTGCCGGTGATGATGTCGATCCGGTCCAGTACGCCCTTGACCTCGGCCGAACCGCGGCCGGTGGCGCCGAGGAAGCCGGTGGCGTGGCACTCGTCGATGTGCACCAGCGCATCGTATTTCGCGGCCAGCGCGGTGATCTCGTCGAGCGGCGCGATGAAGCCGTCCATCGAGAACACGCCGTCGGTGGTGATCAGGATGGTCTTCGCGCCGTCCGCGCGCGCCTGCTTCAGCTGCGCCTCAAGGTCGCCCATGTCGCAGTTCGCATAGCGGTACCGCTTCGCCTTGCACAGGCGCACGCCGTCGATGATCGAGGCGTGGTTGAGGGCATCGCTGATGACCGCGTCGTCCTCGCCCAGCAGCGGTTCGAACAGCCCGCCGTTGGCGTCGAAGCAGGCGGCGTAGAGGATCGTGTCGTCCTTGCCGAAGAACTCCGAGATCGTCCGCTCGAGCTGTTTGTGCAGGTCCTGGGTGCCGCAGATGAAGCGTACCGAGGCCATGCCGAAGCCGTGGCTGTCGAGGGCGTCCTTGGCCACCGCGATGATGTCCGGATGGTCGGCCAGGCCGAGGTAGTTGTTGGCACAGAAGTTCAGCACCCGGCGGCCGTCGGCCAGCGTGATCTCCGCGCACTGCGGGCCGGTGATGATGCGTTCGGACTTGAACAGGCCCGCCTCGCGGATCTCGTCGAGCGTGGCGGCGTAGCGGTCGGTCAGGGGCATGGCGGCTCCGTGGCGCGGCACTTCCGCGCGGCGTGCATGAACGTGGGCGGCACGGCTCCCGAGTGCGGGAGACAGGACATCAATTCCAGGACAGCACGACCTTGCCCGACTTGCCCGATTCCATCAGGTCGAAACCCTTCTGGAACTCGTCGGCGGGCAGCTGGTGGCTGAGCACCTTGCCCAGCGGGAAGCCCGAGAGCACGAGCTGGGTCATCTTGTACCAGGTCTCGTACATGCGCCGGCCGTAGATGCCCTGCACGGTGAGGCCCTTGAAGATGATGCGGTCCCAGTCCACGCCCGCGCCCTTGGGCAGGATGCCGAGCAGGGCGACCTTGCCGCCGTGGTACATCGCATCGAGCATGTCGTTGAACGCGTGCGGGTTGCCGCTCATCTCCAGGCCCACGTCGAAGCCGTCCATGTGCAGGTCGGCCATCACTTCCTTCAGCGAGGTGTTGGACACGTTGACCACGCGCGTGGCGCCCATGTCGGCGGCGAGCTTGAGCCGGTAGTCGTTGACGTCGGTCACCACCACGTTGCGCGCGCCGATGTGCTTGCAGATGCCGGCGGCCATCACCCCGATCGGGCCGGCGCCGGTGATCAGCACGTCCTCGCCGACCACATCGAACTCGAGCGCGCAGTGCGCGGCGTTGCCGTAGGGGTCGAAGAACGCGGCGAGCTCGGAGGGGATCTGGTCCGGGATCGGCCACAGGTTCGATGCCGGCATCACGATGTATTCGGCGAACGCGCCGTCGCGGTTGACGCCGATGCCCACGGTGTTCGGGCACAGGTGCTGCTTGCCGGCGCGGCAGTTGCGGCAGTGCCCGCAGACGATGTGGCCTTCGGCCGAGACGCGCTGGCCCACGGCATAGCCGGTGACGCCGGGGCCGAGTTCGGCCACCCGGCCCACGAACTCGTGGCCGATGACCAGGCCCGGCCGGATCGTGCGCTGGCTCCACTCGTCCCACAGGTAGATGTGCAGGTCGGTCCCGCAGATGGCGGTCTTCTCGAGCCGGATCAGGACCTCGTTCGGCCCCGGCGCCGGCACGGGGACCTGTTCCATCCAGATGCCCTTTGCGGCTTCGCGCTTGACCAGCGCCTTCATCATTCGGCCCATGGGAGAGCGTCGCCTCGAATCGGAATGGCCGCGATTATACGCCGCGGGCCCATAGGCCCCGGCGGCGCCGGAGGGCGCGGGGGCATGACCATCGTCATGGCCGGCCCTTGCCGCGAGTGGCTAGACTGCGGCCACCACGATTACCGGAACCGCCGCATGTCCAGCCGCTGCCGCCTCCTCCTCGCCCTGTCCGTGCTCGCGGCCGCGTGCCTGCCCCCTGCGCGCGCCGCGGAGGGCATGTGGGTGCCGCAGCAGTTGCCGGAAATCTCGGGGCCGCTGAAGAAGGCGGGTCTGAAGCTGGATCCTGAACAGCTGTCCGACCTGACCGGCGATCCGCTGGGCGCGGTGGTCTCGCTGGGTGGATGTACCGCCAGCTTCGTCTCGCCGCAGGGCCTGGTGGTAACCAACCATCACTGCGCCTACGGCGCCATCCAGCTCAATTCCACCCCCGAGCGCAACCTGATGCGCGACGGCTTCAACGCCGCCACCCACGCGGACGAGATCACCGCCGGTCCCAACGCCCGCATCTATGCGCTGGATGCGATCACCGACGTCACCGAACGCGTGCAGGCGGCGATCGCGGCCCAGTCCGAGCCGCTCGCGCGCACCCAGGCGCTGGATGCAGTCGAGAAGCAGCTGGTCGCCGAATGCGAGGCCGAACCCGGATACCACTGCAGGATGTACAGCTTCCTCGGCGGCAACGCGTACCGGCTGTTCCGCAACCTCGAGATCCGCGACGTGCGCCTGGCGTACGCGCCGCCGGGCAGCATCGGCAACTACGGCGGCGAGATCGACAACTGGATGTGGCCGCGACACACGGGCGACTTCGCGTTCTACCGCGCCTACGTCGGTCGCGACGGCAAGCCGGCGGCCTTCTCGCCCGACAACGTGCCCTACCAGCCGAAGCACTGGCTGAAGATCGCCAGGCAACCGCTGCGCGCCGGCGATTTCGTGATGGTGGCCGGGTACCCGGGCCGCACCAGCCGCTACGCGCTGGCCGGCGAGTTCGAGGACACCGAGCAGTGGGCCTATCCCACGATCGCACGCCACTACCAGGCGCTCACGGGGCTGGTCGATGCCCGCGGGAAGGCCGATCCCGACATCGAGGTGAAGTACGCCAGCACGGTGCGGGGCTGGGAAAACGTGATGAAGAACTACGAGGGCCAGCTCACAGGCTTCGCCCGCACCGGCGCGGCGGACCGCAAGCGGGAGGAGGAAGCCGCGGTGCTCGCGTGGTTGTCCTCGCGCGGCGCCGAGGGCGAGGCGGCGATCGACGCCCACCGCCGCCTGGTGGCGCTCGACCAGGCCGAGCGCGCGACGCGCGAGCGCGACCTGGTCGTGCGCATGCTCCACAACACCGGCGCGATGTCGGCCGCCATCACCCTGTACCGCCTCGCCATCGAGCGCGAGAAGGCCGACGGCGACCGCGAGCAGGGCTACCAGGCGCGCGACCTGCCGACCATCGAGGGCGGCCTGCAGCAGATGGAGCGCCGCTACGTGCCGGCGATGGATCGCGAGCTGCAGCGCTACTGGCTGGCCGAGTACGTGAAGCTGCCCGCGGCGCAGCGTCTGCCCGCCCTGGATGAATGGCTCGGGGGCGACGATGCGGCGGCGATCGATGCCGCGCTGAACCGTCTGGCGAAGAGCGCGATCGGCGACACCGATACCCGCATGGCCTGGCTGCAGGCCGATCGCAAGGAGCTCGAGGGCAACCGCGATCCGGCTATCCGCTACGCCGTGGCGCTGATGCCGTCGATCCTCGAACTCGAGCGCGAGGGCAAGGCGCGCGCGGGCGAGCGCCTGGCCACGCGCGCCACCTACCTGCAGGCGGTGGCGGACTATCGCCGCAGCCAGGGCGGGCACGTCTATCCCGACGCCAACTCCTCGCTGCGCATCACCTTCGGCAACGTCAAGCCCTATACCAAGCTCGACGGCAGCGAGCAGGCGCCGTTCACCCGGCTTGAGGAAGTGGCGGCCAAGGCGACCGGCGAGGCCCCGTTCGACGCCCCGCAGGCGCTGCTCGACGCGATCGCGGAGAAGCGCTACGGCGGCCTGACGGACCGTCGCCTGCGCACCGTGCCGGTCAACTTCCTGTCCGACCTCGACGTCACCGGCGGCAATTCCGGCTCACCGGTGCTCGACGCCCGCGGCGAACTGGTCGGCCTGCTGTTCGACATGAACTGGGAAGCGGTGGTCTCGAACTGGGTGTTCGACGCGGACATGACCCGCACCATCTCGGTCGACCAGCGCTACATGCGCTGGATCATGCAGGAGGTCTATCCGGCGCCACAGCTGCTTCAGGAGATGGGCGTGGCGCCGCGGCGCTGAGCAGGCAACGGGCGCGCGCGGACGCTTGGCTTTAGACTAGGCGCCGCGCCGCGGGGAGTCGCGGCCGCTTCCTCCATACCCGGACCCGTTGCCGCATGAGAATCCTGCTTGCCCGTCACGGCGAGACGCCGTGGAATGCCGAAGGCCGCTACCAGGGCCAGGAGGACATCCCGCTGTCGCCGGTGGGCGAGAAGCAGGCGCGGCTGCTGGGCGAGCGGTTGCGCGACGTGCGCATCGACAAGGCCGTCAGCTCGCCGCTGACCCGCGCATACCACACCGCGCAGTACGCGCTGGGCGAGCTGCGCGCGCCGATGCTGACCACCGAGATGGGCTTCATGGAGATCGCGCACGGCAGCTGGGAGGGCCTGCTGGCGAGCGAGATCGCCGAACGCGACCCCGACCTGCTGCGCGCCTGGCGCGAGGCGCCGGACACCGTGCTGATGCCGGGCGGCGGCGAGTCGATCAAGCAGGTCTTCCGGCGCGCCTGGGAGGCGCTGGAGTGGTCGGTCGAGGGCCTGGGCGGAGACGACACCCTGCTGGTGGTGGCGCACGATGCGGTCAACCGCGTGCTGCTGTGCCACGTGCTGGGCATCCCGCTGTCGAAGCTGTGGACCTTCCGCCAGGCCCCGACCACGCTCAACCTGCTCGAAGGGGACGATCTCGCCCACCTGGAAGTGGTGCGCCTGAACGACTGCTCGCACCACACCGCGTTCTTCGGCGAGGCCGTGCACCGGGCGCTGTAGCGCCTCCCGTCCGGCGATCACCGATGCCCGAGACCCTGTCCGACTGGCTCGTCCATATCGAGCGCCAGCATCCGGCGGCGATCGCCATGGGGCTCGACCGCGTGCGCGAGGTCGCCGCGCGCCTCGGGCTGGGCAGGCCCGCGAGGCGGGTGGTCACGGTGGCGGGCACCAACGGCAAGGGTTCGACGGTCGCCTTCCTCGAGGCGATCGCGCGCGCGGCCGGCCTGCGCGTGGGCGCCTATACCTCGCCGCACCTGTTCGCCTACAACGAACGCGTCCGCATCGACGGCCGCGACGCGCCGGACGGCGCGCTGGCCGACGCGTTCGCCGCGGTCGAGCAGGCGCGGTCGGACACGCCGCTGACCTACTTCGAATTCGGCACCCTGGGCGCGCTGTGGCTGTTCGAGCGCGCGGGCCTAGACCTCGTGCTGCTCGAAGTCGGACTCGGCGGGCGGCTGGACGCGACCAACCTGGTCGATGCCGATGTCGCGGTGCTCACCACGGTCGACCTCGACCACCAGGCCTGGCTGGGCGACGATCGCGAGCGCATCGGTGCCGAGAAGGTCGGCATCGCCCGCGCCTGGAAGCCGCTGGTGCTCGGCGAGGATGATCCCCCGGCCAGCGTGCTGCGCCACGCGTACGCGCTGGGGGCCTCGGCGATCCGCGCCGGCAGCGACTTCTTCTTCGAGCCGCTGGACGGCGGGCGCTGGCGCTGGCGCGAACTGAACTACGGACTCGAGCTGCCGCTGCCGGCCCTGGCCGCACCGGTCCAGTTGCGCAATGCCGCGACCGCCATTGCCGCCGTGCGCGCCCTCGACCTCGAGATTCCCGAGACCGCCATCGCGCGCGGCATCGCCGCTGCGCGGCTGCCGGGGCGGCTCCAGCGCGAGGCGCGCGCCGGCGTGGAGGTGTTCGTCGACATCGGGCATAACCCGCAGGCCGCGCGCGCGCTCGCGGGCTGGCTCGAGGCGAGCCCCGGCAGCGGACGCACGTTCGCGGTCTACGCGCCGCTGGCCGACAAGGACGCGGCGGGGGTGGCCGCGGCGCTGGCCGGCCTCGTGCAGGGATGGTGGATCGCCGGCACGCCCGACGCGGGTGCGCGCGGGATCCCGGTGGACGCGCTCGCGGAGCGCCTGCGAGATGCGGGTATCGCGCTCGCCGGCCAGTGCCGGGACGCGACGGCTGCGCTCGCCGCCGCGCTCGCGGCCGCGCGTCCCGGCGACCGCGTCCTCGTGTTCGGATCGTTCCATGCCGCCGAATGTGCATTGCGCGCATTGCAGGGCGCGGGTTCAGAAGCGCCGCGCGACCCCGGCGTATAATCCGCGCGCCCGCCGCTCTTGCCGAACCCGACCGCAACCCGATGGAAGCCGGACTGAAACAGCGCCTGATCGGTGCCGCCGTGCTGGTCGCGCTGGCCGTGATCTTCCTGCCGATGCTGGTCAAGGGGCCGGCCCCCGACAGCGGCGTGTCCGACCTGTCGATGCGCGTGCCCGAGGCGCCCGAGGACGGCTACCGCACGGTCGACCTGCCACTGGTGGTGCCGGCCGAGGCGCCCGCCGGCGGCGTACTGCCCGCGCCCGAGCCGCGCGACGGCGATGCGTTGCCCACCGTCGATACCGCGACCGCCTCGCCCGATGGTGCGGTCGCCGCTTCTGGCGCGGACCCCGCTGACGCGGACCGCCAGCTGCATGCCGCAGCCCCGGCCCCCGCCGGCGCCGATGCCGACACCGCGGAACCGGCCGCTGCCAGGCCGACCGCCGCGCCGCTGCCCGCCACGACCGCCGGCGGCGACTACGCGGTCCATTTCGGCGCCTTCTCCAGCGCCCGCGACGCGCAACTGATCGTGCGCCAGCTCGCCGGCGCGGGACTGACCGCCTACACCGAGCCCTTCACGCTCAACGGGCGTGCCGCGCAGCGGGTCCGGCTCGGACCCTACGCCTCGCGCGAGGCGGCCGAAGTGGTCCGCGTGCGCGCCGCGCAGGTGCGTGACGACGTGAGCCCGCGCGTGGTGGCGCTGGACGCCGCGGCGAGCCCACCGGCCGGTCCGACGCCGCCTCCCGCCACGGCGCGCAGCGACGATGCCGCCGAGCCGGCCGTCCCCGCCGCGCCGGCGCCGGCCGCGCCGGTGCCCCCGACGGCAGCGGCCGATGTCGGCTTCGCGGTCCAGGTCGGCGCTTTCGCTGGCGCGGCGGATGCCACACGCCTGCGCGATCGCCTGCGCGGCCTCGGGATCGCCGCGTTCACCGACACGGTCGACACCGACAAGGGACGCCTGACCCGGGTCAAGGCCGGCCCGGTCGCCACCCGCCAGGACGCCGAGCGCCTGAAGGCGCAGGTCAAGGCCAGGGCCGGCCTGGATGGACTCGTCCGCGCGCATCCTTGACCGGGCGGGCCACCGCCTCCACTTCGCACCTTCGTCAACGCCACGGGAATCGCAGCCATGTGCGGCATCATCGGCATCGTCGCCACCACCGAAGTCGCGACCGCGCTGTACGACGGCCTGACCGTGCTGCAGCACCGCGGCCAGGATGCGGCCGGCATCGCCACCGCCAACGGCACCCAGCTGCGCGTGCACAAGGGCAACGGCCTGGTGCGCGACGTGTTCGACGCCAAGGCGATGCGCCTGCTCGAAGGCCGGGTCGGCATCGCCCACTGCCGCTATCCCACCGCGGGCAGCGAGGGCAGCGACGAGGCGCAGCCGTTCTACGTCAATTCGCCCTATGGCATCGCGCTGGCGCACAACGGCAACCTGATCAATACCGACACCCTGCGGCGCGAGGTGTTCGAGCAGGACCGGCGCAACATCAATACCCAGTCCGACTCGGAAGTACTGCTCAACGTGTTCGCGCACGAGCTCGACAAGAGCCGCACGCTCACCCCCGAGGCCGCGTTCCGCGCGATCGAGTCGGTGGGCCGGCGCGCGCGTGGCGGCTATGCCGCGGTGGCCACGGTGCTGGGGCTGGGACTGGTGGCGTTCCGCGATCCGCACGGCATCCGGCCGCTGGTGCTGGGCAAGCGCGAGACCGAGGCCGGCAACGAATACGCGGTGGCGTCCGAATCGGTGGCGCTGGACATCCTGGGTTTCGAACGCATGCGCGACATCGCGCCGGGCGAGGGCGTGGTGGTCACGCCCCGCGGCGAGCTGCACACGCGCCAGTGCACCGAACCCTCCGCGCACGCGCCGTGCATCTTCGAGTACGTGTACTTCGCCCGTCCGGACTCGATGATCGAGAACATCTCGGTGCACAAGGCGCGCATGCGCATGGGCGTGACCCTGGGCGAGAAGATCCTGCGCCTGCGCCCGGACCACGACATCGACACCGTGATCCCGATCCCCGACACCTCGCGCGACGCCGCGCTGGAGATCGCCAACGTGCTGGGCGTGAAGTACCGCGAGGGCTTCATCAAGAACCGTTACGTCGGCCGCACCTTCATCATGCCCGGGCAGGGCGAGCGGGTGAAGTCGGTCAAGCGCAAGCTCAACCCGATCACGCTCGAGTTCCGCAACCGCGTGGTGCTGCTGGTGGACGACTCGATCGTGCGCGGCACCACCTCGCAGCAGATCGTGCAGATGGCGCGCGACGCCGGCGCGCGCAAGGTCTACCTGGCCTCCGCCGCCCCGCCGGTGCGGCATCCCAACATCTACGGCATCGACATGCCCACGCCCGAGGAGCTGATCGCGCACGGGCGCACGGAAGAAGAGATCGAGCGCATGATCGGCTGCGACTGGCTGGTCTACCAGGACCTGGCGGACCTGGAAACCGCGGTCGCCGGGCCCAAGTTCCCGGGCATGAAGTTCGACAGTTCGTGCTTCAGCGGCGAGTACGTGACCGGCGTCGAGCCGGGTTATTTCGAAGGCATCAAGCAGCTGCGGTCGGACGACGCTAAGCGCCAGCGCCGACTCGCGCTCTGACGGCGCCGCCGCGATGGCGACGCTGTTCGAGGCCGCCCGCGAGTGCCTGGATGCCGCTTCGGTCGACGACAAGCTGGCGTTGACGCACGCGCATGCCGCGGCGTTCGCGCGCGGCGCACTGGCGGTGCCGGCGCCCGCGCCGCCGCCGGATCCGATCCGGATGCCGGGCCGGCCCGACCGGCCGCGGCTGGTGCATCCGCGGACACTGCCGCGCCGTGGCCTCGGCAGCGCGGCGGGGCGCGCCGCGTTCATCCACGCCATCGCCCACATCGAACTCAACGCCGTCGACCTCGCCTGGGATGCCGCCTACCGCTTCCGCGGCCTGCCTCCGGCGTACTACGCCGACTGGGTGCGGATCGCCGACGACGAGGCGCGACACTTCGCCCTGCTGCGCACGCGCTTGCGGGCCCTGGGACACGACTACGGCGATTTCGACGCCCACAACGGCCTGTGGGAGATGTGCGAGAAGACCGCGCACGACGGCCTGGCGCGGATGGCGCTGGTGCCGCGGGTGCTCGAGGCGCGTGGCCTGGACGTGACCCCGGGCATGATCCTCAAGCTGGCCGCGCTCGATGACCGCGAGACGGTCGCGATCCTCGAACTGATCCTGCGCGAGGAAGTCGCGCATGTCGCCGCGGGCAGCCGCTGGTTCCGCTGGTACTGCGCGCAACGTGGCGTCGAACCCGAGGCCACGTTCCGCGCCTTGCTGGCCGAATACGCACGCGCGGTGCTGCACGGGCCCTTCAATGTCGAGGCGCGCAGCGCGGCGGGCTTCAGCGAGGCCGAGCTGGCGGCGCTGAGGGAGGCGGCGGACGGCGTCTGAAGCGCAACTGCGGCGAGCCGGTGGTTCGCCGCCCGTGGCGCGCCTGCGGGCGGCGCCAACGGACGTGTGCCGACGATGCGGGGAACGAGTCAGGCCACGGCGTGCGGCGGGGAATGCGCCAGCGTGCGCAGGTCGCACCCCCCCGCGTGCACCGACAGCACCGAACCCTGCGTATACCAGTCGCCCAGCACGATCCTGCGGCAGGGACGCCCGGCCACGCTCAGCGCGTGGATCGCCGGCCGGTGGGTGTGGCCATGGATCAGGGTGTCCACGCCGTACCGCACGAACCAGTCTTCGACCGCCGCCGGGGCGACGTCGGTGATCGCCTCCATCGTGCCGGCCTGCGCCAGTTCGCCCTGGCGCGCGCTGCTGGCCGCGCGCGCCTGCGTGGCGAAGGCCAGGCGCGCCTGCAGCGGCTGCGCCAGGAACCGCGCCTGCCAGTCCGGATCGCGCGTCTGCGCGCGGAAGGCCTGGTAGGCCTCGTCGCCGGTGCACAGCAGGTCGCCGTGGCTGAGCAGCACGGGTGCGCCGTCGAGCACGATCACGGCCGGGTCGGGCAGGATGCGGAGGCTCGCGCGCGCGGCATACGCCGGACCGACGAGGAAGTCGCGGTTGCCGCGCTGGAAGTGCACCGGCACCCCCGCGTCGGCGAGCGCGCGCAGCTTCTGCGCGACGTAGGTACCGGTCTCGGAGGGATCGTCGTCGCCGACCCAGGCTTCGAACAGGTCGCCCAGGATGTAGAGCGCGTCGGCCGCGCGCGCCTCGCCGTCGAGGAAGGCGCCGAACAGGCGGGTGACGTCCGGTCGCGCCGGGTCCAGGTGCAGGTCGGAGACGAACAGCGTGGCCATTGCCGGGATTGTAGGCCGGCGCGCCGGGCCGGTCGCATGGCGATGGTCACTGTCGCACAACGAGGACCGGGGCGGCCGGGCCGGGGCCGCAGGCGGTCGAGGGCTGTCCGGATGTCGCGCGCGCCATGGTGCAGGCGCACACATGCAGCGCAGCTGCGCGGCCGCGTCGAGCGCGGGGTGCGGGGGCGGAAGGCGGCCTGGTGGACGGTGCAGGGGATTGCCTGCAGCGTGCCGGGGAATCGTGGCGGCCGGGCCGACCGATGCCGGTAAACTGCGCGGTTTCCGTTGCCCGATGCCGTCCATGAGCTGCCGTACCCGTTTCGCCCCCAGTCCCACCGGCTACCTGCACATCGGCGGCGCGCGCACCGCGCTGTACTGCTGGCTCGAGGCGCGCCACCGCGGCGGCGAATTCGTCCTGCGCATCGAAGACACCGACCGCGAGCGCAGCACCCAGGCGGCGATCGACGCGATCCTCGACGCGATGGCCTGGCTGGGCCTGGACTACGACGAAGGCCCGGTCTACCAGACCCAGCGCCTGGACCGCTACCGCGAAATGGCGGAGCAGCTGGTCGCACAGGGCAAGGCCTACTACGCGTACGAGTCGAAGGAAGCGCTCGAGGCGATGCGCGAAGCGGCGATGGCAAATGGCGAGAAGCCCCGCTACAACGGCGCGTATCGCGACCGCAACGAAGCCAGGCGCGACGACCCCAACCGCGTGATCCGCTTCAAGAATCCCGTCGACGGCACCGTGGCCTGGGACGACAAGGTCAAGGGCCGCATCGAGATCGCCAACAGCGAGCTCGACGACCTGGTGATCCTGCGCGCGGACGGCTACGCCACCTACAACTTCGCGGTGGTGGTGGACGACATCGACATGCGCATTACCGACGTGGTGCGCGGCGACGACCACGTGAACAACACGCCGCGCCAGATCAACCTGTACCACGCCCTCGGCGCGCCGGTGCCGGCGTTCGCGCACCTGCCGATGATCCTGGACGAGCAGGGCGCCAAGCTGAGCAAGCGCACCGGCGCGGCCGACGTGATGCAGTACCGCGACGCCGGCTACCTGCCGCACGCGCTGCTCAACTACCTGGTGCGGCTGGGCTGGTCGCACGGCGACCAGGAGATCTTCTCGATCGCGCAGATGCAGCAGCTGTTCGACCTCTCCGACGTCAATGCCAAGGCGGCACGGCTCGATCCGGCCAAGCTCGGCTGGCTCAACCAGCAGTACCTGAAGGCCGATGATCCGGCCGACGTCGCCCGGCACCTGGAATGGCACCTGCGCCAGTGCGGCTACGACCTGGCGCAGGGCCCGGCGCCGGCCGACATCGTGGTCGCGCTGCGCGACCGCGTGCAGACGCTGAAGGACATGGCCGAGCGCGCGGCGGTGTGGTTCGGCCCGCTCGAGCACTACGACGACGCGGCCGTGGCCAAGCATCTCAAGCCCGGCGCCGACGCGCCGCTGCGCGACGCGCACGCGCGCCTGGCGGCACTGCCGGCGTGGACCGTGGACGGCATCGGCGACGCGCTGCATGCCACTGCCGACGCGCTCGGGCTGGGCATGGGCAAGGTGGCGCAGCCGCTGCGGGTGGCGATCACCGGCACCCAGGTCAGCCCCGACATCGCCCACACCGTCTACCTGGCCGGGCGCGACGAGGCGCTGCGCCGGATCGAGGCCGCGATCGCCCGCGTTCCCGCCGGCGGTTGAGAAGCGGCGTCCGCGGCGCCATCATCCGGTCATGGGCAGGCACGACCACGACACCGGCTGCATCGATCCGCACCACCACGTGCACGACGCGCAGGCGTTCGTGCGCGCGGTCGAGCGCGCCTGCCAGGCCCGCGGCCTGCGCCTGACGCCGATCCGCGCCCGGGTGCTGCGGCTGATCGCCGAGGCGGGGCGGCCGGTGAAGGCCTACGACCTGCTCGACATGGTGCGCTCGGGCGAAGGCGCCGGCGCCGACGCGCCGCCGACGGTGTACCGCGCGCTCGATTTCCTGCTCGCCAACGGCTTCATCCACAAGCTGCAGTCGGTGAACGCCTTCGTCGCCTGCCATCACCCCGACAGCGCCCAGCATTCGGTGCCGTTCCTGATCTGCGACCGCTGCCACGGCGCGGTGGAACTCGAGGATGCCGACGTGGTGGCCGCGCTCGACGAGCGCGCCCGGGCGCTGGGCTTCGTCCCGCAGGCGCAGACGCTGGAAGTGCACGGCCTGTGTGCGGAGTGCGCCGGGAAGGCGTAGGCGGTCGCGGCGCGGGCGGTCGGCCGCGCGCCGCAATGCGTCGCCAGGCAGCGGGAACGTGGATGCGCCGGCCGCGATGCCCGCGGCCGGCGCGCGTGCCTCAGAAGAACAGCCGCACGCCCGCGGACACGCTGCGGCCCGGCAGCGGCGCCAGGTCGCGCAGGAACGAGGTGTGCGGGCGCGCTTCCTCGTCGAGCAGGTTGGTGCCGTCCAGGAACAACTCCAGCGCCTGGCCGCCGCGGGTATCCAGGTGCCAAGCGAGGTTGGCGTTGACCAGGGTGTAGCCCGGGGTCTCGTCCTCGTACTGCGCCACGCGGTCCTGGCGCGCGTAGCGGATCGCGCCGAGGCCCGCGCGCCACTGGGCGCCTTCCCAGCGCAGCTCCGCACCCGCGCGCCACGGCGCCAGCCGCGGCAGGTTGCCGTCCAGGGCGATGTCGGTCGTGTAGTTGTGGAAGTGGTCGCCGTGCGGCACCGCGAACGACACCTCGCGCGTGCCGTCGCCGTCCAGCCGCCCGCGCACCGCGTCGCCGAAGCCGCGCAGCAGCCAGCGGCCGCTGGCGTTCTCGAGGAAGGTCCACTGCAGGTCGAGCTCGCCGCCGGTGAAGCGCGCATCGGCCTGGGTCCACACCCGCGCCGGCGTGCCGCCGTCCTCGATGCCGGTGTCGGCCAGGTAGATGAAGTCGCGGTAGTCGACTGCGTAGACCGAGGCCCCGAAGCGGAACGGTCCGTGGTGCCAGTGCAGGCCGACTTCGGCGCGGTTCGCGGTTTCGCGGTCGAGCTGCGGATCGCCGAACTCGTAGCTGCGCGTGGCCACGTGCAGGCCGTTGGAATACAGCTCCTCGGACGTCGGCGAGCGCTGCGCCCGGTCGAGTCCGAACGACAGGTGCACGTCCTCGCCGAAGTGCCAGCGCGCCGCGGCGGACAGGCTGGTGGCGTCGAAGTCGCGCGAGGGGCCGATCGCCTCGGCCTCGACCACCTCGATGCGGTTGCGGTCGTGGCGCGCGCCGAGTTCGACGTCGACCGGCCCGAACGTGCGCGTGCCGATCCAGAACAGGCCGACGTCGCGCGAGTCCGACGCCGGCACGAATGCCTCCTCGCCGATCGCCTCGAACTTGCGCTCCCACGCCTGCAGCCCGAACGCGCCATCCCAGCCGGCCCAGTCGCGGTACGTGAGTTCGGCGCGCAGTTCGGTGCTGTCGTTGTCGAACACCGTGCCGATGTCGCGGCCTTCGTACTCGGTGTGGGTGTACTCGGTGCGGGCCAGCTTCACCCGCAGGGTGTCGAACGCGCCGAGGCGGTCGAGCCCGCCGCGGACCTCGTAACGGCGCTGGTCCATGACGATGGACACGCCGTCGCCGTGCTCCTCGTCGTGGCCGTGCTCGTCCCCGTGGTCGTGATCGTCCTCTTCGTCCTCGTGGCCGTGCTCATCCTCCTCGTGGGCGTGCGAGTGGCCGGGCACGCCGTAGCGGCTGTTGAAGAGGCTCGCGCCGACGCCGACGAAGCCGCGCTCGCCCACCCAGGACACGCCGAGCGCGCCGCTGTCGGTGCGCACCGCGCTGCCGGGCAGGGTGCCGTGCGCGAGCTCTTCCTCGTGACCGTCCTCCTCCTCGTGGTCGTGGTCGCCGTGCTCTTCCTCCCGCAGCGCGGCACTCTCGGCGTAGCCGGGAATGTCGTAGTCGCCGGTCTCGCGGTGCAGGGCATCGAGGTGGAACACGAGGTTGCCCGACGCGGAGGTGCCGTCGAGCCGCAACATGCCGGTGCGCTCGTCGTTGCCACTGCCGGCGCGCAGTTCGGCCCGGCCTTCCAGCGGCGCCCCGGTGGCGCGTTCCGGGATCCGGCCGTCGACCACGTTGACCGCGCCGCCGATCGCGCCGCTGCCGTAGAGCAGGGTGGACGGGCCCTTGAGCACCTCGATCTGGTTGGCGAGGAACGGCTCGATCGACACCGCGTGGTCCACGCTCACGGTCGAGACGTCGCCCGAGGCCAGCCCGTCGCTCAGCACCTGCACGCGCGCGCCGTCCAGGCCGCGGATGATGGGCCGACCGACGCCGGGGCCGAAGTAGGACGACTGCACGCCGGGCAGGCGGTTGACGGTGTCGCCCAAGGTGGCGGCCTTGGCCTCGTCCAGGCGGCTGCCGGCCAGCACCTCGACCGGACGGGTCAGGTCCTCGGCGGTGCGGGGCAGGGGCGTGGCGCGCACAACGAGTTCGTCCAGGTCCTTGATTTCGTTGTGGCGCGGATCGTCCTGGGCGGCCACGGGGGCCGCGGCGAGGGCGATCAGGAGGGCGGCGGACAGGCGACGGACGGGGGGAAGGGCGACAGGCATGGGCAGCGATGGATCCGGTGGTGGCGTGATGTTATAGTATTACGACTTCCTCACGCCGCCTGTGTCAACCTCCCGGACGTCATGACCCCTCGCCAACGCCAACGCTGGCTCGACCGCTTCGGCGCCGCAGGCTCGCTCGCCTGCGCCGCGCATTGCGCGTTGCTGCCGCTGCTGATCGCGGCGCTGCCCTCGCTCGGCCTGGCGATGTGGCTGAGCGACGGGCTGGAGTTCGGTTTCGTGCTGTTCGCCAGCCTGCTCGGCGCCTTCAGCCTGCTGTGGGGCTACCGGCGTCACCGGGCGCTGCGCGCGCTCGGCCTGTTGCTGCCTGGCCTGGCGGTGCTGTGGGTCGCGGTGCTCTACACGCCGCTACACCATTCGGTGGTGCCGCATGCGGTGGCCATGACGCTGGGCGGTACCCTGGTCGGCCTGGGACACCTGGTCAACCTGCGGCTCAACCACGGCCACGTCCACGACGCCACCTGCGCGCACTGATCGCGCTCCGGCCGGGCATTCGGCCGCGTGATAGACTTCGCGGCCTCGCGCCCGTGGCGCGGCGGCCCGCGGGCCGACACATATCCAGCGAATTCGAAGATCCAGGAGCACGATGATGGGCAAGGGCGACCGCAAGACCGCCAAGGGCAAGCGCTACACCTCCAGCTACGGCAATGCGCGTCCCAAGGCCGTGGCCAAGGCGAGCGGCAGCGCCGCGGCGCCGGTGGCCAAGGCGGCGAAAACCGCTACCAAGGCGCCCGCCAAGAAGGCCGTGAAGAAGGCGACCAAGGCCGACTGAGCCTGCTTCCCGCGCAGAAAAAAGCCCCGCACCGCGGGGCTTTTTTCATGCCGGCAGGTATGTGGCTCGCGCCAGGCAGCGGCCGGTCAGCGACCGCCGGTGGCGCCGGCCTCCACCTCGCGCCAGACCCGCAGCAGGTTGCCGCCGAGGATCTTGCGGATGGCGTCCTCGTCGTAACCCCGCGACTGCAGCCCGGCGACCAGGTTCGGGAAATCCGCGACCGACCGCAGCCCGTCCGCCAGCGCGCCGTCGACGCCGTCGAAGTCCGAGCCGATGCCGACGTGGTCGATGCCCAGCAGCTTCACCCCATAGTCGATCTGGTCGAGCACCGACGACAGGGGCGTGGACGGGGTGGGGTGGTCGCGCTCCCAGGCGGCTTCGAACGCGCGCACGTCCTCCAGCGGCCGGCCCGCCGCCGCGAGTTCGGCATTGCGGCGGTCGAGCTCGGCGCGGGCGCGGAACTGGGCCTGGATGTCGGCGGCGGCCTGCGCGTTCACGAACGGCGTGCCGAAGGGAATCTGGACCACGCCGCCGCGTCGGGCGATGGCCTTGGCGAGTTCGTCGCTGATGTTGCGCTCGAACCCCGGGGTGAAGTGTCGGAACGCCGAGTGGCTGGCGATCACCGGCACCGTGCTCAGCTCGATCGCCTGCGCGGCGGCGTCGTCGGACACGTGCGAGACATCGACCATGATGCCGAGGCGGTTCATTTCCGCGACCACCTCGCGCCCGAACGGGCTGAGGCCGTTCCACTTGCGCTCGACGCCGTAGGACGAATCGCTGATGCGGTTGGCGGCGCTGTGGGCGAGGGTGATGTAGCGCACGCCGCGGTCGAAGAACGCCTGCACCTGGGCGAGGTCGTCTTCCAGCGGGGCGCCGTTCTCCATGCCCAGCGGCAGCAGCACGCGGCCGCCTTCGCGCAGGCGGTCGACGTCGCGCGGCGAGGTGAGGATCGCGAACCGGTCCGGATGGCGATGGACCAGGGCCTCGACCGAATCGATCTGCGCGTGGGCCGACTGCCGCGCGCGGCCTTCGCTGTCCTCGCGCGCGGAGGTGTAGATCGACATGAAGGCGACATCCAGCCCGCCTTCGCGCGCGCGCGGGTAGTCGAACTCCCGGTCCGGCGCGGCCACGCCGAGGTCGGCCCAGCTGCCGGCGAGGATGCCGGGCGCGTCGATGTGGGTGTCGACGATGATCGCGTCGCGCGCGAGCGCGCGCGCCTGCGGACTGGCGCCGTCGTCGGCATGGGCGGCGGCAGCGGCGAGCGTGGTCGCGAGCGCGAGGGCGAGGGTGGCGCGAAGCGGCATGCGGGTTCTCCGGATCAGCAAAGGCGGTGGCCGCCGGCGTGGACCGCGCGGGCGAGCGGGCCGCCGAGCCAGTAGCACAGCTCGGCGGGGTGGTCGATGTTCCAGTGCACGAAATCCGCGCGCAGCCCGGTGCGCAGCGCGCCGCGGTCGTCCAGCCCCAGCGCGCGCGCGGCATGCACGGTGGTGCCGCGCAGCGCTTCTTCGGGCGTCAGGCGGAAATGCGTGCACGCCAGCTGCATCGCCTGGCGCAGCGACAGCAGCGGCGAGGTACCCGGATTGCAGTCGGTGGCGACCGCCATCGGCACCCGGTGCGCGCGGAACGCGTCCAGCGGCGGCAGCTGCGTTTCGCGCAGCACGTGGAACGCGCCCGGCAGCAGCACGGCCACGGTCCCGGCGCGTGCCATCGCACGCACGCCGGCGTCGGAGGTGTGCTCGACATGGTCGGCCGACAGGCCGCCGAACTCGGCGACCAGGGCGGCGCCCCCGCCATCGCTGAGCTGGTCGGCATGCAGCTTCACCGGCAGCCCGAGCGCGCGCGCCGCCTCGAACACGCGCCGGGTCTGCGCGATGCCGAAGCCGATGCGTTCGGCGAACGCGTCGACCGCATCCACCAGCCCCTCGCCGTGCAACTCCGCGAGCCATTCGCACACCCGGCTCACGTACTCGTCCGCGCGATTGGCGTACTCGGGCGGCAGCGCGTGCGCGCCGAGGAACGTGGTCCGCACGCCCACGCCCAGCGACTGCCCGATGCGGCGCGCGACCCGCAGCATGCGGCGCTCGTCGTCCAGGTCCAGGCCGTAGCCGGACTTGATCTCCAGCGTGGTGACGCCGTCGCCGAGCAGCGCCCGTGCGCGCGGCAGGGACTGCGCGAACAGCGTGTCCTCGTCCGCGGCGCGCGTGGCGCGCACCGTGGACAGGATGCCGCCGCCGCTGCGCGCGATCTGCTCGTAGCTGGCGCCCAGCAGACGCTGTTCGAACTCGGCCGCGCGATGGCCGGCGAACACCAGGTGCGTGTGGCAGTCCACCAGGCCGGGCGTGACCCAGCCGCCGCCGGCGTCGATCACCGCATCCGCGAGGCGTTCGGGCGCGTCGGGCAGCGCGGCACGCGGGCCGACGAAGGTGAAGCGGCCGTCGCGCCAGCCGAGCGCACCGTCCTCGATCGCGCCATAGCCGGCGCCGCCGTCGAGCGTGGCCAGGTGCGCGCCCACCAGCACGCCATCCCAGGCCTCAGTCACCGCCGCCCCCGTCGCCGCCCTCACCACCGCCGCCCGGTTCGCGATCCATGCCGCCGCCATCGCCGTTGCGCCCGCGGCTGCGCCTGGCCGGCGGCGTGCGCAGGCGTTCGCGTGCCTTCAGCACGACCACGGACGCCGCGAGCAGGAGCACGCCGGCGACGGCGAGGGTTTCGAACATCGGAGCGGCCTGTGAACGGTGGCGCCAGCGGGTTAGCCTAACGCACTCCCGCCGCACTGCGCCGCCGATGCCCGGATCCGCATTCCCGATCGAAGCCGTCGCCACCGGCTGGCGCCTGCCCGGCATCGCCAATCTGCATTCGCACGCGTTCCAGCGCGCGATGGCGGGGCTGGCCGAGCGCCAGACCGATCCCGCCGATTCGTTCTGGACCTGGCGCGAGACGATGTACCGCATGGCGGGCCGGTTCGATCCGGACACGCTGCATGCGGTGGCCGCGCAGCTGTACGTGGAGATGCTCGAAGCCGGCTACACCACGGTGTGCGAGTTCCACTACCTGCACCATGCGCCGGACGGGCGGCCCTACGCGACCCCGACGGCGATGTCCGATGCGCTGGTCGCGGCCGCGCGAGAGGCCGGCATCCGCCTGACCCTGCTGCCGGTGCTGTACATGGCCGGCGGCTTCGACGGCCGCGCGCTCGGACCGCGACAGCAGCGCTTCGGCCACGACGTCGACGCCTACCTGCGCCTGTTCGAAGCCCTGCATGCCCGCCAGGACGACCTCCTGCGCGTGGGCTGCGCGTTGCACAGCCTGCGCGCGGTGCCGGCCGATGCGATGCGCGCGGTGCTCGACGCGCTGCCGCCTGGCACGCGGATCCACGTCCACATCGCCGAACAGCGGGCCGAGGTGCAGGACTGCCTCGCCGTACGCGGCGCGCGACCGGTGGAGTGGCTGCTGGGCAACGCGCCGGTGGACGATCGCTGGACGCTGGTGCACGCCACCCATCTCGACGACGGCGAGGTCGCGGGCATCGCACGCAGCGGGGCGACGGTCGCGATCTGCCCGACCACCGAGGCCAACCTCGGTGACGGGCTGTTCCGGCTGCGCGACTATCTCGACGCGGGCGGCGCCTGGGGGATCGGCTCCGATTCGCACGTGTCGGTATCGCCGGTCGAGGAGCTGCGCTGGCTGGAATACGGACAGCGGCTGGCCAGCGGCCGCCGCAATGTCGCCGTGGGTCCGTCGTGCACGAGCGTGGGCGCGACCCTGTTGCGCGGCGCGCTCGACAGCGCGGCGCGCGCCACCGCGTTCGACGACGCCGACGGCGATGCCATCGTGCTCGACGACCGGTCGCCGCTGCTGGCCGGAGCCACCGTGGACGATGTGGCCGACCGCTGGATCTTCAGCGGCAACTGCGCGGCGCTGCGCGAGGTGCGCGTGGCCGGCCGCCGCGTGGTGGCCGATGGCCAGCATCCCGACCGCGACCTCATCGCGGCGCGATACGCCAGCGTCCTGCGCGACCGGCTGCTGGCGTGAACGCGCTTTCCCGCGGCAGGCGTCGTCAGGCGCGGGGCCGCGGGGTCGGCGGTCGCTGAGCCAGGGGAGCGCCGCACGATTCATCCTGCCTGCCTGCGGCGCATGCCGGACGCGCGGCCCCTGGTCCCGTGCCGCAGGCGCGGTGCCGTCCAGGCGATTGCGCGTGCGAAGCGCGGTGCACGTGGAGAGGGTCGCGAACCGGCTGCGCGCGACAGTCGCCGTGCCGCGCGATGCACTCAGCCCACGCAACCGAACAGCGCGGACTCGCGTGGCAGGGCGCCTTCCAGTGCGAGCAGGTACCGCTTGGTCGGCAGGCCGCCGCCGAATCCGGTCAGCGCGCCGTCGGCGCCGATGACGCGGTGGCAGGGCAGCACGATCGGCAGCGGGTTGCGGCCGTTCGCCGCGCCCACCGCGCGCGACGCGGTCGGTCGGCCCACCCGCGAGGCCAGCTGCGCGTAGCTGATGGTCTCGCCGTACGGAATCGAGGCCAGCGTGGTCCACACCGCGCGCTGGAACCCGGTGCCGCGCGGCGACAGCGGCAGGTCGAAGTGGCGGCGCGTTCCGGCGAAATATTCCTCCAGCTGGGTGCGTGCGAGGCGCAGCATTCCGCTGTCGCCCGGCTGCCAGTCGGCGTCGCGGCGCACCGGATGGCGGTTGTCGCGGAACTCGATCGCGCGCAGGCCGGTCTCGTCCGCGGCGACGAACAGGGGGCCGACGGGGCTGTCGACGAAGGTGGTCAGGACGTGCATACGGGCCTCCTGCGCGGTGCGCGCGCGACTCGGGGGGATGGGGTGCGTGCGACTGCGGACGCCTGCAGCGTGGCGTCGCGCCACAGCTGGATCACGCCGTAGGCGCGCCAGGGCCGCCACTGCTCGGCGCGCGCGCGAACCTCGCGCGCGGACAGCCGTCCGCCGGCGGCGTCCGCCGCGCCCGGGGTCGGGGCGAGTTGCCGCTGCAGCACCAGGTCGCCATCGGGGCACGCATCGGGATGGCCGAGCGCACGCATCGCGATGTACTGCGCAGTCCACTCGCCGATGCCCGGCAGCGCGGTCCAGCGCGCGACGAATTCGTCCAGCGTGCGTTCGGCGTTGAAGTCGACTTGCCCCTCGACCAGCGCGTGTGCGAGCGCGCGCAGGGTGGCCGCGCGCGCGGTGGTCAGGCCGAGGCCCGACAGGTCGGCGTCGGCCAGCGCGTGCGCGGTCGGGAACAGGTGGCTCAGGCCCTGCGCGGCGAACGGATCGGGCAGCGGCGTGCCGAAGCGCTGGGCCAGGCGCGCGGTGAGCGTGCGCGCGGCCGCGACGCTGACCTGCTGGCCGATGACCGCACGCGCGGCGATCTCGAACCCGTCCCAGCCGCTGGGCAGCCGCAGCCCGGGCCGGCGTCGCACCAGCGGGCGCAGGCGCGCGTCGCGGGCGAGCGCGGCGTTGATCGCGACCGGATCGGCATCGAGGTCGAACATCCGGCGCACGCGTTCGACCAGCGGCAGCAGGCGCGATGGCGGGCAGCCGTGCACTTCCAGCTTCAGCGCATGCAACGGTTCGTCGCGCGCGACGTCCCCTGGGCCGCGCCACGCGGAGACGCGCAACCAGCCCGGCGCATCGGCATCGCCGAACACGCGCAGGTAGGCGTCCGCGTCGACGCGCTCCACGCCCGGCAGCGCGCGCCCGCGCAGGAATTCGAGCATCGCGCCGAGATCGTAGGGCGGCCGGTAGCCCAGGCGCAACGCGAGCACTCCGCCGCCGGCCTCGCGCGGGCGCCGCCGCAGTTCGCGCGGCGCCATGCGGTAGGCCGCGCGGAAGGCGTCGTTGAACCGGCGCAGGCTGCCGAAACCGGCCGCCAACGCGATCTCGGTGACCGGCAGCGACGTCTCGGTGAGCAGTTGCTTGGCGAACAGCAGGCGCCGGGTGCCGTGGACACCGATCGGCGCCGCGCCCAGGCGGTCGACGAACAGCCGCCGCAGCTGGCGTTCGCCCACGTGCACGCGTTCGGCCAGCGCTGACAGCGGCTGTTCGGCAAGCAGGCCCTGGTCGATCAGCTTGAGCGCGCGGGCCACGGTCTCGTCGCCGCGGCGCCAGGCGCCATCGGCCGGCGAGAGTTCCGGCCGGCAGCGCAGGCAGGGCCGGAAGCCCGCGGCTTCCGCCGCGGCGGCGTTGGCGTAGTAGCGCACGTTGCGCGGCTTCGGCGCCGGCGCAGGGCAGGTGGGCCGGCAGTAGATGCCGGTGCTGGACACCGCCGTGAAGAACAGCCCGTCGAAGCGCGGGTCGCGGCTCAGGCGCGCCTGTTCGCAGATCGCGGGATCGGGCAGGGCGACGTTCGACATGGATGCAGTCTAGCGCCGCACCAGGCGCCAGACTGGCCGTTTTCGGACATCACTGCGCCGCGTCGCCCAGGTCGGCCCGGACGCCGGGCGCCGCGTCGCGCAGTGCCGGCAGCAGGGTCTGCGGATCGCCGTCGTTCGCTGCCGGTGGTACGTCCAGCAGGCGCGCCAGCAGCGGATAGACATCGACATTGTCGAACGCCGGCAGCGCGGCGCCGCGACGGAACGACGGCCCCTGGGCGATGAAGATCGCGCGCATCTGCGGCGTGGCCGGATCGAAGCCGTGCGAGCCGCGGGTGCCGGCGGGACGGCGCGCGATGTCCTTGCGCGGCAGGGCATCCCAGCCCACGTCCATCTGGCACACGATCGGCGGTACCCGGGGATGGCTGCCGTAGTGCCAGCGCGCGGGCAACTCGTCGCGCCGCCAGCACGCGTAGCGCGGGTGACGGCCGAGCAGCGCCGCCTCCGCTTCGGCGGTGCGGCCGGCGGCCGGTCGGAAGCCCACCACCTGGCCGGAGGTGGCCATGGACGCGATGTCGGGAGCGACCATGTCCTCGACCGCCACCACGTGGCCATCGCGGACCTCGGCCATGCCGTGGTCGGAGACGATCACCAGATCCACCTGGTCCCGGACGCCCGCGGCTGCGAGGCCGTCGACCAGACGGCCGATGGCGGCATCGACCATGCGCATCGCCGCGCGCAGTTCCGGCGAATCCGGGCCGTGCTCGTGGCCGGCCTTGTCCGGATGCTCGAAGTACAGGGTCGCGAACCGGGGGCGTCGCGATGCCGGCGCGCCCAGCCAGCCGACGACCATGTCGACCCGGGTGTCGACCGGACGCGCGTAGTCGAATGCATGCCAGCGCGACGGACGCACGCCGCGCACCGGGGCTTCGCTGCCGGGCCACGACAGCGTGGCCGTGGCCAGCCCCGCGTTCTCCGCGGTCACCCAGAGCGGCTCGCCGCCCCACCAGCGCCCGTCGCCGACCGCGTCACGGTCGGCAAGGCGGAAATGGCCGAGGTCGTCGTCCGCCATCGTGTTGTGGATGATGCCGTGCCGGTCGGGGCGCAGCCCGGTCACGATCGTGTAGTGGTTGGGAAACGTCAGCGCCGGATACGACGGCCGCATCCATTCCGCACGCACGCCGTCCCGCGCGAGCCGGTCCAGGTGCGGCGTGTCGCCGCGGCCGAGGTAGTCGGGATGCACGCCGTCCAGCGAGACCAGCAGCACGCTGTGCGGCGCACCGGCTGCGGCGGCGTCCGGGGCGGGCGACACGCCCGTCGGGGAAGGCGGCGTGGCGCAGGCGACCAGCCACAGCAGCGCGATCAGCGCAGCGACACGATGCGATCGGATCATGCGGTCATGATACGGATGGAGATGACAGGTACGGTGTCGCAACGCTTCAGGCGCGCCGCGCTCGGAACACGTCGAGCTACAGCGGGCGATGGCCCCGAGTGGGAAAGACGCGGACCACGGCACTCGCGTCCGCATGCGGGTGCGGCGTGGGCGCCTCGCGGTGGCGGGGATGCGATGGCGTGAACGGGCAGGGATGCGCACCCGAGTGGCCCGTGGCGTGGTCCGCGGCTGGCAGCCGCTGGTCGGCCGCGCGTACGTGCTGGAATGGGCGCCGCACGAAGGCGTCGACGCTGACAGCGGTCTGAATCGATCCGCACGGTTGCATTGAATCGCCGGATGCGGGGCGTATCTTGGCGGGTGGCCGCTTCGGCCGGATGTTCCACAGGTGCCCCATGATCCGTCCCCACCGCCCTCGCCCCCGCCCCCGCCTGCTTGCCGCGCTGCTCGCGGCCTCGGCGTGCCTCGTGGCCGCGCCCGCCGTGCTGGCGCAGGACGAAGAGCCCGAGGAAGCCGGCCGCGCCGCAGTGAAGAAGGGCGATCCCGACGACCGGTTCTGCATCCGCGAAACCGGCTCGCGCATCGTCGCCACGCGCAACCGCAGCAAGAGCGCCGACCAGGAATGCGTGAGCGCGTCCGGCCGGGTGTACACCCGCTCGGACATCGAAAGTACCGGCTCCGCGGACGTGCGCGACGCGCTCCGCCGGCTGGATCCTTCGATCCGCTGATGCGCGTCCCGGCGCTGCCGCCCGGACAAGGCTGAAGGCCGCGTCGGGCGGGCGGGATGCCTTGGTGCCGTGGCCCCGAGGCGCCGTGGCCCGAGAGGCACCGGGTGCGCTGCGCTTACCCGGGCTACGTGCTCACCCTTTGATGTCCGCCGTAGCCCGGATAAGGCCGAAGGCCGCATCCGGGGTGGCGGATGCAGGGATTGCGTTATGTGCCGCGGCGCCCCGGGTGCGCTGCGCTTACCCGGGCCACGTGCTCACCCTTTGATGTCCGCCGTAGCCCGGATAAGGCCGCAGGCCGCATCCGGGGTGCCGGATGCCCACACGCCGTCGCGCCGTGGGCGGTCTCGGGAACACCGCTGCATCCATGACCATCGGTTTTCCCCGTCGTCGCGGGCAGTGTTCGCGCCCGGTCGCGGCGCCGGGTGGCGGGTTGGTCGCGGGCGGCGCACACTTTCCGGTCATCCATGCCCGGTGCCGCCCGCCCATGACCGATCCGCGCCACGACGCCTCCCGCACCATCCGCGCGCCTCGCGGTGACGCGCTCAGCTGCCGCAGCTGGCTCACCGAAGCGCCGTACCGGATGCTGCAGAACAACCTCGACCCGGACGTGGCCGAGCGCCCGCAGGACCTCGTGGTCTACGGCGGCATCGGCCGCGCCGCGCGCGACTGGGCCTGCTTCGACGCGATCCTCGACACGCTCAGGACCCTCGGCGACGACGAGACCCTGCTGATGCAGTCGGGCAAGCCTGTGGGCGTGTTCCCCACCCATGCCGACGCGCCGCGGGTGCTGATCGCGAATTCCAACCTGGTGCCGCACTGGGCGACGTGGGAGCACTTCCACGAGCTCGACCGCAAGGGCCTGATGATGTACGGCCAGATGACGGCCGGCAGCTGGATCTACATCGGCTCGCAGGGCATCGTGCAGGGCACCTACGAGACGTTCGTCGAGATGGGTCGCCAGCACTACGGCGGCAGCCTCGAGGGACGGTGGATCCTGACCGCGGGCCTGGGCGGCATGGGCGGCGCGCAGCCGCTGGCGGCGTCCCTGGCCGGCGCCTGTTCGCTCACCGTCGAGTGTCGCCAGAGCAGCATCGATTTCCGCCTGAAGACGCGTTACGTCGACGAGCAGGCCGCCGACCTCGACGACGCGTTGGCGCGCGTCGACCGCTACACGCAGGCCGGCGAAGCGAGGTCGATCGCGCTGCTGGGCAATGCCGCTGAGGTCCTGCCGCAGCTGGTCGAGCGTGGCGTGCGCCCGGATTGCGTGACCGACCAGACCAGCGCGCACGATCCCGTGCACGGCTACCTGCCGATCGGCTGGACGGTGGAACAGTGGCTGGCGGAGCAGACAGCCCACCCGGACAGGGTGCGCGATGCCGCCAAGCGGTCCATGCGCACCCACGTCGAAGCGATGCTCGCGTTCCACGCGCGCGGCATCCCCACGGTCGATTACGGCAACAACATCCGCCAGATGGCCAAGGACGAAGGCTGCGCGAACGCCTTCGACTTCCCCGGCTTCGTCCCCGCCTACGTGCGCCCGCTGTTCTGCCGCGGCATCGGTCCGTTCCGATGGGTGGCGCTGAGCGGCGATCCCGAGGACATCTACCGCACCGACGCCAAGGTCAAGGAACTGATCCCGGACGACGCGCACCTGCATCGCTGGCTCGACATGGCGCGCGAGCGCATCGCCTTCCAGGGCCTGCCCGCGCGCATCTGCTGGGTGGGGCTGGGCCTGCGGCACAAGCTGGGCCTGGCCTTCAACGAAATGGTGCGCAGCGGCGAGCTGAAGGCGCCGGTGGTGATCGGCCGCGACCATCTGGATTCGGGCAGCGTCGCCTCACCCAACCGCGAAACCGAAGCGATGCGCGACGGCAGCGACGCCGTCAGCGACTGGCCGCTGCTCAACGCCATGCTCAACGTCGCCGGCGGCGCGACCTGGGTCTCGCTGCACCACGGTGGCGGCGTCGGCATGGGCTACAGCCAGCACAGCGGCGTGGTGATCGTGTGCGACGGCACGCCCGAGGCCGACCGGCGCATCGCGCGGGTGCTGTGGAACGATCCCGGCACCGGGGTGATGCGGCATGCGGACGCGGGCTACGACATCGCGCAGGCCTGCGCGCGCGAACAGGGATTGAAGCTGCCGATGCCCGGTTGACGGGGCGGACGCTTTTCGGTGGCGGATGGCGGCGCGCGCCCTGTGGGCGATGTTCGCGCGCCAGCGCGAGGCGCGCGTCAGGAGGCTGTCCCCCAAGCGGGTCCGGCGCGCGGCAGGGTGAGCCGCCGCGCGGGCGATCATGGCATCAGGGCGTACCGGCCTGCGCCTCGGCGTAGCGCGCGAAATTGTCGAGGATGGACTGCCAGCCGTCGCGCTGCACCTCGGCCGGATGCTCGGATTCGGCGTCGAAGACGGTGCGGACGAGTACGCCGCCTGCGGCCGGTTCGAACTGCACGGACACCTCGCGGCCGTCGTCCATGCGGTATTCGATCAGCGTGTGCGGCTGCACGCGGGTGTAGGTGCCCTCGAAGTCGAAGCCCATGCTGCCGTCCTTCGCCTCCATGCGGGTGGTGAAGCGGCCACCCTCGCACAGGTCGACCTCGCTGCGCGGCGAGTGCCAGTCGTCGCTGGCGGCGTTCCAACGGACGATGTGATCGGGGCTGTTGTACAGCGTCCAGGCGGTGGCGGGGTCGGTGTGCACGAGGCGTTCGACGGTGATCTTCATGGCGGGCTCCGGTCGATAGTGCGGCGCGCCGTGCGCCGCGATCGAGTGGACGACGCACGGACGGGCGCGTTCTCGACATCGCCAGCGCATCGTGGCGCGCCGGCGTCGCGTTCCGCGCGACGGGCTGCGGCCACCGTGTCGAGAACGGCGCCTGTGCTTCGTCGCATCGCCGACGACAGCCGGTGTCCTGCCGCTGCTACCATCCCGACCGCGTCCGAGAGGCGATGACCGCATGAGCCGAGACCCGACGACCACCGCCGAGCTGCCCGCGCCCGACGCCGGCGCGGAAGCGCCGCGTTCCGCCTGGGCCGCGCTGCGCGAGGCGATCCGCGGCACCGGCGCCGACTACACCCGCATCCCGCTGCGGCGCGCGGTGTTCCTGCTGGCGGTGCCGATGGTGCTCGAGCTGGTGCTGGAATCGACCTTCGCCGTGGTCGACATCTTTTTCGTCGCGCGCCTGGGCGCCTCCGCGGTCGCGACCGTGGGGCTGACCGAAACCTACCTGTTCCTGCTGTATTCGGTGGCGATGGGCCTGGCGATGGCGGTGACCGCGGTGGTCGCGCGCCGGGTGGGCGAGGGCGGCGGCGAGGAGGCCTCGGTATCGGCCGCGCAGGCGCTCTGGATCGCGCTGCTGGCGTCGGTGCCGTTCGCGGTGGCCGGCATCGTCTGGGCGCAGGACCTGCTGCGGCTGATGGGCGCCGACGCCTGGGTGATCGAGCACGGCTACCGCTACATGCAGTGGATGCTGGGCGGCAACGCCGTGATCATGCTGCTGTTCGTGATCAACGCGATCTTCCGCGGCGCCGGCGACGCGGCGATCGCGATGCGGGTGCTGTGGGTGGCGAACGCGCTCAACATCGTGCTCGACCCGATCCTGATCTTCGGCCTGGGTCCGATCCCCGCGCTGGGGCTGGAGGGCGCGGCCATTGCCACCAACATCGGACGCGGCGCGGGCGTGGCGATGCAGCTGTGGATCCTGTTCCGCGGCGGCCGCCACATCCGGGTGACCTTCGCGCACCTCGGCCTGCGCGCGGCGGTGGCCTGGAACATCGTGCGCACCTCGCTCGGCGGCATCGGCCAGATGATCGTCGGCATGACCTCGTGGATCTTCCTGATGCGCATCCTCGCCGGACTCGGCAGCGAGGCGGTGGCTGGGGCGACGATCGCGCTGCGGATCCTGATGTTCGCGCTGATGCCGGCCTGGGGCATGTCGAATGCAGCAGCCACGCTGGTGGGGCAGAACCTGGGGGCGGGCCAGCCCGGCCGCGCCGAGGCGGCGGTGTGGCGCACCGGCTGGTACAACATGGTCTACACCGTGGTGGTGTCGATCGTGTTCTTCCTGTTCCACGACGCGCTGATCGGTGTGTTCACCAGCGATGCGCGGGTGATCGAGGTCGGCGGCGAGTGGCTGCGGATCCTGTCGTACTCGTGCTTCGTCTACGGCTGGTGGATGGTGGCGGTGCAGGCCTTCAACGGCGCCGGCGACACGGTCACCCCGACCCGGATCAACGTGGTGTTCTTCTGGCTGATCCAGATCCCGCTGAGCTGGGCGCTCGCGGTCTCGCTCGGCTGGGGACACTCGGGCGTGTTCTGGGGCGTGTTCGTGTCCGAGACCTCGGTGGGCCTGTTCACCCTGTGGCTGTTCTCGCGCGGGCGCTGGAAGACGGCGGTCGTCTAGCGGGGGCCAGGCAGGTGCCGGCGCCCTCCCACCGATCCCGCTATCCTCGGTGCCGGACACGCCATGTGGGAGGTGACGCGTGGGGAACCGGAGACCGTGGTGGCTGGGCGTGCTGCTGGCCTGCGCCTGGTGCGCGCAGGCGGCGACGCCCGGGCCGCTGCTGCAAGCCTACGCCCGGGACGCGATCCGGCTCGATGGCCCGTGGAAGGCGATCGTCGATCCCTACGAGAACGGGTACTACGACTACCGCTACCAGCCCTTCGACCAGCGCGCCGAGCCGCCCGCCGGCGCCTACTTCACCGATTCGAAGATGCGCGACCCGGGGGACCTGGTCGAGTACGACTTCGACCGGGCGATGTCGCTGCAGGTGCCCGCGGACTGGAATACCCAGGACCCGCGGCTCTACTACTACGAGGGCAGCGTCTGGTACCGCCGGACGTTCGACGCCCCCGCGCGCGGGCCCGGCGACCGGGTGTTCCTGCATTTCGGGGCGGTGAACTACCGCGCCGACGTCTACCTCAACGGCCGCAAGCTCGGCGTCCACGAAGGCGGCTTCACGCCGTTCCATTTCGAACTGTCCGGGCACCTGCGCGAACGCGGCAACTCGCTGGTGCTCAAGGTCGACAACCGGCGCCGCGCCGAAGGCGTCCCCACCCTCAACACGGACTGGTGGAACTACGGCGGCATCACCCGCCCGGTGTCGCTGCTGGTGGTTCCGGCGGTGTTCGTGCGCGATTACCGCATGGCGCTGGCGTCGCTAGAGGACCGCGCGGTGTCGGCCAGCGTGCAGCTCGATGGGGCGCGCGGCGGCGAGCGGGTCACCCTGGCGGTGCCGGAACTGGGAATCCGGGAGAGCGCCGTCGCGGATGCGGACGGATTGGCGAGCTTCCGGTTCCGCGCGCCGGACGCGGAGCTGTGGACGCCGGAACGGCCGCGCCTCTACACGGTCCAGATCGCCAGCGGATCGGACCGGCTCAGCGATCGCATCGGCCTTCGGACGGTGGGCACGCGCGGGCGGGAGCTGCTGCTCAACGGCCAGCCGGTCTTCCTGCGCGGCATTTCCATCCACGAGGAGTTCGCGGCCGACGGCGGTGGCCGCGTGCGCGACGCCGCCCAGGCCAGGCGCCTGCTGGAGTGGGCGAAGGAACTGGGCTGCAATTTCGTGCGCCTGGCGCACTATCCGCACAACGAGGAGATGGTGCGGCTGGCCGACGAGATGGGCCTCATGGTGTGGTCGGAGATCCCGGTCTACTGGACCATCGACTGGGACAACGAGGACACCTACCGCAACGCGGAGGCCCAGCTCGCGGCAATGATCCAGCGCGACCGCAGCCGCGCCGCGGTGATCGTGTGGTCGCTCGCCAACGAGACGCCGGTGTCGGAGCCGCGCAACCGCTTCCTGTCGCGCCTGGCCGCGACCGCGCGCGGGCTGGACGACACCCGTTTGTTGAGCGCCGCGATGGAGAAGCACTACCGCGAGGACGATCCGGAAGTGGCGGTGGTCGAGGATCCACTCGCCGAACTGGTCGACCTGGTCAGCTTCAACCAGTACATCGGCTGGTACGACGGCCGCCCGGAGAAGATCGATCGCGTGCGCTGGGAGATTCCCTACGACAAGCCGGTGTTCGTGAGCGAGTTCGGCGCCGATGCGCGCCAAGGCCGCCACGGCGAGGCCGGCGAGATCTGGACCGAGGAACACCAGGAAGACCTGTATCGCAGGACCCTGGCGATGCTCGAGCGGATCGACGGCTTCGTCGGCACGTCGCCGTGGATCCTCGCCGACTTCCGCTCGCCCCGGCGGCCGCTGGCCGGCATCCAGGACGGGTTCAACCGCAAGGGGCTGGTGTCCGAGACCGGCGCGAAGAAGAAGGCCTTCTTCGTGCTGCAGGACTACTACCGGCGCAAGGCCGTGGAATCGCGCTGAGCGATCGCGCGCCGCGTGCGAACGGAGCGGCGCGGTGGGTTCCGCCGCGAGGTGCAGTGGCGGGCACATGCCTGCATGGCGATGCCGTCGGCCCGGCAGGTGCCACGCCCGCCACTCCGCTCAGCGGGCGAGGCAGTCGCGGTAGCGCGCATCTACGCGCTCGGCGAACCAGGCCGTGGTGAGCTCGCGGGTGATCTTGGGGCTGTCGAGGCGGATGTCGGGGATGCGCGCGCGCGGCAGCGGGCGCCCGGCCGCGGCCTCGGCGAGCGCGAAGACGCGGATGGCCAGGTCGCCGTCGCCAAAGTCGAGCCGGTCGCCGCGTTCGAGTGCGCGCCGGATCGCGTGGTCGTCCATGCCCAGCTGCGGGGAAAGCGTCCGCACCGCGCGTTCGGTGCTGCCCGGGCGATCGAGCGGCGCGCCGGGCACCAGCAGGTCGCCGTCGAGCGCGAGCGGGATGCCGGTGGCTTCCGACACGGCCGCCTGGAAGGCGGCGTTGCGGCTGGCGTACCAGCCGGCGTTGTAGTCGGCGAAGCGGTGCACCTTGCGCGTGTACGGCGTGTCGTAGCCGAGCAGGTGGGCGATGCCGAAGTAGAGTCCGCCGCGGCGGCTGAAGACTTCCTCGCGGATCGAGCCCGGTATGGGATAGGGATAGCCGTCGGCATTCGCCTCCGCGAACGCGATGCCCACCTGCATCGCGCCGCCGGTCTGCACCGGGTTGCGGCCGGCGAACAGGCGCCGGCCCATGGGCACGCGGCCGATCATCTCCTCGTACAGTTCGCTGAGTTCGCGCTCGGTACGCACGGCCGCGAGCCGTTCGCCGTAGCTGCGGCCATCGGTCGACGGCAGACGCAGCGCCGTGTCCACCAGCAGTCGCGGCACGTGCAGCGCCGATGCGCGACGAGCGATCTCCTGACGCGCCACGCGGGGCAGGTTGGCCACGACCGGGTCGGCCACGTAGCCCGACTCCTGCTCGATGACCGCCAGCACCGCGCAGATGTTCTCGGCATTGGGCACGATGCGCTGCGCGGCGAATGCCACCTGAATGTCGCCCGCCCAGCCGGTGCGGTCCGCGATCCGCGCCGGGATGCGGCGCGCGATGTCCGCGCGCACATCCGCCGGGGGTGGCCCCGGTGGCGCCGCCGGACGCGTCGCGCAGCCCGCGAGCACGGCCGCCAGCAGCCATGCGCCCGTGGCCGCGGCAACGCGTCGCCAACCGCCGCCGCGCGCGCCGCGCCTCACGCGCCACCCCGCGTGCGCGCGAGCAGCAGGCCGTAGACCAGCAGCGAGAGCACCACGTAGATCGCATCGACGGTGGCGCGCCGCGTCGGTCGGTCGCGGCTGCGGGTCAGGTCGATCAGCAGCTGGCGCAGCAGGAAGGTGTAGAGCACGTAGTACAGGAACGGCACCACGTGCACCTGCCACGGATAGTCGCCGATGCGGCGTCCGAAGCGTTCCAGGATCCAGCCGACCTGGGCATAGATGCCGAGGACGCCGAGGGCCGCGTTGATCAGCATCCAGCGCACCTGGTCGCGGCCGAAGATCACGTGGTAGAAGACCAGGTACACGGTGATGGCGAGCCCGCCGTGCAGGTAGAGGAACAGCAGGTCGGGACGGTCGCTGCCGTAGGCCATGGCGAAGCCGGAGAATCCGAACATCGCCATGTGCACGCCGAAGAAGGCGTAGATGATCAGGCCAGGGCCGGTGCGTCCCGTCGCTGCGGCCCTTGGCGCAGTCGCGACTGCGGCGCGGCGCGTGGTCATCGCGGGTGCTGCGCGGGGGGCGCGGCGCGACGGTACACGCATGCGGCACGCGGCGGCACCGGCCTCCAGCGACGCAGCATCAGGTCGGCTGGCCCGGGAACGCCTGCAGCGCCGGGTCGATCCGCGCCCAGGGCGGCGCGGATGCGGTCCAGATCACCGCCGTCGGCCGCACGCCGGCAGGATCGTCCAGCGTGCCGACCCGGATCACCATCGCCTCCAGGTTCTCCAGCGACTCGCTGAAGACCTGGGTTCCGCACTCGCCGCAGAACGATCGCCGCATGTGGCGGCCGCTGTCGGCGCGGCTGTCCCAGTGCCGCAACGTGCCCTCGCATGCCACCGCCGCGCGCGGCACGACGATGTTCACCGCCGCATTGCCGCACGACCAGTACTGGCAGTCGCGACACCAGCACAGGCGGGTCGCGAGCGGCTCGGCCTCCAGCGTGTAGCGGACGGCGCCGCAGCGGCAGCCTCCGGTCCTGCGCATGCGCGTCTCCCACCCGGGTTCCAGGGCCGCCATGGTGGCACGGCGCGCATCCGGGCGCATGCGCGCTGGCGCGCAGGACCGGGCGCGGTCAGCGTTCCAGTTCGACCACGCTCTCGAAGCCGCCGAAGATCATGCGCTTGCCGTCGAAGGGCATCGGATTGGTGGACGGGTCCATGCGCGGATCCTCCATCATCTTCTTCATGCCGGCGTCGCGGGTGGCCTTGTCGGGCCATTCGATCCACGAGAACACCACGGTTTCCTCGGGCGTGGCCTGCACCGAGCGGCGGAAGTCGGTGACCTTGCCGTCGGGCACGTCGTCGCCCCAGCCTTCGATGACGCGGGTCGCGCCGTACTCCATGAAGACCGGATCGAACGTGCGGGCATGGTCGATGAACTTCTGCCGGTTGGCGGTGGGCACCGCGATCACGAATCCGTCGATGTAGGGCATGTGGATCTCCTGTCGGCAATGGACGGCGGGCGCCGTCGGGTCGGGTGCGCACCGGGGCCTGGCCGGGGGGCATGGGCAGCGGCACGCGGCTTACGATCCCACGACGAGTCGGCAGGAGCCGATTCGACACCGTGTCAGGGGTCGGTTCTGGGCTGACTCCCGGCCGGCACCGGTGCTGCAGGGAGGGCGCGCCGACCTGGAACCGACTCTGCCCAGCCGGCCCCGCGGGCCCGCTGCCGCAGCACGGGGACCCCTCCCCGAGGATGCGCCGGTCCCTCCCGAAGCGGATCCCGGCCGGGGGCGGCGGAGCGGAAGCGCATGCTCCGCTGCGCGGCTTCCCGGTGCGATGATGCCGACCTCCTTCGTAGCCGGGAGTCGCGGGATGCAGACCTGGATCGTGCTGCTGCGGGCGGTGAACGTCGGCGGTACCGGCAAGCTGCCGATGGCGGAGCTGAAGGCGTTGTGCGAGCGCGCCGGCTTCACCGACGTGCGCACCCTCATCGCCAGCGGCAATGTCGTACTCCGCGGCGCCGGTGGAGAGCGCGAGGTGAAGTCGCGGCTGGAAGCCGCGCTGACCGCCCATGTGGGGCAGACGGTCGGCGTGCTGGTGCGCAGCCCGGACCAGCTACAGGCGGTCCTGGAGGACAACCCGTTCCCCAACTCTCCAGCCAACCGCGTGCTCGCGATGTTCCTGGATGCGCCGCCGGCCGGGGACGCGCTCGACGGCGTGCGTCACCTAACGGTCGAGCGCCTGGCGCCGGGCACCCGCGAGATCTACATCGACTACATCGACGCGGAGACGATGCGGCGGTCGCGGATGGTGCTTCCGGTGGCGCGCGAAGGCACCACGCGCAACATGAACACGATCGCCAGGCTGGTGGCGATGGCGCAGGGCTGACGGACAGGCGTCGCGCCCGGGGCGGCCGGTTCATCGCGCGTTCGACTCGCAAAACGGCGCCGTCCTACACTGGAGCACCCGCCCCGAGGGGCACCGGCCGATGGTGATCGGATGCTCCGGTGTCCGGAACCCATGCCATGCGCAAGCTGTTCGCTGCCGTCTGCCTCGTGAGCCTGCTGCTGGTGGCCGGCTGCCGCGCGCAGCAGGCCGCCGAGACGCCCACCACCGTGCAGGTGGACAGCCCGGAGGAGGGCGGCGCGGTCAGCACCGCCCCGGTGCAGGTGGCCGAGGAACCCGTGCCGGAGTCCGAGCCGGAGCCGGATCCGGTGCCAGGCGAGCCGATCGACGTGGACTGGTCCCCGCTGGAACTCCCGCCGGGCACGGTGTCGTTGAGCTGCGAGCTCGATTACGCCCGCCAGGGCGACGGCGAGCCGCTGGCGGCGCTGGACCGCGAGGCGCTGGCGGCCGCGCTCGAACCCTGTGCCGAGCGCGGCGTGCTGCGCCTGCGCTACGTCGGCAAGATCGACGCCGGCTTCGTCCAGGTGATGCAGCGCGTGACCCACCTGGCCGATGAGCACGGCATCGCCAAGCGCGTGCTGGATCTGGATTCCAGCGGCGGCATGGTCGAGGACGCGATCCGCGCCGGCGACCGCATCGCCGAGTCGCGCTGGACCGTCTGGGTCCGCGAGGGCGCGGTCTGCCACAGCGCATGCGTGTTCGTGCTGGCGGCCGGCGACGTGCGCATGGTGAGCGGGCGGGTGGGCATCCACCGCATCATCCGCATGAGCTCGACCGCGACCACGCGCGCCGAGCTCAACCGCGAGCTGCGCGTGGTGTACGACCGCGTGCGCGACTACCTCGAGCGCAACGGCGCCGCCACCGCGGTGGCCGACATGATGATGGCCGTGCCCAACCGCAACCTGCGCCTGCTGGCCGCCAACGAGCTGACGCTCTACGGCCTGGACGGCATCAACCCGGCCCAGGACGACCTCGACCGACTGCGCCTGATGCGCAAGTGCGGCGAGGACTTCGTGGTCCGGCGCGACGCGTTCGCGCGCGCGTTCGACGCCCGCTGCAAGTCGCCGGGCACCGACCTCGAAGGCCTCAATGCCTGCGGCCTGGAGCTGCGCAAGCGCTACGAATTCCCCGACAGCACCTGCCCGGCGGAAAGCCCGCTGTCCGAGTTCGACGCCCTGCTCGCGGCCGAGACGCCCGAACAGGCCGGCCTGCGCGGGAGCGATGCGGACACGCGCGAGGAACAGGAACAGCGCGAACGCGCCAGCGCCGCGCGCGGTGGTGCGGGCGGGCCCTGAGGCTCAGCCGGCGGCCGCCGGCTCGTCCTCCGCGCAGGCGAGGAAGCCGCCCGACTGCCGCGCCCACAGCTGGGCATAGATCCCGCCCGAGGCCACCAGTGCCTCGTGCGTGCCCTGTTCCACGATCGCGCCGCGCTCCATCACGATCAGGCGATCCATCGCGGCGATGGTGGAGAGCCGGTGCGCGATCGCGATCACCGTCTTGCCTTCCATCAGCCGGTACAGGTTCTCCTGGATCGCGGCCTCGACTTCCGAGTCCAGCGCCGAGGTGGCCTCGTCGAGCACCAGGATCGGCGCGTTCTTCAGCAGCACCCGCGCGATCGCGATGCGCTGGCGCTGTCCGCCGGACAGCTTGACCCCGCGTTCGCCGACGTGCGCGTCGTAGCCGCGCCGCCCCTGGCTGTCGGCCAGTTCGAGGATGAACTCGTGCGCGCGCGCCTGGCGCGCGGCCTCGACCATCTCCGCCTCGCTCGCATCGGGGCGGCCGTACAGGATGTTGTCGCGCACCGAGCGGTGCAGCAGCGAGGTGTCCTGGGTGACCACGCCGACCTGCGCCCGCAGGCTGTCCTGCTGCACGTCGGCGATGTCCTGGCCGTCGACCAGGATGCGGCCCTGTTCGCGGTCGTGGAAGCGCAGCAGCAGGTTGACCAGGGTCGACTTGCCCGCGCCCGAGCGCCCGACCACGCCGATCTTCTCGCCGGGGCGCACGTGCAGGTCGAGGTGGTCGATCACCCCGCCGGCCTTGCCGTAGTGGAACCCGACGCCCTCGAAGCGGATCTCGCCACGCACGCGCGCCAGCGCCGGCGCCCCGGGCGCGTCGTCCACCGTGGGCGGCAGCGAAATCGAGCCGATGCCGTCGTGCACGGTGCCGATGTTCTCGAACAGTGCCGACAGTTCCCACATGATCCACTGCGACATGCCGAGGATGCGCAGCACCAGCGCCACCGCCACCGCGATCGCGCCGGCCGACACCGCGCCGCCGTGCCACAGCCACAGCCCCAGCGCGACCACCGCGAACAGCAGCGCCATGTTCATCGCGTACAGCAGGCTGTAGACGCGGGTGGCCAGCCGCATCTGCGGGTGCACGGTGGCCAGGAAGCCGTCCATGGCCTCGCGCGCGTAGGCCTGTTCGCGGCGCGAGTGCGAGAACAGCTTGACCGTGGCGATGTTGGTGTAGCTGTCGACGATGCGGCCGGTCATCGCCGAGCGCGCGTCGGCCTGGGCGCGCGAGATGCGCTCCATGCGCGGCACGAAGTGGCGCATCAGCAGGCCGTAGGCGACCATCCAGCCCACGAACGGCAGCATCATGCGCCAGTCCGCGCTGCCGGCCACCGCCAGCGTGCCGGCGAAGAACACGACGATGTACACGCCGATGTCGAGCAGCTTGATCACCGTCTCGCGCACCGCCAGCGAGGTCTGCATCAGCTTGGTGGCGATGCGCCCGGCGAATTCGTCCTGGAAGTAGCCCATCGACTGCCGCAGCAGGTAACGGTGCACGTTCCAGCGGATCCGCATCGGGAAGTTGCCGAGCAGGGTCTGGTGCTGCACCAGCGAGTTCAGCACCACCATCAGCGGCAGCGCGAACAGCACCAGCAGGCCCATCCACAGCAGGCGCGCGCCTTCCTCGCCCAGGAACGTGGCCGGCGTGGTGGCGCCGAGGCGGTCGACCAGCGAGCCGACGTAGGCGTACAGCAGCAGTTCGGCCGCCGCGATCCCGCCGGTGGTCAGCGCCATCAGCAGCAGCCAGGGTTCGGCGCCGCGGGTGTAATGGCGGCAGAACGCGTACAGCGTCCGCGGCGGCTGCGCCGGCGGGTCCTGCGGGAAGGGGTCGAGGCGGGATTCGAACCAGCGGAACATGAAGGCCTGGCGGGGACGGGGAGGGCGGCATTGTCGCCGATCCGTCGCGCGCGCCGGCTGCGCCGCGGCGTCCGGTCTCATGCGGTCAGCACGGCGATGCGTCCGAGGTGATGCGCCCCGACCGCGTCGAGTGCCTGCGGCAGCCGTTCCAGCGGAAACCTGCGCGAGACGTGCGGCACCAGCGGCCCGCGTTCGACCGCGGCGTGGAACGCGTGCATCGCGTCGCCCCGGTAGCGCGGACCGAACGCCGACGCGGACAGGCCTGCGCGCTGCGGCAGGTCGATCTCGACGCCGCGCGGCCAGGCGACGCGGCTGCCGGCCGGCAGCGCTGCGAGCAGTCGCGTCGCGGCGTCGCCGCCGGCGGTCAGGAGGGCGAGCACGGCGCGCCCGTCGGCGAAGCGCGCCACGTCGTGGTCGAATCCGCGCTGGCGGCCATCGGTCGCCGCATCAGCACCCATGCGCAGCGCGAGCTGGACGCCGTCGGCGCCGGAGGCGACCGCACACGTGCGCAGCCCGAGGTTGGCGGCGAACTGCAGTACGAAATGCCCGGCGCCACCGCTGGCGCCGAACACTACCAGCGCATCACCACGGCGGGCCTGCAGCGCCTCGTGCAGTCCCTGCCACGCGAGCGCGCCGTCCACCGCCAGCACCGCGGCCTGGTCCATCGACAGGCGCGGCGGTGCGGGCCAGCACAGGTCGGCGTCGAACAGGGTGAACTCCGCATAGCAGCCCCGCCTGGGCGCACGCGCGGCGACCAGTCCGTACACGCGGTCGCCTTCACGGAACCCGGTGACGCCGGGTCCGGAGGCCACCACCACGCCCGCGCCTTCCGATCCGCCCACATGCGGAAACGGCGGCGCCTGCGATGGCCCGCGCGCGAACGCGCCATCGCGCTCCAGCAGGTCCCAGCGGCCGACGCCGGCCGCGTGCAGCCGCACCAGCAGCTGGCCTGGGCCGGGCACCGGGATCGGCAGCGTGCGGGCGGTCGGGGCGGCGCCGGGGCGCGGGAACGCCATGGCGCGCATGCCGGAGGGGTCGGTGTCGAAGCGTCGGGCGGGCTGCATGCGGCATCCGGGTTGAGTCGCGGTCCGGATCAGGCTAAAACGTCAAGTAAGGTCGAGGTCAAGGGCGGATCGCATGGGCGCTGGGACATCGGGTCGCGGCACGGAAACGCCGGGGCGCGAGATGACGGTCGGCGAGGTCGCCGCGCGCAGCGGCGTGCCGGTGTCGACGCTGCATTTCTACGAGGCGCGGGGGCTGATCCGCAGCGGCCGCACCGCCGGCAACCAGCGACGCTATGCGCGCGACGTGCTGCGGCGGATCGCGGTGATCCGGGTGGCGCAGCGGACCGGGCTGCCGCTGGCCTCGATCCGCGAGGCGCTGTCTTCTCTGCCGGACGGGCGCACGCCGACCGCCGCGGACTGGAGCCGGCTGTCGGCCCGCTGGCGTGCCGAACTCGATGCGCGCATCGCACGCCTGACCCACCTGCGCGACGACCTCGACGGCTGCATCGGCTGCGGCTGCCTGTCGCTCAAGCAGTGCCCGCTGCGCAACCCGGGGGACCGCATGGCGGAGTTCGGCCCGGGCGCGAACACGCTCGACCGCGACTGAGCGACGCGCTCAACGCCCCCCGCCACCCCCGCCGCCGCCACCCCCGCCCGAGAACCCGCCGCCACCGCCGCCCGAAGCACTGCCCGGCGGCGTGGACGAGGAGGCGATCTGCGAGGTCAGGCTGCTGCCGATCGCCTTGGTGAAGCCGCCGATGTCGCCGATCGAACCGGTGCCGTTGCTGCCGTGGTACCAGGTCATGGCCGATGTCGCCGCGGCGGCGGCGGCCGCGCCTACCGCGAGCGTGAACCGGCGCGTCCAGGCCTCTTCCACGTCCAGCGCCACGGCGTACGGCAGCAGCGCCTCGAAGCGCCGCGCGTCGAGCGCGGGCTCGGCCTCGTCCGGCGCGCGCAGGCGCTGCAGGTCGGGCTGCTCGGCCACGCCCAGGTAGCGGCGCAGCCCTTCGATGTGGTCCAGCACCTGGCGGCCGGCGCGCGTCGGCGCCCGCACCAGGAAGGCGAACACCACCACGGTGACGATCATCAGCCCGATCGGGACGAGGAACAGCAACCCCGCGCCGGTTGCGGCGCCGATCGCGAATGCGGCACCGGAGAACACCAGCGCGATCAGCAGCGCGATCAACGAACTGCCGCCGTGATGGTTGAACATCGTGCCCTTGAAGCGCCGGGCGAGTGCGGCGGTGTGGGACGAGATCGCGGACTGCAGCACGCTGGCGCTGTCCTTGTCGAGCTCGAGCGTGGTGCCCTGCTTGAACAGCGCGCCCAGGAGCGTGGCCTGCTCGGTCCCGGATGCGTCGCGGGACGCATGGCCCGCGGCCCGCTCCAGCCGCCAGTGATCCTTCAGCAGGCCCTTGTCGCGCTCGATCACCAGCGAGCGCCTGACCGCCAGCCCCAGCACGTCGGCGGTGAAGCAGCGGGTGTCGTAGCCCATGTTGCGGATGTAGCGCAGCCCCGCCGGGGAGATGCCGTCGGGCGGCGTGTAGCGCGCGATCACCGTGCCGGCGGGCGGATCGCGCCCCACCTTGCGCCAGCGCAGCACGCACCACGCCAGCAGCACCACCAGTCCGAACAGCGCGACCAGCAGCGCGCGGTTGTCGAGCAGCAGCCAGCGCAGCCGCTGCGCCGCCGTCGGCGCGGCGACCACGCCCTTGGGGAAGGAGAGCACGATCGTCAGGCCTTCGCCCGGCGCCAGCGGCGCTTCGAGCTGCCAGCGCGCCTGGCCCGGCGCGGGCGTGGTGGCGGTGAACGCCTGCCCGCGCGCGCCCTGCGGTCCGGTGTAGCCCTCGGCCGCGAGCTGCGCCACCGGCACCGGTTCGGGCAGGGTGGCCTGCACGCTGCCGCGCTCGATGGGGAAGCGCCAGCCGGTGCCGATCGCGTTCCAGTACAGCTCGTCGTGGTCTTCGAAGAAGCCGAGCTGGCGCGTGGTGCGATAGCGCAGCGTGTAGGTGACGCTGGCGGGCACGGGCAGCAGGTCGTCGTTGCCGGTATTCACCACTACGCCGTTGCGGCCGGTCTCGGTGAACCACGGCTCCGGGCGCCCGTCGCGCAGCACCTCGAGCACCTCGAACCCGACCACGACGCGGTTGCCGGCGCGGTCGCGGTAGCGGGTGGGGAACTCGCGGTAGATCCCTCTGCGGATCTGCTGGCCCTCGGCCCGCACGCGGATGCGCTCGGTCACCTCCAGGCTGGCGTCGGACCGAACCGCGACGTCGATGTCGTAGGACTCGATGCGTTCCTGCGCGGCCAGCGGCAGGGCGACCGCCAGCAGCCACGCGCACAGCAGGACGGGAAGGCGCAGGCGGGCGATGGTCATGGCAGCTCCACGCGCACGGCGGCGCGCTGGGCGTCGCCGGCTTCGAAGAAGTCCTCGGCGGCGAAGCCGGCCAGGCGCGCGACCAGCAGGTCGGGCACGCGCTGGGTGGCGTCGTTGTAGTCGCGCACCGCGCCGTTGTAGAAGCGGCGCGCGTACTGCAGGTGTTCCTCCACGTCCACCAGGTCGCGCTGCAGCTGCAGGAAGTTGTCGCTCGCCTTGAGCTCGGGGTAGGCCTCCTGCAGCGCGACCAGGCGGCCGAGCGCCTGCTCCAGCGCGTCCTCCACGCCGGCCAGGCGCGGCCGGCTGGCTTCCGACAGCGCCTGCGCGCGCAGGGTGGTGACCGCCTCGAGCACCGCGCGCTCGTGGCCGGCATAGGCCTGCACCGACGACACCAGCGAGGGCACCAGGTCGTGTCGCCGCATCAGCTGCACGTCGATGTCGGCCCAGGCGGTCCTCACCTGGTTGCGCAGGCGGACCAGGCGGTTGAACACGAGGATCGCCCAGGCGAGCAGGGCGAGTCCCAGCAGCGAGAGCGACAGCAGCGGCAGGCTCATGGGGCTCCGGTATCCGAAGGTGTGCAAGGTCCGTTCAGGACGCACGCGCCGGGCGCGACGTGACCGACAGGGTAGCGGACCGCCCGGTCCGCAGGCATTCCCGAGGGTCACTGCATGTCGCCGGACGGGCGGTTACACTCGACCGCCCCGACGCATCGAGACCCGCCGACCATGAACAGACTGCGCCTGTGTTCGACCCTCGCCGCCCTGGCCCTGTGTTCGGCCGCGTTCGCGCAACAGCCGGCGCCGCAGCCCCAGCCGCGTCCGGCCGCGCAGCCGGCGCAGGCCCAGGCGCCGCAGCCGGAGATGGAGCAGCTCACGCCCGAGCAGCGCGCCGCGCTCGCCAAGCAGGATGCGGAGATGGGCCAGGCCGCGCTGCAGGTGATGCAGCTGGTGGACGCCAACCGCATCGGCGAAGTCTGGGACGGCGCCTCCGCGATGATGAAGCAGGCCGTCACCCGCGACGAATTCATCAAGCAGGTCACGATCGACCGCAACCGCCTGGGCGCCGCCTCCACGCGCGCCAACCCGCAGGTCAGCCGCTCGCTGTTCCGCGCCGGCCAGCAGGTCCCCGAAGGCCTGTACATCAACGTGCGCTCGGCGACCAAGTTCGCCAACCAGGCGCAGCCGGTGCGCGAGCTGGTCTCGTTCCGGCTCGACGAGGACCGCGTCTGGCGCGTGTCGGGCTACAGCCTGCGCTGATCGTGCCGCGGCCGCGCTCGCGGCAGGGCGCGTCCGCCCGCGGGCCCGCCGCGTCCGGTCACGGCGATGAGGCCATCGGGGGCGACGGCGACACCTCGCCCGCCTCCAGCGTGAACCGCCCGTCGCTGCCGACGCGGTAGCGCGCGCGGTAGCCGGGACCCGCGTCCGCGCCGCGGCCGGTGTCCTCGCGGATCGCGAAGCGGTCGGGCGCGGCGATGTCGTAGTCGCGGCGGTAGTAGATGCCGCGGCCGCCGACCAGCAGCTGGTCGACCAGCGCGCCGCTGGCCCGCGAGGTGCTGAACAGCACATCGTGATGGCGATCGTCGAGATCGAAGCCGCTGTCCACACGCAGCAGCCAGGTGTGCGCGTCGCCCACAGACCCGAGCCGGAACAGCTGCACGCGCTCGCGCGGCAGCGAGTCGAGGACCAGGGTGCCGTCCTCCTCGTGGTGTGCGAACACCCGTCCGTAGGCGCGGTCGAAGGCCGCGGGCGATTTCAGCGGACCCGCGCCGAACAGGCCGAACACGCAGCCGACGACGGAGGGCGTCGCCGGAGGATGCTCATGCATGAGCGCGAAGCCCTCGTCCAGCGGCAGCGGCAGCGACACCAGCGCGGTGGGCATGCAGTGCACGACGCGGACGTCCTGCGGGTTCGCAGCCTCCCCGGATGGCTGCGCCGCAGGCGGCGGCGCGGGCGCGCCGCAGGCGCATAGGGCCAGCAGCACCATGGCAGGCGGTGCGCACCGGCGCCGGAGGGCGGACAGGACTCGTGTCATTCAGTGAGCGGGATGAAGCCAGCGTCGAGCATACCCGCGTCGCATGTCGTCAGTCGCGTTCGAACCGCGCCACTTCGTCGAGGATCCGCTGCGCGCGGCGGATGCCGTCGCCGCCGTCCGCGGCGCAGCGGACGCCCTGCGTCGTGTCGGGCCCGCCACGCAGGCGCCAGACCGACCAGGCCGACCACGCCCACGTGCCCAGCAGCCCCGCGATGCCGACGGCCAGGCTGATGCCGATCCACGCCGGCGTGCCGACGCCGGGAGCGCCGGGGGACAGGCCCGCGAACGCCACCACCACCGGCAGCCACATGATCCACCACGGCGCCCCGCACACGCGGGCATTGAGTTCGAACAGCCGCAGCAGGCGCGCCATCTGGCGCTGGATGCGAAGCACCGGCGCGGCGTAATCGACCTGCGTCGCCAGCGCGATCGTCAGCGCCGCCATCACCGCCGTGACCAGGCCGAAGCCGTGCACCAGCAGCCCGCCAGCGAGCAGCCCGGGAACGTCGGGATTGCGCGTCCAGCATGCGACGCCCAGCACGACCAGGCCGATGCCGAGCAGGCACTGCAGCGCCTGGACCCACAGCAGCGGCCGCAGCTGGGCGCGGGCCCGATCCAGCCGGTGCGCCCGGAGCAGTTCCCATTGCACCTGCTGCTGGCGTTCGAGTTGCGAGCCGAGCGTCTGCCAGGCCAGCTTGAGGTCGTCGAGTTCCATGGTGGTCTCCATCGCGTGCGGTCACGCCGCCGCGTAGTCGCGGATGCGCTGCTTGAGGCGGCTGATCTTGGTGGTCACGTTGCTCTCGCCCAGGCCCAGCACCTCGGCGATCTCGCGCGTGCTGCGCTGCTCCAGGTAGAGCACCAGCAGGGCGCGGTCGAGCGCGCCCAGGGTGTCCATGAACCGCCACAGCAGGCGCAGGCGCTCGTCGGTCTCGGGATCCGCGGCGCGTTCGTCGGCCACCTCGTGCAGCTGCGCGTCGAGCGGCGCCGCATGGCGCATGCGCCTGCTTTCCTCGCGCAGGAACGAGATGCCGGCGTTCAGCGCGATCCGGTACATCCACGTGGAGAAGCTGCGCGCCGGGTCGAAGCCGGGCCAGGCGCGCCACAGCTGGGCGGCGATCTCCTGCGCCAGGTCGGCGCGGTCCTCCCGGCTGGAGGCGTAGCTGTTGGCCACCTTCAGCACGATGCCGCGGTGGCGCTGCAGCAGCGCGTCGAATTCGGCGTGGGCCTCGCCTGCGGTCGGTGTCGCGTGGTCCATCGCCTGTCCGGGGGTGCGCGTGCCTGTCATGCCGGGGTGATACGCGGCACGGGGCGGTTTGTCACAGCGTGCCGTGGGGGCGATGGCGGGCGGGAGGCCGCGGCCTCATTCGACGATGCCCTTGGCCTCGGACGTTCCCAGCACTTCCGGGTGGTCGATGCGCCGCTGCGGGTTGAGCAGCGGATGGGCGGACACCACCGCCAGGATGATCGCCACGCCCGCATAGAACATCGGCGTGAGCTCGCGCTGCTCGGCCAGCAGCAGCATGGCCAGCACGATCGCGTACACCGGTTCCAGGTTCACCGCCATCTGCGCCGAGAACGCGCTCATGTGCCGCAGCGCCACCAGCGACAGCGCGAAGGGGAACAGGGTGCACGCGCCGGCGAGCAGCAGCAGCCACAGCGCGTCGCCGGCCGAGGGCAGCACCAGCAGGGGGCCGGCGAAGGCCGGGAACACGAACGGCATCAGCGGCGCCAGCGCGGTCAGCGCCAGGGTGCCGGCACCGAGCTCCAGCGCGGTGACGGTGAGCGGATCGGCGCGGTCGACCAGGCGCTTGTTGAGGGAACCGAACACCGCCACGAACAGCGCCGACAGCGCCCCGGCCACGATTCCGGCGCGCATGTCGGCCGATACGCCGCCGACCACCAGCGCCACTCCCGGCAGCACGAGGATGCCGAGCGCGAGGTCGCGGCGGGAAAACCGTCGCCGCGCCAGCTTCGGCTCGATCAGCGCGGTGAACACGGTGGCGAACGCCATGCAGGTGGCCGCGACCGATGCGTTGGCGAGCTTGATCGCGCCGTAGAACGTCAGCCAGTGCAGCGCCACCAGCACGCCGACGCCGGCGTAGGCCAGCCACAGCCGCGGGGGCAGGGCACGCAGCCCGCGCCACACCCGTGGCACCAGCAGCAGCGCCAGCACCACCAGCCCCATGCGCCACCACACCAGCGGCAGCGCGGGCAGGGTGATCAGCTTGCCGAGGATGGCGGTGAAGCCCCACAGCAGCACGCACAGGTGGATCTGCCAGTGGGCCTTGGTGGCGGGCGTCATCGCGGTCGGGGGCGGGTGGGCGCGACAGGATGCCCGTTGCCGCGGCGGCCGTCACGGCCCGTGATGGCGGGCGACCGATGTCTCCGGCATGGCCCGCCGCAGGCGTGGCGGACGTTTGCGGCCGCGGGCTATGCCACCGGCTGCGCCACCAGCCAGTCGATCACGCGCCGCACCGCGGCGCGCGGCCTGCGGTGGGAGGGATAGACGATGTGGTAGGCGTAGCGGCCGGCCATCGCCTCGCCCGGCAGGCGGCGCAGCTGGCCGCTCGACAGCCAGGGCGCCACCACGCGCTCGCGCGCGAGCGCCGCACCGAGCCCGAACGCGGCGGCACGCAGCATGTCGGTGCTGTCGCTGAACACGAACCGCTCGTCGACGCGCGCGCCGTGGACGCCGTTGGCGCGGAACCAGTCGTGCCAGCCCTGGTGCGAGAGGTCGGCCACCAGCGGCAGGCGCTGGATGTCCGCCGGAGCGCGCACCTGGGCCAGCCCCGGCAGCGACGGCGCGGCCACCGGAAACAGCGACTCCTCCATCAGCGGCAGCGCGCTCAGGCCCGGCCAGCGGCCCGGGCCGTGTCGCACGCCGAGGTCCGGGCCGACATCGTCGAAACGCGTCAGCGAGATCTCCGTGTCCACCCGCAGGCGGATGTCCGGATGCGCGGCGACGAAGGCGGGCAGCCGCGGGATCAGCCAGGTGTAGGCGAACGAGTGCAGCGTGGTCAGGCGGACCACGTGGGCGTCGTCGCGGCGGCGGCGCAGATCCTGCATCGCGCCGTCGATGTCGTGGATCGCGCCGCCGGCCACGTCGGCCAGGTGGCGGCCCTCGGCCGTGAGCGACACGCCGCGCGCATGGCGCTGGAACAGGGCCACGCCCAGGCGCGCCTCGAGCTTGCGCACGTGGTGGCTGACCGCGCTCGCGGTCAGGTGCAGTTCCTCGGCCGCATGGGCGAAATTCTGGTGGCGCGCCGCGGATTCGAACGCGGCCAGCGCGGGGAGCCAGTCGGAGCGGAACGCCATGCGAGCCATGAACCAGATTTGTGGCTTGGCCGCAAAGTATGCGCTTGTGCGGCGGTGTGCAACCGGGAGAATTCCGCTTTCTCCCCCCGACGAGTCGCGCCCCATGTCCTGCCAGAATGTCGCCGCCGTTCCGACACCCCACGCGCAGGCCGGCTGGCTGACCCCGCTGGAACTGTGCCTGCTGGGCGCCATCTGGGGCGCCTCGTTCCTGTTCATGCGCGTGGCCGCGAACGACTTCGGCCCGGCGCCCCTGGTGGAGGTGCGGCTGGGGCTCGGGGCGCTGGTGCTGCTGCCGTTCCTCTGGCGCGCGCGGGCGCAGTTTCCCGCGCGGCTGTGGCCCAGGCTGGCGCTGATCGGCGCGATCAATTCCGCGGTGCCGTTCCTGCTGTTCGCCTGGGCGGCGCAGCGGGCGCCGGCCGGCATCGGCGCGATCGCGAACGCGATGACCGTGCTGTTCACCGCGCTGGTGGGCTTCCTGTTCTTCGGCGAACGCATCGGCACGCGCCGCTCGGTGGCGCTGGTGGCCGGCTTCGCCGGGGTGGTGGTGCTGGCCAGCGGCAAGGTCGCGGGCATGAGCGTGGGGTCGGCCGCGATGGCCGGCGCCGGGGCATCGCTGCTCTACGGGCTGGGCATCAATCTCGTGCGCCGGCACCTCACCGGCCTGCCGCCGGCGGCCGTGGCCTCGGCCACGCTGGGCTCGGCGGCGCTGCTCATCGCGCCGCTGGCGATCGCCACCTGGCCGGCGCAGCCGGTTCCGGTCGCGTCCTGGCTCTCGGCGGCGATGCTGGGCGTGCTGTGCACCGGCATCGCGTTCGTCATGTACTACCGGCTGATCGGCCGCATCGGCGCCAGCCGCGCGTCCACCGTGACCTACCTGGTGCCGCTGTTCGGTGTCGGCTGGGCGTGGTGGCTGCTGGACGAGCCGGTCACCCTGACCATGATGCTGGCCGGCGCGCTGATCCTAGGCAGCGTGGCCTTCAGCCAGGCGAGGACGCGGTGAACGACCGGCGCGTGGAGTTCGACTTCACGGTCGAATTCACCAACGGCGGCGGCCTGCAGGGGCAGGGGTTCCGGCTCGACATCGACGGCGACGACATCGACGATGCCGCACTGGCCGGGTACATCGTGCGCGACCTGCGGCTGCTGATGGCCGGCCCGGTGCGGATCACGCGCAAGGCGATCCTCGCCGAGGCGCACAAGCGCATCGCCACGCCCGAGCCCCACCTGCGCGGGATCGTCGAGCTGAGCCACGTGGTGCGCGACGGCACGGTGACCTATCCCGGCCTGCCGGCTGCCCGCATCTGCGACTACCTCGGCCGCGAAGCCTCGCGCGCGCACTACGCAGAAGGCACCGAGTTCCAGATCGCGCGCATCGACATGGTCGCCAACACCGGCACCTACGTGGACTGTCCGTTCCACCGCTACGCAGACGGCGCCGACCTGGCGCAGATGCCGGCCTCCGCGTTCGCCGACCTCGACGCGGTGGTGATCGACGCCGACCACCGCCGTCTGCGGGCGATCGATGCCGAACACCTGCGCGGGGTGGAACTGCGCGGCCGTGCGGTGCTGGTGCGCACCGGCTGGGACGTCCACTGGGAATCGCCCGCCTACGCCGACCACCACCCGTTCCTCACCGAAGCGGCCGCCACCTGGCTGCGCGACTGCGGCGTGGCCCTGGTCGGCATCGACTCGATGAACATCGACGACACCCGCGGCAAGGCGCGGCCGGTGCACACGATCCTGCTCGGCGCAGACATCCCGATCGTGGAACACCTGTGCAACCTCGCCGCGCTGCCGCGCGAGGGTTTCCGCTTCACCGCGCTGCCGCCGCGGTTTGCCGGCGTCGGCACCTTTCCGGTGCGCGCGATCGCGACGCTGGGCGGGCCCTGAGGGGCCAGGTGGGTGCGGATCGCTGCAGCCCGGGACTTCCGGGAGGGGCGCACCTCGTGCGATGGCGCCTAACATCGGACCATCCGGCCACCAGGTGCATCGCCATGCGTGAGGTCCTCCGTGTCGTCTTCCTCGTGGGCCTCGTGCTCGCGGGCATGCAGCCCGCGCACGCGGCCGAACTGGCGGTGACCAACGCGCGGATCGTCGCGACGCCCGATGCCGAGCCCATCGAGCACGGCACCGTGCTGGTGCGCGACGGCCGCATCGTGGCGGTCGGCAAGACCGCCGCCATCGCCATCCCCGCGGACGCCGAGATCCTCGATGCCGCCGGCGGCACCCTCGTCGCCGGTTTCTGGAACAGCCACGTGCACCTGATGGCGCCGCCGCTCGACCGGGCCAGCGCGCACCCCGGCGACGTGCTGTCGGAGCGCCTGTCGTCCGCATACCTGCGCTGGGGCTTCACCACGATCTTCGATATCGCCTCGCCACCGGGCAATGCGATCGCCTTGCGCAAGCGGATCGCCGCCGGCGAGGTGGAGGGCCCCCACATCCTGACCGTCGACATGCCGTTCTTCCCCAAGGACGGCAAGCCGGTCTACGTGCCCGACGAACTGGGCGGCTGGAACGCGCGGCTGGCGGAAGTGGCGAACCCGGAGGACGCCGCGGCACGGGCGCGGCGGCAGCTGGACCAGGGTGCCGACGGGCTGAAGCTGTTCGGCGGCGCCATCGTCGGCGGCGAGGTCGGCGTACTGCCGATGGACCTCGACGTGGCCCGCGCGGTGGTCGAGGTGGCGCATGCCGCGGGCAGGCGCGTGTTCGTGCATCCCACCAATGCCGACGGCCTGGCGGTCGCGATCGACAGCGGCGCCGACGTGCTCGCGCACACCGCGCCACAGGCCGGGCCGTGGCCGGAGGCGCTGGTGCGGCGCATGGTCGGGGACGACATGGCGCTGGTGCCGACGCTGGCGCTGTTCGAGGTCGAGATGCGCAAGGAGAACGTGCCCGAGCCGATCCTGGCGCAGGCGATCGGCACCACGAAACAGCAGGTGGCCGCGTTCGCCGCGGCTGGCGGTACGGTGCTGTTCGGAACCGACGCGGGCTATGTCGATGCCTACGACACCAGCGAAGAGCTCCGACTGATGCACGAGGCGGGAATGGACTGGCGCCGGATCCTCGAGAGCCTGACCACCGCGCCCGCGGCGTATTTCGGACACGCGCAGCGCAAGGGCCGGATCGCGGACGGGCTCGATGCCGACCTGGTGGTGCTGCACGGGGACCCCGCGAACGGCGTCGACGCATTCGCCGATGTCCGCTACACGCTGCGCGGAGGCAGGCTCGTGTACCGGGCGGCGACCGGGAACTGAGTGCGCGCTGGACGATGGCGCCGGACCCTCGCGCCCGGGTGGACGGGGAAGGCCGTCGTCAGGCTCCGCGGTCCGCGCCGGGCGCCGCCGACATCGCTCCCGCCTGCTGCGCGCGCCGCTGCTGCGCGCGTCCCAGCCACAGCCCGAGCATCGCCCAGAACAGCGCCAGCGGCACCACGACGGTGACCAGGCCGCCGAGCGCCAGGCCCAGGCGCCCGAGCAGCCCCTCGGTCTGGGCGCCGACCACGTCGCCGGCGCGGTACACGAAGGTGTCGATGAAGGCCTTGGCCTTGTACTTGTCCTCGCGGCTGACCACGGTGAACAGCGCCTCGCGCGCGGGCCGGGTCAGGCCGCGCTGCACCGCCTTGCTCATCGCCTCCAGGGCGATCAGCATCGCGAACGAGCCGTAGACCGCCAGCCCGACGAAGCCCAGCGCGGTCGCCACCGGCAGCGCCGCCAGCGCGACACCCAGGCCGAAGCGGCGGATGATCTGCCCGGTCAGCGTGAGCTGCAGCAGCAGCACCGCGATCTGGGTCCACATGTCGATGTTGCCGAGCAGGCCGGTGCGCGCATCGAGGTCGCTCTCCGCCAGCGCCACCATCTGCAGCCGGGTGAAGTAGATGAAGGTCGCCACCACCGTCATCGCGAGCACGTAGCCGGCGATGCCGAGCAGGTAGGGCGAGGCGAACACCGCGCGCAGGCCGGCCCAGGGGCTGCCGCCGATGCGCAGCGCCTCCTCGGCCGCGGGCGCGGGCGTCGCGGCGGCGGACGCGTCGCGATCGGGCCGGGTCCAGACCAGCCACCAGGCCAGCGCGATCGCGATGCCGAGGCATCCCGCCGCCACCAGCAGCAGCGCCGGGGTGCCGAGCGGTTCGGCCAGGCGCGAGGCCAGCCACGGGCCGAAGATCGCGCCCAGCGTGCCGCCCACCGCGATCAGCGCGAACAGCCGCTTGCCCTGGTCGCTGGAGAATCGGTCCGCCAGCAGGGCCCAGAACACCATGGTCACGAACAGGTTGAACACGCTGAACCAGACGTAGAACACCTGGCCGCTGCGCGCGCCCACCGCGCCGGGCGCGAACACCAGCAGCGACCAGAACCCGACCAGGCTCAGGGCGAAGAACGCATACGTCGCGGAGATGAACTGCAGCCGCCGCAGCCTCGCCACCAGCCAGCCGAACACCGGGTTCACCGCCAGCGTGACCACCGCGGTGCCGATGAACAGCCAGCGCACGCTGTCGATGCCGCGCTCCATGCCCAGCGCGTCGCGCGCCGGGCGCAGCATCATCAGTGCGGTGAGGATGCAGAAGAAGAACAGGGCGGCGATGCACACCGGCGCGAGCTCGCCGCGCCGGAGGTTGAACAGGTCGGAGATCCGCTCGCGCATGGCCGCGCGATCAGGCGAACATCGCCGCGAGTTCGGCCTTCTGCGCCTCGTCCAGCAGCGGGCCGGTACCGCCCTTCAGGTTGTCCGCCTGGCGCTCGGGCTTGCCGGTCGCCGGGATCACCACCGTCACCGCCGGATGGCTGAGCACGAACTTCAGGAACATCTGCGCCCACGAGGTCACGCCGACCTCGGCGGCCCAGCCCGGCAGGTCCTTGCCGCGGGTCGCCGCGAACAGCTTGCCGTCGTCGAAGGCGCGGTTGACCATCACCGCGATCCCGAGCTCCTGCGCCACCGGGAACACCGTCTGCGCGGCCTGCGGCGCATTGACCGAATAGTTGATCTGCACGAAATCCGGCTTTTCCGCGCGCATCAGGCGCACCGTGTCGGCGTGGCCGCTCTCCAGGTAGTGGGTGATGCCGATGTACTTCGCCACGCCCTGGGCCTTGAGTTCGCGCGCGTAGGGCATCGCCTCGCCCATGTTGCGCAGGTTGTGCACCTGCAGCAGCTCGACCCTGTCGGTCCGCAGCCGGCGCAGCGAATCGGCCCACTGGGCCTCCAGCGCGGCGCGGCTGTCGGCGGCGAGCTTGGTGGCCAGGAAGCAGCGCTCGCGCCAGCCGCCGTCGGCGAGCAGGGCGCCGACCACGTCCTCGGCGTTGGAATAGTTGGGCGAGGTGTCGATCACGCTGCCGCCGCCCTCGAAGAACACCTTCAGCACGTCCTTCAGCGCGGCGAACTCCGGCGAATCAAGCGGCACCTCGTAGCTGCCCGAGGTGCCCACGCCGATGGCGGCGATCCGTTCACCGGTGGAAGGAATCGCGCGCATCAGCAGCGCGCCGCCGGCGGGAGCGACATCCGCGATGGCGCCGGTGGGCTTCTCGCGCGGCACGGGCGCCTGTCCCTGCGGGCGTTCCTGGCTGCAGGCCGCGAGCGGAGCGAGGGCGAAGCCGGTGGCGGCGAGGCTGGCGGTGGCGATGAAATCGCGGCGGCTGGTCATGCGGATCTCCCGGGAGCGAATGGGGCGAGGGCGCAACGCGCGTCCGCCCGAGGGTGGCGCAAGCGCGCGACGGATTCCAGTGCCGGAAGCGGGGCCGTGCCCGATCGCAGATCGGCACCCGTCCCGCGTCACGTTTCAGTCGCCGCGCGCGCCGAGCAGGCGCAGCAGCGCCATCGCCGCGGCCGGGTTGCGCTCCTTGGCGGCGGCGATGAAGAACACGAACACGTCGCGCGCCGCGCGCGCGGGTGGCGCATCGGCCAGCCGCGGCAGGTCGTCGGGCAGGCCGCCGGCGGCCCAGGTGCGCGCACGCGCGGCCCATGTCCGGAGTTCGGACGCCGGGTAGCCGGTGGCGATGTCGGTCCGTGCGCGCATCAGCCGCGCGTAGACGAAATCCGCGGTCGGGTCGGCGATGTTGGGGTGGCTCTCCGAATCGGTATACACCAGCGCCATGCCGTGCGCGCGCGCCAGCGCCACCAGGTCCGCATCGACGAACGCCGGATCGCGCACGTCCAGCACGTGGCGCAGCCGCTGTCCCGACGCTTCACGCGGCAACAGGTCCAGGAAGGCGGTGAAGGCGTCGCGCTCGATCCGCGTGCCGGCATCGAATTGCCAGACCAGCGGCCCCAGCCGGTCGCCGAGGGCGACGATCCCGCCGATGAAATCCTCCACCTGGGCGCCGGTCTTCGCCAGCGCGCGCGACTGCGTGATGCGCTTGGGCGCCTTGGCCGAGAACATGAAGCCCGGCGGCGTCTGCTCGCGCCATTTCGCGTAGGTGGCCGGCGACTGCGTCCCGTAGTAGGTGCCGTTGATCTCGATCGCCGAGAGCTGGCGCGAGGCGAACTCGAGTTCGCGACGCTGCACCAGGCCGCGCGGGTAGAAGTTGTCACGCCACGGGGCGTAGGTCCAGCCGCCGATGCCGACACGGATGCCGTCCACGGCCGGCACCCCGCCGTCGGCCATCAGATCGCCGTCGCCCGGTTTCATGCCGCGGCCCCCGGCTCTGTGCGGCGCGCGTCCGGTCGAGGGACATCCCGGGCGCAGGGTGCGGCACGCGTCGCGGCCGGCGTGCCATCGCCGGGTGCGTCGGCAGTGCGGACGCCGCGAACGCGCGGCAGGCGCGGGACCGGGAACTCGTCGGGCAGCGGCATGTGCAACTCCACTTCGAACGCGGGTGGACACGGCACCCGGGCGGATCGCGGCCGGTTCCGCGGGTCCGGCGCCGTCGCGCCGCGCGCCGGGCCGGGCGCCAGGCGAGCGTAACAGGGCGGCGTGACGGAGTGTCGTCATCGCACGGACGTGGCGAACCGGTAAGCTGGCCTGGTGGGAGGGACAGGAGCGAAAACGATGTCCCTGTTCGATCGATGGACCCGGCGGTGGCGCGCGTGGACGCGTCGCCTGGCGCAGCGGTGGCGCACCGCGCCGGTAACAGCGGAGGGGGAGGACGCCGCCTGCAGCGACGTCGCCGCGGATCTGCCATCGCTGCCCGCCCCGACAGGCGCAAGCCGGCCGTCTTCCCATGCGGCGCCGGGTCCCGACGCGGCGCGCGCCGCGATCGTGCCTCTGCCTGCGCCGCCGCGCGGATGGCCGAGTTCGCCGCCGTCCGGACCGCGTGCGCTCGCCGCCGCGCCGGCCGCGCGTCCGATCCGGCTCGCGCTGCAGGGCGGCGGTTCGCACGGGGCGTTCACCTGGGGCGTGCTGGAAGGCCTGCTGCAGCGGGACGATCTCGCGATCGAGTCGATTTCCGGCACCAGCGCGGGCGCCCTGAACGCGGCGGTGCTCGCCACCGGCTGGGCGCAGGGCGGGCGCGCCGGTGCGCTCGGCGCATTGCAGCGCTTCTGGCAGGACATCGGCGCTGCCGGCGCGGCGCGGCTGCCGCTGCTCCCCGCGCTGCCGTCCGGCGCGCTGTTCGATCCGGCGTCGATGCCCGGCTACGAATGGGCCAGCCGCTTCCTGCGCACGCTCAGTCCCTACGATTACAACCCGTTCAACCTCAATCCGCTGCGCGAGGTGCTGGTCCGGCACGTGGATCCCGATGCCTTGCGGGACGGCCCGATCCGCGTGTTCGCGACCGCGACCGCGGTGCGCAGCGGCGAGCCGCGCGTATTCAGCGGCGAAGCGCTGGGAATCGAGGCGCTGCTGGCCTCGGCCTGCCTGCCATTCCTGTTCCAGGCGATCGAGATCGACGGCGAGGCGTACTGGGATGGCGGCTACAGCGGCAATCCCTCGCTGCACCCCCTGCTCGATGCCGGTGGCGACTGCGACATCGTGGTGGTGCGCATCAATCCCGCCCATCGCGACGGCGTGCCGCGTCGCAGCGTCGAGATCATGGACCGGATCAGCGAAATCACCTTCAACGCCAGCCTGCTCGGCGAACTGCGCATGATCGGGCATCTCAACCGCCTGCAGCGGCGGATCGCGGGCGAGGGCGATCCACCCCAGTGCCGGGTGCACGTGGTGGCCGACGACGTGGACCTGGCCACGCTGCCGGCCGCGACCCGGCTGCACGTCGATCCCGCCTTCGTCGCGCGCCTGCACGCGCTCGGGCAGGCGGCGGTGGCGGCATTCCTGCAAGCGCAGGGTGATGCGATCGGACGACGCGGTGAGGCATGCGCGGATGTGGCGCCCGTGCCGGAGCAGATGGCGCTGCCGCCGCGCGCGTGAGCGTCGCGCCATGCCATGTGCTCCGACACGGCGGCGCGCATCCCGTTCCGTCTCGGGCGCGCCCTGCGTCGACAGCCTCGCCGCGGCGCGCACGGCCCATCGCATGCGCGTGCACCGCCACTGCATGCCCGGGAACGTGCCTTCGGTCATGCCTGGCGCGGGCGGCCGCGGCGAAATCGCGCGCTATGCTGGACCGCACGCGGCCGTCCATCGTCCGGACGCGCGCACGAGGAGCGATTCCGATGCAGCGACGTGATTTCCTCGCCCTGGGTGGAATGGGTGCCGCCGGCCTGCTGCTGCCGCCACTGGGGCGCGCGATCGCCGCGGAACAGCTGCTCGAGCCCGCCGATCGCGCGCGCAACCGGCGCCTCGCCGACGCGGCGCTGCAGTCCGCGACCGGCGCCGGCGCGAGCCATTGCGACGTGCGCATCGGGCGCTACCTGCGCCAGTCGCTGCTCACCCGCGAGGACCGGGTGGAGAACGTGGCCAACGAGGAGTCGATCGGCGTCGGCATCCGCGTGATCGTCGACGACGCCTGGGGCTTCGCCGCCACCAGCCACCTGGACGAGGATGCGGTGGCCGCGGCCGCGCGCCAGGCGGTCGCGATCGCACGCGCCAATGCGCGCGTGCAGACGCAGCCGGTGCGGCTGGCGCCCGCACCGGGCGTCGGCGAAGTCTCGTGGCGCACGCCGATCGAGACCAATGGCATGGCGGTGCCGATCCGCGACAAGCTCGACCTGCTGCTCTCGGTCAATGCCGCCGCGCTCGGCGCCGGCGCCCGCTTCGCGGCCTCGCGCATGTTCCTGATCAACGAGCAGAAGTACTTCGCGTCCACCGACGGCTCCTACATCGATCAGGACGTGCACCGGATCTGGGCGCCGTTCACGGTCACCGCGACCGACCCGGCCAGCGGCAGGTTCCGTACCCGCGACGGGCTGTCGGCGCCGATGGGCATGGGCTACGAGTACCTCGATCCCGACCCGGCGCAGCGCTTCGAACTGCCCGGCGGGGTGGTCGCCTACGGCCGCCGCTACGACATGCGCGCCGATGCGGTCGCCGCGGCGAAGCAGGCGCAGGAGAAGCTCGAGGCGCCGTCGGTCAAACCCGGCAAGTACGACCTGGTGCTGGACCCGAGCAACCTGTTCCTCACCATCCACGAGAACGTCGGCCACCCGCTCGAACTCGACCGCGTGCTCGGCTACGAGGCCAATTACGCCGGCACCAGCTTCGCCACGCTCGACAAGCGCGGCAGCTTCCGTTGGGGCAGCGAGCGGGTGAACCTGTACGCGGACAAGACCGAACCCGGCAGCCTGGGCGCGGTGGGCTACGACGACGAGGGCGTGAAGTGCGGGCGCTGGGATCTGGTGAAGGACGGCGTGCTGGTGGACTTCCAGTGCATCCGCGACCAGGCGCACATCCTCGGCAAGCGCGCCTCGGACGGCTGCTGCTACGCCGATTCCTGGTCCAGCGTGCAGTTCCAGCGCATGCCGAACGTCTCGCTGGCGCCGGGCGCGGCGCCGCTCACCGTCGCGGAGATGGTGAAGGACGTGGAGAACGGTCTGTACATCCACGGCCGCGGCTCGTACTCGATCGACCAGCAGCGCTACAACGCCCAGTTCGGCGGCCAGCTGATGTACGCCATCCGCAACGGCGAAGTGCAGGAACTGGTGGAGGACGGCGCCTACCAGATCCGCACTCCGGAATTCTGGAACGCGTGCTCGGCGATCTGCGACCAGCGCGATTTCCGCCTCGGCGGCTCGTTCTTCGACGGCAAGGGGCAGCCGGGGCAGGTCTCGGCGGTCTCGCACGGATCGGCGACCGCGCGCTTCGACGGCCAGGCGGTGATCAACACCGCACGATCGCTGGGATGAGGCCGCCGTCGCATGCGCGGCGCGCGACCCCTGCCGAAAGTCATTTGCGCCCGCCAGGCGCGGCGCCGAGAATCGGAACACCCGCCGGGCCGTCGCGCTGACCGTGCCCGGGCCTGTGCCGCGGCTGCGATGCCGCGCCCACGCGAACTGGAGAGAGGACCTTGCAACGACGCGACTTCCTGGCCCTTGGCGGCCTCGGCATGGGCAGCCTGGCGCTGCCCGCATGGCTGGGCAAGGCGATCGCCGCCGACCAGCTCCTCACCACGCTCGACCTGCCGGTCAAGAAGCAGCTGGCCGACGCCGCGCTGCAGGCGGCGCGCTCCGCCGGCGCCAGTTACTGCGACGTGCGCATCGGCCGCTACCTGCGCCAGTTCGTGATGACGCGCGAGGACAAGGTTCAGAACGTGGTCAACACCGAATCCACGGGCGTCGGCATCCGCGTGATCGCCGACGGCGCCTGGGGGTTCGCCGCCACCAGCGGCATGACCCCCGAGTCGGTGGCCGAGGCGGCGCGCCGCGCGGCCGCGATCGCCAAGGCCAACGCCAAGGTGCAGACCGCGCCGGTACAGCTGGCGGCCGCGCCCGGCTACGGCGAGGTGGCGTGGAAGACGCCGATCCGCCGCAATGCGATGGAAGTGCCGGTCAAGGACAAGGTCGACCTGCTGCTGTCGGTCAACGCCGCGGCGATCAACGCGGGCGCGAGTTTCGTCAATTCGACCCTGTTCCTGGTCAACGAGCAGAAGTACTTCGCCTCCACCGACGGCTCGTACATCGACCAGGACGTGCACCGCATCTGGGCGCCGATGACGGTGACCGCGATCGACAAGGCCAGCGGCAAGTTCCGTACCCGCGAGGGGCTGTCGGCGCCGATGGGCCTGGGCTACGAATACCTCGACGGCGACCGCACCCAGAAGTTCGTCTCGCCCAACGGCGTGGTCAACTACGGCCAGTCCTACGACATGCTCGAGGACGCGGTGGCCGCGGCGAAGCAGGCGCAGGAGAAGCTCAAGGCGCCGTCGGTCAAGCCCGGCAAGTACGACCTGGTGCTCGATCCCTCCCACACCTGGCTGACGATCCACGAATCGGTCGGCCATCCCCTCGAACTCGACCGCGTGCTCGGCTACGAGGCCAACTACGCCGGCACCAGCTTCGCCACCCTGGACAAGCGCGAGGAGCGCTTCCAGTACGGCAGCGACCTGGTGACCCTGTTCGCCGACAAGACCCAGCCGGGCAGCCTCGGCGCGGTCGGCTACGACGACGAAGGCGTGAAGTGCAAGCGCTGGGACCTGGTGACCGACGGCATCCTGGTCGACTACCAGACCATCCGCGACCAGGCCCACATCGTCGGCAAGGACGAATCCGACGGCTGCTGCTATGCCGATTCCTGGTCGAGCGTGCAGTTCCAGCGCATGGCCAACGTCTCGCTGGCGGCCGGCAAGCAGAAGCTGTCGGTGGCCGACATGGTCAAGGACGTGGAGAACGGCATCTACATCATCGGCGACGGCTCGTTCTCGATCGACCAGCAGCGCTACAACGCCCAGTTCGGCGGCCAGCTGTTCTACGAGATCAAGAACGGCGCGATCACCGGCATGATCGAGGACGTGGCCTACCAGATCCGCACGCCGGAGTTCTGGAACGCGTGCTCGGCGATCTGCGACGAGGGCGACTACCGCCTGGGCGGGTCGTTCTTCGACGGCAAGGGCCAGCCGGGCCAGGTCTCGGCGGTGTCGCACGGTTCGAGCACGGCGCGCTTCAACGGCATCAACGTCATCAACACCGCGCGTTCGCTCGGCTGACCGGCACAGGAGATCCCACTACATGAGCATCTATACCGAAGCCGAAGCCAAGGCGATCCTCGACAAGGTGATCGCGCTGTCGACCGCCGACGAGTGCACGGCCACCCTGAGCGGCGGCACCAGCGGCAACATCCGCTTCGCGCTGAACAACGTGTCCACCAGCGGCATCGTCGACGACGTCGAGCTGGGCGTGAGCGTCGCGTTCGGCAAGCGCGTGGGCACCGCGACCATCAACGCCTTCGACGACGCCTCGCTCGAGCGCGTGGTGCGCCGCGCCGAGGATCTGGCGAAGCTGGCGCCGGAGAACCCCGAGTTCATGCCGGCGATCGGCAAGCAGTCCTACACCGCGACCCGCACCTTCAGCGCGGCGACCGCCGCCATCACCCCGGAACAGCGTGCGCAGGTGGCGGCCGATTCGATCGCGCCCTGCCGCGAGGCCGGCCTGGTGGCCGCGGGCTTCCTGGAGGACGGGCAGTCGTTCACCGCGATCGCCAACAGCAACGGCAACTTCGCCTACCAGACGGCCACCAGCGCCGACTACACCTGCACCGTGCGCACCGAGGACGGCCGCGGCTCGGGCTGGGTGGGGCGCAACGTCACCGACATCGGCGGGCTGGACGCCTCGCGCGACGTCGGCATCGCGATCCGCAAGGCGCGCGAGTCGGTCGACGCCAGGGCGCTGGAGCCGGGCAAGTACACCGTCGTGCTGGAACCGCACGCGGCCGCCGGCCTGATCTCGTTCATGATGTACTTCTTCGACGCGCGCCAGGCCGACGAAGGCCGCAGCTTCCTGTCGAAGAAGGGCGGCGGCAACAAGATCGGCGAGCAGGTCTACGACCCCCAGGTCAACATCTGGGCCGACCCGGGCGATGCCGACGTGCCGGTGCTGCCGTGGGACGACGAGGGACAGCCGCGCAAACGCATGCCGGTGATCCAGGACGGCAAGGTCGCCAACATGCTGTACTCGCGCTACTGGGCGCAGCAGCAGGGCAGGGAGGCCGTGGCGATGCCGGGCAACCTGATCATGTCCGGCGGCACCAAGTCCACTGCCGACCTGGTGCGCGAGACCGAGCGCGGCATCCTGGTCACCCGCACCTGGTACATCCGCATGGTGGATCCGCAGACCGTGCTGCTCACTGGCCTGACCCGCGACGGCACGTTCTATATCGAGAACGGGCAGATCCGGTACCCGATCAAGAACTTCCGCTTCAACGAATCGCCGGTGATCATGCTCAACAACATCGACGAGCTCGGCAAGCCGGTGCGGGTGAGCGGCGACGAGTCGAACTTCGCGATGATGATCCCGCCGATGCGGCTGCGCGATTTCACCTTCACCTCGCTGTCGGACGCGGTCTGACGGCCGTTCCGCAACCGCTCCATGCCCTCTCCCCTGCGGAGAGGGCCGGGTGGCGCAGGCCCCCGCCCGCATCCCGCATGTCCAGCCCTCCCGCCCCGTCCCAGTCCGCAGACCTCGCCGCCCGTGCGCGGCGGTGCGCGAGGCCGCCGGCGTGAACCGGGCGCAGTTCCTGCGCGCGATGCTCGGTGGCGCCGCGCTGCTGGCGCTGCCGCCGCTGCGGGCGCAGTCGGGACGCTACGACTTCTGGTTCACCCGCCTGCGCTACGACTCGGGCGACTGGGACGTGGACGCGCGCATGCCGTCGAACCTGGTCACGTCGCTGATCGACTACACCGGCATGCGCGTGGACCCGGAGGAGCACGTGCTGGACCTGGCCGACCCGAAGATGCTGTCGGCGCCGTTCTGCTACCTGTCCGGGCACAAGCTGGTGGAGTTCAACCCGGCCGAGCGACGCAACTTCGAGCGCTACGTGCGCAACGGCGGCTTCGTGTTCGTCGACGACTGCAACCACGACATCGACGGCCTGTTCGCGAAGTCGTTCGAGGCGCAGATGGCCTCGATCTTCGGCCCGCGCGCGCTGGCGAAGATCCCGAACAGCCATCCGCTCTACAGCAGCTTCTTCCGCTTTCCGGACGGACCGCCGGCGACCAGCTTCGAACTCAACGGCTGGGGCGACGACCTGGTGCACGACTACCTCAAAGGCATCTCGATCGACGGTCGCCTGGGCGTGCTCTACAGCAACAAGGACTACGGCTGCGAATGGGACTACGACTGGCGCAACAAGCGCTTCCTGGCCGAGGACAACACGAAGTTCGCGGTGAACATCGTGGTGTATGCGCTGACCGCATGATCGCGACCGGGCATGCGCAGCATCCGACGTCTGTGGCCAGGAAACGGCGGCGTTGGTCCGTGCTCCGGACGGACGCCACGTCCTGGCGGCCGGGGATCACTCGCCGGTCGGTCAGGGCCGCTGCGCGGTCCGGCCCGGCGCAGCGCCCCGTGCGTTCGCGCGGACGCGTGGCAGTGCCACGCAAGCTTCCGTGCTCACCCTGCCCTGACGCCCGCGCAGGACATCCATGTCCTGCTTGCCGCGATCCCCGGCCACCAGGACGCGGCTCCATGATGCGGCCGCCTCGATGCTTCGTTCACGCTTGTTTTTTTTGGCTTGCTTCCCACCGACGCCACGGCCTCGTGGGACCGCAGCAGTTCCGGGTCGAGGATTGCTCACGCACGGAAACGCTGCGGCGCCAAGTCAAGCATCGGTGGCTGGCCGAGCCTGGGAGCAACCTACACTGCAATGCCCATGTGCATTCCGCTCTTGCGGCATCGATCGTGAAGCCGGGAGGCTTGCGAGCCGAAGCGTCGTGCCAACAGACCCGGTGAGCCGCGCGCTGCCGGCCGGGGGTCGCGTCAAGCAAGACATGGATGTCTTGCGCGCGAGTCAGGGCAGGATGCCCTGACCGAGTGAAGAGCGATTCCCGGCCGGCAGCGCGCGGCGTCCGTCCGAAGCCATGAAGCGAGCTACTTGCGGCTTCTTCCATCTGCACAACCACCACTGTCCATGACCTCACTCACCGAAACCGACATCCAGTCCCGCGTCGCCCATCTGGCCGAGCTGCGTGCCGCCATCGCCACCGCCATCGTCGGCCAGCATGCGGTGGTCGAACAGCTGCTCATCGGCCTGCTGGCCGGCGGGCACTGCCTGCTCGAGGGCGTGCCGGGGCTGGGCAAGACGCTGCTGGTGCGCACGCTCGGCCAGGTGCTCGACCTCACCTTCCGCCGGGTGCAGTTCACGCCCGACCTCATGCCCAGCGACCTGCTCGGCACCGAGCTGCTGGAAGAGGACCACGGCACCGGCCGGCGCCAGTTCCGCTTCCAGCAGGGACCGGTGTTCACCCACTTGCTGCTGGCCGACGAACTCAACCGCACGCCGCCCAAGACCCAGGCCGCGCTGCTGGAGGCGATGCAGGAACACACCGTCAGCTTCGCCGGCGTGACCCACGCCCTGCCGGCGCCGTTCTTCGTGCTGGCCACCCAGAATCCGATCGAGCAGGCGGGCACCTATCCGCTGCCCGAGGCGCAGCTCGACCGCTTCCTGCTGCACATCGCCCTCGACTATCCCGGCGAGGAGGAAGAACGCGCGATCATCGCCCAGACCACCTCCAGCCACGTCGCCGAGGTGCCGCGGGTGATGGACGGCGAGGCGCTGCTGGCGCTGCAGGGGCTGGTGCGCGACGTGCACGTCGGCGACGAGCTGCTGGCGTGGATCACCCGGCTGGTGCGCGCCACGCGCCCTGGCGAGAGTGCGCCGCAGGCGGTGCGCGACTACGTGAAGTGGGGCGCGGGGCCGCGCGCGGGACAGTCGCTGGTGCTCGCGTCGAAGGCGCGCGCGCTGCTGCACGGGCGCCTCGCGGCCACGCGCGAGGATGTCGCCGCGCTGGCCGCGCCGGTGCTGCGCCACCGCCTGCTGCTGTCGTTCGCCGCCGAGGCAGAAGGCCGGCGGCCGGACGACGTGGTCGCCGCGCTGCTGCGCGACGTGCCGTACCCGGGCGCCTGACCGGCGCCGCGACCATGGCCTCGGATCCGGTCACGCCGGCATTGCGCGCGCAGTTGCGCGGGCTGCGCGTGGCTTCGCGCCGGACCAGCCCGCTGCGTGGCGGCGGCCAGCACCGCAGCCGCGACCGTGGCGCCGGGCTGGAGTTCGCGCAGTACCGCAGCTACGAGCCCGGCGACGAGCCGCGGCGCATCGACTGGAAACTGTACGCGCGCAGCGACCGCTTCTTCGTGCGCGAAGCCGAGCGCGACAGCCCGCTCGCGGTGTGGCTGTTGGTCGATGCCAGCGCCTCGATGGCGCAGGCAGACGAGGCGCGGCCGGACCGGTCGCGGCTGGACGCGGCGCGCACGCTGGCCGCGTGCATCGCCGAGGTCGCGCTGCGCCAGGGCGACCGCGTCGGCCTGCTGGGACTGCGCGATGACGCGCTCGCGCTGGTGCCCGCGGCAGGCGGCTCGCGCCAGCGCGAGCGCCTGCTGCTCGGCCTGCAGCAGCTTGAGGCGCGGGGCGGCGTGCCCGGCGAACCACGCCTGCGCCCGGTGTGGGAACGCATCGCCGCCGACGACCTGGTGGTGATGCTGGGCGATTTCCTGGACCCCGCCAGCGTATCGCTGGCCACGCGGCTGGCGGGTGCGCGACGCGAGGTGCTCGCGATCCAGCTGCTGACCGTGGGCGAGCGCGACTTCGATTTCGAGGGCGGCCGCCGCTTCCGCGATCCCGAGACCGGCGAGGAACTGCCGGCCGATCCGCGTGCGCTGCGCAGCGAATTCCTCGCGCGCTTCGGCCAGGCGCAGCGCGCGCTGGCGGCGCGGCTGGACGAGGCCGGCATCCGCCACGCGCGCTACGTGCTCGACGAAGATCCGCTGCAGCCGCTGCGCGCGCTGTTCGCCGATGCGCCGGGGGCGCCAGGCGCATGAACCTGGTCCTGCTGTTGCCCGCGGCACTGGCCGCGCTCGCCGCGCTGGCGCTGCCGCTGCTGGTGCACCTGGCGCGCCGCCAGCAGGAGCGGCCGACCGTGTTCGCGGCGCTGCGCTGGCTGCGCGCGCAGCCGCGGCCGCGGCGCCGGGTGCGCTTCGACGAATGGCCGCTGCTGCTGGTGCGGCTGCTGCTGGTCGCGCTGGTCGCGCTGCTGCTGGCGCAGCCGGCGCTGCTGGGGGTGGAGGATGCGCGTCCACGCCTGCTCGTGGTGCCCGGCGTGGACGAGGCGGCGATCCGCGAGGCGCGCGAGCGTTCGGGCGACGACGTGGACGCGCGCTGGCTGGCGACCGGCTTCCCGGACCTGGATCTGCCTGCGCCGGTGGACACGTCCGCCACCGCCAGCCTGCTGCGCGAGTTCGATGCCTCGCTGCCGGCTGCCGCGCCGCTGGCGGTCGTGGTGCCCGACACGCTGGACGGTGCCGACGCGGCGCGGCTGCGCCTTGCGCGCGAGGTGGACTGGCGCATCGTGGCGGCTCCCTCGCCCCGCCGCGAGACGGCACGGCTCGCGCCACCTGTGCTCGCGATCCGGCACGATGCGGCGCATCGCGGGGACGTGCGCTTCCTGCGGGCCGCCGCGCTGGCCTGGCAGGTGGACGAGGCGGGCGTCACGGCCGACGCGGACGAAGCGGCCGGACAGGAGCCGCCGACCGCGCAAGCCGGTGCGGACGGAGCGCCGCGCGGGCGCCGCACGGTGGACGTCTCCGTCGAGGCGGATACCGATGTGCCTGCGGACGCGCAGGTGCTCGCCTGGCTGCACGCGGGGGAGGTGCCCGCCGACGTGCTCGGCTGGGTGGAGCGGGGCGGCCAGCTGCTGCTTCCGCAAGATGCGACGGCACCGGCATCGTCCGCGGCGGCCGCGGTCTGGCGGGATGCCGAAAGCAGGCCACTGGTGAATGCCTCCGCACTCGGGAACGGTCGCGTGCTGCAGTTCGTGCGTCCGCTGCGGCCGGCGGCGATGCCCGCGCTGGTCGAGCCCAACTTCGCCGCGGAACTGCGCGACCTGCTGCAGCCGCCGCCCGCGCCGACGCGCGTGGCGGCGCCGGACTATGCGCCGGACACCGGCGCGGTGGCGGCGCCCGCTCCGGCGCGCGAACTGCACGTCTGGCTGGCCCTCGCCATTGCGCTGCTGGCGCTGGTCGAGCGCTGGCTGGCGACGTCGCGCCGCAGGCGGGCGGTGGCATGAGTACGGTCGCGGCGCTGCGGAGGACGGTGCTGCGCGCGCGCGTGCGCGTCGCCCTCGACACGCTCGCGCTCGCACTGCCCCTCGGCCTCGCGGCCTGTGCGCTGGCCTGGCGCGTGCGCGGGCTCGCCGACGCCGCCGTGGTCGCGGCGATCGCCGTGCTGGCCGCCGCGGCAGCCATCGCCTGGCGCGGACGCCGCTTCGATCGCGCCTGGCTGGTATCGCGGCTGGACGCCACGCGCCGCGACCTCGACGACAGCGCCGGCCTGCTGTTCGCCGAAGCCGCGCGCCTGCGCCCGCTGCAGCGGCTGCAGCGGGCGCGCGTGGTCGAACGGCTTGGCGCGCGGGCGATGCCGGACCTGCGTCCGCCGTGGTCGTCGCGCGCGATCGGTGCGTGCTGGCTGCTCGGCGGCGCGGTCGCGGCCGCCGCGCTGCTGTGGCCGACCGCGCGTCCGCAGGCGCCCGGGTCCGCACCAGGTGCGGTGCCGGCGATTCCCGGCGAACCGCGGCGCATCGAGGCCATGCTCGAGGTGACGCCGCCGGCCTACACCGGGCTGGAGGCCACGCGCGCGCCTTCGCTCGATGCCCGGGCGCCTGTCGGCAGCACGTTGCGCTGGATGCTGCGCTACGCGCCGCAGCCAGACGCGGTCGAACTCGTGTTCCACGACGGCCGTCGCCTCGCGCTGGAGCGCGACGGGGAGTCGTGGCGCGCGAGCGAGCGGCTGCAGGGACCCATGCTCTACCGCGTGGTGCCGCACGGCGTGACCGGCGCGGACCGCTCGCCGCTGCATCGCCTCGATGCGATCCCCGACCAGCCGCCGCGCGTGCGCGTGCTGGCGCCCGGGCGCAGCCTGACGCTCATCGATGATGCGGCAGCCCCCGCGACGCTGCGCTTCGAGGTGCGCGACGACCACGGCGTCGCCGCGCAGGCGCGGTTGCGGATCACGCGCACCGAAGGCACAGGCGAGAACATCCGCTTCCACGACCACGAGCGCGTGCTCGCCGGCCGCGGCGAGCGGCGCATGCGCGTGTTCGAGGCCCGGCTGCGCCCGACGGACTTCGGCCTGCAGCGCGGCGAGGACCTGGTCGCGCGGCTGGAAGTGTTCGACAACCGTGCGCCGCAGCCGCAGCTGGCCCGCAGCGCCAGCGTGATCCTGCGCTGGCCGCCCGAACCGGTGCTGGGCGCGGACGGGCTGGACGGCCTCGCGCGCCAGGTGCTGCCGGCGTACTTCCGCAGCCAGCGCCAGATCATCATCGACGCCGAGGCGCTGCTGCAGGAGCGGCCGCGGCTGGCGGCGGACGAGTTCGAGCGCCGCTCGGATGCGATCGGCGTCGACCAGCGCCTGCTGCGCCTGCGCTACGGCCAGTTCCTGGGCGAGGAGAGCGAAGGCGGGCGCACGCTTCCCACCAGCGACCTCCCCACCAGCGACCTCCCCACCAGCGATCTGCCGACCAGCGACCAGGCCGACGCCGAAGCGGCGGGCGGCGCGGACGATCATCTCCACGACGAGGCGCATGCCGACGGGCACGATCACGGCAGTGCGGACGATCGCGCCGGCGCCGGCGGGACCCCCTCCGCGCCGGCGCAGGACCACGACCACGACCACGCGGCCGGTCCCGGCGCGCCGCCGTCCGACGGTTTCGGCGATGCCGGCGACGTGCTCGAAACCTTCGGCCATACCCATGACATTCCCGAGGCCGCGACCCTGCTCGATCCGCAGACGCGCGAGACGCTCCGCGCCGCGCTGCGCGAGATGTGGCAGTCCGAACTGCACCTGCGCCAGGCGGTGCCGGCCGAGGCCCTGCCCTATGCCTACCGCGCCCTGGACCTGATCAAGCAGGTGCAGCAGGCCGACCGCATCTACCTGCAGCGCGTGGGCTCGCAATTGCCGCCGATCGACCCGTCGCGCCGGATGAGCGGCAAGCGCGAGGGCATCGCCAGCGGCGCGCTGCCGCCACTGCAGGCCACCGCAGGCGACGCGCCGCTCGCGGCCGCGTGGCAGGCGCTGGACCACGCCGATGCCGACGCCACGACCACGGCACTCGACGCCCTGCAGGCCTGGGTGGACGAGCACCGCGACCGCCTCGACGACCCGCTGGCGTGGCTGGCGCGGATCGAGGAAACGCGCCAGGATCCGGGCTGCGAGTCGTGCCGCGCGCGGCTGCGCGCGCTGCTGTGGAGCGGCATGCCGCGCCCGGCGGGCGGCATCGGCCGCCGCGCCGGAGACGGCGCGGTCGAACGCCGCTATCTCGACGCCCTCGGGCGCGGGGAGGGCGCGCCGTGACCCTGCCCATGATCGTCGCCGCCACGCTCGCGCTCGCCGTCGTGCTGGCATGGGCGCGGCTGGTGCGCGCGCACCGGCGCGACCCAGGTACGCCGCGTGCGTGGCGCCTGGCCGTGTTGCTCGCGTTGCAACCGTTGCTTGCGGGGGCCCTGTACCTGGTGCTGCTCCCGCCGCGCGAGGCGGTCGCGCCGACGGTGTTGACCATCCTGACCGAAGGCGCGTCCGCGACGCAGACGCCGCCGCCCGCTGCCAGAGGCACCGTGCTGGCGCTGCCGGAAGCGCATGTCTCCGGCACCATCGCGCGCGTGCCCGACCTCGCCACCGCGCTGCGCAGGCATCCGGGCACCACCCGGCTGCGCGTGGTCGGGGCGGGGCTGGTGCCCCGCGACCGCGACGCCGCGCGCGGCCTGCGGATCGCCTTCGAGCCGCCGCCGCTGCCGCGCGGCGTGGTGCGGCTCGACGCGCCCGCGGTCGTGCAGCGGGGCGCGGGATTCACGGTGAGCGGACGCGTCGAAGGCATGGACGACGGGCGCGTCGAACTGATCGATCCGTCCGGGCGCCGCGTCGACGCGGTGTCGCCCGACGCGGACGGCGCCTTCGCGCTGCACGCGGTGGCGCTGGAGGCGGGCGCGGCGCGATTCGTGGTGCGCGTGCGCGGTCCGGGCGCGGATGGCGGGTCCGCTGCCGATGCCGATGCCGATCGCACCGGCGCCGACATCGACGACGCGGACGCCGCCGTTGCCGATACGCGCGGCCTCGGGCGCGCTGGCGTGCCGGCCCCCACTGGCGGCCTTGTCCCGGCGGACGGCGAGGGCACGACCGGCGCCACGCAATCCGCCACAGCGATGCCGCCCGGGCGCTCCACCGATGGCGGGGATGTGCCGGAGGCCGCCGTCCATCTCTGGATCGACGCCCCCGCGCCTCCGCGCGTCCTGCTGCTCGCCGGCGCGCCCAATCCCGACACGCGTGCGCTGCGCCGCTGGCTGACCGATGCCGGCGCGCAGGTGCAGGCGCGCATCGCGCTGGGCGGCGGCGTGCAGCTGGGCAGCGCGTCCCTGACGGATGCCGCGCTGGACGGGCAGGACCTGATGGTGGTCGATGCCCGGACGTGGTCGGGCCTGGGCGAGGCCGGGCGCACGCGCGTGCTGGCGGCGACGCGGCGCGGCCTCGGCCTGCTGCTGCGCGCCGACGACTCGCTGCCGGCGGCCGCGCTGCGCGGCCTGCAAACGCCAGGCTTCCGTCTCGCCGGCGGAACGGCCGCGCGCCCGTGGCCGGTGGCGGTACCGCGGCTGTCCGACGAGACCGCACTGCGCGCGCGCCTGGGCAGCGGCAGCCGCGACGCGGCGCCAGACCTCGAACTCGCGGCCGGACCGGTGCCGCCGCTGTCCCGGCGTTCGTGGCAGGTCGCGGGCACCGACGCGGCGGCGCTGCACGCGGAGACCGGCCAGCCGTCGGACGCGCCCGCGGGTTGGTGGCGCGCGGAAGGCCGCGGCCGCATCGGCGTGTGGACGGTGTCCGACAGCTACCTGCTGCCGCTCCACGGACGTCCCGATCTCTATGCCGATCTCTGGAGTCCGGCGGTGGCGACCCTGGCGCGCGCGCGCGCGGACGCGGCCCCGCGGATCGCGCCCGGCGCCCGCGTCGGCGAGCGCACGGTGGTCTGCGGCTGGCCCGAAGGGGCGCAGATCACGGCGCCGGATGGCGCGCGCCTCCGGCCGGTCGTCGATCCGGCCTCCGGGCCGCAGCGCTGCGCCGGGGTCTGGCCGCGCGTGCCCGGGTGGCACCGCATGCAGCATGGCGACGCGACGCGCGCCTTCCACGTGGCCGCGATCGACGCCGATCCCGCGCTCCGGCGCGCGGAACTGCGCGAGGCGACCGGTCAGCTGGCTTCGGCCCACGCGACCGCACCCGGCAGCCGACCACCCGCCGCAGCGGGAACGACCGTGGCCGGCCCGGCTTGGCCCTGGTTCCTCGCCTGGCTGCTGTTCGCGGGCCTGGCCTGGTGGTTCGAACGCTCGCGACTGGGACTGGCCGCTGCGGTGCCGCAGCGGGATCCGTCGGCCCGGGCGGGCTAGACTCGACCCCATCCTCCATCCGCGGAGCCGGAGCATGACGATCCACCAGGGCAGCTGCCATTGCGGCCGCATCGCGTTCGAGGTCGAAGGCGAGGTCACCGAGGTCTTCGACTGCAACTGTTCGATGTGCCGGCGTCGCGGCGGATTGCTGGCCGCGTTCCCGCGCTCGGCCCTGCGACTGGCGACCCCGGAGGCCGACCTGTCCACCTACCGCTTCAACCGCGAGGCCGTCGCCCACTACTTCTGCAGCCGCTGCGGCATCGCGCCCTTCAGCGAGGGCAAGGCCGGGACCGGAGAGGCGATGGCCATGGTCAACGTGCGCTGCCTGCCCGATGTCGACCTGGCCACGCTCAAGATCACCCAGGTCGACGGCGCAAGCTATTGAGCATGGATCGCTTGCACGAGCGTTCGCGTCTGGCCTCCCCGCGTGCGGGTGCGGGAACGCGGATCGGGACCGCGCTTGCGGTTGCGATGCTGCTTGCGGCCTGCAGCCGCCCCGGATCGGAGGAGGCTGTCGCCTACGGCGCAGCAGCGCCGCCGCCCGCAGCGGATACGGGCGCCGTGGTCGCGACGCAGGGCGAGGCCTCGTTCCTCGCCTACGAGCACGATGCCACCGTGACGCTGCCCGCCGAACGCATCCAGCCGCGTTTGCGCGAGGCGCAGCAGGCCTGCATCCACGGTACGTTCGGCGAGTGCGTGGTGCTGACCGTGCGCCAGCAGGGCGGGGATTGGCCATCGGCCACGCTCGGCGTGCGCATCGTTCCGGCGGGCGTGGAACCGATGATCGCGCTGGCCAGCGAATCGGCGCAGCTCGGCAGCCGGGGCACGCGTGCGGAAGACCTCGCCGTGGTGGTCCGCGACACGGCCCTGGCGCAGCAACGCCTGCGCAAGGAGCGCGAGCGGCTGCTGGAGTTCCAGTCGCGCCGCGACCTCTCCGTCGCGGACATGATCGCGCTGTCCAAGCAGCTGGCAGAGACCGAGGCCGCGCTGGAAGCGGCGGAACAGGCGGCTGCCGGGCATCGCCGCCGCATCGACACCCAGCTGCTGACGTTGGAGTTTCGGCCGACCGACGCGCAGGCGAGCCGCAGCGAGATCCTGATCGCCCTGCGCGACTCGGGCGAAACCCTGTCGCAGGGCGTGGCCTGGACCATCCGCGCGCTCGCGTTCCTGCTGCCCGTGCTGGCGCTGGTGGCGATCGTGGTCGCGGTCCTGCGGCGCAGGCGCCGGCGCCGCACGGGTTGACGACCTCTGGAAGGGAGCGTGCGGCGGCGTGCGTCGCGCTGCCCCCGGTTCGCCTCACGCGTTGGCGACGGCACGGTGCGGGGAAAGCGCCTCGCGACTGCGCAGGGCGAACGCGACCGCCATCTCGAGCATCGTGGGCGCGATGTATCGGCGGTGCGCACGCTCGATGAGCGACATGTAGACGCGTCCGAAGCCATTCCGGCAGCGGACTCGAGTGCCCAGGGTGACCAGCAGCCCGCGATCCGTCTGCTCGACAGCGACGCTCGACCGGAACGCGAGGTGGTGGTCGTCCGCGCCGAGCAGCACTTCGATCCGGCGACCGTCCGTCGAGTGCCGCTCGCCCAGCACCGGATAGCGTCCGGCGAAGAGCCGGTCGCGATCGCTCGACAGCAGCGACGATACGGGGCACCCCAGCGGGGACGTGCGCAGGCGCAATGGTTTCACCAGCAGGTTGCGTACCCGCATCAGGAGCGACACGCCGACCGGCCGGTTGGACAGGAATCCCTCGAGGACATCCTCGAGCATCGCCCGTGCTGGCGTCGAAGGCAAGTGGTCACGGATCTCCAGCGCGAAGAGGTCTTCATGATCGAATCCGTCGCGGAACTGCTCGGACAGCAGCGATCCCGGGGGAACGATGCCCCTTTCGAGGGCGGCGTGCCGGTAGCGGCGACCGATGAAGCCTTCAGGTGCCGCGGGCCCCGCGAGCCAGCGCCTCGCCAACCCCATGCGCTCCCGGATGTGCGCACAGGCGCGAAGGGCGAGCGTGTCCGGAGCTGCGTGCATCGACAACGTGGTGGTAGACACCCGCAGGTGATGGAACGGCTGCGCGGCCAGCAACTGCTGCACCGCAGGTGGCAGCAACTGCGTCAGCGTGGGGATGTCCGCGCCATCCCGTTGCACGATCCCGGCGAGCGCGGGATCCCGGATCCCGCCGAGTTCGTCGGTGTGGCACGACAGGGCGAAGAACACGGGATGCGGACTGCCGGCGCTGCGGGGGGCAAACTGGTGCCAGGTACCGCCTGCGAAGCGCACGGTGAACAGGCTGTCCGGCGGCACGTCGACCACTTGCAGTGAATCGAGAAACGCGTGCGGATCGCGCTCCAGGATGTCGTCGTCGATCGTGCAGAACCGCAATTGCGCGCCGCCGCTCCCGCTGATGGCCGTGAACACGCGGTGCCCTGCGTGGCGATGAAAGGGATGTCCGGGGGCGTCGACTGCAAACGAGTAGACCGCGGTCCGCTCGCCACGATCGAAGTCGACGCCGAACAGCTTCGCCGATGGCTCGTCGAGCGCATCGACGAACGTTTCGTGGTGTTGCTGGCAGCCGCTGGCACGCGCGAACAGGTGGTCGCCGCTGCCCGGAGACAGCTGTGCGACCAGGCACACTTCGACGGGCCGACCGCCGTCGGACGAGGGGAGACGGACCATCGGAAAGCCGCGCGCCGGGTGGACCAGGGCATGCATGGAAGATCCTTTCAGCGTGGGGTGCGTGCCTTCGCCAACGTGCGTGACTCGCGCTTGAGCGGCCCGCCCGTGGGACAGATCTCCAGCGCGAAGCCGGTGAGGGAGTTCATCAAGTTGTCGGGCCTGAGCCGGTAGTGCACGAATTGGCCGCGGCGTTCGCTGACGACCAATCCTGCGCCCTCGAGCACCGACAGATGGCGCGAGATCGCGGGCGCGCTCATGGCGAAGCGCCCGGCGATCTCGCCCGCGGTGAGCTCCTGCGCGGACAGGTAGGCCAGGATCTCGCGGCGGGGGCGCGATGCCAGGGCTTCGAACACCTTGTCGAGGGACATAATGAATTAGAGAATTAACTTATTAGTTAAGTTATGATGTCTGACGCGGCGTGTCAAGCGCCCCGGACTGCGGGAACGCCAGTTTGAAGTGGCGCCGGTTATTGACCACACTCTGGCGGCCCCTCGACTTCTGCGGAGCCCCGCATGACCACCCGACGCGACTGCCTGAAGTTCTCGCTTGCCGCCGCGGTTGCCGCAGCGTTCCCTCACGGTCGCGCGTTCGCCGCGGACGCATCGCCGCTGCTCACGCGCGCGATCCCGTCCAGCGGCGAGGCCCTGCCGCTGGTGGGGCTCGGCAGTTCGGCGACCTTCGCCCAGGTCGCGCGCAGCGAGGACGTGTCCGCGCTGCGCGACGTGCTGCAGGCGCTGGTCGCCGGCGGCGGCAGCGTGTTCGATACCGCGCCGGCCTACGGCGCATCGGAGGAGGTCGCGGGCACCATCGCGCGCGAACTGGGCCTCACCGGGCGCGTGTTCTGGGCCACCAAGCTCAATGCCGTGCCGCGCGGCGGCGAAAAGGCCGATCCGGCGGCCGCGCGCGAGCAGCTCGAGACCTCGTTCCGGCGCCTGGGCAAGGAGCGCCTGGACCTGGTGCAGGTGCACAACCTGGCCGACATCGGGACCCAGCTGCCGCTGCTGCAGCAGTACAAGGCCGATGGCCGCATCCGCTACGTGGGCGTCACCTCGACCAGCAAGCCGGCGTATCCGCGCCTGATCGAGGTGATGCGCAACGAGGAGATCGATTTCATCGGCGTCGACTACGCGGTCGACAACCGCGACGTCGAGGAGACCATCCTGCCGCTCGCGCAGGAGCGCAGGATCGGCGTGCTGGTGTACGTGCCGTTCGGCCGCACGCGGCTGTGGAGCCGGATCGGCGACCGGCCGCTGCCGGACTGGGCGGCGGAATTCGACGCCGCCTCGTGGGCGCAGTTCATGATCAAGTACGTCGCCGCGCATCCGGCGGTGACGTGCGTGACGCCCGCCACCAGCAAGGCGCGCAACATGGCCGACAACCTCGGCGGCGGGCGCGGCCGGCTGCCGGATGCGGACCAGCGCCGGCGCATGGCGGAGTTCATCGACGCGCTGCCCGCGGCGGACTGACCGCGCGCGGGCGAACGCGTCCGGTCAGGCTTCGTCTTCCTCGATCTCGACCAGCGCGTCGAGGTCGAAGGCCAGCGCCTCGACCGCTTCGCGCACCTTGCGCGCAGTCGACGGGTTGGGCACCTCCACCTCGACCTCGTGCGTATTGGCGCCGCGCACGTCGTGCAGGCCGGCCGAGCTGGAGTCGGCGTCGTCCATGTGCGGCATCAGGTCGTCGATCTCCTCGACGTGTTCGATCCCGTCCAGGCTCTGGAGCAGGTTCATGATCGCGCGGACATGGTCGTCGTCGCCGGAGATGCGGAGGCGGAGCAGGGCCATCGGAGTCTCGACTGCAGTGGGGGCAGCGGCAGCCTAGGTCGCGTCCGGCAAACGCTGCGTGAGGACGGCGCTGGATTTGCGTTCACCGGTCAGCCGCCGTCGCGGGCCTCCGGCGTGCGTTCCGGGATCGCGATGTTGCACAGGTCGACATGGCCGGCGGGGCGCTTGTAGAACGCATCGCGGCGGTTTCGGCGCGATTCGACGTAGGCGTCGAACGTCGGCGTGTCGGTGCGCAGCACCTCGATGCGCTCGCGCTCGGCTTCGGGCAGGTCGGCCGCCAGGGTGATCGCGCGGATCGGCGTGCGCTGCGCGGCGTCCTCGTACACGCCGAGCGGCGCGGGCCCGCGCGGCAGTACGCTGAGCAGTTCCATGCCGCGGATCACGCGCCCCACCACGCTCATGTTGCGGTCCAGCTGGCGCGGGGATTGCCCGGTGACCACGTACAGCTCGGCGCCGTTGCTGCTGTCGGCCTCGTTGCCGCGGCCGGCGCCGAGCGCGCCGTAGCAGTGCGCCATCCAGGCCCGGCCATCGGCGCCGTCGCGCGCGGCGGGAAAGCCGTCGGCGAAACCGACTTCGGGCGCCCAGCCATCGCGATCGGGCAGGGGATGGAAGGCCAGCCCGCGCGCGTCGCGATCGAACTCCGCGGGCAGGGTGGTCTTCGCCGTCCCGAGCGATTTCGCCTTCGCCGCGTCGTCGGCGTCGGCATCGCCGAACTGGACCACGAAGTTGTCGTGCGAGCGGTAGAGGCTGGTGCCGTTCCAGAATCCTTCGCGCGCCAGGGTGCGGATGTTCCCAACGTGCGCCGGCGCGAAGGCGGGCGCCAGTTCGATCACCACCCGGCCCGCCTCCAGATCGAGGTACAGCGTGTCGGCCGGATCGGGGGTGCGCCAGTCGGCGGGCGTGGACGCCTCCAGCACTTCCTGCGTGGTGCGCGCGCCAGCGGCGGCGCCCGGCGCGTCGGCGGCCACGGCAGGGGCGAGGAGGGTCGCCACCAGGGCGGCGGTCAGCAGGCTCGATCGGGTCATGCGGCGGTCCGGTGCGGGAGCGGGCCCCGATTGTGGCCCGTTGCGGCCATCCGCGACTAATGGCACATCCACTATAGAGAACTCCGCACTAGTATCCGGTCCATACGGGAGATCCGACATGGTCGAAGGCGAGGCACCCGGCGATCCGCAGCTGCGCAAGTTCCAGAAGGAGCTCAGCGCCGGCACGGTGGCGCTGGCGCTGCTGGCCGTGCTGGCGGCGTCCGGCGAGCCGATGTACGGCTACCAGATCGCCAAGCGGCTCGAACAGGTGGGCCAGGGCGTGCTGAGCGGCAAGCAGAGCGCGCTGTACCCGGTGCTGCGGAACCTGGAGTCGGCCGGGCTGCTGGACAGTTTCGTCGAACCGTCCGATGCCGGCCCGCCGCGCCGCTACTACCGCATCACCGGCGCCGGGCATGCCGCCCTGCGCGACTGGGCCGCCGCCTGGCGCGCCACCCGTGACTCCGTCGACGCCGTCCTGGAGGGGACCCGCGCATGAACATCCACGCCCTGCCCACCACCATTCCCGAATACCTCGAACAGCTGCGCCGGTCCCTGGCCGGCGCCGACCCGGCGCTGGTGCAGGACGCGCTCTACGACGCCGAGGAGTACCTGCGCTCGGAACTGGCCGAGAACCCGGGCCGCAGCGAGGCGGAGGTGATCGCCGCGGTGGCGTCGAGCTACGGCGCGCCGGACGAGGTGGCCGACATCTACCGCGACACCGAGGTCAAGGTGCAGACCGCGCTGCGCGCGCCGCCGCCGCCGTCGCGCCGTTCCGCACTGGGGCGCTTCTTCGGTGTGTTCGCCGACCCACGCGCCTACGCCTGCCTGCTGTACATGCTGCTGTCGCTGGCGACGGGCGTGTTCTATTTCACCTGGGTGGTGACGGGCTTCTCGCTCTCGCTCGGGCTGTCGATCACGATCATCGGCATCCCGCTGCTGATCCTGTTCTTCGGATCGGTGCGGGTGCTGTCGCTGGTGGAAGGGCGGATCGTGGAGGTGATGCTGGGTGAGCGCATGCCGCGCCGCCCGCTCTACACCGCGCGCGGCCGCAGCATCTGGCAGCGCATCGGCGACATGTTCACCGATGCGCGCACCTGGTCGACCATGCTGTACATGCTGCTGATGCTGCCGCTGGGCACGGCCTACTTCACCGTGGTGGTGACGCTGCTCAGCGTCTCGCTCGCCCTGGTGGCGACCCCGTTCCTGGTCTGGTTCGGCGCGGCCCAGGTGGCGATGGACATCGACGGCTGGCAGATCCTCACCGTGCACGACGGCATCCTGCTGACCTCGCTGTCGCTGTGGCTGCTGCCCGTGGTGCTGGTGCTCGGCCTGCTGCTGCTGTTCCTGACGCTGCACCTGGCGCGCGGCATCGGCCACCTGCACGGGCAGCTGGCCAAGCACCTGCTGGTCAAGAGCGCGCCGTCGCCCTAGTGCGGACTGCCCGCGTGGGGCCGCGCCCGGATCCGTGGTGCCGGGACCGGGGACGTGCGCCGTTGGATACGGCGGCTTGGCAACGGGAGCGGCAGCCGGTTGTCGCAGGGATTGCGGGCGCCGCGGCGCCGGCCCGCGCCCGCCTCAGCGGCGCGGCTGGCGCCGTGCGGTGGGCTTCGCCGCGCGACGGGGCGCGGCCCGCTTCGGGGCCGGCGTCTTCACGGCTGCGGCCGCACGCTTGCGCGCCGCCGCAGCCGGGCGTCCGTCGGCGACGTTGGCGGCGATGAAGTCGCGCACCTTCGGGTAGACCTGCTCGCGCCAGCGGCGGCCGCTGAAGATGCCGTAGTGGCCGGCGCCCTTGACCGTCAGGTGGTGGTGGCGGTCGGCATCGATGCCCGTGCACAGCGCATGCGCGGCGCGGGTCTGGCCGAGGCCGGAGATGTCGTCCAGCTCGCCCTCGATGGTCAGCAGGGCGGTGCCGCGGATGGCCGACGGCGTCACCCGCTCGTCGCCCACGTCCCACAGCCCGCGCGGCAGCAGATGCTCCTGGAACACCACGCGGATGGTGTCCAGGTAGTACTCGGCCGGCATGTCGAGCACGGCGTTGTACTCGTCGTAGAACCGGCGGTGCGACTCGGCGTCGTCGAGGTCGCCCTTGAGCAGGTTCTGGTAGAAGTCCCAGTGCGACATGAAATGCCGCTCGGGATTCATGGCGACGAAGCCGGTGTGCTGCAGGAAGCCGGGGTACACGCGACGCCCTGCGCCGGGATAGTTCTGCGGCACCGGGTGGATGACGTTGTGCTCGAACCACCACAGCGGCTTCTGGGTGGCGAGGTTGTTGACCGAGGTCGGCGATTCGCGCGTGTCGATCGGTCCGCCCATCATCACCAGCGAGCGCGGCACGGCCTCGCCACGCGCGGCCATCAGCGACACCGCCGCCAGCACCGGCACGGTCGGCTGGCACACGCTCATCACGTGCAGCTCGCTGGCGCCGATGTGGCGGATGAAGTCCTCGATGGTGTGCACGTAGTCGTCGAGGGTGAACGTGCCGGCCGAGCGCGGCACCATGCGCGCGTCTATCCAGTCGGTGATGTACACCTTGTGGTCGCGCAGCATCGTGCGCACCGTGTCGCGCAGCAGGGTGGCGTGGTGGCCCGACAGCGGCGCCACGATCAGCACCGACGGCTGGCCGCGCATCTCGGAGATGGTGCCGGCATCGTCGGTGTAGCGCTTGAAGCGCACCAGGTTGCAGAACGGCGTGGCCAGCACGGTCTTCTCGACCACCGGGTACACCTCGCCTTCCCACTCGATCGAGTGGATGTCGAAGGCGGGCTTCTCGTAGTCCTTGCCCACGCGATACAGCAGCTCGTTGGCCGCGGCGATGCGCTCGGCGCCGGGCGTCGAGGACAACCAGCTGCCGGGCGCGGAAAACGCGCGGGCGTTGGCGTCGGCCCAGTAGGTGAGCGGCGCCATCCAGGAGCGGGCGAGTTCGTGGAACTGGTACAGGAGCATCGGCGTCACGGTTGGCGGCTGCTGCAACGCAGCATAGCGCATCGGTCGGAAGGGCGAGTCAAGGTTGCGGAGGGGCCCGCGGGTTGCCGCGAGGCACCCGGAAACTCCTCCAGTCCCCGGTAACGGCCGCGCCGCGCGGGGCTGCAGCGGGCGGGGCGGCGCGGACGGACGCCAGCCCGGTCCGGCGCGGCTCAGCGGCCCCGGTCGGCGAGCTCCAGCGCGGCGACGTCCCCCGCCAGCGTCGGCGAGAGCCAGCAGTGCGAGCCGAGCTGGCGCAGGCCCAGGGCCTCGAAGCGGCGCCGGTAGAAGCGCGCCGGCCGCGGCTGGAAGTCGACGTCGTCGCCCACCGTGTGGTCCTCGCGGGTGAAGCACTCCAGGAACGCCACCCCGCCGCACAGCTCGCCCAGCCCGGGCAGGCCGCGGTCGAGTTCCTTCAGCGGCAGGTAGTGCATCACGTCGCTGCACACCAGCAGGTCGACGGGCGGGCAGGGCCGCAGCGTCGCGAAGTCGGCGAACCGGGCCAGGTGCAGGTTGCGGCGCGCGCCGAAGCGCGCGACCGCGTACTCGCTGGCGTCGAACCCCAGGTAGCGCAGGCGTGGCCGCAGCCGCAGCAGCGGCGCGCGCCAGGCGCCCTCGCCGCAGCCGATGTCGAGCACGCTGCGCAGCGGACGCTCTAGGTGGTATTCGGCGGTGGCCACGGCCAGCGCCACCTTGCGCGCCAGCCGCTGCGTGCCGCCGATGCCGCCACCGCGGTACCAGGTGTCGAAGTAGTGGCGGTCGTAGCGCTTGGCCATCGGCGATCGGTCGTGGAGGGGCCGCTACAATAGCCCGATGCCGGCCTGCGCCGCGCAGGAGAGCCGCATGCACGCCTACCTGTGGACCAAGTCCGCCCACCTGCTGTTCGTGATGGCCTGGGTGGCGGCCGCGTTCTACCTGCCGCGGATCCTGATCAACCTGGTCGAGGCCGGGCCGGAGCGCGCGGTGCAGGAACGGCTGTGGCTGATGGGCCGGCGGCTGTACCGCTTCGGGCACGTGATGTTCGGCTTCGCCGTGGTCGCGGGCCTGGCGCTGTGGCTGCACTTCGGCGTCAGCGGCGGCTGGCTGCACGCCAAGCTGGCGCTGGTGGCGCTGCTGCTGGCGCACTACATCGTGGGCGGGCGCTGGCTCAGGCGCCACGCGCAGGGCGGACCGCTGCCGTCGACGCGCGCGCTGCGCTGGTTCAACGAGGTGCCGGTGTTCGGGCTGCTGGTGGTGATCTGGCTGGTGCTGGCCAAGCCGTTCTGAGCGCGGCGCGCGCGCCGTTCAGCCGGACGCGCGCGATCGCGTGTCGCGGTGCACGTCGTGGGTGGCCACGCCCGTCGCGCGGTCGGGCAGCGCGAAGTAGTCCGGCCGCTGCAGGGTGAGCGCCATGTCGCGCAGGCCGCTGTCCCAGTGCTCGCGCAGCGGGATCGTGCCGAAGGCGTAGTCCTTGCTTTCCTGCTCGTGCGGCTTGGCCTGGTAGATCAGGTGGATGATGTTGAACACGCGGTCGTCCAGCCAGGGCGAGAGCGCGTCCTCCAGGTGCGGCGGCAGGGCGCGGCCGGGCAGGTGGTCGATCAGTTCGCGCAGCGAGGTGCGCAGCCGCTGCGCCATCTCCACCATCTGGGTGCCGTGACGGGTGCGGCTGGAATAGCGGATGTCCTTCACCCGCTCGAGCACGTCGAGCATCGTCTTCGGCCGGGAACCGCGCGCGCTCCACAGGTCGACCTGGAAGGCCAGGGTGTCCTCGTGCGGGCGGCAGCCGAGGATGTACTCCAGCGGCGTGTTGGAGACCACGCCGCCGTCCCAGTACGGCTCGCCGTCGATCTCCACCGCGGGAAACGCCGGCGGCAGGGCCCCGGACGCGAGGATGTGCTCCACCCGCACCGGTTCGAGCGCGCTGTCGAAGTAGCGGAAGTTGCCGCGGGTGACGTGGGTGGCGCCGACGGTGAGGCGCACGCGCCGGTCGCGGTTGATGCGCGCGAAGTCGACGAAGCGCAGCAGGGTCTCGCGCAGCGGCCCGGTGTCGTAGAAGCTGGTGGCCGCGTCGCTGCCGTCGCTGAACAGGAACGGCGACAGCGTGCGCGCGCGGAAGAAGCCGCGCTGCCCGTGCGCCAGCGCGCCCATCGCGCTCAGGTTGCGCGCCCACGACAGCAGGCCATGGTCCTCGGGCATCGCCGCCAGCGCCGCGCGCACGCCGAGCGCCGGCAGCGCCAGCGGTCCGGCCGGTTCGGAGACCACGTCCCAGAAGCCGCGCAGCCGCTGCACGCGCTCGTCCGGCGCGCTGCCGGCGATGATCGCGGCGTTGATCGCGCCGATCGAGATGCCCGCGATCCAGGTCGGCGCGATGCCCGCGGCGTGCAGGCGTTCGTACACCCCGCACTGGTAGCCACCCAGCGCGCCGCCGCCCTGCAGCACCAGCGCGATGGTCGGATAGCGCGCGATGTCGCGGGCGATCGCGGGGTCGAGCGGCGCTTCGGTCGCCTCGTCCACGACGGCTACTGCATGAACCAGCCGTGGCTGACGACGATGCTCTGTCCGGTCAGCGCATTGGTCTCGAACGCCGCCAGCGTCAGCGCGACGTTGGCGACGTCGTCGACGGTGGTGAACTCGCCGTCGACCGTGTCCTTGAGCATCACGTCGCGCACCACCGCCTCCTCGCTGATGCCGAGCTCCTGCGCCTGCTCCGGAATCTGCTTGTCGACCAGCGGCGTGCGCACGAAGCCCGGGCAGATCACGTTGGCGCGCACGCCGTAGGCGGCCGCTTCCTTGGCCACCGTGCGCGCGAGGCCCAGCAGGCCATGCTTGGCGGTCACGTAGGGCGCCTTCAGCTTCGACGCGGTGTGCGAGTGCACCGAGCCCATGTAGACGATCGCGCCGCCCTCGCCGCGGCGTTCCATGTCGCGCAGGCATTCGCGCGTGGTCAGGAACGCGCCGTCCAGGTGGATGGCGAGCATCTTCTTCCAGTCGGCGAGGCTGAAGTCGGTGAGCTTGTTGACGATCTGGATCCCGGCGTTCGACACCAGCACGTCGACCCGCCCGTACCGCGCCACCGCCGCGGCCACGCCCTCGACCACCTGGGCCTCGTCGGTGACGTCCATCGCCACCGCCATCGCCTCGCCACCGGCGTCGCGGATGGCGCTGGCGGCCGCCTCGGCGGCGTCGAGCTTGAGGTCGGCGATGACCACGCGGCCGCCGGCCTGTGCGTAGACCTCGGCGATGCGCTTGCCGATGCCGCTGGCCGCGCCGGTGACGAGGCAGACCTTGCCGTCGAGTCGGTTCATGGGAACGGATGCCTTGGGGAGGGGGCGTATCAGGATAGTCCGGAACTTCCGGCCGCGTGGTGGCCGCGAGACCGCGCATCCACCCGCCGCGGGCAGGTGCGCGGGCCGCGTCAGAACGCCGCGGGATCGGGCAGTTCCACCGGCACGCCGTTGCCGTCGCAGGTGCCGGCCGCGCACAGCCGCGCGCGCAGCCGCGGCGTGGCCTGGACGATGACGTGGTGGATCACGTGCTGCTCGAGCGTGCCGCGGAGGGCTGCGCTGCCCGGTCCGCGTGCCCAGATGCCGACGTCGTCGCCGCCGTGGGATTCCGAGCCCAGCGGCACCAGCGCCTCCTGCATGAAGTCCGGGTCGGTGGTGTCCACCTGCGCGAGGTCGGGGCGACCGTGCGCGGGCTCGAACGTGCCGGGGACGTGGTGATGGCGCTTGGGGCCGGCCGGCTGGCGCGCACTGGCGCCCGCGTAGCCGGGACCGTTGGCATAGACCAGGGTGGTGAACGGCAGGCCGAGCAGGTCCCGCGCATAGGCGTCGGGATCGTCGTCCTCGGTCGCGGGGCCGCGCACCTTGCCGAGGATCGGATTGCCGCGGCGCGGATAGCCGACGAAGCCCAGCGTGTGCGAATGGTCGGCGGTGACCACGATCAGGGTGTCGTCTTCCGAGGTCGACTCCACCGCGGCCTGCACCGCCCGCGACAGCGCGACGGTGTCCTCGAGCGCGCGGAAGGCGTTGCCCTCGTGGTGGGCGTGGTCGATGCGGCCGGCTTCCACGAGCAGGACGTAGCCCTCCTCGTCGCGCGCGAGCCGACGGATCGCGAACCGGGTCATCGCCGCCAGATCCGGCTCACCGGCGACGTCGGCCGGGCGATCGTGCTCGAAGCGCATATGGTCGGCCTCGAACAGGCCCAGCACCGCCGGCGCGTCGGTGGCGGCCTGCAGCTGCGCGCTGTTCCAGACGAACGCGCCGCCAGGCGTGCGCTGCCGCCACTCGTCGACCAGGTTGCGGCCGTCCAGGCGGACGCCGGCCTTGTCGGCGTATTCCGGATCGCGCACGGTCGTCGGCAGGAACTGCGCGCGGCCGCCGCCGAGCAGCACCGACGGCCCCCGGCCCGGCGCGAAGTCCAGCAGCTGCGCGGCGATGTCGCGACAGCCCTCGGCGCGCGCGGCGTCCGGCAGGTTGGCGTCGGATTCCCAGTTGCGGTCGGGCACATGGGCGTAGGTGGACGCGGGCGTGGCGTGGGTGAGCCGGGTGGTGGTGACGATGCCGGTCGCCATGCCCGCATCGCCGGCCAGGCGCAGCGACGACAGCAGCGCGCGGCCGCGGCTGCCGGCGCAGTCGTCGCGCCGGCCCGCCGAGACGCCGATCGCGCCCATGTGCGATTTCACCCCGGTGGCGATCGCGGTCATGGTGCCGGCCGAGTCGGGCGTCTGCGAGTCGGTGTTGTAGGTCTTGGCGAACGCGGTGTGCGGGAAGTGCTCCCAGGAGAGCAGGTGCTCCTCGCCCGGCCGCCCCTGCCGCTGCGCGTCGTGGATGCGCGCGGCGGCGACCGTGGTCAGGCTCATGCCGTCGCCGAGGAAGATGATGACGTTCTTCGCCCGCCCGGCCATCGCACCGTTGGCGGCGGCGCGCGCGGCGCCGCTGCGATACCACCACTGCGGGGTCTCGCCGTCGGGGTGGCTGATGGGCGGAACGTCCACCGCGACGACGCGCTGGTCCGCAGGCTGCGGCGTACCCGCGCAGGCGGCGAGCAGGCTGGTGAGCAGGGTGGCGAGGATCGGCAGCGGACGGGGCGGGAGAGCGGTACGGTCGGGGCGAGGCATCGGGTATCCGGTGGAAGCGAAGGTGTGTGCCCGCACAGGCGCGACGCGAGGTGTGGAGGCCTCGCGGCCGACCCGGGCGGGCGGCGCTGCGTGGCCGGTTCACGCGCGGCGACGCGCAGGCGTTGGCGCATTGTCCGCCATCGGGGCGGTCCATCCGGTCCCGCCTGCGCCTTCGCCCCGGGCGGCGCGCAGCATGCATGCCCACGGTGTCCTGTCGATGACACCCGCCTGTTCCAGGGGCCACGTCGCCATCGCGCGCCGCGTCGGCTAAGGTGGCGCGTCCGCCTGCAGGCAAATGTTCCGCGAGCCGCATGTCCCTGGTCCGCACCTGGCTGAAGATCCCGTTCTGGCAGCGCGTCGCCGCCGGGTTCGTGCTCGGCGTGCTGGCGGGCTGGCTGATGGGCCCGGCCGCGCAGACCTGGTTCGGTCCGCTGGGCACGGTCTACGTCAACCTGATCAAGATGATCGCGATCCCGCTGGTGTTCTTCGCGGTGGTGAGCGCGGTCGGGGCGCTGTCGGGACAGCGCTCGATCGCCGCGCTCGGCGGTCGCACCCTGCTGTGGTTCGCGATCACCGCGGTGCTCGCGGTGACGGTCGGCCTGGCCTTCGGCTGGCTGTTCCGGCCCGGCGCCGGGGTCGACATGGCCAGCCTGCAGGTGGCGGAGAACTACCGCCAGCGCGAGGTGCCCGGGCCGCTCGACGTGCTGCTCAACATCGTGCCGGAAAATCCGTTCCGGGCCCTGGCCGCGCTGGGCGCGGGGCGCACGGACGACGGCCAGAACGTGATCGTACCGAGCAACTTCACCATCCTGCAGGTGATCTTCTTCGCCGGCCTGGCGGGATTCGCGCTGGTGCGGCTGGGCGAGAAGACCGCCGGCCTGCGCGGCCTGGCCGACCAGGCGCGCGAGCTGATGATCCAGGTCACGCGTTTCGTGCTCGAGGCCACTCCGATCGGGACATTCGGCCTGATCGCGGCGCTGGTGGGCAGCTACGGCTTCGAGCAGCTGGTGCCGCTGGGCAAGTTCGTGCTGGCGCTGTACGCGGCCTGCGCCTTCCACATCGTGGTGGTGTATGGCGGGCTGCTGCTGGCGCACGGGCTCAATCCGCTGAAGTTCTTCCGCGGCGCGGCGCCGGCGATGCAGATCGGATTCGTGGCCTCCAGCAGCTTCGCCGCGCTGCCGCTGTCGCTGACCTCGGCCACCCACAACCTAGGCGTCGACCGCGACTACGCCAGCTTCGCCGTACCGCTGGGCGCGAGCATCAAGATGGACGGCTGTGGCGCGATCTATCCGGCGCTGGCGGCGGTGTTCATCGCCCAGTACATGGGGCTGGAGCTCTCGGCCGGCCAGTACTTCATCATCGCCCTGGCTTCGGTGCTGGGCAGCTTCGGCACCGCCGGCGTGCCCGGGACCGCGGTGATCATGGCCACCGTGGTGCTGAGCGCGGCGGGCCTGCCGCTGGAGGCGATCGGCATCCTGTACGCGATCGACCGCGTGCTGGACATGATGCGCACGATGACCAACGTCACCGGCCAGGTCCTGGTGCCGGTGCTGGTGGCGCGGCAGACCGGGCTGCTGGACCGCGCGGTGTACGAGCGTGCGTCGAGCAACGTCGGCGTCGAGGATCCCGCGCGCCCCTGAGTGCTGGCACCCGCCGTTCGGGCATGACTTCCGGCCCGCCGCGGCGCACGGACGCTGCGGTAGGGTATGGCGATCGATCGGGTCCTGGAGGGGAATCCATGAAGCGCAATGCGGCCGGCACACTGCTGGCGATGATGCTGTGCGCGCTGCCGGCGCTGGCCGCCGCGGCCGACCACTGGGACATCCCGGTCGCGGTGAAAAAGCTCGACAATGGCCTGACCGTGGTGGTCTCCGAGGACCGCAGCGCGCCGGTGGTGGGCGTGAGCGTGGTCTACGGGATCGGCATGCGTCTCGAACCGCGCAACCGCACCGGGTTCGCGCACCTGTTCGAACACCTGATGTTCGAAGGCTCGGAGAACGCGCCCGAGGGCGTGTTCGACCGCGTCATCACCGGCGGCGGAGGACGCAACAACGGCTCCACCCGGCCGGATTTCACCAACTACATCGAGATCGCGCCGTCCTCGGCGATCGAGCCGATCCTGTGGCTCGAGGCCGACCGCATGAAGATGCTCGACTTCAACCCCGCCACCCTGAAGAACCAGCAGGACGTGGTGAAGGAGGAGATCCGGGTCAACGTGCAGAACCAGCCCTACGGCGGCTTCATGTGGCTGGACGTGGGCTTCAACGCGTTCCAGAAGTGGGAGAACAACCACGACGGCTACGGCAGCTTCGAGGACCTGGAGAACGCCACGCTCGACGACGTGCGCGCCTTCCACCGCGACTACTACGGCCCCAACAACGCCGTGCTCGGCCTGGCCGGCGACCTGTCGCCGGAGGAAGGTTTCGCGTTGGCGGAAAAGTACTTCGGCGAGATTCCCGCGCGCCCGGTGCCGGAGGGCCCGGACTTCAGCGAAGGTCTGAACACGCAGGAAAAGCGCATCCAGCAGCCCGACAAGCTGGCGCAGGTACCGGCGATCGCGATGTCCTGGAAGATGCCCGACCGCGGCAGCGACGACCAGCCGGCGATGTCGGTGCTCGGCGCGCTGCTCGCCAACGGCGACGCCTCGCGGCTGTACCAGGGGCTGGTGAAGGGCCGCGAGCTGGCGCTCAACGTCGATTCGCTCTACGGCCTGACCAGCGAATGGGAGTACAACGGGCCCACGCTGTTCACCGTGTTCGCGCTGTACAAGCCCACCACCGATGCCGACGCGGTGGTGGCGGCGGTCGATGCGGAGATCGCGGCGATCGTCGCCGACGGCGTGGACGCGCCGACCCTGGCGCGGGTCAAGACCCAACTGCTGGCCGACTGGTACAACGGGATGGAGTCGTTCATCTCGCGCGCCGACACGCTCGCCAAGCTGCAGCTGCTGTGGGGCGATGCCGAGGTGGCCAACCGCATCCCCGGCTGGATCGAGGGCGTGACCTCGGCCGACGTGCAGCGCGCAGCGCGCACCTACCTCACCGCCGCCAACCGCACCGTGATCGACCGCGTGCCCGAGGCGATCCTCGCCGCGCGCGCCGCCGCCCCGAAGGCCCAGGAGTGACCGCCATGACCAGGACCCTGCATGCCCTCGCGCTGGCCGTGGCCGGCCTCGTGTCGCTGCCCGCCGCCGCCGGTCCGGGCGCCGACCTGCCCAAGGACCTGCCCGCCTACGGCGCCGACAAGCCGCTGCCGGTGCCGCAGATCGAGAAGCAGACCCTCGCCAACGGCCTGGAGGTGTGGGTGGTGCCGCGCGACGGCATCCCGCGCGTGGACTACGTGCTGGCCGTGCGCGATGCCGGCTACGCCGCCGACGCGCCCGATGCGCCGGGCTTCGCCAGCCTGTTCGCGGGCCTGCTCGCCGAGGGCACGGCGCGGCGCGATTCGCGTGCGATCGCGGAGACCGCGCAGTCGTTCGGCGGCAGCGTCGGCGCCAGCGCCAGCAACGACGGCGTGCTGGTGTACGCCGATGCGCTGACCAGCCACGCCGCGCCGATGCTCGAGCTGCTGGCGGAGATCGCGCGCTCGCCGGCGTTCCCCGACAACGAGGTGAAGCTCGCCCAGGCCAACGCGCTGCAGGCGCTCAAGGCGGCCGAGGCGCAGCCGTCGTTCCGCGCCACCCGCGCGCTGCTGGCCGCGACCTTCGGCGACCATCCCTACGCCCGCACCCAGCAGACCGAAGCCTCGATCACGGGCGTCACCCCCGCCGCGCTGCGGCAGGCGCACGGGCTGCGCTTCCATCCAGACCGCGCGCTGCTGGTGGTCACCGGCCGCCTCGCGCCCGACGAGGCCTTCCGCCTTGCCGAGGCCGCGTTCGGCGACTGGCGCGTGCCCGGCGCCGAAGCGCCGGAGACGGCGCCCGCGCCGCGCAGCGTCGAACCCAGCCGGGTGCTGATCCAGCGCGACGGCAGCGTGCAGGCGACCCTGAGGATCGGGCGCCCGGCGATTCCCGCCACCGATCCGGACTACGTGCCGGCGGTCCTGGCCGGCACCGTGCTCGGCGGCGGCTTCAGCAGCCGCGTCAACCAGAACCTGCGCGAGGACAAGGGCTACACCTACGGCGCCAGCGCCGGCTTCGCGCCCTCGCGTGCCGGCGGCCGCGTGCAGGCCGGCGCCGACGTGCGCAACGAGGTCACCGGCGCCGCGCTGGGCGAGTTCTTCGCCGAATTCGAACGGCTGGCCAGCGAGCCGGTGCCGGCCCGGGAACTCGAGGACACCAAGCGCTACGTCGCCGGCGGCTACCTGATCAGCAACCAGATGCAGGGCGCCGTGGCCGCGACCCTGGCCTCGAACTGGCTGCTCGGCCTGCCATCGGAGTTCCTGGCCAGCTACGTGCCGCGCATCCGCGAGGTCGACGCGGCCCAGGTGCAGGCGATGGCGCGCAAGTACTTCGACCCGAAGGACCAGTCGGTCGTCGTGGTCGGTGACGCCGCGGCGGTCGCCGCGCAACTGGAGCCGTTCGGGCCGTTCCGCGCGGACGAATGACCGTCCCCTGCACGCCGGACTCTGCCGCACCCCCATCGGCGACGGCGCATTGACCCCGCCTGTGCTACCCCTGTCGTCCGCCCCGCCCAGGACCTGCCGCCATGCGCCCCACGCTGATCCGTAGCCTCGCCCTCGCTGCCGCCCTGGCCGCCCTGCCGGTCCTCGCGCACCACGGCTGGGGCGCCTACGACGCCGAACGCGTGATGCGCTTCGACGCCGCGCTGGCCGAGGTCCGCATCGCCAACCCGCATGCCCAGGCGGTGGTCGAGCACGAGGGCCGGCGCTGGGACGTGATCCTGGCACCGGTCTCGCGCATGACCGCGCGCGGCATGGGCGAGGGCGACCTGGCCGAGGGCAAGACCATCACCATCGAAGGCTATCCGCGCAACGACGGCACTGCGGAAATCCGCGCCGAGCGCATCGTCATCGACGGCAGGACGATCGAGCTGCGCTGAGCCATGGCGATCGCCGCGGCCGCGGCCGCGTTCGAGGCCTCGGCGCTGGGCGAGTGGATCCGCGGCGCCGGCCAGGCATATGCGGTGGCCAACGTGGTCCACCTGCTGGGCCTGTCCCTGCTGGTGGGGCCGGCGCTGCTGATGGACCTGCGGCTGCTGGGCCTGGGCCGCGCCTTTCCGCTCGCCGAGACCGTGCGCTGCCTCGGCCGCGTGGCGGGCGCCGGACTGGTGCTGGCGGTCTGCAGCGGCGTGGCGCTGTTCTCGGCCGATGCGGTGGCGCTGTCCACCCATCCGCTGATGCGGCTCAAGCTGGCGCTGGTGCTGCTGGCGCTGGCCAACGTCGCGTTGTTCCATGCCTGGGCCGGGCGCGAACGCGCGTCCTGGACCGCGACCGTGCCCGTTGCCGCGCGTGCGTGCGCGGTGGTGTCGCTGCTGGCATGGCCGGCGATCGTCGTCGCCGGGCGGATGATCGCCTACGTCTAGCGCGGGCTAGTGCGCGGCGGCCGTGTCCCGCCGCGACGCCCACCAGGCGAACACCGCGGCGGTGAAGAACATCAGCAGGCTGTAGACCGCCGCCGGGATCGACATGGCCGCGTTGCCCAGCACGTTGAGCGCGATGAAGATCGCCAGGGTGCCGTTGTGGATGCCGATCTCCATCGCGATCGCGATCGCCTGCCGCTTCGGCAGCTTCAGCGCGCGCGGCGCCGCGTAGCCGGCGCCCATGCTCGCCAGGTTGAACAGCAGGCAGGCCACGCCGACCACGGCGAACCAGGCCAGCAGCGTGCTCCAGGCCTGGGCCACCGCAGCCACGATCAGCAGCGCCAGCACCAGCACCGACAGCAGCCGGATCGGCTTTTCCATGCGGGCGGCGAAGCCGGGCGCGAAGCGCCGCACCAGCATGCCGATCGCCACCGGCAGCACGATGATCAGCGCCACCTCCACGATCTTGCGGACCGGCGGCGGCACGTACTGCCCGGCGCCGAGGAAATACTCCAGCGCCAGGTTGAGGATCACCGGCAGCGTGACCAGGCACAGCAGGCTGTTGATCGCGGTCAGGGTGATGTTGAGCGCCACGTCGCCGTGCGCGAGGTGGCTGTAGATGTTGGCCGTCGCGCCGCCGGGCGAGGCCGCGAGCAGCATCAGGCCCACCGCGAGCTCGGGCGGCAGCCGGAACAGCAGCGCCAGCGCGAACGCGGCCCACGGCAGCACGCCGGTCTGCAGGAACAGGCCGACCAGCACCGCACGCGGATAGCGCGCGACGCGGCGGAAGTCGTCCAGCGTCAGGCCCAGGCCCAGGCCGAGCATGATCACGCCCAGCGCGAGCGGCAGCAGCACGGTGGTCAGCAGCGAAGCCTGCATGGTCGGTTCCTCTGGATCAGCCGGCGGATACGTCAGCGGTGCGTGGCGTCGCCAGTCGCGACCCGCACCAGGCGACCGGCAGCGGCAGCAGCACGCCGACCACCGTCATCCAGGCCGGGTGGGGCAGCAGCAGCGCGTTGAGGACCACGCCGCCGGCGATCAGCACGCCCACCGCGAGCGCGGCGCCGGTGCGGTGGCGCCGCGACACCTTCGCCGCCACCCAGCCGCCGACGAACGCCGCGAGCGTCCAGCCGGCCAGCACCCACAGCTTCTTGCCCATGGAGGCCGAGTCGACCAGGCGCGCGAGGTCGTCCTCGTTGTCGAGCCGAAGGCCGGGCGGAAGCGGAAACAGCGACATGCCGAGGTATTCGAGCAGCAGCATGGTCGCCAGCGCGACCACCAGGCCCAGCAGCACGGCGAGCGTCGTGCGGATCATGCGTCCTCCCCGGGTCCGCGGCGATGCGCGGAGCGTGGCGATACTAGCATCGGCATCGCGTGCGGCCGTTCGCGCACGCCTCCCCGAACGCGAAAGGCCGCCTCGCGGCGGCCTTGGTCGGAGGTCGAACCCGGTGGCGTCAGCTCTCGGTGCCGAGGCCCGCGACGCGTCGCGCTTGCAGGAACTTGCCGCTCCAGTAGCCGGTGTTGAGCTCGGACACGGTGACGTCGCGGCCGGTGCGGGGCGCATGCAGGAAGCGGCCCTCGCCGATGTAGATGCCGACATGGTCGACGCGCTTGCCGCGGCGGCCGAAGAACACCAGGTCGCCCGGCACCAGCGAGGTGCGCTCGACCTGCTGGCCGTCGCGCGCCATGTCGCGCGAGACGCGCGGCAGTTCGATGCCCAGCGCGGTGCGGAACACGTAGCCCACCAGGCCGCTGCAGTCGAAGCCCGCTTCCGGGCTCGCGCCACCCCAGCGATAAGGCGTGCCGAGCAGGGCCAGGCCGCGCTTGAGCAGCGTCTGCGCGCGGCCCTCCTGCTTCTGCTCGGCGACCTGCGCGGCCTGCAGCGCCGCCGCGGCGGCCGCGATCTGCTGGTCGACGTCGCTGGCGAACACCACCTCGCGGTCGGCCGCGCGCAGCGGATCGGCCAGCAGGTTACTGGTGACCGAAGCGGGGGCGGAGAGCGTATCGGCCGAATCGGCGGCCAGTCCCGGGCCGGCGAAGGCGGGGGCGGACCCCAGCGCGAGCAGCGCGCCGATCAGCGCGAGTCGCAGGCCCTGTCCGGGCGGGTGGGAACGGGTGGGGCGGTGGCCGGACGGGGCGGTTGGGTTCGTCACGCGGGCTTCACGTCTTCCGGATCAGCGGCGGAGTTTGCACGAGTGAAGACCGCGTGATGTTAAATCCCGGTTAGACAAACCTGTCCAAGTCCGTGATTCTGCTCACAATTCGGTTCAGTTTTGTGGCGAATCCGCCCGGCAGCCCGCGTGTCGCGGTGAGCGCTCCCATCCGCGTCCCGTGCGATCGGGGCTCGCCAGCGACCGCAGCCGGGGGCCTCCCCGCCGCTGCCCGGCAGGCCCGATCAGCGCAGGACCCGCTTCGCGCCGCTGTAGTGCCGGCGCCAGTAGCTGCCGTCCAGATGGTCCAGGCGCACGGTGCCTCCGGTGCTGGGGGCATGGACGAACCGGCCCTCGCCGACATAGATGCCGACGTGGGTCACCTGCGCGCCGCTGCCGAAGAACACCAGGTCGGCGGCCGCCAGCCGCGCCGGTTCGATCTTCGGGCCCTGGAACGCGGCCAGGTCGCGCGAGGTGCGCGGCAGGCGCAGGTCGAGCATGTCGCGGTAGACGTAGTTGACCAGCCCGCTGCAGTCGAAGCCGCCCTCGGGCGTGTTGCCTCCGTAGCGGTAGGGCGTGCCCACCAGGCTGATGGCGCGCATCAGCACCGCATTGGCCGACGCCGGATCGGCCGGGGCCACCACCGGCCAGTCGCGCGTAGCCACGGTGGCCGCGGCGCGCGGGGTGGGGCGCACGTCCTCGCGGCCGCAGCCGGCCAGCAGGAGCGCGGCGAGCGCCGCTGCCGCGAGCGCGAGATGCCCGCGGATTGGCGTTGCCGCGGCCGAGGCCGGATAATGCGCGGCCCCGTCGACCGGGGCGGAGCTGCAGCGGATCGATTCCATGCGCGGCATCCTGCCCCGGCCTTCCCGTCCAGACAAGCCGCGGCCCGCGCCGCGCCTGCGAGCGCCCATGAAGATCGAGAAAGACCGCGTCGTCCGTTTCCACTACACCGTCTCCGAAGCCGGCCAGCCGGCGCTGGAGTCGTCCAAGGAAGGCGGCGAGCCGCTGTCGATCCTGGTCGGGCACGGCAACATCATCCCGGGCCTGGAGAAGGCGCTGGACGGCCACGAGGCCGGCGACAGCTTCGGCGTCGACGTGCCCGCGGCCGACGCCTACGGCGAGCGCCGCGACAACCTCACCCAGCGCGTGCCGAAGAAGCATTTCGGCGCGCAGAAGCTGACGCCCGGCGACCAGGTGGTGCTGAACACCAACTTCGGCCCGCGCGCGGTGACGGTGCAGAAGGTGGGCATGAGCGTGGTCGACGTCGACCTCAACCACCCGATGGCCGGCAAGGACCTGCACTTCGACATCGAGATCGTCGATGTGCGCGAGGCCAGCCCCGAGGAAGTCGAGCACGGCCACGTGCACGGCGAGGGCGGCCACCACCATTGACCGGCGCTCCGACCGGCTGACCACGATGGCCGCCGTGCAGGGCACAGGCGCGACCGCGCCGCCGCCACTGCCCGCGCGGCCGTCGGCGGCCGATGGCCCGGTCGAATCGTCACGGCGCCTGCAGGCGCTGGACGTGGTGCGCGGCGTCGCGCTGCTGGGCATCTTCCTGATGAACATCGAATGGTTCTCGCGGCCGCTGCAGGCCATGGGGACCGGGATCGACCCGGGCGCGACCGGGCCCGACCGCGCCGTGGCGTGGGCGGTGTACGTGTTCGTGCAGGGCAAGTTCTGGGTGCTGTTCTCGCTGCTGTTCGGGATGGGCTTCGCGGTGATGTCCGCGCGCGGCGGATCCGGCCCGGCGTTCAGGGGCCGCTACCTGCGCCGCTGCGCGGCGCTGCTGGCCTTCGGCGTGCTGCACGCGATCCTGCTCTGGAGTGGCGACATCCTGCACGCCTACGCGATCGCCGGGCTGATGCTGCTGGCGCTGGACGGAATCGACCGACGCGTCTGGCCATGGCTGGGCGCGGGCCTGTACTCGATGCTCGCGCTGTTCGTGCTGGCGGGTGGTGCGCTGCTGTCGGCGTTGCCCGAGGCCGGCGCGACGTTCGCGGCGCTGGCCGACGAAGTCGATGCCGATGCCGCCGCGGCGACGGCCGCGCTCGCGCACGGCGGCTGGTGGCAGGCCACCGCGCAACGCGCGCACGATTTCCTCGGGGTCGCCCTGCAGGGGCTGATGCTGCTGCTGCCGATGGCCCTGGGCGTGTTCATGCTCGGCGCCTGGCTGCTGCGCAGCGGGCGCATGGACGATCCTCGCGCGCAGCGCGGCTGGTTCGCGCGGCTCGCGGCGTGGACGCTGCCGGCGGGCGCGGTGCTGATGGCGCTGTCGCTGGCGGTGGGCACGCATTTCGACGGCATGCGCGAGGCCGGGCCGATGCTGCTGGCCAACGGCCTGGCGATGCTTGCCAGCCTGCCGCTCGCGCTGGGTTACCTGTCGCTGCTGATGCTGGGGCTGGGCACGCGCGCGCTGGCGCGTCCGCTGGCATGGCTGGCGCCGGCCGGGCGCATGGCGCTGACCCACTACCTGCTGCAGTCGCTGGTCGCCTCGACCCTGTTCTACGGCTACGGCTTCGGGCTGTGGGGGCAGGTGGGACGCGCGGGCCAGGTGCTGCTGGTGCTGGTGGTGTTCGCGCTGCAGGTCGCGATGAGCCACTGGTGGCTGGCACGGTTCCGCTTCGGCCCGATGGAGTGGCTGTGGCGCTGGCTGACCTACGGTACGCGGCCGCCGATGCGCGTGCGCGCAGCGGCGGGGTGACCGGGGGCGCGGCGTGGGCCGCTACACTCCACGCATGAGCGAGCGCAGCGACATCCTGGTCATCGGCGCCGGCGTCTCGGGCCTGGCCAGCGCGCTGTGCCTGCTCGAACGCGGGCGCAGCGTGCGCGTGATCGACGCCGGTCGCATCGGCGGCGGCAGTTCGCACGGCAACTGCGGCACGCTCACGCCCAGCCACGCCGGCCCGCTGCACGCGCCGGGCATGGTGGCGCGCGCGCTGCGCTGGATGCTCACGCCGGACGCGCCGTTCTACGTCCGTCCGCGGCTGGATCCGTCGCTGTGGCAATGGATGCTGCGCTTCGCGGGGCGCTGCAATCCGCGCGACTGGAACGCCTCGGCGCGGCCGCGCGCGCAGCTGCTCAACGCCTCGCGCGCGGCGTTCCCGGCGTGGATCGCCGATCACGGGCTGGACTGCGAGTTCGCCGAACCCGGCGCCGACTGCGTGTTCCGCGACCCGGCCGCGATTGAGGCCTACGTCCGCCAGCTGCCCGCGTTGGCCGAGCTGGGGGTCGCGTCGGAAGTGATCGACGGCGCCGCCTATCAGGCGCAGGAACCCGCGCTGCGCGACGGCGTGGCCGGCGCGGTGCGCTACCCGGGCGATGCGCAGCTGCGTCCCGACCGCTACGTGGCCGAACTCGCGCGCGCGGTGCGCGACGCCGGCGGCACGATCGAGGACCAGTGCGAAGCCACCGGCCTGGTCGAGGAGGGCGACGGCGTGCGCATCGAGACCCGCAACGGCATGCGCAGCGCGCGCGAGGTGGTGCTGGCCACCGGCGCGTGGTCGCCGCTGCTGGCGCGCGCGCTGCGGCTGCGCTGGCTGCGCGACGCGATGCAGCCGGGCAAGGGCTACTCGATCACCTATTCGCGCCCCGGCCTGGTGCCGAAACGCCCGATGACGCTGCACGAGCGCCGCGTCTGCGTGACCGTGTGGGAGGACGGCTTCCGCCTCGGCAGCACGATGGAATTCTCCGGCCACGACACCCGCCTCAACCGCCGCCGCCTCGATGCGCTCGAACGCGGCGCGGCCGAATACCTGCACGAACCCGTCGGCCCGGTGAAGCGCGAGGAGTGGTACGGCTGGCGCCCGCTGACGTGGGACGACCTGCCGCTGATCGGCCGCGCGCCGGGCTTCGAACGGCTGTGGCTGGCCACCGGCCACGGCATGCTCGGCGTGAGCATGAGCCCGGCCAGCGGGCGGCTGCTGGCCGAACTGGTCTGCGGCGAATCGCCGCACATCGATCCGACGCCCTACACGCCGGCACGCTTCGCATGAGCAGCGACGATTCCCTCGATTTCGACCTGGTCGTGCTCGGCGGCGGCAGCGGCGGCCTGGCCGGCGCGTTCCGCGCCGCGGCGCACGGCGCGCGCGTGGCGCTGCTCGAACCCGGCGAGCTCGGCGGCACCTGCGTCAACGTCGGCTGCGTGCCGAAGAAGGCGATGTGGCTGGCGGCGGAGGTCTCGGCACACGTGCGGCTGGCGGCGGAGCTCGGCTTCGACGTGCCCGCGCATCCCGCCCTGGACTGGCCGACCCTGATCGCCAGCCGCCAGCGCTACATCCACGGCATCCACGCCAGCTACCTGCGGCGCCTGGATGCGGCCGGCGTGATGCTGCTGCCGTCGCGGGGCCGGCTGCTTGACGCGCACACGGTGGAATGTGCCAACGGCACCCGCCTACGGGCCGCGCACGTGCTGCTCGCCACCGGCTCGTCGCCGCGGCGGCCGCGCGTGCCGGGTGCGGAGCTGGCCGGGGTGTCGGACGATTTCTTCGCCCTGTGCGAGGCGCCGCCGCGGGTGGCGCTGGTGGGCGGCGGCTACATCGCGGTCGAACTGGCCGGCGTGCTGCAGGCGCTCGGCAGCCGGGTCGATATCTTCGCGCGCAGCGAGCGCCTGCTCGGCCACGCCGATGCCGAGTTGGCCGAAGCGCTGCAGGAGAACTACCGCCACCAGGGCATCGGCATGCATTTCGGCTATTCGCTGGCGGCGATCGAGGGCGAGGCCGGCGCGCTGCGGCTGCGCGACGCCGACGGCGAGACCAGCGGGCACTACGCCCAGGTGCTGCTGGCGGTCGGGCGCGCCGCCAACACCCGCGGCATCGGGCTGGAGGCCGCGGGCGTCGCGCTGGATGCGGAGGGCAACATCGTCGTCGACGCGTTCCAGCGCAGCAGCGTGGAGCACGTGCTCGCCGTCGGCGACGTGACCGGGCAGGTCACGCTGACGCCGGTGGCGATCGCCGCGGCCCGGCGGGCGATGGACCGTGTGTTCGGCGGGCAGCCCGACGCAAAGGTCGACTACGCAAACATCCCCAGCGTGGTGTTCGCGCATCCGCCGCTGGCGGCGGTCGGCCTGACCGAGGCGCAGGCGCGCGAGCGCCACGGCGACGCCGTACGCGTCTACCGCAGCACCTTCCGGCCGATGCTGCAGGCGCTGGCCGACCGCCCGCAGCACAGCCTGTTCAAGCTGGTGTGCACCGGTGCCGAGCGGCGCGTGGTCGGCCTGCACCTGCTGGGCGAGGGCGCGGACGAAATTCTGCAGGGCTTCGCGGTCGCGCTGAAGAAGGGCATCACCCTGGACGATCTGCACGCGACCATGGCGATCCATCCCACCAGCGCCGAGGAAGTGGTGCTGATGCGTTGAGCGGGCGGTGGCCGTGCCGCGTGTCGGCGGGGCGGTCGAGCGGCCGGGCGGCCGCGCGATGGCGGGCCGCTGCGACGACGGACCGCCCCCCGCGGCGCGCTCACCGCGTTCGCGGACGCGATACGCCTTCCACGGTGTGGGTGATCGGGAGGATGCGGCCGTCCTCGCCGTAGGACAGGTATTCCACCGCCACCGCGCGGCGGCCGAGTCCGCCGGGCTGGTCGCCGACGGTCAGCCCGCCGTGGTGGTAGAAGAAGTACCACTCGCCCTTGAACTCCACGATCCCGGGATGGATGGTGAAGCTGTTCTGCGCCGGGCCGCTGATCTCGCCGCGATAGGTCCACGGCCCGGTGACGGACGGGGCGGTGGCGTAGGAAATCAGCTCGTCCTCCGAGACCGACCTGTCCCGCGACGCGTAGGTGAGGTAGTAGAGATCGCCGCGCTTGTGCAGCCAGGGGCCTTCCTCGTACTTGGGCAGCGCGGCCTGCAGGATCGGGCCGTCGAGCTCGATCATGTTCGGCTTGAGCCTGGCGTAGTAGAAATTGGCGTTGCCCCACATCAGCCAGGCACTGCCGTCGTCGTCGATGAACACCGTCGGGTCGATGTCGTCCCAGGTGTGCGGGCCCTGCGGGGTCATGTCGTTGCTGACCAGCGCGGATCCGCGCGCATCGACGAACGGGCCGGTCGGGCTGTCGGACACCGCCACCCCGATCGCCTTGCCGGGTCGGGTGGCGTCGTGTTCCACGGTGGCATAGAAGTAGAACCTGCCGTCCTTCTCGATCGCTTCCGCGGCCCAGGCATCGCGACTGGCCCACTTGAAGTCGGTGGGCTTCATGATTGGGCCGTGCGCGGTCCACGTCGCCATGTCGGTGGTCGAATAGACCAGCCACTCGGTGATGTTGAACATCTCGTCGCCGCGTGCCATGTCGTGCCCGACGTAGAGATACAGCGTGTCGCCGACGACCAGCGGCGCGGGATCCGCGGTATGGCGATCGGTGAACAGCGGATTGGTGGCGGCGCGCGGCGCGGCATCGTCCGACGAAACGGGCGCGACGGGACCGGTCGAGCAGGCCATCAGCAGAATGCAGCAGCCCGACAGCAGCAGGGATTTCATGGGCGAGGCCTCAGAGTAGGGAAAAGGGAGGTGGGTCGACCGGAGCGACGGGATGCGCGAACGGGGACCGCGACGATGCAGGCGCGGCGCGGGCGCCGGCCACGGTGCCGTGCAACGCGTTCCGGCGACGCGCGCGGGTGCGTCGCGCGAATGTGGCCGGCGCCGGTCGTACAATCGCAGGCATGGAACTTTTCAGCCTGCACCGCGGCAGCGCCCCGCTGCTGGTCAGCCTGCCGCACGACGGGACGCATGTGCCGGAGGCGATCGCCGCGCGCCTGACCGACGCGGCGCGGCGGGTGCCCGACACCGACTGGCACATCGCGCGCCTGTACGCGTTCGCGCGCGGGCTCGGCGCCTCGGTCCTGGTGCCCACGCATTCGCGCTACGTGATCGACCTCAACCGTGGCGAGGACGACGTCTCGCTGTATCCGGGCCGGAACACCACCGGCCTGTGCCCGGTGGTGCGCTTCAGCGGCGATCCGGTCTACCGCGATGGCCAGCAGCCGTCGGAGGACGAGGTGCGCGCGCGGGTGGACAGCTACTGGCGCCCGTACCATGCCGCGCTGGGCGAGGAGCTCGCGCGCCTGCGCGCCGCGCATGGCGCGGTGGTGCTGTGGGAAGGCCATTCGATCCGCGGCGAACTGCCGTTCCTGTTCGACGGCCGGCTGCCCGACCTCAACCTGGGCACCGCCGGCGGCGCCAGCGCCGGCGAGGCGCTGCAGCGGCGCCTGGAGGCGGTGCTGGCCGGGCAGGCGCGCTACGACTGGGTGCACAACGGCCGCTTCCGCGGCGGCTACATCACCCGCCACTATGCGGACCCGGCGCGCGGCATCCAGGCCGTACAGCTGGAGATCAGCCAGCGCATCTACATGGACGAGGACAGCTTCGCCTGGGACGACGCCCGCGCCGCGCAGCTGCAGCCGGTGCTGCAGGCGCTGGTCGAGGCGGCGCTGGCGGGCGACTGAGGCGAGGCCCGGTCCCGACCGGGCGCCGTGTGCCGACGACGCGAACCCCGCCGAGGGCCATGTCGCCGCGTGGGCCGGAGTCCGCTCCGGCGCTGCGTGCGGACCGTCCACGACGGTGACGCCCGCGACGTGCGCATGCTCGCGCGGGCCTGCGCGCGTCGCGTCGCCGAGGCGCCCGCTGCACATCAGTCGCCGCCCGCCCCGGCCCGCAGCAGGCGCACGCCGAACACGCGCGGCGTGCGCTTGCCGTCGCGGGCGATGAAGCGCAGCCGGAGGCCGTCGCCGCGCGCGAATTGGGCGAACGCGTCCGGCAGCGCGATCTCGCGCGGCTGCAACTCGTCGCGCCCCGACCCGTCGAACACGATCGTCTCCAGCACCCGGCCCTCGACCTCCACGTCCATCGCCGCGCCCCATTCGGCCGGGAACAGGGTCAACTGCAGGGCCAGCGGCGCGTCGGCCGCGACCGCGCGCCGGGCCGCCAGGCGATAGCCGAACGATCGCCCGGCATCGCGCCACGGGCGTCCGAGCATCTGTCCGGTGGCCGAATCCTCGCCGGTGTAGCCGTGCTCGACCTCGGGCTGCTGCTCGCCCGGCTGCACCTCGTCGAGGGTGCGCGCGTCGAGCGCCTCGCGTGCGCGCTCGGCGGCTTCGGCGGCGGCCACCACGGCCGGGTAGGCGTCGGCGGTGGCCGTGCGCCAGTACGCCATGTAGCGCGCGTCGTGCACGCGCGACAGCGGCTCCAGCCGCAGCTTGCGGTACTCGTCGGGGCGGATGAGCGCTGAGGCGGTGAACTCCAGCGTCGCGCCAGGGATCGGTACGATGCCGGCGGCCAGCGCGCCGCGCTCGCCGACCAGCATCGGCGCGCCGTCGAGCGGCTGGTAGGGGCCGGGCGCGATATGGCTGCCGCGGCCGTCGTCGGCGATCAGTCCCTCGAGATCCTCCTCGCCGGTGCGCGCGGCGAGCATCAGCGGGCCGTGCATCACCGCCACCCAGTCCGAGCCGTCGGGCAGGCCTTCGATGCGGGTGCGCATCGGCAGCGCGATGTCGATGCGGTCGCCGTCGGTCCAGGTGCGCGCGATGGCGGCGTAGGTGCCCGGCGTGGACGCCAGCGGCCAGCGTTCGCCGTTCACCGAGACCTCGAACGGCCCGTCCAGCCACTGCGGGTGCCGCAGCTGCAGGGCGAAAGCCTGCGGTGCGTCCAGCGACAGGCGCAGGGTGGTCGACGACCGTTCCGGGAACGCGGTCTCCTGGTGCAGCCGCAGCCCGCGTTCGGGCCACGACAGCTCGGAGGGCAGGTACAGGTGCACCGCCAGCGCATCGTCGCCGTGGCCGTAGGCGAATGCGCCGTGGCGGCCGTGGTTCTCCATCCCGGTGCCCACGCAGCACCAGAAGCACTGCGTGGGCTGCGAGTAGACGCGGTAGTGGCGCGGCCGGATCGGGGTGAAGTACACCAGCCCGCCGTGGCCGGGATGCTGGGTGGACAGGATGTGGTTGTAGAGCACGCGCTCGTAGGTGTCGGCGTCGCGCGCCTGCGGGGCGATGCGGTGCAGCAGCATCGTCAGCCGCAGCAGGTTGTAGCTGTTGCAGGTTTCCGGGCCTTCGCGCGAAGCGACCATCGGGCCGAAGTCGTCCACCGGGTTGAAATGCTCGCGCACGCTGTTGCCGCCGAAGGCGATGCTGCGCCGGTCGACCACCGTCTCCCAGAAGAAGCGCGCGGCCTCGATCCACGCCGGCTCGTCGTCGAGTTCGCCGATGCGGGCGAAGCCGATCACCTTCGGGATCTGGGTGTTGGCGTGCAGGCCGTCGAGCGCATCCTCGCGCCGCAGCAGCGGGTCGAGGATGGCGCGGTGGCAGAAGCGCCGCGCCAGCGCCAGATACTTTCGCTCGCCGGTGATGGCATGGACGTCGGCGAGCACTTCGTTCATGCCGCCGTGTTCGGTGTCGAGGATGCGCTGCAGCTGCACGTCGTCGAGGTTGGCCACTAGCGCGTCGCACCAGTCGGCGAAGCGCACGAGCAGTTCGCGCGCCTGCGCATGGCCGACCATCAGCCAGGCATCGCGCAGGCCGGCGAAGGTCTTGTGCAGGTTGTAGAACGGCACCCAGGCGCCCTCGAGCGAGAACGCCCCGGCCTCGAACGTGCCCGAGGCGATGCGGTTCCACAGCACGCGCCCGTCGGGTACGCCGCCGAGGTAGCCGTCGCCGTTCGCGCGCTGGCATTCGGCCAGCCCGGCGACCATCACGTCCAAGCGCGCGCGCATGGCGGCGTCGCCCTGCGCGGCCTGCTGCGCGAGCGCGGTGAGGTAGTGGCCGGCGGTGTGGCCGTCGAGCCCCATCGATTCCCAGTTCGGGTACTTGCCGCCCGGCGCGGGCAATCCCGCCTCGATCCGGAACGGCGCGAGCAGGCGATCGACATCGAGCGCGGCGAGGTAGCGCAGGTTCAGCGCCTGCGCATGCGCGAACGCCCCCCCCGTCAGGCGGATGGCGGAGAGCGGGAAAGGATGCGAAGCCGGCGCTGCGGCCTGCGTCGCGGCGTGCGCAAGCGCAGGCGCCAGGGGCAGCAGCGCGCCCGCGCCGAGCGCGGCGACGAAGTGGCGGCGGGTCAGCTGCGGGGCAGCGTGCGGATCAGTCACCGGACCTGCGAGCCTTCAGTGGAGGTTCGGGCGGCAGCACAGTCGACCTGCCCTTGTTCGACGGGGCAGGTGGCCCGGAGGGTCGGATGGGGGTCGCAGATGGCGGGAAGCGATCGCAAGACTCCGCCGTCAGTGCGAGTCGCCGGCGACCGTGTCGCCGCTGCCGCCGACCAGGAAGTCGAGGTCGGCGCCCAGGTGCGCCTGCTGCACGTGGTCGACGTAGAGCTTGCTCCAGCCGCGCGCGGGCGCCGGTGGCGGCGTCCATTCGGCACGACGGCGCGCGAGTTCCGCGTCGGTCACATCCAGGTGCAGGCGCCGGCCCGGTACGTCGAGTTCGATGACATCGCCCTCGCGTACCAGCGCCAGCGGGCCGCCGGCGGCGGCTTCGGGCGAGACGTGCAGCACCACCGTGCCGTAGGCGGTGCCGCTCATGCGCGCGTCGGAGATGCGCACCAGGTCGGTGATGCCGCGGCGCAGCAGCTTCGGCGGTAGCGGCATGTTGCCGACCTCGGCCATGCCCGGGTAGCCGCGCGGCCCGCAGTGCTTGAGCACCATGATCGAATGCTCGTCGATGTCGAGCGCCTCGTCGTCGATGCGCGCCTTGAAATCGTCGATGTCCTCGAACACCACCGCGCGACCGCGGTGGCGCAGCAGGTGCGGGGAGGCGGCGGAGGGCTTGACCACCGCGCCGTCGGGCGCGAGGTTGCCGCGCAGCACGGCGATGCCGGCCTCCGGCCGCAGCGGCGCGTCGAGCGGGCGGATCACGTCGCGGTTCCAGCACGGCGCCTCGCCGATGTTCTCGCCCAGCGTACGGCCGTTGACCGTCTTCGCCTCGAGGTCGAGATGCGGCGCGATCTCGCGCAGCACCGCGGGCAGGCCGCCGGCGTAGAAGAAATCCTCCATCAGGTACTGGCCCGAGGGCTTCAGGTTCACCAGGCAGGGCAGGCGCGAGCCGATCGCGTCCCAGTCCTCGAGCGTGAGCTCCACGCCCAGGCGCCCGGCGATCGCCAGCAGGTGGATCACCGCGTTGGTCGAGCCGCCGATCGCGGCATTGGCGCGGATCGCGTTGGCGAAGGCCCGGCGCGTCAGCACCTTCGACATGCGCAGGTCCTCGCGCACCATTTCGACGATGCGCCGGCCCGACAGGTGCGCCAGGCGGAAGCGGCGGGAGTCCACCGCGGGGATCGCCGCGTTCTCCGGCAGCGACATGCCCAGCGCCTCGACCATGCACGCCATCGTCGACGCGGTGCCCATGGTCATGCAGCTGCCCTTGGAGCGCTGCATGCAGGCCTCGGCCTCGGTGAACTCGGCCTGCGACAGCGTGCCGGCGCGCACCATCTCGGACATCTCGATCACGCCCGTGCCCGAGCCCACCGGCTGGCCGCGCCAGTTGCCCGACAGCGACGGCCCGCCGGACACGCCGATGGCCGGCAGGTCGACGCTGGCCGCGCCCATCAGCAGCGCCGGCGTGGTCTTGTCGCAGCCCATCAGCAGCACCACGCCGTCGATCGGGTTGGCGCGGATCGATTCCTCCACGTCCATCGAGGCCAGGTTGCGGAACAGCATCGCGGTCGGCCGCATCTGGGTTTCGCCGAGCGACATCACCGGGAACTCCAGCGGGAAGCCGCCGGCCTCGTAGACGCCGCGCTTGACGTGCTCGGCCAGCTCGCGGAACGAGGAATTGCAGGGCGTGAGTTCGGACCAGGTATTGCAGATCCCGATCACCGGACGGCCGTCGAACATCTCGTGCGGCAGGCCCAGGCCCTTGAGCCAGCTGCGGTAGTAGAAGCCCTGCTTGCCGTCGCGGCCGAACCACGCCTGGCTGCGGCGTGGGGGCTTGCTGGGTGCGCTCATGCGGTCGGGAGTCCTGCCCGTGGAAGGGTGGGGCGCCCGTGCCGGGCAAGGCCCCGTGCGGCGATGCTAACGGCAGCCGGGATGCCGGAAAAATAACAATCCGGCCCCTTGCGATACGCGTAACGCTATGGCTGCGCGTGCCCGGCGGGTCAGCCGCGGCGTGGCCCCGCCCGCGCCGCGGGATACACCTGCACCGCCACCGCCTTGAGCGTGTCCAGCACCGTGCGCGCGCCGGGCGAGAGCAGCCAGTCGGTGCGGGTGATGAAGCCGAACGAGTCCATCCGGCACGACAGGTCGATCGGCACGATGCCCACCATGCCGTGTGCCACGTAGTAGCGCGCGACATCCACCGGCACCACCGCCAGCCGCTCGCCGTCCTCCAGCAGCCTCGGCAGCAGCACCAGGGCCGCGGTGGCGGTGACCTTGCGCGGCGCCTGCAGCCCGGCGTTCTGGAACATCAGCTCGAACCGGTGCCGCAGCACGCTGCCTTCCGGCGGCACCACCCAGGGCAGCTTCGCCAGTTCGGCCAGGGTCGGCTTGCGCTTCGACAGCAGCGGGTGGCCGGGGCGGGCGATGGCGCAGACCTCTTCCTCGGCCACCGGCTCGTAGTGCAGGTTGCGCTTGTCGTGGCGCGCGAACAGCCGCCCGACCATCAGGTCCAGCCGGTTCTGCGACAGCTGTTCGAGCAGCACGTCGCTGCTTTCCATCAGCACCGAGATACGCAAATCCGGATGCTCGCGATCCAGCCGCGCCAGCGCCGGCGGCACCAGCGTCATCGCCGGCCCGGCGATCGCGCCGATCGATACCTGGCCCGCGTGTCCGGCCTTGAGCGCCTCGATCTCGGCGCCGGCCTCGCCCAGGCTCGACAGCGCGATGCGCGCGTGCCGGATCATGCTCTCGCCGTACCAGGTGGCGCGCATGCCGCGCGGCAGGCGCTCGAACAGCGGCACGCCGATCAGGTCCTCGAGGTCCTTGAGCAGCTTCGACGCCGCCGGCTGCGACATCGCCAGCGATTCGGCCGCGCGGTGGATGTTGCCGTGTTCCTCGATCGCGATCAGCAGCATCAGCTGGCGCGTCTTCAGCCGCGCGCGGACATACCAGGGCGGAGGGGGCACGGCGGGCGTCCTATGTCGTGATCGATATCGATTATCACGATTCTGGCCGATGTTGCATATTGCGCGCACGGACGGGAGCCGGGCGCCGACCCTGCCCCGGCCTGATGGGCGAACGGCCAGGCGCATGCGTGTCGCCACGCAACATGCGGTGACGTGTCCAGCGTCGTGCTCCAGCTTTCCCGTCCCCGCCCGGCAGGGAAGGACAGGACGATGCTCAGGGCCTGGTCAGGTCCGAAGCGGCGTCCTCCTGCCCCATGATCCGGGGGATCACGCCGACCACCATCAGCGCCACGAGCGTGGTGACCAGGGCCACGATCTCCATGCCCATGCCGGCCGCCATGCCGACGGCCGAGGTCATCCAGATGCCCGCCGCGGTGGTGAGGCCTTCCACGCGCGCATCCTTGTCCATCTTGATGATGGCGCCCGCACCCAGGAAGCCGATGCCCGACACGATGCCCTGCATCACCCGCGTGATGTCCTCCATCGGCACGCCCGACATGGCCGGCGCCAGCACGAACAGGGCCGACCCGATCGACACCAGGATGTGGGTCTTGAACCCGGCGGACCGGCCCTTGCGTTCGCGTTCGAAGCCGATCAGGCCGCCGAGGACGGCGGCGGTGAGCACGCGCGCCACGACGATCGTCAGCGTGGCCACGCTCGGCAGCGCGTACTCGAGGGCGAGTGCGCGACCGATTTCGGCCAGGACGCTCATGCCGCCACCCGGCGGCCGGAACGGGCAACGCCGGTGCCGAAGCGCGGTCTTCCGCGCCTGGTGTCCCGGCGCAACGCTGGAGCCGGGTTCACTGGCTCGCGGACCGGTTGCTTCCTGTATCGCCACCCTGCGCAGCCGCGCGGCTCTGCGCGAATTCCGGGAAAGTCTCGTCGAGCGAGTCTTCGTCGGGCAGGATGTAGAACACGCCGCCACGTTCGAACGTGGGACGGACGATCGCGTCGTAGAACTCCGGCGCCACGTTGATGCAGCCGTGCGTCACCCGGTTGTCGTCCGGCGTGGGCGAGGCCAGGCGTTCGGCGCGCTTCTCGGACGGCACGCCCGCGGCCGTCGGATGGATCGATACCGCCGAATCGTAGTCCACCCAGAGCACGCGTCCGGCATCGATCGAGGGCCCGTAGCCGCCGATGAAGCGGCCCGCCGGGGTGGTGCGGTCGCGCCCCGGGATCTCGCGCAGCGCGAGGCCGGCGATGCCGGGGGCGGTGTGGTCGCCGACCGCCGAGCCGAACAGTCCCGGCGCGGCGCCGCGCAGGCGGCCGTCGCCGCCGAACACCAGGATCTGGGCCGCAGCCTTGTCGATGACCGCGAATGGATAGCCCTGGGTGTCCTCGCTGGCCACCACCCAACCCGCGAGTTCGATCACCGCCTCGGAGACGTCCTGGCCTTTCGGCAGCAGGTCCACGCTCTCGACGGGCGGTGCGGCGGATTCATCGGCATGGGCGACGCCGCCGCTCGCCAACGCGAGGGCAAGGGCGCCGGCGAGGGCACGGATCATGGATGGCAGACAGGTGGTGATGGGCGATTCCTTCTAATGCAGCGATGCAGTGCGGGAACCCGGTGCCGCGGGGGCGGCACCGGTTCCGGACGCAGGGGGCTCCCCGCGATCAGCCGCGCGGCGTGCGGCGCGGCGAGGACTCAAGCTGCTGCACGCGGCCTTCCAGCTGGTCCAGGCGCTGGTTGGCCTGCTGCGCGGACTGGTTGGCCGACTCCGCGCTCTGGGCCGCGCCCTGCACGCGGGTGTCGAGCTGGTCGAGGCGCGAGTTGATGCCGGCGAATTCGTCGTCGTAGGTCGCGCAGGCGGACAGGCCGACGGCGGCGACGACCGCCAGGATGGCCACGCGCGCGCTCGGGAACCGCTGCTTGGTGCTGGGCATGCCAGTGCTCCTTCGTCTTGGGGAACCGGAATATAGCGGCGTTTGCGTTGACGTCCCGTCCTGCCTTCAGCTGGCGTTGGTGCAGGTGGAGGAGTTGTTAACGCCGCGGCGGCCCGTTATTCGCTGGTGGCGGTGCAGCGCCGGCGCGTCTGGCTCCAGCCGCCCTCGACGCGGTTCGATACGAAGCCGCCGATGCAGGCCCGGGCGTGGCCGGCCCTGCGGGCCTCGACCGGACCGGCGTAGGCCGGCAGCGGAGGTGTGGCGGGACGCGGCGCGGGCGCATGGTGGTAGGCGGGTGGAGCCGCGGGCGCGGATGGCGCCGGTTCGGACAGCAGCGCATGCAGTTGCCGTTCGAGGTCCTTCACCGCATGGCGCACCACCGCCACCGTCACCAGCGTCTGTAGAAGCCCGTACAGGCACAGGGCAACGAACACCGCGCCGACGATGCGCCAGAACGGCGTGCCCTGGGCCTCCTCGCGCCGCGGGAGGTGGCGCACGTCCGTGTCGCGGAACCGCACCTGGCTGAAGTCGACGGGGTCGTCATGCACCGTAGCGGCCTTCCTGTTCCTGCGCGCGGCCCAGCGCGACCAGCATGTCGAGCAGGCGCGGCAGCCGCTTCTTCCAGGGGCCGCGGGCGGTGAAGCGCGCGGCGATGTCGTCGATGGACAGCGGCACCGGGCTGGCCGCGAGCAGGTCGGCGACGGCGCGCACCTGTTCCACCGTGTCCTTCGGCCAGGGCTGCGGCTTCGCGGCGGCGGCGGCGGCGGGCGTGTCGGCCTCGTCGTCGGTGGCTGCGTCCACGGTGGCGAGCGCCTGCTGTTCGGGCGCGCGGCGGGCGTCGGGGGCCTGGAAGTCGGGGCGCAGCCAGCGCACGTGGCCGCGGGCCTCCTCGGCCGCGCGCTCGGCGTTGAGGGCCACCAGCCGCTCCAGCACGGCCTCGTCGAAGGCGCGCTTCGCGTCCTCGCGGGACTGGCCTTCGGCGGGCGCGTCGTTGCCGTGCGCCACCCGCAGCAGCGGCAGCAGGTCGCCCCAGCCGTAGGCCTGCAGCACGGCGGCGTCGAGTTCGTCGTGCAGCTGGCGCAGCACCGAGACCAGGCCCTGCTCGTGGATGCTGCGTTCCTTCGCGGTCAGCGCCTCGCCGCTGCGCAGCTTCTCCAGCACGTTGTACATGCCGGTCAGGGTGAGGCCGGGATGCGCGGCCTGCTGGCGCTTGCGGTGCGCGTCGAGCTGTTCGGCGAGGTTGCGGATGCGGTCGGAGGGAGAGTCGCCGTAGGTGTGCGTTTCGCTGGTGGTGCCGTCGGGGTTGGCCAGGGCGACGCCGATGGGGCCGCCGAATTTGTCGGCAGCGTGAAGGTCTGGGAAGGGGAAAGGATCGAAGCACGTCGTGTTGTTATAGACGAGGTCGTTACCGACCCCCATGCGTGCGCCTGCGGCAGATGCCCAGCGGTCATGGACGATGGAAGACAGCACGCCCAGCGTTTCTCCCTTGTCGTCCGCAATTACTCTCACCTTCTGATCCGGCAGGAGCTCGCTGTCCAGGAAGACGAAGTTGCGGAACTTCGCGGTTTCAGTCGTCCCAATGAACCGACGCAAACCCGCAAGTGCCTCGCGCATCGCGGGACGCTTCTCGCCGAAAAGCCACCAGTCCCGTCGATGGGACTGGCGCTTTACCTCCAGTCGCTCCGGTCGAACGCGGTCGTAGACTCGCTGGAAAGAGGCGGGATAACGTAGCCGCGCTGCCTCGTCCGACAGACCAAAGAAATCGATCACCCAGACATTGCGTGGGCTTTGCGCCAAATCACGTCCGTTGACGTATCGGCGGAGTGCGCCCGGTTCAGCGGCAAGCAAAGGATCATCGGCCGCCACCACGAAGCCACCGCCCACAAGGATCACGCCCATGAACGACATGCCGCGATTGGATTGCAGGCGCATCGCTCCGACCACGTTGGCGCCGGCGGACAGATCGGTCTGCAATACGCCCCGCTTCTCTTGGAGGGTCACTTCGGTTTCCTGCTCCGCGCCAGGCCGCTCGTCAATCACCTTTGCTAGACGTCCCAGCGTACCTTCGCTCCGCGGCTTCCGTTCCCCGACGGTCACGCTGATACGCACTGCGGCGCCATCGGTCGCATCGACCCATGGGTGGTCAGGAATCGCGAAGACCAGCCACAAAGGACGATCGGGCTTGTTTTTGATCGCTTCGGTTGTGTCTGCAGTGGCGGCTTCGGCGAGAGTGGATCCACGCTTTCGCGGGGAAGACGGTGTTTGTGCTGCCTTGGATGCGGGCGAAGCTAGTGCAGTCTCTATGACACGACGGTTGAAAGCCTGACGGATCGAGTTGGTGGTGATAAAGCCGAAGCGCTCGACGGCGCCGCGACGCGTGAGCTGCGCGGCGAAGTGCCACCAGTACATGACGAAGTCCGAGGTTTCGGGCACCTCCGGCCAAGCGCCACGCAGTGCCTCTACATAGCCATCGCCCAGCGCCGTGCGCATGCGCTTGTTGCCAATGAACGGCGGATTCCCCACCACGAAATCCGCCTCCGGCCACGCGGCCTTGCGCGGGTTGACGTAGCGCTCCACCGGCTTGCGTGCGGCTTCGTCCGGCACCGGTTCGCCGGTCACCGGCGAGGGCTTCATGGTTTCGCCGTCCCAGCGGGTCACCGGCACGCCGCGCTCGTCGGTGACGTACTCCATGCGATCAAAGGCCAGCACCGCGTCGCGGCATTCGATGTTGCGGAAGTCGCGGATCACCGGCTGCGGCGGGTGCACGTCGCCGCGGGTGCGGTAATGCCACTGCAGGTAGCCGATCCACAGCACCACCTCGGCAATCGCCGCGGCGCGCGGATTGAGTTCGATGCCCAGCAGGTTGTGCGGATCGACGGTCTCGCCGGCGGTGGCGTCGGCGCGCTCCCCGCCGATGGCCAGGCCGGTCTGGCGGTCGCCCAGCTCGTCCAGGGCGTTGAGCACTTCGCCCTCCAGCCGCTTGAGGTGTTCGAGCGTCACGTAGAGGAAGTTGCCCGAGCCGCAGGCCGGGTCGAGCACGCGCATGGTGCACAGGCGGTGGTGGAAGCGCCGCAGTTCGGCTACGGCGGCATCAGCCTTGTCCTCGGCGGCCAGGGTGCCGGCGGCGGCCTGGGCCTCGCTCCACTCGCGGCGCAGCGGCTCGATCACGGTGGGCAGCACCAGGCGCTCGACGTAGGCGCGCGGGGTGTAGTGGGCGCCGAGCTTGTGGCGGTCCTTCGGGCTGAGCGCGCGTTCGAGCAGGGTGCCGAAGATGGCCGGCTCCACGTGCTTCCAGTCGGCGCGGGCGGCCTCCAGCAGCAGGCCGATCTGGTCGCGGTCCAGCGGCAGGGTGTCGGGCTGCTTGAACAGCTTGCCGTTGAAGCGCAGCACCTCGCCGGCCAGCACGGCGGAAAAGCCGCCCGCGTCCATGTCACGCCACAGCTGGGCCAGCATGCGCATGGCCACGTCGGGCTGGTCGGCATGGCGGGCCAGCAGGTCGCGCAGGCTGTCGCGCGGCAGCAGTTCCACGTCCTCGGCGAACATGGTGAACAGGCAGCGCATCAGGAAGCGGGCGACGGCCTCGGGATCGTGGCCGGGCTGGCCGTCGGCGCCCTTCTCCAGGCTGCGCGCCAGCCGCGCGAGGCGGTCGGCGATCTCGCGGGTGACGCGCGCGGACTCGCGGCTGGGGTCGAGCGAGAGCGGATCGAGCCACACCCGGCGCAGGCGCTCGCGGACCTCGGGCCGGCGCAGGTCGTCCAGCGCGATGCGGTGGCTGCGCGGGTCGGGGAACGGCACGTAGGTGGCGCCGGAGCGGCTGAACTCCGAATACAGCTCGATGCGCTGGCCGACATCCACCACCACCACGAACGGCGGACGTCCCTCGGCCGCCGGCAACGCCCGTGCGTAGCCCTCGGCCTGGCTGCGCGCGCGCAGCAGGGCATCGTCGAAGCCCTTGGTATGGCTGCCCAGGCGCACTTTCTTGGATTCGAGCACGAAGGCGCCGCGGCGATACAGGTCGATGCGGCCGGCGCTGGTGCTGCCGTCGCCATGCGCGAAGCTGATGGGCCGCTCGAACATGTAGTCCTGTTCGGGCGTGGGATGCGGAGCGTCCACGCCGAGCAGGCGGCACAGGTCGATCAGGAAGCTCTGCGAGGTGGACAGCTCGGAGGCGGCCACACCCTGCCAGCGTGCGATGAAGTCCCCCGCGCCGGCGTCGCCGCGCGCGTCGGCATGGTCGGTTCCGCGATCCCCGCCAACGGTGGACGCGGGCGTGGGCTTGGCTTCGTGGCTCACGTGTGGGTCCCCGGGCCCGGTGGCATGCGGGGCAGGATACGACACGGCCTCCGCGGGGCCGCGTGGCCCGGCGCCTCGCGCCCCGGGCGCATGCAGCGTGGCCCGTATTCCGTTCCCGGCGCCTGACATGCCAGAAGCCGGCTGGCTCGCCAGGCCTTGCAGCCCCTATCCTGCCGCGCTCCGGCCATGGCCGCTGGGAACATGCACGCGTGGAACGGATCCGGCCCTTCGGGCAACTCGACGACGGTCGCACGGTGCACTCCTGTCGCCTTGGCGACGCGGACGGCCTGTGCGCCGAGATCCTCGACCTCGGCGGCATCCTCGCGCGGCTGCAGGTGCCGGGCGCGGGCGGCCGGGTGGATGCGGTGCTGCGGCTGCCCGATGCACAGGCCTACTTCGCCGATCCCGCCTACCTCGGGATCCTGGTGGGGCGCTACGGCAACCGCATCGGCGGCGCGCGCTTCGCGCTCGACGGCCGCGACCACGCGGTCTCGGCCAACGAAGGCCGCAACCACCTGCATGGCGGCCACCTCGGCTTCGGGCGCCGGCTGTGGGAGGTGCAGTCGCACGGCCCCGACGCGCTGGTGCTGCGGCTGCATTCGCCCGATGGCGAGGAAGGGTATCCGGGCAACCTCGACGTGGTCGCGACCTACCGCGTCCACGGCACGCGGCTGGAGCTCGTGTTCGAGGCGTGCAGCGATGCGCCCACGGCGTTCAATCCCACCCACCACCCGTATTTCAACCTGTCCGGCAGCGCGGCGGTGCCGGCCGCTGCGCAGGTGCTGCAGGTGCCGGTGGCGGGCATGCTGCCGGTGGACGATGCCCTCATCCCGCTGGGGCGGGTGCAGCCGGTCGCGGGCACGCCGTTCGATTTCCGCACCGCCGCCACGCTGCAGGCGCAGCTGGGCGGGGACGACCCGCAGCTGCGCATCGCCGGCGGCTTCGACCACTGCCTGGTGCTGGACGCCGGGCACGCCTGCGCCGCGCAGCTGTATTCGCCCCACAGCGGCGTGGCGATGCGCATCGACTGCGACGCGCCGGCGCTGCAGCTCTACGGCGGCCAGGGGCTGGCGCGCCAGCATCCGGGGCTGGGCGACGGGCTGTGCCTGGAGCCGCAGGACTATCCCGACGCGCCCAACCAGCCGGCCTTCCCGCCGGCGGTGTTGCGGCCGGGCACGGCGTACCGGCGCCGTATCGTGTACCGCTTCGCCTGCCCGGGGCGCGATCGCGCCTGGGACGAGGTGGCCGCGTCGCTCGAGCGCGCGTGATCCGGCGGCACCGCCCGCGTCGCCGCCATCCCCGCCATCATCCGCGCCTTCGCGCCTGCTTCTGGAGACCGCATCCATGACCATCCACCTCGCCATCGTCGGCATCGGCAAGATCGTGCGCGACCAGCACCTGCCCGCCGTGGCCGGCAATGCCGATTACCGGCTGGTGGCGGCGGCCAGCCGCAACGGGCGGGTGGAGGGGATCGAGAACTTCGGCACGATCGAGGCGATGCTGGCGGCGGTGCCGTCGATCGATGCGGTCTCGCTGTGCATGCCGCCGCAGTACCGCTACACGGCCGCGGTGCAGGCGCTCGAAGCCGGCAAGCACGTGTTTCTGGAAAAGCCGCCCGGGGCCACGCTGTCGGAGGTCGAGGACCTCGCCGCGCGCGCCGATGCGAAGGGCGTGAGCCTGTTCGCCAGCTGGCATTCGCGCCATGCGCCGGCGGTCGAGGCGGCGCGCGCGTTCCTGGCCGGTACGCGGGTGCGCTCGATGCGCGTGTCGTGGAAGGAGGACGTGCGCCAGTGGCATCCCGGGCAGGACTGGATCTGGCAGCCCGGCGGGCTGGGCGTGTTCGACCCGGGCATCAATGCGCTGTCGATCGTCACCCGGATCCTGGCGCAGCCGGTGTTCGCCACGGAAGCGACGCTGGAATTCCCGGAGAACCGCGACGCGCCGATCGCCGCGACGATCCGCTTCTCCGATGCCGACGGGCTGGACCTGCTGGCCGAGTTCGACTGGCGCCAGACCGGTCCGCAGTCCTGGGATATCGAGGCCGAGACCGGGGCCGGCACGATGCGGCTGTCCGGAGGCGGGGCGACGCTGTCGGTCGACGGAATGACCGTGCACGCCGAACCCGAGCAGGAATACCCCTCGCTGTACCGGCACTTCGCCGCGCTGGTCCGGGCCGGGCGCTCGGACGTGGACCTGGCGCCGCTGCGGCACGTGGCCGACGCGTTCATGCTTGGCCGGCGCGAGATGGTGGAGGCGTTCCACGACTGAGTCGATCCATACCAGAACAGGTATCGTGTTCTTGCCGGAATGAATTGGATGCATATCCATCGAGCCGGCAGAATCGGGGTTCGACCTTCCACCGGACCGATGGGCCGCGACGCATGCGACTGATCCAGCTGAAAGACGATGCGGGCCAGGTGCGCGTGGGCGTGGTCGACGCCGAAGGCCAGAGCGTGCGCGTGCTGGACGGTCCGGCAAGCATGTACGCCCTGGCCGGCACCGCGATCGCGGCCGGCACCAGCCTGGCCGAAGCCGCAGCCGAGGTGCCCGGCGGCGCCCACCTGGCCTACGCCGCGCTGCTGCGCGACGGTCGGGTGCTGTCGCCGCTGCACCATCCCGATCCCGCGCATTGCCACGTCAGCGGCACCGGCCTGACCCACCTGGGCAGCGCCGCGGCGCGCGACGCGATGCACCAGAAGCTGCAGCAGCAGGCGCAGGACGGCACGCTCACCGACTCGATGCGCATGTTCCAGTGGGGCGTGGAGGGCGGCATGCCGGCCGCCGGCAGCGCGGGCGCGCAGCCGGAGTGGTTCCACAAGGGCGACGGCAGCCACGTGGTGGCGCCCGGCGCACCGCTCGAGTCGCCCGACTTCGCGCTCGACGGCGGCGAGGAGCCCGAACTGGTCGGCCTGTACCTCATCGGTCCGGACGGCACGCCGCACCGGCTGGGTTTCGCGATCGGCAACGAGTTCTCCGACCACGTCACCGAGCGCCAGAACTACCTATACCTGGCACACTCGAAGCTGCGCACCTGCGCGGTGGGGCCCGAGCTGCGCACCGGTGGGCTGCCGCGCGACCTGCGCGGCACCAGCCGCCTGCGCCGCGGCGACGAGGTGGTATGGGAGAAGCCGTTCCTCACCGGCGAGGCCAACATGTGCCATTCGCTGGAGAACCTCGAGTACCACCACTTCAAGTACGCCGCGCACCGGCGGCCGGGCGACGTGCACCTGCACTTCTTCGGCACCGCGACGCTGAGCTTCGCCGACGGCGTGCGCGCGCAGGATGGCGACGTGTTCGAGATCGAGCTGCCGGGGCTCGGCGCGCCGTTGCGCAACCCGCTGCGCAGCGTGGCCGCGGGCTTCGCGCCCGGCGGCGTGCGCGCGCTGTAGCGAAGACGCGATGGATCGGCCGGGCCACAGCGGTTGCGACGACGGCCACCGCGCCGATGAAGGCGGCGCACGCGCGGCCACGCCATGGCAGCATGGCGGCAGCGCTCTAGCAGTTTCGAGTCCCGGGAGGACATGATGCGGAAGGTTGTGGGAGTGGCGGCGCTGCTGTGCGCCGCGGTGCTCGCCGGGTGCTCCGGCGGCGGCGAGGGCGGCCAGGCGGCGGCCGGCGACGATGCGATCACCGTCGGCTTCAGCCAGGTGGGCGCGGAGAGCGAGTGGCGCACCGCCAACACGCGTTCGGTGCGCGAGGCGCTGGCGGCGCCCGAGTTCAACCTGCGCTTCTCCGACGCGCAGCAGAAGCAGGAGAACCAGATCAAGGCGCTGCGGTCGTTCATCGCCCAGGGCGTGGACGTGATCGCGTTCTCGCCGGTGGTCGAAACCGGCTGGGACAACGTGCTGCGCGAAGCCAAGACCGCCGGCATCCCGGTGGTGCTGACCGACCGCGCGGTCAACGTGGCCGACGATTCGCTGTACGCGACCCTGATCGGATCGGATTTCGTCGAGGAAGGCCGCCGCGCCGCGCGCTGGGTGATCGAGGACAGCCAGGGCAAGCAGGGGCCGATCCGGATCGTCGAACTGCAGGGCACCGTCGGCTCGGCGCCGGCCAACGACCGCATGCGCGGTTTCAAGGAAGTGATCGACGGCGACAGCCGGTTCCAGATCGTGCGCTCGCAGAGCGGCGATTTCACCCGTGCCCGCGGCAAGGAAGTGATGGAAGCCTTCCTCAAGGCCGAGGGCGACAACATCGACGTGCTGTTCGCGCACAACGACGACATGGCGATCGGCGCGATCCAGGCGATCGAGGAAGCCGGGCGCAAGCCGGGCACCGACATCCGCATCGTCTCGATCGACGGCGTGCGCGGCGCGTTCGAGGCGATGAAGGCCGGCAAGCTCAACGCCACCGTGGAGTGCAACCCGCTGCTCGGGCCGCAGCTGGCCGACCTGATCCGCGAGGTGCACGCCGGGCGCGAGGTGCCCAAGCGGGTGATGGTGGAAGAGGGCGTGTTCACCCAGGACCAGGCCGAGGCCGAGCTGCCGAACCGCAAGTACTGACGCCGGCATGAGCGTGCAAGGCGGCGACTCCCGCGCGGTGGTGCTCCATGCCGAAGGCCTCGGCAAGCGCTTCGGCGCGACGCGCGCGCTCGACGGCGCGGGGCTGACCCTGCGCGCCGGCGAGATCCACGCGCTGATGGGCCAGAACGGCGCCGGCAAGTCGACCCTGATCAAGCTGCTGACCGGCGTCGAGGCGCCGGACGCGGGCACGGTGACGCTGGACGGTCGCACGATCGCGCCGGCCGACCCGCTCGACGCGCAGCGCCTGGGCATCAGCACGGTCTACCAGGAAGTGAACCTGTGCCCGAACCTGTCGGTGGCGGAGAACCTGTTCGCCGGCCGCTTCCCGCGCCGCTACGGCCTGGTGCGGTGGTCGCGGGTGCGGGCCCAGGCGCGCGCGCTGCTGGCCGAACTGCAGCTGGAGCTGGACGTGGACCGTCCGCTGTCGGGCTATCCGGTGGCGATCCAGCAGATGGTGGCGATCGCGCGTGCGCTGGGGGTATCGGCGAAGGTGCTGATCCTGGACGAGCCGACCTCGAGCCTGGACGAGGACGAAGTGCGGCAGCTGTTCGCGGTGATGCGGCGGTTGCGCGAGCGCGGCATGGCGATCCTGTTCGTCACCCACTTCCTCGACCAGGTCTACGCGGTGTCCGACCGCATCACCGTGCTGCGCAACGGCACGCTGGTGGGCGAGTACGCGCCGGCCGACCTGCCGCACGCGGCGCTGGTGAAGGCGATGGTGGGGCGCGAAGTCGCGCTGGCCGGCGGCCGCGAGGCGGGCACGCCCGTGCCCGGCGACGCGCCGGTGGTGCTGCAGGCGCATGGACTCGCGCGGCGAGGTGCGCTCAAGCCGGTCGACCTGCAGCTGCGCGCGGGCGAGGTCATGGGACTGGGCGGGCTGCTGGGATCGGGCCGCACCGAACTGGCGCGGCTGCTGTTCGGGCTCGATCGCGCCGACGCGGGCGAACTGCGCGTGGACGACCGTCCGGTGCAGTTCCGGCATCCGGCCGAGGCGGTCGCGCGCGGGCTGGCACTGTGCCCGGAAGAGCGCAAGACCGAAGGCATCGTCGCCGGCCTGTCGGTGCGCGAGAATATCGTGCTCGCGCTGCAGGCCCGGCGCGGCTGGCGGCGCTCGCTGCCGCGCGCGACGCAGGACGAACTGGCGCGGCGCTACGTCGAACTGCTGGGCATCCGCACCGCCGGCACCGAAGCGCCCGCCGGGTCGCTGTCCGGCGGCAACCAGCAGAAGGTGGTGCTGGCGCGCTGGCTGGCGACGCAGCCGTCGCTCCTGATCCTGGACGAACCCACGCGCGGCATCGACATCGCCGCCAAGCAGGACATCATGGCCGAGGTGGTGCGCCTCGCGCGCACCGGCATGGCGGTGCTCTTCATCTCCGCCGAGATCGAGGAACTCACGCGCCTGGGCGACCGCATCGCGGTGATGCGCGACCGCCACAAGGCGGGCGAACTGCCCGGCGGCTGCGACGGCGCGCAGGTCATGGACCTGATCGCGGGGCACGCATGAGCGCACCACCCGACCCCCGGCCGATGGTCCCTGCGCCGCTGTGGCGCCGCGCGGTCGCGCATCCGCTGGCGTGGCCGCTGCTCGCGCTGGCCCTGCTGCTGCTCGGCAACGGCCTGTTCAACCCCGGCTTCCTGGCGCTGGAGTGGCGCGATGGCCGCCTGTACGGGAACCTCGTCGACATCGCCAACCGCGCGGCGCCGCTGATCCTGGTCTCGCTCGGCATGACCCTGGTGATCGCGGTGCGCGGCCTGGACATCTCCGTCGGCGCGGTGCTCGCGATCGCCGCCACCGTCGCGGCCTGGACCATCGCGCGCATGACCGCCGGCGGCGGCGAGGGCCTCGCGCCGCTGTTCGCCGCGGTGGCCGCGGCGCTCGCGGCCGCCGCGCTGTGCGGCCTGTGGAACGGCCTGCTGGTGGTGAAGGTGGGCATGCAGCCGATCATCGCCACCCTGATCCTGATGGTCGCCGGGCGCGGCATCGCGCAGCTCGTCAGCGACGGCCAGATCCTGACGATCTACTACGCGCCCTACGTGTTCCTCGGCACCGGCTTCGTGCTCGGGCTGCCGATCGCGCTGTTCGTGGTGCTGGCGCTGTTCCTGGCGCTGCAGGCGCTGCTGGGGCGCACCGCGCTCGGCCTGTTCGTGCGCGCGATCGGCCACAACCCCGTGGCCGCGCACGTGGCCGGCGTGCGCGCGCGGGCGATCATGCTGTCGCTGTACGTGTTCTCGGGGCTGTGCGCGGGCATCGCGGGCGTGCTGGTGAGCGCCAACGTGGCCAGCGCCGACGCCAACAACGCCGGGCAACTGCTGGAACTCGACGCGATCCTGGCCGTGGCGCTGGGTGGCACCGCGCTCGCGGGGGGGCGCTTCAGCCTCGCCGGCAGCCTGGTCGGCGCGCTGATCATCCAGACCCTGACCACCACCATCTACGCCATCGGCGTGCCGCCGCAGGTCAACCTGGTGGTCAAGGCATTGCTGGTGCTGGTGGTGCTGCTGCTGCAGTCGCCGCAGTTCCGCGCGCAGGCGCGCTCGCTGCTGTGGCGCACGCGCGGGGCGCCGGCATGAGCGCCGTGCCCGTGCGCGGGCTGCTGCACGCCGGCGGGCTCGGGCGCCTCTGGCGCGACCCGCGCTACCTCTCGCTGGCGGTGACGGTCTCGCTGTTCGTGGCGATGGCGGTCGCCGGGGGCGTGCTGTACGACGGCTTCCTGCGCCCCCAGGTGTTCCTGAACCTGTTCATCGACAACGGCTTCGTGCTGATCGTGGCGGTGGGCATGACGTTCGTGATCCTCACCGGCGGCATCGACCTGTCGGTGGGCGCGGTGGTCGCCTTCAGCACGGTGCTGCTGGCCAGCCTGGTGCAGCACCACGGCTGGCACCCGCTGGCGGCGATCGCGGCGGTGCTGGTGGCCGGCACCGCGTTCGGCGGGACGATGGGCGCGATCATCCAGCGCTACCGGCTGCAGCCGTTCGTGGTGACGCTGGCCGGCATGTTCCTGGCGCGCGGCGCGGCCACGCTGGTGAGCGTGGATTCGATCGGCATCGACCACGCGTTCCACGTGGCGGTGGCGGGACTGCGGATCCCGGTCGGCGGCGGGGCGTCGCTGTCGGTGGGCGCGGTGATCGCGCTGCTGGTGGTGGCCGCCGGCGCGGTGCTGGCGGGGCTGACCCGTTTCGGGCGCACGGTGTACGCGATCGGCGGCAACGAGCAGTCGGCGCGGCTGATGGGCCTGGCGGTCGACGCCACCCTGGTGCGGGTGTACGCGCTCAGCGGCTTCTGCTCGGCGCTGGCCGGCGTGGTCTACACGTTCTACATGCTCAGCGGCTACAGCCTGCACGCCAGCGGGCTGGAGCTCGACGCCATCGCCGCGGTGGTGATCGGCGGCACCCTGCTGGCCGGCGGCAGCGGGTACGTGCTCGGGACGGTGTTCGGCGTGCTGGTCCTTGGCCTGATCCAGACCCTGATCGTGTTCGACGGCACGCTCAGCTCGTGGTGGACGCGGATCGCGATCGGCGCGCTGCTGCTGGCGTTCTGCCTGATGCAGCGGCTGCTGGCGCGCCGCGACGGAGCCGTGTGAGCGAGCGCCGCGACGCACGGTGGTCCGCATGCGGCGGCTGGGATGCCTGTCCGATGCCGGGCGCGGGGCGGACGCACGTGGCGCTCGGTGGCCGCCTGGTGTGCCGGACCGGCGCGTCGGCCGGCCGCGCGTCACGCGATGCGGTGGAGGAGTCAGGCTGATGCGTGCGTCCGGTGTCTGGCTGGTCCTGCTGTTCGCGCTGGGCGCCGTTCAGGCCTCCGGGCCGCCTGCCGCCACCTGGATGGCCGACAACGGCAACGGCACCTACACCAACCCTCTGTTCCACGACGAGTTCTCCGACCCCGACCTGATCCGGGTCGGCGACTGGTTCTACATGACCGGCACCACCATGCACGCGGTGCCCGGGCTGCCGGTGCTGCGCTCGCGCGACCTGGTGAACTGGGAGTTCGTCTCCTACGCGATGCCCGATTTCCCGCCCGGCGCCGAGTACCGGCTCGAGGACGGCCGCGACCTGTACGGGCAGGGCATCTGGGCGCCGAGCCTGCGCCACCACGATGGCCGCTTCCACATCTTCGCCAACATCAACGGGCGCGGGCTGCACGTGTTCAGCGCCCGCGATGCCGCCGGGCCGTGGACCCGTTCGGTGATCGAGCGCAACCTGCACGACCTGTCGGTGCTGTTCGACGACGACGGCCGCGTCTGGGCGGTGTTCAACTACAACGAGGTGCGCCTGGTCGAGCTGAAGCCGGACCTGAGCGGCGTGGTCGAGGGCAGTGAACGGGTGATCATCCCGGCCGGCAACGGCATGGGCGAGGGCCACCACTTCTACAAGGTGGACGGACGCTACTACATCATCAGCGCGAACTATGCGCCGGTGGGCCGCATGCAGGCCGCGCGCGCCGATGCGCTCGACGGGCCGTGGGAGACGGTGGCGATCAGCGCCAGCGAAACCATGGGCACCCAGCGCGGCTGGTGGGAGAACGGCGTGGGCCAGCGCACGCCGGTGCCCACCGGCGCCACCGCGTTCTCGATGCACAAGCCGGGCGACAACGCGCTCGGGGCGGTGCCGCTGCACCAGGGCGGCATCGTGCAGGCGCCCGACGGCAGCTGGTGGGGCTTCTCGATGATGGACGTCAAATCCATCGGCCGCACCACCTACCTCTCGCCGGTGACCTGGCACGAGGGCTGGCCGTACTTCGGCCTGGCGGGCAACCTTGGCCGTTCGCCGCGCACCTGGTTCAAGCCCGACGTGGGCACCGACACCGCGCCGCGCGCGACCTATACGCGCAGCGACGATTTCTCCGCGCCCACGCTGCAGCCGGTGTGGCAGTGGAACCATGCGCCGCTGGGCGGGCGCTGGTCGCTCGATGAGCGGCCGGGCGCGCTGCGGCTGCACGCCCGGCCGGCCGACGGTTTCCTGTGGGCACGCAACACGCTGACCCAGCGCGTGATCGGGCCGGAGTCCACGGCGACCGTCCAGCTGGATGCATCAGCCCTGACCGATGGCGACGTCGCCGGCCTCGGCCTGCTCAACATGCCGGCGGCGTGGCTGGGCGTGGTGCAGGGCCGCGAAGGCGCGACGCTGCGCTGGCATTCGCAGCTGGGCGATCGCCATGTCGACGTGCCGCTGGCATCGCCGCGCGTGTTCCTGCGCGTCGCGGGCGACTACGACCAGGACCTGGCGCAGTTCTCGTGGAGCGCCGACGGCGAGCGCTTCACCGACATCGGCGGGCCGGTGCGGCTGCCCTACCAGCTCAAGACCTTCCAGGGCACGCGCTACGCGCTGTTCGCCTACAACGCGGAAGGCCGCGATGGCGGCCATGCGGACTTCGACGAATTCCGGGTCGACGAGCCGCTGGCGGACCGTTCGCGCAACCTGGCGCTGGGACAGGTGGTCGCGTTGCACAACCTGGGCGACGGCACGGTGGCGCGCGTGCATCCGCTGGGCGTGTTGCAGCCGGTGGCGGCCGATGCGAAGGAAGCGGGCGAAGCGGGTGCGCGTTTCCGCGTGCACGACCGCGGCCGTGGCCGGGTGGCGCTGGAGGCGATGGACGGCAGCGGCTTCCTGACCGTGGTCGGCATCGGACTGTCGGCCGACGTGCGCCTGCTGCCCGAGTCCGACGCCAGCCTGTTCCTGTGGCAGGACCTGCTGCGCGGCGAGTTCATGCTGCTGTCGCTGAAGACGAACCGCTACCTCGGCATCCTGCCCGAGAGCGGCGAACCCTATGCCGCCGACCGGCCGGGTCCCCGGCCCGACCGCAAGGACGGCACCGTGCTGCGGTGGCAGGCGGTTGCCGCGGACTGAGTCGAGCCTTCGGGCGATGCCCGGAGCAGAGTTGTATTTCGATCGCCTTCGAGCATCGGTCGTGTTGCGACCGGTTCATGCGTGGACGGATCGAGCGCGGCAAAGCCGCTGCCACCGGGTCGACGCGCGGTGACGCCGGCTGCGGGTGCGCCCGGTGACGAATGTCCCCCGACGACGCCCTGCAGGGCGTCGCCTCCTCCTTGATTTCGTCCCCGGGCACACCCGCAGCCAGCGTGTCTGAATCCGCGGGAGCTCGGAGAAAGGGGCCGAGCGCATCAGCCCTGCGGATATTCCTTTTACATGCGTCTCGTCCATCGGCAGCGCAGGACGAATGCAAGTCTTCAGCGCCGGATCGAGCAAGGGCACGATGCGTCCTTGGTTTCATCCCGGTCACACCCCGATCCGGCATGCCCCCTCGCGCGGTAGCTCCGGCCAGAAGACATCCGATACGCGATCGGCCGTCAGCCGAGCCGCGTCGCGATCGGGGGACATTCGCCGCAAAGGCCTCCCGGTCGCGGCGTGGCCTGTCCGGTCGCGACGGGCTGCCGTGTGTCAGCCGACGCGATGGCCGCCGGACGCGATGCGCCGCGATGACGGCGAGGCCGTCGCGACGGCCCACGCGAACGAATCGCCTGCCTAGACCTCGAGCGTCGCCAGGTCGCCCTTCTGTTCGAGCCACGCCTTCCGGTCCGAAGCCCGCTTCTTCGCCAGCAGCATGTCCATCAGCCCGCGGGTTTCCCCGTCGTCGTCGATGGTCAGCTGCACCAGGCGGCGGGTGTCGGGGTGGATCGTGGATTCGCGCAGCTGCGAGGGGTTCATCTCGCCCAGGCCCTTGAAGCGGGTCACGTTGACCTGCCCAAGGCCCTTCTTCGACTCCGCCTTCTCGCGCTCGATCTTCTCCAGCAGCAGGCGCTTCTCCTCCTCGTCCAGCGCGTAGAACACCTGCTTGCCCACGTCGACGCGGAACAGCGGTGGCATCGCCACGAAGATGTGGCCAGCGCGCACCAGCGCAGGAAAGTGCCTGAGGAACAGCGCCGAGAGCAGGGTGGCGATGTGCAGGCCATCGGAGTCGGCGTCGGCCAGGATCACGACCTTGCCGTAGCGCAGGCCGGAGATGTCGTCCTTGCCCGGATCGCAGCCGATCGCCACGGCCAGGTCGTGCACCTCCTGCGAGGCGAGCACTCCGCCGGACGCCACTTCCCAGGTGTTGAGGATCTTGCCGCGCAGCGGCAGGATCGCCTGGAAATCCTTGTCGCGCGCCTGCTTGGCGCTACCGCCGGCCGAGTCGCCTTCCACCAGGAACAGTTCGGTGCGCGAGAGGTCCTGGCTGATGCAGTCGGCCAGCTTGCCCGGCAAGGCCGGGCCCTGGGTGACCTTCTTGCGGACGATCTGCTTCTCGGTCTTGAGCCGCGCGCTGGCGCGCTCGATCGCCAGCTGCGCGATCTTCTCGCCGAACTCGGTGTGGCTGTTGAGCCAGAGGCTGAAGGCGTCGTGCGCCGCGCCCTCGACGAAGCCCGCGGCTTGGCGTGAGGACAGCCGCTCCTTGGTCTGGCCGCTGAACTGCGGGTCGGTCATCTTCAACGACAGCACGAACGAGACCCGGTCCCAGACGTCCTCGGGCGCCAGCTTCACGCCGCGCGGCAGCAGGTTGCGGAAGTCGCAGAACTCGCGCAGCGCGTCGGTGAAGCCGGTGCGCAGGCCGTTGACGTGGGTGCCATGCTGGGCGGTCGGGATCAGGTTGACGTAGCTCTCCTGCACCAGGTCGCCCTCGGGCACCCAGGCCACCGCCCAGTCGACGATCTCGGTGTCCTTCTTCTGCTGGCCGACGAACAGCTCCGGCGGCAGCAGCTCGCGCCCCTCCAGCTCGCCGCGCAGGTAGTCGCGCAGGCCGTCCTCGTAGTGCCAGCGGTCGCGCTCGCCGCTGGCCTCGTCCAGCAGGGTCACGGTCAGGCCGGGGCAGAGCACGGCCTTGGCGCGCAGCAGGTGGCGCAGGGCGCGCACCGCGAACTTCGGCGAGTCGAAGTATTTCGGATCGGGCCAGAACCGCACCCGGGTACCGGTGTTCTTCCTGCCGACCGTGCCCACCACCTCCAGCGCGCTGGCGCGGTCGCCGTTGCGGAAGCTGATGCGGTGCTCGCTGCCGTCGCGCTTGATGTGCACTTCCACCAGCGTGGACAGCGCGTTGACCACGCTCACGCCCACGCCGTGCAGGCCGCCGGAGAAGGTGTAGTTCTTGTTGCTGAACTTGCCGCCGGCGTGCAGCCGGGTGAGGATCAGCTCCACGCCCGGGATCTTCTCCTCCGGGTGGATGTCGACGGGCATGCCGCGGCCGTCGTCGGACACCTCGCAGCTGCCGTCCTTGAACAGGGTCACCGCGATCTCGCGCGCATGGCCGGCCAGGGCCTCGTCCACCGCGTTGTCCACCACCTCCTGCGCCAGGTGGTTGGGGCGGGTGGTGTCGGTGTACATGCCGGGGCGGCGCTTGACCGGATCCAGGCCGGACAGGACTTCGATGTCGGCGGCGTTGTAGCGGGAATTCATCGGCGAATGCGGCAGCGGCGGCGGCGGTGGCGCGCAGGATGCGGGCCGGCGTCGGGGTGGTCAAGGATCGCGGCGGGCCGTCGCGCGGGCTGCGACCGGTCCCGGCCGGCAGGGTGGGGCGCGACCCTGTAGAATGGGGCTTTCCAGCGGGTGCCCACTCCCCATGACTTCCCCCAGTTCCGTCACTCCGCTCGTTTTCGTCACCGGCGGCGTGGTGTCCTCGCTCGGCAAGGGCATCGCGGCGGCCTCGCTGGCCGCGATCCTCGAGGCCCGCGGCCTGACCGTGACGATGATGAAGCTGGACCCGTACATCAACGTCGATCCGGGCACCATGAGCCCGTTCCAGCACGGCGAGGTGTACGTCACCGACGACGGCGCCGAGACCGACCTCGACCTCGGCCACTACGAGCGCTTCATCAATGTCCGCCTGTCGGGCAGGAACTCGATCACCACCGGCAAGATCTACGAGGCCGTGATCCGCAAGGAGCGCCGCGGCGACTACCTGGGCGCGACCGTGCAGGTGATCCCGCACATCACCGACGAGATCAAGCGCTGCATCGACGCCGCTACCCAGGGCTTCGACGTGGGTCTGGTGGAGATCGGCGGCACGGTGGGCGACATCGAGTCGCTGCCGTTCCTCGAGGCCATCCGCCAGATCCGCACCGACCGCGGCCCGGACAAGGCCATGTTCATGCACCTGACCCTGGTGCCGTACATCGCCGCGGCGGGCGAGCTCAAGACCAAGCCGACCCAGCACTCGGTCAAGGAGCTGCGTTCGATCGGCATCCAGCCCGACGTGCTGCTGTGCCGCAGCGAGCAGCCGCTGCCCGACGGCGAGCGCCGCAAGATTGCCTCGTTCACCAACGTGTCCGAGAAGGCGGTGATCTCGGCGGTGGACCTGGACAACATCCACAAGATCCCGATGTGGCTGCACGCGCAGGGGCTGGACCAGATCGTGGTCGAGCGCCTGCGGCTGGACGGCAAGGCCGCCGCGTCGGCCGACCTGTCCGAGTGGCTGGCCGTGGTGGACGCGGCCGAGCATCCGATCGACGAGGTGACCATCGCGGTGGTCGGCAAGTACGTCGACCACAAGGACGCGTACAAGTCGGTCGGCGAGGCGCTCAAGCACGGCGGCATCCGCCAGCGCACGCGCGTGAACCTGAAGTGGATCGAATCGCAGGACATCGAGCGCGACGGCGCCGCGAAGGCGCTGGGCCGGGTCGACGGCATCCTGGTGCCGGGCGGCTTCGGCGACCGCGGCTTCGAGGGCAAGGTGCTGGTGGCGCAATACGCGCGCGAGCAGGGCATCCCGTACTTCGGCATCTGCTACGGCATGCAGGCGGCGGTGGTCGACGTGGCCCGCCATCTCGCCGGCCTGGAAGGCGCGAACAGCACCGAGAACGACCGCCAGACCCCGCACCCGGTGATCGGCCTGATCACCGAGTGGCGCACCAGTTCGGGCGAGGTCGAGAAGCGCGACGAGAAGTCCGACCTCGGCGGCACCATGCGCCTGGGCCTGCAGGAACAGCGGCTCAAGCCGGGCACGAAGGCGCGCGAGCTGTATGGCCGGGGCGTGGTCGGCGAGCGCCACCGCCACCGCTACGAGTTCAACAACCGCTACCGCACCCAGCTCGAGGACGCGGGCCTGGTGATCAGCGCCAAGTCAATGGACGACCTGCTTGTGGAGATGATCGAACTGCCGGACCACCCCTGGTTCATCGCCTGCCAGGCGCATCCGGAATTCCTGTCCACCCCGCGCGGCGGGCACCCGCTGTTCATCGGCTTCGTTCGCGCCGCGCGCGAGCACAAGGTCAACGAAGGATCGGCCGGCGGCAAGCTGCTCAAGGAGGCGTCGGCATGAAGCTGTGCGGATTCGAGGTCGGCCTGGACCGGCCGTTCTTCCTGATCGCCGGACCCTGCGTGGTCGAGAGCGAACAGCTGCAGCTCGACGTCGCCGGCCGGCTGAAGGAGATCACGGGCCGCCTGGGCATCGACTTCATCTTCAAGTCCAGCTTCGACAAGGCCAACCGCACCTCCGGCACCAGCTTCCGCGGCCCCGGCATGGAGGAAGGCCTGCGCGTGCTGGGCGAGGTGAAGCGCCAGATCGGCGTGCCGGTGCTGACCGACGTGCACGAGTACACGCCGATGGACGAGGTGGCCTCGGTGGTCGACGTGCTGCAGACGCCCGCCTTCCTCGTGCGCCAGACCGATTTCATCCGCAAGGTCTGCAGCGCCGGCAAGCCGGTCAACATCAAGAAGGGCCAGTTCCTGGCGCCCTGGGACATGAAGCCGGTGGTGGAGAAGGCGAAGGCCACCGGCAACGACCAGATCATGGTCTGCGAGCGCGGCGCCAGCTTCGGTTACAACAACCTGGTCTCCGACATGCGAAGCCTGAGCGTGATGCGCGACACCGGCTGCCCGGTGGTGTTCGACGCCACCCATTCGGTGCAGCTGCCGGGCGGGCAGGGCACCTCCAGCGGCGGCCAGCGCGAGTTCGTCCCGGTGCTGGCGCGCGCGGCGGTCGCGGTGGGCGTGTCCGGCGTGTTCATGGAAACCCATCCCGATCCCGCCAACGCGCTCAGCGACGGCCCCAACGCCTGGCCGCTCGACCGCATGGAAGCGCTGCTGGCGACCCTGCTGGAGCTCGACCGCGTGACCAAGCAGCACGGGTTCATCGAATCGAGCCTCTGAGTCCATGCGATCGTGCGCGGCAATGCTCTCCTTGGGCCTGTTGCTGTCACCGCCGGATCTGGTTGCCTGTTCCATCGGCAGTGGCGTGCTTGAGCAGGACCTGCCACAGGTCGTACGCCAGAGCGACCAGGTATTCGTTGCGAATTTGGCCGGCTACTCGCAGTTCGTGCCGTTTGGCGCCCGTTACCAGATGGGGCGCATGAAATACGTTGTACTTGAAACCATCAAGGGCGATCCGGCCACTCGCGGCGTCCTGTTCGAGTCGACCGGCTTGCCGGCCATCGAAGGCATACCGCCCGCGCCATGTGGTCCCTGGGTCGTCGCGCCTGGCAACACCGGCGGCACCTATCTGGTGTTCGTCACGCGTTATCCTGACGCGATAGGACCAATGCCGCACCCGTTGTCTATCCGGCTCGATCCGTCTACGCCCGCGTCAGCCAGACTGCTCGACTTCGTCCGAACTCTCCCTCAACACGACTCCACGCCATGACCACGATTGCCAAGATCCACGCCCGCGAAATCCTCGATTCCCGCGGTAATCCCACCCTCGAAGCCGAAGTGACGCTGGCCGATGGATCCTTCGGCCGCGCGGCGGTGCCGTCGGGCGCCTCCACCGGCGCCAAGGAAGCGGTCGAGTTGCGCGACGGCGACAAGACGCGCTACCTCGGCAAGGGCGTGCTCAAGGCCGTGGGCAACGTCAACGGCCCGATCGCCGACGCACTGGCCGGCTTCGATGCCGCCGACCAGGCCGGCCTGGACAAGCGCCTGATCGACCTCGACGGCACCGAGAACAAGGGCCGGCTGGGCGCCAACGCGCTGCTGGCGGTATCGCTGGCCAACGCGCACGCCGTGGCCGCTTCGCGGAAGCTGCCGCTGTGGAAGCATCTGGCCGGCGACCGCGCGCCGGTGCTGCCGGTGCCGATGATGAACATCATCAACGGCGGCGCACATGCGGACAACAACGTCGATTTCCAGGAGTTCATGGTGCTGCCGGTGGGCGCGGCCTCGTTCTCCGAAGCGCTGCGCTGCGGCACCGAGATCTTCCACGCGCTCAAGTCGGTGCTCAAGGGCCACGGCCTGAGCACCGCGGTGGGCGACGAGGGCGGCTTCGCCCCGGATTTCCGCAGCAACGTCGAAGCGCTCGACACCATCCTCGAGGCGATCGGCAAGGCCGGCTACAGCGCCGGCGAGGACGTGCTGCTCGGCCTGGACGTGGCGTCGAGCGAGTTCTTCGACAGCGGCAAGTACAACCTCGTGGGCGAGAACAAGCGCCTGACGAGCGAGCAGTTCGTCGATTTCCTGGCCGACTGGGCCGCGCAGTACCCGATCGTGTCGATCGAGGACGGCATGGCCGAGGACGACTGGGACGGCTGGAAGCAGCTGACCGGTCGCGTCGGTGGCACGGTGCAGCTGGTGGGCGACGACCTGTTCGTCACCAACCCGAAGATCTTCCGCGAAGGCATCGACAGCGGCACCGCCAACGCGATCCTGATCAAGGTCAACCAGATCGGCACCCTGACCGAGACCCTGGAGGCGATCACGATGGCCGATGCCGCCGGCTATGCGGCGGTCGTGTCGCACCGCTCTGGCGAGACCGAGGACACCACCATCTCCGACATCGCCGTGGCCACCACCGCCACCCAGATCAAGACCGGCTCGCTGTGCCGCAGCGACCGCGTCGCCAAGTACAACCAGCTGCTGCGGATCGAGGAGCAGCTCGGCGCGGGCGCGACGTACGCCGGCCGCGACGCGTTCGTTTCGCTCAAGCGCTGATCCGCGACAATGCGCTGGTTGCGCGTGCTGCTGCTGGCGCTGGTGGTGCTGCTGGGCTGGCTGCAGTATCGCCTGTGGTTCGGCGTCGGCGGCACCCGCGCGGTCGAGGAGCTCGACGCGCGGGTGGAGCAGCAGCGGCGCCAGAACGAGGGCCTGGAGCAGCGCAACGCCGCGCTGGCCGCCGAGGTGGCCGACCTCAAGTCGGGCGAGGCGGCGATCGAGGAACGCGCGCGCAACGAGCTGGGCATGATCCGGCCGGGCGAAACCTTCTATCGGGTGGTCGACGAGGACGGTGCGCCACCGGTGCCCGCGGCCGAGGACGAACCGGAGGAGACGCCATGACCCAGGAGTCCGCGCGCAGCGGCGGGGTGTGGGCGATCGTGGTGGCCGCCGGGCGCGGCACGCGCTTCGGCACGGGCCTGCCCAAGCAGTACACCCCGGTCGCCGGGCAGCCGCTGATCGGCCACACGCTCTCGGCACTGTGTTCGCACCCCGGCGTGCGCGGCGCGATGGTGGTGCTGGCGGCGGACGATGCGCACTGGCCGGGTTGGGATGCGATGGCGGGGACGCCGCTGCTGCGCTGCACGGGCGGCGAATCGCGCGCCGACTCCGTGCTGGCCGGCCTGCAGGCGCTCCCGGACGAGGTGCGCGTGGACGATTTCGTGCTGGTGCACGACGCCGCGCGCCCGAACCTGCGGCACGACGACCTGACCGCACTGCTGGAGCGCGGCCGCGCCGATCCGGTCGGCGCGATCCTGGCCGCGCCCGTGCGCGACACGCTCAAGCGCGCCGGGGACGATGGCGGCATCGACCGTACCGAGCCGCGCGAGCGGCTCTGGCGCGCGCTGACGCCGCAGCTGTTCCGGCGCCTGCAGCTGACCCGCGCGCTGGAGTCCGCGCGCGAGGGCGGCGTCGCGGTGACCGACGAGGCGATGGCGATGGAACTGCTGGGCATGCGTCCGCTGCTGGTCGAGGGCGACGAGGAGAACTTCAAGATCACCACCGCGGGCGACCTGGCGCGATTCGAGTTCGTGCTGTCCCGCGGCCCGCGGGACGGCGCCACCTCATGAACGTCCGGATCGGCCAGGGCTACGACGTGCACGCCTTCGGCGAGGGCGACCACGTGATGCTGGGCGGCATACGCGTGCCTCATGACCGCGGCGTGCTTGCGCACAGCGACGGCGACGTGGTGCTGCACGCGCTGTGCGATGCGATGCTCGGCGCACTGGCGCTGGGCGACATCGGTCTTCATTTCCCGCCCTCCGACGCGCGCTGGAAGGATGCCGACAGCCGCACCTTCCTGCGCCACTGCGACGGACTGCTGCGCGAGCGCGGCTGGCGCGTCGGCAACGCCGACGTGACCATCGTCTGCGAGCGGCCGAAGGTCGGGCCGCACGCGGACGCGATGCGCGCGACGGTCGCGGGCGATCTCCGCGTCGGACTCGACGACGTGAGCATCAAGGCCACCACCAGCGAGCGCCTGGGCTTCACCGGTCGTGGCGAAGGCATCGCCGCGCTCGCCGTGTGCCTGCTGGTGCGCGATGCGGACTGAGGCGGCATACCCCGACGCCACGGCGTCGGCCGAACGGGGGCGGTTCCGTGGCGCGGCGCGGAATGGCGACGACCGCACACCGGCTCCGCTTGCGTCCGAGTCCCCGGTCGTCCTCGCCACGGCGGTGGAACGCCGCCCGGGCAGCCGCGGCGCCCCCGCTTCGCGTCCCGCCCGGTCGATGCCGCCAGCGACACCGGCCGCGTGAGCCTGCCGCGCGCCCATGGCGCTGCCGTCCTGCGGGCGCGCTTCCGCCAGTCGCCCGAGGATTTCTCGGTGACGGAGCTCGACGCCTTCGACGCGGACGGCCAGGGCGAGCACCTGCTGCTGACGATCGAGAAGCGCGGCCTCAACACCGCGCACGTGGCGCGGCTGGTCGCGCAGTGGGCCGAGGTGCCCGAGTCGGCGGTCGGTCATGCCGGGCTCAAGGACCGCCACGCGGTGACCCGCCAGCGGCTCTCGGTGCAGCTCCCGGGCCGCCCGGATCCCCCGCTCGACGCCCTGGCGTTCGACGATCCTGCGACCGGCGAATCGCTGCGCGTGCTCGAGGCGCGCCGCCACTCACGCAAACTGCCGCGCGGGGCGCTGGCGGGCAACCGCTTCGAGCTGGTGCTGCGCGAGGTGGACGGCGTGCGCGATGCCATCGATGCGCGCGTCGAGGCGATCGCCCGTCGCGGCGTGCCGAACTATTTCGGCGAGCAGCGCTTCGGTCGCGAGGGCGGCAACCTCGTGCGCGCGCTGGCGATGTTCGGCGGGCGGCGGGTGCGGCGCGACGAACGCGCGATGCTGCTCTCGGCGGCGCGGTCGGAGCTGTTCAACCGGGTCCTGGCCGCGCGCGTCGCCGCCGGCACCTGGGACCAGGCGCTGGAGGGCGAGGTGTGGGTGCTCGACGGCAGCCGCAGCGTGTTCGGCCCGGTCGCGGCCGACGACACCATCGCCGAGCGGCTGGCGGCATTCGACATCCACCCCACGGCGCCGCTGTGGGGCAGGGGCCCGCTGCGCTGCGAGGGCGCGGCGCAGGCATTCGAGCGCGAGGTCCTGTCCGACGAGGTCGCCATGCGCCTGCGCGACGGGCTGGAGGCGGCCGGCCTGCGCCAGGAGCGGCGCGCCACGCGGTTGCGGCCCGGCGACCTGGAAGCCGAGTGGATGGATGTCGCCACCCTTCGCCTGCGCTTCGCGCTGCCGCCCGGCACCTATGCCACCAGCGTACTGGCCGAGCTGGGTGAACTGGCTGGCCATCAGGCGGTCGACCGCTCGTCGGAATGACATCCCCGGCGCTGGCGCCACGTCCCGGTCGGCGTATACCTGCAGGAGCGCCGGTCGCATCGTGCGCCGGCGCTCGACCAGGAGGCGTGCTCATGAACAGGGTCCTTCGTCTGACACCGGCGATCGCGCTGGTGTTCCTGCTGTCGTCGTGCGCCAGCACCGCACCGGTTGTCGCCACCCACGCCGCGAGCGCACTGGCGCCTGGCACCCCCGTTACCGATGACGCCTACATGGCGGCTGTCCACGCCAAGGCGCAGCGTCGTGGCGTCGAGGTGCACTGGGTCAATCCGCCGGTCACGCGGGTGCCGCAACAGCAACAGTAGCCGCTCAGCCGCGACGCGGCGCCAGCAGTACCAGCACCGCGCCGGTCCCGCCCTGCGCGGCGGGCGCCGAATGGAACGCCAGCACGTCGCCGCGCTGGCGCAGGAGCCGGTCGCACAGGTTCTTCAGCACCGGCACGCCGTCGGAGTTCAGCCCCTTGCCGTGGATCACGCGCACGCAGTGCGCGCCGGCATCGCGTGCGTCCTGCAGGAAGCGGCGCAGCAGCGACCCGGCCGCGGCGGCGCTGGCGTGGTGCAGGTCCAGTTCGTCCTGGGCGGCGTAGTCGCCCTGGGCCAGGCGCTTCAGCACGCGGGCCGGCACGTCGTCGCGGCGATGGCGCAGGGTATCGCCGGCCTCCACCGGCGCTTCGTGCAGCAGGCGCAGGAACTCGCCCTTCGCCTCCGCCTCGTCCAGGTCGGCCATGCGCGTGCCCGGGCGCGGCCTGGGCCGCGACGGCGGCAGAGCCGCCGGTGGCAACTCGCGCACCGGTCCGATCGCGCTGCGGAACAGCGCCGCGTCGTCGCTGTCGTCGGAGATGTCGTCGCCGGGCGGTGGACGGTGTCTCGCCATCGGCGCCCAGTATGACGCGAACCGGCCCGTGCGTCCGGAAGTGGATGCGCGCATCCGGTATCATGGCGGCACGACATCCGCGGCGACGGTGGTCCCAGAGGTTCATGCGCGTACTGGTCAGCAACGATGACGGCGTCGATGCCCCCGGCATCCGCATCCTGGCGCAGGGTCTGCGCGATGCCGGCCACGAGGTCCTGATCGTCGCCCCCGATCGCGATCGCTCCGGCGCCAGCAACTCGCTGACGCTGGACATGCCGCTGCGCGTGCAGCAGCTCGAGGACGCGGTCTGGCGCGTCTACGGAACGCCCACCGACTGCGTGCACGTCGCCATCACCGGCATGTTCGAGCGCGAACCCGACATCGTGGTCTCGGGCATCAACAACACCGCCAACCTCGGCGACGACGTGATCTATTCCGGCACCGTGGCCGCGGCGATGGAAGGGCGTTTCCTAGGCCTGCCGGCGATCGCGATGTCGCTGGCCACGGTCAACCACGACGGGCGCCACTACGAGACCGCGGCGCGCGCGGCGGTGGAGATCGTCGAACGGCTCAAGGCCGATCCGCTGCCCGCCGACACCATCCTCAACGTCAACGTGCCCGATCGCGCCTGGAGCGAGATCGCCGGCTTCGAGGTCACTCGGCTGGGAAACCGGCACCGCGCCGAGCCCTGCACGAAGCAGGAGGATCCGCGCGGCCGCACCTGGTGGTGGATCGGCGCGGCGGGACCGGAGATGGATGCCGGCCCCGGCACCGATTTCCACGCCGTGCGCTTCGGACACATCTCGATCACCCCGATCCACGTCGACCTGACGCGTTACCAGGCGCTGGAGCAGGTCTCGAGCTGGGTCGGCAGCCTGGCCGCCGAACTCGCGGAGCCGGCGCGATGATGATGACTCCCCGGCTGCGGCTGCAGCCCGAGGCGATCGGCGTCGGCATGACTTCGCAGCGCGTGCGCGACCGCCTGATCGAGCGGCTGCGCGCGAACGGAATCGGCGACGAGCGCGTGCTCAACGCGATCCGCACCGTGCCGCGCCACCTGTTCGTCGACGAGGCGCTGGCCACCCGCGCCTACGAGGACACGGCGCTGCCGATCGGCCATGGCCAGACGATTTCCCAGCCCTGGGTGGTCGCGCGCATGACCGAGGCACTGTTCACCGACGGCCACGCGCCCAGGCGCGTGCTCGAGATCGGCACCGGTTCGGGCTACCAGGCCAGCGTGCTGGCCGCGCTTGGGCTGGAAGTGCACACGGTCGAACGCATCGGCGACCTGCTGCGGGTGGCGCGCAAGCGCTTCCGCTCGCTCGGCCTGAACGTGCGCAGCAAGCACGACGACGGCCGCATCGGATGGCCCGAGAACGGCCCCTACGACGGCATCCTGGTCACCGCCGGGGCGCCCGCGCTGGTCGATGCGCTGTCCGCGCAGCTCGCCCCCGGCGGCATCCTGGTGGCGCCGGTGGGCGCCGCCAATGCGCAACAGCTGCTCATGCTGCGCAGGGAGGCGGACGGGTCGATCACCCGCCGCGACCTGGGCCCGGTGGTGTTCGTGCCGCTGCTGTCGGGCACGGTCGACTGAGCCATGGCCGGACCGACCGCCACGCCGCCGGATCCCGACGGCCAGAGCCTGGGCGCGCAGATCGCGGGCATGATCGCGCGCCTGCCGCCCGACCACGTCACCCTGGGCGAACTGCTGGACCTGTTCGGCGACGAAGGCCTGCTGCTGCTGTGCATCCTGCTGACCTTGGTGTTCCTGATTCCGGTGTCGATCCCGGGCGTGAGCACGGTGTTCGGCGCCGCGATCCTGCTGGTGGGCGTCAGCCGCCTGCTGTCGCGCCAGCTGTGGTTGCCAAGCCGCGTGCGCGACCGCCGCCTGCCGTCCGACCGTTTGCGCCCGGGGCTGACCGGGGGCCTGCGCTGGGTGCAGCGGATGGAGCGCCTCAGCCGGCCGCACCGGCTCCCGGCGCTGGTGGACGGGCGCACGCAGGACGTGGTCAACAACCTGGCCTTCATCCTCGCCGCGCTGCTCCTGATGGCGCCGTTCGGGTTCGTGCCCTTCAGCAACACGCTGCCGGCGCTGGCCCTGCTGGCCTATGCGATCGGCTTCATCCAGCGCGACGGCGGCGCGGTGCTGCTCGGACACCTCGCCAACATCGGCACGATGGTGTACTTCGCCGTGCTCATCGGCGGTGGCGGGCTGGTGGCGCAGGAACTGTTCAAGCGGTTCACGGCATGATCCGCAGCGACACGGACACGGGGAACGCGGTGGCTGGTTTCGATCCATGGATGACGGCGGCGGCGCGTGGCGCCGCACGGGTGGTGGTCGCGGTACTGATGCTTGCGCTCATCGCCGCCTGCAGCAGCAAGGTGGTGCGGACGTCGGGCGGATCCTCCGCCCCGGGCACCTCGACGCCCAAGCCCGGCGCCAGCGTGATGGTGCGGCGTGGCGACACGCTCTACCGCCTGGCGGTCGCCAACGGCATCAGCCCGATGGACCTCGCGCTCTGGAACGGGATCGCTGCACCGTACACGATCTATCCGGGCCAGCGGCTGCGGCTGTATCCCGGCTCGGGCGCGGCCCGGGGCCAGGCCTCCCGCCCGCCCAGCGGCACAACCACCGCGCAGCGACCCCCCGTGCGGCCGACACAGGCGCCCCCGCAGCCGGCCGCGACGCCGCCTGTGAACAGTTCGGTGCGCTGGCGCTGGCCGACGGATGGCCAGGTGCTCAACCGCTTCGCAGGCGGCGACCCGACCCGACAGGGCATCGACATCGCCGGCAAGAGCGGCCAGCCGGTGCGCGCCGCCGGCGACGGCGTGGTGGTGTATTCGGGCTCGGGCCTGGTGGGCTATGGCGAACTGGTGATCGTCAAGCACGACGAGCAGTGGCTGTCGGCCTACGGCCACAACCGCACCCGGCTGGTGAACGAGGGCGCGCGCGTCCAGGCCGGCCAGCAGATCGCCGAGATGGGCAGCACCGGCGCCGCGCGCGACATGCTGCATTTCGAGATCCGCTACAACGGCAAGCCGGTCGATCCGCTGCAGTACCTGCCGCGGCGCTGAGCCGGCGCGATCTCCGGAGCCGGCGGATCCCCGGCCCGGCGCAGCGCGCCGGGCGTTCGTGGGGCGCGCGATCCTGCGGATCGCCAGCGGCGCCCGCTCACCCGCTACAACGGAAAGCCGGTCGATCCGCTGCAGTACCTGCCGCGCCGCTGAGCCGGAGCGCCCCCGCGGGCCGGACCGACGGGTGTGCGCTGCGCACCACGGCGCGGTTGCCGGCTCAGGCCGTCAGGATGAACCCGGCCACCACGCGGCGACCTTCGCCGGCCAGCACGTTGTAGGTGCGTGCCGCGGCCGCGTTGGTCATCGTCTCCAGGCCAATCCCGCGCGCCAGGCACGCCGCCATCGCCTCCGGTGGCGGGAAGGCCTGGCTCGCGCCGCTGCCGAGCACGATCAGCTCCGGCTGCAGCGCCAGCAGCGGTTCCAGGTCCGCCGCCTCCAGGGCACGCACGTCGCCCACCGGCCAGTCCTCGACCAGGCGGTCGGGGGCGACCACGAAGCTGCGCTCCAGGCGGCGGTCGTTCACCAGCGCCGAGCGGCCGTCGGCGCCGCGCAGGAAATAGTCGAAATCGGGTCGTTCGTGGACCAGCTGCATCGCAGGCGCCGCCTTATGCCCGCGGCAGCACGATCTGGCGCTTGTCCTTCGACGGGCGGTACAGCACCGCCACGTGGCCGATCCGCTGCACCAGCGCCGCCCCGGCGCGCTCGGCGATCCTCGCGATCAGCTGGTCGCGCTCGTCCCGGTCGGCCGCCGCCACCTTGATCTTGATCAGCTCGTGGTGTTCCAGCGCGCCGTCGATCTCGGCCACCAGCGCATCGGTCACGCCCTTGCCCCCGACCTGCAGCATCGCCTTGAGGTCGTGCGCCTGCCCGCGCAGGAAGCGGTTCTGGGCGGCGGTCAGGACGGTCGACATCGGGAAAGGCGGCGAGGGGAGGAGTGCGGGCAGGGTATCATGCCGCTCCGCGACTCCATTTCCTTCCGGGCCGTCCACGCGCCCGCCCGCGCGGCATCCGCGCCGACCGACCCTCCCCGACGCGGAGAGGGGGATACCCCGATGGCCACCCGCAGCAAGAGCAGCCAGCGCTGGCTGAAGGAACATTTCTCCGATCCCTACGTGAAGAAGGCGCAGGCCGAAGGGCTGCGCTCGCGCGCGGCCTACAAACTGGAGGAACTCGCCGGCCGCGACCGCCTGCTCAAGCCCGGCATGACCGTCGTCGACCTCGGCGCCGCGCCGGGCGGGTGGTCGCAATGGGTGCGCCAGGAACTCGACCGCCTCGATCCCGCGCGCCCGGGCAGGGTGCTCGCGCTCGACATCCTGGACATGCCGCCGCTGGCCGGGGTCGAGTTCCTTCATGGCGATTTCAGGGAGGATGCGGTCTTATCGAGCCTTGAGACTCTGCTGGCCGGACAGTCCGTGGACCTTGTGTTGTCGGACATGGCCCCCAACAAGAGCGGTGTGGAAGCGGTCGACCAGCCGCGGGCGATGCACCTGTCCGAGCTGGCCATGGAGTTCGCCGACCGCCACCTCAAGCCCGGCGGCACGTTCCTGATCAAGTTGTTCCAGGGAACGGGGTTCGACGGTTTCGTCCGCGACCTGCGCAAGCGCTACGCGAAGGTCGCGATCCGCAAGCCGGCCGCCTCGCGCCGGCGTTCGCCCGAAGTCTATGCGCTGGCGCAGGGCAAGCTGGCGGCGATCAAGTAGCATGCCCCCATTGGAGTCCCGGAAATCCCGATGAACGACCTGGTGAAGAACCTCCTGCTGTGGGCGATGGTCGCCGTGGTGCTGATGCTGGTGTTCAACAGCTTCAGCCCGGGCACCGGCGCGTCCAGCGAAGTGCGCTACTCCCAGTTCATGGAGCAGGTACGCCGCGATCAGATCAGGTCGGTGAAGATCGCCGAGGACGAGAAGACGGTCGAATTCGTCACCAAGGGCGGCGAGACCGGCACGGTGATCGCGCCGCGCCGCGACGAAGGCATGATGAACGACCTGCTCAACCACAAGGTCGAGATCCAGGCCGCGCCGCCGTCGAGCGGGCCGTCGCTGGTGTACATCCTGATCAACCTGCTGCCGGTGGCGCTGATCATCGGCTTCTGGTTCTTCATGATGCGGCAGATGCAGCAGGGCGGCGGCAAGGGCGCGATGTCGTTCGGCAAGTCGCGCGCGAAGCTGCTCAACGAGGACCAGACCAAGGTCACCTTCGCCGACGTCGCCGGCTGCGACGAGGCCAAGGAGGAAGTGTCCGAGCTGGTCGAGTTCCTGCGCGATCCGTCCAAGTTCCAGAAGCTGGGTGGCAAGATCCCGCGCGGCGTGCTGATGGTCGGCCCGCCCGGTACCGGCAAGACCCTGCTGGCCAAGGCCATCGCGGGCGAGGCCAAGGTGCCGTTCTTCTCGATCTCCGGTTCGGACTTCGTCGAGATGTTCGTCGGCGTCGGCGCCAGCCGCGTGCGCGACATGTTCGAGCAGGCCAAGAAGCACGCGCCGTGCATCATCTTCATCGACGAGATCGACGCGGTCGGCCGCCATCGCGGCGCCGGCCTGGGCGGCGGCCACGACGAGCGCGAGCAGACGCTGAACCAGCTGCTGGTCGAGATGGACGGGTTCGAGGGCGGCGAGGGCGTGATCGTGATCGCCGCGACCAACCGCCCCGACGTGCTCGACCCCGCGCTGCTGCGTCCGGGCCGCTTCGACCGTCAGGTGGTGGTCGGCCTGCCGGACGTGAAGGGGCGCGAGCAGATCCTGCGTGTGCACATGCGCAAGGTGCCGCTGGCCGACAACGTCGAGCCGCTGGTGATCGCGCGCGGCACGCCGGGTTTCTCCGGCGCGGACCTGGCGAACCTGGTCAACGAGGCGGCGCTGTTCGCGGCGCGCGAGAACGCGAAGGACGTCCGCATGGACCACTTCGACAAGGCGCGCGACAAGATCCTGATGGGCGCCGAGCGCCGTTCGATGGCGATGAGCGAGGACGAGAAGACGCTTACTGCCTACCACGAGGCGGGCCACGCCATCGTCGGCCGGCTGGTGCCCGAGCACGATCCGGTCTACAAGGTCACGATCATTCCGCGCGGCCGGGCGCTGGGCGTGACCATGTACCTGCCCGAGGGCGACAAGTACAGCTTCAACCGTACGGCGATCCAGTCGCAGCTGTGCTCGCTGTACGGCGGCCGCGTCGCGGAGGAGTTGATCTTCGGCAACGACAAGGTCACCACTGGCGCGTCCAACGACATCGAGCGCGCGACCAAGATGGCGCGCAACATGGTCACCAAGTGGGGCCTGTCGGACGAGATGGGGCCGATCGCCTACAGCGAGGACGAGGACGAGGTGTTCCTCGGCCGCTCGGTCACCCAGCACAAGAGCGTCTCCGACGACACCGCGCGCAAGATCGACGAGGTGGTGCGCGGGATCCTCGACAAGGCCTATGGCCGCACCACCGAGATCCTCACCCAGAACATCGACAAGCTGCACGCGATGGCCAAGCTGCTGCTCGAGTACGAGACCATCGACGTGCCGCAGATCGACGCCATCATGGAAGGGCGCGAGCCGCCGCCGCCGATGGGCTGGATCGAGTCCGGCAAGGGTGGCGGCAAGGGTGGCGATGGCGATTCGCGCCCGCTGCCGCCGATCGGCGGGCCCGCCGAGCAGACTTGACGGCCGTGGTCGGTGTCTGGTGACAGGTGATTCGATGAAGCGGCGCCGGTGTTTCCGGCGCCGTCTTCGTTTCCAGCCGGCGTGTGGCGCCCGCTGAGGCGGCCGGTCGCCGCTTCCCGGTCACACCGCGCCACGCCCGCACCCCCATTGCACGATTTCCCATCGACATGTTCGACACCTCGCCCCAGCTCGACTGCGCCGGCCGCATCCTCCGCCTCGACGTTCCGCGGGTGATGGGCATCGTCAACGTCACGCCCGATTCGTTCTCCGACGGCGGTGCACATTTCGATGCCGACGCGGCGGTGGCGCACGGCCTGCAGCTGGCGGCCGAGGGTGCGGACGTGCTGGATGTCGGCGGTGAATCGACCCGTCCGGGCGCTGAGCCGGTGCCCCTGGAAGAAGAGCTCAGGCGCGTGGTACCGGTCGTGGAGCGGCTGGCGCGCGAGACCGCGCTGCCGGTCAGCATCGACACCTCCCGCCCCGAGGTGATGCGCGCCGCGGTCGAGGCGGGCGCCGGCATGATCAACGACGTCTACGGCCTGCGCCGCGAGGGCGCGCTGGACACCGCCGCCGCGCTCGGCGTGCCGGTGGTGCTGATGCACATGCTCGGCGAGCCGCGCTCGATGCAGGACGCGCCGGAGTACGACGACGTGGTGGGCGAGGTGCACCGGTTCCTTGCCGAACGCATCTTCGCCGCGGAAATGGCCGGCATCGATCGCAAGCGCATCGTGGTCGATCCCGGCTTCGGCTTCGGCAAGACCACCGCGCACAACCTGCAGCTGCTCGCGCGACTCGAGCGCTTCGGGGAGCTGGGCGTGCCGGTGCTGGCCGGGCTGTCGCGCAAGCGCACCATCGGCGAACTGACCGGGCGCGAATCGCCGGTCGAGCGTGTCCACGGGTCGGTGGCCGCGCACCTGATCGCCGCGCAGCGCGGCGCGCGCCTGCTGCGGGTCCACGATGTCGCGGCCGCCGTGGACGCGCTGAAGATCTGGAATGCGGTCGCGGCGGTGCCGGTGCCGCGTCCGGCGTCGGCGCCGGCGATCCGCTGGCCTGACGAGACGTAGACGGCGCCTGGCGTACAAGCGCAGGCGGAACGAGAGCCCGGGAGAACGACGATGGCGACCGGATGGGCCGGCGACGGCGCGGTACAGGACCAGATCGACGCGACCGTGAAGGACGCGATCAAGCGTGCGCGCAGCCAGCTGCCGCAGGGTCCCGGCCTCACGCACTGCGAGGAATGCGGCGCCCCGATCCCCGAGGCGCGGCGCAAGGCGATGCCCGGCGTGCGCCTGTGCATCGCCTGCCAGGAAGCCGAGGAGCGCGAGGAGCAGCCCGGCAGCGGCTACAACCGCCGCGGCAGCAAGGACAGCCAGCTGCGCTGAGTCAGAGGCCCTTGCGCCGGAGCAGATCGAGCTTGGCCTGGTAGCGGGCCTGCATGTCGCCCTTGCTGAGGTCGTGCGCGCGCTGCAGTGCCCGCCCGGCTCCGCGCGCATCGCCCAGGTGCAGCAGGGCGCGCGCCAGACCGGAGTGGAAGCGGTGTTCGGCGTCGTAGAGCGCGATCGCGCGGCGGTACTGTCTCGTGGCGGTGGCGTGGTCGTCCCGGCGCTCGGCGTCCACGGCCTGCATGAAATGGTGGTAGGGGTTGCGCAGGCGCAGGCGTTCGAGCCGGTCCCGGTAGCGTGCCGCGCCGGCCGTATCGCCGCGCGCGGTGTACAGCGAGGCGAGGTTCATCAGCGCGCCGTCGTGCGCCCGGTCCAGCTCGAGTGCATGCGCGAAAGCCTGCTCGGCGGCCTCCGGCTGCGCGGAGCGCACCCGCAGCACGCCGGCGTTGTTCCAGGCGGTGGCGTAGCCGGGATCGGCGGCCAGCGCCGCGTCGATGAAGCGCGCCGCACCCGGCATCGCGCCGCGGCCCAGCAGGTCTGCGGCGCGATTGCTGTAGTACACCGCCATCAGGCGATGGTCGTCGACGCGCTGCGGCGGGTCGAGCGTCATCAGGCTGTCGCTGCCGACATCGACCGTGTACTCGTGCCGGCCGATGCGGATGCCGGCATTGACGTGGTTGCTGAAGTAGAGCGTGTCGCCTTCGGCGAACCACGAGAGCGTCCTGGCGATCTCCTGGCCGTAGGCCTCGACGCCCGCGGCGCGCGCCAGGGCGATCGTGAGCAGGGTGAAGGACAGGCAATTCGCCTCCCGCGTGGCCCAGGTCTCGGCGACCGTGTGGTTGGCATCGTGGCGGTACTGGATGCCGAGCCCGTCGGGTTCGTACATGAAGGCGACCAGGCGTTCGAGTCGCGCCATGCCGCGTGGCGTGCGGTCGACGACCTGCGTCCGCAGCGCCTGCGCCAGCGGCGGCGGCAGCGCGATGACCTGCTCCGGCGTGGGCACCGCCGGCGCGGGGTCAATCCCGGGCGCGGTGGCAGCGACGGGAGCGTTGGGGGCGACGGGGGCGGCGGCCAGTGCGGCCGCGAGCAGCCAGGCGATCATGGCGGCCTCCTCCGGAGCGTGCCAGCCACCGGCAGTGTACGCCGCCGCCGCACGAGCGGATGCTGCGCTGCAGGAACGTGCGGCGACGCCCCGCGCCACGGAGCGGTGTGGGTCCGGCGGGGCTTGGGGTAGCCTTGCATCGACGCTTGCTCGATTCCGTCCGGCCCATGCGAAAACGCGACGATGTCCATCCGGCTCCGGGCGCTCCGTCGCCAGTTCCGTCGGGCATGGACCGGGACGCCGCGGGCGATCCGGGCGGTACGACCGTCCGCCAGCCCGCGTCCGCCGCCGCGGCAGCCGCGACGGCCCGGCCGGTCATCCTGCGCGGCTGGCGCCACACCGACCTGCAGTTCGCAGGCGGCGTGTCGCAGAGCCGGATGCGGACCTTCCGGCCCGGCCATCTGGCGGTCGACTACACCCGCACCATGATGGCGAGCCTGCTGTGGCGCCCGCGCCCGGCGCTGATCGGCATGGTCGGGCTCGGCGGCGGGTCGCAGGCCAAGTTCTGCCATCGCCACCTGCCGCAGACGCGGGTGGAAGTGGCGGAGAACAACCCGCACGTGATCGCGCTGCGGCGCACCTTCCGCGTGCCGCACGACGACGCGCGCCTGCAGGTGCTGCTGGCCGATGGCGCCCAATGGGTGCGGGAGCGCCGTGGGCGATTCGACATCCTGCTGGTGGATGGCTACGACGCGTCGGGTATCCCGGCCGGCCTGTCGAGCCAGCGCTTCTACGACGACTGCCGCGACGCGCTGGCGCCCGGCGGCGTGTTCGCCAGCAACCTGTACGCCACCGACTTCGCCGACCACCTGGCCAAGCTGCGCCGCAGCTTCGGCGCCGGGCGCGTGTGGATGCTGGAGGAGGCGCGCCAGAGCAACCGGGTCGCCTTCGCGTGGCTGGACGACCCGTTTCCGGAGGGGCGGATCGACCTGCCTGCGATCGCGCGCCAGCTCCCGCCGCGGCTCGCGAAGGACCTCGCCGGCGAGTTCGCACGCGTGGCGGAGGCCTGGCGCGCGCGCTGAGGCCGCGGCTTGCCATCGCCTCCGGGCCGGGCCAAAGTGCCGGGCTCATGTCTGAAGGGGGTTGGATGATGCGTCGATCGATGTTGCGGGCTGCGGGCCTGTGGCTGCTGCTCGTGCTCGCGCTGCCGGCAAGCGCTGCCAGCGAGGGCATGACCCTCGAACAGATCGCCCGGACCCGCGCCGTCAGCCAGGCCGCCATCAGCCCGGACGCGCGCCAGCTGGCCTATGTGCTGTCGGTGCCGCGCGAGATCGGCAAGGACGACGATGGCCCGGCGTGGGCGGAACTGCACGTGGCCTCGCGCGAGGGCGCCAGCCGCGGCTTCGTGACCGGCAAGGTCAACGTGGGCGGCGTGGCCTGGTTCCCGGACAGCCGCTCGCTGGCCTACCTGGCCAAGCGCCAGGGCGACGACACGCGCACGCTCTACCGCATCCCGGTCGACGGCGGCGAGTCCGAGGCGATCGCCACGCTCAAGTCCGACATCACCGCCTTCAGCCTCTCGCCCGACGGCCGCCAGGTCGCGCTGCTGGCGACTGCGCCGGACAGCGACGAGGTGAAAGCCCTGAAGAAGCAGGGCTTCAGCCAGAAGGTCTACGAGGAGGACTGGCGCGCCGTCGAGCTGTGGATCGCCGGTATCGGCGCCGACGCTCCGGAGCCGCGCAGGATCGCGCTGGACGGCAGCGTGCAGTCGGTGCTGTGGAGTCCTGCGGGCGATCGCCTGGCGCTGCTGGTCGCGCCGCGCCAGCTCACCGACGACACCCTGGTGTTCACGCGCGTGCGGATCGTCTCTTCCGAGGGGCGCGAGCTCGGCCGGGTCGAAAATCCGGGCAAGGTGGGCGGCCTGTCGTGGAGCCCGGACGGGGCGCACCTGGCCTTCATCTCGGCGCAGGACGAACACGATGCGCAGCAGGGCCGGCTGTTCGTGGTCGACCGCGACGGCGGTGCCTGGCGCGACCTGCTGCCGGACCTGCCCGGTCACGTGGTGGACGTGGAATGGCGCGATCCGGCGACCGTGCAGTTCCTCAGCTGGGAGGGCGTGCAGGCGCGGCTGGGCGAGGTCGGCGTGGACGGCGGTGCGCAGCGCACGCTGCTCGCGCCTGAAGGGCCGGTGTGGAGCGGTTTCGACCGCGCGCCCGGCGGCGACATCGCACTGCTCGGCAGCACCTCCGCGCACCCGACCGAGGTGTTCCTGCTGAGCGGCGAGGGCGCCGCGCCACGGCGGCTGACCGACAGCAATCCCTGGCTCGCGGACGTGGCGCTCGCGCGCCAGGAAACGATCCGCTACGCCGCCCGCGACGGGCTCGAGATCGAGGGCTTGCTGGTGCACCCGCTGCAGCGCCGCGGCAATGCCCGCGTGCCGCTGATCGTCGTGGTCCACGGCGGGCCGGAATCGCACTACACCAACGGCTGGCTGACGGGCTACTCGCAGCCGCTGCACCATGCCGCGGCGCAGGGCTACGCGGTGTTCCTGCCCAACTACCGCAGCAGTACCGGCCGCGGGGTGGAGTTCTCGAAGAAGGGCTTCGGGCGGCCGGGCATGGAGGAGTTCGACGACGTGGTCGACGGCGTCGACCACCTGGTCGACATCGGGCTGGTGGACCGCGACAAGGTGGGCATCACCGGCGGCTCGTACGGCGGCTACGCCAGCGCCTGGGGCGCGACCTACTACAGCGAGCGGTTCGCCGCCTCGGTGATGTTCGTCGGCATCTCCGACCAGGCCAGCCTGGTGACCACCGGCGACATCCCCTGGGAGCAGCACCTGGTGCACATGGGCACCTGGCCCTGGGAAGACCCCGAACTGTTCCGCAAGACCAGCCCGATCACCTACGCGCAGCAGTCGAAGACGCCGACCCTGATCCTGCACGGTGAGGCCGATCCGCGGGTGCCGGTGATGCAGTCCTACATGATGTACCGCTACCTCAAGCTGGCCGGACAGGCGCCGGTGCGGCTGGTGCTGTATCCGGGCGAGGGCCACGGCAACGCGCGCGGGGCCTCGCGCTACGACTACTCGCTGCGGCTGATACAGTGGATGGACCACTACCTCAAGGGCCCGGGCGGCGAGCCGCCGCCCTACGCGCTCGATTACGCGCTGCCGGGAGATGCGGGCAAGTGAGGCGCGTGCGCGCGGCGTCACGGCGACTGGAGCGATGACCAGCGCGAATGCGCCCGCGGCGGCCACGCGCGCGGCATCCGGCGCCGACAAGCGCCGGGTGCTGTTCGCGAGCCTGATCGGCACCACGATCGAATTCTTCGATTTCTACATCTACGCCACCGCGGCGGTGCTGGTGTTTCCGCAGCTGTTCTTCCCGCCCGGCGATCCGGCCACGGCCACGCTGCAGTCGTTCGCGACCTTCGCCCTGGCCTTCATCGCGCGGCCGTTCGGCTCGGCGCTGTTCGGCCATTTCGGCGACCGCGTCGGGCGCAAGGCGACCCTGGTCGCGGCGCTGCTGACGATGGGCGTGTCGACCGTGGTGATCGGCCTGCTGCCCACCTACGCCCAGGCCGGCCTCGCCGCGCCGTTGCTGCTGGCGCTGTGCCGGCTTGGGCAGGGCGTGGGCCTGGGCGGCGAATGGGGCGGGGCGGTGCTGCTGGCGACCGAGAACGCCCCCCCGGACAAGCGCGCCTGGTACGGGATGTTTCCACAGCTGGGCGCGCCGATCGGATTCCTGCTCTCCACCGGCGTGTTCCTCGCCCTGACTCACTGGATGAGCGACGCGGCGTTCCTGGCCTGGGGCTGGCGGATCCCGTTCCTGGCCAGCGCGGTGCTGGTGCTGGTGGGGCTGTGGGTGCGGCTGCGCATCGCGGAGACGCCGGATTTCCAGCGCGCCGTCGACCGCGACGAGCGCGTGCGCCTGCCGATGGCCAGCGTGCTGCGCGAGCATCCCGGCCGGCTGCTGGCGGGCACGCTGTCGCTGGTGGCGACGTTCGTGCTGTTCTACCTGATGACCGTGTTCGCGCTGAGCTGGGGCACCTCGAAGCTGGGCTATTCGCGCGAGCACTTCCTCTGGCTGCAGATGCTGGGCGTGCTGTTCTTCGCGCTGACGATCCCACTGGCGGCGCTGTACGCCGATCGTTTCGGGCGCCGCAACGCGATGCTGGCGGCCACGGTGCTGATCATCGGCTTCGGGTTCGCGTTCGCGCCGCTGCTCGAATCGGGCAGCGACTGGGGCGTGCTGGCGTTCCTCGCCCTGGGCCTGGGCGCGATGGGGCTGACCTACGGGCCCTGCGGCACGATCCTGGCCGAGATGTTCCCGACCGCGGTGCGCTATACCGGCGCGTCGCTGGCCTTCAACCTTGCCGGCATCCTTGGCGCGTCCCCCGCGCCCTACATCGCCACACGGCTCGGAGAGCGCTTCGGCCTGCAGTCGGTGGGCTGGTACCTGGCGGCGATGGGGGCACTGACGCTGCTGGCGCTGCTGACGGTGCGGCGGGACTCGCCGGCCAGGTAGTTGCATCGCGACCGGTGTGCCCGCCGCATGTCGTGGCGCGCCGGGAGACGCGATGCCACACCAGGTACGGGAATGCCACGATCACGACGGCGACGGAGAACGCAGGCGGATACGTAGCCCGGGTAAGCGCAGCGCACCCGGGGCCACCGCGATCCGCCCCTGGGCCCGCAACGCCGCGGAGACGCGCGCGCGAGCCGGGAATTTCGTCTGCGCGGAAGTCGCGCGCCCCGGATGCGCTGCGCTTATCCGGGCTACGCAGCGAGCGCCGGGGGAGGATATGGACGCGTAGCCCGGTAAGCGCAGCGCACCCGCGGAACCGTGATCGACCGCCAGGCGCGCACCGACCCGATGCCGCGCTCCCACGCCCGACCCACTAGACTGGGCGACATCCGACGAACATCTCCGGAGCGCGACGGGCATGAAGGGCTGGGCATTGCTGGGCATCGCGGCGGCGGTCCTGATCGGCGCGCTGCTGCCGCTGCAGGCGCTGGTGAACGCACGCCTGGGCGCGCTGACGCAGGGCGCGCTGTATGCGTCGTTCGTGTCGTTCCTGGTCGGCACCTGCCTGCTGGGGCTGGTGCTGCTGGGCACGCGTACGCCGTTCCTTCCCGCCGTGTCGGTGGCGGCGCTGCCGGCGTGGATCTGGGTCGGCGGCGCGATCGGCGCGGTGTTCGTGTTCGCGGCCACCTTCCTGGTGCCCACGCTCGGCGCGGGCGCGATGATCTGCCTGGTGGTCCTCGGCCAGGTGGTGTCCTCGCTGGTGCTCGACCACTTCGGCGTGCTTGGCGCCGCGCGTCCGGCCGACCTGGTACGCGTGTCGGGCGCGCTGCTGGTGATCATCGGCGCGGCGCTGGTGGTGCGCCCCTGGCAGTCGGGCTGACGGCCCACGTGATCGCGCTGCCGCCCGCACAGCTGCAGGCGCTCGAGGCGGCCTATGCCATGCCGCCGCGCGCGTACCACTGCTTCGACCACGTGCGCGAGGTGCTCCGGCACTCCAACGCCGTGGCCGCGGGGCCTGGCTGGGTGCAGCCCGACGAGGTTCGGCTGGCGGTGCTGTACCACGACGCCATCTACGACGCCGGGCGTCGCGACAACGAGGCACGCTCGGCGGCATTCGCCCTGGCCGAAATCGCGCGCTGGCTGCCGGACGCGCCGCTCGACCGCGCGCGCGTGGCCGAGCTCATCGAGCTCACCGCGCGCCACGGCCAATTGTCCGCGCACGAGTTCGGCAAGACCGCGGTCGCGATCGACACCTGCCACTTCCTCGACTGCGACATGGCGATCCTCGGCGCCGCGCCGGAGGCGTTCGATGCCTACGATCGCGCCATCGCCGCGGAATATCGCGGACACGTGCCGGACTGGCTGTTCCGGATCAACCGCCGCCGTTTCCTCAAGGCCCTTCTCGCCAGGCCGCGGATCTATCTCAGCGATTTCTTCCATGCGCGTCTCGACGCGCAGGCGCGCGCCAACCTGCGTCGCGTGGTCACCGGCAAGCGCTGAGGGCGCGCCGCGTGGGCGGGCGCATGCGCCCGTTCGCATGAGGGCCCCGGCGCTCCATCGCGCGCCGCGCGCCGGCATCTCGTGCCCATCGGAACCGAGCAGGCGGAGGGGGCGCAGCAGGCGATCGCGCGGCGGATCGGGCTATGATCGCCGCGATGGCGAAACTCCTTCTCAACCTGCGCCACGTGCCCGACGATGAGGCCGACGACGTCCGCGCCTTCCTCGACGCGGCGCGGATCGAGCATTACGAGACCCGGCCGGGGCCGTTCGGCATTTCCGCCGGCGGCATCTGGGTGCGCAACGACGCCGACGTGCCCGAAGCCAAGCGCCGCATGGCCGAGTACCAGCGCCAGCGCGCCGAACGCGTGCGGGCCGAGCATGCGCAGGCCGTGCGCGACGGCACCGCCGAGACCTTCTCCGACATCGCGCGCGCGAATCCGCTGCGGGTGGCGCTGATCGTGGTCGCGATCGCGCTGCTGCTCGGGCTGATGGCGCTGCCCGCCATCCTGATCGGGCGCTGATCGAATGGGGTCCGCCGCGCAGGGGCACCTCGTCCGCGGCATCGGACGGGGCAGCATGGTCGCGCTGTTCATCAACTCGGTGATCGGCGCCGGCATCTTCGGACTGCCCTCGCGCGTGCACGAACTGCTCGGCCCGTATGCACTGCTGGCCTACGTCGCGTGCGCGCTGCTGGTGCTGCTGGTGGTGCTGTGCTTCGCCGAAGTGGGCAGCCGCTTCGAGGACACCGGCGGGCCCTACCTGTACGCACGCACCGCGTTCGGGCCGCTGGTCGGCTTCCAGGTGGGCTGGCTGGTGTGGCTGACGCGCGTGACCGCGTTCGCGGCGCTGTGCAACCTGCTGATCGACTACCTGGCGCATGCCTGGCCGGCGGTGGCGTCGCTGCCCGGGCGCGTGGCGGTGGCCACGCTCGCGACCCTGGTGATCGCGGCGATCAACATCCGCGGCGTGCGCACCGCGGCGATCGTCGCCAACGTGTTCACGGTGGGCAAGCTGGTGCCGCTGCTGCTGTTCGTCGCGGTCGGCCTGTTCTTCCTGGCGCCCGCGAACTTCGTGCCGGCGTCCGCGCCGCCCGCGGGCGAGTATCCGGCCGCGATTCTGCTGCTGGTGTTCGCCTTCACCGGGTTCGAGACCGCCACCGTGCCCGCGGGCGAAGTGCGCGAACCGCGGCGTACGCTGCCGTTCGCGATCCTGGCCTCGATGGCGGTGATCGTGCCGCTGTACCTGCTGATCCAGGTGGTCTCGATCGGGACCCTGCCGGAACTGGCCGACTCCAGCACGCCGCTGGCCGATGCCGCCGGTCGCTTCGCCGGCAGCGCCGGCGCCGCGGTGATCGTGTTCGGCGCGGTGGTGTCGATCTCGGGCACGCTCAACGGCCTGGTGCTGGCCGCGCCGCGCCTGCTGTACGCGATGGCCGAACACGGCCAGCTGCCGGCCGCGCTGGCGCGCACGCACGCCCGCTACCGCACGCCGCACTGGGCGATCGCGCTCACCGCGACGTGCATGCTGGCATTGACCCTGTCGGGCTCGTTCCTGACCGCGGTGGCGCTGAGCACGATCACGCGCCTGCTGGCCTACGCCGCCACCTGCCTCGCGCTGCCGGTGCTGCGGCGGCGCGAAGGCGCAGGCATGGCGCCGGCCGCGTTCCGGGTACCGGCCGGCGGCTGGGTCGCCGGCGCGGCGATGGTGGTGATCGCCTGGCTGGTGGCGCATGCGGCGCTGTCGGAACTGCGCAACGTCGCGATCGCGATGGCGGTCGGCGTTGCGCTGATGGCGCTGGCGGCGGCGATGCGGGGGCGGGCTCCGCCCGGCGCATGACTTCCGGCAGGCCGCGGCGCATGGCGGCGCGGGGTAAGGTCGTGGGTCCTGCGCCGGGCCGCCTGCGTGCGCCGCGCGCCATCTCCCTTTCCTGCACGGGGCACCCGATGTCCAGATTCTGGTTCGCGCTCGCGTTTTTCGTCTGCCTTGCGGCCCTCTGGCCGTCCGACGCGCGGGCCCAGCGCACGCTGGCGTTCGATGCGCACCAGGTGCCCGAAGGCGGCGCGATCGCGATCGCGGTGGCCGAAGGCCTGCCCGCGGGCGGCAGCTTCGATGCCATCGATGCGCGCACCGGTGGCGCGCTGCGGCGGGCCGCGGAGGCCGACGGCTTCCGCGGCAAGGCCGACAGCCGCCTCGACCTGCGCGGCTTCGGCGGCTACGAGCGGTTGCTGGTGCTCGGCACCGGGGCAGCCGGGCCGCAGTCGCCGCGGCAGCTGGAAGACATCGGCGGCCGCGTGGCGCAGGCGTTCGGCAAGCACCGCACGCCGCGTGTCGACCTGGTATGGGACGGCGACGAGGCCGGCGCCGCGTCGCATCTCGCGTTCGGCGCGGCGATCGGCCAGTACCGCTTCGACAAGTACCGGTCGAAGCCGGATGAGGACGCGCCGGCCGACGCCGCCCCGGGGACGCTGGCGATCCGCACCCGCGAAGGCGCCGCGGCCGGTTCGGCGTATCGCGCGCAGTGGCAGCCGGTGGCCGAGGCGGTCGCCTTCGCCCGCGACCTGTCGACCGAACCGGGCAATGCGCTGTGGCCCGAGGAGTTCGTCGAGCGGGTGCGCACCGCCGCGCGCGGACTGCCGCTCACGCTCGAGGTGCTCGACGTGACGGCCATGCGCAGGCTCGACATGGGCGGGATCCTGGCCGTCGGCCAGGGCAGCGTGCGGCCGCCGCGGCTGCTGCTGGTGCGCTACGCCGGCGGCGCCGCCGGCGAGGCGCCGCTGGCGTTCGTCGGCAAGGGCATCACCTTCGACAGCGGCGGCATCTCGATCAAGCCCAACACCAACATGTGGCAGATGAAGGGCGACATGACCGGCGCGGCGACGGTGGTCTCGACGGTGCTGGCGCTGGCCGGCCGCCAGGCGCCGGTGAACGCGGTGGCGGTGGCGGCGCTGGCCGAGAACATGCCCTCGGGCAGCGCGTCGCGACCCGGCGACGTGGTGCGCACCGCGTCCGGGAAGACCTTCGAGATCATGAGCACCGACGCCGAGGGCCGCATGGTGCTGACCGACGCGCTGTGGTACGTGCAGCGGCAGGACCGGCCGAAGCTGGTGGTCGACGTGGCCACGCTCACCGGCGCGGTGGTCACCGCGCTGGGCGGCGACTACGCCGGCCTGTTCTCGCGCGACGATGCGCTGGCCGCGCAGCTGCTGGCGGCGGGCGAGGCCAGCGGCGAAGCGCTCTGGCGCCTGCCGCTGCGCGACGAGTACGGCAAGCGCCTGGAGTCGCCGATCGCCGACCTGCGCAACGGCGGCGGCTCGCCCGGCGCGGGGATCGGCGCCTACTTCATCGGCGAATGGGTCGATCGCGCGCTGCCCTGGGCGCACCTGGACATCGCCGGCGCGGACTGGAACGACAGCGCCGATCCCACCGTGCCCGAGGGCGCGTCGGCCTTCGGCGTGCGCCTGCTCGACCGCTTCGTGCGCGACCACCACGAGTAGGGTCGCGCCCGGCCCCTACAATGGCGCCATGATCCGCAACATCGCCGCCTACCGCTTCGTCGAGGTCGCCGACCCGCCGGCCCTGGCCGCCGACCTGCGCGCCTGGGCCGAAGCCGGCGCGCTGCGCGGGACCGTGCTGGTGGCCCCGGAAGGGGTGAACCTGTTCCTGGCCGGCGCCGACACGGCGGTCGGGGCCTTCCTGCAGCGCCTGCGCGCGGATCCGCGCTTCGCCGCGATCGAGGTCAAGGACAGCTGGAGCGATGCGGTCCCGTTCGCGCGGCTGAAGGTGAAGCTCAAGCGCGAGATCATCAGTTTCCGCCGCGACGAGGCCTCGCCGCTGCGCGCCGGTCGCGCGCCCGCGGTCGCGCCCCAGGTGCTGGCGCGCTGGCTGCGCCAGGGCCACGACGACGACGGCCGGCGGCTGGTGCTGCTCGACACCCGCAACCGCGAGGAGACCGCGTATGGTCGCTTCGCCGGCGCGCTCACGCTGCCGATCGACAACTTCACCGACCTGCCCGCCGCGCTCGAACCGCACCGCGCCGCGCTCGCCGGCGCCACCGTGGTCAGCTACTGCACCGGCGGCATCCGCTGCGAGAAGGCCGCGCCGTGGATGCGCGCCAGCGGCCTCGACCACGTGCTGCAGCTCGACGGCGGGATCCTCGGCTATTTCGAGGCCGTGGGCGGCGAGGGCTTCGAGGGCGGCTGCTTCGTGTTCGACGACCGGGTCGCGCTCGATGCCTGCCTGCGCCCGCTGGCCGGCGGCGCGGATCCCGTGACCGTGCCCGCGACCGCAGGAGTGCAGGCCGCATGAGCTGGCTGGGGCTGGTACTGCTGGTGCTCGGCGCGTACCTGGCCTACAAGCTGGTCGGGGCGTTGCTGAAGATCGTGTTCTTCGTGCTGGCGCTGGTGGGGGCGTACTGGTTCCTGGCCCCGCACATGGGCTGGCCGACCGTATCGGAACTTGTCTACGTGCTGGGCCCGGACTTCGGCGGTCGCCGCATCGAGGAGGTACTGCAGCCGTCGTCGGTGGCCGGCGAGGTGGCGGGTCGCGTCGCCGACCAGGTGGTGGACGGGGTGATCGAGCGGGTGGTCGCGCCCGAGCCGTCGCCTGAGGTGGCGCCGCTGCCGGAGCCGGAGGCCGCGCCTGGATCCGGCCCCGGGCCGCTGGAAGAACCGCTGCCGTCCGCTCCCGAGACGGATCCGCAGCCGATCCGGTAGCGCGCGATACCGCCCGCGGGCGGTGCGATCCACCCGGCGCGCCTGCGCTCGCACACCGTGCTCCGGTCCGGTGGGCCGCGCGCGCTGGCGCCGGCGATGCGACGTGGTCCTGCGTCACCTCGCCGAAGCGTTCAGGCGCCCGGCGGCAGGAAGGGACTCGCCGCGATCGCGTCCGCGAACGCGGCGCTGCGCAGTACCTCGGCGGTGTGCGCATCGGCCGGAAAGAACGATTCGATCGCCAGTTCCGACAGGGTCACCGCCACCGGCGTCCCGAACACGGTGGTGGTGCTGAGGAAGGCGAGTTCGCCCAGCGCGGAGTGGATGCGCATCGGCACCACGACGGCGTTCGCGTCCGGCGTCTCGTCGTGGTCGGGGGCAGGGTAGGCCGACAGCTCGGCCTCCAGCGCCACCAGCACCGGGTCCCCGGTCGCCGCCACCTGCTGGCGCAGGCGGTGCAGCAGGTGGGCGCGCCACTGGCCAAGGTTGACGATCCGCGGCGCGACCCCCCCCGGGTGCAGGCTCAGCCGCAGCACGTTGACGGGCGGTTCGAGCAGGTGCGGCGCGACGCCGGCCAGCAGCGGCGCCAGCGCACGGTTGGCTGCCTGCAGCCGCCAGTGACGGTCGACGGCCAGCGCCGGGTACGGCTCGTGGGCGCGCAACACCAGTTCGATCGCCTCCCGCGCCTGGTCGAGCGCGGGATCGTCGATGCGCCGCTCGCTGTAGACCGGCGCATAGCCCGCGGCCACGAACAGCGCGTTGCGTTCGCGCAGCGGCACCTCGAGCCGGTCCGACAGCCGCAGCAGCATCGCCCGGCTGGGCAGCGAGCGTCCGGTTTCGACGAAGCTCAGGTGGCGGGTGGACATGTCGGCCAGGCCGGCGAGGTCGAGCTGGGACAGGTGCCGGCGCTGGCGCCACGTGCGCAGCTGGGCACCGACGTCGGGAAGCGCGTGGGTGTGCGGTTGCATGGGCGACACCATAGCCGCCCGCGCGCCGCACGGCGCTTACCTGGCAGGTAATCGCGGTCGCGACCCGCGCCGCGCAGCCTGTCCGCAACCCGTCCAGACCGAGGAGATCGCCATGCGCCTGCGCCAGATGACCGCCCACCCCCGTTTCCTGCCCCGCGTGCTGCTGCTCGACGCGGTCGCCTCCGGCGCCACGGCGGCGCTGCTGGTCGCCGCGGCCGACGTGCTCGCCCCCGTGCTGGCCCTGCCCGCTGGCCTGCTGCGCGGTGCCGGCGTCGCGCTGCTGCCGTTCGTGGCGCTGGTCTACGGCCTCTCGCGGCGCGAGGCGCCGCCGCGTCGCTGGGTCGCGGCGGTGGTCGCGGTCAACCTGGCGTGGGTCGTGGCCAGCGCGTGGGTGGCCTTCGGCGGCGCCTGGCGGCCGAGTGCGGTCGGTGTCGCCTTCGTGCTGGCGCAGGCGCTGGCGGTGCTGGCCTTCGCCGAACTGGGCTGGTTCGGGCTGCGTGCGCGTCGCGTCGCGTCGGCCGGGCTTGCGTGAGGACGGCGGCTGCCGCAGTCGTGCATCTGCCCGTCCGAGCCGGCTCGCGCCCGTCGTCCGCCTTGCGGCGGGACCGTCTGGCGCCTATTCGCCGAACTCGCGCGAGGGCAGGGCGATGCGCCGGTCCGGACGCCCGACCAGGTCGAGGAAGTTGTTGAACACCGCGTCGGCGCCGGCCTGCATCGCCGCGATGTGCTCGCGGGTATGGGCGCGGATCGCGGCCTCGTCGTGCAGGCCCTCGCGGCGCTCCAGCTCGGCGCGGTAGCCCGGCGTGGCGAGCCAGCGTTCGATCAGCGGCTCGTCCATCTCCAGATGGAACTGGAAGCCGTAGGCCTTCTCGCCCCAGCGGAAGGCCTGCTGTTCGCAGGTGTCGCTGCGCGCCAGGTGCGTGGCGGTGCGCGGGATCTCGAAGTGGTGGCCGTGCCACTGGAACACCGGCGCCTCCTCCCCCAGCGGTGCGAGCACCGGATCGGCCCGGCCGGCGTCCGTGGCGCGCAGCCGGTACCAGCCGATCTCGGGCACGTGGTGGCGTTTCACCGGCGCGCCCAGCGCGTGCGCCAGCAACTGCGCGCCCAGGCAGATGCCGAGCACCGGCTTGCCCTGTCCGAGCATGCGTTCGATCGCGGCCAGCTCGGTGCGCAGGTGCGGGCGCGTGGCCTGGTCCTGCACGTTCATCGGGCCGCCGAGCACGACCAGCCCCTGGTAGCGGTCGACGCTGGGCTGCGCATCGGGATCGCGCTCGAAATTGACGAAGCGGATGCGGTGGCCGCGGCGGCGGATCAGCGGGTCGAGGGTGCCGAGCGGTTCGGCCGCCACGTGCTGGAAGACGAGGATGCGGGGCATGGCGCGATTCTAGGAAGCGATCGCGCGCAGCGGAACCACGCGGTTGCGGCTGTGACGAACGCGGACCGGATCGGGGTCCGGAACGCATCAGGGTGGGCGTCGATCTTCAGGCAGGACGCGATCGCCTGGCCGGGCGCGAAGCATCGCACCGGCTCCGGGTCGGCGACTGGGTGCCGCTTCCCAAGGGACTTTTGAGCGTTCCTGCCGCCGCGTGCTGGGCAGTGCGCCCGTCACGGGTGGAAGGTGCCCAACGGCGACGGCGGCGCAGCCGCGGGCTCACGCGTCCAACGGCCCGTGCGCTGCACCAGGCCGCAAGGGCGTCCTCGCGCTAGCGCGGCGGCCGCTTCCCGCCCGGGCGCGGCCGCGGCTTGCCCGCGCCGGGGCGGGTGCCCGGACGTGGGGCCCGTCCGCGCGGCGGACGCGTGTCGCCGGCCTCGGCGCGCCGCATCTTCAGCTGCTGCCCCGACACCCACACCTTCTTCAGGTGTTCGAGCACCTCGCGCGGCATGCCTTCGGGCAGGTCGACCAGGCTGTGGTCGTCGCGGATGTCGATCCGGCCGATGAAGCGGCTCTCCAGGTCGGCCTCGTTGGCGATCGCGCCGACGATGTTGCCCGGCTGCACGCCGTGGGCGTGGCCCACCTCGATGCGGAAGGTCTCCATCGCGAACTCGCCCGCGACCGCAGCGCCCGCCGGCGCGCTGCGCGCGCGCGGCGCGGAATGGTCCGCGGGTGGCGGCGCCTCGTCGAACAGGGCTTCGCCCGCGGTGGCCGGGCGCTCGCGGCGCGCCGGCCGCTGGACCGGTGCGGACGCCGGCCCCAACGCCGACGCCGGCGCAGGTGCGTACGCAGGCTGGGATGGCGCGTCGCGCTCGCGGCGCTCCATCCGCTCGCGCGGACCGCGGCCCTCGTCGCGATCCTTGCGCGTGCGTTCGGCCGCGGCGGCCAGCAGCAGCGGCGCATCGCCCTGCACGACCCTCGCCAGCGCGGCGGCGATCTCGGCCGCCGGCACGTCGTGCTCGCGCTCGTAGCGCTCCACCAGGTCGCGGAACAGGGCCAGGTCGGGGCTGTCGAGCGCGCCGGTGATGCGCTCCATGAATTTCGACACCCGGCGCTCGTTCACCGTCTCCACGCTCGGCAGCTGCATGGGCTCGATCTTCTGCCGCGTCGCGCGCTCGATCGCGCCGAGCATCCCGCGCTCGCGCGGCGCGGCGAACAGGATCGCCTCGCCGCTGCGGCCCGCGCGCCCGGTGCGGCCGATGCGGTGCACGTAGCTTTCGGTGTCGTAGGGAATGTCGTAGTTCAGTACGTGGCTGATGCGGTCCACGTCCAGCCCGCGCGCGGCGACGTCGGTCGCCACCAGGATGTCGATGCGGCCGTCCTTGAGCGCCTGGATGGTCTTCTCGCGCTGCTTCTGGTCGAGGTCGCCGTTGATCGCGGCCGCGGCGAATCCGCGCGCCGCCAGCTTCTCGGCCAGCTCCGCGGTGCCCAGCTTGGTGCGCGCGAACACGATCATCGCGTCGAACGGCTCGGCCTCCAGGATTCGGGTGAGCGCGTCGAGCTTGTTGGTGCCGCTCACCATCCACACCCGCTGGCGGATGTTGGCCGCGGTGGTGGTCTGCGACTTGATCGCGATTTCCACCGGATCCTTGAGGTAGGTCTGCGCGATGCGCTTGATCTGCGCCGGCATGGTGGCCGAGAACAGCGCCACCTGGCGGCTGGCGGGGGTCTTCTTCAGCACCGCCTCGACGTCGTCGATGAAGCCCATGCGCAGCATCTCGTCGGCCTCGTCGAGCACCAGGGTGCGCAGTTCAGACAGATCGAGCGTGCCGCGGTCGAGATGGTCGATCACGCGCCCGGGGGTACCGACCACCACGTGCACGCCGCGCTTGAGCGCGGCCAGCTGCGGCCCGTAGCCCTGGCCGCCGTAGACCGGCAGCACGTGGAAGCCGGGCAGGTGGGTGGCGTACTTCTGGAACGCCTCGGCGACCTGGATCGCGAGTTCGCGCGTGGGCGCCAGCACCAGCACCTGCGGCTTGCGCGCGGCCGCATCGAGCCGCGCCAGCGCCGGCAGGGCGAAGGCGGCGGTCTTGCCGGTCCCGGTCTGGGCCTGGCCGAGCACGTCGCGGCCCTGCATCAGCGGCGGGATCGTCGCGGCCTGGATCGGCGAGGGCGATTCATAGCCGACGTCGACCAGGGCCCGCAGCAGCGGCTCGGACAGGCCGAAATCGGCGAACGGGGTGGGCATGGCATCGGCGCTCATGGCGGGTCCGGGCGGCGCCGGTCTCGGAAAAAAGGGGGGACACAGTGTACGCGCCGCGCCGCCGGGCCGCCGTCGCGCGCCGGCGACCGGGCGCCCGTTACCATCGGGTTTTGCCGTCCCGCCCCCGCATGCGCCTCCAGTCGAACCTGCCGGACCTGCCGGACCTGCCGCACGCGCCCGGCGTCTCCGCCGATGGCCGCGCCGCCGCATTGCGCGGCGCGTGGTGCTGACGATGCACGCCCCGCGTTTCGACAACGTCCTGCTGCGCGAACTTCCGGGGGATCCGGAGTCCGGTCCGCGTCCGCGGCAGGTGCAGGCAGCCTGGTCGCGGGTCCAGCCCACCCCGGTGGCGGCGCCGCGGCTGGTCGCGCATTCGCGCGAGATGGCGGCGGAGCTGGGCTGGTCGGATGACGAGGTGCGCGCGTCTGCCTTCGCCGATGTCTTCGGCGGCAACGCCCTGCTGCCCGGCATGGACCCGTTCGCGACCAACTACGGCGGCCACCAGTTCGGCCACTGGGCGGGGCAGCTGGGCGATGGCCGCGCGATCACGCTGGGCGAAGCGGTGCTGCCCGGCGGCGCGCGCCGCGAGCTGCAGCTGAAGGGGGCCGGGCTCACGCCGTATTCACGCACCGCCGACGGACGCGCCGTCCTGCGCTCGTCGGTGCGCGAGTTCCTGTGCAGCGAGGCGATGCACCACCTGGGCATCCCGACCACGCGCGCGCTCTGTCTGGTGGCCACCGGCGAAACGGTGGTGCGCGACATGTTCTACGACGGCCGGCCGCAGGCCGAGCCCGGCGCGGTCGTGTGCCGGGTCGCGCCCTCGTTCCTGCGTTTCGGCCATTTCGAGCTGCCGTCCGCGCGTGGCGACACGGCGCTGCTGCGCCAGCTGGCGGATGTCTGCATCCGGCGCGACTTCCCGCACCTGTTCGACGGCGGCGACGACGCGCCGCTGGAGGCGCTGCAGCGGCGCGGCGCCTTCACCCCGGAGCGCTACGCGGCGTGGTTCGCCGAGGTCTGCGAACGCACCGCGCGGCTGGTCGCGGGCTGGATGCGGGTGGGCTTCGTGCACGGCGTGCTCAACACCGACAACATGTCGATCCTGGGCCTGACCATCGACTACGGGCCCTACGGGTGGATCGACGACTACGATCCGGACTGGACGCCCAACACCACCGATGCGCAGGGCCGGCGCTACCGCTTCGGCTGGCAGCCGCGGGTGGCGCACTGGAACCTGGCGCGGCTGGCGCAGGCGCTCTCGCCGCTGTTCGACGATGCCGCGCCGCTGCAGGCGGGTCTGGACCGCTACGCCGACGCCTACGTGCAGGCCGAACGCGACACGATCGCGCGCAAGCTGGGGCTGGTGGGGTGCGAGGACAGCGACGTGGAGCTCATGCAGCGGCTGCAGTCCCTGATGCAGGCCGCGCGGGTCGACATGACGCTGGGCTTCCGCGCGCTGGCCGATGTCGATCCGGCGCATCCCTCCGCCGACGTGCTGGCCGACGCGTTCTACGATACGGCGCTGCGCGAGGCGCACGCGCCGGCGCTGGAGGCCTGGCTGCAGGCCTATGCGCAGCGGCTGTCGCGAGACCCGCTCGACGCCGCCGGCCGCCGTGCCCGCATGGCAGCGGCGAATCCGCGATACGTGCTGCGCAACTACCTCGCCCAGCAGGCGATCGACCGCGCGGAGGCGGGCGACGATGCGGGTGTCGCGGAGCTGCTGGACGTCGTGCGCCGGCCCTGCGACGACCAGCCGGGCCGCGAAGCGTTCGCCGCGAAGCGCCCGGAGTGGGCGCGCACGCGGGCGGGGTGCTCGATGCTGTCCTGCAGTTCCTGAGCGACCCGCGCGCGCGGGCGATGCGCCGCTCCGACCCCGATCACCCGCGCCCCGCGCGTCGGATGGCGACAGGGCCGGCAGCGTCCCCGCACTGCATGGCCGCAAACCGGCGCCGGAACCGGTGCGCGCGGCTGTCGGCGCGCCGGGCAGCGTGCGCTTCCGACTCCGGGACCGCCCGCAAAAAGAAGGCCGGCTACTTGCCGGCCTTCTTTTCCTTCTTCGCCGCTCGCTTTTCCTTCAGCGACTTTTCCGGCTTCTTCTTGTCTTCCTTGCGCTTGTCCAGGTTCTTGGCCATGGCGGTCTCCCGGTGGTTGGCGGCGCAAGCTTACTGCGCCGCGTAGCGGCCGCACAGGGGCATCCCGGCTTACGGTTCACGCCCGTGGCGGGCGGGACCGGTCCGTCGGGTGCCGCGCGTTGCCGCCGCGCCGATCTGCGCATCCGGCCGGGGCCGCGCTCCGGCGCCGCTCACTCCTGCAGAAAGGCGCCGCAGCCGCGATACACCTGGTCCCCCACACCCAGTTCGACCGAGGCCGGATAGACCTGGTCGCTCATGCCGTCGCTGCAGTCGCCGCGGACGATGCGCAGCACCACCTGGCTGCCGTCCTCGGCCCGACCGGCGAAACCCTCGCCCGACGCGAGCGGGCCGGCCTCGGCCACCACCAGCGTGCGCTCGCCCATGTCCAGCGCCAGGCTGATCGACGGCCGTTCGCCGCCATCGACCTCGAGCGACCAGAACGGCTCCGTGCCCAGCCCGCGGAAGCGGACGCCGCGCTCACGGGCCTCGTCCCACGGCGAGACCTCCTCGGTGCTCCGGCAGGTGGACGCCGCGCCGTCCAGCGTCAGCGTCGCCTCGTCGCCCTTGTTCCAGAACTCGTTGCCGGTGGCGTCGGCGTAGCGGGCGCCGGAGGCCGCCATCGCCTGCGGCAGCTGCACCTGGCGCAGTCCGGTCGACAGGGTGACCTGTCCGGCGGTGTTGTCGAAGCGTGCCGAGACCAGCGTGTCGCCGCAGCGGAAGCGCGCCGAGGCGGTGTCGGGCAGGGGCGGCGTCGTTACGGCGGCCGGCGCCGATGGCGTGGCGGGTGGCGCCGCGGCGGGAGGCTCGGGCGTGGGCGCAGGCCGGCAACCTGCGGCCAGCAGCAGGAGCAGGGCGAGCACGCACGAGGACGGGGGGCGGAACGCAGTCAGGCGCATGGCGGGTCTCCGCGAGGGGCCGGGCCGCCACTGTCGGCCATGCGCGGCGGCGGCGCAAACCGGGTCCGCGCCGCGTCGTGGCCGCGGCCTCAGTCGGGCCGGTGCGCGGTGCGCAGGACCGGATACAGGTCCAGCCGCTCGTCCCAGGACGGGTGCCGGCGATGGAAGAATTCGAGGCGGGCGGCGGGGCTGGCGGCGAACCCGGCGTCCTCGCGCAGCCGGCGTTCGAAGTCGGCGCGCAGGGCGGGGTCCGCGGCCAGCATCTCGCGCGCCACGGCTTCGGCGACGTAGGCTTCCATGTATTCCTTGCGCTCGAAGGCGTTGTTGAACACGCCCCACTGCAGCAGGGAGTCGGGCGCCTGCGGCTCGAGCAGGGCCATCACCAGCCGCGCCTTCGGCTGCGCGATGGGCACGAACAGCGAGCCGGCCGGCACCTCGCGCTCCTCGCGCGACCAACCGCCCTCGACGGACAGGCGCTGGTGGCCTTCCACCGAGCCGGCGGCGAGCGTGGTGGCGGTGGCGCGGAAGGCCTCGGTGCCGTTCGCGCGCCAGGGTGCCGCCAGCACGCTGTGCACGATCCCGTGCGCGCGCAGGCTCTCGCCCACCCGCGCGGCGAACGCGGCCGGCACCAGGTAGCCGCCGCGCGGCGCGTCGACCACCGTGCGCGGCACGATCTCGTCGCGCAGCGGCACCTTCCACACCTGCGGCGTGGAGTCGTCGTAGCGGGTCATCGGGGCGCCGGAGATCTCCGAAGGAGTGCGCGTGTAGGCGTAGCCGCGGAAGTCGATCGTGCGGGTGCGGTCGGTGGCGCGGTAGTCCAGCGGTACCGGGGTGCCGGCCAGGTCGCGCGCATCGGCCGCGCGCGCCAGCGCCATCCAGTCGCGGCCGTCGCGCGCGATCTGCCCGAGCACCGAGACGATGGTGTTGCGGGTGATCCGCACCCGCACCGGGTACGGCTTCCAGGAGTGGGTCTCGACCAGCATCGCCAGCCGGTTGCGCAGCGGGAAGTAGCCGGTGGAGAAACGCGGCGGCGAGACGCCGTCCTCGAAACCCGAGGCGGGGTCCTGGAAGTCCGTGAAGGACGGATAGAACGGCAGCGGCAGCGAGCCCTGCGCGGCGAGGTCGGCGATGGTGCGCTCGCGCAGCGACAGCCCGGCCTCGCGCAGGGTCTCGTCGCCGCCGTGCAGCGGTTCGACCTGGATCGAGATGTCGTGCTCGAACTGGGCGCCGTTGGTGGCGTGCAGGTCGATGGTGGCGATCGGGTCCCAGTCCTCGACCAGGCGCAGCATCGCCCGCATCTCCGGCGAATCGGCCTTGGCGTAGTCGCGGTTGAGGTTGTAGTTCTGCGCCGTGGTGCGCCAGCCCATCTGCGCGGGGCCGCGCTGGTTGGGGCGGTTCCAGGCGCCGAAGCGCTCGTGGCCGTCGACGTTGAACACCGGCACGAACACCCACACCAGCCGCTCCAGGGCGTCGCCGGCGGCATCGCCGTCGAGCGTCTGGCGCAGGGCCAGGAACCCGGCGTCCTTGCCGTCGATCTCGCCGGCGTGGATGCCGCCCTGCATCAACACCACCGGCAGCCCGCGCGCGTGCGCGTCGCCAGGCGTCAGCGCACCGCTGCGCGAGGCCACCAGCGCCTTCATCGGCCGGCCCTCCGGCGTGCTGCCGAAATCGATGCAGCGCACCGCATCGGGATACTCGCGCGCGAAGGCGGCGCACAGGGCGATCGTCTCGTCGTAGCGGCCGGTTTGGGCGAAACCGCTGCGCTCGGCGACGGTGGTCAGAGGCGCCTGCGCCGGCGCGGCGAGCGGCGTGGCCAGCGTGGCGAGGGCGGTGGCGAGCAGCAGGGGCTTCATCGGCATTCCGGAGATTCGGCGAGCGGGCATGATGCCAGCGGACGGCCGCCGCGCATGTGGCGATGGTCCGGGAGGACGGGCCTGCCGGGATCGGGTAGCCTGCCCGCTCCGCGCCCGAACGGTCTTCCCGCATGAGCACACCCGCCACGCCCGCCCCGCAGCGGCCGATGCCGCGCCAGATCAAGTACATCATCGGCAACGAGGCCTGCGAGCGCTTCAGCTTCTACGGGATGCGCAACATCCTGGTGCCGTTCCTGATCAGCTCGGTGCTGCTGGGGTACCTGCCCGAGGGCAGCGAGCGCGAGGCGATGGCGAAGGATGTCTTCCACACCTTCGTGATCGGGGTGTACTTCTTCCCGCTGCTCGGCGGCTGGCTGTCGGACCGGTTCTTCGGCAAGTACAACACGGTGCTGTGGTTCTCGCTGATCTACTGCGCGGGCCACGCCTGCCTGGCGCTGTTCGAGGGCCACCGCACCGGCTTCTACACCGGACTGTTCCTGATCGCGCTGGGCTCGGGCGGCATCAAGCCGCTGGTGGTGAGCTTCTGCGGCGACCAGTTCGACCAGACCAACAAGGACAAGGCGAAGCTGGTCTTCGACGCGTTCTACTGGATCATCAACTTCGGCTCGTTCTTCGCCTCGCTGTTCGCGCCGTTGCTGCTGCGCAACTTCGGCCCGGCGGTGGCGTTCGGCGTGCCCGGGGTGCTGATGTTCATCGCCACGGTGATCTTCTGGATGGGTCGCAGGCAGTACGTCAACGTGCCGCCGTCGGGCAACGATCCGCATTCGTTCCTCAACGTGGTGCGCACCGCGCTGCGCGAGCGCCGCACCGGGCAGGGCAACGCCGGCACCCTGGTGGCCTGGGGCGGGATCGCGGTGGCGGGACTGATGCTGGCGCTGTGGGCGCTGAAGGCCATCGGCGTGGCGGGGCCCTGGTGGCCGGACTCGTTCGGCTTCGTCATCACCGCCTGCCTGGCGCTGGGCGTGCTGATCGCGTTCGGCGGCTGGGGCGCGTCGCTGCAGCTCGAGCGCGCGCGCGGGCGACACCCGGATGCAGCGGTGGACGGCGTGCGCGCGGTGCTGCGGATCCTGATCGTGTTCGCGCTGGTGACCCCATTCTGGTCGCTGTTCGACCAGAAGGCCTCGACCTGGATCATCCAGGGCAACGCGATGGTGGTGCCGCACGAGCAGTGGTGGTGGCCGAGCTGGCTGGTGAAGGAGCCGGCGCAGATGCAGGCCCTCAACCCGCTGCTGGTGATGCTGCTGATCCCGTTCAACAACATCGTGCTGTATCCGCTGCTGCGCAGGATGGGCTTCGTGGTCACCGCGCTGCGGCGGATGGGCTGGGGCATCGCCATCTCGGGCGTGTCGTGGATCGTGGCCGGCGTGCTGCAGCTGTGGATCGACGGCGGCGCGGAGGTCTCGCTGGCGTGGCAGTCGCTGCCCTACCTGCTGCTGACCTTCGGCGAGGTGCTGGTGTCGGCCACCGCGCTGGAGTTCGCCTACAGCCAGGCGCCGCACGCCATGAAGGGCGTGATCATGGCGTTCTGGTACCTCACCAGCACCTTCGGCAGCCTGTGGGTGCTGCTGACCAACGCCGGCGTGCGCAACGAGGGCTTCCGGGCGATGATCGCGCAGACCGGCCTGAGCGAACCGGCCTTCCTGATGTTCTTCTTCGCCGCCTTCGCGTTCGTCGCGGCGCTGGCATTCGCGCTGTATGCGCGGCGCTACCCGATGCAGGACAATTACCGCGTCGCGACCTGAGGCCAGCCGGCAGCCCGCATGCAATCCATCGTCACCTTCGCCCTGATCGCCATCACCGTGTTCGTGTCCTGGCGCGCGTTCAACGACCGTCGCCTGCTGGACCGGCTGATCCTGTGGCCGCCGGCGATCGACCGCCACCGCCAGTACGACCGGCTGGTCACCCACGGCTTCATCCACGCCGATGCCCAGCACCTGCTGTTCAACATGATCACGCTGTTCTTCTTCGGGCGTTCGATCGAGCCGGTGTTCGTCGACCGCATCGGACACCTGGGCTTCGCCGCGTTCTACCTGTCGGCGATCGTGATGGCGATCATGCCGACCTACTTCCGGCACCAGAGGGACGCCGGCTACCGCAGCCTGGGCGCGTCCGGCGCGGTCTCGGCGGTGCTTTTCAGCTTCATCCTGTTCGCCCCGTGGAGCCTGATCTTCGTGTTCTTCCTGCCGGTGCCGGCGATCGTCTATGCCGCGCTGTACATCGGCTATTCGATCTGGATGGACCGGCGCGGCGGCGACAACGTCAACCACAGCGCCCACCTGTGGGGCGCGGCCTACGGCGTGCTGTTCACGGTGCTGATGGAGCCGCGGGTGGCGTCCACCTTCGTCTCGCGCCTGCTCAGCCCCTCGTTCGGCTGAGCGGTGCGGCGGGGCCGCGGCCCCACCGCGAAGCGGCGGTCACAGCGCGGTGGTGCGGACGATGCGCTGGCTGCTCTCGCGCTCGGTGACCTGGTAGGTCTGCTCGAGCGCGCCGTAGACGAGCGAGTCGAGCTGCGAGAATTCGAGGTTGTCGACGTCGCCGGTGCGGACGAGGTCGAACAGGCGCACGATGGCCTGCTGCTGGGTTGCGCTGTCGATCATGGGACTCCCCTGTTCATGAAGCTGGTCGTACACGGGACTGGGAAGCATGTTCCGTGCCAGAGCGAAGCGTGACCGGCGTCAAATAACCGACGCCCTCCAGCGTCACCCGTGGGCCGCCTGCGCGCCGGGGTGACCGACGCGGCCGGACGCATCGCCCACAATGCAGGTCCCCGACGCATCGCCACCGCAGGAGGCCCCATGGACCCCATCGACATCCGCCACCACGAAGGCCAGCGTTTCGAGGCCGTGTTCCCGGAAGGGCGGGCGGTACTGGACTACCAGCTGGCCGGAGGGCGCCTGGTGATCGTGCATACCGGCGTGCCGCCGGAACTGCGTGGGCGCGGTCTGGCGGGCCAGCTCGTCCGCGCGGCGTTCGAGCATGCGCGCGCGGCAGGGCTGCGGGTGGAGCCGCGCTGCAGCTATGCCGCGGAATGGAGCGAACGCCACCCGGAGTTCGCCGACCTGCTGGCGACCGGCTGAGAGCCCGACCCGGTGGCGCGGTGGCTGCGGATGCGCGCCGCAGGCGCGATCTGCCAGACTGCGCGCCCCGTCGATGCCCCGCAGCCGCATGCGCCTGAACCGCTACATCGCCGACACCGGCCACTGCTCCCGGCGCGAAGCCGACCGCATGATCGGCGAGGGCCGGGTGAGCGTGAATGGCGTGCGCGCGCGCATCGGCGCCGAGGTGGGCGAGGGCGATGCGGTCCTGCTCGACGGCCAGCCGCTGCGCACGCGCACCGCCGCGAAGGGCAGGCGCCGGCACGTGTACATCGCGCTCAACAAGCCGGTGGGGGTGACCTGCACCACCGAGTCGGCGGTCAAGGGCAACATCGTCGATTTCGTCGGCCACGAACAGCGGATCTTCCCGATCGGACGCCTGGACAAGGAGTCCGAGGGCCTGATCCTGCTGACCAGCAACGGGGACATCGTCAACGCGATCCTGCGCGCCGAGAACAAGCTGGAAAAGGAGTACCTGGTGGCGGTGAACCATCCGGTGACGGCTGAATTCCTGCGCGGGATGAGCCGGGGGGTGCCGGTGCACGGCCAGATGACCCTGCCGTGCCGGACCGGCAAGGTCGGGCGCTTCGGCTTCCGGATCGTGCTGGTGCAGGGCCTGAACCGGCAGATCCGGCTGATGGCGGCCCACTTCGGGCTGCGGGTGAAGCAGCTGCGGCGGGTGCGGATCGGCCCGGTCCAGCTGGGGCACCTCAAGCCGGGCCAGTGGCGCAACCTCACCGACCCCGAGCTGGCCGCCCTGGTCCCGGGCCGCGAGGCCTGGTAGGGCGTACCCCAGGGGGTTTACACAGCCCCCGGAAAGTGCGCTATCGTTCGCGCACTGTTCAAGGCCGGGATCACGGTACATCGTGGCTCCGATGCGGTAGATCACAAGAGTCACCAGCCGTCCCCCCCGGCGGCCGCTCCAGGCGATCCGCTCCATCGTTCGCGTTACCCCTTGCTCGATGACAGTCCAGGCATCCCGGGTGGAGCCTGGTATCCATCCACTGTTTTGTTCCAAGGAGTAGCTCCATGACTGGAGATCGTCAGACCGGCACCGTCAAGTGGTTCAACGACGCCAAGGGCTTCGGCTTCATCACCCCGGAAAGCGGCCAGGACCTGTTCGTCCACTTCCGCTCGATCCAAGGCACCGGCTTCAAGTCGCTGCAGGAAGGCCAGAAGGTCTCGTTCAAGGTCGTGCAGGGCCAGAAGGGCCTGCAGGCCGACGAAGTGCAGCCGCTGTAAGCGACGCCGCCATTCGCGACAAAGACGAGCCCCGGGTGGCGACACCCGGGGCTCGTTCTTTTGTGCGGCCCGTGGCGTGCATCGCGACGTCGCCCGGCGAAGTGCCGAACCGCCCGCTGGGCGGGCGCGTCCCCGCCGACGCCCCTTGAAGCGGCGCATGTCCGTCGCCCATCCACCGCCGCGCGCAAACGCGGGAGCGGCGTATGCGCGGCCTTGACTCCACGTGCACCGGGAGCTTGTTACAAAAACGTTAGACCGCGCGTATGCTTGCGCGCCTTCCACCCGACACCGTTCACAGGGGACGTGAGGAATGATCCGGCTGTCTCGCCCGTTTGTCCTGCCGCTGCTGGCGCTCGCGCTGGTGGCCTGTCGCGACGAGGCGCCACGCGCGCCGGCCGCCGCGACGCCCACGCCCCAGGGCGAAGTGCCGCTCGCCGAACCGCCGCGCGAGCCTGTGGAACTCGCAGACGTGGTGGAGACCGACCCGCGCTACATCGTCGGCATCACCTACCCGCCGGAGGTCAACCGCTACCCTGGCCTGGCCGCCGAACTGAAGGCCTATTCCGACGCCGCGCGCGAGGATCTGATGGAGGCGGTCGCCGGCCTCGAGGCCGACGCGACGGCGGGCACGCTCTACGACCTGGCCCTCGAATACAAGGTCATCGCCGACACGCCGGAGATCTTCGCGGTGGCCGCCGACGGCAGCAGCTTCACCGGCGGCGCCCACGGCGCGCCGCTGATCGCGCGTTTCGTCTGGCTGCCGCAGCAGGATAGGCTGCTCACCGCCGACGCGCTGGTCCGCGACCCCGAGGCCTGGCGCGCGATCGCGCGCTACGTGCGCGAGCAGCTGCATGCGGCGCTGTCGCAGCGGGTGGATGCCGACGACCTCGATCCTGCCGAGCGCGAGCGGGTGGTGCGCTCGGCGGGGCGCATGATCGACGAAGGCGCCACGCCCGAGGCCGACAGCTTCTCCGAGTTCGAACCGGTCACCGGCACCGACGGGCGCCTGGTGGCGCTGCGCTTCGTGTTCCCGCCCTACCAGGTCGGGCCGTACTCCGATGGCGTGCAGACGGTGGAGGTGCCGGCGGCCGTGCTGCTGCCGCATGTCGACGAGACGTACCGCCCGCTGTTTTCCGAGGCCTCCGCGCCGCAGTAGACTCGCTCCCGCTGGGGCCGGGCGCCGTCCCGCCCCGAAGGCGGGAGCATGCGCGAGGATCGGTTCCGGAACCGTCTGCAGTCCCTGCTGGCCGAGGCGGACGTGCGCCTGGACGGCGAACGCCCCTGGGACCTGCGCATCCATGATCCGCGGGTGCCGGCGCGGTTGCTGTCGGGCGGTTCGCTGGCGCTGGGCGAATCGTACATGGACGGCGGCTGGGAGGCGGACTCGCTCGACGGTTTCCTGCAGCGCGTGCTCGCCGCCGGGCTCGAACGGCGCGTGCTGGGACTGGCCGACGTGCGCATCGCGCTGCTCGCGCGCCTGTTCAACCTGCAGCGCGGACGCCGCGGACGCGCGGTGGGCGAGCGACATTACGATCTCGGCAACGACCTCTACGCCGCGATGCTCGGCCGGCGCCTGGTCTACAGCTGCGGCTACTGGCGCGACGCACCGGACCTGGATGCCGCGCAGGAGGCCAAGCTCGACCTGTGCTGCCGCAAGCTCGGGCTGCGGCCCGGCATGCGCCTGCTCGACATCGGGTGCGGCTGGGGCGAGATGCTCCGGTTCGCGGCCGAGCGCTACGGCGTGTCGGGCGTTGGCCTGACCATCTCGCGCGAACAGGCGGCCTACGCGTCCGCGCTGTGCGCCGGCTGGCCGATCGAGATCCGCGTGCAGGACTACCGCGGGTTCGACGGCCGCTTCGACCGGATCGTCTCGATCGGGATGTTCGAACACGTGGGCGTGCGCAATTACGCCCGCTACTTCGACCTCGCCCGGCGCTGGCTGGACCCGGACGGCCTGTTCCTGCTGCACACCATCGGCGGCAATCGCAGCCGAAGGCACACCGATCCGTGGATCGCGAAGTACATCTTCCCCAACTCGATGCTGCCGTCCGCGGCGCAGCTGGCCACGGTCCTCGAAGGCCGCTTCGTGCTCGAGGACTGGCACAACTTTGGCGCCGACTACGACCGCACCCTGCAGGCCTGGCGCGCGAACGTCGAGGTCGCCTGGCCGCGGCTGGACGCGCGCTACGACGAGCGCTTCCGGCGCATGTGGCGCTACTACCTGGCCGCGTCGATGGCGTGCTTCCGCACGCGGCTGATCCAGCTCTGGCAGCTCGTCCTCTCGCCTGGCGGGGTTCCGGGCGGCTACGTGGCGCCGCGCTGAGGAGCAGGCGACGGAGGCGTGCGGCTACGCCAGCGCGCCGCGCAGGGTGGTGGCGATGTCGGCGTCCAGGCGCAGCGTGGCGAACTCGTCGCCGCGGGTGCGGCCGCGGTTGAGGATCGCGACCGGCAGGCCGGCCGCGGCCGCCATGCGCACGAAGCGCAGGCCCGAGAAGACCATCAGCGAGGAGCCGGCCACCAGCATCGCGTCCGCGGCCTCGAGCGCCTGCCGGGCGTCGGCCACGCGCGCGCGCGGGACGTTCTCGCCGAAGAACACGACGTCGGGCTTGAGCAGGCCGCCGCACTGCTCGCACCAGGGCGGGCGGAAGCCTTCGGCCGCGGCGTCGTCGAGGTCGGCGTCGCCGTCCGGGGCGGTGCCGGCGGGGCCGGCGATCCATCCGGGATTGGCGGCCTCGATGTCGGCCTGGATCGCCTCGCGCCCGCTGCGCGCGCCGCAGCCCAGGCAGACGACGGCGTCCAGGCGCCCGTGCAGGTCGATCACGCGGCGGCTGCCAGCGCGCTGGTGCAGGCCGTCGACGTTCTGGGTCAGCACCTGGTGCACGGGGCCGCGTGATTCGAGTTCGGCCAGCGCCGCGTGCGCGGGATTCGGCCGCGCGGCGAGGAACCGCGGCCAGCCGACGCTGCTGCGCGCCCAGTAGCGGCGGTAGGCGGCGTCGCTGCCGGTCAGGGCCTGCAGCGTGATCGGCGGCGTGCGCTTCCACTCGCCGTTGCGGTCGCGGTAGTCGGGAATGCCGGAGGCGGTGCTGCAGCCCGCTCCGGTGAGCACGAACACGCGCCGGTGCCGGGCCAGCCAGTCGCGCAGCACGCCGGCCGGTTCGAGGTCGCTCGCGGTGTGGGGGAGCGCTGACATTCCGGGGATGCTAACCCGTGCGAGGTGACTGGGCGCAGACGGAGATCGCACGATGTGTTGCGGCGGACGTTACGCGCGGAGAGCGCCTCCGACCGGTCGCCGCGCCCTCTCGCCCGGTCATCGCTCTTCCCTCGGTCAGGGCACGATGCCCTGACCGAGGGAAGAGCGGTCCCTGCCGGCCGCGCTCGGCGCGGTGCCGGAGCCCCGACAGCCCGGTGGGCGCCAACCGACCGACGGCTTGCCGGACGCGTCAAGCAAAACGCCGCCGGACAGTATCCGGAGGCGCTTCAGGCGGGACGTGGCGAAGATCAGTTCGTCGGAGGCGTCGTCGACTCCGGCGCGGGCGGCGCCGTGTCGTCGCTCACTTCGGACACCAGCCCGCGCTTCTTCAGCAGGGGCTCGATCCGCGGCTCGTGGCCGGTGAAATCGACGAACAGCTGCTTGGCGTCCTTGGCCCCGCCGCGCGAGAGCAGGGTCGAGCGCAGGCGCTCGCCGTTCTCGGGCTTGAGGCCGCCGTTGGCCTTGATCCACTCGACCGTGTTCGCGTCGAGCACTTCCGACCAGATGTAGGCGTAGTAGGCCGCCGCGTAGCCGCCCATGATGTGGCTGAAGTACGGCGTGCGGTAGCGCGGCGGAACCGGGGCGTAGCCCAGGCCCACCGACGTCAGCGCCTCGGCCTCGGTCGCCATGATCTCGTCGGCCGAGGGCAGCTGGTCCTGCGGCAGCTGGTGCAGGTACTGGTCGAGCATCGCCGCGCCGAGGTACTCGGTGGTGGCGAAGCCCTCGTTGAAGGTGGCCGAGGCCATCTTCTTGTCCAGCAGGGCCTGCGGCAGCGGCTCGCCGGTCTCGTGGTGCTTGGCGTAGTTGGCCAGGATCGACGGCCAGTCGGCCCACATCTCGTTGACCTGGGACGGGAACTCGACGAAGTCGCGCGGCACGTTCATGAAGAAGTACGGGTACTTCACGTCCGAGAACATGCCGTGCAGCGCGTGCCCGAACTCGTGGAACATGGTGGTGACCTCGTCCCAGGTCAGCAGCGTCGGCTCGCCGGCCGGCGGCTTGGGGATGTTCTGGTGGTTGGCCACGACCGGCAGCGTGCCTTCGAGCTCGGACTCGCCCACATAGGAGTTCATCCACGCGCCGCCGCGCTTGGACGGACGCGCGTAGGGGTCGAAGATGAAGATCGACAGCTGCTCGCCGTCCTTGTCGAACACGTCGTAGGTCCAGGTGTCCGGGTGGTACTTCGGCAGGTCGGTGCGTTCCTTGAACGTGATGCCGTACAGCTGGGTGGCGGCGAAGAACACGCCGTTCTCCAGCACGTTCTTCATCTCGAAGTAGGGCTTGAGCTGGTTGTCGTCGAAGTCGTACTCGGCCTTGCGCACCTTCTCGGTGTAGTAGGCCCAGTCCCAAGGCTCGAGCTGGAACGTCGGCTCGCCCTTGGCCGCCTGCTCGCGGTCGATCATCGCCTGCAGCGCCTCGCCCTCGCGGCGCGCGTTGGCGACCGCCGCGGGCGCCAGGCGGCCGAGCATCTGGTTGACGGCTTCGACGGTGGCTGCGGTCTCGTCGGCGAGCACGAACTCGGCGGGGGTGGCGTAGCCCAGCAGCTTCGCGCGTTCGCCGCGCAGCTTGAGCACCTCGGCGACGATGCCGGTGTTGTCCCACTCGTTGCCGCGGCTGCCGCGGGCGACGGACGCTTCATGCACGCGCTGGCGCAGGGCGCGGTTGTCGAGCTGCGGCAGGATCGGCTGGCCGGTGGTGTTGAGCAGGGTCAGCAGGTACTTGCCTTCGTGGCCCTTGTCCGCCGCGGCCTTGGCGGCGGTCGCGATCTGCGACTCGGAGAGGCCGGCGAGTTCGGCGCGGTCGTCGACCAGCACCGCCGAATCGTTCACCTCGTCGAGCACGTTGTTGGAGAACTCGGTGCCCAGTTCGGCCAGACGGGCGTTGATGTCCTTCAGCCGGGCCTTGTCCGCGTCGCCGAGCTTGGCGCCGGAGCGGACGAAGCCGTCGTAGTACTCCTCGACCAGGCGCACGCCCTCGGCGTCGAGGCCGAGGCCGTTGCGCTGGTTGTAGACCGCCTCCACCCGCGCGAACAGCTGCGGGTCGAGCATGATCGCGTCGCGGTGCGCGGCGAACTTCGGCGCGTAGGTGTTGTTGATCTGCTTGCGGGTGTCGTTGGTGTCGGTGCCGTTGAGGTTGCCGAAGATGCGGCGGGCGTTGTCGAGCAGCTTGCCGGATTGCTCGAGCGCCAGGATCGTGTTCTCGAAGGTCGGCGCGGTCTTCTCGCTGGCGATCTTCCGGATCTCCTCCAGGTTGCGCGCCATGCCGGCGTCGAAGGCCGGGGCGAAGTGTTCGTCCTTCAGCTTGTCGAACTGCGGGTACTCCAGCGGCAGCGGGCTGTCGACGAACAGCGGGTTGCCGGCCTGGGCGTCCGTGGCGGGGGTCGCGCTGTTCACTGGGCCGTCTCCTGCGTTGGCGGTCTGGGCGGTCGCGGGGGTCGAAACCGCGGCGGTCAGGGCGATGGCCAGGGCGGCGGCGAGCGGGTGCTTCATTCGGGACATCCTCGTGGAACCGGAAAAATCTAGGGTAGCCCATGGGGGCAGGGCGGACGCCATGACGATTGGCACATGGCCGGGCGGGCCGGGCGCCGGGCTAGACTCGGCCGCAGGCCGGGCACCCCGGTCGTCATGCCGCGCGGCCGGCACTGGGGAAACGATGTTGCGGACCTCTTGGTTGGCCCTGGGCCTGCTGCTGGGCGCGGCGGGCGCGGCGGAGGCGGCGCAGACGCTGCGCTACGTGGTGCTGGTGGACGGCGGCAAGCAGGCCGGACAGCAGACCGTGGTCGAAGGCGACGACGGCGTGACCCGGGTCGAGTTCGTGTTCAAGGACAACGGCCGCGGACCCGAGCTGAAGGAAGAGTTCACGCTCAACGACGACGGCACCTTCCGCACCTACCGGGTCACCGGCGCGTCCACCTTCGGCGCGGCGGTGGACGAGCGCTTCGAGCTGGACGGGACCACGGCCCGCTGGCAGTCGACCTCCGACCGCGGCGAGCAGGAGGTATCGCCGGGGGCGCAGTACTCGCCGCTGGGCGGGACGCCGGCGGTGGCCTCGGTGTCGCTGGCCGCGCTGTCGGCGAGACCGGACGGTCGCCTGCCGCTCATTCCCAGCGGCACGCTCTCGGCGCGCAAGGTCACCCAGGCCCAGGTGCGTGGGCCCGATGGCGAGCGCACGGTGCAGCTGATGGCGATCACGGGCATCGGGTTCACGCCGATGTTCGCCTGGGCCACCGACGAGGCGCGCCCGCGCCTGTTCGCCTTCATCTTCCCCGGCTTCCTGCAGATGGTGGAGGCTGGGTGGGAGTCCAACGCCGATGCGCTGGAGCAGGTGCAGAAGGCCGCCGAGGCCGAAGCCCTGGTGTCGCTGCAGCAGCGGCTGGCGCATCCGCTGCCGGGCAGCACCCTGGTGCGCAATGCGCGGGTGTTCGACAGCGAGCATGCGCGCCTTGGCGCCGCATCCGACGTGCGCGTGCGCGAGGGCCGCATCGAATCGGTCGTGGCCGCGGGTGAGGACACCGCGCCGGCCGACCAGGTGATCGACGCCGGCGGCCGTGTGCTGCTGCCGGGACTGTTCGACATGCACGCCCATGTCGATCGCTGGAGCGGCGGACTGCAGCTGGCCGCGGGCGTGACGTCGCTGCGCGACATGGGCAACGACAACGCCACCCTGCAGCAGGTGATGGGCGAGGAGCGCGCGGGCACGCTGCTGATGCCGCGGATCGTGCCGGCGGGATTCCTGGAGGGCGAGAGCGAGCAGTCGGCGCGCAACGGCTTCGTGGTCAGCGAACTGGCGGGAGCGAAGAAGGCGATCGACTGGTACGCCGCCCACGACTATCCGCAGCTGAAGATCTACAACTCGTTCCCGAAGGACTTTCTGCCCGAGACGGTGGCGTATGCGCACGGGAAGGGCCTGCGGGTCAGCGGCCACGTGCCGGTGTTCCTGCGCGCGCAGGACGTGGTGGACGCGGGCTTCGACGAGGTCAACCACATCAACCAGCTGCTGCTGAACTTCCTGGTGAAGCCCGACACCGATACCCGCACCCTGGAGCGGTTCTACCTGCCGGCGCGCGAGGTGGCCGGCCTCGACCTCGATTCGAAGCCGGTGCAGGACTTCATCGCCACGCTGGCGGCGAAGCAGGTGGTGATCGATCCCACGCTGGCCACGTTCGAGTTCCTGCACCAGCGCAACGGCGAGATCTCGCCGATCTTCGCCGGGATCGAGGACCACCTGCCGCCCGACGTGCAGCGTGGCCGGCGCGCTGCGGAGATGGAGATTCCCGACGACGCCACCGGCGCGCGCTACCGCGCCTCGTTCGACAAGATGGTGGACTTCGTCGGCCGCGCGTACCGCGCGGGGGTACCGGTCGTGGCCGGTACCGACGAGGTACCCGGGTTCACCCTGCAGCACGAACTGGCGCTGTACGTGCGCGCGGGACTCACGCCGGCGGAGGCGCTGCAGGTGGCGACCTGGAACGGGGCGAAGTATTCCGGCGTGCTCGAATCGCTGGGCAGCATCGCGCCCGGCAAGGCCGCCGACCTGGTGCTGGTGGACGGCGACCCGACGACCGATATCGCCGACATCCGCAAGGTCGCGGCGGTGATCAAGGGCGGGGTGGCCTATTACCCGGAGGAGATCCTCACCGAACTGGGGATCCGCCCCTTCGCAGCGGCCATCCGCGCCGGGGCCGGCGGGGCGGGGCGGTGAGCACGGCCTACGACTTCACGGCCACCGGCATCGATGGCCGGCCGGTGGTACTGTCGGAATACGCCGGCAAGGTACTGCTGATCGTCAATGTCGCCTCGCAGTGCGGCTTCACCCCGCAATACGCCGGATTGCAGCGGCTGTGGCAGGACTATCGCGAGCGCGGCCTGGTGGTGATGGGCTTCCCCTGCGACCAGTTCGGCCACCAGGAGCCGGGCGACGAAGCGCAGATCCGGGCGTTCTGCTCGCTCGAGTACGCGGTGGACTTCCCGATGTTCGCCAAGGTCGAGGTCAACGGCGCGAACGCGCATCCGCTGTGGGCCTGGCTCAAGCGCGAGCAGGGCGGCCTGCTCGGCATCGACGCGATCAAGTGGAACTTCACCAAGTTCCTCGTCGGCCGCGACGGACGCGCGCTGTCGCGACACGCGCCGACCGCCGCTCCCGACGCCTTGCGCGGAGACATCGAGTCCGCGCTGGGCTGAGCGAACACGTCGGCGGGCCTTGCTCCATCGCCCGGGTCAGCGCAGCGCACCCGGAACCAGATCGACTCCGTCCGGCCGCAACACGATCGGCACGGACATCCCGGATGCGGCCTTCGGCCTTATCCGGGCTACACCTTCGCGAGGAGCGCGCCCCGCTCCGTCGCCCGGGTCAGCGCAGTGCACCCGGGACCAGATCGACCCTATCCGGCCGAAACACGATCGGCACGGACATCCCGGATGCGGCCTTCGGCCTTATCCGGGCTACACCTTCGCGAAGAGCGCGTCTCGCTCCGTAGCCCGGGTAAGCGCAGCGCACCCGGGACCAGATCGACCCTATCCGGCCGCAACACGATCGGCACGGACATCCCGGATGCGGCCTTCGGCCTTCTCCGGGCCACACCGACGCGAAGAGCCCATCCCGCTCCGTAGCCCGGGTAAGCGCAGCGCACCCGGGACCGGATCGACGCACTCGACGTCGCAACGATCGATGCGGCAAGCACCCGATGCGTTCTCCGGCCCCATCCGGGCGGGCCATGCCCGACACGCGGGCGCGCCCGCACTGCCTCAATGGACGATCGTCACCGGCACCTGGGTATCGGTCAGCACCTTCATCGACACCGAGCCGAGCAGGGCGCCCTTGATCGCGCCGGCGCCGCGCGATCCCATCACGATCATGTCCGCCTTGTGCTTCGACGCCGCCTCGAGGATGCCCTCGGCGACGTCGCCCTCCACCTCGGCGAACGTGGCATCGGCCTTGCCGCGCTCGAGCAGCTTCTTCGCCGGCGCCAGCATGCGGGCGTAGTTCTCGGCATGGTGGGCGCGGGCCGCTTCGCTGCCCATCTTGCGCTCGGCGCCCGGGAACAGCGAATCGTCCACCGCCACCACCACCAGCCGGCCGGCGGCGCCGAAGGCCTTGCACAGCGCGATCGCGTGCTTGAGCGCGCGGGTGCTGATGTCGCTGCCGTCGACCGGGACCAGGATCTTCATGCTGTCTGTGCTCGTGCGGATTCGGTCGCGATTCTACCCCCGGTCGCGTCGTCGGCCGGCGAAGGATGGTGCGCGTGCGCCGGCAGGTGTCCCCGCCGCGCCCGGACTTGCGTTGATGAGCCCATGGATGATCGAACCCGCCGCACCGCCCGCCTGCCGGCTCTCCTGCTCGTGACCCTGCTGTCGGGCCTGGCCGCCGTCTCCGCACAGGCCGCCCCCGCGCGCCTCGCGGTGGTCGGCGATTCGGACAGCCATGCCTACCACGACCGCATGCATTTCAGTGGCGACGACGGCAAGCGTGGCGGCGACTTCCACGCCACCACCTGGCAATGGACCGAGGCGCTGCACCGCCTGCGCGGCCAGGCCCTGGACCTGGGTGCGTGGGACCGGCACGGGCTGCCGGGCACGCTCGGGCGCGCGGCGGAGTGGGCCGGGCTGCCGGTGCGGCCGGCCAAGGAGGATTTCGAATACAACTTCGCCATGTCCGGGGCGCGCTGCGAGAGCCTGATGGGCGGCGAACGCCAGGTGCCCGGCCTGATCGACCTGATGGACCAGGCGCCGGGGCGCTGGCGCGGCGGCTACGTGGTGGTGCGGATCGGCGTCAACAGCTTCGGCCAGGCCGAGCACCTGCAGCGGCTGGCGGCCGACCGCGACGACGCGGAGGTGTCGGCCGGAATCCAGGGTTGCGTCGCGGCGGTGCGCGAGGCGGTCGCCGCGATCCATCGCAGCCATCCGGCCACGCGCATCGTGCTGGTCGGCATCTTCGACAACAGCAACGTCGCCGGGCAACTGGAGACGGCGTGGACGCCGCGGCAGCTGGCGAACATCGCCGCCGCGCTCGACCGCTACGACGACGCCCTGCGCGCGATGGCGCAGGCGGACCGGCGGATCGCCTTCTTCGACGACCGCGCCTGGTTCGCCGCGCACTGGGGAACCCGCACCGCGTCCGGCCAGCCTGCGTATCGCGACGTGCGCATCGGCAAGGCGCTGCGGGTGCGCAACGCGCAGGGCGACGCGCCGACCAACGCGGTCCTGGCCGACGGCCACGCGGGCGCGGCCTGGAACCTGCTGTGGGCGCAGGCGCTGGTGGCGCTGCTGGACCGGGAATTCGATGCCGGCATCGCGCCGGTGAGCGAATCCGAACTCGCGGCGCTCATCGGGCGCCGCGCCTCGCCCGCGGAGGACTGACGCGGGCGCGCGGACGGGCCACCCGGTCACTTCTCGACGAAGGCGCGCTCGAACACGTAGTCGCCCGGCGTGCCGATCCGCGGCGCGGCCACGAAGCCGCGCCGGTCGAGGATCGCGCGGAAGTCCGCCAGCATCTGCGGGCTGCCGCAGATCATCGCCCGGTCGCGCGCCGGGTCCAGCGGCTCCAGGCCGAGGTCGGCGGCCATGCGTCCGCTGTCGAGCAGCTCGGTGAGGCGGCCGCGGTGGTCGCGTCCGTCCCATGCGAACGGCTCGCGGCTCACGGCGGGGTAGTACAGCAGCTTGCCCGCGATCTGCTCGCCGAGGAACTCGTGGCGCGGCAGCTCGTTGAGGATGTAGTCGCGGTAGGCCAGGTCGCCGGCGCCGCGCACGCCGTGGGCGATCACCACGCGCTCGAAGCGCTCATAGGTCTCCGGGTCCTTGACCACCGACAGCCACGGCGCCAGGCCCGTGCCGGTGCCCAGCAGGTACAGGGTGCGGCCGGGATGCAGGTCGTGCACCAGCAGGGTGCCGGTAGGCTTGCGCCCGACCAGCAGGGTGTCGCCGGGCGCGATGTGCTGCAGGCGCGAGGTCAGCGGGCCGTCGGGCACCTTGATGCTGAAGAACTCCAGCTGTTCCTCCCAGTTCGCGCTCGCGATCGAATACGCACGCAGCAGCGGGCGGCCATCCACTTCCAGGCCGATCATCACGAACTGCCCGTTCTCGAACCGGAAGCCGTCGTCGCGGGTGGTGGTGAAGCTGAAGTAGCTGTCGGTCCAGTGGCGGACGTCCAGCACCGTCTCGGTGCCGAAGGCGGAAGACATGGGATCAGGAGGGTGGGAGCCAGCCCGACATTGTACAGCTGCGAACGATTCTCATCGCCCGGACATTCTGTCCACGTCCGCGCTGGCACGATGCCGCCATGTACACCCTCTGGACCATCGGCCATTCGACCCGCCCGCTGGACGTCTTCATCGACATGCTGCACGCGGGTGGCGTGCGCTGCGTGGCCGACGTGCGCCGCCACCCGGGCTCGCGCCGCCATCCGCAGTTCGGTGCGGACGCGCTGGCCGCCAGCCTCCCGGAGGCTGGCATCGACTTCGTCCCCATGCCCGACCTCGGCGGCCGCCGCCGGGCGCGACCGGACTCGCCGCATACCGCGTGGCGCAATGCCAGCTTCCGCGGCTACGCCGACTACATGGACACGCCCCCTTACGCGGCCGCGCGCGAGCGGCTGTTCGCGCTCGCGCGCGCCACGCCGACGGCGGTGATGTGCGCCGAGGCCACGTGGTGGACCTGCCACCGCAGCCTGATCGCCGACGACGCCAAGGCCCGTGGCTGGACCGTGCTGCACCTGATGGCGCCGGGCGATACCCGCGAGCATCCGTGGACGGGGGCGGCCCGCCTGGTCGACGGCCGGCTGGACTACGGCGCGCCGGCCGACGCGCAGGGACGGCTCGACCTGTGAGCCCGGTGCAATCCGTCGACGCGCACCGCCGGCCGGGCCTCGCGCCTCCGTTTCAGCGGTAGCCCGCCGCCTGCAGCTCGAACAGTTCGGCGTAGCGCCCGCCCTGCGCCATCAGTTCGGCATGGGTGCCGCTGGCCTCGACCCGGCCGTCGGCCAGCACCAGGATCCGGTCGGCCATGCGCACGCTGGAGAAGCGGTGCGAGATCAGCACCGCGGTGCGCTCGTCCGACAGTTCCTTGAAGCGCTGGAACACCTCGAACTCGCTGCGCGCGTCCAGCGCGGCGGTGGGCTCGTCCAGGATCATCACCTGGGCGTCGCGCATGTAGGCGCGCGCGATCGCGATCTTCTGCCACTGTCCGCCGGACAGGTCGACGCCGGTCTTGAAGCGGCGCCCGATCAGCTGCTCGTAGCCGTCCGGCAGACCGGCGATCACCTCGTCGGCCATGGCCCGGCGCGCGGCGTCCTCGATCCGGACGCGGTCGTGCATGCGGTCGATCTGCCCGACGCCGATGTTCTCCCCGGCGGTGAGGTGGTAGCGCACGAAATCCTGGAAGATGACGCCGATGTTGGCGCGCAGCTGGTCGATGTCGTACTCGCGCAGGTCGTGGCCGTCGAGCAGGATGCGCCCCTCGTCCGGGTCGTACAGTCGCGCCAGCAGCTTGACCAGGGTGGTCTTGCCGGCCCCGTTCTCGCCCACCAGCGCCAGCACCTCGCCGGCGCGCAGTTCGAAATCCATGTGCCGGATCGCCCAGCGGTCCGCGCCGGGATACCGGAAGCCCACGTCCTCGAACACGAAGCCCTGCCGGATCGGACGCGGGAATGCACGCGCATCCGGCGGCGACCTGATCTCCGGCTCGACCTCGAAGAACGAGAACAGGTCGTCCAGGTACAGCGCCTGGCCGGCCACCTGCGAGAAGCCGATCAGCAGTCCTTCGAGCAGCTGGCGCAGGCGGCGGAAGCTGCCGGCGAGAAAGGTCAGGTCGCCGATGGTGAAATCGCCGCGCACCGTGCGCCAGGCGATGTAGCCGTAGGCGATGTAGTACCCCAGGGTGCCGAGCGCCGCCAGCAGCGTGCCCCAGACCGCGCGTCGCCGCGCCAGCGCGCGGTTGGCGAGGAAGAACTTCTGCGCCAGCGTGCGGTACCGGTCCACCAGGAAGTGGTGGAGGTTGAAGATCTTCACTTCCTTCGCGGTCTCGACGCTGGCGCCGGTCTGGCGCACGTACTCGAGCTGACGGCGTTCGGGCGTCCACTGGAAATTCAGCGAGTAGCCCAGAGCGTTGAAGTGCGATTCGCCGACGAACGCAGGAATCAGCGCCACCGCCAGCAGCGCGATCAGCCACGGCGCGTACACCAGCAAGCCGATGGCGAAGCTGACCACCGTGATCGAATCCTGGACCTGGCCGAACAGCTGGCCCATCAGGTTCATGCGGCCCATGGTCTGGCGGCGGGCGCGGTCGAGCTTGTCCTGCAGGTCCGGGTCTTCGAAATCCTCCAGGTCGAGGGTGGCCGCATGCTCCATCAGGCGGATGCTGGTGGCGTTGGTGAACAGTTCCGACAGCAGCGAATCGGCGTAGCTGACGATCCGGCCGAGCAGGTCGGACACGATCGCCAATGCGAATTCGATCGCCAGCAGCCACAGCAGGTGGTCGAGCTGGCCGCCGCGCCAGGCCTCGCCGATCGATTCGAACGCCAGCCCCAGCCCGACCAGGCGGATCGCCTCGTCGATGATCAGCTTGCCGACGTAGAGCATCATGACCGGCAGCAGCGCGCGGACCACGCGCAGGCCGATGCTGGTCAGCGTCAGCGCGCGGCTGGTGGCCCAGATCTGGCGCAGGAAGGGCGGGATGTTGCGCAGCGCGTCGAAGCGCTCGCGCAGGCTTGGCCGGCTGTCGGCGCGGCTGGGTTTGGGGGCGGCATCCGCGGCGCGCTGGCTCATGGCCGCATTGTGCATGGCGCCCGCGGACGTGTCGTGAGGGCGCCGCGGGATTGACGTTCCCGTAGCCCGGATAAGCGAAGCGCATCCGGGGGAGCCACGACCACCCCGATGCCCGGGGACGCCATCGGATGATGGCGCGGTGTCCCGGATGCGCTGCGCTTCTACGGGCTACGAGTGGGTGTTACAACACCTCGGAGGCGTAGTCCGCCAGGCGCGAGCGCTCGCCGCGGCGCAGGGTCACGTGCGCGCTGTGCGCCCAGTTCTTGAACCGGTCCACCGCGTAGGTCAGGCCCGACGTGGTCTCGGTGAGGTAGGGCGTGTCAATCTGCTCCACGTTGCCCAGGCACACGATCTTGGTGCCGGGACCGGCGCGGGTGATCAGGGTCTTCATCTGCTTGGGGGTGAGGTTCTGCGCCTCGTCCAGGATCAGCCAGCGGCTGAGGAAGGTGCGCCCGCGCATGAAGTTGAGCGAGCGGATCTTGATCCGGCTCGCCAGCAGGTCGTTGGTCGCCGCCCGTCCCCAGCTGCCGCCTTCCTGGTTGTGCGTGAGCACCTCCAGATTGTCGGTGAGCGCGCCCATCCACGGCGTCATCTTTTCCTCTTCCGTGCCCGGGAGGAAGCCGATGTCCTCGCCCACGCTGACGGTTGCGCGGGTCATGATGATCTCGCGGTAGCGCTGCTGGTCCATCGTCTGCGCCAGGCCGGCGGCCAGCGCCAGCAGGGTCTTGCCGGTGCCGGCGGTGCCGAGCAGGGTGACGAAGTCGATCTCCGGGTCCATCAGCGCGTTGAGCGCGAAGTTCTGCTCGCGGTTGCGCGCGGTGATGCCCCACACCGCGTGCTGGCTGCCGCGGTAGTCGTCGACGATCTGCAGCACCGCCTTGCCGCCGTCCACCCGCGCGACCCGGAACTCGGCCTCGTCGTCGCCGGGCAGGTACAGGTACTGGTTGGGATACCAGTCGTCGTCGGTGCCGATCGCCACCTCGTAGAACGTGCGGCCCTTGTCGGTCCAGGACTTGAGGTCCTTGCCGTAGCGCTGCCAGAAGTCCTCCGGCAGCGCATTGGCGCCGGTGTAGAGCAGGCTGAAGTCGTCCAGCGCGCGGTCGTTCTCGTAGTCCTCGCTGACGATGCCGGCGATCGCGGCCTTGATCCGCAGGTTGATGTCCTTGGACACGAACACCACCGGGAAGTCCGGCTCGTCGCGTCGCAGCTGCAGGATCGCGCCGAGGATGCGGTTGTCCGGCGCGACCGCGCCGAACGAGGTCCTGTCCTCCGTCGGCACCGTGGTCTGGAAGCGCAGCTTGCCGATGCTGGCCGCACCGCGCAGCTGCAGCGCGTTGGGCCGGTTGAGCACCAGTCCGGTGGCGATCTTGTCGGTGCCCTGTTCCTCGATCAGCTCGTTGATGAAGCGGCTGACCTGGCGCGCGTTGCGGCTGGCCTCCGACGTGCCCTTCTTGCCGTTGTCCAGTTCCTCGATCACCTGCATGGGCAGGAACACGTCGTGTTCCTCGAACTTGAACAGCGCGGTGGGGTCGTGCATCAGCACGTTCGTGTCCAGCACGTACAGGCGCTTGCCTTGGGTCATCATCGGGACGTTCGACTCCGGTTGGCGTTGGGTCGCGGGCAGCGGCGCGCCGCCGCGGCCTGCGGGGCAGGGCGGCGATGCGGGGTGGGGAACGGATGGGTCACGTGGCCTGCGCGGCCTTCAGTGTGTCGAGCACGGTCCGGGCATGCCCGGCGACCTTGACCTTGCGCCATTCGGCGGCGAGGCGGTGGTCGGGCGCGATGAGGAAGGTGCTGCGCACCACGCCCAGGACGGTGCGCCCGTACATGTTCTTCTCGTGGATCACGTCGAACGCCCTGCACAGCGCTTCGTCGGCGTCGCTCACCAGCGCGAATGCGAAGCCCTGCTTCGCGCAGAAGTTGTCGTGCGACTTCACCGAATCGCGCGACACCCCGAGCACGTCCGCGCCCAGGCGCGAGAACTCCGGCAGCAGCGCGTTGAACTCGAGCCCCTCGGTCGTGCAGCCGGGCGTGGAGTCCTTCGGGTAGAAGTACAGCACCAGCCAGCGTCCGGCGTAGCCGGCGAGGGTGGCGCTGCCGCCGCCGGACAGCGCCAGCGGCAGGCGCAGCGTCGATTTCGGGAGCGGCTTGCCGACCTGCACCATGTCAGAACTTCATCGGATCCATGATCGCGTCGAGGTTCAGGTGGTCGCAGAACTCGAGGAAGTCGTCGCGCAATGCCGCGATGTGCATGTTCGCCGGCACGCCGATCGTCACCTGGGCCGAGAACATGTCTGCACCAGTCTGCATCGCGCGGTAGCGCGAGCAGTGCAGGCTCTCGATCGTGATGCCCTGGCGGTCGAAGAAATCCGCCAGCTGGAACAGGATGCCCGGCTTGTCCGCGGCCACCACCTCGACCACGTAGGGCAGCAGGTTCGACTGCACCGGCTTGGGCCCGGTGCGGTACCAGACCAGCTTGAAGTCCTCTTCGCGCTCGAGCCGCGTCAGCATGGCCTCGAGCTTGGCCACCGAATCCCAGGAGCCGGCCGCCAGCGCGGTCACCGAGACATCGCGGCCGACGGTGGACAGGCGCGTGTCGACGAGGTTGCAGCCGCTGTCGGCGATGCGCCTGGACACGGCGAGCAGCGGCGATGCCGGATGCGTCGTGTAGGCGTTGATCAGCAGGTAGTTCTCGTTCGGCGAGGGCCGGGATGCGGTGTCTGTTTCGGTCAAGGCGGCGTCCGCGGCGGGGCAGGATCTTGCGTGCTTCGGTCTGAACGGCGGCCCGAACGGGGTCGGACGCCGCGGCCAGCATACTTGCCCCTGCTTCCGGGCCGCAAGTAACATGCCGGCACCCCGAATCCACCGTCCTGCGCCTTCGCGCGGGACATTCGCACGAGACCGTCCCCCTTGCGACTTACCGGCAGCATCACCGCGCTGGCGACGCCGTTCACGGTGACGGGCGAACTCGATCTGGACGCGTGGCGGCGCCTGCTGCAGGCCCAGATCGCCGCCGGCACGCAGGCCCTGGTGGTGGCCGGGTCCACCGGTGAAGCCGCGTCGCTCTACGCGTCCGAGCACGATGCGTTGCTGCGCACCGCGGTGGAATGCGTGGGCGGCCGGGTGCCGGTGCTCGCGGGCACCGGGCATTCGGGCACCGCGCGCACGATCGAGGCCACGCGCCGCGCCGCCGCGCTCGGCGCCGATGCGGCGCTGGTGGTGGTGCCGCCCTACGTGCGGCCGACCGCAGCCGGCATGCTCGCGCACTATCGCGCCGTCGCCGACGAGGGCGACCTGCCGGTGGTGATGTACAACGTGCCGCAGCGCACCGGCTGCGACCTGACGCCCGATGCGGTCGCGGAGCTGGCGACGCATCCGCGCATCGCCGGCATCAAGGAAGCGGTGTCCGATCCGCAGCGCCTCCGCGCGTGGCAGGCGCTGCGCGGCGACGGGTTCGCGGTGCTCTCCGGCGACGATGCCACGGCGGCGCAGGCGATGCTCGACGGCGCCGATGGCGTGGTGTCGGTGGTGTCGAACCTGGTGCCGTCCGCGATGCGCCGGCTGTGCGACCTCGCGCTTGCCGGCCAGCGCGACGACGCGCTGGCATGGAACGCGCGACTGCAGCCGCTGTTCGATTTCGTCGTGCTCGAATCCAACCCCATCCCGGTCAAGGCGGTACTGGACCGGCTGGGCATCGGTCGCGGGCTGCGCCTGCCGCTGACCCCACTGTCCGAGCGCCACCAGGCCGATGCCGCGCGCATCGCCGCGCTGGTCGACACTCTCGAACGCAGCCTCCGCGATCCGCTCGCGGCCTGACCCCTTTTTCGCAGGAGAAGCCACCCATGCGTCATTCCCGTCCCCTGATCCGCGTGCTCGCGATCTGCCTCGTGGCCGCCGCCGTGGTCGGTACCAGTGGCTGCAAGTGGTTCCGCAAGGGCAGCGAGCTCTACACCGCCAGCCCCGAATCGCGGCCGCTGGAAGTGCCGCCGGACCTGGACCGCCCGGACACCTCCGGCGCGATGCAGTTGCCCGAGTTCGCCACCGGTTCGGTGACGCGTTCGGCCATGCCTGCCGCCGGCAGCGCGCAGCCCAACGGCTTCGCGGTCGCCGGCGAAGTGGATGCGGTGTTCGTCCGGGTGGGCGAGGTGCTGGCCGCCACCGAGGGCCTGACCGTGGTCAACCGTGCCCAGCTGCTCGGCACCTACGACGTGGACTACGGCGATGCCAAGTTCCTGATCCGGGTGACCCGCACCGACACCGGCGCGTACGTGGCCGCGGTCGATCCGCGCGGCCTGCCGGCGGCCGGCGAGCCGCCGCAGCGCCTGATCGCCGCGCTCCGCGCTGCGCTCGCGGGCGGCTGAGCCGGGAGCACGCGCGAAACGCAGAAAGGCGCGGCAAGGCGCCCTTCTGTTGACAGGCGTCCGCGCCGCGACGTGCGCGCGGACGCCTCGGGCGCCGGCGGGTCAGCGCTCGAGCAGCTTCAGCTTGTCCGGCTTGCCTTCCCACTCCTTGGCGTCGGGCAGCGGCTCCTTGCGCGCGGTGATCACCGGCCAGTCCTTCGACAGTTCCGCATTGAGCGCCACGTACTGCTCCTGGCCCGCGGGAACGTCGTCCTCGGGATAGATCGCGTTGATCGGGCATTCGGGCTCGCACAGGGTGCAGTCGATGCACTCGTCCGGGTCGATCACCAGGAAGTTCGGGCCTTCGTGGAAGCAGTCGACCGGGCACACCTCGACGCAGTCGGTGTACTTGCACTTGATGCAGTTCTCGGTGACGACGAAGGGCATGCGGGTCCGGTGCGGGAAACGGTCGGGCCTGGAATTCTAGAGCACGCGCGCCGGATGCGCAGGGATGGGGGCGCATCGACCGTGGGCGGAAGCCGTGCGGCGTGCGTGACCGGTCCCGCGTTGTCTGGTGCGTGAGCGCTTCGACTCATGGCGAGTCGCCTGCCGGGAGCGGTTGCTGGAAGGTGTCGCGCCTGTTCCTGCGCTGCGGGCTGCGGACGGCAGCGCGACCGGCGCCACAGAGCGCATGGAGACCGGAAGGGGCTGGCCGCAGGCGGCGGG
>NZ_JARXRN010000016.1:343780-387131 GCF_029888045.1 Luteimonas rhizosphaericola | reverse complement strand
TCCGCCTGCCGGCGGACGCCTCCTCCTTGATTTCGCCGCGAAGACCCGCCGCCTGCGGCCAGCCTCGGCTCCCGCTGGATCCGATGCCAGTTCTTTCGCGGTGGCGAATCAAATGGCGCGCGTACCGATGCGCCCACTTCGTCACGCCTGCGATGTCCGAAGCGCCGGGTGCGGGCGTCCTCGGGGGCGAACTCAAGGGGGAGGCGACGGCCGGGGGCCGTCGCCGGAGGACATTCGCCGCCGAGGGCGCCCGTGCCCGGTGCCACGGGAAAACGATGAGGGCCCGTCCGACGCTTCGAAGCCCGGAACTCCAAGAGAACCGCACGAGGCAAGACCGGTTCAACCGGCCAGCGGTCCTCGGATCCGGCGAGGCGGGGGCAACTGCAGGAGAGGCAGAAAAGAAAAGGCCCGCTTGCGCGGGCCTTTCCGGAAGATGGCGCTCCCTACGGGATTCGAACCCGTGTTTTAGCCTTGAGAGGGCCACGTCCTAGGCCTCTAGACGAAGGGAGCAGGGTGCTGCGGAACGCAGCGCCGGCTGGACGACCGGCTGCCCGGGCCGACCCGGGAGGGCAGGACGCCGATGCAGCTTGCTAGTATAGCAGCGATATGGCGACCGACACCTCCATCCTGGCGCCGCCCCCGGAAGCCCCTGGCCTGATGCCGACCCACACCCCGTCCGTCCCGACCGAACTGCGGATCATCCCCCGCGACCAGCACCCGATCTCGCGCCGGGGCATCAGCCCCAATGCGCTGCGCGTGCTCTACCGCCTGCACGAGGCCGGCCACCGCGCGTGCCTGGTCGGCGGCGCCGTGCGCGACCTCCTCGCGGGGCTGGCCCCGAAGGACTTCGACGTCGCCACCGACGCCACCCCGGAGGAAGTCCGGCACCTGTTCCGCAACTGCCGCCTGATCGGGCGGCGCTTCCGGCTGGCGCACGTGGTGTTCGGCCGCGAGATCATCGAGGTAGCCACCTTCCGCGCCAACATCGACGACGGCAGCGGCGACCGCCAGGTGCACGACGACGGCCGCCTGCTGCGCGACAACGTCTACGGCACGATCGAGGACGACGCCGTCCGCCGCGACTTCACCGCGAACGCGCTGTACTACGACATCGCCGACTTCTCGGTGCGCGACTACGTCGGCGGTTTCGAGGACGTCACCCACCGCGTGCTGCGCCTGATCGGGGATCCCGAAACGCGCTACCGCGAGGACCCGGTGCGCATGCTGCGCGCGATCCGCCTGGCCGGGAAGCTCGGCTTCGACATCGCCGAGGACACCGCCGCGCCGCTGCCCGGCCTGGCGCCGCTGCTGTCGGAGGCCGCGCCCGCGCGCCTGTTCGAGGAATGCCTGAAGATGTTCCTGTCCGGGAACGCTGTGGCCAGCTTCGAGGGCCTCGAGCGCCACGGCCTGCTGTCGGCGCTGTTTCCGGAAACCGCCGCCGCGCTCGCGGCCAACCGCAGCGGCGCGCTGCGGCGGATGCTCGTCGAGGGCCTGCGCGGCACCGACCGGCGGGTGGCGATGGACGAACCGGTCTCGCCGGCGTTCCTGTTCGCGGTGCTGCTGTGGCCGGCGTACTGCCGCTCGCTGATGGCGCTGCAGGCGCAGGGCCTGCACACGGTGGAGGCCGAGCGCCGCGCCGCCGACCGGGTGACCCTGCACCAGCTGTCCACGATCGCGCTGCCGCGCCGGTTCTCGCTGCCGATGCAGGAGATCTGGCTGATGCAGGCCCGGTTCTCGCAGCGCCAGCGCAAGCGGGTGGTGCGCACGCTGTCGCATCCGCGCTTCCGCGCCGCATTCGATTTCCTGGTGCTGCGGCGCGCTGCGTCGCCCGCGCACGAGGACGACATCGCGTTCTGGCAGGAGGCGCAGGGCGATCCCGATGCGGCCCTGGCCCACCAGTCGGGCGACGCCGCGCATGCCGACGATGCGGACGGCGCTGCTCCGCGCAAGCGCCGGCGCCGGCGCCGGCGGCACGCGTCCGCGGAATGAGCGGGGTCCACGCCTGCGTCGGCCTCGGCGGCAACGTCGGCGAGGTGGCGCGGACGTTGGCGGCGGCGCTGCATGCGCTCGACCGCCTGCCAGATACGCGCCTGCTGCGCGCCTCGCGCTTCTACCGCACGCCGGCCTGGGGGCGGCGCGACCAGCCGGACTTCCTCAACGGCGCGGCCGTGCTCGAGACCGGCCTGGCGGCGCAGGCCCTGCTCGACGCCTTGCTCGCCATCGAACGCGATTTCGGCCGCGCGCGGGGGGACGGGGAGGGCGAACGCTGGGGCCCGCGCACGCTCGACCTCGACCTGCTGCTGTACGGCGACGCGGTGATCGACATCCCCGGCCTGCGGGTGCCGCACCCGCACCTGCACGAGCGCGCGTTCGCGCTGCTGCCGCTGGCCGAGATCGCGCCGGCGGCGGTCATCCCCGGGCACGGGCCTGTGGCCGAGGCGCTGGCGGCGTTGGATGCGTCCGGCATCGAAGCGATACCCTAGGCGCATGGACCGATCCGCGCCCGACAAGCCCCTGACCGTCCCGGCGCTGGCCGAGGCGCGCGCCGCCGGGCGCCGGCTGGCGATGCTCACCGCCTACGACGCCGGGTTCGCGCGCGTGCTCGATGCCAACGGCACCGACATCGTGCTGGTCGGCGATTCGCTGGGCATGGTGGTGCAGGGGCATGCGTCCACCCTCCCGGTCGACGTCGACGCGATGGCCTACCACGTGGCGGCGGTGGCCCGCGGCCTGCGCCGGGCGCTGCTGCTGGCGGACCTGCCGTTCCAGGCCGATGCCACGCCCGAACGCGCGCTCGATGCCGCCACCCGCCTGCTGCAGACGGGCGCCGGCATGGTCAAGCTCGAGGGCGCCGGCCCGCACAAGCTGGCGGCGATCCGGTTCCTGTCCGCGCGCGAGATCCCGGTCTGCGCGCACCTGGGGCTCACGCCGCAGTCGGTGCTGCGCTTCGGCGGCTACAAGGTGCAGGGACGCGAGGCCGCCGCCGCCGCGCAGCTGCGCGCCGATGCGCTCGCCGTGGCCGAGGCGGGCGCGGCGCTGCTGGTGCTCGAATGCGTGCCGTCGGCGCTGGCCGGCCAGATCACCCGCGCCTCGCCGGTGCCGACCATCGGCATCGGCGCCGGTCCACACTGCGACGGCCAGGTGCTGGTTCTGCACGACATGCTGGGCCTGGACAGCGGCCACCGGCGCCCGAAATTCGTGAAGGATTTCCTGGAAACCGGCGGCTCGGTCGCCGGCGCGGTGCGCGCCTACGTGGCCGCGGTGCGCGAGGGCAGCTTCCCGGGCCCCGGCCACGCCTACGACTGAACGACGCGACGGATGCTCGAGACCTTCGAAGACCTCGCCGCCCTGCGTGCGCGGGTGGCGGACTGGAAGCGGCAGGGCCTGCGGGTGGGCTTCGTGCCGACCATGGGCAACCTGCACGCCGGCCACCATTCGCTGGTGGAGCTCGTCCGCCGGCACGCCGACCGCGTGGTCGCCAGCGTGTTCGTGAACCCGACCCAGTTCGGCCCGAACGAGGACTACGCGCGCTACCCCCGGACCCCGGCCGAGGATGCCGTCGGCCTGGACGGCGCCGGCTGCGACGCGCTGTGGATGCCGTCGGTGGAGACGATGTACCCGTTCGGGGCGGAGCAGGCCGTGCGCATCCGCGTCCCCGGCATCACCGACGTGCTCGACGGCGCGCACCGCCCGGGCCATTTCGACGGCGTGTCCACCGTGGTCGCGCGCCTGTTCAACCAGGTGCAGCCGGACGTGGCCGCGTTCGGGCGCAAGGACTACCAGCAGCTGGCGGTGATCCGCTATCTGGTGCGCGACCTCGCGATCCCGGTGGAACTGCTTGCAGGCGAAACGGTGCGCGAGGCCGACGGGCTGGCGATGAGTTCGCGCAACCAGTATCTCGATCCGGGCGAACGCGCGATCGCGCCGGAGATCCATCGCACGCTGCAGGCGATGCGCGACGCCGCGCGCGCGGGCGACGGCCTGCAGGCAGTGGAAGCAGCGGCCACCACGCGCCTGCGCGGGGCCGGCTTCCAGGTCGACTACGCCGTGGTCCGGCGCGCCGACCTGTCGGATGCGGGCGAGGGCAGCGCCGTGCCCGGGGCGTACGTGGCGCTGGTCGCGGCGCGGCTGGGACGGACGCGCCTGATCGACAATCTGGCCTTCGACATCGGTTGAGCACGCGCCTGCGGGCGGACGCGGTTGCCTTCTATACTCCGTGGTGGTCCACGCCACGGCGCGCGCCGGGCGCGATCCGCGCACGCGCCACCGTGTCGGCGAGGATGGACCGCCCCTCCCCAACACTGCAGGCCCCGCCCATGCCGGATTTCGCGACCCTTCGATCCCACGCCGCACGCCTGGCCGACACGCCGGTGGCGCGTCTGCTGCAGGACGAGCCGGAGCGGGCGCGCGCCCTGTCGCTGCGGGTGGGGCCGCTGTACGCGAACTTCGCCCGCCAGCGCTACGACGGCGCCGCGCTGGATGCGCTGTACGCCCTGGCCGACGACGCCGGGTTCGCGCGTGCCATGCGCCGCCTGCTCGACGGCGAGACCGTCAACGCCACCGAAGGCCGCGCCGCGCTGCACAGCGCGCTGCGTGGCGATGCCTCCACGGCGCCGTTCGCGCGCGAGTGCAGCGCGCAGGCGGCGCAGGCGCGCGTGCGGATGCGCACGCTGGTCGAGGCGGTCGTCGCGAGCGGCGTGACCGACGTGGTCAGCGTCGGCATCGGCGGCTCCGACCTCGGCCCGCGGCTGGTGGCCGATGCGCTGGCGCAGCCGGACGCGCGCGTGCGCGTGCACTTCCTGTCCAACGTCGATGGCAATGCGGCCCGACGCACGCTGGCCGGCCTCGATCCGGCGAAGACCGCGGCGATCCTGATCTCCAAGACCTTCGGCACCCAGGAGACCCTGCTCAACGGCGCCATCGTGCGCGACTGGCTGGGCGACGACGCGCGCGTGTACGCGGTCAGCGCCAACGTCGAGCGCGCGGCCGCCTTCGGCATCGCGCCCGAGCGGATCCTGCCGATGTGGGACTGGGTGGGTGGACGCTACTCGCTGTGGTCGGCGGTGGGCTTCCCGATCGCGCTGGCGATCGGGATGGACCGCTTCGAAGCGCTGCTGGCGGGCGCGGCGGAACTGGACGCGCATGCCGCGAACGCGTCGCCGCGCGAGAATCTCGCGATCCTGCACGCGCTGACCGCGCTGTGGAACCGCAACGCGCTCGGGCTGGCGACGCAGGCGGTGCTGCCGTACGACGAGCGCCTCAGGCTGCTGCCCAACTACCTGCAGCAGCTGGTAATGGAGAGCCTGGGCAAGTCGGCACGTCTCGACGGCGTGCCGCTGGCCGAGGACACCGTCCCGGTGTGGTGGGGCGGGCCGGGCACCGACACCCAGCACAGCTTCTTCCAGGCGCTGCACCAGGGCACCCAGGTGGTGCCGGCGGATTTCATCGGCGTCGTCCGCAGCGAGGATGGCTTCGAGGGGAACCACCGCGCGCTGCTGGCCAACCTGCTGGCGCAGACCGAGGCGCTGGCCAACGGCCAGTCCAGCGACGATCCGCACCGCGCCTACGCCGGCAACCGCCCCAGCACCCTGCTGCTGCTCGATGCGCTCACGCCGCAGTCGCTGGGCATGCTGATCGCGCTGTACGAGCACAGCGTGTACCTGCAGTCGGTGGCCTGGGGCATCAACGCCTTCGACCAGTTCGGCGTCGAACTCGGAAAGCAGGTGGCCAACCGGCTGCTGCCGGCGCTGGAAGGCAAGGCCGAAGCGGACGACCCGGTCACCCGCGCGCTGCTGGCGGAGATCGCGTCGCGCGGCTGAGGCTCCGCATCGGTGAAGCGGCCGCGGCGCGCCTGCGAACAGCGCCGCCGGCCACCCGATGACGTCAAACAGCTGCGGAGTCCGCCCTTTCGGGCGACGAGGCGTCGAGTTCCCGTGCCGTGGGCGGGCCCGCCCTGGACGTTCCGGTGGCTACGCGCCGTGTCTCGCGAGCGCCCATTCGACGTGTTCGCGCACCATCGGATCGTCCACCCCGCGACGCGCCTGCAGGGCGGCCAGCACCCCGGGCGAGGTCGGGGCGTTGCCCAGCGCCACCGCCAGGTTGCGCAGCCAGCGCACGTAGCCGCTGCGGCGGATCGGCGAGCCTTCGGTGCGCTGCAGGAATTCGTCCTCGCTCCAGGCGAACAGCTCCTCGAGCGTGGCTTCGTCGAGCCGGTTGCGGGCGCGGAAGTCGGGCTCGTCGGTGCGGCGGGCGAACTTGTTCCACGGACAGATCAGCTGGCAGTCGTCGCAGCCGAAGATGCGGTTGCCGATCAGCGGACGCAGCTCCGGATCGATGGCGCCTTCGTGTTCGATGGTGAGGTAGGCGATGCAGCGTCGCGCATCGAGCCGGTGCGGCGCCGTGATCGCGCGCGTCGGGCAGATCTCGATGCAGCGCACGCAGCTGCCGCAATGGGCGCTCGCCGGCGGGTCGACCGGCAGCGCGAGGTCGACGTAGATCTCGCCCAGGAAGAACCACGAGCCGCCGTCGCGATCGATCAGGCACGTGTGCTTGCCGATCCAGCCCAGGCCGGCGTTGCGCGCCAGCGCGCGCTCGAGCACCGGCGCCGAGTCCACGAACACGCGGTGGCCGAACGGCCCGATCTCGTAGGCGACGCGGTCGGCCAGCCGCTGCAGGCGCTGGCGCATCAGCTTGTGGTAGTCGCGGCCCAGCGCGTAGCGCGCGACGTAGGCGCGGGTGCCGTCGGCGAGGGTGCGCCAGGCGGCGTCGGGATCCTGGCCGTAGTCCAGGCCCACCGACACCACCCGCACCGTGCCGGGCACCAGCTCGCGCGGACGGGCGCGCCTGTCGCCGTGGCGCGCCATCCAGTCCATGTCGCCGTAGAGGCCCTGCGCCAGCCAGTCGCGCAGGTGCGCCTCGTCCTCGTCCAGGTCCACGCCGGCGATGCCGCAGCGCTGGAAGCCCGACTCGCGCGCGAGCGCCTTGATCCGCAGGGCGAGCGCAGCGGGATCGTAGACCGGCGGGGCGGGGCGGAGGGACACCGCCGCAAGTATAGAATCCGGCCGATGGATGCCGTCCCACGCCCCCGCGGCACGCCGCTGTACGACGCCGCGGCGCTGCGCGTGATCGAAACCGACATGGCGGCGCGCCTGGGCGACGGCTTCGCGCTGATGGCGCGCGCCGGCCAGGCCGCGTGGCGCGAACTGCTGTCGCGCTGGCCGGACGTGCAGCGCATCGTGGTGGTGTGCGGGCCGGGCAACAACGGCGGCGACGGCTACGAGCTGTGCCGGCACGCGCACGAGTCCGGACGCGATGCGCGCGTGCTGCGGCTCGAGGCCCATGCGCCGCGCACTGCACTCGCGCGGCAGGCCTGCGGGGCGTACCGGGAATCAGGCGGCCGCATCAAGGCCTTCGACGACGGCTTCGGACGTGCGCAGCTGGTGGTCGATGCCCTGTTCGGCATCGGACTGTCGCGCGAGCCCGATGCCGAGGCCGCGCGCGTCATCGATGCGATCAACGCCTCGGGCCTGCCGGTGTTCGCGCTCGACGTGCCCAGCGGACTCGACGCCGATCGCGGCAGCGCGCCCGGGCGCGTGGTGCACGCCAGCCACACCCTGCAGCTGCTCGCCCCGCACGCGGGCCTGTACACCGGCGCGGCGGCGCGCTGCACCGGCTCGCTGGCGCTGGCCACGCTCGACGCCGACGAGGCGCTCGCGCGGGCGCCCGCGGCGGCGATCCGGCTCGATCGCGACGACCTGCGCGACTGGATCGCGCCGCGCGCACGCGACGCGCACAAGGGCGACAGCGGCCACGTGCTGTGCATCGGCGGCGACACCGGCAAGGGCGGGGCGGTCATGCTGGCGGCCGACGCGGCGCTGCGCTGCGGCGCCGGCCTGGTCAGCGTGGCGACCCGGCCGGCGCATGTCCCGGCCCTGCTGGCGCGGCGGCCGGAGGCGATGGTCCATGGCGTCGACGAGGCGACCGCGCTGGCTGCGCTGATGGACCGCGCCGACGTGGTCGCGCTCGGGCCGGGTCTCGGGCAGGAAGACTGGGGCGCGCGGCTGCATGCCGAAGCGCTCGCGGCGGGCAAGCCGCTGGTGCTCGACGCGGACGCGCTGAACGTGCTCGCCCGCCATACGCGCGTGCTGCCGGCCGGCACGATCCTCACTCCGCACCCTGGTGAGGCGGCGCGGCTGCTGGGCTTCACCACGGCCGAGGTGCAGGCCAACCGCTTCGCCGCGGCGCGGCTGCTGGCGGAGATGTTCGGCTGCGTGGTCGTGCTCAAGGGTGCCGGCACCCTGGTGGCCGCGCCGGAGCAGGTGCCGCGGGTGATCGCGGCCGGCAATCCGGGCATGGCCGTGGGCGGCATGGGCGATCTCCTGACCGGCTGCATCGCCGCGCTCCGCGCGCTCGGGCTGGAGGCGTTCGACGCCGCCTGCCACGGCGCCCTGTTGCACGCGGTCGCCGGCGACACCGCGGCGCAGGACGGCGAGCGTGGCCTGCTGCCGACGGACCTCCTGGCCCCGCTGCGCACCTGGGTCAACGGCGGGCCGCACGCATGATCGACGTGTCGCTTCCCGACGAAGCCGCGACCAGCAGCCTGGCTGGTGTCTTGGCCAGCCACGCCCCGCCGCAGGCCGTCGTCCACCTGCACGGGGACCTCGGCGCCGGCAAGTCGACGCTGGCGCGGGCCTGGCTGCGGGCGCTGGGGGTCACCGGCACCGTCCGCAGCCCGACCTATACCCTGGTCGAACGCTACCCGCTGGCCACGGGCGGCGAGGCCCTGCACCTGGACCTCTACCGGATCGGCGATGCCGGCGAACTCGAATTCCTCGGCCTGGATGAGCCGGAGGCCGTACTGTGGCTGATCGAGTGGCCCGAACGCGGGGCGGGCGCGCTGCCGCCGGCCGACCTGCACGTCCGGCTTGGGATGGCGGGGGCGGGGCGCCGGGCGACACTGATCCCGGCTAGTGCCGCCGGAACCGCCTGGCTTGCGCGCCTTGGCGATGATGCCGAGTTGCAGCCGATTCCTGAACCGAACCCATAGGAACGGGCGGCAGGTCGCCGATTTGAAAGGAAAAGTGCGTTGCAAAGGTGAGTCATCGATGATTCACTACGCCGCATGCGCACCCGGGGTCTCCACGTCCAACAGATCCTGCTCGGCCTCGCCTTGCTGGCGGCGCTGGTCTGGAATCTCGCGCATGCCGCGGAGCTGAAGGCGGTCCAGCTGGACAGCGGCCCCACCGGGACCCGGGCCGAACTGCGGCTGGATCAGGACGCCGAGTACCGGCTGATCCACCTCAAGGATCCGCACCGGCTGGTCGTGGACCTGCCCGGCAGCCGCCTTGGCGGCGGCCTGGCGCTGCCGGCCGCGGTGGGCGTGGTGAAGGCCGTCCGCAGCGGTCAGCCCGAGCCGGGCACGAGCCGCATCGTGTTCGACCTGGCCACCCCGGTGGTGGCACTCAAGCCCCGTATCGAAGCAGGCTCCGGCGGCACGCGCCTGGTCATCGAGTGGCCGGGCGACGGGCAGGCCGATCCGATTGCCGCGATTGCCGCGGGGCAGCCGGCCGCTCCGGTCTCCGCCGACACCGCTGCCGTGGCAGCCGGCACGTCCCCTGCAGCCACCGCGACCCCGGGCGTGACGCCGCAGCCCGACCCCGCCGCCGCCTCGGCCGCCGCGACCTCGCGCCTGGTCGCCGAACTGCGCGCCGCCGGCCAGGCCGGCGCCGCGCCCGCCACGTATCCGGCATCGCCGCCGCAACCGCAGCCGACTTCCGATCCGTCGTTGCCCCGCGCGGTGCCGAGCTCCACACCCGCGCCGGCCACTGTCGCCGCCGCAGTGGTGCCTGCGACGCCGCCGGTGGTGGCGCCCGCGCCGGTCGAAGCGCCACCGCCCGTCCGTGCCGTCACTGGCGGCACCCGGCCGCTGGTGATCGCGATCGATGCCGGCCATGGCGGCCAGGACCCCGGCGCCATCGGCCCCAGCGGCAAGCGCGAGAAGGACATCACGCTGGCGATCGCGCGCGAACTGGCACGGCAGGTCAATGCCACGCCCGGCCTGCGCGCGCACCTGGTGCGCGACCGCGACGTGTTCATCCCCTTGAACAACCGCGCCCGGATCGCGCGCCAGGCCAAGGCGGACATGTTCATCTCGATCCACGCCGACGCGGCCGAGAACCGCAACGCCAAGGGCTCCTCGGTGTACGTGCTTTCCCTGCGCGGCGCCTCGTCGCAGCGCGCCCGCTGGCTGGCGGAGAAGGAGAACGCAGCCGACCTGATCGGCGGCGTGCGCGCGCCGTCCAACGACAGCGTGCTGACCAACGTGCTGCTCGACCTCACCCAGAGCGGGCAGATGAAGGCCTCCGAGGACGCCGGCAACCACATCCTGTCCGGCCTCAAGCGCATCGGCAACAACCACAAGCCGCACATCGAGCGCGCCAACTTCGCCGTGCTGCGCACCTCCGACATGCCGGCGATGCTGGTCGAGACCGCCTTCCTCTCCAACCCGGAGGAGGAGAAGCGGCTGATCGACCCGAAGTTCCAGGGCACGGTGGCGCGCGCGATCCTCGACGGCGTGCACACCTACTTCTCCAGCCAGCCGCCGCCGGGCACGCTGTACGCCGCGCGTGCGGCGGACGAGCGCGTCGCCAGCGCCGCCGGCAGCCGCTGACAGCCGCGCGGCGAGGACCGCGCCGCCGCGCGCCGGTATCATGCGCGGGTGCCCATCCAGCAGCTGCCCGACACCCTGATCAACCAGATCGCCGCCGGCGAGGTCGTGGAACGACCCGCATCGGTAGTGAAGGAACTGGTCGAGAACGCACTCGACGCCGGGGCGGGGAGGATCGACATCGACCTCGAGGAAGGCGGCGTGCGCCTGGTGCGGGTGCGCGACGATGGCGGCGGCATGGCCGCCGGCGACCTGCCGCTGGCGGTGTCGCGCCATGCCACCAGCAAGATCGCCAGCCTCGACGACCTCGAAGCGGTGGCCACGCTCGGCTTCCGCGGCGAGGCGCTGCCGTCGATCGCCTCGGTGAGCCGGTTCCTGATCGCCACCCGCCGCGTCGGCGACGCGCACGGTGCCGCGCTGGCCGTGGATGGCGGGCGCGTGGGCCAGGTGGCGCCGAAGCAGCAGCCGACCGGAACCGTGGTCGAGGTGCGCGACCTGTTCTACAACGTGCCGGCGCGGCGCAAGTTCCTGCGCGCCGAGCGCACCGAGCTCGGCCACATCGAGGAGTGGCTGCGCGCGCTCGCGCTGGCGCGCCCGGATGTCGAACTGCGCGTCACCCACAACGGCAAGCCGTCGCGACGCTACCGCGCGCTGTCCGAGGCGGGCGCGGGCCTGTTCACCGACGAGCGCCTGGCCGGCACGCTTGGCGAGGAGTTCGCGCGCCACGCGCTGCGCATCGACCATGCGGGCGCCGGGCTGCGGCTGCACGGTTGGATCGCTCAGCCGGCCTACTCGCGCGCCAGCACCGACCAACAGTACGTCTACGTCAACGGGCGCCCCGTGCGCGACCGCAGCATCGCGCATGCGGTGCGCCAGGCTTTCGCCGACGTGCTCTACCACGGGCGCCAGCCGGCCTACGTGCTGTTCCTCGAGCTGGACCCCACCCGGGTGGACGTCAACGTGCATCCGGCCAAGCACGAGGTGCGTTTCCGCGATTCGCGCCTGGTGCACGACTTCGTCTACCGCACCGTCCACGATGCACTCGCGGCGACCCGCGCCGGCGGCGCCGCGGCGGCGCCCGGAGGCGAACCGGCGGCCGCGTCATGGGGCACGCCATCGCAGCACACCGCGGAACCGCCGGCGGCGGGTGCGTGGTCGCCCCTGGGCGCGATGCCGCAGGGTGGCTCCCAGGTGCCGATGCGGCTGCAGGTCGACGAAGCGCGCGCCGCGTACGCGGCGCTGTATGGCGGCGATCCGCAGCGGCCAACCCTGCCGCGCGAGGACGCCGCTGCCGGCGTGCCGCCGCTGGGCTTCGCGATCGCGCAGCTGCACGGCATCTACATCCTCAGCGAAGCGGCCGACGGCCTGATCGTGGTCGACATGCACGCCGCGCACGAACGCATCGGCTACGAACGCCTCAAGACCGCGCACGACAGCGAGGGCCTGCGCGCGCAGCCGTTGCTGGTGCCGCAGGCGGTGGCGGTGTCCGAGCGCGAGGCCGACGTGGCCGAGCAGGAGGCCGCGACGCTGGCGGAACTGGGCTTCGAACTCTCGCGTGGCGGCCCGCAGTCGCTGCTGCTGCGCAGCGTGCCCGCACTGCTGGCGCAGGGCGATACCGAGGCGCTGCTGCGCGACGTGCTGGCCGACCTGCGCGAGCACGGCGAGAGCCTGCGCGTGCGCAGCGCCCGCGACGAACTGCTCTCGACCATGGCCTGCCACGGCGCGGTGCGCGCCAACCGCCGGCTCACCGTCCCGGAGATGAATGCGCTGCTGCGGCAGATGGAGGCGACGGAGCGCTCCGGACAATGCAATCATGGACGCCCGACCTGGGCGCACTTCCCGCTGCCCGAGATCGACCGTTGGTTCCTGAGGGGGCGTTGAGCATGGGCAGGCATGGAAAATGGGCGGGCCTCGTGCTCGGCGTGCTGCTGGTGGGCTGCGGTGGCCAGCCGGAAGATCGCGGCACGGCCGATACCCCGGTGGAGGCGGCCCCGGCCGATCCGGCGTTCGTGGCGGACAACGAGGCCTGGCGCGCGGAGCGCCGCGAGCGACTGCTGCAGCCCGACGGCTGGGCCAGCCTGATCGGCCTGCACTGGATCGAACTGCCGGCGCACTACGTGGGCAGCGGCCCGACCAGCGGTATCCGCCTCGCCAAGGGGCCCGAGCGGATGGGCCTGCTGCAGCGCCAGGGCGGCAAGGTGTATCTCACGCCCGAATCCGATGCGGCGCTCACCGTGGACGGCGCGCCGGCGAAGGGACGCTTCGAGCTGGTGCCGGACGTGACCGGCACGCCGACGGTGGTCGGCTTCGACGACGGCAAGGGGCAATTGGTGCTGGTCGATCGCGGCGGGCGCAAGGCGTTGCGGGTCCGCCATGCCGAAGCCGAAACGCTCACCGGACTGGCGCCGCTCGACTATTGGCCGGCCGATCCGGCGTGGCGGGTGCAGGCGCGTTTCGTGCCGCACCCGGCCGGCAAGACGATTCCGATCATGGACATCCTCAGCCAGCAGCAGCCGCAGCCCAATCCCGGCGTGGTCGAGTTCGAGCGCGGCGGCGCGAGCTATCGCCTCGAGGCGCTGGAGGGCGAGGACGGCGGCCTGTTCCTGGTGTTCGCGGACCGCACCAGCGGCCACGAGAGCTACGCGGCCGGTCGTTACCTGTACACGCCGGCGCCTGCGGCCGACGGCACGGTGGAGGTCGACTTCAACCGCGCCTACAACCCGCCGTGCGTGTTCACCGACTACGCCACCTGCCCGCTCCCGCCGCCTGAAAACCGCCTCGACCTGGCGGTCACCGCCGGCGAGAAAAAATACGTGCGGCCCGTGCCCACCACCTAGGGCGGTCGCCCGCGGGACGGCCAGCATGCCGCCCGAGGCGGCGTCACACCCGGTGCGCCGATCGCGTCCGGGTACCCCACATCACCACCATGGATGTCCGATGCGATCCCAGCCCAGCCGCGCGCCACGCCTGATCCGATCCCTGCTCGCGGCCACCGCGCTCGTCGCGTTCGCCGGCGGGCTACACGCCGACACCGCGCGCAGCGCCGCGCCGGTGCCGCTGCTGTGGAAGGTCTCCGACGACGACAACGCGCTGTACCTGCTGGGCTCGTTCCACCTGCTCAAGCCGGACGACTACCCGCTCTCGCGCGACGTCGATGCCGCGTTTGCCGATGCCGAGAAGGTGGTATTCGAGATCCCGCCCGAGGAGCTTGGTTCCCCCGCGCTGGGCATGCAGATGGGCCAGGCCGCGCTGCGGACCGACGGCACCGCGCTCGACAGCGAACTGCCGGCCGGGACGAAGCAGGCGCTGGACGCGTGGATCGAGGCCAATGCGGCCGAACTGCAGAAGATGCAGATGACGCCGCAGGCGCTGCAGCTGTTCGAGCCGTGGTTCGCGGGGCTGATGGTGACGATCGTGGAGATGGGCAAGGCCGGCCTCGATCCCGCGCTCGGCCTCGACAGCAACCTGGCGCAGAAGGCCTCGCAGGCCGGCAAGCCGACCGGCGGGCTGGAGACCGGCGCGCAGCAGATCGCCTTCCTCGACGGCATGGACCGGGCCGAGCAGCTGCAGTTCCTGCAGGAGTCGCTGGCCAGCGCCGGCGAGGGCCGCGCCGAGATCGACAAGCTGCACGCGGCCTGGCGCAGCGGCGATGCCGAGGCGCTGTGGAGCGGCATGGCCGCGGAGATGCGCACCCAGTTCCCGAAGCTGTACCACCGCATCAACGTCGAGCGCAACGACGCCTGGGTGCCGAAGCTCGAGGCGAAGCTGTCGGCCTCCGGCACCGACGACACCCTGGTCGTGGTCGGCGCGCTGCACCTGCTGGGCGAGGATGGCGTGGTCGAGAAGCTGCGCGCGAAGGGCTACGAGGTCGAGCGCATCTGTTCGGCGTGCCCGGCGCAGTGAGGCGGCGAACGCTGCGGCCAGGCCCCGGCTGAGCGGTCGAAGACGGACAGCCGTCGGATGCGGCGTGTCCGGGGCGTGTCGATGACCGGCGTCGTCCGCACGTCGCCCGCGGCGTCCGCGCTGCGCCTGTGCACGGCCTCAACCGGCGTCGAGGCCGCCAGACGGCAGCGGATGCAGTTCGATGCAGTCCACCGGGCAGGCCGGCACGCACAGTTCGCAGCCGGTGCACAGTGGCGGAATCACCGTGTGCATCAGTTTCGTGCCGCCGACGATGGCGTCCACCGGACAGGCCTGGATGCACTTCGTGCAGCCGATGCAGTCGGCTTCCACCACCCAGGCCACCTGCGGCGGCTCGCACGTGCCGCGGCTGCGGTCGTAGGGCAGGGCGGGCACGCCGAGCACGTGCGCCAGCGCGCGCGCACCGGAGTCGCCGCCGGGCGGGCAGCGGTCGACGCCGACCTCGCCGCGATCCATCGCCTCGGCATACGGGCGGCAGCCGTCGAACCCGCATTGCCCGCACTGGGTCTGCGGCAGCAGCCGGTCCAGGCGTTCGATGCGGGCGAGGGCCGCCATGCGGGGTCCGCGCCCGGCGCGCTCAGCGCACCGGCATGCCGGGCTGCGCGCGCGCGTCGGCATCGAGCAGCGCCAGCGCGCCGCCGTCGAAGCCGGCCGAGAGGATCATCCCTTCGCTCACCCCGAAGCGCATCTTGCGCGGCGCGAGGTTGGCGATGAACACCACGTTGCGTCCCACCAGGGCGTCGGGGTCGGCGTAGCTGGCCCGGATGCCCGAGAAGATCTGGCGCTGGCCGAGTTCGCCGGCATCGAGCAGGAAGCGGAGCAGCTTGTCGGAACCGTCCACGACCCCGCACTCGAGCACCTTGCCGATGCGCAGGTCGAGTTTCGCGAAATCGTCGATGCCGATGTACGCAGGTGCCGGTGCCGGCGCGTTGTCCGCAGGGGCCGGCTGCGGGCCCGCGTCCCGCTTCGCGCTCGGCGCGGCGCTGGCGGTGTCGGCGGAAGCGGAGAAGGTGTCCTTGCTGGCGTCGGTCATGGCCTGGATGTGCTTGGGGTCGATGCGGGTGAACAGGGGCTCGTAGGACTGCAGCGTGCGGCCCGCGAGTTCGATGAACGCGCCGGGGCGCAGGCCGTCGACCGCGAGGTAGCGCTCCACGCGCGAGGCGATGCCCGGCAGGATCGGCTTGAGCATGCCGGCGATGTCGGCGAAGGCCTGCAGCGCGGTGGCGAGGACCAGATGCAGGTCCGCGCGGCGGGACGACTCCTTGGCCAGCGCCCAGGGCGCCGTCTGTGCAATGTACTCGTTGACGCTGTCCGCGGCGGCCATCGCGTTGCGCGCGACGGCGGCGAAGTTGCCCGACTCGTATTCCTGCGGCGCGAGCAGGCTCGCGTTGCGGACCCCTGCGCGAACGGCGTGCGCCTGGGGCTCCCAGCCCTCGCTCACGCCGCCGGGCGTGGCGCCGGGCAGGACGTTGTCGAACTGGGTCTGCAGCAGCTTCGCGCAGCGGCTGGCGATGTTGACGAACTTGCCGACCAGGTCGCTGTTCACCCGCGCCACGAAGTCGGCCAGGTTCAGGTCCACATCGTCCACGCCGCCGGAGGACTTGGTGGCGAAGTAGTAGCGCAGCGCCTCGGGATCCAGTCCGCTGTCGAGGTAGGTGCGCGCCATCACGAAGGTGCCGCGCGACTTCGACATCTTCGCCCCGTCGACGGTCAGGTAACCGTTGACGTGCAGGCGCTCGGGCAGGCGCAGGCCGTTGCCGGCGAGCACCGCCGGCCAGAACAGGCCGTGGAAGTTGACGATGTCCTTGCCGATGAAGTGACGCAGTTCGGCATGGTCGCCCGGCTTCAGCAGCGCCTCGAACGCGGGTTCGTCGAAGCCTGGCACCTGGCCGCTGCGCGCGAGCGCGAGCAGGCTCGACAGGTAGCCGATCGGCGCATCGAGCCAGACGTAGAAATACTTGCCGGGGTGCCCGGGGATCTCGAAGCCGAAGTAGGGCGCGTCGCGCGAGATGTCCCAGTCGCGCAGGCCGCCCTCGGCGTCGATCCACTCGCGCAGCTTCGCCTTGACGCCGGGGATGCCGACATCGCCCTGCAGCCAGTCGCGCAGCACGCCGGTGAAGTCGCCGGCCTGGAAGAAGAAGTGCTCCGACGCGCGCAGTTCGGGCGTCGCCCCCGACACTACCGAGCGCGGGTTCTTCAGCTCGGTCGGCGAATAGGTCGCGCCGCAGTTCTCGCAGTTGTCGCCGTACTGGTCGTCGGTGCCGCACACCGGGCAGGTGCCCTTGACGTAGCGGTCGGGCAGGAACATCGCCTTGACCGGATCGTAGAGCTGCTCGATCGAGCGGCGCGCGATGTGGCCGCCTGCGTCGAGCGCGGCGTAGAAGCGCTCGGTCAGCTCGCGGTTCTCGGCCGAATGGGTGGAGTGGTACCAGTCGAAGTCGACGGCGAAGTCGGCGAAATCGCGCTGCTGGCTCGCCTGCGTGACCTTGATGAACTCCTCCGGCGCCACGCCGGCCTTCTCGGCGGCGAGCATGATCGGCGTGCCGTGGGTGTCGTTGGCGCACACGAAATGCACCGTGCCGCCCGCCATGCGCCGTGCCCGGACCCAGATGTCGGCTTGGATGTAGCCGACCAGGTGGCCGATGTGCAGGTGCCCGTTGCCGTAGGGCAGGGCGCTGGAAACGATCGCGGGGCGGGGCATGGGGGTGGGCGACGACGAGGGGCCGGGATTATCGCATGGCCCCATGCGGCGCCCGGCGCGCGCGCCGGCGGCGGGCTTCGCCCGTGTCCCGCATCGGAATCACGCGTTCATCGACGCATGGGCCCAAGGGCCCAAGGGCCGCCTGGCGCCTTGTTCTTCCCCGGCACGGCGCAATCCGCGCGATGCGCGGACGCGGGACGCCCGGCGCGGACCGGGCAAGGCCGGCGGCTGGAGCGGCTACTGCCGCAGCCAGACCTGCGACTTGCAGATGAAGGCGATGCAGCCCGAGACCTCGAGCTTGTCGCCGCCCTCGAGCAGCTCCATCTTCGACTTGTACACCTTGCCTTCGTCGGGCTTGAGGATGGTGCCGCCGGAGTACGCGTCCCCGTCGCGCTTCATGCCGCGGATGATTTCCATCCCGGTGATCGGCTTGCCCCTGCGGTCGTCCTTGCACTTGTCGCAGGCCGGGTTCGGCCGGCTGGGGTTGAGCAGCTCGACGATCCGCCCACTCAGGGCGCCATTGGCCCCCTGGGTGATCTCGACGATCGACTTGGCCTGCCCGGTCTCGTCGTCGATGGTCTTCCAGCGGCCTTCGGCGGGGTCGGCGGCGATGGCGAGCACGGGCATGAGTGCGGCGATGAGCAGGCAGGAATACTTGAGCATGGGCATCTCGAGAATAGCGGCAGACCGCCGTCGCCGAAGTTATACCGCAATCGACGTCGCGACTGGTGCCTTCGCGCGGAGACGGGCGAGGTCGGCTGAGGTCTTCACCGACCCCAAGGTGACAGCAACTACTCCAGCGGCTTGGAGCCCAGCTGTTGCTCGTCGCGATAGGGTGTCGTCGGCTCCGCTGCGTCGATCTGCGGCGTCGAAGTGGGAATACGCGAAGCGGCATCCCCCACGGCCGCATTGGCGGCTTCGATCTCTCCGACGGTCACCCTGCCAACCCTGGGCTTCAGCCAGATGGAATCGTGCCAAGCCATGTATTGCTCGGGATCCCAGTACTTCTCATCGAAGAACTTGGCGCCATCGATCTGTTCGAAACCAGCAGGGCCGGGAACGTAGATTTGGAGACTACCGACCGCTCCTACGCGGCTACCGGTAATCTGGTTGCGGCCACGCCGGATCGCCGTCGCCAGGCGCGGCCGCGCCGCATCATCTCCATAGCGAGCGTAGATTTCCTGGCCGCGCTCCAAGGCAGATGCTCGCTGATCCTCATCCAGCGCCGCCCAGTAGCGCTCGCGCAGGCCGATGAAGCCCTCGTACCCGCGCTCAGCCGCCAGATCCATCCATACATACGCCAGCACCGGGTCGGGATTCTCCACGCCCTGCCCGTTCCAGAGCATTTCCGCCACCATTCCCTGCGAAGGCTTGTCTGCGTAATAGCTGGCGCGCATGAAGAACCGCAGCGCATCCTCGTAGCGCCCGGCGCGCATGTCCTCCAGTCCAAGCAATCTGTAGCGAAGATCGGGATGCGCTGACAGGAAACCGGCGTTGATCATGAGCCGATCCTGGGTCGGATCTTCGGGGAGGGCGGTCGCTTGGCCCCATGCGGCTGGACACGCCAGTAAGACGCACAGGACAGCGTGAACATAGAGTGGCCGGATGCTCGCTTTCACGGTGAGCCTGGGAAGTGGAATACGCGGCTGAAGATCGGATGATCGTCGCATTAAGGCCAGTCCCGAAAGTAATAGGACGGGACCGCTACCCCAGAAGAGCCGCCAGCGGCATCTGCCGGAGGGCCCCGCCTGATGAACTGCTGATTGGCGGCTGGGCGCGCGCTGCGGGTTTCAAGCCCCGTATCCGCTTCACTTCAGGATACGGTTCGGATGTCATTCCAGCACGCCAGCACTTGCCGATCAGCAAAGGGTGACGTGTGTCGCTGCGGCGATCGACGCTCGTCGACCCGCTGGCTGCGAGGGCAGAACAGCCGCAATCCCGCTGGGTCGTTCAGCATCGCGCCACACCACGCGACCGCTGCACCGCTTCGAGAACGGGCGCGATCGGCGACGGGTGACAACAATCCGCGTACCTCAGACAACGCCTCGTCCGCACAACGTTGGCGCCCTCGAGCGGACACGAGGCTGACGGTCACCGGTTGTCGCTGGCACCCCACCCGCAGCCTATCGACCGATGTGGCGTGCGAAGAAATCCAGCATCTTGGTGTACAGGTTTACTCGGGCTGGCACATCGTAAAATCCATGCATCTCGCCCGACTGGATGATCATACCCTCGGGAGGATTACCCGCTTCGCGCAGAGCTTTGTCCATCAACTCGGTTTGTTCGGGTGGTGTGCGCACGTCCCGAGCGCCGGCCGCCAGAAAAACGGGAATCTTCACTTCCTGTGCGAGCCTGGCAGGCGAATTCTCCGACCAGACGGCCGTATTCGAGCCGTGGGTACGCCTCAGGTAGCGCTGCCCGCTTTCCGTCTCCGGGATATCGCCCTTCTTGAACATCATGTCGACGTCGTAGACGCCGACATAGCCGAACGCGCACTTGAACAGTCCGGGGGCGCGGATCGGTGCCATCAACGCAGAGTACCCGCCAAAGCTGCCTCCGTAGATGCAGATGCGATCCGGATCAGCGTGTCCGCGCTCCACCGCCCATCGAGTGGCGTCTACGATGTCATTCTGAATTCCTTGGCCCCATTGCAGGTGACCCGCGTCGCGGAATTCCTTGCCGTAGCCGCCCGAACCCCGGTAGTTCACCTGCAGCACTGCGTAGCCGCGGCTGGCCAACAACTGAGCTTCCGGGTTGAAGCTCCAATAATCGCGGGGTCCGATGGGGCCGCCGTGGGGGTTGACGATCAGGGGCAGATTTCTGCCGTTGGACCCATGGGGCAGCGTGAGAAAGCCATGGAGACGCCGGCCGTCCCGAGCCTGGAGCGTGAACGGCTTCACTGACGCCATCGCGTCCTTGTCGAGCCTGGGGCGGCGATGCATCAGGAACTTGGCCTGTCCCGACGCTCGATCGTACAGGTAAAGTTCGCCCGGATTCGAATCGCTTGCGACCGACACAACCACCTTTTGTCCGTCGCGCGTGTAGCTGGAAAAGTCGACCATCTGACCTTCGAACGCGGCCGCAAGCGAGGCATACAGTTCTGCATCCGGATCGGTTTCATCGATCAGCGTGACCTTGGGAGCGCCTGCCTCGCTGACGACCGCTACCAGCGCGTTGCCGTCAGTCGACCAGATCAGGTTCGACGCCTCGGCGACATCGTCCTGAAAGAGCGTCTTGAATGCGCCGCTCTCCAGATCGAGAGTTCCGATTGCAGCTGGACGAACTCCGTCATCCTGCTCCGCGAATACGGTACCTTCGTCGGTGGTCCTGACGACGGACAGGTGCTTCCCGTCGGACTTCGATGCACTCAGCAAGGTCCAGTTTCGGCCCTCCCGCCGATACAGCTCGGTACGTTCCTCGTACTCACCGACATCATCCTTGCTGGACGAGCACACCGCGAAGCCCGGTTGCTTGTTGGCGTCCAGCACGATGCTGCAGTTCTCCTTCGGCGCCCGCCCCAGCGAACTGCGGCGGCCGGTGAAGGTATCGACCAGGAAGGCCTCGCTGCCGGCGCCTTCGGAGGACCGCGGCGACTGGGCCTGCATCACGACCTGCGTATCGTCGTCCTTCAGGGTGTCCAGGAGGGTGAACCGCTCGTTGCCGACAGTCTTGCCGCGTTGCGTTGCATCGCGAGTGCCGTAGAAGATGAGCGGGCGCGGCTGGCTTCCGTCCGCATTGACCGCGAACCACTCACCGGTGTTGAAAGGCTGGGCGTAGCCGCCGAGCTTCTTGACCGCATTGAAGATCAGTCTTTCCGGACTGACCCAGTAGAAGGAGCCGATGCTCTTGTCGTCAGGTAGTTGATTGACCTTGAGAAGCTCAAGGTCGCCAGTGCGCATGACGACCAGAACATCCTGCTCCCCCTTGTCCACGGTCATCGCGAGGTACTCGCCATTGGGCGAGATTCGGACCGCGCTGTAGGACGGATGGGATACGAAATCTTCGACCGGCTGGAGTCCGGCGGCCCGTGCCGAGAGCGGGGCGGTGAGTGCGGCAAGCACGATCAGAAAGCTGGAAGAGTACTTCATGGGTCCTCTTGGCATGCGTCCGCCAAAGCCTGTGGCGCGGGTCGGGTGAGTCCTGACTTCGTTGCGCTGGCCCGGGCATCGCCGGGCCAGCGCATTGCTACGAGGTCAGTTGAAACGATAGCTGTAGCTTGCAAACACCTCACGTCCGATCGGGCTATACGCCCGCCAGAAGAACGGATACGAGTTGAAGGTGTCGTCTTCCGGATGCAGCTCATCGAGAATGTTGTTGACCGCGAAGCCAACCGTCGCCTTTTCGGTGATCTTCTTCTCGACACGGCCATTCCAGATCACGTACGAACCGATCCGTCCGGTTTCAGCCCAGTTCGGGAGGGAACCCCAGCGATAACCATTGACATTGAAGGTCCAGTCGTCCAGTTCCCAGTTGACTTCCCAATTCACGCGGCTCCGGAAGTTGAAGAACTGGCGGTTGTCACGCAGGTTCCGAATCTCGTCGCCAGGGAATTCCTGCTCGTCGAGCTTCAGGACGTGGGTCCAGCCCAAGCCGAAGTTGAAATCTCCCATCCGGTCGGTGTCGAGCTGGTAGCGCCATTTGGCGTCGATGCCAGATGTTTCGAGCATCGACTGGTTGAACGGAAACGATAGGTAGTTGTCGATCTCGTCGTCATTGACTTCGTCGACGCCAGTGCGCTCGACCAGGCCGGTGAAGAACTGGCACGACGACGAACCGGAGTCAACCGGATTCCCGTTGCGGTCGGTGCCGAGCAGGCACGCTGCCTCCTCCCGGAGGAGGTAACTGGTCGAGATATCGCTCACCGCTCCCTCAAGCTTGATCCGATAGGCATCCACGCTCAAGGACATGCTGTCGGTCACGTCCCAGACGATACCCACGGTCGCCGAGCGCCCCTCTTCCTCCTGCAATTCGGTGCTTCCCTGACGGGTTCCGAAGACTGAGTAGGTGTAGTCGCCGGTGTTGCACGGACCGCCGGCTTCAGTGGGATCGAAGCCGTCACGGCGGCAGCGGTACTCATCCAGCACAGTGACGAAGAAGCCCGACTCCTGCGCGAAGACATAATGCATGTCGGGCGCGCGGAAGCTCGTGGCGAAACTGCCACGGATCATGAAGTTGTCGGTCGGCCTGAACTCGAGTCCCGACGACCAGGTGAAGGCGCCATCGACATCGGTCACATCGTCGTACTTGTCGTACCGGCCGGCGACACTGAGCTTGAGCGTTTCCAGCAGTGGCACGCTAAATTCGACGCCAACCGCATAGCGATCGCGCTCGCCTCCACCACCGGTACCCGTGAGGTTGTAGATCGGCTCGGGGCCGTCGTAGTTCGGGGCGATGCGCGGATCGTTCTCGAGGTCGTACTCCTGCCGCGCGGCCTCGAGCGTGGCGGCCATTCCGACCGGGCCCGCAGGCAGCTCAAACAGGTCGCCCGACAGGACGAACGACGCCTGAGAAACTTCGGAGGTCGCATCCGTGTTGACCGTCGTGATCAGGGACTGGTAGGTGTCAGGATCAAGCGGCGTGAAGTAGCGATCGACGTTGAAATTGACGACCGGATACGCGCCGAAGAACGGATCGAGCTCTCCGGTCTCCGGGCCGAGGAAGTACTCGTTGATCCGATTCGCGAGGAAGCGCGGTTGCTGCACTTCCAGTTCGTAGCGCGCGTGCGACAGGGTCACGTCCCAGTCGAACCGATCCGAGAACATCATGCCGCGCAGGCCGGTTGCCAGGTCGAACGAGCGTTCGCTCACCTCCGTCTGCTGAGCCCCACGTCCGCCGAGTTCGGTAGGAGTGAAAATGCGCTGCGTGTCCACGATGGTATCGAGCGTGGGGTCGTACGCCAGGGGGGACTGCCAGAATTGGGTCGCGGAAGCGATCTTGGCGTCGGCGCGAGCCACGGAGAGTTGGGCGAACGCCTGCAGGTCGTTGGCGAAGTCGTACGTCCCGTACAGGTAGCCGGTGAAGGTCGAGTCCGAATTGCGTATCTGCTGTGTGGCCGGATAGCCGAAATAACCGCAGGTTCCGCGCGCCTCGAGTTCGAACTCGGAGAACCGTGCGCAGGTGGATGCCGCATCCTCGCCTTCGGGATAGATGTAGGAATCCAACCCAGTCCCGATCAGTCGGTCGCGCAGGCGGATGCCGATGACCGCGGTGGCGTCCTCCGGATCCACGGACGGGTCGTCCCGGTACGAATCCATGAAGTCGCGCTGCGCGGCGAAGATCTCCTCGCGTTCCAAGTACTCCGCCGCATACGTCAGGCTCCAGTTGTCGCCGACCTTGCCGCCAATCCACTGAAGTCGGCCGCTATCGCCGCCGCCGCGAGTCGTTGTGCCGCCGCGCAGGGTCAGCATGTCGCCGTCGTAGTTCGACTTCATGATGATATTCACAACGCCAGCCACGGCGTCGGAGCCGTAGATCGCCGAGGCGCCACCGGACAGCACTTCAATGCGTTCGATTGCGGCCGCGGGAATGTTCGCCAGATTCACTGCGTTCGACTGGCTGTTGTAGGGCAACGGGTAGTCCGCCGTACGGCGTCCATTGACGAGGATCAACTGGTATCCGGGGCCCAGGCCGCGCAGGTTGAGAAAGCTCGCGTTGGGTGTGAAGCCGTTCTGATTGAGTTCGTTCTGGACAGAGCCGGTGAACTCGGTCAGGGTGTTCAGCGCATCGTAGACGGTGGAAAAACCCTGCCGCTCGATATCATCGGCCGTGATCACGGTAACGGGGGCGGGCCCCTCGATGTCGACCTTCTTGATCCGCGAGCCTGTTACCACGACCTTGTCCAGTTCCGTCGAAGCCGGCTGGTCGGCCGCGTCCTGGGACGAGGACTGGTCCTGGGCCGAGGCAGGCATGGCGGCCACAGAAACGAGGGTTGCCATCAAGGCGACGGTCAGTTTGCTTCGCGCACCGAGATACTTCTTCTGTCTCATACGATTCCCCAATGAGTTCCAAGACGATTGCCGGGAGCATGGCCATTGCGCAGGACTCAATGCCCTTTTTTGCGATGGCTGCGCCGGAGGTTAACATGACCTTAATGATGTGGTCATCGGCCAGTCATTTTTTGGCCGTCGGGCTGATCCAAGGCGGGCGCCCGGACAAGGGCGACGAGAGGTGAAGGTTGTGAACGGCGAGATCAGACAGGCTCATCGATCCGTGTCCCCGGGTGCCGTGCAGAGCGGGTTGAGCCCCCACCCCCGCATCCGCAACATCCTCGCCGTCGGTTCGGGGAAGGGCGGGGTGGGGAAGTCGACGACGGCGGTGAACCTCGCGCTGGCGCTGGCCGCGGCAGGGGCGCGCGTCGGGGTGCTGGATGCGGACGTGTACGGGCCGAGCATCCCGACCATGCTGGGCCTGTCGGGCAAGCCGGACAGTCCCGACGGCAAGTCGATCCTGCCGATGCGCGCGCACGGGATCGAGGCGATGTCGATCGGGTTCCTGGTCGAGGCGGACACGCCGATGATCTGGCGCGGGCCGATGGCGACCTCTGCGCTCACGCAACTGCTCAACGACACGCTGTGGGGCGGCGAAGAGGGCCTCGACTACCTGATCGTGGACCTGCCGCCCGGTACCGGCGACATCCAGCTCACGCTGGCGCAGAAGATCCCCGTCGCCGGCGCGGTGGTGGTGACCACGCCCCAGGACGTGGCCACGCTCGACGCGCGCAAGGCGCTGCGGATGTTCGAGAAGGTGGACGTCGCGGTGCTCGGCCTGGTGGAGAACATGGCCCAGCACGTGTGCTCGAACTGCGGCCACGTCGAGCACCTGTTCGGCCACGGGGGCGGCGAGCGCATGGCGGCGCAGTACGGCGTGCCGCTGCTGGGATCGCTGCCGCTGGAGATCGGGATCCGCGCGCAGGGCGACGCCGGCGTGCCGATCGTGGCCGCGTCCCCGGACTCGGCCGCCGCCGCGGCCTACCGCGCCACCGCCGCGCGCCTGCGCGAGGAACTCGAGAAGCGTCCGCGCGCGCCGCGGGGCATTTCCGCCTCACTCCTTTAGATCGGCCTGGACCTGCGCAGCAGCGCTGTCCGGGTGAGCGCCTGCGATCCGGTGCCGGCGCAGGCGAACCCGGGCGCTTCGATCCCTGCGACCACCGGCGGATGGGGCGACTACGCTTCCGGCCTCGTGCCGCCTTCGAGCGTAAGGCAACCCGCGCGACGCGCAGAACCAGCGGGCGCCGACGGCTGACGGCGGGCCGGCCCCCCCCTACAATGCGCGCTTCCGGCCGCGCGCCGCAGGGAACACCGCATGAGCATCAAGAGCGACCGCTGGATCCGGCGCATGTCCGAGCAGCACGGGATGATCGAGCCCTACGAGCCGGGCCAGGTGAAGCAGGCCGCGGGCGGGCGCATCGTCAGCTACGGGACGTCCAGCTACGGCTACGACGTGCGCTGCTCGCGCGAGTTCAAGGTGTTTACCAACATCAACTCCACGATCGTCGATCCCAAGCATTTCGATCCCAAGAGCTTCGTCGACATCGAGGCCGACGAGTGCATCATCCCGCCGAACTCGTTCGCGCTGGCGCGCACGGTCGAGTATTTCCGCATTCCGCGCGACACCCTGGTGGTGTGCCTGGGCAAGAGTACCTACGCGCGCTGCGGGATCATCGTCAACGTCACGCCGCTGGAGCCGGAGTGGGAGGGGCACGTGACCCTGGAGTTCTCCAATACCACGCCGCTGCCGGCGCGCATCTACGCCAACGAGGGCGTGGCGCAGATGCTGTTCTTCCAGTCCGATGCGGACGACGTGTGCGAAACCTCGTACAAGGATCGCGGGGGCAAGTACCAGGGGCAGACGGGCGTCACGCTTCCCCGGACCTGAGCGCACCTGAGCGGACGGGGCGGGCCGCGCGCCCGGCTACTCCGTCGCGCCGGCGCCGATGCGCCGGTCCCGCTGCGTGGTGAGCGCCACGCGGAGCGCGATGCGCAGGGCCGCGACGATCTGGTCGTGGGTCAACGCGCCTCCGGATCCGTTCTCGGCGCTCGGGTCCAGGGCCGGCGGTACGTGCACGAAGCCCGCGCGTATCCTGCGGCCGCGCAGCGCGTGCATCAGGCCGTAGAACACGTGGTTGCAGACATAGGTGCCGGCGCTCTGCGAGACCTCCACCGGAATGCCGGCCTCGCCGATCGCCGCGTACATCGCCTTGATCGGCAGGGTCGAGAAATAGGCCGCCGGGCCGCGGCGCACCACCGGCGCGTCGACCGGCTGGCGGCCGGCGTTGTCGGGGATGCGAGCATCGTCGACATTGATCGCCACGCGCTCGAGCGAGATCGCGCTGCGCCCGGAGGCCAGCCCGGTACACAGGACCAGCGCCGGGCGCAGTTCCCGGATCGCCTGGCGCAGCGCGTCGCGCGCCACGCCGAACTCGACCGGGAGCCTGCGTGCCACGATGCGGTGGCCCGCGACGTCCTCGCCATCGAGCACGCGCGCCGCGTCCCAGCTCGGATTGCAAGCGGCGCCATCGAACGGCGCGAAGCCGGTGAGCAGAACGTTGCGCATGCGCGGGCCCCGGGTGCTCATCGGAAGACGATGAAGTACATCAATGCGATGTTGCAGACCAGCAGCGGCAGCGCAGTCGCCACCTGCTGGCGAATCACCGCGTTCGGATCCTTCAGCTCCAGCAGCGCCGCGGGCACCAGGTTGAAGTTCGCCGCCATCGGCGTGAGCAGGGTGCCGCAGTAGCCCGACAGCATGCCGATCGCCGCCAGCGGCGCGGCATCGGCGCCGTGCAGCTGCACCAGCAGCGGCAGGCCGATGCCGGCGGTCATCACCGGGAACGCGGCGAACGCGTTGCCCATGACCATTGTGAACAGCGCCATCCCGAGCGCGTAGGCCAGCACCACCACGAAGCGGTTGTCGACCGGGATCGCCATCTCCACCAGTGCCGCCACCGCCTCGCCCACGCCCGCCGCCGCGAACACGCCGCCCAGGGTCGCCAGCAGCAGCGGCAGGAGCGCCGCCCAGCCCACCGCGTCGATCAGCCGCCGCGACTGCTCCACCGCGCTCCAGGGCGTCTGCCGCGTGAGCCGGCAGGCGGCGATCGCTGCGACCACGCAGGCCACGCCCAGCGCGACCAGGGTGGTCTGTTCGCGACCGAGCAGGTACCGGCCGCCGAACGAGACATCCTTCAGCACCACCGCCAGCAGCACGCAGACGCCGGGAATCAGCAGCGCCGGCCAGAACAGGCGGTTGCCCAGGCGCAAGGCCTCGGCGCGCTTGGCCTCCGGCGAGGGCTCGTCGTAGCGGCCGCGGCCGAGCCCGCCGAAGCCGGCCAGGACCGCCAGCACCACGACCACCACGCCGACCACGGCCGGCGCGAGCCGGTCCGCGGCCAGGAACATCAGCCCGAGCAGGCCCCAGAACAGCGCGGTCGCATGGCGGCGCGGATTGTGCCGGTCGCGCAGGCCGAGCGCGGCCACCGCCAGCAGGTAGGCGCCGGCGAGCCAGTAGACCATCGACAGCGTGATCACGGCCCGCGCTCCGGTGCCGGGGCGTTCCGCGCGGCCGCATCCCGCAGCGCCGCCGCCTCGCGCGCCAGCTGCGCGTCCATCCGCAGCAGGCGCGAGGCGTGGATCAGGAAGGCGCAGATGGCGGTCGGGATGCCCCACAGCGCGATGTGCAGCGGTTCGAGCACGATGCCGTGCTCGGCGAAGAAGCCCTGCATCAGCAGCACCGCGCCGAAGGCGATGAACACGTCCTCGCCGAAGAACCGGCCGACGTTCTCGCTGGCGGCGGTCATCGCCTTGATCCGCTCGACCGTGGCCTCGGGCAGCGTGCCGTGCGCGTTCTCGGCCGCGCCCACGGCCATCGGCGCCATCAGCGGGCGCACCGTCTGCGCATGGCCGCCCAGGTCGACCAGCCCCAGCGCGGACAGCAGCTGCCGGCCGCCGAGGTAGGCGGCCAGCGCGCGGCCCGTGGTCGCGCCGCGCAGGCGCGCGATCCACTGCTGCGCGCGTTCCTTCAGACCATGGCGTTCGAGCAGCCCGATCGCCGGCAACGTGAGCAGGAACAGCGCGAGATAGCGCTGCTTGGTGAACGCCTCGCCGATCAGCGCCAGCACGTCCAGCGGCGTGATCCCGGCGAGCAGGCCGGTCGCGATCCCGGCCACGACCACGACCAGTGCGGGATTGAGCCGCAGCACGAAGCCGAGCACGACCAGGGCGATGCCCAGCAGCGGCCACCAGTTCATGCGTCGGCGCCGGGCGCGCGGATGCGGATGCTGTCCGCCCGCAGCGCCTCGTGCAGCGCGGCGGCGAAGGCGGGCGCGTCGGGCCGGTCGCCGTGCAGGCACAGGGTGTCGGCGCGCGCCGCGACGCGGCTGCCGTCCAGCGCGGTGACCGCGCCGTCGTGCAGCAGGCTCCGCACCTGTTCCAGCGCGGCATCGAGGCTGTCGATGACGGAACCGGCCTGCGTGCGCGGCGCCAGCCGGCCATCGGCGGCGTAGCGGCGCTCGGCGAAGGCTTCCTCGGCCACGGACAGGCCCGCGAGGCGCCCGGCCTCGGCCAGTGCCGACCCCGACAGGGCGTACAGCCACAGCGCCGGGTCGATCGCATGCACCGCGGCGGCGATGGCATCGGCGACGTCGTGGTCGCGCGCGGCGAGGTTGTACAGCGCACCGTGCGGTTTGACGTGGCGCAGCGGCGCGCCGGCGGCAGTGCAGATCGCCGCCAGCCGCCGCACCTGCGCCAGTACCAGCACGTGGATCGCGCCGGGCCCCAGCGCGAGTTCGCGACGGCCGAAGTACTCGCGGTCGACGAACGAGGGATGCGCGCCGATCGCCACGCGGTGCGCACGGCACAGGGCCACGGCCTCGCGCATGGTGTCGTCGCTTCCGGCGTGACCGCCGCAGGCGATGCTGGCCGAGCTGATGTAGGGCACGATCGCGGCATCCTGGCCGCAGCCTTCGCCGAGGTCGCAGTTGAAATCGATCCGGTCAAGCAAGGGCGCGCTTCGCATCGAGAGCCAGTGCGATTCTATGCAGGCGCTGGCGCTGGCGGCAAAGCGCGTCGCGCGCCTGCGCGTGCGTGCAGGCGGCAAACCGCACCCGGTCGCCGGGCCGCAGCTGCGCCAGCAGCGGCCAGTCGGCGCGGATCGCATGGCCGATGCGCGGATAGCCGCCATGGGTCTGGGCATCGGCCAGCAGCACGATCGGCTGGCCATCGGCGGGCAGCTGGATCGTGCCCGGCATCACCGGTTCGGACACGCGTTCGCTGTCGTCTTCCCGTGCGAGTGCAGGCCCTGCCAGGCGCAGGCCCTGGCGGCTGCTGTCGGGGCGCACCTGCCACGCGGGCCCGAGCAGTGCATCCGGTGGGATGGTGGTGTCGCTGCCGGGCAGCACGCGCACCAGGGGTTCCGCGCCCCTCGGACGGTCGTCGCAGGCCGGCTCGATCCACCAGGGTGCGATCCGCAATGCCGCCACGTCGATGGACGCCGGGCACATGGCCAGCTGGTCGCCCCGGCGCAGGACGCGCCCCGCCTGGCCGCCGAAGCCGCCGCGCAGGTCGGTACTCGCGCTGCCCAGGGTCGCCGCCACGGACAGGCCGCCGGCCACGGCGAGGTAGGCGCGTGCGCCGGCCGTGCAGCGCCCGATGTGCAGCGCGCTGCCGGCCGGCAGGTCGACGCAGCGATGACCCGGCACCGGCACGCCATCGACCTCGGCCTCGACCGCGGCCCCGCACAGCACGATCCGCGCCGGCGCATGGAAGCGCAGCGTCGGCCCGGACAGGGTGATCTCCAGCACCGGCGCGCCGGGCGGATTGCCGACGACGAGGTTCGCCAGCGCGAACGCCCACGGGTCCAGCGCGCCGGCGCTGCCGATGCCGAGGTGGCGCAGGCCCGCTCGGCCCCCGTCCTGGATCAGCGTCGCCAGCCCGGGGGCGAGCACTTCGATGCTCATGGGGCGCGGTCCCCGCTCGCGGCGCGGAACGCGTCTTCGTCGATCGCGACGAAGCGCACCCGCGCACCGGCCGACAGCAGGCAGGGCGGATCGCGATGCGGGTCGAACAGCGTCACCGGTGTGCGGCCGATGAGCTGCCACCCGCCCGGGCCTTCGCGCGGATAGATGCCGGTCTGCGCGCCGCCGATCGCCACGCTGCCCGCGGGTACGCGGGTGCGCGGCGTGCCCCGGCGCGGCATCGCCAGGCGCGGATCCAGGCCCAGCAGGTACGGGAAGCCCGGCGCGAACCCGGTCATCGCCACCCGGTAGTCCCCCGCGCAGTGCAGTGCGATCACCTCGGCCGTGGACAGGCCGGCATGCGCCGCCACCGCGTCCAGGTCCGGCGCGAACGCCGGCGCATGGCAGACGGGGATCTCGATCGGCGGCGCAGCCGCCGCGCGCGCATCATCCGGATCGTCACCGCCGGCCAGCAGGACGCGCAGGGCCTCGGCTGTGGCGTCGATCCCGCCGGCATCGTCGCAGGCGTCCTGCGCCAGGCACACCGCGAGCGACGCGTAGGCCGGCACCACCTCCCGCACCCACGGCCAGCGCGCGGCCTCGATCCGCCGCGCCAGCGCATGCACGCGCGCGTTCACCGCAGGATCGATGCGGCGGTCCAAGCGCAGCAGCAGCGCGTCCTCGCCGAGCGGCTCGATCGCGACGCCGCTCACGCGCGCAGCGCGGCCTCGAGCAGTCGGATGCGCCCGACCAGCGCATCGGGCGAATACGGGCGTGCGGCCACGCGTCCCCAGACCGGTGCCGGCCAGGCCGGGTCGTCCTGGAAGCGCGCGATCACGTGCACGTGCAGCTGCGGCACCAGGTTGCCGAGCGCGGCAACGTTGAGCTTGAACGGGTGGAATACCTCGCGCAGCGCACGCCCGGCCAGGTCGATCTCGTCGGTGAGGCGGTGGCGCTGGGCGGCGTCGAGGTCGAGCAGTTCGCGCGCCCCGGCCACGCGCGGCACCAGCACCAGCCAGGGGTAGTTGGCGTCGTCCATCAGGCGCAGGTCGCACAGGTCGAGCGCGGCCAGCGGGTGGGTGTCGGCCGCGAGCTGCTCATCCAGCGCGTAGGGGCCGTGGGCGTTCGCATTCATGGGGCCTCCGGTCCTCGCAGCGCGGCATCCAGGAAGGCCAGCGTACGCTTGCGTGCGAGCGCCGCGCTGGCGGGATGGAAGTAGCGGGCATCGACATCGCGGTTGAAGGCATGGCCGGCGCCCGGATACACGTGGATCCCGGCCTCGGGCCAGGCTGGCGGTGGGCCCGGATGTCCTCGTCCGGCGTCGTGGCGTCCTCGCCGCCGAAATGGAACAGCATCGGCGCGCGCAGCGGTTCGCCAAGGAACGGGCGCGAGCGCGCCCCGTAGTAGGACACCGCCGGCAGCCCGAGCCGGGTATTAGCCAGCAGCGCCATGCTGCCGCCCCAGCAGAAGCCGACGACCGCCGTCTTCAGTCCTTCGTCCTGCAGCTGCCCCGCGGCGGCCGCGATCACCGCCACCGCGCGGTCGGTGCCGAGTTCCTCCACCAGGGCGCGGCCGCGGGCGAAGCCGGCCTCGTCGTAGCCCAGTTCGACGTTGCGCGCCACCGGGTCGAACAGCGCGGGCGCCAGCGCGACGTAGCCGGCCGCGGCGAAGCCCTCGGCCACGCTGCGGATGTGGTCGTTGACTCCGAAGATCTCCTGCACCACCACCACCGCGCCCAGCGCGGCGGCGTGCTCCGGCGGGTCGGCGCGCCAGGCGTCGACCGGCCCCTGCGGTCCGTGGATGACGATGTCGCGGCCCATGGCAGGCTCCATCCGGCGGAGGGCCCGATTCTAGCCGAGGCTATAATTCGCGCCCCGTGACGCGCCTCGCGTCGCGCGCCCTCTCCGCGCCCGGTTCCCCATGTCCGCTGCCAGTCCCAAGGTCGGTTTCGTCAGCCTCGGCTGCCCCAAGGCGCTGGTGGATTCCGAGCGCATCCTCACCCAGCTCCGGGTCGAGGGCTACGACCTGGTCCAGAGCTACGACGATGCGGACGTGGTGGTGGTCAACACCTGCGGCTTCATCGACTCGGCGGTGGCCGAGTCGCTGGACGCGATCGGCGAGGCGATGGCCGAGAACGGCAAGGTGATCGTGACCGGCTGCCTGGGCAAGCGCTCGGAGCTGATCCGCGAGCAGTACCCCGACGTGCTCTCGATCAGCGGGCCGCAGGACTACGCCAGCGTGATGCGCGCGGTGCACGGCGCGCTGCCGCCGCGCCACGACCCGTTCGTCGACCTGGTGCCGCGGCGCGCGCGCGAGGACGACATCGGCATCAAGCTCACGCCGAAACACTACGCGTACCTGAAGATTTCCGAAGGCTGCAACCACCGCTGCAGCTTCTGCATCATTCCCTCGATGCGGGGCGACCTGGTCTCGCGCCCGGTGGACGAAGTGTTGCGCGAGGCCGAGCGGCTGGTCGAGCGCGGCGGAGTGCGCGAACTGCTGGTGGTCTCGCAGGACACCTCCGCCTACGGCGTCGACCGGCGCTACGCCGGCGGACAGTGGCGCGGTCGCGACTACGACACGCGCATGCGTTCGCTGTGCGAGGGGCTGTCCGAACTCGGCGTGTGGACGCGGCTGCACTACGTGTATCCGTATCCGCACGTGGACGACACCATCCCGCTGATGGCCGAAGGCCGGCTGCTGCCCTACCTGGACATCCCGTTCCAGCACGCCAGCCCGCGCATCCTGCGGCTGATGAAGCGCCCCGGCGCGGTCGACCGCGTGATCGAGCGCATCGCCCGCTGGCGCGCGATCTGCCCGGAGCTCACGATCCGCAGCACCTTCATCGTCGGCTTCCCCGGCGAGACCGAGGCCGAGTTCGAGGAACTGCTCGACTTCCTGCGCGAGGTGCGGCTGGACCGGGTGGGGGCGTTCGCGTATTCGCCGGTGGAGGGCGCCACCGCGAACGCGCTGCCCGACCCGGTACCCGAGGCGGTCAAGCAGGAACGCCTGGCCCGCTTCATGGAGGTGCAGGCGGAGATCTCGGCGCAGATCCTCGAGGCGAAGGTCGGCAGCGTGCAGCGCTGCCTGGTGGACCTGGTCGACGGCGAACTCGCGATCGCGCGTTCGATGGCCGATGCGCCCGAGATCGACGGCGTGGTGCAGGTGCAGGACGGCCGCGAGGCGGGCCTGCAACCGGGCGACTTCGTCGACGTGCGCATCCTGGGCAGCGACGAGCACGACCTGTACGGCGAGACCGTCGCGCCGCTGCGCATGCTGGGCTGACGCCGGCGCGCCGGCGCCCGCGCCGAGCGACTGTCCGGCCGCCGCGCACGGACGCATACTCGGCGGCGTCTTCCCACCTGGAGCAGGCGCCATGATCGGCGACGTTCTGTTCATCCGTCTGGCGAAGGCGGCCTCGCGCTTCACCGGCCGCTCGCTGTGCTTCGTGCTGGCGCTGGGCGTGATCGCGGCCTGGGCCCTGACCGGTCCGCTGTTCGGCTTCAGCGACACCTGGCAGCTGGTGATCAACACCGGTACCACCATCATCACCTTCCTGATGGTGTTCCTGATCCAGAACACCCAGAACCGCGACACCGAGGCGATGCAGATCAAGCTCGACGAACTGATCCGGGTGACGCGCGACGCGCACAACGCACTGCTGGACCTGGAGGAGCTGGGCGATCGCGAGATCGACGCCTTCCGCGCCCGCTACATCGCGCTGGCGCGGCGCGCGCGCGAGCGCGGCGAGGTGCTCGACGACATCGACCGCGACCCGGAAGCGCCGGCCTGACGCACGGCCCGGCGCTCAGTCGCCGTAGCGCACGTCGAGGATGAAGAAGCGCGCCGGTCCGGCCGGCAGCAGCGCCTCGAACTCGTCGTCGACGCGCTTTTTCAGCATCGCGCGGGCGAGCGGCGAGTCGATGCTGATCCAGCCGCGGCGGGCGTCGGTCTCGTCCGGGCCGACGACGCGATAGCACGCGATCTGCCCGCTCGCCGCGTCCTCCACCTCGACGATGGCGCCGAAGAACACCGCCTGCGGATCCGACGGCACCGTGTCCACCACCCGCAGCGTTTCCAGGCGCTTGCCGAGGTAGCGCACGCGCCGGTCGATCTCGCCCAGCTGCTTCTTGCGGTAGGTGTATTCGGCGTTCTCGGAGCGGTCGCCCTCGGCGGCCGCGGCAGCGAGCGCCTTCACCACCTCGGGGCGCCGCACCCGCCACAGATCGTCGAGCTCGGCCTTCAGCCGTGCGTGGCCCTCCGGCGTGACCAGCGCGGTGCTCGATTCGGCGGGAGGACGCCAGCGACCCAAGGCGGCGCGGTCAGCCGCGGCGCAGGCTGGTGTTGGGCGTGCCGGCGATGGCCTCGCCGTTGGTGTCGAGCATGCGGATCTCGTCCTTGGAGACGATCTCGAACCAGCGGTCGTCCGCCTCCTTGCTGTCCGGATCCAGCTGCAGCCGGGTGCCGTCGGCATCGATGGTCCATGTGCCAGCCGTTTCGGTGCGCCTATCGCGGTCCCGCCAGGTCTCGGTCAGGCGGAAGGTGCCGTCGTCGCCGATCTGCATGCTGGTGTCGATGCCCGGGCAGTCCGCGCAGGGCAGGGTGCCGGCGAACGCACCGGCGAATGCCTTGCGGTCGAACCCGGCCGGATCCTTCGGCGCGTGGTGCACCACCGCGCTGGCATCGGTGCCCCCAAGCGCGCCCGCATCCGCGGTCGTCGCCGACGCGAGCGGTTCCGGTGCGGGGTCGGGGCTGGGCTCCGGATCGGGCCGGCAAGCGGCCAGCGCGCATGCGAGCGTGGCGAGGGCGAGGCGGATCATGGGGCGATGGGCCATGGGGCGTCTCCTTGTGAAGGGGAGGTGCGGAAAGCGAGTCTGGCGCCGTGGCGGTGAACGGGTCGTGCGGCCGGCGCGCGGATCACTTCAGGATGCTGCCGAGGATGCCGCGGACGATGCGGTTGGTGATCGTGCGCGCGGCCTGCTTTCCGGCGGCCTGCACCACGCCCTGGCGGCGTCTGGTGCCGAACAGCCATTCGTTCACCGCCCGGCCCATGCCGCCTTCCTCGGGCGCGGGGGCCTCGTTGCCACGCTTTGCCGCCGGCGCGCCGGAATGCGCGGTCGCCGCTTCAGCGCGCCTGGCGAGCAGTTCCGCGGCGGATTCGCGGTTTACCGCGGTGTCGTACTTCGCGCCGACCGGGCTGCCGGCGCGCACCTGCGCGCGCTCGGCGTCGGTGATCGCGCCCATGCGGCAGCGGGGCGGGGCGACCAGGGTGTGCTCGACCGGCATCGGGATGCCCTTGTCCTGCAGCGTGGAGACCAGCGCCTCGCCGGTGCCGAGCCTGCCGATCGCCTGCGCGACATCCAGTTGCGGGTTGGCGACGAAGGTCTCGGCCGCCGTGCGCACCGCCTTCTGGTCGCGCGGGGTGAAGGCGCGCAGCGCGTGCTGCACGCGGTTGCCGAGCTGGCCGAGGATGTCGTCGGGCACGTCGTCGGGAAACTGCGAGCAGAAGTACACGCCCACGCCCTTGGAGCGGATGATCCGCACCACCTGCTCGATCCGCTGGCGCAGCGCCGGCGGCGCGTCGTCGAACAGCAGGTGCGCCTCGTCGAACACGAATACCAGCTTCGGCCTGTCCAGGTCGCCGACCTCGGGCAGGGTCTCGAACAGTTCCGACAGCAGCCACAGCAGGAAGCTCGAATACAGCCGCGGCCGCAGCACCAGCTGGTCCGCGGCCAGGATGCCGACCACGCCGCGACCGTCGTGGGTGGTGCGCATCAGGTCGTGCAGCTCGAGCGCGGGCTCGCCGAACACGTGGTCGCCGCCGTCCTGCGACAGCCGCAGCAGCGCGCGCTGGATGGCGCCGATCGACTGCGGGCTGACCAGGCCGTAGTCGGTGGAGATGGTCTTGCGCTCGTCCGCCACCAGGCCGAGCAGGGCGCGCAGGTCGTCCAGGTCGAGCAGCAGCAGGCCGCGGTCGTCGGCCAGCTTGAACACGATGTCGAGCACGCCCGACTGGGTGTCGTTGAGCTCCAGGATCCGCGAGAGCAGGGTCGGGCCCATTTCGCTGACCGTGGTGCGCACCGGGTGGCCGAGCCTGCCGTACAGATCCCAGAACACCACCGGGCTGCCTTCCGGCGCCCAGCCGTCGATGCCGATCTGCCCCACCCGCGCCTGCAGCTTCTCGTTCGCGGTCCCCGGCACCGCCAGGCCGGCCACGTCGCCCTTCACGTCGGCCAGGAACACCGGCACCCCGATCCGCGAGAAGCCCTCGGCCAGGGTCATCAGCGTCACCGTCTTGCCGGTGCCGGTCGCGCCGGCGACCAGCCCGTGGCGGTTGCCGTAGCGCGGCAGCAGGTGCACGGGGCCGCCGTCCGGGGTGGTGATCGCCTTGCCGACGAGGATCGGGTCCATGCGCGCGGTCCGTGTGGAGTCGCGCCGATTCTAGGCGCTGGCGGCGATGCGTCCCAGACGCGACGCGCGTTCCTTGTGGCTCCGTGGCGCAGCGGATACCCTGCGGGCCGCTTTCGCTTTCCCTGGTGGTCGATGTCCCTGCCGTCCCGTGCCGCACGCTGGTGGCTGCTTCCCGTCCTCCTCGCCTCGTGCGTCATCGCCACGCCCGCGCAGGCGCAGTCGCGGCGCGCGCAGGCCGCGATCGACGCGCTCAACCAGCGCATGGCCTTGGCCGAAACGCGCTACCGCGAGGCGCTGGTGAAGATCGGCAACGCCGATCCGGCCGGGCTGGACGAGAGCAACGCCGCGCTGGAGGACATGGAGGACGTCCTGGTCGAATGCGGCCGGATCAAGGGCTGCGGCACCGGCGACCTGCTGGCGAGCTACAAGCGCCTGCTCAAGGCGCAGGCCGACGCCGCCGCCGGGGTGGTCGAGCCCGACGGCGACGACACCCTGGTCGACGACGGCGGCGACCTGCCCACCGGCGACGTCCCCGACGCCGCCACCGCGGCCTCGCTGCTGGCCGCCGAGGATCGCAGGTTCCTGGAGCGGGTCCAGATGAATCCCGCGGTGCAGGCCGGCATCCGCCGCTGGCTGACCGACATGCGCGTGGCGCTGATCACCAGCCACGAGAACTACCAGTACATGCAGCACATGATGTCGCCGGCGTTCAAGCGCCGCGGCCTGCCCGAGGCGCTGCTGTTCGGCATCCTGGCCAAGGAGTCCAACGGCCGCGTGCACTCGCGCTCGCGCGCCGGCGCCGCCGGGCCGCTGCAGTTCATGCCGGCGACCGGCAGCCGCCTGGGCCTGGGGCCGGACGGGCGCGGCTTCGACACCCGCTACGACCCGCGCGCCTCCGCCGACGCCGCCGCGGTGTACCTGGGCGAGCGCTACGCCGAGCTCGGCAACAACATCGAACTGTGGCTGGCCGCCTACAACGGCGGCGAGGGGCGGGCGCGCCGCGTGTACCGCGAGTTCGGCGGGCGCAGCTTCTGGGATCCGGACGTGAACAACGAATTCCCGCCGGAGACGCGGGACTACGTGCCGATGGTGATCGCGGCCGCGTGGCTGTACCTGCATCCGAAGGAATACGGATTGACCTTCCCGAAGGTCGACGCGCGGACGGCGACGATCACGCTCCAGCGCCCCGCCTCGATCTACGAACTGACCATCTGCCTGGGCAACGGCGGCACCCGCGACGGCTACATGCGCGTGCTGCGCAACCTCAACCCGCAGTACGAGGCGGAGAGCTGGATCCCCGCCGGCACCCGGCTCAATGCCACCGTGCGCATGGCCGGCCTGTACGAGCGCTGGTGCACCCGGGGCCCGCGGTCGGAACTGGCGCGGCAGCTGGTCGACAGCGACCCGTCCACCGCGATCGTGCGGGTGGGCGCCATGCAGACGGTGACCGCGCCCGACGGCAGCGTCGCGACCATGCCGGTGCCGGCGGCACCTGCACCGGCTGCGACACCTGCGCCCGCGCCGGCGGCGCCGCGCAGCCATCGCGTGGCCCGCGGCGAGACGCTGGTGTCGATCTCCCAGCGCTACGCCTGCGACACCAAGGTGCTGGCCGCCGCCAACGATCTGAAGGCACCGCGGTACCTGCTGCGCCAGGGGCAGAAGCTCAGGCTCGAAGGGTGCCGCTAGCGGAGCGGACGCGACCGTGCACGCTGCCTGCGGCGCCGGTCGCGCTGTCTAGGCCCCGGTGCGCCGCGCCAGCGCCTGGCCCAGCCGGACCGGCGACTCCGCGCCCAGGCCCGGCTCCAGCGCGGCCACGCCCGGCGGCAGCAGCACGACCACGGTCGAGCCGTAGTTGAAGCGCGCCATCTCCTCGAACCGCTCCAGCACGATGTCCTCGCCGGTCCAGGTCCTGCTGGTGATGCGGTCGCCGTAGGCCGGGATCTCCTCGCCGCTCCAGACGGTCTCCACGCCCGAGACCAGCAGCGCGCCCACCATCACCACCGCCATCGGGCCGAAGTCGGTCTCGAAGTGGCACACCAGGCGCTCGTTGCGCGCGAACAACCGCGGTACCCGCGCCACCGCCGCCGGGCCGACCGAGAACAGCCGCCCGGGCACGTGCACGGTTTCCAGCAGGCGCCCGGTCCAGGGCATGTGCACGCGGTGGTAGTCCTTCGGCGACAGGTAGACCGTGGCGAACAGGCCGTCGTCGTAGGGCCGGGCCGCGGCCTCGCTGCCCAGCAGTTCGGCGGCGGTGAACGAGCGGCCCTTGGCCTGGAAGATGCGTCCCGACGCGATCGGCCCGCACTGGCTGATGCGGCCGTCGGCGGGCATCAGCAGGGCGCGCGGGTCGGGGTCGGGCACGCGCGCGCCGGGCCTGAGCGCGCGGGTGAAGAATGCATTGAAGGTGGGATAGGCGGCCGGATCCGGTTCCGCCGCTTCCGACAGGTCCACGCCGAAGCGGCGCGTGACCGTGTCGATCAGCCAGCGGCGCAGGCGCGGCGAATCGGAATACGCCAGCGAGCGCGCGAGCGACGACAGCAGCCGGTGCGGGAGCGCATAGGTGAGCGCGGTGACCAGGCTCACGGACGCGGCGCCGCAGTGAGCGCGGCGAAGTCCGCCGCGATCGCGGCCGGGTCGTCCAGCGCGGCGCCGGTGACGACGCCGGCCATGCGGCCCTTCGGATCGAGCACCGCCATCGAGGCGCTGTGGTCGACCGAATACTGGTCGGCCGGGGCGCCGTCGGGTCCCGGCACCTTGGCGAACACCAGCGACAGCGAGCGGGTGAACGCTTCCAGCGAGGGAATGTCGGCGGTGGCGGCGAGGGTATCGCGGTGGAACGCGTGCGCGTACTCGCCGATCCGGTCGGGCGAGTCGCGCTCGGGGTCGACCGACACGAACAGCACGCGCGGCCGGGTCGATTCGGGCAGCGCTTCCCACTGCCGCTGCGCCTGTCCCAGCTGCGCCAGCGTCGTGGGGCACACGTCGGGGCAGAACGTGAAGCCGATGAAGACCAGGGTCCAGTGCCCGTGCAGCTCGCCGGGCACCAGCTGGGTGCCGTCCGACTGCTGCAGCGCGAACGGCGGGATCTCGCGTGGCGCGGGAAACAGTTTCACCGCGCGCAGGTCCGGTTGCGGCGCGGCGGGCTCGGACAGGAACTGGCGCGAGGCCAGCAGGCCGAGGCCGGCGAACACGGCCACCAGCAGGACGATGAGGACGGTACGGTTGAACATCCGGGGATCCAGGTGCGGTGCGGCCATGATACCCCCGCCGCCGCTATACTCGCCGGTCCCCCCGCGGCGCCGGGCAGGGCTGCGGCGATGCCATGCCGGCCCGCGCCGGGCCCGCGCGCAGCGCCGGCACGACGGATCGCGCGGGGAGGCTCCCGCCCGATGCCGGCACCGAATCCCGCCCCGACGCCCGCGCCCATGACCGACGAACTGCAGACGATCATCGACCTGATCCGCTACGGCGCGAGCCGCTTCCAGGCGGCCGGGCTGACGTTCGGCCACAGCTACGACAACGCGATCGACGAGGCCACCCAGCTCACCCTGCACGCGCTGCACCTGCCGCACGACCTGGGCCCCGCCTACGGCCAGGCGCGGGTGACGCTGGCGGAGAAGGAGGACGTGCTGGCGCTGTTCCTGCGCCGGATCGAGGAGCGCGTGCCCGCCGCCTACCTGACCGGCGAAGCGTGGTTCGCTGGGCTGAGCTTCAAGAGCGATCCGCGCGCGCTGGTGCCGCGTTCGCCGATCGCGGAGCTGATCGAAGCCGGCTTCGAGCCCTGGCTCGGCGGACGCGAGGTGCGGCGCGCGCTCGACCTGTGCACCGGCTCGGGCTGCATCGCGATCGCGATGGCGCACTACCAGCCGGACTGGCACGTGGACGGCGCCGATATCAGCGAGGACGCGCTGTCGCTGGCGCGCGAGAACGCGCAGCGGCTGCTCTCGCGCAACACCCGGTTCGTGCAGTCGGACCTGTTCTCCAACCTGCAGGGCGAGCACTACGACCTGATCGTCAGCAACCCGCCCTACGTGACCAACGCCGAGACCGACGCGCTGCCGCGGGAATATTCCTACGAGCCCGAACTCGGCCTGCGCGCCGGCGACGACGGCCTGGACCTGGTGCTGCGCATGCTGCGTGACGCGCCGCTGCACCTGACCGACGACGGGCTGCTGATCTGCGAGGTCGGCGAGTCCGAGCAGCACCTGGTCCGGCTGCTGCCGGAGCTGCCGCTGATGTGGGTCGAGTTCAAGGTCGGGCAGATGGGCGTGTTCGTCGCCGACCGCCACGACCTGGTGGCGCACCATGCGCGGATCCGGGCGCTGGCCGACGCGCGCGAAGCCGCCGCCCCGGCGCCGCCAGGCGCCTTCGCGCCCGCGCCGTCGACGGGCGGCGGGCTGTTCTGACCCCAGGGGCATCGACCGCTTGAACACCTTCGGCCATCTGTTCCGCGTCACCACCTTCGGCGAATCCCACGGCCCGGCCATCGGCTGCGTGATCGACGGCTGCCCGCCGGGCATCGCGATCGCGGTGGAGGACTTCACCCAAGACCTGGCGCGCCGCGCCACCGGCAAGAGCCGCCACACCTCGGCCCGGCGTGAGGCGGACGAGGTCGAGATCCTCTCCGGCGTGTACGAGGGCCTCACCACCGGCACGCCGATCGCGCTGCTGGTGCGCAACACCGACCAGCGCAGCAAGGACTACCGCGAGATCGCGCGCCAGTTCCGTCCCGGCCACGCCGACTACGCCTACTGGCACAAGTACGGCATCCGCGATCCACGCGGCGGCGGGCGCTCGTCGGCGCGCGAGACCACGATGCGCGTGGCCGCGGCGGTGATCGCGAAGAAATGGCTGGCGGACCGCTACGGCGTGCGCGTGCGCGGCTGCATGGCGCAGATCGGCGACGTGCTGCCGCGGGCGCAGGACTGGGAGGCGGTGGAGGACAATCCGTTCTTCTGGCCGTGCGCCGGGCAGGTGCCCGAACTCGAGGCGTATATGGATGCGCTGCGCAAGTCGGGCGATTCGGTCGGCGCGAAGGTGGTCGCGGTCGCCGACGGCGTGCCGCCGGGCTGGGGCGAGCCGGTCTACGGCAAGCTCGACGGCGAACTGGCCGCGGCGATGATGTCGATCAACGCGGTCAAGGGCGTGGAGATCGGCGACGGCTTCGCCTGCGTGGCGCAGAAGGGCACGCAGCACCGCGACGTGATGACGCCGGGCGGCTTCCTGAGCAACCATGCCGGCGGGGTGCTGGGCGGCATTTCCACCGGCCAGCCGGTGGTGGTGTCGGTGGCGTTCAAGCCGACCTCCAGCCTGCGCCTGCCGGTCGAGGGCGTGGACGTCGACGGCAACGTCGTCGACGTGATCACCACCGGCCGCCACGACCCCTGCGTGGGCATCCGCGCCACGCCGATCTGCGAGGCGATGCTGGCGCTGGTGCTGATGGACCAGGCGCTGCGCCACCGGGCGCAGTGCGGCGACGTGGGCGAGGTGTCGCCGCGCATCCCCGCGTCCGCCGATGGCTGAGGCGCGGCCCCGGGTCTGGGTGTCGCAGCCGCTGTTCGGCGACATCGTCGCGCGCCTGGGCGAGCACTTCGAACTCGATGCCGCCACGGACGTGACCATCTGGTCGCCGGATGCGATCGCCGACAGGCTGCACGACGCCAGCGGGGCACTTGTCACGCTCAACGAGCGCATCGGCGCCGGCGAGATCGCGTCCGCGACTGCGTTGCGCGCGGTCGCCAACGTCGGGGTGGGCTACGACAACCTCGACGTCGCCGCGCTGCACGCGCGCGGCATCGTCGCCACCAACACCCCCGACGTGCTCACCGAGACCACGGCCGACATGGCCTTCGCGCTGCTGATGGCGGCGGCGCGGCGGGTCACCGAAGGCGAGCGCTGGCTGCGCGAGGGGCGCTGGACGCAGTGGTCGTTCGACACCCTGCTGGGGCACGACGTGCACGGCAGTACCCTGGGCATCCTCGGCATGGGCCGGATCGGGCAGGGCGTCGCCCGCCGCGGCGCGCTCGGCTTCGGCATGCGGGTGCTGTACCACAACCGAAGCCGCCTGCCGGAACGTATCGAAAGCAACAGTCGTGCGGCCTGGGTCGATCTGGATACACTGCTGCGCGCCGCGGACCACCTGGTCCTGGTGCTGCCGTATTCGTCCGCCACCCGCCACCTGATCGACGCCGCCGCCCTCGCGAAGATGAAGCCCACCGCGACGCTCACCAACATCGCCCGCGGCGGGCTCGTGGACGAGGACGCGCTCGCCGACGCGCTTTCGCATGGGCGCCTGGCCGCGGCCGCGCTCGACGTGTTCGAAGGCGAGCCGTCGGTCAATCCGCGCCTGCTCGCGCTGCGCAACGTGGTGCTGACCCCGCACGTGGGCAGCGCCAGCCTGGCCACGCGCCGCGCGATGGCGTCGCTGGCGGTCGACAACCTGATCGCCGCGCTCGGCCACGGCCCGCGCGCCGGCGATCCGCCGACGCCGATCGGCGCGCCGGCCGCGGGCGGGATTCCCGCGAAACGATAGGGGAGCCGCCGGCGGGTCGTCCCGCGCGGGTTCCCCCGAAGACAGCGACGGCGCGCGCGCCCGGCCGGTGCCTGCCGCGCGCGTCACTCCACGACACTCCCCTGCACACCCTTCCGGACCATTCCGATGAACACCCCCAGTACCCGTCGCTTCAACGTTGCCGTCGTCGGCGCC
>NZ_JARXRN010000016.1:0-343774 GCF_029888045.1 Luteimonas rhizosphaericola | reverse complement strand
CCGGCGCCGTCGGCGAGGTCATGCTCTCGATCCTGGCCGAGCGCGATTTCCCGGTCGCCACCCTGGTCCCGCTCGCGTCCGAGCGCTCGGCCGGCAGCACCATCGAATTCCGCGGCGACGACATCGTGGTCCAGGATCTGGCCACCTTCGATCCGGCCGGCATCGACATCGCCCTGTTCTCGGCCGGCGGCGACACCTCGAAGGAATACGCGCCCAAGTTCGCCGCCGCCGGCGCGGTGGTGATCGACAACTCCTCGGCGTTCCGCTACGACGACGACGTGCCGCTGGTGGTCAGCGAGGTGAACCCGGAGCAGGTGAGGCAGCGTCCGCGCGGGATCATCGCCAACCCCAACTGCTCGACCATGCAGATGCTGGTGGCGCTCGCGCCGCTGCACCGCCGCTACGGCATCGAGCGCATCAACGTGGCCACCTACCAGTCGGTCTCGGGCGCCGGGCGCAGCGCGATGGAGGAACTGGGCAAGCAGACCGCGCAGCTGCTGGGCTTCGCCGACATCGACCCGCAGAAGTTCCCGGTGCAGATCGCGTTCAACCTGATCCCGCACATCGATGCGTTTCTGGACAACGGCTTCACCAAGGAGGAGATGAAGCTGGTCTGGGAGACGCGCAAGATCCTGGGCGACGACTCCATCCAGGTGAATCCCACCGCGGTGCGGGTGCCGGTGTTCTACGGGCATTCGGAAGCGGTGGCGATCGAGACCCGGGAGAAGGTCACGCCCGAGGCCGCGCGCGAACTGCTGGCGTCCGCGCCGGGCGTGGAGGTGGTCGACGAGCGCAAGGCCGGCGGCTACCCGACGCCCGTGACCCACGCCTCGGGCAAGGACGCGGTGTTCGTCGGCCGCATCCGCGAGGACCTCTCGCACCCGCGCGGGCTGAACCTGTGGATCGTCTCGGACAACATCCGCAAGGGCGCGGCGCTCAACGCGGTGCAGCTCGCCGAGCTGGTGGCCGCGGAAGACTGAGTCCCGATACCGGGGCCGTCCGCGGGGATGGCCCGGCATCGGCGGCGGCGGGCAGGGCGCGCCGTGGTCGTCCGACCGGTCTCGCGTCGTGGCGGGTCGCGCGTTGAACATTCCGGCGCCAGGCAGCGCCGATGCCCGGCGGCGGCCGCGCTTGACGGCCGCCACGTGAATCAATACGTTGCGTGCGGAACCTTCCACACATCGGGAAGACGGGGATCGATGGGAGCGCACTCGTGATCAAGTGGGCCGGCCGGCTGGCCGCACTGTGCCTGCTGCTCCAGTGCCAGGTGGCGCTGGCGCTCGGCCTGGGGCAGGTCGAGGTGCGTTCGCGCGCCGGCGAGCCGCTGCTGGCCGAGATCCCGATCATCTCCACCGATCCGGCCGAACTGGAGAACCTGCAGGCGCGCCTGGCCTCGCCGGAGACCTTCCGCCGCATCGGACTCGATCCGCCCACCGGCCTGGTCTCTGACCTGCGGTTCGCGGTCGCGCTCGACGCGCAGGGCCGCCCGGTCATCCGCATCACCACCGACGTGCCGGTGCAGCAGCCGGTGCTGAACTTCCTGGTCGAGGTGGAGTGGGGCCAGGGCCGGCTGGTGCGCGAGTACTCGGCGCTGGTCGACACCCCGCAGACCGTCGCCGCCCCCGCGCAGCCGCCGATCCAGGCGCCGCAGGCGGCGCCATCGAACCTGATCGAGCGTCCGGCCGTCGCCGCACCGGCCGAGCCGGCGCCGGCGGACACCGCGGCGCCGACACCCGAGGAAGCGCGCGCCGACGACGCGGTCGCCGACTCCGCCTCCGACGCGCCGGCGCCCCAGCCCGCACCCGCGCCTGCGCCCCCGGCGGTGCCGTCCGCGCCGCCGGCAGCGGTGGCCGCGACGACGCCGGGCGAGATCGGCCCGGTGCAGCGCGGACAGACCCTGGGCCAGATCGCCTCGGAACTGTCGACCGGCAGCGGCAACAGCCTCAACCAGGTGATGCTGGCGCTGCTGCGCGAGAATCCCGAAGCGTTCATCGGCGGCAACCTCAACCTGATCCGCCAGGGCGCGGTGCTGCGCGTGCCCGCGACTGAAACCTGGTCCGATGCCAGCGTGGCCGAGGCCAACGCCCTGGTCCGCGACCACGTCAGCCGCTGGCGCGAGCTGCGCCGGCCGGTGGCGCAACCCGATTCGATGGCCGGCGCCCCGGCGCCGGCCGCGGAGGCCGACGGCGCGCCGGCGGACGCCTCCGCCGCGAACGCGGGGCGCGTCGCCGAGGCGCGGCTGGAGATCGTGCCCGCCGCCGCGGGCGCAAGTGCGAACGCAGGAACACGAACCGGCACCGCCGCCGGGGGCGAGGGCGACATGCTGCAGCAACAGGAACTGGTCCAGACCCGCGAAACCCTCGCGGCGCGCGACGCCGAGGTCGAGGAGCTGAGGACGCGCCTGGCCGAGCTCGAGCAGCTGCAGCAGCAGCAGGCGCAGCTGATCGCGATGAAGGACAGCGAACTCGCGGCCGCGCAGCAGCGCCTGGCCGAGAGCAACGCCCGGCCGACCACCAGCGTCGGCGACGCTGCGCCGGGTCCGGAGGCGAGCGCCGGGCTGCCGTGGCTGTGGATCGGGCTCGGGCTGGTGGCCGCCGCGCTGCTGGTCGCCTGGCTCGTGTCGCGCCGGCGCCCCACGCCCGCGCGCAAGGGCGGCCCCAGTTTCGCGAGCGCGCCCGGCAACTCGACTCCAAGGCGGGCGGTCATCGTGCCGGCCGCGCCCGCGTCGCCGGCGGCCGATCCGCCGGTGGTCCCGGTGGAGCGCGCCTCGACCTGGCAGGCGCCGCCGGCTGCGGCGTCGGGCGCCTCGCCCACGTGGCACGCGTCGGGCGAAACCCGCGAGCCGGAGGCCGATGACGCGTCCACGGCCGCGCCGGTGCGCGAGGCGGTGACGCAGCATCAGTCCCAGTCGCAGGGCCAGGCGCAGGGATCGGTCCCGCAGGAGACCGTCCCGCCTGCCTCTGCCGGGCACGAGAGGATCGAACTCGCCCGCGCCTACCTCGATCTCGGCGATACCGACACCGCCCGCAGCCTGCTGCAGGAAGTCGCCGACGCCGGCGATGCCGATGCCCGCGACGCGGCCCGGCAACTGCTGCGCGAACTGGCCTGAGCGGTGTGCCGCGCTACGCGATAGGGGTCGAATACGACGGCGGCGGCTTCCGTGGCTGGCAGCGCCTGACGCCGCCCGGCGTGGCCGACGAGGCCACCGTCCAGGGCGTGCTGGAGGCCGCGCTGTCCTCGGTCGCGGACGCCCCGGTGGCCACCGTCTGCGCCGGGCGCACGGATGCCGGCGTGCACGCGCAGTGCCAGGTGGTGCACTTCGACAGCGAAGCGCGGCGCGATCCGCGCGCCTGGACCCTCGGTACCTCGACCCGGCTGCCGCCCGCGGTGAGCGCGGTGTGGTGCCGTCCCGTCAAGGACGACTTCAACGCCCGGTTCTCGGCGGTGGCGCGCCGCTACCGTTACCGCATCCTCAACCGCCAGGTGCGGCCTGCGCTCGCGCGGCAGTGGCTGTCGTGGCACTGGCGGCCGCTCGACGCCGACACCATGCACCGCGCCGCGCAGGCGCTGGTGGGCGAGCACGATTTCGGCGCGTTCCGTTCGGCCGAATGCGAAGCCACGCACGGCCGGCGCGACCTGCAGCGCATCGCGGTGTCGCGCGAGGGCGACGTGGTCACGATCGACGTGCAGGCCAACGCGTTCCTGCACCACATGGTGCGCAACATCACCGGCTCCCTGCTGGAGGTGGGCGCCGGCGCGCGCGATGAAGCCTGGATCGCCGGACTGCTGGCCGGGCGCGACCGTCGCCTGGCCGGCCCGACCGCGCCGCCGACCGGGCTGGTGTTCGTCGGGCCGCTGTATCCGCGCGCGTGCGGACTGCCGGGCGAGGTCTGCGCGGACTGAGCGGCGGCGGCCGGGATGCGGCTCGTGCGCCACCGCCGGGACCGGTGCGCGACCGCATCGTCGCGGACGCTCCCACAAGCGCGGCGAATTCCGCACAATGCACCACCTCCAAGGAAACCCGCCATGTCGCCGCCCCTGTTCCGCACCCGCATCAAGTTCTGCGGCATGACCCGTCCCGGCGACGTCCGCCTGGCCGGCGAACTCGGCGTGGATGCGGTGGGGTTCGTGTTCGCCGCGTCCAGCCGGCGCCGGGTGGAACCCGAGCAGGCGGCGGCGATGCGCGATGCGCTGGCGCCGATGGTCGACGCGGTCGCACTGTTCATGGACAGCAGCGCCGACGAGGTGCGCCAGGTGCTGTCGATCGTGCGCCCGTCGCTGCTGCAGTTCCATGGCGACGAGGACGAGGCGTTCTGCCGCAGCTTCGGGCTGCCGTACATCAAGGCGGTGGCGATGGGCGCGGACACGCCGCCCGATCCGCTGGCCCTGCATTCGCGCTTTCCCAGCGCGTCCGGCTTCCTGCTCGACGCGCATGTCCCCGGCGAGGCCGGCGGCACCGGTCGCGCGTTCGACTGGACCCGGGTGCCGCGCGGGCTGACCAAGCCGATCCTGGTGGCCGGCGGACTGACGCCGGGCAACATCCACGAGGCAGTCGTGACCACCCGCCCCTGGGGCGTGGACGTGTCCGGCGGGATCGAAGCCGACCAAGACGCGCCCGGAGTCAAGGACGGTGCGCGGATGCGCGAGTTCGTCGAGGAAGTGCGCCGCGCAGACTGCGGCTGAGCCGCGGCCACCGACCGCGTGCGACGGCGAACGCTTTCGCGCGCTAGCCGGGCGGCCTCTGCGCCAGTTCCGCGCGCAGCCAGGCCGCGAGCCGGTCGAGCTGCGCATCCTCGGCCGCGCGCGTGCACAGGCACCACTGCGCACCGGTATCCACGAAACCCCAGGGCGCCGCCAGCCGGTCGGCGGCGAGGTCGGCAGCGACCAGCGGCGCCGGCGCGATCGCGATCCCCAGCCCCGCGACAGCGGCCTCGAGCAGGTAGTAGAGGTGTTCGAAGCCGGCGCCGGTCCGGAGCCGCTCCGGGTCCAGCCCGTATGGCTTCGCCCATTGCGGCCAGGCCTGCGGACGCGAGGCCGTGTGCAGCAGGGCCTCCTGCAGCAGTGCGTCGGGCGCCTGCACCGCCAGGCGAGCGAACTCGGGATGCCGCGGGCTGAGCACGGGGCCGATCCGCTCCGGCCCCAGCGCCCACGCGCGCCAGCCCGGCGGCCAGGGCGGGGCGCCTGCCAGCAGCACCGCGTCCAGCCCGGGCAGGGCGGGGTCGGGCTCCGATTCCTGCGGGGCGAAGTGCAGGCGCAGCCCGGGCAGGTCGGCGTGCAGGCGTTCCAGCCGCGGAATGATCCAGCGCGCCAGCAGGCTGCCCGGGCAACCGATCGCGCGCGTGGCCGCGCCGTCGTTGCGGCGCAGGGTGCGGACGGTGGCCTGCAGCTGGTCGAAGGCAGTGCCCGCGGCCTCGCGCAGGCGTTCGCCGGCCGGCGTCAGCCGCAGCCCCCGCCCTTCCCTGAGGAACAGGGCGATACCGAGGTCATCCTCCAGCAGCCGCACCTGGCGGCTGACCGCGCCATGGGTGACGTGCAGTTCGTCGCCCGCGCGGCCGAGGCTTCCGAGCCTGGCCGCCGCCTCGAAGGCGCGCAGGGCGTTGAGCGAGGGCAGGGCGCGACTGGCCAATTGTGAGTTTTCCTGACGGGTGGGCCAGATCTTATCGGTTTTGCGGCATCGGCATGTGTCCTAAGCTGTTGCCCAGCCCTTCGCCAGCGACCGCCATGCCCGTGCCCGCCGATTTCCACGCCTACCCCGACGCCGCCGGCCATTTCGGCCGCCACGGCGGACGCTTCGTCGCCGAGACCCTGATCGGGCCGCTGGAGGAACTGGCGGCGGCCTACGACGCCGCGCGCGTCGACCCGGCCTTCATCGCCGCCTACGACAAGGACCTGAAGCACTACGTGGGCCGGCCCAGCCCGATCTACCACGCAGAGCGACTGAGCCGGGAGGTCGGCGGCGCGCAGATCCTGCTCAAGCGCGAGGACCTCAACCACACCGGCGCGCACAAGGTGAACAACACCATCGGCCAGGCCCTGCTGGCCGCGCGCATGGGCAAGACCCGGATCATCGCCGAGACCGGCGCCGGCCAGCACGGCGTGGCCAGCGCCACCGTGGCCACGCGCCTGGGGCTGGAGTGCGTGGTGTACATGGGCGCCACCGACATCGAGCGCCAGAAGATCAATGTCTACCGGATGAAGCTGCTGGGTGCGACCGTGGTGCCGGTGACCAGCGGTTCGGCCACGCTCAAGGACGCGCTTAACGAGGCCATGCGCGACTGGGTCACCAACGTGCGCGACACGTTCTACATCATCGGCACCGTGGCCGGGCCCGACCCGTACCCGCGCATGGTGCGCGACTTCAACGCGGTGGTGGGGCGCGAGGCACGTGCGCAGATGCTGGAGGACTACGGCCGCCTGCCGGACGCGATCACCGCCTGCGTCGGCGGCGGCAGCAACGCCATCGGCCTGTTCCACGCTTTCCTCAACGATCCGGGCGTGCGCATCGTCGGCGCCGAGGCGGCGGGCGAGGGCATCGAGACCGGCCGCCACGCCTCGTCGCTCGCGGCCGGGCGGGTGGGCGTGCTGCATGGCAACCGTACCTACGTGATCTGCGACGACGACGGCCAGATCATCGAGACGCATTCGGTCTCGGCCGGCCTGGACTATCCCGGCGTCGGGCCCGAGCACGCCTTCCTCAAGGACAGCGGCCGCGCCGAGTACGTCGGCATCACCGACGACGAAGCGCTGGCGGCGTTCCACCGCCTCACGCGGACCGAAGGCATCCTGCCGGCGCTGGAGTCGAGCCATGCCGTCGCCCAGGCGATCAAGCTGGCGCGCGAACTGCCGAAGGATGCGCTGGTGCTGTGCAACCTGTCCGGCCGCGGCGACAAGGACGTGCACACCATCGCCGCGCGCGAGGGAGTGGAGGTCTGATGCGCGGAATGCTGCTTGCCGCCGGCCTGCTGCTGGCGTTGGCCCACGGCGTTGCCGCGCAGGAATTCGATTGCGTGGCGGGCTTCTGCCTGGACCAGCCGGTCGCACTGGATGCGCCGGACGCCGGGTGGCAGGTGGAGGACTGGCCGGATCCGGAAGTCTGTACCCAGGTCTCCGGCGGCAGCCTGCCCGACGGCGTCGGCATGCTGCTGCGCGACGGGCGCGTCGCGCGGTTCGAGATCGGTTTGTCGGGCGGCGACGACGTGCCGTCGCCGGTGGCCCCGTTCGGGATCCGCCGCGGCATGTCGCTGGCCGAAGCGGGCGCACGCCTGCCTGCCGAAGGACTCGACGTCGATATGCACAAACACGCGTGGCCGCCCGGGCTCTACGTCACCTGGCGCGATGCGACGCACGACCGCGCGCTGCGCGTCGAACTGCCTGATGCGGAAGTGGAGGTCATCCTCTGGGGCCGCGCCGATGCCGTCAGGTTGAGCGAGGGCTGCGTATGACTCCGTACCACCCCATCCTGCCTGATCACGGGACCAATTCCCCATGAGCCGCATCCAGCAGCGATTCGTCGAGCTCGCCACGCGCGGCCGCAAGGCCCTCATCCCGTTCCTCACCGCGGGTGATCCGTCGCTGGAGGCGACGGTCCCGGTCATGCACGCACTGGTGGAATCCGGCGTCGATTTGATCGAACTGGGCGTGCCGTTTTCCGACCCGATGGCCGACGGGCCGACGATCCAGCGCAGCTCCGAGCGTGCGCTGGCGCGTGGGGCGGGGCTGAGCTGGGTGCTCGATGCGGTGCGCGCGTTCCGCACGCGCGACGATGCGACCCCGGTGGTGCTGATGGGCTACCTCAATCCGGTCGAGATCCGCGGCGCTGAGCGGTTCGCGCGCGAGGCGGCAGCGGCCGGCGTCGACGGCGTGCTGCTGGTCGACCTGCCGCCGGAGGAAGCGCCGGAATTCCGCGATGCGTTCGCCGCGCACGGCATCGACCTGGTGCTGCTGGCCTCGCCCACGACCACCGACGCGCGCCTGTCGCTGCTGCTGGCCAACGCGCGCGGCTATCTCTATTACGTCAGCTTCGCCGGCGTGACCGGGGCCTCCGACCGGCTGGACACGACGGCCGCCGGCGAGCACCTGCGCCGGATCCGCGCCGGCAGCCCGGTCCCGGTGGTGGCCGGGTTCGGCATCCGCGATGCGGCCGGCGCCGCGGCGATGGCGCGGGACGCGGACGGCGTGGTCGTGGGCAGCGCGCTGGTGTCGGCCCTGGCCGAGGCCGGCGATCCCGACACGGCCGCCCGGCGGGCGACGGACTTCCTGGCCCCGCTGCGCGCGGCGCTGGACTGAGCCCGGCGGCCTGCGCGTAGCCCGGGTAAGCGAAGCGCACCCGGGGCAGACTAGTGTCGCGCTGCGGGCGCACCGTCTCGCTTGCGGCCGGGAAGGCAGCGCCCGTGGGCGCCGCGTGCGACCGGGGCCGGCGACTGTGGGGCCGCCGCCGGCGGCGGCATGCGGCTGGCCCGACCCGACCATCCAGCAACAAACGGAGGCGGGAAGCGGCTGCGATGCGCGATCCGGAGGCTGGCGGGACGCGAAGCGGGCCAGGTGTCGGTGGCCGTGGCGGTCAAGTGGTCATGAGCGCGCAGCGGTGCCGGGCGTCGCCGATGGCCCCGCGTTGTGGAAAGACGACATGAATTCGCCCACGGCTGCGTCGCCGCCCGACTTCCCGGCAGAAGCGGGGGCGCCAGCGGCCGCACACGGGCCTTGCGCTAAACTGCGCGCCTTCCGCGGCCGCGGCCGCCCCCGGATCCGATTCCAGGCATGAGCTGGCTGAAGAAACTGATGCCCCCGCGCATCCGCACCGACAGCGCCGCCACCCGCAAGCGCAGCGTCCCCGAGGGCCTGTGGGAGAAGTGCGACCGCTGCGGCGCCGTCCTGTACGGACCCGAGCTCGAGGAAAACCTCGAGGTCTGCCCGAAGTGCAGCTTCCACCGTCCGATCCGCGCCCGTGCGCGCCTGAAGGGTTTCCTCGACCCAGGCCCGCTGCGCGAGATCGGCGGCGCACTGGGCCCGACCGACGTACTGAAGTTCCGCGACCAGAAGCGCTACGGCGATCGCATCAAGGCGGCGCAGAAGGCGACCGGCGAGCGCGACGCGCTCGTGGTGGTGGAGGGCAGCCTCAAGCGGCTGCCGATGGTGGCCGCCGCGTTCGACTTCGCCTACATGGGCGGCTCGATGGGATCGGTGGTCGGCGAGCGCTTCGCCCTCGGCGCCGAACGCGCGCTGGAGCTGGGCTCGGGCTTCGTGTGCTTCTCCGCCAGCGGCGGCGCGCGCATGCAGGAAAGCCTGTTCTCGCTGATGCAGATGGCCAAGACCTCGGCCGCGCTGGGGCGCCTGCGTGCAGCGGGCCTGCCGTACATCTCGGTGATGACGCACCCGACCACGGGCGGCGTGTCGGCCTCGTTCGCGATGCTGGGCGACGTCAACATCGCCGAACCCGACGCGCTGATCGGCTTCGCCGGCCCGCGGGTGATCGAACAGACGGTGCGCGAGACACTGCCGGAGGGCTTCCAGCGCTCCGAGTTCCTGCTCGAGCACGGCGCGATCGACCAGATCTGCGACCGCCGCCAGCTGCGCGACCGCATCGCCACCCTGGTGGCGATGATGACCCGGCAGCCGGTGCCGCAGGACGTGGCCGCATGAGCCGTCGCTACTTCGGCACCGACGGCATCCGCGGCCGGGTGGGCGAGGGCCCGATCTCGGCCGATTTCGTGCTGCGCCTGGGCAACGCCTACGGCCACGCGCTGCGCGAGGCCGCCGAGCGCGGCGGCGACGCGCGCAAGCCGCTGGTGGTGATCGGCAAGGACACGCGGATCTCCAACTACATGTTCGAAGCCGCGCTCGAGGCGGGGCTGGTCGCCGCCGGCGTGCACGTGCAGCTGATGGGGCCGATGCCCACGCCGGCGGTCGCGCACATGACGCGCTCGCTGCGCGCCGACGGCGGCATCGTGATCTCCGCCTCGCACAACCCGCACTACGACAACGGCATCAAGTTCTTCTCGGCCGAGGGCGAGAAGCTCGACGACGCCACCGAGCTGGCGATCGAGGCCGCGCTCGACCGGCCGTTCGCCACGGTGGCCTCCGAGCGCCTGGGCAAGGCGGTGCGCACGCGCGACGCGGTCGGCCGCTACGTGGAGGCGTGCAAGAGCTCCGTCCCGCGCAGCTTCAACCTGAGCGGCATGCACGTGGTCGTGGATTGCGCGCACGGCGCGACCTACCAGATCGCGCCGCTGGTGCTGCGGGAGCTCGACGCACGCGTGGACGCGATCGGCGTCGATCCCAGCGGCACCAACATCAACGACGGCGTGGGCTCGATGCATCCGGAAGGCCTGGCCGCACGCGTGCGCGAGACCGGTGCCGACCTCGGCATCGCCTTCGACGGCGACGGCGACCGCCTGCTGTTCGTCGACAGCGACGGCGCCGTGCACGACGGCGACAACCTGCTGTACCTGTTGGCGACCGACTGGCAGGCCAGCGGCCGCCTGCGCGGCCCGGTGGTCGGCACGATCATGACCAACTACGGTCTGGAGCAGGCGCTGGACCGCGCCGGCATCGGCTTCGTGCGCACGAAGGTGGGCGACCGCTACGTGCACCAGGCGCTGCTCGAGCACGACGGCATCCTCGGCGGCGAGGCCTCCGGCCACCTGCTGTGCCTGGATCGTGCCACGACGGGCGACGGCATCATCAGCGCGCTGCAGGTGCTGGAAGTGCTCAAGCGCCGCGGCCTGACCCTGCAGCAGGCGCTGGACGGCGTGCGCAAGCTGCCGCAGAGGACCGTGAACGTGCGCTACGGCAACGGCGCCAGGCCGGCCGAAGCCGACAGCGTGCAGGCCGCGCTGGCGCGCGCCCAGGCGGCGGTGGACGGCCGGGGCCGCGCGTTCCTGCGTCCGTCCGGCACCGAACCGGTGGTGCGGGTGACGGTCGAGGCCGACGACGAGGCGCTGGTGGCCTCGACGCTCGAGGCGCTTTCCGCCGCGGTGCGCGACGCGGCCGGCGCGTGAGCGGACGCGATCCCGGCGGCGCCCGCGCCGCCAATTTCCGGAGCCCACGATGAGTTCGCGAATCCCGACCCTCGACATCCGCCGCTTCGACACCGACCGCGACGCGTTCGTCGCCGAACTCGGTGCGGCCTACCGCGAGTGGGGCTTCGCCGGCATCAGCCACCACGGCATCGCGCAGGCGTTGATCGACGACGCCTACGCCGCGTTCCGCGACTTCTTCGCGCTGCCCGACGAGGTCAAGCGCCGCTACCACGTGCCGGGGCAAGGCGGAGCGCGCGGCTACACGCCGTTCGGCATCGAGACCGCCAAGGGCTCGAAGCATTTCGATCTCAAGGAGTTCTACCACGTCGGCCGCGAGCTGCCCGACGGCTCGAAGTACCGTGACGTGATGCCGCCGAACGTGTGGCCCGACGAGGTGCCGGAGTTCCGCGCCCGCGGCCTGGCGCTGTACAACGCGCTCGACGCGCTGGGATCGCGCGTGCTGTCCGCGCTGGCGCTGCACATCGGGCTGCCGCAGGATTTCTTCGCCGACAAGACCGACTTCGGCAACTCGATCCTGCGCCCGATCCACTATCCGCCCATCACCGCCGACGACATCCCCAACGTGCGCGCCGGCGCCCACGGCGACATCAACTTCATCACCCTGCTGGTCGGTGCCTCGACCGCCGGGCTCGAGGTGCAGTCCACGCAGGGCGAGTGGGTGCCGTTCACCTCCGAGGGCGACACCATCGTGGTCAACATCGGCGACATGCTCGAGCGGCTGACCAACCACGTGTATCCCTCGACCATCCACCGCGTGGTGAACCCGCCCGGCGACGCGGCGCGCCAGCCGCGCTATTCGGTACCGTTCTTCCTGCACCCGAATCCCGACTTCCTGATCGACGTGCTGCCGGCCTGCATCAGCGCCGACAACCCGAGCCGCTACCCCGAGCCGATCACCGCGCATGGTTTCCTCGAGCAGCGCCTGCGCGAGATCAAGCTGAAGTAGGTCGGTGCCGGCGGGACGTTCGGCACGTCGAATCGGCCGGCGCCCGCGATGGGCTATGCTCGCCGCCACTGACCGGAACGGAGCCGCCGATGCGCCGCAGGATCGTCGCCGGAAACTGGAAGCTGTACGGCACCCGCGAGTTCGCCACCCGCCTGCTGTGCGAGGTGTCGGCCGGCCTCCCCGTGGATGGGGTGGACGTGGTGGTATTGCCGCCGATGCCCTACCTGGGCGACCTGGTCGAGGACTTCGAGGCCAGGCCGATCGCCTTCGGCGCGCAGGACGTCAGCCCCAACGAGGAAGGCGCGTATACCGGCGAAGTGTCGGCACGCATGCTGCTCGACGTCGGCGCCCGCTATGGCCTGGTGGGCCACTCCGAGCGCCGCCAGCACCATCACGAGAGCAGCGGACTGGTGGCGAAGAAGTTCCTCGCCGCCTCCAACGCCGGCCTGGTGCCGATCCTGTGCCTGGGCGAGACCCTGGAGGACCGCGAGGCCGGGCGGACCGAGGCGGTGATCGCGTCCCAGCTGCAGCCGGTGCTGGAACTGGCCGGGATCGCCCGCTTCTCCGGCGCGGTGGTCGCCTACGAGCCGGTCTGGGCCATCGGCACCGGGCGCACCGCCAGCCCCGAGCAGGCGCAGGCGGTGCACGCCTTCATCCGTGGCCAGGTCGCGGCGCTGGATGCTAGAATCGGCGATTCGCTGCCGATCCTGTACGGCGGCAGCGTGAAGCCGGCCAACGCCGCCGAACTGTTCGCCCAGGCGGACATCGACGGCGGCCTGATCGGCGGCGCCTCGCTGGTGGCGGCGGATTTCCTCGCCATCGTCCGCGCGGCCGCCCGCTGACGCCGGGTCCCAAGCCCTCCCGAGTAAGCCGCAATGCTGCTGTTGACCCTCAACATCCTGTTCGTCCTGGTCGCGATCGCGATGATCGCGCTGATCCTGATGCAGCGCGGCGCCGGCGCCTCCGCCGGGTCCGGTTTCGGTGGCGGCGCGTCGTCCACCGTGTTCGGTGCGCGCGGTTCGGCGAATTTCCTCAGCAAGGCCACCAAGTGGCTGGCGATCGCGTTCTTCGCGATCACCCTGTTCATGGCGTGGTACGCCACGCACCGTGCGGTGAGCCCGGAGGCCGCCAGCGACCTGGGCGTGATGTCGCAGGTGCCCGCCGCCCCGGCAGCGCCCGGCGCGGTCGCCGTGCCCCAGGCGCCTGCCGCCGACGCGAGCGTGCCGGCCGCCCCGCAGCAGGCTCCTGCCACCGATGCGGTGGTGCCGGAAGCGCCGGCCGCCGATGCGCCCGCGGACGAAGGCGCAGCGGAAGAGTCCGAACCCGCTGCGCAAACGCAGTAGGAAGGCTTACAATTGCGCGATGCCGCACGACACATGCGCGGCAGCCGTAGAATTTGCCCAGGTGGCGGAATTGGTAGACGCACTACCTTGAGGTGGTAGCGGCTTCGGTCGTGGGGGTTCGAGTCCCCCCTTGGGCACCATTTTTTTGATGTTTCGCGCGCCTGGCGCGTCGAGCAACGGCCGCGGCAACGCGGCAAGTAGCCGAGAGAGAACAACGCGTGCTGGCCGAATACCTGCCGACCCTGCTGTTCCTGATCGTGGCCACCGGTATCGGCATCGCATTGCTGGTCATCGGCAACCTGCTCGGGCCCAAGCGGCCCTCGCCGGAGAAGCTGTCGCCGTACGAGTGCGGCTTCGCCGCGTTCGAGGACGCGCGCATGCAGTTCGACGTGCGCTACTACCTGATCGCCATCCAGTTCATCATCTTCGACCTGGAAATCATCTTCATCGTGCCGTGGGCGACGGTGTTCCGCGAACTGGGTCCGCTCGGCCTGGTCGAGATGGGCATCTTCGTGGGCATGCTGCTGCTCGGGTTCGTCTACGTCTGGAAGAAGGGAGCGCTGGAATGGGAGTGATCCAGGCGGTCCGCGGCCTGGCGGATGCGGCCAGCAATCCGCTGCCGGAAGGCCGGCTCGACGACATCCTGCGCCCGGAAGGGGAGAACCCCCTGCTGGAGCGCGGCTTCGTCACCACCAGTTCCGACGTGCTGCTCAACTGGGCGCGCACCGGCTCGATGTGGCCGATGACCTTCGGCCTGGCCTGCTGCGCGGTCGAGATGATGCACGCCGGCGCCGCGCGCCTCGACCTGGACCGTTACGGCGTGGTGTTCCGCCCGTCGCCGCGCCAGTCCGACGTGATGATCGTGGCTGGCACCCTGGTCAACAAGATGGCCCCGGCCCTGCGCAAGGTCTACGACCAGATGCCGGACCCGAAGTGGGTCATCTCGATGGGCAGCTGCGCCAACGGCGGCGGCTACTACCATTACTCGTACGCGGTGGTGCGCGGCTGCGACCGCATCGTGCCGGTCGACGTCTACGTGCCGGGCTGTCCGCCGACGGCCGAGGCACTGGTGTACGGCATCCTGCAGCTGCAGAAGAAGATCCGTCGCGCCACCAACTTCGGCGACGTGAAGACGGGGCTGCGCGAATGAGCGAGCCGCTGTCCAGTTTCGTCGAACGCCTGCGTGCGCGGTTCCCCGACGCCACCGTGTCCATGGCCGTGCCGCGCGGCGAGGTGGGCCTCGTCACCGACGGCGACTGGCTCGACACCTGCACCGCGCTGCGCGACGAGTTCGGGTTCGAGTCGCTGGTCGACCTGTGCGGCATCGATTACCTCGGCTACGGCAGCGACGAGTGGGATACCGACACCTCGTCCGAAGGCTTCAGCCGCGGCGTCGAAGGCCGGGGGCCGGGCCGCTTCCGTTTCGGCGAGGCGACCACCCAGCAGCTCGACGAACCGGATGGCGTGGGTGCGATCCCCGTGCCGCAGCGGCGTTTCGCCGCGGTCGCCCAGCTGCTGTCGGTCCAGCACAACCGGCGCCTGCGCGTGACCTGCGTCGCCCCCAGCGACGACCTGCCGGTGGTCTCGTCGCTGACCGTCCTGTGGCCGGTGGCGAACTGGTTCGAGCGCGAGGCGTTCGACCTGTACGGGATCATCTTCCAGGGCCACCCGGACCTGCGCCGGATCCTGACCGACTACGGCTTCATCGGCCATCCGTTCCGCAAGGATTTCCCGCTGATCGGCAACGTCGAGGTCCGTTACGACGCCGACCGCAAGCGCGTGGTGTACGAGCCGGTGACCTCGGTCGAGCCGCGGGTGAACGTGCCGCGCGTGATCCGCGACGACGCGCGCTACCAGACCGCGGTCGGCGAGCAGATGGCGCGCCGCACGGGAGACGCGAAATGAGCGCCGTTCCGCACACGCCCGTGCACCAGGCCAGCGAGGGCTTCGCCAGCAGCGCCGCCGAGGGCCGCCAGGAGATCCGCAACTACACGCTGAACTTCGGCCCCCAGCATCCGGCCGCGCACGGCGTGCTGCGCCTGATTCTGGAGATGGACGGCGAAGTGGTGCAGCGTGCCGACCCGCACATCGGGCTGCTCCACCGCGGTACCGAGAAGCTGGCCGAGTCCAAGCCGTTCAACCAGTCGATCGGCTACATGGACCGCCTCGACTACGTGTCGATGATGTGCAACGAGCACGCCTACGTGCTCGCGATCGAGACCCTGATGGGGATCGAGGCGCCCGAGCGCGCGCAGTACATCCGCACGCTGTTCGACGAGGTCACCCGGATCCTCAACCACCTGATGTGGATCGGCTCCAACGCGCTCGACCTGGGCGCGATGGCGGTGTTCCTGTACGCGTTCCGCGAGCGCGAGGAACTGATGGACGTGTACGAGGCGGTGTCGGGCGCGCGCATGCACGCGACCTACTACCGCCCCGGTGGCGTCTACCGCGACCTGCCCGACCGCATGCCGCAGTACCGCGAGTCGCCGTGGCGCAAGGGCGCCAAGCTCGCGCGCTTCAACGCGTGGCGCGAAGGCTCGCTGCTGGATTACCTGGAGGCGTTCGCGAAGGATTTCCCCGCGCGCGTCGACGAATACGAGACCCTGCTCACCGACAACCGCATCTGGAAGCAGCGTACGGTCGGCATCGGCGTGATCCCGCCGGAGCAGGCGCTGGCCTGGGGCATGACCGGCCCGATGCTGCGCGGCTCGGGCGTGGCCTGGGACCTGCGCAAGAAGCAGCCGTACGCGAAGTACGACGCGGTCGATTTCGACATCCCGGTCGGCGTCAACGGCGACTGCTACGACCGCTACCTGGTGCGCGTGGCCGAGATGCGCCAGTCCGTGCGCATCATCGAGCAGTGCGTGGCCTGGCTGAAGGCCAACCCCGGCCCGGTGATGGTCGACAACTACAAGGTCGCGCCTCCCTCCCGCGAGGAGATGAAGGACGACATGGAAGCGCTGATCCACCACTTCAAGCTGTTCTCGGAAGGCTACTGCGTGCCCGCCGGCGAGACCTACCGCGCGGTCGAGGCGCCCAAGGGCGAGTTCGGCTGCTACCTGGTCAGCGACGGCGCCAACAAGCCCTTCCGCGTGCACCTGCGCGCGCCGGGCTTCGCGCACCTGTCGTCGATGGACGAGATCGTGCGGGGCCACATGCTGGCCGACGTGGTGGCGATGATCGGCACCTACGACATCGTGTTCGGCGAGATCGACAGGTAAGGCAGGCGATGAAAGCGACCGGCAATTTCGAGAATGCGCGCAACGTCGACCCGATGGTCGTGCTGAGCGATGCCACGCGCGCGCACATCGACCACTGGCTCACCAAGTTCCCGCCGGACCGCAAGCGTTCGGCGGTGCTGCAGGGCCTGTTCGCGGCGCAGGAGCAGAACCAGGGCTTCCTGACCGACGAGCTGATCGCCGGCGTGGCGAAGTACCTCGACCTGCCCCCGGTGTGGGCCTACGAGGTGGCGACGTTCTACTCGATGTTCGAGACCGAACAGGTCGGCCGCCACAACGTGGCCTTCTGCACCAACATCAGCTGCTGGCTCAACGGGGCCGAGCAGTTGGTCGAGCACGCCGAGAAGAAGCTCGGCTGCCGGCTGGGCGAATCCACCGCCGACGGGCGCGTCTACCTCAAGCGCGAGGAAGAGTGCGTGGCCGCGTGCTGCGGCGCGCCGGTGGTCGTGATCAACGGGCATTACCACGAGAAGCTCACGCCCGAGCGCGTGGACGAGCTGCTGGACGGGCTGAAGTGATGGCGGGTCATTCGCACTATTCCGAAGGCTACGGCCCCGTCGGCCCCGCGCCGAAGGAGCACCAGGCCGTCTACACCACGCTGCATTTCGACAAGCCGTGGTCGTACGAGAACTACCTCAAGACCGGCGGCTATGCGGCGCTGCGCCGGATCCTGACCGAGAAGATCCCGCCGGCCGACATCATCGAGATGGTCAAGCAGTCGGGCCTGCGCGGCCGCGGCGGCGCGGGCTTTCCGACCGGCCTGAAGTGGAGCTTCATGCCCAAGGGCGAGATGCAGAAGTACATCCTCTGCAACTCCGACGAATCCGAGCCGGGCACTGCGAAGGACCGCGACATCCTGCGCTACAACCCGCATTCGGTGATCGAGGGCATGGCGATCGCCTGCTACGCCACCGGCGCCAGCGTGGGCTACAACTACCTGCGCGGCGAGTTCCACCACGAGCCGTTCGAGCACCTCGAGGAAGCCACCCGCGAGGCCTATGCCAACGGCTGGCTGGGCAAGGACATCCTCGGCTCGGGCATCGACATCGACCTGTACAACGCGCTCGGCGCCGGCGCCTACATCTGCGGTGAAGAGACCGCGCTGATGGAGTCGCTGGAAGGCAAGAAGGGCCAGCCGCGGTTCAAGCCGCCGTTCCCGGCCAACTTCGGCCTCTACGGCAAGCCGACCACGATCAACAACACCGAGACCTTCGCCTCGGTGCCTGCGATCGTGCGCAATGGGGCCGAGTGGTTCCTGGGCCTGGGCAAGCCGAACAACGGCGGCTGCAAGATCTTCTCGGTCTCCGGCCACGTCACCCGGCCCGGCAACTACGAGCTGCGGCTGGGCACGCCGTTCGCGGAACTGCTCGACATCGCCGGCGGCCTGCGCCCCGGCCGCAAGCTCAAGGGCGTGATCCCGGGCGGCTCGTCGATGCCGGTGCTGCCGGCCGACACGATCATGGGCCTGACCATGGACTACGACGCGCTGCAGAAGGCCGGCTCCGGCCTGGGCTCGGCGGCGGTGGTGGTGATGGACGACACCACCTGCATGGTCCGCGCCTGCCAGCGCGTGGCGCGGTTCTACTTCAAGGAAAGCTGCGGCCAGTGCACGCCCTGCCGCGAAGGCACCGGCTGGATGTACCGCATGGTGACGCGGATCGTGAACAGGCAGGCCACGCTCGACGACCTGCACATGCTGCGCGCGGCGGCGGGGCAGATCGAGGGCCACACCATCTGCGCGTTCGGCGAGGCGGCCGCGTGGCCGGTGCAGGGCTTCCTGCGCCACTTCTGGCACGAATTCGAGTACGCCATCGTGAACAGGCGCTTCTACGTCGACGACGCGCTCGCCGGCACCCTGGTCCAGGCCGAGCAGGTGGCCGCGTGAGCGCACAGCCGGTCAACCCGAACCTGCCGCCCGACCACGTCACCGTCTTCATCGACGGCGTGGAGCTGGCCGCGCCCAAGGGCTCGATGATCATCCATGCCGCCGACAAGGCCGGCATCCCGATCCCGCGCTTCTGCTACCACGACAAGCTTTCGATCGCCGCGAACTGCCGCATGTGCCTGGTCGACACCGAGGTCGGCGGCCGCTCCGCGCCCAAGCCCTCGCCGGCCTGCGCCACGCCGGTGATGGACGGGCTGAAGGTCTTCACGCGCAACGAGAAGGCGCTCAAGGCGCAGCGCAACGTGATGGAGTTCCTGCTGATCAACCATCCGCTCGACTGCCCGATCTGCGACCAGGGCGGCGAGTGCGAACTGCAGGACCTGTCGCTGGGTTACGGACGTTCGGTCAGCCGCTTCGTCGAGCGCAAGCGCGTGGTCGCCGACGAGGACATGGGGCCGCTGGTCGCCACCGAGATGACCCGCTGCATCCAGTGCACGCGCTGCGTGCGCTTCACCGCCGAAGTCGCCGGTACCTATGAGCTGGGCGGCATGCAGCGCGGCGAGAACCTGCAGATCGGCACCTACGACGGCAAGCCGCTGACCACGGAGCTGTCGGGCAACGTCATCGACGTCTGCCCGGTGGGCGCGCTGACCAACAAGGTGTTCCGCTTCCGCGCCCGGCCGTGGGAGCTGATCGCGAAGGAGTCGCTCGGTTTCCACGACGCGCTCGGCAGCAACCTGTTCCTGCACCTGCGCCGCGGCGACGTGATGCGCGCGGTGCCGCGCGATAACGAGGCGGTCAACGAGTGCTGGCTGTCCGACCGCGACCGCTACTCGCACCAGGGCCTGTATGCCGACGACCGTGCGGTGCGGCCGCTGCTGCGCGTGGCGTCCAACGGCGACGACGGCGACTGGCGCGAGGCGACGTGGGACGAGGCGCTGGCCAGGGCCGCGCAGATCCTGCGCGACAACGGCGCCGACAACCTCGGCGTGCTGGTGCACCCGGCGACCTCGAACGAGGAGGGCGCGCTGCTCGCGCGCCTGGCCGAGGGCCTGGGCACCGGCAACCTCGACCACCGCATCGCCCAGCGCGACCTGTCCGACGGCGCGGTCGCCGAGGCGTTCGCGCTGCCGGTCGCGGAGATCGAGCAGGCCGACACGATCGTCATCGTCGGCAGCAACCTGCGCCACGAGGTGCCGCTGCTGCACCAGCGCGTGCGCAAGGCGTTCACCCGCGGCGCGAAGGTGCACGTGGTGGGGCCGGTCGATTTCGAGTTCACGTTCGACATCGCCTCGAAGGCGCTGGTGGCGCCGTCCGCGATCGCCGGGGCGCTTGGTTCGGCCGAACTGGCCGGGGCCGTGCGGGGCTCCGACCGCGTCGTGGTGATCGTCGGCGCGGTGGCCGAGAACGGCCCGCATGCCGCCGGGATCCGCCGCGCCGCGGCCGATTTCGCGGCCGCCCACGGCGCCTCGCTGTGCCGCATCCCGCAGGGCGCCAATGCGCTCGGGCTGGCCCGCCATGGCGTGCTGCCGGCCGCGCGCGATGCCGGCGCGATGCTCGCCGAGCCGCGCAGCGCGTATGTGCTGTACGGCATCGAGCCGGGCCTGGATTTCGCCGACCAGGCGGCCGCGCTCAAGGCGCTGGGTGGCGCGCAGGTGGTGGCCTTCAGCCATTTCGCCTGCCAGTCGACCCGCCGCGTGGCCGACGTGATCCTGCCGATCGCCACCCTGTTCGAGAACGACGCCACCCTGACCAACCTCGACGGCCGCGACCAGCGCGCCTTTGCCGCCGGCAAGCTGCCGGGCGAGGCGCGCCAGGGCTGGACGGTGCTGCGCGCCCTGGCCGGTGAACTGGGGCTGCCCGGCTTCGAGTTCACCGACCTGGCCGGACTGCGCGCCGGGCTGGTGGCGCGGACGCCGTCGCTGCCGCGTGCCGGCGACGCGCCCGTGGCCGCGGCCGCGGCCGGGACCGGCGACGGCCTGGAACTGGCCGTGTCGCAGGCGATCTATCGCGTCGACGGCCTCGTCCGCCGCGCCCAGGCGCTGCAGGCGCATCCGCTCAACGTGGGTCCGCGCGTGACCCTGCATCCCGACGATGCGCGCGCGGCCGGCCTGGCGACCGGCGCGATGGCGAAGGTCAGCACTGGTGCGGGTACCGCGACGCTGCAGGTGCACCTGAGCGAGGCGGTGGCGGCCGGCTGTGCATGGGTCGAGTCCGGCCATGGCGCGACCGCCGCGCTGGGCGCCGGCCGCGTCCGGGTGGAGGCCGCATGAGCGCGACCAATACCGCCACCCTGCTGTCGGACTGGACCGCGCCGCTGCACGACTGGCTGCTGTCGCTGGGCGCGATCGGCGTGATCATCTGGATCGTGCTGAAGGTGCTGGTGATCGCGGTGCCGGTGATCTTGGCGGTCGCGTTCTACGTGGTGTGGGAGCGCAAGCTGATCGGCTGGATGCACGTGCGCCATGGCCCGATGTACGTCGGCTGGGGCGTGCTGCAGGCCTTCGCCGACGTGTTCAAGCTGCTGTTCAAGGAAGTCATCCAGCCGACCAACGCGCAGAAGGCGCTGTACATCCTGGCGCCGCTGATCACCCTGGCGCCGGCATTTGCGGCCTGGGCGGTGGTGCCGTTCGACGCGCAGCTGGTGCTGTCCAACGCCAACGCCGGCCTGCTGTACCTGCTGGCGATGACCTCGCTGGGCGTGTACGGCATCATCCTCGCCGGCTGGGCCTCGAACTCGAAGTACGCGTTCCTGGGCGCGATGCGCTCGGCCGCGCAGGTGGTCAGCTACGAGATCGCCATGGGCTTCGCCCTGGTCGGCGTGATGGTGGGCGCGGGCAGCCTGAACCTGTCGCAGATCGTGATGGCGCAGTCCGGCGACACGGGCCTGTTCGAGTGGTTCTGGCTGCCGATGCTGCCGCTGTTCGTCATCTACTTCATCTCCGGCGTGGCCGAGACCAACCGCGCGCCGTTCGACGTGGTCGAGGGCGAGTCGGAGATCGTGGCCGGGCACATGGTGGAGTATTCGGGGTCGGCGTTCGCGCTGTTCTTCCTGGCCGAGTACGCGAACATGATCCTGGTCAGCTTCCTGACGCCGATCTTCTTCCTGGGCGGCTGGCTCTCGCCGATCCCCGCGGCCTGGATCCCGGACGTTCCGGTGCTGGGCGTCGTCCTGGGCGACGGCTGGTGGTGGCTGTTCGCGAAGGTGTTCTTCTTCGCCAGCTGCTTCATCTGGTTCCGCGCCTCGTTCCCGCGCTACCGCTACGACCAGATCATGCGGCTGGGCTGGAAGGTGTTCATCCCGCTGAGCATCGGCTGGATCGTGGTGGTGGCGTTGATGGCGTATTTCGGCGTGTTCGAGGCGGGGCAGTGATGGGCAAGTTCTTGTCGTGGGTGCGGAGCCTGCTGCTGCTGGAGCTGATCGGCGGCCTCGGGTTGACGCTCAAGTACCTGTTCCGTCCGAAGTACACGCTGATGTACCCGATGGAGAAGACGCCGCAGTCGCCGCGCTTCCGCGGCCTGCATGCGCTGCGACGCTATCCGAACGGCGAGGAGCGCTGCATCGCGTGCAAACTGTGCGAGGCGGTGTGCCCGGCGCTCGCGATCACGATCGATTCCGAGCCGCGCGAGGACGGCACCCGCCGCACCACGCGCTACGACATCGACCTGTTCAAGTGCATCTACTGCGGCTTCTGCGAGGAATCTTGCCCGGTGGATTCGATCGTCGAGACCCACGTGCACGAGTACCACTTCGAGCACCGCGGCGAGAACATCGTCACCAAGCCCAAGCTGCTGGCGATCGGCGACCGTCTCGAGGCCGAGATCGCCGAGCGCCGCGCCGCCGACGCCGCCTTCCGATAAGCGACCGCCCATGGATTTCGCACTGCTCGCCTTCCTCGCCTTCGCCGCCGTGGCCGTCGCCTCGGCCGGCGCGGTGATCAGCGTCAAGAACCCCGTGCACGCCGCGCTGTTCCTGGTGCTGACCTTCTTCACCGTGGCCTGCACCTGGATCCTGGCCGGCGCCGAGTTCCTGGGCGTGGCGCTGATCCTGGTGTACGTCGGCGCCGTGATGGTGCTGTTCCTGTTCGTGGTGATGATGCTCGACATCGACGTGGTGCCGCTGCGCGAAGGCTACGTGCGCTACCTGCCGGTGGGCCTGCTGGTGGCGGTGGTGATGCTGATCGAGATGCTGACCCTGATCGGGGTCAAGGCGCGGACGGTGCCGTTCGGCGCCGACCCGGTGGAGGCCGCGGGCGGCAACAACGTGAGCTGGATCGCGCGCCGGCTGTTCACCGACTTCCTGCTGCCGTTCGAGGTCGCCGCGCTGATCCTGACCGTGGCGGTGATCGCTGCCGTCACCCTGACGCTGCGCCGCCGGCCCGGGACCAAGCACCAGAACCCGGGCGAGCAGGCGCGGGTGCGCGCGGCCGACCGCGTGCGCATCGTGAGCATGCCGGCCGAGAAGCGCATCGACGCGGCGGACGGGCAGGGAGGAGGGACGCCGTGATGGAAGTCTTCGGCCAGGGCCTGGCGCTGGGCCATTACCTCGCCCTCGGCGCCGCGCTGTTCTGCATCAGCGTCGCCGGCATCTTCCTCAACCGCAAGAACGTCATCATCCTGCTGATGTCGATCGAGCTGATGCTGCTGGCGGTGAACGTCAACTTCATCGCCTTCTCGCGCCACTTCGGCGACGAGGCGGGGCAGATCTTCGTGTTCTTCATCCTGACGGTGGCCGCGGCCGAGGCCGCGATCGGCCTCGCGATCCTGGTCACGCTGTTCCGCAACCGCAGCACGATCAACGTCGCCGAAATCGACTCGCTGAAGGGGTGAGGGCGGGCGTTTGCGAGGCACTGCCTCGCGCCCGCCCGAACGCCCGGCCAGGACGGCCGGGCCGGGGCTCTCCGGAGCCCGTGCAGTACCGCCAGGGATGGCGTGACGAAAATTCGATGCGCGGGGAGCGAGCCATTGGCTCGCGCTGCCGCGAACGCCCGGCCAGGACGGCCGGGCCGGGTCTCTCCGGAGCCCACGTGTTACCGCCATGGATGGCGTGATGACAAAACGGGATGCAACGCACGGCAATGGGCAGAGGCCCGCGCCGGCACAACGTCGCCGCAGGGCGGCAGTGAAGGGCGGCCGCATGGCGCCGGCAATGGACGAGACATGGCGATTTCGACAACCCACCTGCTGATCATCGTGCTGGCTCCGCTGCTGGGCGCGATCGTGGCCGGCTTCCTCGGCCGCCAGGTCGGGCGCGCGGGGGCGCATTCGGCCACCATCCTCGGCGTGGCGGTCAGCTGCGCGTTCTCCGGCTACGTGCTGTACCAGCTGGTGTCGCAGGGCGCGGCGCCGTACAACCAGAACCTCTACACCTTCTTCGAGGTGGGCAACTACGCCGCGCACGTCGGCTTCATGGTCGACAAGCTGACCGCGATGATGATGGTGGTGGTGACGTTCGTCTCGCTGCTGGTGCACGTCTACACCATCGGCTACATGGCCGAGGACGACGGTTACCAGCGCTTCTTCAGCTACATCAGCCTGTTCACCTTCTCGATGCTGATGCTGGTGATGTCGAACAACTTCCTGCAGCTGTTCTTCGGCTGGGAAGCGGTCGGCCTGGTGTCCTACCTGCTGATCGGGTTCTGGTTCAAGCGCCCGAGCGCGGTGTTCGCCAACCTCAAGGCGTTCCTGGTCAACCGCGTGGGCGACTTCGGCTTCCTGCTCGGGATCGCGGCGGTGCTGTGGTACTTCGGCACGCTGGACTACGCCACCGTGTTCGCCAACGCCGGCGACGTGCTCGACGGGCGCAGCATCGAGGTGCTGGCCGGGCATGAGTGGTCCGTGGCCACCATGATCTGCATCTGCCTGTTCATCGGCGCGATGGGCAAGTCGGCCCAGGTGCCGCTGCACGTGTGGCTGCCCGACTCGATGGAAGGCCCGACCCCGATCTCGGCCCTGATCCATGCCGCGACGATGGTCACCGCCGGCATCTTCATGGTCGCGCGCATGTCGCCGATCTTCGAGCTGAGCGTCACCGCGCTGAACTTCGTCCTGTTCATCGGCGCCACCACCGCGTTCTTCACCGGCCTGATCGGCATGGTGCAGAACGACATCAAGCGCGTGGTCGCCTACTCGACGCTGTCGCAGCTCGGCTACATGACCGTGGCGCTGGGCGTATCGGCGTATTCGGCGGCGGTCTACCACCTGATGACGCACGCGTTCTTCAAGGCGCTGCTGTTCCTGGCCGCCGGCAGCGTGATCATCGGCATGCACCACGAGCAGGACATGCGCAAGATGGGCGGGTTGCGCAAATACATGCCGATCACCTTCTGGACCAGCGTGATCGGCACCCTGGCCCTGGTCGGAACGCCGTTCTTCAGCGGCTTCTATTCGAAGGATTCGATCATCGAGGCCGCGAAGCTGGGCGCCGAGCGCGCCGGCTGGATCGGCACCTACGCCTACTGGGCGGTGCTGCTGGGCGCGTTCGTGACCTCGTTCTACAGCTTCCGGCTGCTGTACATGACCTACTTCGGACCGGAGCGCTTCCGCGAAGCCGCGCCGTCCCATCCGCACGCCACCCACGACGAGCATGGCCAGGAAACGCACCACGAGCCGCTGCACGACGACGGCCACGGCCACCACGCGCACGATGCCCACCACGGCGTGCACGAGCCGCACGAATCGCCCTGGGTGGTCACGCTGCCGCTGATCCTGCTGGCGATCCCGTCGATCGCGGTCGGCTTCTTCACCGCCGGCCCGATGCTGTTCGGCACCGACTGGAGCGGCCACCACGACGGCACGGCGTTCTTCGCCGGCGTGATCGAGGTGCTTGCCGGGCACGACGTGATGGCGCGGCTGAAGGAAGAGCTGTGGCACGGGCCGGTGGCGATGGGCCTGCATGCCTTCGTGACGCCGGTGTTCTGGCTGGTGGTCGCCGGCTTCCTGCTGGCGACGCTGATGTACCTGTGGAGGCCGGAGCTGCCGGCCAAGGTGGCGCACGCGCTGCGGCTGCCGATCCGCATCCTGGAGAACAAGTACGGCATGGACGACCTGTGGATCAAGGGCTTCGCCGGTGGCGGGCTGATGATCGGGCGCGGTTCGCGCGAGGTCGACGGCAGGCTGATCGACGGGCTGTTCGTGAACGGCGCGGCGCGGCTGGTCGGACTCACCGCCGGTCTGGTGCGCCGCATGCAGACCGGATACCTCTACCACTACGCGTTCGCGATGATCGTCGGCCTGATCGTGCTGCTGGCCGTCCTGATCCGCAACTGGACCTGACCCCGTGCAGAACTGGCCCCTCCTCAGTCTCCTGATCTGGCTGCCGATCCTCGGCGGCGTGCTGGTGCTCGCGCTCGGCGAATCGCGCGCGCGCGTGGCCCGCTGGGTGTCGCTCGCGATCGCGCTGGCGGTGTTCCTGCTCAGCCTGCCCCTGTTCACCGGATTCGACTACGCCGCGGTCGGCATGCAGTTCGTCGAGCGGCGGGCGTGGATTCCGGCCTACGACATCCAGTACCACCTGGGCGCGGACGGCATCTCGGTCGCGCTGATCATCCTGACCACGCTGACCACGGCGCTGGTGCTGGTAGGCGCCTGGACGGCGATCGACCGGCGCGTGAACCAGTATTACGCGGCGATGCTGATCCTCGAAGGCCTGATGGTCGGCGTGTTCTCGGCGGTCGACGCGCTGCTGTTCTACGTGTTCTTCGAGGGCATGCTGATCCCGATGTTCATTATCATCGGCGTCTGGGGCGGCCCGCGGCGCGTGTACGCGTCGATCAAGTTCTTCCTGTACACCTTCCTCGGCTCGGTGTTCATGCTCGTGGGGCTGGTGTACCTGTACCTGAAGGCGGGCAGCTGGCAGCTGCCGGACCTGTACGCCCTGCCGCTGAACGCCACCGAGCAGATGTGGCTGTTCTTCGCGTTCCTTGCCGCGTTCGCGGTGAAGGTGCCGATGTTCCCGGTGCACACCTGGTTGCCCGACGCGCACGTCGAGGCGCCGACCGGCGGCTCGGTGATCCTGGCCGCGATCATGCTGAAGATCGGCGGCTACGGCTTCCTGCGTTTCAGCCTGCCGATCACGCCCGACGCCGGCCACGAATGGGCCTGGCTGGTGATCGCGCTGTCGCTGATCGCGGTGGTCTACGTGGGCCTGGTGGCGCTGGTCCAGGAAGACATGAAGAAGCTGATCGCGTATTCGTCGGTTTCGCACATGGGCTTCGTCACCCTGGGCACCTTCATCGCCTTCGCCCTGGTGCGCGACGTGCCGGGCGGCGGCGACGCGGCGCGGCTGGGCCTGCAGGGCGCGATGGTGCAGATGATCTCGCACGGCTTCATCTCCGGCGCGATGTTCTCCTGCGTCGGCGTGCTGTACGACCGCATGCACACGCGCATGATCAAGGACTACGGCGGCGTGGCCAACGTCATGCCCTGGTTCACCTTCTTCATCGTCCTGTTCGCGATGGCCAATGCCGGCCTGCCGGGCACGTCGGGCTTCGTGGGCGAGTTCATGGTGATCCTGGCCAGCTTCCAGCACCATCCGCTGATCGCCTTCACCGCGGCGATGACGCTGATCATCGGCGCCGCGTACACGCTGTGGATGGTGCGCCGGGTGATGTTCGGCGAGGTGGCCAACGCCCACGTCGCGGAACTGAAGGACATCAACCCGCGCGAATGGCTGGTGCTGGGCGTGTTCGCCGCCGGCACCCTGCTGATCGGCATCTGGCCGCGTCCGCTCACCGACCTGATGGAACCGGCGATCGCCCAGCTGGCCGGCCAGCTCGCCGCGAGCAAGCTTTGAGGAACCGCACGCGATGACCGCCGCCATGATGCCGCCGCCCCCCGTCCGCTCCTTCGCCGAGCTCGCGCCCCTGGCGCCCGAGCTGGTGGTGGTGTTTGGCGCGTTCGCGCTGCTGATGCTGGACCTGTTCCTGGACGAGCGCCGCCGGGTGGTCACCCACGCGCTCGCGATCGTCACCCTCCTGGTCGCCGCGGCGATGCTGTGGTTCGACGTCGGCGGGCAGGGCACTACGCTCTCGGGCATGTTCGTGCGCGACGAGGGTGCCGACGTGCTCAAGCTCGTGCTGCTGGTGGTCAGTGCCGCTGCGATGGCCTACATCTGGCCGTTCCTGCGCGAGCGCGGGCTGTACAAGGGCGAGGTCGCGGTGCTGGTGCTGTTCGCGGTGGCGGGCATGATGCTGCTGGTGTCCGCGGGCAGCCTGACCATGGTCTACGTGGGCCTGGAACTGCTGGCGCTGTGCTCCTACGCGCTGGTCGCCACCGACCGCGACAGCCCGCTCGCCTCCGAAGCGGCGATGAAGTACTTCGTGCTCGGCTCGCTCGCCTCGGGCCTGCTGCTGTACGGCATGACCCTGGTGTACGGCGCCACCGGCACGCTCGACCTGGTCGCGATCCGCGACGCGGCCTGGGGCGTGGCCGGCGAGGATCGCATCCTGCTGCTGACCGGCACCGTGTTCGTGGTGGTGGGCATCGCGTTCAAGTTCGGCGCGGCGCCGTTCCACATGTGGCTGCCGGACACCTACCACGGTGCGCCGACCCCGATCACGCTGTTCATCGGCTCGGCGCCGAAGCTGGCCGCGTTCGGCATGACCTGGCGCCTGCTGGAGGTCGCGCTGGGACCGGCGCACGAGCAGACGCAGCTGCTGCTCGCGGTGCTGGCGACGCTGTCGCTGGCGGTGGGCAACGTGTTCGCGATTGCGCAGGCGAACCTCAAGCGGATGCTGGCGTACTCGACCATTTCCCACGTCGGCTTCCTGTTCCTGGGGCTGGCCGCGGGCGGCGAGGGCGGCTACGCCGCGGCGATGTTCTACGCCATCAGCTACGCGATCATGTCGGTGGCGGCGTTCGGCGCGATCGTGATGCTGTCGCGGCGCGGCTTCGAGGCCGACCGGATCGAGGACTTCCGCGGCCTGGCCGCACGCAGCCCCTGGATCGCCGGGCTGGTGCTGCTGGTGATGGCCTCGCTGGCCGGCGTTCCGCCGCTGCTGGGCTTCTGGGCCAAGCTGGCGGTGCTGCGCGCCGCGCTCGAGGGCGACCTGCTGTGGCTGGCGATCGTGGGCATCGTGTTCGCGGTGATCGGCGCGTTCTACTACCTGCGCGTGATCAAGGTGATGTACTTCGAACAGCCGGCCGGCGAGCCGATCACGATCCGTGGCGGTGCGCTGCAGGGCGTGTTCGCGGTAAACGCGCTGGCACTCCTGGGCCTGGGCCTGTTCTGGAGCCCGATCATGGCCTGGTGCCAGCAGGCGTTCGCCTGATCGACCCGATGCGCGGTTCAGCCCGGGTGGCACCCCGGGCTTGTCAAAACGCCCGCGCATCTTCATAATTCCGCGTCTGTTGCGGGGTGGAGCAGTCTGGCAGCTCGTCGGGCTCATAACCCGAAGGTCGCAGGTTCAAATCCTGCCCCCGCTACCAGTTTCACCGGGTCGTCGAAAGCGTTGAGGCTTTCCACGGATGCCGGGGAACCGGGCTCATCGAGGTGGCTGCTCGCCTCGATGCCGAAATCCGGCCGCATGGCCGGACATTCAGGACAAGGGGCCCGATGGGCCCCTTGTTGTTTTTGAAGATTGTCGAACGCGCAACGGACGAGGACGTGACGGACAAGGCGACACAGCTCTCGACACTGCTCGCGCCCACGGTGGAATCGCTGGGCCTGCAGCTGCTGGGCATCGAGTACCTGCCCGCGCCGGGCGGCTCGGTGGTGCGCCTGTACCTGGACGTGCCCGACGCCGAAGTCGAGACGCGCCACGTGACGATCGAGGACTGCGAGGCGGTGAGCCGCGAGGTCTCGGCCCGGCTCGACGTCGAGGATCCGATCTCCGGCAACTACACGCTGGAAGTGTCCTCGCCGGGCGTGGACCGGCCGCTGTTCGCCGCCGCGCAGTTCGCACGGTTCGCCGGCGAGCGCGCCAAGGTCGGGCTGAAGCTGCCGCAGGACGGGCGTCGCCGGCTGACCGGCACGATCGTGTCGGTGGACGAGGCGTCGATCACGTTCGATGTCGACGGGCAGCCGATCGTGGTGGCCGCCGACAACATCGACAAGGCGCGGCTGGTTCCCGATTGGGCGGCGCTCGGATTCGCGCCGGCGCGCGACCTGCCCGGGGGCGACGCGCGCCCGGGCAAGCCCGGTCGCAAGGCGCGCGCGGGCAGGGCGCGGGAAGACTGAGGGTTTCAGGCATCGCGTCCGCCGCCATGCGCGGACGCCGCCGAATGGAGCCGGGCAACCGCCCGGCGCGGACGAACACGGATCAAGCCGGTTTTCGAAAAGGTCTGACACAGATGAGCAAAGAGTTGTTGCTGGTGGTGGATGCGGTCGCCAACGAAAAGGGCGTCCCGGAGTCCGTGATCCTCGAGGCGATCGAGGCCGCGCTGGCCACGGCCGCCAAGAAGCGGTACGTGGACCAGGACGTGCTGACGCGGGTCGCGATCGATCCCAAGGACGGCAGCTACGAGACGTTCCGCCGCTGGGAAGTGGTGGCCGACGACGTGGTCATGGAATCGCCCGACCGCCAGATCCGGATGATGGACGCGGTCGACGAGGTCGAGGGCGTCGAGGTCGGCGACTACATCGAGGAGCAGATCGAGAACGTCGACTTCGGCCGCATCGCCGCGCAGGCCGCCAAGCAGGTGATCGTGCAGCGCGTGCGCGAGGCCGAGCGCCAGCAGGTGGTCGATGCGTGGAAGGATCGCGTCGGCGAGCTGGTCACCGGCGTGGTCAAGCGCGTGGAACGCGGCAACGTCTACGTCGACCTGGGCGGCAATGCCGAGGCCTTCATCCCCAAGGACAAGGCGATCCCGCGCGACATCGTGCGCGCCGGCGACCGCATCCGCGGCTACCTCTACGACGTGCGCAGCGAGCCGCGCGGCCCGCAGCTGTTCATCAGCCGCGCCGCGCCTGAATTCATGATGGAGCTGTTCAAGCTCGAGGTGCCGGAAGTCGGCCAGGGCCTGGTCGAGATCAAGGCCTGCGCGCGCGATCCGGGCGACCGCGCCAAGATCGCCGTCATCGCCTACGACAACCGCACCGACCCGATCGGGGCCTGCATCGGCATGCGCGGTTCGCGCGTGCAGGCGGTGAGCAACGAACTCAACGGCGAGCGCGTGGACATCGTGCTGTGGTCGGACAACCCGGCCCAGTTCGTGATCAACGCGATGGCCCCGGCCGAAGTGCAGTCGATCGTCGTCGACGAGGACAAGCACTCGATGGACCTGGCGGTGGCCGAGGACAAGCTGGCGCAGGCGATCGGCAAGGGCGGCCAGAACGTGCGCCTGGCCAGCCGCCTGTCGGGCTGGCAGCTCAACGTGATGACCCAGGACCAGGTCGCGGCGAAGTCGGAGGCCGAGCAGGCCGCCGCCCGCGCGCTGTTCCAGGAGAAGCTCGAGGTCGACGAGGAGATCGCCGGCATCCTGGTGGCCGAGGGCTTCAACACGGTCGAGGAGATCGCCTACGTGCCGGTCGGCGAACTGCTGGCGGTGGAGGGCTTCGACGAGGACATCGTCGAGGAACTGCGCGCCCGCGCCCGCGACGCGCTGCTTAACGACGCGCTGGCGGTCGAGGAGGAGCTGGACGAGAACGCGCCGGCCGAGGACCTGCTCGCGTTGGAGGGCATGGACGACGAGACCGCGTACGCGCTGGCCTCGCACGGCGTGCGCACCAGCGAGGACCTGTCCGACCTGGCGGCGGACGAGGTGGTCGAGTTCGGCATCGAGGGGCTGGACGGGGAACGCGCCGCGGCGCTGATCCTGGCCGCCCGCGCCGAGGAGATCGCACGCCTGGAGCGCGGCGAATGACCCCGCGATGAACGCCGCCCTGCGCCGCTCAGGGCTTAGAATCCGCGCTTCCCTTGCTCTGCGCGAGGGGGCGCCACACAGAGCATAGGATCCGAATGTCGCAACAAACCACCATCCGCAAGCTTGCCGCCCTGGTCAATACGCCGGTGGAGAAGCTGCTCGAGCAGTTGTCCGAAGCGGGCATGGCGTTCAACGATCCCGACCAGGTCGTGACCAGCACCGAGAAGGTCAAGCTGCTCGGCTTCCTGCGCCGTACCCACGGCAAGGCGGAGAAGCCGGCCGAAGATCCCGTCGCGCCCAAGAAGATCACGCTCAACCGCACGCGCAAGCAGGAGATCACCGTCGGCGGCGGCAAGAACCGCGCCACGGTGGATGTCGTGGTGCGCAAGAAGGTGACCCTGGTCAAGCCGAGCGAGACCGAACGCGCCGCGTCCGCGCAGGCGCCGGTGGACGATGAGCAGGCCGAGATCCTGCGCAAGCTCGAGGAATCGCGCCTGCGCAACCTGTCGGAACAGCAGCGCCTGGCCGAGGAGGACAAGCGCCGCGCCGAGGAGGCCGCCGAGCGCAAGCGCCAGGCCGAGGCCGAGGCCGAGCGCGCGCGCCAGGAGGCCGCGCTGGCCGCCGCCGCGCCGCCCGAGGACGAGGCCGCCGCCGCGCGCAAGGCCGCCGGCCACGGCCATGGGCACGGCCATCCGAAGCCGGCCGCGCCGCGCAGCGAGGACCGCTCGCTCGGCCCGAAGCACAAGGGCAACCGCGGCTCGCACGTGATGGTGGCCGGGGTCGAGGACGACGACAGCACCGCGCGCTTCGCCGGCCAGCTGCACCTGTCGGCTTCCGAACGCGCGCGCCGCAGCAGCACGCGCGGCAAGCCCAAGTCGCGTCGGCACGTGGAGCAGTCGCGCAGCGGCGCCGGTCCGCACGGGTTCGAGCGTCCGACCGCGCCGGTGGTGCGCGAGGTCGCGATCGGCGAGGCGATCACCGTCGCCGACCTGGCCCAGAAGCTCGCGCTCAAGGGCGGCGACGTGGTCAAGGCGCTGTTCAAGATGGGCGTCATGGCGACCATCACCCAGTCCATCGACCACGACACCGCGGTGCTGGTGGTCGAGGAGCTGGGTCATCGCGCGGTCGCGGCCGAGAGCGACGATGCCGAGTCGGAGCTGCTGGCGCACGCCGAGCAGGTGCAGGGCGAGAAGCTCGCCCGCCCGCCGGTGGTCACCATCATGGGCCACGTCGACCACGGCAAGACCTCGCTGCTGGACTACATCCGCCGCACCAAGGTCGCCTCTGGCGAGGCGGGCGGCATCACCCAGCACATCGGCGCCTACCACGTCGAGACCGACAAGGGCGTCATCAGCTTCCTCGATACCCCGGGCCACGCCGCGTTCACCTCGATGCGCGCGCGCGGCGCGAAGCTGACCGACATCGTGATCCTGGTGGTCGCGGCCGACGACGGCGTGATGCCGCAGACGGTCGAGGCGATCCAGCACGCGAAGGCGGCGAAGGTGCCGCTGATCGTGGCGATCAACAAGATCGATAAGTCCGGTGCCGATCCGGAACGGATCAAGAACGAACTGCTCGCGCACGACATCGTGGCCGAGTCGTTCGGTGGCGACACCCAGATGGTCGAGCTCTCGGCCAAGACCGGGCAGGGCGTCGACGAACTGCTCGACGCGATCTCGCTGCAGGCCGAGGTGCTCGAACTGCGGGCGGTGGCCGAGGGCCGCGCCGCCGGTACGGTGATCGAGTCCTCGCTCGACAAGGGCCGCGGCCCGGTGGCGACCGTGCTGGTGCAGCAGGGCCTGCTGTCGAGGGGCGATTACCTGGTGTGCGGCGTGCAGTACGGCCGCGTGCGCGCCCTGTTCGACGAGACCGGCTCGCAGGTGCCGTCCGCGGGGCCGTCGATCCCGGTGCAGGTGCTCGGCCTGTCGGGCGTGCCCGACGCGGGCGACGACTTCGTGGTGGTCGAGGACGAGCGCCTGGCCAAGGAAGTGGCGCAGCAGCGCGAGGCCAAGCGCCGCGAACTGCGCCTGGTGCAGGCCGCCGGCAACCGCATGGAAGACATCATGGCCCAGATGGGCCAGGGCGAGGCGCAGCAGCAGCTCAACCTGGTGATCAAGGCCGACGTCCAGGGCTCGGTGGAAGCGCTGCGCCAGGCGCTGACCGCGCTGTCGAACGAGCAGATCCGGATCAACGTGATCGTCTCGGGCGTGGGCGGCATCACCGAATCCGATGCCAACGCCGCGGCCACCGCCAAGGCCACGATCATCGGCTTCAACGTCCGCGCCGACGCGTCCGCGCGCCGGATCATCGAGAACAGCAACCTCGACCTGCGCTACTTCTCGATCATCTACGACGTGATCGACCAGGTGAAGCAGGTGGCGTCCGGCCTGCTGGGCGTGGAGATCCGCGAGGAGATCATCGGCATCGCCGAGGTGCGCGACGTGTTCCGCAGCTCGAAGTTCGGCGCCGTGGCCGGCAGCATGGTGGTCGAGGGCGTGGTCAAGCGCTCCAAGCCGATCCGCGTGCTGCGCGACAACACGGTGGTGTTCGAAGGCGAGCTGGAATCGCTGCGCCGCTTCAAGGAGAACGTCGACGAGGTCCGCAACGGTACCGAGTGCGGCATCGCGGTGAAGGCCTACAACGACGTGCAGCCGGGCGACCAGATCGAGTGCTTCGAGCGGATCGAGGTGCAGCGCACGCTGTAGCGGCGCGCGCCGGCCCGGGATCCGCGATGTGCCGAAGCGCGTCGCGGGTCCGGGGCGGGTCCATCCCGGCTCCGCCGTATCCTTCTGTCCTGGTCCATTTCGAGTCCGAGTCCGTGCCCACCAAGTCCTTCCACCGTACCGATCGCGTGTCCGCCCAGCTGCGCAGGGAACTGGGCACGCTGGTGCGTGAGGCGGTGGCCGAGCACGGCCTGCCCTCGGTGAGCGTGTCGGACGTGGAAGTCACGCGCGACATGGCGCACGCCAAGGTATTCGTGACCGCGCTGCAGCCCGAGCGGGCGGCCGAGGCGATGAAGGGGCTCAAGGCGGTGGCGCACGAGATCCGCTTCCGCCTGGCGCGCGCGGTCAAGCTGCGCCACGTGCCCGAGCTGCATTTCCACTACGACGATTCGGTCGACCGCGGCGAACGCATCGACCAGCTGCTGCGCGACCTGCCCGACGTCGGCGGAAGCGACTCCTCGAGCTAGGGTCGATCGTTCGCCGCGCCGGCGCGCAGGCCCGCGCGGCATCGATCACGCCACTGCGTCGACCCGGGCGTCCTACAATGACGGCGATGACTGTCCGCCCACGCACGAAGTTCAGGAAACTCGACGGTCTCCTGCTGCTCGACAAGCCGCGCGGGCTGAGTTCGAACCAGGCGCTGCAGCGCGTGCGCCACCTGTTCCGCGCCGAGAAGGCCGGGCATACCGGCAGCCTGGATCCGCTCGCCACCGGCCTGCTGCCGGTCTGCTTCGGCGAGGCGACCAAGATCGCCGGGGGGCTGCTGGGCGCGCGCAAGGCCTACGACACCGTCGCCCGGCTGGGCATCGTGACCGATACCGACGATGCCGAAGGCCAGGCGTTGCGCGAACGTCCGGTCCCGCCGCTGCGGATCCCGGCGATCGATGCCGCGCTGCGCGCTCTGACCGGGCGCATCCGGCAGCGGCCGCCGATCTACTCCGCGCTCAAGCGCGGTGGCGAGCCGCTCTATGCCAAGGCCAGGCGCGGCGAAGTGGTGGAGGTCGACGAACGCGAGGTCGACGTGCACGCGTTCGAACTGCAGTCGGCCGCGGACCTGCTCGACGACCTGCAGGGCGTTCCGCCCCAGCTGCGCCTGCACGTCGAATGCGGCTCGGGCACGTATGTGCGCGCCCTGGTGCGCGACCTGGGCGAGGCGCTGGGCTGCGGCGCGCACGTGGCCGAACTGCGGCGGCTGTGGGTCGACCCGTTCAGGGAACCCCGGATGTGGACGCTGGAGGAACTGCAGGCGCTGGCGGAGCGCGGGGAGCGGAGCCTGCTCGCCTGCCTGCTGCCGCTGGAGCGCGGCATGGCCTCGTGGCCACCGGTGGACCTGGACGACGCCCAGGCCCGGCGCCTGGGGCGGGGCCAGCCGGTCGACGGTCCGTTCCATCCGCCCGGCAGCGTGGCCGTCTACGGCCCCGGCGGCCGCGCGCTGGGGCTGGGTCAGGTGGAGGACGGGCGCCTGCGCCCGCAGCGGCTGTTCAGCTGGGCCTGCGCTCCCGCGCCGCCTGCGGCCTGAGCTTGTCCGCGGCGCCCTGAGCCGATACAATTTCGCGGCTTTTTTCAAGCACTTCCGAACCGCCGGGAATGCCGCCACGCGGCGGTATCCCGTCCATCCATGACGAACCGAGCGGTGCGCCGCGGGCGTTGACGACGCCGCGCCGCCTCTGCCGGTTTCGCGACTACGAGGCACTCCATGTCCATCGACAACAGCAAGATCATCGAAGAACACGCGCGCGGCGCCAACGACACCGGCTCGCCGGAAGTCCAGGTGGCCCTGCTCACCGCCCGCATCGTGCACCTGACCGAGCACTTCAAGACCCACAAGAAGGACCACCACAGCCGCCGCGGCCTGCTGCAGATGGTCAACCGCCGGCGCAGCCTGCTCGACTACCTGCACCGCAAGGACGCCAACCGCTACAAGGCGCTGATCGAGAAGCTCGGTCTGCGACGCTAAGCCCGAATACCGCCGCGGCGCAGTGATGCGCCGCGGTTCTTTTTTGGCCGTGGTGGACGCGGCCGCCCGACCGGGGCAAGGGTCCCGGCCGGTCCATCGAAAGAGTCATCAAGGAATCCCACGTGGCAAAAGTTACCAAGAGCTTCCAGTTCGGCAATCACACGGTCACCCTCGAAACCGGCGAGATCGCCCGCCAGGCCGGCGGCGCGGTCATGGTCTCGTGCGAGGGCACGGTGCTGCTGGTCACCGCCGTGGCCAACAAGACCGCGCGCGAGGGGCAGGACTTCTTCCCGCTCACCGTCGATTACCAGGAGAAGTTCTACGCCGGCGGCCGCATCCCGGGCGGCTTCTTCAAGCGTGAAGGCCGCCAGACCGAGAAGGAGACGCTGATCTCGCGCCTGATCGACCGGCCGATCCGCCCGCTGTTCCCCGACGGCTTCCGCAACGAGGTCCAGATCATCGCCACGGTGATGTCGATGAACCCGGAGATCGACGGGGACATCCTCGCCCTGATCGGCGCGTCGGCCGCGCTGTCGCTGTCGGGCGCGCCGTTCGACGGCCCGATCGGCGCCGCCAAGGTCGGCTACAGGGCCGGCCAGTACCTGCTCAACCCGACCACCAGCGAGCTGGCCGAGTCCGACCTGGAACTGGTCGTCGCCGGTACCGCCAATGCGGTGCTGATGGTCGAGTCCGAGGCCAAGGAGCTGTCGGAAGAGGTGATGCTGGGCGCGGTGATGTTCGGCCACCAGCAGATGCAGGTCGCGATCGCCACCATCAACGAACTGGTCGCCGAAGCCGGCAAGCCGAAGTGGGACTGGCAGCCGCCGGCCGCCAACGAAGGCCTGGTGTCGGCGATCCGCACCGCCGTTGGCGAGCAGCTGGCCAGCGCTTTCCAGGTGCGCGACAAGCTCGAGCGCCGCGACGCGATCTCCAAGGTCAAGAAGGCGATCATCGAGGCCCTCAGCCCGCAGGCCGAAGCCAATGCCTGGTCCACCGGCGAGCTGTCGAAGGAGTTCGGCGAGCAGGAATACCAGACCATGCGCGACTCGGTCCTCAAGACCAAGGTCCGCATCGACGGCCGCGCGCTGGACACGGTGCGCCCGATCTCGTCGAAGGTCGGCATCCTGCCGCGCGTGCACGGCTCGTCGCTGTTCACCCGCGGCGAAACCCAGGCGATCGTCGCGGTCACGCTGGGCACCGCGCGCGACGGCCAGATCATCGACGCCGTCGCCGGCGAGTACAAGGAACACTTCCTGTTCCATTACAACTTCCCCCCGTACTCGGTGGGCGAGGCCGGCCGCATGATGGGCCCGAAGCGTCGCGAGATCGGCCACGGCCGCCTCGCCAAGCGCGGCGTGCTCGCGGTGATGCCGACGATGGAGCAGTTCCCGTACACCATCCGCGTGGTCTCGGAGATCACCGAGTCCAACGGTTCCTCGTCGATGGCGTCGGTGTGCGGTTCGTCGCTGGCACTGATGGACGCGGGCGTGCCGATCAAGGCGCCGGTGGCCGGCATCGCGATGGGCCTGGTGAAGGAAGGCGACGAGTTCGTCGTGCTCTCGGACATCCTCGGTGACGAGGATCACCTCGGCGACATGGACTTCAAGGTCGCCGGCACCGAGAACGGCATCTCCGCGCTGCAGATGGACATCAAGATCCAGGGCATCACCGAGGAGATCATGAAGGTCGCGCTGGCGCAGGCCAAGCAGGGCCGCCTGCACATCCTCAAGGAGATGTCCGCCGCCCTGACCGCGCCGCGCGCCGAGCTGAGCGAGTTCGCGCCGCGCCTGATCACGATCAAGATCCACCCCGACAAGATCCGCGAAGTGATCGGCAAGGGCGGCTCGGTGATCCAGGCGATCACCAAGGAAACCGGCACCCAGATCGACATCCAGGACGACGGCACGATCACGATCGCCTCGGTCAACGCCGTGGCCGGCCAGGCCGCGAAGTCGCGCATCGAGCAGATCACCTCCGACGTCGAGCCGGGCCGGATCTACGAGGGCAAGGTCGCCAAGATCATGGACTTCGGCGCGTTCGTCACCATCTCCCCCGGGAAGGACGGCCTGGTGCACGTGTCGCAGATCTCCAACGATCGCGTCGAGAAGGTCAGCGACGTGCTCAAGGAAGGCGACGTGGTCAAGGTCAAGGTGCTGGAAGTCGACAAGCAGGGCCGCATCCGCCTGTCGATGAAGGCGATCGAGGAAGGCGAGGGCGTGTCGGCCGACTGACGGCGCGGCACACCTTCGCGATACGGAAAAGCGGGCTTCGGCCCGCTTTTTCGTTGCCCGGACGCCGGTCCCGCAGGGGGCCATTCGGGGCGCGCGGACGGGCCCACCGCAGCCTTTCGCCTGGGAGGCTGCGTGGTTTCCGCACTGATCGAACCGGAGGGCGATGCGGTTGCCCCGACGGTGATGGCCGGACGGCCTGGTGCCGGCGCGCGGCACCGATCCAGGTCGTGATCCGCACGGACCTGGGCCGTTGCCCACCCGACGCGGCCGGGGCGACGCGGACAGCGGTCCCCGGCTCGCCGGCTACAGCCGGTGCTGTTGCATCAGGCGGAACAGCTTCAGGCGCAGGCGCAGGAGCGGCTGCGCGAGTCGTGGCGGCATGCGGACCGTGCCGCGGCGGTGGCGGATCGGACCGGCGACGGCCGCGCCGCTGTCGGGGGAGCCGGCCGGGTTGGCCGACGGAGTCGTGCGCAGGTTGCGCAACGCCGGCTGCGACGTCTGGCGCACGGGTTCCGGCGCGCCCGCCGCTGCCGCAGCGCCCGCACCCGCGAACATGCCGAGCGGACTGTAGCCGCTGTAGCCCGGGAACACCTCGGCGGTGCGCGTGTGGCCCATGCGCGACTGCAGCAGTTCGGTGAACACGCGACGGAAGTCCGTGGTCACCGGCACGTCGCCGAAGTAGGGCGAGAGGATCTCGGGATTGAGCCCGCGCCAGCTGCCGTAGAAGCGGCGGCCGTTGACCGGGCCACCGAGGACCAGCAGCGGGTTGCCGTAGCCGTGGTCGGTGCCGCCGCTGCCGTTCTCGCGCACCCGGCGTCCGAATTCGGACTGGACCACCACCGTCACCCGCGCCATCTCGCCGGTGCCGCTCAGCTCGGCGTAGAACGCGGCCAGCGCCTGCGACAGTTCGCCCACTCGGTCGCGGAAATACCCGCCGCCGCCATTGCCCTGGCCGTCGTGCGTGTCCCAGCCGCCGACGTCGATGGTGGCGTAGCGCAGCCCCAGGTTGAAGCGGATCGACTGCGCCACCGTCCACAGCTGGCGCGCGACGTTGGTGGTGGGCCACGAGGCTGGGAGGGTGCCCGTGTAGGGCTGGCTCGCGACGGTGCGCAGGGCACCGTCCGCCGCCCGGCCGCTGTGCTCGAGGCCGACGTTGCCCTGCCACATGCTGGCCAGGGTTTCGTTCACTCCCTTGAAGCCCGCCGGCGAGCCCTCGCGGGCCTGCTGCCAGGCCCATGACCCGTTGTTGAGCATGAAGTCGTTCGGGCTGCCCATGGTCAGCGCCTGGGTGGCACCGAGCAGGTTGGCGGGCATGCGGCTGTTCACCGCCAGCGCCGGCATGATCGTGGACGAGGACGCGCCGGGCTGGGTGCCCCATGCGCGCGCGATCCAGCCGGTGCCGTTTCCCTTGCTGCCGGGGGTACCGAAGTCCAGGTACTGCTGGGCATCGAAGTGGCTGCGGGTGACCGTGGTGAGCAGGCCGCAGCAATGCACGATCGCCAGCTTGCCGTCGTTCCAGATGTCGCGCAGCCCGGACGCGGCGCCGTGGAGGCCGAAGCCGGTGGCACTGCCGTTGGCGAGCGTGAGCGGCAGGGCGGCGTTGTCGCCGCTGACCGGCACCCGCAGGTCCGGCCGCGCCTGCTCGTAGTAGGTGCGGTCGTTGCCGGAGACCGGCAGCACGAGGTTGAGCCCGTCGATGCCGCCGCGCAGGAACACGTGGACGACGGTGTCGTAGCTGTTGACCGCCGCGTGCGCGGGGCTGCCGAACAGCAGGGCGGGGCCGGCGGCGCCGACCGCGGCGGTCGCGCAGCAGCCCTTGAGGAATTCGCGGCGGTCGAGTTCGATCCTGGTCATGGTGTCGTCCTCAGCGGCTCAGGAATTCGGGGGACATCAGGATCAGCGACACCATGCTGCGCAGCCGTTCCTGGTTGTAGTGGCGCTTGAGGTCGTTCTGGGCCCAGCTGTTGGTGTCCTCGATGACGTAGGTCGCCGGGTCGCCGTTCTGGGCCAGGAACGCGCGCAGCGCCGACACGCGCTGGGACTTGGGCATGTAGCCCAGGATGCGCCGGCACCAGAATTCCACCAGACGGTTCGCGGTCCATTGGCTGGCCGGCACGCCGGCGCGGGTGAGCTGGAGGATCGGCAGCAGCTTGCCGTCGCCGGCGACATTGTTGGTTTCGGTCAGCCAGTTGAGCAGCTTCCAGGTCATGCCGAAGCTGCTGGCGCCGGACCAGGCGGTGGCGACGTCGGGATAGCCGTTGGGCGCGGGCCAGTCGTAGGGCTGGTGGCCGGTGAAGCCCATGCGCCAGTTGAGGTCGTTGCTGCGGTTCTCGTCGAAGGTGTAGGTCCACTCGCAGCCGAGCGCGCGCAGCGAGGCCGCGACCGCCTCGAACGGGCGCCGGGTCTTGCGGCCCCAGGCGTGCTGCGCCTCGTCGGAAAGCAGAATGTGGCGCAGGGTGCGCTTGATCTGCTCGGGATGCTGCCAGTTGCTGCGGAACACGGCTGCGGCGCTGTCGACCAGCGACTGGGACGGATCGTCGGCCACGAAGCGGCGCACTAGCTTGCGGCAGATGAACTTCGCCACCCGCGGATGGCTGGCGATGCGGTCGAGGATGTCGCGCCCGTCCTGCAGCGCTGGCCGCTCGGGGTAGATGAAGTTGCCAAGCACGAACTTCGGGCCCGAATCGTGCCAGTCGGCGTGGTAGTAGAAGCCGCCGTCGTCCTTCCTGGCGTGGGTGAATTCCCAGTGGTTGTTGTTGATCGTCCAGCCGGTGAACGCGGCGGCGGTCTCGTAGACATCGATGTCGGTGTAGCCGATCGGGTAATTGCGATCCTCGGGGCAGGGCGGCACCTCGAAGGGATCCATGAAGCCGAGATAGTTCTCGGCGCCGAAGGTATGCAGTTCCAGCAGCTCGCGCGCGAAGTTTTCGTTCGGCCCCGAGCGCCGGTTCGACTTGTTGTCGAGATAGATCTGCATCGCGGTGCTCTTGGCCACGGCCTCGAGCATGGTGCGGAAGTTGCCGAGCGCATTGGCGCGGATCACATCACGGTCGTAGCTACCGTAGACCGGGCAGGTGTCGTAGTCGCTCAGCATGACGTTGAAATGGTCGTGCCAGAACGCGGTGGTCACCTCGAAGAGCTGGCGCTTGGAGTACACCGCGCGCACCAGTGCTTCGCGCTGCACTTCCCACCCCGGGCGCATTCGCACCGCCCACTCCACGTTGGCGCGAACGTGTTCGGACCACTGCTGGGCGAGCGTCTTGCCGAGCGTGGTATAGCCCGCGTTCGCCAGCCGGGTGGCGACGGCCGAGTCGTCGATCGCCGAGGGGCTGAGCTGGCGGTCGACCCATGCGGTCAGCCGGGCAGCGTCGCTGCTGCCGAGCGCGTTGAACTCGGCGATCGACGCAGGCGTGGCGCCGTAGCTCATCTTGTTGAGCACGCGTACCGCGAACGGTGGCTTGGCCAGCGTAAGCAGGCGTCCCCGGGACGACTTTTCGGCCACCGCCCCGGCAGCCGCGCGGGGGGAGGTGGCCGCAGGAGCGGGCTGGAAGCGGGGGGCGCGGGCAAGCTTGTAGCGCTGGCGGTGCGCGCGCTCGAGCAGCGTGCGCTCCGCCTGTGAAAGGCCTGGCGTCATGTCGATATCCTGGATGGGTCCCCTGGCCGAAGGGTATCGGGCGATGGGCGGCCCAAGCTGTGACTGTCGCCACAGTCCGCGATGGGCCGCGGCTGGCCGGGCCCGGCGTCACGGCACAGGCGGCCGTGCATCCCGGCGCCCCGGCGGCCGGCCCCCAGCTCATTGGCCGCCACGGACACCGTGGTGCTATCTCGCACCGTCGGCTCCGCTACCATGCCCGGCCCGTATCGCCCGCGCCGGCCCATGCCCTACACCCCCATCGCCGCCACGCTGGGCTACGTGCTCTCGCCCGACCGGCGCCGGGTGCTGATGATCCACCGCAACGCGCGTCCCGGCGACCAGCACCTGGGCAAGTACAACGGCCTGGGCGGCAAGCTCGAGGCCGACGAGGACGTGGTGTCGGGCATGCGGCGGGAGATCCGCGAGGAAGCCGGCATCGACTGCGACGAACTGCAGCTGCGCGGGACGATCAGCTGGCCCGGCTTCGGCCGCCAGGGCGAGGACTGGTTCGGCTTCGTGTTCGTGGTCACGCGCTACTCGGGCGAGCCGTTCACGTCCAATGCCGAGGGCACGCTGGAGTGGGTGGAGGTGGAGCGCCTGCTCGACCTGCCCCTGTGGGAGGGCGACCGCCACTTCCTGCCGCTGGTGTTCGACGACGATCCGCGCGCGTTCCACGGCGTGATGCCGTATCGCGATGGCCGCATGCAGTCCTGGCGGGTGACGCGGATCTGATCCGCGCGCCTTCAGCGCGCGGCCAGCGCGTCGACGCCAGGCTCGATCCGCAGCGCCTGGCCGGCTTCCAGCCGCTCGGCGCCGCGCACCACCAGCCGGTCGCCGGGGGCGACCGCACCGGTGATTTCCACCAGCCCGTCGAGTTCCGCGCCCGTGCGCACCGGCAGCCGCTCGGCCTTGCCGGCGGCGTCCACCCGCATCACGAAATCGCCCTCCCGGCGCAGCACCACCGCATCGCGCGGCACGGCCAGCACCGCCCGCGTCTGCGCGCTCGGCAGGCCGACCGTGACCGCGCTGCCGACGGAAAACGCCTGCTCCTGGACGGCCACGCGCAGTTCGAGCTGGCGCGAGCTTTCGTCGCCGACCGGCACCAGCGCGGTCACCACGGCGTCGCGCAGGTCGTCGTCGCTGCGCACTACCACGCGCGCACCCGCGGCCAGGTGGCCGGCGAGCGCGACCGGGGCATGCACACGCACTTCGCGCGCCGCGGGATCGACCAGGCGCGCCACCGCCGCCCCGGCCGCAAGGTGTTCGCCCGGCTGCACCAGTCGCTCGGCGACCACGCCGTCGAACGGGGCCCGCACCACCATCCGTTCGCGCTGGTGGCGCGTGACCGCGAGCGCGGCGCGCGCGCCGGCGAGGTCCTGCGCGAGCACCTCGCGATCCACGCGCTGCTGTTCGTACTGGGCCCGGGCGATGGCCTGCTGCGCGGACAGCGCGGCGTAGCGGCGCTCCTGCGCCTGCGCCAGCTGCAGCAGCGACTGCGCACGCGCGATCGCCGCCAGGTGTTCGGCTTCGGCCAGGCGCACCGCGGTGTCGTCGAGCACCGCGAGCGGTGCGCCGGCGCGCACCGTGTCGCCGACCTCGGCGATGCGCAGCACGCGGCCCGACACCTCGCCGGCCACGCGCGAATCGTGGCGGCTGACCACGCTGCCGGGGGCCCAGTGGCGCGGCGAGAATTCCGTGCGGACCGCGGGCGCTACCTGCACCACGGCTTCGGGCGCAGGCGCGGGGACGGGAGCGGCCTCGCTGGCACCGGCGCCGGTGCCGCGCGAGAGCAGCGCGAGCGCGGTGGTGCCGATGAGGGCGGCGGCGAACAGGGACGTGGTCAGGGGACGCATGGCAGGACTCCGGTGCGGGCGGATCAGGCGGGCAGGGGGACGATGTCGCGCAGGTCGTCGGGCGCGGGCCGCGGACGGCGGTCCGCCAGTCGCATCAGCGCGGGCACCAGCACCACGGTGAACACGAGGCTGAGCGCGACGCCGCCGACCGACACCGCGGCCAGCCCGCGGTAGATCACCGCGCCCGGCCCGGGATTGATCGCCATCGGCAGCGCGCCGAGCACGCCGGTCAGCGCGGCGATGAGGATCGGCCGCAGCCGCTGGTCCAGCGCCTGGCGCAGGGCGTCGTCGAGCGTGGCGCCGGCGGCCTGCGCTTCGCGCGCCTGGGCGACGAGCAGGATCGCGTTGTTGATCACCATCCCCAGCAGCAGGATGAAGCCGATCATCGACAGCAGGTCGAGCGTCTGGCCGACGGCCAGGTCGAGCGCGCGCAGGCCCAGCACGCCGCCGAACACCGCCATCGGCAGGGTCGCCATCACGAACGCGCTGTCGCGCAGCGAGCGGAACATCGCGGCCAGCAGCAGGAACAGCACCCCGAGCGCCATCGCGAAGTTCGCGCCCATCGCGCCCACCACCTGGTCGAGCCGGTCGGCGCTGCCGGCGACGCGGATCGACGCATCCGCCGGCAGTGCTTCGCGCAGGGCCGGCACGATGCGGCCGTCGACGATCTCCAGCGCCTGCTCCAGCGACATCGCCGGCGGCGGATCGACGGTGAGCGTCAACGTGCGGCGGCGGTCGATGCGGCGCAGCTGGTTCGGCGCCAGCACGGTGTCCACGCGTGCCAGTTCGCCCAGCGCGAGCACGCCCGCCGCCGGCGTGGATAGCGGCGCGGCCTCGAGCGGCAGCCCGTCCTGGCGCGCGCCGCGCAGCAGGATCGCCAGCCGGCGGTCGCCGTCGAAGTACTCGCCCAGCCACTGGCCGTCGCCGAGCGCGCGCACCACCGTGGCCAGTTCGCTGCGCTGCCAGCCGGCCTCGGCGAGGCGGCGGTCGTCCGGGGCCACGCGCAGCTCCGGCGTGCCGGCGTCCGCGTTCGGCCAGGCCTGCACGTTGGCGCCGGGAAAGTGCATGGACAGCGCCTGCCGCCCGGCTTCGGCCGCGGCCGCGAGCGCGTCGCCGTCGCCGTGCTGGAGATGGATCGCGATCGCGCGCGGCGAGCCGCCGAAGCCGCCGAACAGTTCGCCCTCGCTGGCGAACGCGCGGGTGTCGGGCAGGCCGGTGACGACCTCGTCGCGGACGATGCGCTCGAGTTCGCCGATGTCGTCCGGATCGACCACGCGCGCACCCAGCGAGCCGGCCCCCGGCCACAGGTTGACGTACCAGTTGCTCAGCTGCGGCGCGCGTTCGCCGTCCATGTAGGGCCGCATTCGCTCAAGCAGCACCGGCACGATCTCGCGATTCACCAGCTCCGGGCTCATGCCGGGCGGGAAGGTGAAGAAGGCATCCACCGCCGCGCGCTTGACCGGCGGCAGGTAGTCGATCTGCGGCAGCAGCGCGGCGGTCGCCAGCACCGGGCCCAGCACCAGTGCGCCGACCCATCCCAGTTGCTGGCGCCGGGTGCGCGTGGCGCCCAGCGCCCAGGCGCCGATCCGCGACCAGGCGCGATGGTGCGCGCTGGCGCCCGGCTGCGGCCGCAGCCAGCGGCCGGCGGCGGCCGGGAGCACGGTCAGCGCGACCAGCAGCGACAGGCCCACCGCGATCGAGATCGTCAGCGCCAGGTCGGCGAACAGCTGGCCTTCGACGTCGCGCATGAAGATCACCGGCACGAACACCGCGACCGTGGTGAGGGTCGAGGCGAACAGCGCGCCGCCGACCTGGCGCGTGCCCTCCAGCGCGGCGCGCGCGGCCGGCATCCCCGTCTCGCGCAGGCGCACGATGTTCTCGGCCACCACCACGGCCGCGTCCATCACCATGCCGACCGCGAACGCCAGGCCCGCCAGCGAGATCACGTTGAGGCTGCGGCCGGTCAGCTGCAGCACGATGAAGGTCGCCAGCAGGCAGATCGGGATCGCGCATGCGATCAGCGCGGTCGCGCGCAGGTCGCGCAGGAACCACCACAGGCAGCCCACCGCGAGCAGCACACCGGCCAGCAGGCTGCCCGAGAGCAGCCCGATCGCGCGATGGATGAACACCGAGGCGTCGAAGCTCTGGGCGATGTCCAGGCCCAGCGGCCGCAGATCCTGTTCGCGGACATCGGCGACCACGCGCTTGACCTCGTCCAGGGTGGCCAGCACGTTGGCATCGTGGGTGCGCAGGATCCGCAGTCCGATCGCCGGATTGCCGTTCTGGTAGGCGAAGAAGCGCTGCTGCGGGCGCCGCACCTCCACCGTGGCCACGTCCGCCAGCCGCACCGGCCGGCCCTCGCGCCAGGCCAGGATCAGCCCGTCCAGCGCGTCGGGCGAATAGCGGCCGGCGAAGCGCAGCACGTATTCGCGGCGGCCGGCCTCGACCACGCCGCCGGAGGCGTCGGTCGCGCGCGCGGCCACCGCGGCGACGTCCGGCACGCCGATGCCGAGCGACGCCGCGCGCGCCAGGTCCAGGGTGATGGTCAGCTCCTCCGGGGTGCCGCCGTTGATGTCCACACCGGCGACGCCGTCGATCGCGGTCAGCCGCGGCACGATCCGATCCTCGATGAACTGCCGGTAGTCGACGATGTCGCCGGCGGTCCCGGGCAGCTGCTGCACGAAGAAGTAGGTGAGCGAGTTGTTGGCGTCGTCCGAACCGGAGCGCACCACCGGCGGCACCGCGTCGCGCGGCAGCGGCGGCAGGCGGTTCATGCGCGCCAGCACCTCCACCAGCATCGCGTCCATGTCGCTGCCCACGGCGAAGGTGAGGTTGATCGTGGCATTGCCGGAATTGACGTTCGAGGCGATCTCCTCGAGACCCGGCAGGCCCTGCAGCACGGTCTCGATCGGCTCGACGATCTCCGATTCCATCTCCTGCGGCGACGCCGCGCGCCACGCGCTCTGCACCGACATCTGCGGGCGCTCGATGTCCGGGAACAGCTGCAGCGGCAGGCGGCCGAGGCTGAGCAGGCCGAACGCGCACACCAGGACCACCGCGACGGCGACGGCGGCGGGGTTGCGCAGCGAGGCGTCGGTGAGCGTCATGGGTGCGTCCGCGAAGGTGGCGGTGCGCACGATGCGCCGCGTTCGTACGGCGGCGATGGCCCGGAAGTCATGCGCCGGCGCGATCTGCGCCGAAGCGTGGCGACGCCGCGACGAGGCGCGGCGTGCGTCGGATCAGAGCAAAACGGGGAGCCTGTCGCGATAGCTGCGCGAGAGCTTGAGCTCCTGTCCGCAGTCAAGCCGCAGGAAGCTCTCGCCGTTGCTGTGCGGGCGCAGTTCGACCACGCGCGCGGCGTTGACGATCGTCGAGCGGTGGATGCGCGGGAAGCGGCGCGGGTCGAGCTGGCGTTCGAGTTCGCGCATGGTGGCGCGCAGGACCAGGGTCTCGCCGGCCTCGCCGGCGCCGTCCAGGTGCAGGCACATGTAATCGCCGGCGGCGTCGATCCAGCGGATCCGGCGCAGGTCCACGCGCACCGTGCGGTGGCCGTCGCGCACGGCCAGCCGCTCCTCGCGTCGCAGGCGCTCGATCGCGTCCGGCTGCAGCGCGTCCTCCAGCCGCAGCGGCGCCTGGCCGCTCAGTTCGCCCAGCAGTTCCAGCAACTGCCCGCAGTGCGCGTCCGCGGCGCGCTGCGCGCGCAGCTGCCGCGCCCGCGCCAGCGCCTGCGCCAGGCGGCCATCGTCGACCGGCTTGAGCAGGTAGTCGGCGGCCGAGGCCTCGAAGGCGCGGATCGCGTAGTGGTCGTAGGCGGTGACGAACACCACCAGCGGCATCGCGCTGGCGGGGATCCGGCGCAGGGTCTCGAACCCGTCCAGCCCCGGCATCTGCACGTCCAGGAACACCAGGTCCGGCCGGTCCACGCGCAGGGCCGCGATCGCGGACGCGCCGTCGCCGTACTGGCCCACGATCGACACGTCCGGGTGCGCCTGCAGCCGGATCTCCAGCCCGCGCCGCGCGAGCGGCTCGTCGTCGACGATCATGGCGCGCAGCCGCGGCGCGGCGCGCGGAAGGGGCGCTGGCGCCCTGTCATCCGCGACGCTCATCCGCCGATCCCCGGCGCGGTCTCGAACGGCAGGCGCAGCGTGACCTCCACGCCGGGCTCCAGGTGGCGGATGTGGCACGATCCTGCATCGCCGTACAGCACCGCCAGACGTTCGCGCGTGTTGCGCAGGCCCACGCCCTTGCCCGGCGGCGGGGTGCCTTCGGCGAGCGCGTCGCATCCCGGCCCGTCGTCGGCCACGGCCAGCACCAGCTGCGCGCCGTCGCGCCGGGCGCTGATCCGCAGCAGGCCGCCCGCCACCTGGCGCGCCACCGCGTACTTGATCGCGTTCTCCACCAGCGGCTGCAGCAGCAGGCTGGGCAGCAGCGCGCGCCAGCAGTCCTCGGCGATGTCGGTCTCGATGCGCAGGCGTTCGGCGAAGCGGATCTTCTCGATGTCGAGATAGAGCGTGAGCGCGTCGAGTTCCTGGCGCAGGGTGACGCGCTGCATCGGATCGTTGTCCAGCGAGTGGCGCAGGAAGGCCGACAGTCCCTGCACCATGCGGTTGGCGGTGCCGGTGTCGCGGTCGAGGATCAGGGTGGAGATCGCGTTGAGGGTGTTGAACAGGAAATGCGGGTTGAGCTGGTAGCGCAGCATCTTCAGCTGCGCCTGGTGGGCGATGCCGCGCGCGGCCAGCGAGCGCTCGGTCTCGCTCTGGAACTGCCGGTAGTACTTGATGCCCAGGTACAGGCCGACCCAGGCCAGCACCACGTAGATGTAGCTGAGCGAGTAGGCGACGAACGCCATGTGGTTGGCCGGCTTGCAGGTCTCGCAGAAGTCGACGAGCACCGCGCGGGTGGCGAAATCGATGAGCGCCGAGCTCGCCAGCACCGGCACCACCATCGTCGCCAGCAGGCGCCGCGGCGGCAGGCCCCACCAGGCGCGCAGCAGGTAGCGCAGCCCCAGCGTCGCCAGCGCGCCGGTGGTCGCCGCGGTCGCCGGAACCACCCAGTACCCCGACGGCTTGCCGTGGGCGACGGCATAGAGCCAGCCCTGGGCGAAATACGCGCCCCAGCCGCCAAGGTGCAGCAGCCAGAACAGCTGCTGGCGCGGGGCCTCCAGCGTGCGGGGCAGGGCGATCGACATCGGCGGGGCATCCGGGCGCAACGGCGTCATGCTACCGCTGCCTGCGCGTCATGGGCTGCAGCCTGGCGCAGGGCAGGCACGTTTCGTCGTACAGCCCGGTATCGGCGCCTCCCGCCGTCGGCGCCGGGAGCGGTGCCCGGAGTGTGCGGGCTCAGTCCAGCCGCAGCGAAACCCGCAACATGCATTCCGTCGGCACCAGGACGCGATCCTCGATCCCGCCCACGAACCGGCCGTGCACGCGCCCGGTCTCGCCCTGATCCGCGACCATCCCTCGTCGGCCATGAACGCGTCGCAGCGCGCCCGCACATCGCCAGGCGCAGGCCCACCCGGATCGGCGGCTTGGCGCCAGCGTAGGATGCACACGCAGCCGATCCTCGGACCAGGCCAGGCGCCATCCCCATGGATGCGGGGCGAGCGTGCCCGCATCCGCGGCCGAACCGAAGACGGCCCGAGATCCCGCGTTCCGAGCACCGGAGAGGCTCGAATGTTCACCGCCGCCTTCGCCAGCGACCATCGCGACCGCGACGACCTCCTCACCGGCGGGCTGGGGCTCGAGGGCCTGCGGTCGACGCTGCCGCCCGCGTTCGCCGATCCGCAGCGGCCGACGCCCGGCGAACTGCGGCGGCGGGCGCTGTGGAGCAACTGGCGCGGCATCGCCGACCTTGCGCCGGGCGGTGGGTTCGGCGACGTCTACGGACGGTCGGGGCCGGTGCCGGGACGCGAGTTCCACGCGTTCGCCACCCTGCCGGGCGCCTCGCAGCCGCACCGGGTGCTGCTGCAGGTGCCGGACGCCTTCGACCTGCGTCGCCGTTGCCTGCTGGTGTCGGCCTCGTCCGGGTCACGCGGGATCTACGGCGCGATCGCGGTCGCAGGGGCATGGGGGCTGCCGCGGGGCTGCGCGGTCGCGTACACCGACAAGGGCGCGGGCACGGACTATGTCGATCGCGATGCCGGCCGGGGCGTCGGCATCGACGGCACGCCCCGCGCGCTCGACGGGGGAATGCTCGCGTTCGCGCCGGACACGACCGCAGGATCGGGGGTCGCCATCAAGCACGCGCACTCGCGCGACAACCCCGAGGCAGACTGGGGCCGGCACGTACGCCAGGCCGCGGAGTTCGCGCTGCAGGCCCTGGACGAGGCGTTGCCGCATGCGGCGCCGTTCACCTTCGCCAACACCCGCGTGATCGCGGTCGGGTTGTCGAACGGCGGCGGGGCGGTGCTGCGCGCGGCCGAGCTCGAGGGCGACTGGCTGGATGCGGTGGTGGCCGGCGAACCCAACGTCTTCGTCGACGGGCACGGCGGCCGGTCGCTCTACGACTACACCACCGAGGCGGCGCTGCTGATGCCCTGTGCGCTGCTGCACCTGGACGGGTTGCCGCAGCCGCCGGCGCGGGACCAGGCCGAGGCGGCCGGGCGGCTGCGCTGCGAAGCCCTGCAGGCGGCGGGAGTGGTCGACGGCGTCGATCCGGCGGCGCAGGCCCGGTCGGCGTTCGAGCGCCTGCGCGCCGGCGGCTGGAGCGAGGCGTCGATCCGCGCCGGCGCACTCTCTACCGGCTTCGACCTGTGGCGCGCGGTGGCGGCCACCTACGCCTCGGCCTACGGCCGTTTCGGCGTGGGCGAGCATCCCTGCGGGTTCGCGTTCGCGGCCCGGCAGACCGACGGCACGCCACGCGCGGCGACGGCGGCCGAGCGCGCCGCGTGGTGGAGCGACGCCAGCGGCATCCCGCCGGGGGCGGGCTTGGACCTGGTTGAGGCGGGCGATGGCGCATGTGTCGGTGCGGCGCCGCCCGGCCTGCAGTGCCTGCGCGCGCTGCACGAGGGTTCCGGCGAACACGCGCGGCGCGTGCGCGCCGGCATCGATGCGACGCGCGCATCGCCGCCCCGCCAGGGCCTGCCGGTGATGATCGTGCACGGCCGCGACGACGGCCTGGTGCCGATCGACTTCAGCAGCGCGCCGTACGTGGCCGCGGCGCATGCGGCGGGGCGCGACGTGCGCTTCTGGCAGGTGCGCCACGTCCAGCATTTCGACGCGTTCCTGGGGCTGCCCGACTACGGCGCGCGCTACCTGCCGCTGCTGCCCTACGTGTACGCGGCGCTGGATCGCGTGGAGGCGTACCTCGACGGCAGCGGGCCGCTGCCGACGGACGCGGTGATCGCGGCACGCCCGCGCGGCGCCGGCGTCGCGCTGCAGGCGGACCATCTCGCGCTGCCCGCCTGATCCGTGACCCGCATCCCTGTCGCCCGGATAAGCGCAGCGCATCCGGGATCCGATCCGATCCCCGCGTCCTGTCGGTCCGCGCGCCATTCCTCAGCCTGCACCGAAGGCGTCCGCCGCGTTGAGGTGCACCGGGTGGCCAGGCTGTTTCGCGAGTCGCGATCGGACGCAGTTGCCGCAACCCGGGATCGACCCCCTGAGACCACAGGCGCCGTGGCGTCCCGGATGCGCTGCGCTTATCCGGGCGACGCGGGATCGCTTGCGGGGCGCATCGGAGCGGCGGACGGGGCCGAGGCGTCGCGCCGAGGGCGGGTTCTCGTTTCCGGGTGCGCAGGATCGGCGCGGGAATCCAGCCGCGCCGATGCGCCCCGGATGCGCTGCGCTTGTCCGGGCTACGGGTCCGCGTGGACGCAGCGCCTTGCGTGCTTCCGTCATCCTCACGCCGGATTTGGCACTCTGCCGGTCCCGCCCGCCGCAGGACCGGACATGTCCCGACCCCGTCATTTCTCGATGCTGCGCGACTTCCAGCTCGCCGACTGGTTCACGCTGGCCAATGCCTTCTGCGGCACCGGCGCGGTGTTCGCGGCGATGCGCTTCCTGCAGGACGGCGTGGTGCGCGACCTGATGGTGGGCATGGCGCTGATCCCGCTGGCGTTCGTGTTCGACGCGCTCGACGGGCGGGTCGCGCGCTGGCGCAAGGTGGCCTCCACCCTGGGACGCGAGCTGGACTCGCTGGCGGACGTGATCTCCTTCGGCCTGGCGCCGGCGGCGCTGGCCTACGCCTGCGGCATGCAGGGCGGCTGGGACTGGATCGTGCTGAGCTATTTCGTCGGCTGCGGCGTGAGCCGCCTGGCGCGCTACAACGTCACCGCCGAGACCCTCGCCGACGGCGGCGACAAGGTGAAGTTCTTCGAGGGCACGCCGATCCCGACCAGCCTGCTGATCGTGGTCCTGCTCGGCGTGGCCGCGTGGCAGGGCGCGATCGGCGACGCCCTCTGGTTCGGCCAATGGCAGCTCGGCCCCTGGCAGCTGCATCCGCTGGTGCTGGTCTACGCCCTGTCGGGGTCGCTGATGATCAGCAAGACCATCCGCATCCCGAAGTTCTGAGTCCGCCGGCGCCGGAGCGTCGCCTGCCGTTGCTATGATCGGGACGACAGCAGGAGGACGGCATGTTCAACCAGGGTTTCGGCGCGGGCACCGGGCAGGCGCAGGATTTCGAGCGGCTCGCCCGCCAGTACTGGGCGGCATGGGGCGATGCGCTGCGCGGCGCAGCGCCGGGTGCGGGCCAGTCCGGCATGCACGCGTGGCAGGACGCGATCGACTGGTGGACCCGCTACGCCCACGGCGGCCGCAGCGGCGTGAACGAGGCGCTCGAGCGCTTCAACGCCCAGGCGCGCGACTGGTACGGGCACATGCAGCAGGTGGCGGCGCAGTTCGCCGGGCGCGACCACACCGCCGGCGACATCGCCCGGGCCTGGAAGCAGGCGCTGGGCGCGACCGGCGCCAACCCGTTTCCGGAGATGCTGCGCTCGCTGCGCGGCCACGGCCTTCCGGGGCTCGACCAGTGGGTCGAGGATGCGTCGCCCTGGCTGGATGCGGTGCGCGGCGAGGGCATGTCGTGGCTGCGCCTGCCGGCGTTCGGCGCCGGCCGCGAGCACCAGGAACGCTGGCAGCAGTTGGCGCAGGCGCTGCTGGAGTACGAGGAGGCGAGCACCGCGTACAACGCGCTGATGCTCAAGGCCTCGCAGGAGGCGTTCCGGATCTTCGAGGAACGCCTGGCCGCGCACGAGGAACCCGGGCGCCAGATCGAGACCCCGCGTGCGCTGTTCGACCTGTGGATCGACGCGGCCGAGGAGGCGTATGCCGAGATCGCGCTGTCGCAGGAATTCCGCCACGCCTATGCGCAGCTGGTCGATGCGCAGATGCGGCTGCGCGCGGGCGTGCAGCGTGAAGTGGAGCAGGCCTGCACGACGCTGGGCATGCCCACGCGTACCGAGGTCGACGCCGCGCACCGCAAGATCGTCGAGCTCGAGCGCGCCATGCGCAGGTTGCGCGACGCGGCCGAGGGTGGTCCCGCGCCCACGGCGCCGCGACCGGCGCGCGAGCGCCCGTCACCTGGCGGCGCGCGCAGCCGGCGTGCGGATGCGTCGCCGCCTCCGGCGAAGTCTTCTCCGCCCCGGGCGGAGCAGGCCGGCGCTCCTTCCCGCGACGCGCAAGTCAGCGCATCTCCTGCCCGGAAGTCGCCTGCCGGCACATCGGCCGCCGGCAAGGCCGCGCCGGTCAGGTCGGCCGGCTCGAAGGGCGCGGCGGGCGGCAAGCCGTCCGCAACCGGCAAGCCGCGGCGACCCGTGCGCAAGGTGGCGGCGCGGCCCGCGGTGAGCGCGCGCCGTGCGCCGACTAATGGCTTCTCGTCCAGTATCCCGATCCCCGACGCGCCGCTGCCGATGCCCGGCGACGGGCAGGAAGGAGCCTGACATGCACGGACCCCTGTCCATCACCCCCGACCGGCTCGCGAACGAGTCGATGCGCGTGCAGCACAAGCTCGCCGCCGGCCTGCAGACGCTGCGTGAAGTCGGCGACTACGACTACGGCGCCACCGGCAAGGAAGAGATCTGGCGCGACGGCAAGACGGTGCTGTACCGGTACGTGGGCGCGAAGACGCCGACGGCGAAGGTGCCGCTGCTGGTGTGCTACGCGCTGGTCAACCGCCCGTACATGGTCGACCTGCAGTCCGACCGCTCGCTGGTGCGCGGGCTGCTCGAACGCGGCGAGGACGTGTACATCATCGACTGGGGCTATCCCGACCGCTCCGATCGCTACCTCACGCTGGAGGACTACATCGAGCGCTTTCTCGGCGGCGCGGTCGACGTGCTGCGCCGGCGCAGCGGGCGCGAGGCGGTCAACCTGCTGGGCATCTGCCAGGGCGGGGCGTTCTCCCTGTGCTACGCCGCGCTGCACCCCGACAAGGTCAAGAACCTGGTCACCATGGTCACGCCCGTGGATTTCCACACCGAGGACAACATGCTCTCGAACTGGACCCGCGAGCTGGACGTGGACCTGTTCGTCGACACGCTGGGCAACGTACCGGCCGACATGATGAACTTCTGCTACCTCACGCTGAAGCCGTGGCGGCTGTTCGTGCAGAAGTACGTGGGCCTGGTGGACATCCTCGACGACCGCAAGGCGATGGAGGACTTCCTGCGCATGGAGAAGTGGATCTTCGATTCGCCCGACCAGGCGGGCGAGGCCTTCCGCCAGTTCATCAAGCAGTTCTACCAGGGCAACGGCTTCATCAATGGGGGCATCACCATCGGCGAGCGCGAGGTGGACCTGGGCTTCGTCGACATGCCGGTGCTGAACATCTACGCCGAGCAGGACCACCTGGTGCCGCCGGACGCTTCGCGCGCGCTCAAGGACGTGGTCGGCAGCGACGACTATTCCGAGGTCTCGTTCCGCGGCGGCCACATCGGCATCTACGTGTCCGGGCGCGCGCAGAAGGAAGTGCCCACGGCGATCCACGACTGGCTGGCGGCGCGCGCGCGCTGACCTGCGCGCTCCACGCCGCCTTGCGCGGGCCCCCAGCGTTGCGGACGCAGGCGGAGTGCCGGACCGCCGCGAATCCTTCACGATCGCGGCGCTAGACTGCGCCCAGCATCCACGGGGGCCGCCATGAGCCAGACCACCACCGCCAAGCCCGCCGGGCTGACCCGTTCGATCCACGACCGCGTGCTCGCCGGCGTGGTGGGCGGGATCGCGCACCGCTACGGCTGGAACCCGACCCTGCTGCGCGTGCTGTACGTGCTCGGTTCGGTCCTGTCCGCCGCGTTCCCGGGCATCCTGGTCTATCTGGTGCTGTGGCTGCTGATTCCCGAAGGCAACGACTGATCGGGTCGCCGCCGCGTGCCGGAGTGGCGCGTCGCGCCGTGCTCGGATCGCTGGGCGTCGCCTGGGCGCTGCCCAACACGCTGCTCGGGCTCGTCGCCGGGGGCGCCGGGCTGGCATTCGGCGCGCGGGCGCGACTCGACCGGCGGACCTGCGCGCTGGTCTTCCACCGCTGGCCCTGGGGGCCGGGAGGTGCGATGACGCTGGGCAACGTGATCCTGCACACCGGCGAGACGCTCGAGGTGTCGTGCGCCACCTATGCCCATCGGGCCGGCCTGTGCGAGGATCCCATCATCGTGCTCGGCGACCACGAGCGTGCGCACGTGTACCAGTACATGGCGCTGGGACCGCTGTTCCTGCCGCTGTACCTGGCCTGCGGCGGCATCAGCGTGCGCAACCGTTTCGAGCGCGCAGCCGACCGCTACGCGCGTACGGGCCGTGGCTGGTGGCCTTGGCCGGGATGACGCCGGCCGCGGGAACTGCGTCGCCGACGAGCGGTCGGGTAATGACATTTCGCTAACGGATGGTGGACGCGACGCTAACCAGTGTGGCGGTAACCTTTGCGTGTCGAAGAAAAAGCGGAAGGCGAAAGCCGGAAGCAATCGCTTCGGCAAGGAAGGCTCAGCCGACCGGGTCAGACCGGAAGACTGGGCCTTCTGCTTGTCCGGCTGTCGCCGGCCGAGTGCATGCGGCGTGTGGCCGCCTGGGCGATCGCGGGGCCGCCCTGCCACCGGGATTGCACCTGCATCCGGCGGTCGCAGCATATCGACGCAATCTCGGCGATGATGTCCTCCATCGGATTCACGGCAGTTCGGGAGCAGGCGCATGCGCGAAGGCGGCATCCGTGACGACGTGGCCCCCTGGTCGTTCTTCCTGCCGGTGACGCTTGCGGTGATCGTGGGTGGTGTGGCGGCCGGTCTGATCGGTCGCGGCATCGATGCGGTATTCGGTCCCGGAGAAGCGCCGCGTCCGGTCGTCGCGGCGCCGGCCCCGCCGTCCGACCCTGTGCAGCCCGCACCCCAGGACATGGGCCAGGCGGACACGGGTGGACCGGCTGGCACTTCTGCCGGCCCGGTTACGGTGCCTGGCGCCGATGGCGATGCAGTCAGGTCCGGACCCGGGGTGCCGCCGGTCGCCGGTGACGTGAGCCCGAATTCCGACATTGCCGCGATCCAGAACGGGACTTCCGCACCGCCCGAGTCAGCGGCAGTCTTCGCATCCACGCCTGATCCCGCGGTGCCCGTCCTGCCGGGGGCGATCGTCGCCCGGCGCGATGGCGCGCCCGAAGCCTGCATCAACGGGACCATCGCCACGCGTGATGCCAACGGCTGGCAGCAGCGACTGGAGAACGACGCCCCGGTCGCGTGTACGGAGCAGTCGACCGCGCCGCCGTAACGCGCGCGGGCTTCGGGGCAGGGATAGAACATGGGCACCGCGGGGCGGTGCCACTGTCGGACTCTCGGAGGCGGCGTGCGCCGCACCGCGACGCCGTGGCGGCTTGCTTCCCGCCTTTGCCTCAGCGGACCGCCTCCAGTTAAAGCCGTTGGTAGGAGGTTCCCGTGGCCGCCCCGCCGGCGTCGAACCGGCGCTCCGCGAACAGCAACTGCCGGTCTCCCGCCAGCACCACGCTGCTGCAGCGGGTGCCGTAATGCGGATCGAGCACGAACGGCGGCGACAGCGCGCGTTCCAGCGCACGGCCGACGCCGGTGTCGGGCAGCGCGTCGTCGTCCGCGCGGGTGGTGTCGCGCAGGGCCGCGAACAGTGGCTCGATCGCCTCCTCGAACGACGCGACGCAGGCGTCGGCCATCGGCGACCGCAGCCACGCTTCCAGCGCGCGGGTCGCGAACGTGCTCTTGGGCCAGGGTGCGTCGAACGCGCCATTGGACATCGCGTGCAGGCCCTGCGCGACCGCGAACGCGGCCGGCCCGGGGTGGTTGCTCGCGAAGTGCAGCGCATCGCCGTCCCAAGCGAGCAGGTTGAAGCGCCCATAGTCGCGGGCCTGCGCCATCGCGGCCGCGACGCTGGCAGACGCGCTGTCCTGGCCGCGGACGACGTCGCGCACCAGCCAGCCGCGCGAACGCGGCGCCGCCTCTGCCGCCAGGCCGTCGCGGACGTTGGTCACCGCGGCCAGGCGCCCGCGCGTGGATGCCTGCAGCCAGCCGCCTCCCTGCACCAGGTCGCGGCCGCCGTAGACCTCCGGCGCCTCCGGGTCGAAGCCGGCCTCGGCAGTGGGCCGCGCGTGCAGTTCGTCGCGGTTGGCGATCAGGGCGAGCGGCCAGCGCGGATGTGCGCGCCAGGCGACGGCGATCAGGCACATGCGCTCAGTGCGGCTCGCGGATGACCAGCAGGCGCGGCTCGGTCATGTCCTCGATCGCGTACCTGACGCCCTCGCGGCCGAGGCCCGAAAGCTTCACCCCGCCGTAGGGCATGTTGTCGACGCGGAAGCTCGGCACGTCGCCGACCACCACGCCGCCCACCTCCAGCCGGTCCCAGGCCAGCATGGAGTGCGCGAGGCTGGCGGTGAACACGCCCGCCTGCAGGCCGAAGTCGCTGGCGTTGACGGTGTCCAGCGCGGACTCGAAATCCTCGAACGGCTGCAGGCAGGCCACCGGGCCGAAGACTTCCTTGCGGTAGAGGTCGCTGTCGCGCGGCACGCCTTCCATCAGCGTGGCGGGCAGCATGTTGCGCTCGCGCGGTCCGCCGGCGAGAACCTTGGCGCCGCCCTTGCGCGCCGCCTCGATCCACGACTCGATGCGCTTCGCCGCATCCTCGTCGATCACCGGGCCGATGAAGGTGTCTTCCTTGCGCGGATCGCCCATCACCAGTCCGCGCACGCGCGCACGCAGCTTCTTGCGCAGCGTCTCGTACAGGTCGCGATGCACCAGGATGTGCTGCACGCTGATGCAGCTCTGGCCGGACTGGTAGTATGCGCCGAACACCAGCCGGTCGACCAGCGCATCGAGCCCGATCCCCGGATCGGCGTCGACGATGCAGGCGGCGTTGCCGCCCAGTTCCAGCGTCACCTTCTTGCGGCCGGCGCGCGCCTTGAGGTCCCAGCCGACGAGGCCGCCGGTGAAGCTGAGCAGGGCGATGCGCTCGTCCTCGGTCAGGGCGGCCGCGTCCTCGTTGCTGCAGGCCAGGATCGAGAACGCGCCGCGCGGCAGGTCGGTCTCGGCCAGGATCTCGCCGATGATCAGCGCGCCCACCGGCGTCTTCGCCGCGGGCTTGAGCACGAACGGGCAGCCGGCCGCGATCGCCGGCGCCACCTTGTGCGCGACCAGGTTGAGCGGGAAGTTGAACGGCGTGATGAAGCTGCAGGCGCCGATCGGCACCCGCTTGACGATGCCGCGGTAGGGCCGGGTGCGCTCGGAAATGCGCATCTCCACCGTCTCGCCCTCGATCCGGGTGGCTTCGCCGGCGGCGATGCGGAAGGTGTCGATCAGCCGCTCGACTTCGCCGCGCGCGTCGCCGATCGGCTTGCCGGCCTCGATGCACAGCGCCAGCGCCAGTTCCTCGCTGCGTTCGCGGAACCGGCGCACGCAGTGTTCGAGCACGTCGCGGCGGCGGTCGGGCGCGAAGTCCGCCATCGCGCCGCGCGCCTGGTGGGCGGCCACGATCGCCTTGCGCACCACACCCGCGCCGACGAACGCGGTACGGGTGGCGACCTTGCCGGTGTACTTGTCCAGCACCTCCAGGTCCTCGTTGGGCTGGATCGGCGCATTCGCCAGGTAGCAGGGATAGCGCTTGGCGAGCGCGCGCTTGCCGGAGCGGGTCTTCTTGCCGGGGCCGGTCTTGCGGGCCATGCGGGGGTCCTTTGGGTTGTCCGGGATGCCGTGGCGCGCTCAGCCGACCGCGGCCGCACCTTCCGGGATCTGGCGATTGAGCAGGTCGTCGTCGCGTCCGTAGTCGACCGGGATCTCCACCAGGTCCACGCCCGGGGTGTCGAGCGCGGTGCGCAGCACGCCGGGCAATTCGGCCAGCGCGCCGACCCGATGGCCGCGCGCGCCATAGCTTTCGGCGTAGCGCACGAAATCCGGATTGCCGTAGTCCATGCCGTATTCCGGGTAGCCCTCGTGCGACTGCTTCCACTTGATCATGCCGTAGGCGTCGTCGCGCAGCACCAGCACCACCAGGTCCAGCCGCAGCCGCATCGCGGTCTCGAGTTCCTGCGAGTTCATCATGAAGCCGCCGTCGCCGCACACCGCGACCACCTTGTGGCCCGGCCGGGCGATCGCCGCGGCGATCGCGGACGGCAACCCTGCGCCCATCGTCGCCAGCGCGTTGTCCAGCAGCAGCGTATTGGGCAGGCGGCAGCGCGCATGGCGCGCGAACCAGAGCTTGAACAGGCCGTTGTCCAGGCAGGTGATGTCGCCCGGCGCCAGCTGGCGGCCGAGTTCGGCGACCAGCCGCGGCGCCGCGAGCGGGAAGCGGTCGTCGGCGGCGAGCGTGGCGATGTTGTCGCACAGCGCGGTGCGCACCCGGTCGAACAGGGCGAACTCCCAGTGCGCCTGCGGCTCGAGGCGCTCGGCCAGCTGCCACACCGAATTCGCGATGTCGCCCACGACCTCGATCTGCGGGAAATACACCTGGTCCGCCACCGCGGGCGAGTAGTTGACGTGGATCACCGTGCGCCGGCCGCGCTGCATCCAGAACGGCGGCTTCTCGATCACGTCGTGGCCGATGTTGACGATGCAGTCGGCGTTGTCGATCGCGCGGTGCACGTAGTCGCCGTCCGACAGCGCCGCCGTGCCCAGCCACAGCGGCCCGGTCTCGTCGAGCACGCCCTTGCCCATCTGGGTGCTGAAGAACGGGATGCCGAGCTTCTCCACCAGCGCATGCAGCATCTTCGCGGTGGTCTTGCGGTTGGCGCCGGCACCGATCATCAGCAGCGGGTGCCTCGCCTGGCGGATCGCGTCGGCGGCGGCGTCGAGCGCCTTGTGCTCGGCCAGCGGCCGGCGGCTGTAGACCGGCGGCAGCACGATGGCATCGGTCTCGTCGCTGGCCACGTCCTGCGGCAGCTCCAGGTGCGCCGCGCCGGGGCGTTCTTCCTGCGAGCGCCGCACCGCTTCGCGCACCTGCGCGGGGATGGCGTCGGCCGACACCAGCTGCCGGGTGTACTTGGTCAGCGGCCGCATCATGTCGACCACGTCGACGATCTGGAAATGCCCCTGCTTGCCGCTGCGGATCGGCTTCTGCCCGGTGATCATCAGCATCGGCATGGCGCCGAGCTGCGCGTAGGCGGCGGCGGTGACGAGGTTGGTGGCGCCGGGGCCGAGCGTGGCCAGGCACACGCCGGTGCGGCCGGTGAGCCGGCCCCAGGTGGCGGCCATGAAGCCGGCCGCCTGCTCGTGGCGGGTGAGGACGAGCCGGATCCCGGAGTCGCGCAGCGATTCGAGCAGGGCCAGCGTTTCCTCGCCGGGGATGCCGAACACGTGGTCGACGCCTTCGGCTTCGAGCGCCTGGACGAACAGATCGGAGGCCTTGGTCATCGCGACGCAGTCTCGCACGGGGTGCGTGACAGGGATGTCCAGCCTGCGCAACGCTGCATTCCCGTCGGCTGCGCGCGCACGCTGGACGGTGCAGTGCGATGGACGCGCACGCCGCGACCGTCGTCGCGTGCGAGACCCGGGTGCGTCAGTCCTCGCTGGATGCGCCGGCGGCCGGGGAGGGCGCCTCCACCCGCAGCCGCACGCGGCCGTCGACCAGGCGCCCGGTCAGCGCCTCGCCCGGGGCCACGTCGCCGGTGCGGCGCACGACGGCGCCGTCTTCGCGCTGCAGGATGCTGTAGCCGCGGGCGACGGTGGCCAGCGGGCTCACGACCTCGAGCGAACGCGCCAGTCCGCGCAGGTGCAGCGCGTCGCGCTGGAGCCGGCGCGCGATCGCCGCCTGTGGCCTTGGCCCCAGCGCCGCCAGGCGTTCGTGCAGGGCCTGCAGCCGCCGCTGCGGGCGGGTGGCCTGGAGCACGGCGCGGGCGTGGCGCAGGCTGGCCGCATGGGCCGCCAGCCGCTGGGTCCATGCCGACCGCAGCCGGCGCAGCGCTTCCTCGCGGCGCTGCACGCTGGCCTGCAGCCGTGCCTGCGGGCGCAGCGCGTTCAGGCGCAGGGCGGCGCGGTCGGTGCGCTGCGCGAGCTGCCGCAGGTGGTGGTCCTGCAGACCCGCCAGCCGGCGCTGCAGCCCCGCCAGGCGCTGGCCGAGATCGATCCGGTCGGGCACCAGCAGTTCCGCCGCGGCCGACGGCGTGGGTGCGCGCAGGTCGGCGGCGAAATCCGACAGGCTGAAGTCGGTCTCGTGGCCGATCGCGGACACCACCGGTACCGGCGCATCGGCGATCGCCCGGGCGAGGGCCTCGTCGTTGAACGCCCACAGATCCTCCAGCGAGCCGCCGCCGCGCGCGAGCAGGATCACGTCGTGGCGCCCGCCCGCGGCGGCGCGGCGCAGGGTGGCCGCGATCTGCGCGGCGGCCCCGGCGCCCTGCACCGGGACCGGCAGGATGTCGACCGGCAACAGCGGGAAGCGGCGCGCGAGCACGCTCAGCACGTCGCGCACCGCGGCGCCGGAGGGCGAGGTGATCACCGCCAGCCGGCGCACGAACGCAGGCAGCGGGCGCTTGCGCGCGGCATCGAACAGCCCCTCGGCCTGCAGCCGGGCCTTGAGCTGGTCGAACGCGCGCCGCAGCGCGCCTTCGCCCGATTCCTCCAGCGAGTCGAGGATCAGCTGGTAGTCGCCGCGCGCCTCGTACAGCGTCAGCCGGCCGCGCGCCAGCACCTGCAGGCCCTCGCGCGGCTGGAACGACAGCCACTGGCTCTTGGGCTTGAACATCGCGCAGCGCACCTGGGCGCGCGCGTCCTTGAGGGTGAAGTACAGGTGGCCCGAGGCCGGGCGCGAGACGTTGCCCAGTTCGCCCTCGACGAACACCAGCGGGAACGTGTCTTCCAGCAGGCTGCGCGCCAGGGTGTTGAGCTGGCTGGGGCTGAGGATCTCGCCGGTGATCGCGTCGGTCATGCGGCGCAGGATAGCGTGGGGCGCCGCGGCCGCCCGTGCCTGGCGGGGCGGCACGGCACGGTGGCCGCCGCGCTGCCGCCGGCGGCCGCCCGGGGCCGGCACCGCTCGCGGGAGCGGGACGCCGCGCCGCGTCGGCCACCGACGCGACAGGCCGGCCTCACGCCCGCCCGGGTAAACTGCGCGCATGTCCGCACAGCCGCAGCCGCTGCCTCCCTGCCACGTCGATCCGGCGCTCCCCGCGTACGGGCCGCAGCCGCGCCGCGCCACGCGCCAGGTGCGGATCGGTGGCGTGGCCGTGGGCGGCGACGCGCCGGTGGTGGTGCAGTCGATGACCAATACCGACACCACCGACGTCGCCGGCACCGCGAAGCAGATCGCCGAACTCTGGCGCGCGGGTTCCGAGATGGTACGCATCACCGTCAACACCCACGAGGCCGCCGCGGCGGTGCCGCGGATCGTCGAGCGCCTGGCGATGCAGGGCATCGAGGTGCCGGTGATCGGCGATTTCCACTACAACGGCCACCAGCTGCTGGAACGCGAGCCGGCCTGCGCGCGGGCGTTGGCCAAGTACCGGATCAACCCCGGCAACGTCGGCTTCGGCAAGAAGCGCGACACCCAGTTCGCGCAGCTGATCGAGTTCGCCGCGCGCCACGACAAGCCGGTGCGCATCGGCGCCAACTGGGGCTCGCTCGACCAGGCGCTCGCTGCGCAGCTGATGGACGAGAACGCGCGCCGCGCCGAGCCGTGGGACGCCGGCCGCGTGCTGCGCGAGGCGCTGATCCGCTCCGCGCTCGATTCGGCCGAGCGCGCGGTGGAACTGGGTCTGGCGCGCGAGAAGATCGTGCTCAGCGCCAAGGTCAGCGGCGTGCAGGAACTGGTCGCGGTGTACCGCGACCTCGCGCGGCGCAGCGATTTCGCCCTGCACCTGGGCCTGACCGAGGCCGGCATCGGCAGCAAGGGCATCGTCGCCTCCAGCGCCGCGCTCGGCGTGCTGCTGCAGGAAGGCATCGGCGACACCATCCGCATCTCGCTCACGCCCGAGCCGGGCGCGCCGCGCACGCAGGAAGTGGTGGTGGCGCAGGAACTGCTGCAGACCATGGGCCTGCGCGCGTTCACGCCGATGGTCACCGCCTGCCCAGGCTGCGGCCGCACCACGTCGGAGTTCTTCCAGGAACTGGCGCAGGTGGTGCAGGAGCATGTGCGCGCGAAGATGCCGGAGTGGAAGGTGACCCGCCCGGGCGCGGAGAACATGACCCTGGCGGTGATGGGTTGCGTGGTGAACGGACCCGGCGAGTCGCGCCACGCCAATATCGGCATCTCGCTGCCGGGCACGGGCGAGGCGCCGTCGGCACCGGTGTTCATCGACGGGCAGAAGGCGGTGACGCTGCGCGGCGAACGCATCGCGCACGACTTCGTCGCCCTGGTGGACGACTACGTGGACCGCACCTGGGGCCCACGCGCGGATGCCTGACTGGAACTGGCGGCACGAGGCCGCCACCGCCTGCGGCGCCATCGCGCGCCGCCACGGCTGGAAGCTGGTGCTGCTGTTCGCCGGCGTGCTGCTGCCGATGTGGGCGTTCATGGAACTCGCCGACGAGGTCCACGAGGCCGAGACGATCCCGTTCGACGAACCGCTGCTGCGCTTCGCGCAGGCGGTCGCGCACGACGGCTTCGACCGCGTGTTCCTGTTCTTTTCGCAGATCGGCTACGCCTGGGGCGTGGTGCCGGTCGACATCGCCCTGGTCGTGGGGCTGGCCGCGTTCCGGCGCTGGCGCGACGCCGCGTTCGCCGCGATCTCCACCGGCGGCTCGGCGCTGCTCAACATCGCCACCAAGCAGCTGTTCGCGCGCGACCGGCCCACGCTGTGGGAATCGATCGCGCCCGAGACCAGTTACAGCTTCCCCAGCGGCCACGCCATGGGCTCGATGACCCTCGCCCTGGTGCTGGTGCTGCTGGCCTGGCCCACCCGCGCGCGCTGGTGGGTGGCGGCGGCGATGGCGGTGTTCGTGGCGATGGTGGGGCTGTCGCGCGTCTACCTGGGCGTCCACTACCCCTCCGACATCCTCGCCGGCTGGGCCGCGGCCGCGATCTGGACCGTGGGCGCGCACCTGCTGGTGCATCGCGGCGCCGCGCCCGGCGCCCGGAGCTGACGCCGCCTGCGGCCGCCGGCCGGGCCGCAGCGGGCCCGCTCCGCACCCTCCGGCGGCGAATGGTTGCACGCGCCACCAACAGGCGTAGAGTCCGCGGGGCAGGGCACAGGGATTGCGCAATCGGACAGGGGCGGTTGTGCAGGGGACTCCGGGCAAACCGGGGCCTCCTGCCGCACGCACGCTCCTGGCGCTCCGCGACAGCTTCGGCGATGGCCCGGGCGTTGCGCGGTGGCCATCGTCGATCTCCCAGGGGCATCGACGAATTCCGGAGGCGGCATGGACGGCAGGGCGCGTTGGGGACTCGTGGTCGGACTGTGCATGGCCGGCGCTGCGGCGCTGGCGGTGGTCGCGACCGCGGACGGGGGCGGCATCGGCCGCGCATGGCAGTCGGCGGTGCAGGCGGCGACGGCCGCCCCGGGCACGGTAGCCGCAGGAACGGTGGCAGCAGTGCCCCGTGGGGTGGTGGCGAGCGCCGCGGCCCGCAGCAGCGACGAGGCATCCGCCCGCGGCACCTATATCGTGCTGTTCCGCGAGCCGGCGGTGTCCGGGTATCGCGGCGGCGTCCTGGGCCTCGCCGCGCCGGCGAAGCGCACCAGCGCGGCCGGCGTGTCGCGCGCCGACATGCGCAGCCCCCAGGCGCGCGCCTATGCGCGCTACCTGCTCGATCGCCAGCACCGGATCGAGGGCGACATCGCGCGCGCGATCGGGCGCCAGCCGCAGGTCTCGCAGCGCTTCCAGCACGCGGTCAACGGCGTGGTCGCCGAACTCGGCCCGGCCGAAGCCGAGCGCGTGCGCGCGCTGGGCGAGGTGCTGCTGGTGGACGAATACCGCGAATACGCGCTCGACACCGATACCGGCCCCGCGCTGATCGGCGCGCCCGCGGTGTGGTCGGGCGAGGCCGACAACGGCAACGAACACCAGGGCGAGGGCATCGTGTTCGGCATCCTCGACTCGGGCATCAACTTCGGCAGCCCGTCGTTCGCGGCGGTCGATCCGATCGACGGCTACGCCCACGCCAATCCGCTGGGCGGGGGCAACTACCTCGGCACCTGCGCCGCGGGCGGGATCGACGAGGGCCGCTGCAACGACAAGCTGATCGGCGGCTACGACTTCGTCTGCAACGCGCCCGGCAACACCTGCGGCGCGGCCAACATCCGCGAGGAACCCGGCTTCGGCGACACCAACGGCCACGGCAGCCACGTGGCCTCGACGGCCGCCGGCAACCGCCGCGACGTCGAGCTGCTGGGCAACGTACGCCGCATCTCCGGCGTGGCGCCGCGCGCCAACATCGTCGCGTTCGACATCTGCTACACCAACACCGCCACGGGCCAGGGCCTGTGCCCGAACGTGTCGGCGGTGGCGGCGGTGAACCAGGCGATCGCCGACGGCGTGGTCGACGTCATCAACTATTCGATCGGCGGCGGCGCCTCGCCCTGGAGCGAGGCGGTGTCGCAGGCGTTCCTCGGCGCGGTCGATGCCGGCATCTACATCGCCGCCTCGGCCGGCAACAGCGGGCCGGCGCCGAACACGCTGGGCCACGTCGAGCCGTGGGTGTCGTCCACCGCCTCGGCCCAGCACGGGCGCGGCGATTTCGTGGTAGTGCTGCAGGTGACCGGCCCGCAGCCGGTGCCCGAGGCGCTGACCGCGATCGAGATGGCGCCCGGCAGCAACGGCGTCGTGCAGGAGGCCGCGATCCCGGGCGATACGCCGCTGGTGGTGAGTCCGGCGATCGACGCGGTCGACGACGGCTGCGCGGCGTATCCGGCCGGCACCTTCGCCGGCGCGATCGCGGTGGTGCGCCGCGGCACCTGTTCGTTCTCGATCAAGGTCGGCAATGCCGCCGCTGCCGGCGCGGTGGCGGTGGTGATCGCCAACAACGCCGCTGGCGGGATCATCCCGTCGGTGCCGGGGACCACGGTGCCGGCGTTCGGCATCCTGCAGGCCGACGGCAATGCGCTGCGCGACTTCACGACGGCCAACCCGGGCGCCACCGCCGGTGTGCCGTATCCGGCGATCATCCTCGAGAACCAGCCCGACGTGCTGGCGGCGTCCAGCTCGCGTGGCCCGGCGGGCACGTTCGACCTGCTCAAGCCCGACGTGACCGCGCCCGGCGTGCGCATCCTCGCGGCGGTCGCGGGCACCACCATCACCGGGTTCGAGAACGACGTCGCGCTGTACAACGGCACCTCGATGGCCTCGCCGCACCAGGCCGGCTCGGCGGGCCTGCTCCGGCAGGCGCGGCCGGGCTGGACGCCGCCGGAGATCAAGTCCGCGCTGGCGATGACGGCCGAACGCACGGTGCTGCTCGAGGACGGCACGACCCCGGCCGATCCGCATGCCGGAGGCTCCGGCCGCATCCGCGTCGACCTCGCCATGGCCGCCGGCCTGGTGATGCACGAGACCGCGGCCGGCTACGCCGCGGCCAATCCCGCGACCGGCGGCGATCCGGCGGCGCTCAACCAGCCGAACATGATCCGCCGCAACTGCTCGCCGCAGTGCACCTTCGTGCGCACCTTCCGCAACACGCGCGCCATCGCGCAGGGCTACCGCGCCAGCGTGGAGGGCCTGCCGGCGCGGGTGACGCCGGCCAACGTGAAGGTGCCGGCCGGCGGCACGGTGTCGGTGCGGGTGGTGGTCGACGGCCGCGCGCTGCCGGCCGACGGCAGCTGGAATTTCGGCGAGCTGGTGCTGACGCCGGTGTCGTCCGCCGCCACCACGCCGGTGCTGCGCCTGCCGGTTGCCGTGGTGGTGCCGCCGCCGGTGATCCAGCTGCCGGACCTGGTGTCGCTGACGCTCAAGACCGGACGCTCCGGGGCGGCCACGACCACGGTGGCGAACGCCGGTGGCTCGCCGCTCGACTACGGCTTCGACAACACCGGCTCCGGGCTGGCGGGCGTGGCCGACACGCTCGGCCAGAACGCGACCAGCGGCTTCCGCGCCACGCGCTATGCCGATCCGGCCGTGGCCGGGTTCGCGGCGCAGTTCTCCGCCGACGACTTCACGCTGGCGGCGCAGACGCGACTGCTGTCGCTGCGCACGGAAGGCTTCGTGGTCAGCGGCTCGGCGCTTGCCGCGGTGTCGCCGACGCTGACGTGGGCGATCTATCCCGATGCCGGCGGCGTGCCGGCCGGCGATCCAGTGCGCTCACCCGGTGCGGCGGCATGGAGCTATACCGCCGCGGCCAGTTCGGCGGGCGTGGACACGGCCGGCGCCGCGATCACGCTCGACCTCGCGGCCGCGGGCCAGTCGGTGGACCTCGCGCCCGGGCGCTACTGGCTGCTGGTGCACACCAACTCCACCTTCGCCAACCGCTGGGCCTGGTACGCCTCGACCACGCTCGGCGACGGCGGCTTCGCCGGCCTGAACCTGACCACCGCCGGCGCCGGCACCTGGACCGCGAACCCCGGTTTCCCGGGCCTGGCGATGCGGGTGGTCGGCGAGGTGGCCTGCGGCGCGCCCTGGATGGGCGCGGCGACGCCGCCGATGGGCACGCTGGCGCCGGGCGCCTCGCGCGCGACCCGGATCCAGCTCAGCGCCGCCGGCCTGCCGACCGGGGTGCGCGACGCGTTCTACTGCGTCGGCAGCAACGATCCGGTCTCGCCCAAGCGTGCCGCGGCGATCCGGCTGACGGTGACGCCGTGACGCCGGTGCCCCTCGTGGCAGGCTGATCCATGCGAAGGGCCGGGCGACCGGCCCTTCGTTCGTCCAGAGACAGGCGCGGCGCGTACACGCCGCAGCGTCCGGCCGGACAGGTCAGCCGCCGATGCAGACCTGGTTGCGGCCGCCGTGCTTGGCCCGGTACAGCGCCGCGTCGGCGGCCGCCAGCAGCTGCGAACGGGTGCCGTCGGGCATCGGCAGCGCGGCCACGCCCACGCTCACCGTGATACGCCGCGGCACGCCGCCGGGCGCGAACGCCGCTTCGGACACCGACACCCGCAGCCGTTCGGCCAGGGTGCGCGCGGCCGCCAGCCCACCCTCCGGCAGCAGCACCGCGAACTCCTCGCCACCGATGCGCGCGGCGATGTCCTCGCCGCGCACGTGCTCGCGGATGATCGCGGCGATATGGCGCAGCACCTCGTCGCCGGCGATGTGGCCGTAGGTGTCGTTGACCGGCTTGAACAGGTCGACGTCAACGATGCACAGCGCCAGCTCGCGCTCGTGCCGCTGCGCGCGGGCGATCTCCTTGTCCAGCGTCTCCATGAAGTGGCGCCGGTTCCACAGGCCCGACAGCGCATCGAGCGTGGCGAGCTGGTAGATCTCCTCGTGGTAGCTCGCCTCGACGCTGGTCTGGCCGATGAACTTGAGCAGGCTGTCGCCGACCACGATGTGGTCGCCGTCGACCAGCACGGCTTCCTCGACCTGGGCGTCGTTCACGCGGGTGCGGTTGGTGGCGCCGAGGTCGCGGATGCGGAAGCTGGTGCCGTCGAACCAGATCCGGCAATGGGCGCGCGAGACGCTGCGGTGGTTGAGCACCAGGTCGGCTTCCTGCGAGCGGCCGACCAGCAGCGGCGCCTCGCCGATGTCGACGCGACGCCCGAGTCCTTCGCCGAGGATCACCACCAGGCAGGCCGCACGCGGCCCCGGGCGGTGCGGACCGCCGCTGAGCATCGTGCGCTGGGTGGTGTTGGCCTGGTCGTCGGAAGCGGACATGTCGGCGACAGCGAGTGTGGCGGAAGTGTACCCGGTCGCTGCGGGCGGTCGCCGTCGCGGGCGTGCCTCCGCTACCATGCGCGCGGACATGGCCGTCGGGGGAGACGCCATCACGATGTCGATCGACGAGCGGGATCCGGACCGCACCGAACTACTGGACACGCGCGCGCCCGGAGAGCCGGACGGTGCGGAGGGGCTGTCACGCGGCACGCGCCTGGGACGTTACCGCATCGAGGCGCTGCTCGGCCGCGGCGGCATGGGCGAGGTGTACCGCGCCGAGCAGCTCGAGCCGGTCCGGCGCACTGTGGCGCTGAAGCTGCTGCGCGGGCGCACGCTCGACGCGCGGCGCAAGGCGCACTTCGAGATCGAGCGCCAGGTGCTGGCGCAGATGCGGCATCCGGCGATCGCGCAGATCCACGACGCCGACACCACCGCCGACGGCCATCCGTTCTTCGCGATGGAATTCATCGATGGCGCGCCGATCATCGCCTATTGCGAAGCCCACGCGCTGCCGCTGGCACGTCGCCTGGAGCTGTTCATCCTGGTGTGCGAAGGCGTGCAGCACGCGCACCAGAAGGGCGTGATCCATCGCGACCTCAAGCCGGGCAACCTGCTGGTCGACGAGGTCGACGGCCGCCCGCGGCCGAAGATCATCGACTTCGGCATCGCCACCGCCTCGCGCCTGTCGGGCGCGCACGAGATCGCCGGCACGCCGGACTACATGAGTCCCGAGCAGGCCGCGGGCGATCCGGCCCTGCTCGACACCCGCAGCGACGTCTACTCGCTGGGCGTGGTGCTGAGCGAACTGCTGACCGGCCAGCGTCCGACGGTTGCGGGCGAAACCGTCACCGACCGCCCGCGCAGCCTGCGCCTGCCTTCGGCACAACTCGACACCCTCGGACCCGATGAAGCCGCGCGCGTCGCGCAGGCGCGCGGACAGCGCCTGCGCGCGATGCGCCGCGTGCTGCGCGGGGAACTCGACTGGGTGGTCGCGCGCGCGATGGCGCACGACCGCGCCGACCGCTATCCCTCCGCCGCGGCGCTGGCCGAGGACCTGCGCCGGTTCCTGGCAGGGCGCCCGGTGCTGGCGGTGCCGGCCTCGCGCCTGTACGCGTGGCGCAAGTTCGCGCTGCGCCATCGCGCCGGCATGGCCGCCGCGGCGATCGCGGTCGTGGCCCTGGTCGGCGGGCTGGCGCTGTCGCTGCATGGCCTGATGCAGGCGCGCACCCAGCGCGCGATCGCCGAGCAGCGCAGCGCCCAGCTCGAGCGGGTCGCCACGTTCCAGCAGTCGATGCTGGAAGAGATCGACGTGGAGGCGATGGGGCTGCGCCTGGGTCAGGAGTTGCGCGCCCAGGTGGGACGCAGCGCGCCGGAGATGGCCGAACGGCTCGAACAGGTGCTGGCGAAGGTGAGCGCGGCCGACCTGGCGCGGTCGCTGATGGACACCGGCGTGCTGGCGCGCGCGGAGGACGCGATCGAGCGCGATTTCGCCGACCAGCCGGCCCTGGCCGCCGACCTGCGCGAGGCCTCGGGCCGGGTCCACGGCGCGATGGGCCTGTACGACAGCGCCGAACGGGCGCACGCCGCCGTCGCGGAATGGCGCATGGCCGCGCTCGGGCCGCGCGATCCGGCGACGCTGCGGGCGCGTCTGGCGCAAGCGGAGGCACTGCGCCAGCTGTCGCGCTACGACGAGTCCCGCGCCGTCCTGGCATCCGCACTCGCGGATGCCGACGGGCGGCCCGCGGACGACGAGACCCGCGCGCTGATCGAACTCGAACTGACCGAAGTGCAGGGGCTGCAGGGCGACCTGCCCGGAGCGGTGGCCGCGCGACGCGCGCTGCTGGAGCGCGTGCGGCCGGCGCGTGGCGACGAGGACGCGCTGGTGCTGAAGCTCAAGTCGGGGCTGGCCATGCAAATGGCCCGCTCGGGCGACCTGCCCGAGGCCCGGCGCCTGCTCGAGGAGGTGCTCGCCGGCCGCCGCCGCGCGCTCGGCGACGAACACGATGACACGGTCGCGAGCATGAGCGCGCTGGCCACCGCGATGGCGATGCAGGGCGACCTGGTGCCGGCGGTCGAACTGCAGCGTACGGTGGTGGCGGTGCAGGGGCGCCGGCTGGGCAGCGAGCATCCCGACACGCTCGGCGCGCGCGGCAACCTGGCCAACATGCTCAGCGACATGGGCCGCACGGAGGAAGCGATCGGCGAGGCTGCGGCGGTGGCCGAGGCGCGACGACGGGTGCTCGGCGAGGCGCATCCGATGACGCTGCGCGGCCTGCTCAACCTGGCCAGCCTGCGCGCGCGGCTCGACGACTTCGAAGGTGCGCTGCCGCTGGAGAGCCAGGTGCTGCAGGCGCGGACGCGGCTGCTGGGCGCCGACCATCCGGACACCCTGTTCGTGGCGCTCAACCACGCCATGACCCTGACCCGGGCCGGTCGCCTGCAGCAGGCGCGGGCGCTGTTCTCGGACACGATGCCGCGCGCGCTGGAGGTGATGGGCACCAAGCATCCGCAGTACCAGCTGGCGATGGTGGCCTGGGGCAATGCGCTGCACGACGCCGGCGACCTTGCGGGCGCCGCCGGCCAGCTGCGCGCGGCGCTCGCCCTGCGCGAGCAGTTCCAGCCTGCCGGTTCGCACCCGGTCGTCGACACGGCGTGGTCGCTGATCGGCGTGCTGCGCGAGACCGGGCCGTCCGCCAGGGCCGAGGCGGATGCGCTGCAGGCGCGGCTGGTCGATCCGCTGCTCGCGGCGGATCCTTCGAACCTGGATCCGCGCCAGCAACGGCTGCGCGAGGCGATCGCCGAGGCGCTCGCCGACGACGCCGGTGACGTCGCGCAGCGACGCTGACGCCGGCGACGCCTATTCGGCGGGCTTGGCCGCTTCCACCGGCGCCCGCGTCGCGGCGCGCCGCAGCAGCATCGCCTCGCGGTGCGCGATATAGCCGTTGGCGCCCAGCACGATCGCGGCGCCGAGCATGGTCCAGCCGTCGACCGTCTCGCCGAACAGCCACCAGCCCAGCGCCACCAGCACCGGCAGCTGCACGAAGCTGATCGGCTGCAGCGCGGAGACCTCGCCCAGCGCGATCGCGCGCGTCCACAGCAGCTGGCCGAACGTGCCGAGCACGCCGGTGGCGACCAGCCACGCCCACGCCACCGGCGACGGCCACACCCACTGGAACAGCGCCGGCACCAGCGACATCGGCACCCAGAATACGTAGGTGTAGAACACCACGGTGTCGGGCGCGTCGAAGCGCGAGAGCTGCTTGATCTGGATCGCGACGATTCCGGAGAACAGCGCGCCCAGCAGCGCGACGATCATGCCCGGGCTGAAGTCCGCGCCGGGGCGCAGGATCACCAGCACCCCCGCGAAACCGGCCGCCACCGCCATCCAGCGGCGGATGCGCACCGACTCCCCCAGCCACAGCACCGCGCCGATGGTGACGAACAGCGGCGTGGCATAGGACAGCGAGATCGCCTGCGCCAGCGGCAGGTGTCCGACCGACCAGAAGCCGCACAGCATCGCCACCAGTCCGACGCTGGTGCGCACCAGGTAGCGGCCCACGTGGCGCGTGCGCGGCAGCGGCTTGCCGCGGCGCAGGATCAGCGGCAGCAGCGCGAGCAGCCCGAACAGGTTGCGGAAGAACGCGATCTCGGTGGTGGGCACGGTCGCGGTGGCGAAGCGGATCGCCAGCGCCATCATCGCGAACGACAGCGTGCTGCCGAGCATCAGCAGCGCTGCGCGGCCGTACACCGAACGCGGCCACAGGCGGGCGGGCAGGCCGCTCACCACGATGCGCCGACGATCCGCGGTTCCGGCTCCAGCGCCACGCCGAAGCGGGCGCCCACCGAGCCGGCGATCGCACGCGCCAGCGCCAGCAGCTGCGCGCCGGTGGCCGCGCCGTGGTTGACCAGCACCAGCGCGTGCTGCGCCGAGACGCCGGCGTCGCCGTCGCGGTGGCCCTTCCAGCCGCAGGCATCGATCAGCCACGCCGCCGAGAGCTTGCGACTGTCCGCATCCCCACCCGGGAACACCGCCAGGCCCGGATGCGCGTCGGCCAGGGCGAGCGCCTGCTGCGCGGGCACCACCGGATTCTTGAAGAAGCTGCCGGCGTTGCCGATGACCGCCGGGTCGGGCAGCTTGCGCCGGCGCAGCGCGCAGATCGCGTCGAATACCTGGCGCGGGGTGGGTGCGTCGATGCCGTCGGCCGCCAGGGCTTCGCGCACGCCGGCGTAGTCGATCCGCGGCGCGGCAGCGCGCGGCAGCCGGAACTCCACCGCGGCGACGATGAAGCGGCCCGCTTCGCGCTTGAACAGGCTGTCGCGATAGGCGAAGGCGCACTGCGCCGCCGACAGCCGGTGCAGGCGCCCGGTGGCGGGTTCGAACGCCTCGACCACGTCCACGAACTCGCCGACTTCCACGCCGTAGGCGCCGATGTTCTGGATCGGCGCCGCGCCGACGGTACCGGGAATCAGGGCCAGGTTCTCCAGCCCGCACAGGCCGAGCTCGAGCGTCCGGCGCACGAATGCGTGCCAGTCCGCGCCGGCCTCGGCGCGCACGCGCGCCTGCGCGCCGTCTTCCTCCAGCACCGTGACGTCGGCGGCGCGGATCGCCAGCACCGCCGCTTCCGGATCGCCGGCGAACAGCAGGTTGCTGCCGCCGCCGAGCAGCAGCGGGGCGCCGGCGGGCAGCCCGGCCAACGCGTCGCCGAGCGCAGGCAGCGCCGCCACTTCCACCAGCAGCGGCGCGCGCGCGCCCACGCCGAAGGTGTTGCGCGCGCGCAGGTCGGCGCCACGGGTCACGCGGATGGCGTCGCTCATCGATCGCTCACAGGCTGGGCAGGTTGCCGCGGCTCGGGGCTTCCTTGCGCCGGCGGATCGCCTCGACGCATTCGCCGATCAGCTCGGGGCCGCGATAGATCAGCCCGGTGTAGATCTGCACCAGGGACGCACCGGCGGCCATCTTCTTCACCGCGTCGGCGCCCGACAGGATCCCGCCCACGCCCACCAGCGGCACCGCCTCGGGCATGCGCGTACGCAGCATGCGCAGGACCGCGGTGGACTTGTTCATCAACGGCTCGCCGGACAGGCCGCCGGTCTCGCGCGAGAGCGGATCGTCCTGCACCGCGATCCGCGAGACCGTGGTGTTGGTGGCGATCACGCCGTCCACGTGCAGGTCGGTGAGCACCCGGGCGGCGGCGTGCACGTCGTCGTCGGACAGGTCGGGCGCGATCTTGACCAGCATCGGCACGCGCTTGCCGTGGCGCGCGCCCAGCTTCTCCTGCGCCTCGCGCAGGGTCGAGACCAGCCGGCGCAGCGACTGCTCTTCCTGCAGTTCGCGCAGGCCGGCGGTGTTGGGCGAGGAAATGTTGACGGTGACGTAATCGGCCAGCGGGTACACGCGCTCCAGGCAGTGCAGGTAGTCGCGGTCGGCCGATTCGTTGGGCGTGTCCTTGTTCTTGCCGATGTTGATGCCGAGCGGGCCGCTGCGCCGGCGCGCGCGCTCGACGTTGCGCACCAGCGCATCGACGCCGTCGTTGTTGAAGCCCAGGCGGTTGATCAGCGCGCGATGGCGCGGCAGCCGGAACATCCGCGGCTTCGGATTGCCCGGTTGCGGGCGCGGCGTGACGGTGCCGATCTCGACGAAGCCGAAGCCCAGCCCGAACAGCGCGTCGATGTGGGCACCGTTCTTGTCCAGCCCCGCCGCCAGCCCCACCGGATTGGGGAAGGTGAGCCCCAGCAGCGGGGTGGGGAAGGGCCGCGCACGCGCGCCGAGCAGCCGCGTCAGGCCCGTCGCATGCGCGGCGTCGAGCGCGCGCAGGCCGAACCCGTGGGCGCGCTCGGCGTCCAGCCCGAACAGCAGCGGGCGCGCGAGGCCGTACATGTCAGCTGTTGAAGCCCAGCCAGACCAGGCCGCCGAAGAAGGCGAACAGCACCACCAGTCCGACCAGGCTCAGCGCGAGCATCGCATAGCCCAGGATCAGGCCCGCCAGCGCCAGGCCGTCGCCCTCCAGGCGATCGGGTGCGCGACGTACCTCGCCGCGCGCCAGGTGCCCGGTGACGATCGCGACCACGCTGCCGATGAACGGGACCAGGGTCCAGCCCAGGATGCCGGAGATCAGGCTGGTGATCGCAAGTCCACTGGTCTGGCGGGGGGGCAGGCTCATGTCGGCTCCGCGTGCGTTCGATCGGGGGGGAGGTCAGGGCGGCAGGCGGCCGTCGCGCAGCGCCCCGACCCACTCGTCGAAGCCGCGCTCGCGGGCCAGCGCGGCCGCCGGGGCGGGATCGTATTCGACGGCGAGCAGCTGCGCGTGCCAGGAACCGCTGTCGCGCTGCAGCATCGCATATCGCGCGGCGGGAGTCCCGCTCTGCATCACGTGAGGGTGCGGGCTGCGGCCCCGGAACGCCTGCAGGCCGACGCTGCCGGGATTCACGCACAGCCGGCCGTCGCCGAGCGGCAACGCACGAGGCACGTGGGTGTGACCGCACAGCACCACGCGCGCCTCGAGGCCAGCCAGGTCCGCCGCGAGCTCGTCGGGCGTGCCGGCGCGGGGTCCGGAGGCGTCCACGCGTTCGGACAGGTAGCCGACGTCGCTGGCGGGGCTTCCGTGCAGCAGCAGCACCTCGCCGTCGATCCACGCCTGCGCAGGCAGCGCCGCCATCCAATCCAAATGCGCCGGCGCCAGGGTGCCGTGCGTGAACCGGTCCGAGGCGCCCATCGCCGCCGGATCGGTCTCCAGCAGCTGGCGCTCGTGGTTGCCGCGAATGGTCACCGCCGGCAGGTCCATCAGCAGCGCCAGCGTCTCGGCCGGCCACAGCGGTCCGGAGGCGAGGTCGCCGAGGTTGGCGATGGCGTCGCAACCGCGGCCCCGGATGTCGTCCAGCACTGCCCGCAGCGCGGGCAGGTTGCCATGGACGTCCGAGACGACCGCGATGCGCATCGCGCGCCGCCGGTCAGAGGTCGAACTTGATGCCCTGGGCCAGCGGCAGCGCGTCGGAGTAGTTGATGGTGTTGGTCTGCCGGCGCATGTAGGCCTTCCACGCATCCGAGCCCGACTCGCGGCCGCCGCCGGTCTCCTTCTCGCCGCCGAAGGCGCCGCCGATCTCCGCGCCCGAGGTGCCGATGTTGACGTTGGCGATGCCGCAGTCCGAACCCCAGGCCGCCAGGAACTGCTCGGCGCGCTTGAGGTTGGTGGTGAAGATCGCCGACGACAGGCCCTGCGGCACGTCGTTCTGCATCGCGATCGCTTCGTCCAGCTCGCGGTACTTCATCACGTACAGGATCGGCGCGAAGGTCTCGTGCTGGACGATCTCGGCATCGTTCGACAGCCCGGTGACGATCGTCGGCAGCACGAAGTAGCCCTTGCGGTCGGTCAGCGCGGCGCCGCCGGTCTCGATCTTCCCGCCGGCCGCCTTGGCCTTCTCGACCGCATCCAGGTAGGCCTGCACGCTCTCGGGGCTGTTGAGCGGGCCCATCAGGTTGGCCGGGTCGGTCGGGTCGCCGATCTTGGTTTCCACCTGCCTGTAGGCGGTGACCAGCTTGGCCAGCACGTCGTCGTACACCGACTCGTGCACGAACAGGCGGCGGGTGGTGGTGCAGCGCTGGCCGGCGGTGCCGACCGCGCCGAACACGATCGCCGGGATCGCGAGCTTCAGCTCGGCGGTCTCGTCGACGATGATCGCGTTGTTGCCGCCCAGTTCCAGCAGGCTGCGGCCCATGCGGCGCGCGACGCGCTCGCCGACCATCCGGCCCACCTTCGTCGAGCCGGTGAAGCTCACCAGCGCGATCCGACGGTCGTCGACGAACTGCTGGGCCAGCTCGCTGCCGGCGTCGTTGAACAGGAAGAACAGGTCCGGGAAGCCGCCCTTGCGCAGCGCCTCGTTGCAGATCTTCATCGAGGCGATCGCCGACAGCGGCGTCTTCGGCGAGGGCTTCCAGATGCAGATGTCGCCGCACACGCCGGCGACGAACGCGTTCCAGGCCCAGACCGCGACCGGGAAGTTGAACGCGCTGATGATGCCCACCAGTCCGATCGGGTGCCACTGCTCGTACATGCGGTGGCCCGGGCGCTCGGAGTGCATGGTCAGGCCGTAGAGCTGGCGCGAGAGGCCGACGGCGAACTCGCCGATGTCGATCATCTCCTGCACCTCGCCGTCGCCCTCGGGCTTGGACTTGCCCATCTCCAGCGCCACCAGCGAGCCCAGCGCGTCCTTGTGCGTGCGCAGCGCTTCGGCGCACAGGCGGATGGCCTCGCCGCGGCGCGGCGCCGGCGTGGTGCGCCAGACCTTGAACGCGTCCTGCGCGCGCTCGACGATCAGCGCGTAGTCGGCCTGCGAGGACGCGCTGACCCGGCCCAGCACCTCGCCGGTGGTCGGATTGACCGGCTCGATCATGCGGGCGCCGGCGGTGTCGGACCATTCGCCGTTGCCGAGATAGGTGCCGGATTCCTCGGCGGTGAGGCCGAGCGCGGTGAGGACGGGATGGGTCATGGCGATGCGGACTCCTGGTGCGCCGCGGGGCCGCGGAGCGGCAGCGGGCGCGTGTGATGGTGGCGCCCCCGGCGCGATTCGAACGCACGACCTTCCCCTTAGGAGGGGGACGCTCTATCCAGCTGAGCTACGGGGGCAGCAGTGCGCGCATTTTCGCATGGCCGGAGGACCAAACCCAAAACCGGCGGCGCGGGTGCGGGCGACGGCGCAGCCCGGATGCAGCGAGGCCCGCAGATGCGGGCCTCGGGGGAACCTGCGTCCGGAACCGGCAACGCGATTCAGGGCGTGACGGTCACCGTCCCGCGCATCAGCGACGAGTGCCCCGGGAACGAGCAGAAGAACGTGTAGGCGCCGCCGGGCTTGAGCTTGCTGCCGGGCAGCGAGGCGGTCGTGGACTGGCCACCGCCGACGAGCTTGGTGGCCAACAGCACGCGCGCGTCGCCGGCCGGCACGTAGTTCGCCGCCGCGCCGGCCTTGATACCGTCCTTGGCCACGGCATCGGCATCCGGGGTGGCGGTGATGACGACGTTGTGGCCCATCGCGGCCACCGGCAGCTTGCCGGTGTGCTCGAATTCGATCGTGATCGACTTGCAGCCGGCCGAGACGCTGACGCTCTTCTGGTCGAACTGCATGTTGTCGCCGCCCTTGAGCTTGATCGCGCAGTTGGGCGCGGCCTGCGCCGCGCCGGCGCAGGCGAGCAGGGCGAGGGCGAGCAGGGAGGTGTGGACGTGCATGGCGTACTCCGTGGGAGGTGGGTCGTTCTTGTCGACGCCATTGTCGCGCACCTGGCCCGCGCGCGTCTTGACCTGGATCACCCGGCGCGGCTCACGGCAGCGGCCGGCAGCCCAGCGCCGCCAGCACGCCGTGCAGCGCGGGCACGCGCATCAGCCAGGGCGCGGCGATCGCAAGCAGTCCCAGCGCCAGCACCAGCAGCGCGGCCGCGGTGCGCAGCCGTGGGCGCTGCAGCCAGCCGCCAATGCGCTGGCCCGACCAGGTCAGCGGCAGCATCACCGGCAGCGTGCCGAGTCCGAACGCGAGCATGGTCAGTGCGCTGTTGCGCGGGTGGGCCTGCAGCCAGGCCACCGTCAGCAGGCTGAAGCTCAGTCCGCAGGGCAGCCAGCCCCAGAGGGCGCCGATGCCGAGCCGCCGCGGCAGGGTGTCCGCCGGCAGCAGGCGCCGCTGCAGCGGGCGCAGCCAGGCCCAGGCGCGGGTCCCGGGGCGCGACAGGAACCCGGGCAGTGCGCGCACGCCGAGCAGCCGCAGCGCGACCACCACCAGCGCCGCCCCTGCCAGCGTGCGCAGGGCGATCCCGAGCCAGGGATCGGCGAGCAGCGACACCAGCCCGTGGCCGAACGCGCCCACCGCGAGCCCCGCCAGCGCGTAGCCGCCGATGCGGCCGAGATTGAGCTGCAGCGCGCCGGCCCAGCCGCCGCCGGGGGCGGTCGCCGACAGGCCGGTCGCGATCCCGCCGCACATCGCCGCGCAGTGGAGCCCGCCAAGCAGCCCGGCGGTGAGCGCGGCCAGCAGCACCAGCCAGTCAACCGGCATCGCGCGTCCGGCCGTCGGTCGGAGACGACGGTGAAGGGCCCGTGCGCGTCGGTGGACGGCGCGGCGCGTCGTCGTCGTCGGTGAGGATGTCGAGCGCCGGCGTGTCCAGATCGTCGAACTGGCCACGCCGCACCGCCCACACGAACGCCCACACCGCCAGCCCCAGCAGCACCAGGCTGATCGGCACCAGCAGCAGCAGGATCCTCATGGCGTGCTCCGCGCCAGGCGCAGCGCGTTGAGCGTCACCACCAGCGACGAGCCGGCCATGCCCAGCGCGGCGATCCAGGGCGTGACCAGCCCGGCCGCGGCCAGTGGCACCGCCACCAGGTTGTAGCCCAGCGCCCAGCCGAAATTCTGTCGCACCACGCGCCGGGTGCGGCGCGCGAGCGCGACTGCGGCGGGAATCCGCAGCAGGGTCGGCCCGGTCATCACCAGGTCGGCGGCACGCTGCGCCAGCGCCGCGCCGCGATCCATCGCCAGCGACACGTCGGCGCCGGCCAGCACGGGGGCATCGTTCAGGCCGTCGCCGACCATGGCGACCACGCGTCCCTGGGCCTGGAGCGCGCGCACCATCGCAAGTTTGTCCTCCGGGCGCTGGCGCGCGTGCACGGCCTCGATGCCGAGGGCATCGCCGACCGCCCGGACCGGCGCCGGCGCATCGCCGCTGCACAGGTGCAGCCGCAGCCCGAGCGAGCGCAGCGCATGCACCGCGTCGGCCGCGTCGGGGCGCAGGGCTTCGCGCAGTTCGAAGCGGGCGACCGCCATGCGGCCGTCGCCGAGCCACAGCGCACCGTCGTCATCGCCGGCGCAGGCGAAGCCCGCCTGGCCCAACCGCCAGGCGCGGCCCGCGACCAGGCCCTCGACGCCCAGGCCCGGCACGGTGCGCACCGCGGACACCGGCAGGCCGGCGTCGGCGCGCGCGAACGCGGCCGCGATCGGGTGGCCCGCGTCGCATTCGAGCGCCGCCGCGATCGCCAGGGCATCGTCGCGGGACACGCCGTGGAACGTGGAGACGTCGGCCAGCCCCGGGCGCTCGTCGCTGAGTGTCCCGGTCTTGTCGAACACCAGGTCGGTCGCGCCGGCGAGGGTATCGAGCGCGTCGGCGCGCGTGGCCAGCACGCCCGCGCGGGCGAGCGCGCCATGCGCGGTGGCGAGCGCGGTCGGCACCGCCAGCGACAGCGCGCAGGGGCAGCTGATCACCAGCAGCGCGAGCGTCACCTCGAACGCGCGCGACGGGTCGTGCAGGCGCCAGCCCAGCCAGACCAGCGCGGCCACGCACAGCAGGCCCACCACGAAGCGGCCGCCGACCCGGTCCGCCGCGCGCGCGAGCGCGGGCCGGTGCGACTGCGCTTCCTCGACCAGCCGGGTGAGCTGGGACAGCCGCGTCTGCGGGCCGGTCCCGGTCACGCGCAGCCGCGCCGGCGCTTCGCGGTTGACGGTGCCGGCGTAGACCGCGTCGCCGGCCAGCTTGCGCACGGCGCCCGCCTCGCCGGTGAGCAGCGATTCCTCCAGCCACGCGCCGTCGCCGAGCAGCTGGCCGTCCGCCGGCACCGGCTCGCCGGCGGCCACGCAGGCCACGTCGCCCACGCGCAGGTCCGTCACCGGCACCGCTTCGCGTCGCCCGTCCGCGGTCTCGCGGGTGGCGAACGCCGGGCGCGCCCGCGCCAGGGCATCGACCTGGGCGCTGGCGACGTTGCGCGCGCGCTGTTCGAGCATGCGCGCGGCCAGCAGCAGGAACACGAACATCACCGCGGCGTCGAACCACACGTGCGCGCCGCCGCGCAGCGTCTCGACCAGGCTGGCGAAGTAGGCGAGCAGGGTGGAACCCGCGATCAGCGTATCCATCCCGACGTGGCGCATCCTCAGTTCGCGCCACATGCCCGACAGGAACGGCCATCCGGAGTAGAACACCACCGGCGTGGACAGCAGGAACGCGATCCAGCGGAAGAAGTCGCGCGTGGCCGCCGGCATCTGGTTGTCGAAGTCCAGGTACAGCGCCTCGGCCAGCATCATCGCCTGCAGGGTGCCCAGGCCCGCCACGCCCAGGCGCAGCAGCCAGCGGTTGCGCTCGGCGATGCGGGCGCGTTCGCGGGCCTCGCCGGTGGCCAGGTAGGGCCGGTAGCCGAGCGACGACAGCCGCCGCAGCACCGCCGACAGCGGGGTGCGTGCCGGGTCCCAGTCGATCCGCAGGCGGCCGGTGACCGCGTTCGCGGTCACCTCGCGCACCCCGGGTTCGCGCGCTAGCGCCTTCTGGATCAGCCAGGCGCAGGCGGCGCAGCGCATGCCGTCGGTGAGCAGGGTGATGCGGCGCCCGCCGTCGACCGGATGCGCGTGCTCGCGCAGCACGTCCTCGCGGTCCCACACCGACAGGTCGATGGCGTCGGTGCCGACGCGGCCGGCGGCCGCGGCGGTGCGCAGGCGGTAGTAGTCGCCCAAGTCGGCGTCGCGGATCCAGCGCGCGGCCGCGGCGCAGCCGTCGCAGCAGTAGGGCTGGCCATCGTCGCCGGTGACGCGCTGCGACGGCGCGCGCGGCACCGGCTCGCCGCAGTGGTGGCAGGCGGGGGCACTGGCGGCGGCGACGCGCGCGTCGTCCGTGTCGAGGGTGGTCGAGGCGGGGTACGTCATGGCCGGCATCGGCGCGTCGCGGATCGGCCGCGCACGGCGGGCCGCTACTGCGCCAGCGACGGCGCCAGGCGCGTCGCGTGCTGCTGGCGGGGCAGGCGCCCGTGCAGGCGCCAGGCGCCGTCGCCGGGCGCGAGCTGGACCACCCAGTCGTGACTGGCGTCGAGCGTCCGCTCGGCCCGCCAGCCGGTCGTGCTGGGCGCGAGGTCGAGTTCGATGTCGTCCGCCTCGCGGCTGGGATGCTGCAGCAGCAGGCGCAGCGGCGCGGTGCGCGCGTACTCGCCGGTGGCGGGGATGACCTCGAGCACGCCGTCGTCCGTGCGCAGCACCGCGCTCAGCCCGAGGCTGCGGGCCCGCGCATCTGGGCCGATGTCGGCGGTCTGGATCTGCGACACCCGGCGCACGTCGTCGCGCACCACGTCGGCGCCGCCGCTGCGGGTGGCGATCGTCACCAGCGCGATGCCGGCGACCACCGACGCCAGCGGCAGCCCGATCACCAGCCACATGATCGGCATCTTCCAGAACGGCCTGTGTCGTGGTGCGTCCATCTACATCGGTCCGAAGAAACTGCTGTCGACCACTTCGCGGGCGGCGCCGTCCTCGCTCTCGACCACGAAACGGATCGCGCGGCGCCCGCTCGCGCCACCGGGTGCGACCACCGTCACCGGGATCGACACCACGGCGCCCGCGGGCGCCTGCACGAGACCGGCATTGTCGCGCAGTTGCAGGCCCGGCGCGTCCTCGAGCGCGATGCGGAAGCGCCGGTCGGCATCGGCCTTGTTCACCAGCTTCAGGGTGTAGCCGTTCTCCACCGCGCCGTCGGCGGTCTCGCGATACAGCGCGTTGCGGTCGCGCAGCGCCTCGACGATCAGGTCGGCGCGGGTACCCACGCCCACCGCCCAGGCGACCATGAAGCCCGCCAGCAGCAGCCCGTAGACCACGATCCGCGGCCGCAGCACGCGCGTCGGCCGGCCGTCGATCGCATTCTGCGTCGAATAGCGGATCAGCCCGCGCGGGTAGCCCATCTTGTCCATCACCGCGTCGCAGGCGTCGATGCAGGCGCCGCAGGCGATGCACTCGTACTGCAGGCCGTTGCGGATGTCGATGCCGGTGGGGCAGACCTGGACGCAGATGGTGCAGTCGATGCAGTCGCCCAGCTGCTCGAAGGCGAACTTCGGCAGCGGCTGCACCTCGCCCAGGTCGCCGTCCCAGGTGATCGTGCCCTTGGCGTGCGCGGCCTGGGTGGCGGCGGAGGGATGCCGGCCGGCGCGGAACACGTAGTCGTACGCGGTGGCCTGGTCGAGCAGGCCGCGGGCGCGCTCGAGCACGCTGGCCAGGCCGCGCTTGCGCGGGCCGCGCGGCTCGCCGCGCAGCGGGTCGTAGGCGATGATCAGGGTGTTGCGGTCGAACATCGCGCTCTGGAAGCGCGCATACGGGCACATGTACTTGCACACCTGCTCGCGCAGGAAGCCGGCGTTGCCCCAGGTGGCGAGGGCGTAGAACAGCACCCAGAACGTTTCCCATCCGCCCCACGACAGGGTGGCCAGGCGCGCGCCGAGGTCGGTGATCGGGGTGAAGAAGCCGACGAAGGTGAAGCCGGTCCACAACGCGAACACCATCCACAGCGCGTGCTTGGCGCCCTTGCGCAGCAGCTTCTCGCGCGTCCACGGCCCGGCGTCGAGCTTGATCCGCTTCGGCCGGTCGCCCTCGGTCCAGCGCTCCATCCACAGGAACACCTCCGTCCACACCGTCTGCGGGCAGGCGTAGCCGCAGAACAGGCGTCCGGCCAGAGCAGTGAAGAAGAACAGCGCCAGCGCGGCGATGATCAGCAGCAGGGCCAGGAACAGGAAGTCCTGCGGCCAGAACGTCAGGCCGAAGACGTGGAACTTGCGCGCCGGCAGGTCGAACAGCACCGCCTGGCGGCCGTCCCAGCGCAGCCACGGGAACAGGTAGAACATCCCCAGCAGCCAGGCGACCGCGGCCACGCGCAGGCGGTCGAAGCGTCCGCTCACGTCGCGCGGGTAGACCTTGCGCTCCTTGACGTACAGCGAACCGCCGCCCGGGTCGACGACGTCGATGGGGATGTCCCGGCTCATCGCGTCACTCCGGCGGCAGCGGGCGGTTGAAGCGGCTCGCCGGGCGCAGCAGGATCCAGGTGAACAGGCTCGAGGCCGCCGTCGCCAGCCAGAACACGAAGAAGCCCAGCGTGTAGCCGAGCTCGCGCGTGACCGGCAGGCCGGGGAAGGTGAGGTCGCGCAGCGCGATCGGGTCGACGAAGGCGAAGAACACCATCGTGCACACCCCGGCGGTGAAGAAGCTCGGCCACGCGATCGCGCCGATCCGCTGCGCCAGCGGACGCGGTGGATGGTCGAAGCGTGGCTGGGTGAAGTCGGTCACTGCCGTTCCGGTGGCGCGCCGGCGGGGGCGTTCGACAGCGACCACACGTACGCGGCCACCAGCCGGGCGCGAGTTTCGCCCAGCAGGGCGCGGTGGGCGGGCATCACCCCGTGGCGGCCTTCGATGATGGTGGTGCGGATGCTCTCGAGGGTGTTGGGGTACAGCGTGTTGCGCACGGTCAGGTCCGGCGCGCCCAGCTCCGTGTTGCCGCGACCGTCGGGGCCGTGGCAGGCCACGCACAGGCCGTCGAAGTACTTCTTGCCGCGCGCGGCCATGTAGTCGTTGCGCAGCGTGGCCTCGATGTCCTCGGAGCGCAGCGCGCGCACGTAGGCCGCGGCCTGGGTGATGGCGACGTCGCCGCCCATGCCTTCGAGCACCGTGCCCAGCGGCGGCATCACGCCCTCGCGGCCGTCGAGCACGGTCTGCAGGATGCGCTCGGGATCGCCGCCCCAGTTCCAGGTGGCGTCGGTGAGGTTCGGATAGCCGGGCGCGCCCTGCGCGGACGAGCCGTGGCAGGCGGCGCAGGTGTTGGCGAAGATCGAGCGACCCAATGCCATCGCCTGCGGATCGCCCGCCAGCTGCGGCAGCGGCTGGTTGGCGTAGACCCCGAAGGTTTCCTCCAGCTGGCGGTCGCGGCGCGCCTTTTCGGCGTCGTGGGCGCCGGCGGAGGTCCAGCCGCTGGCGCCGGCGAAGTTGCCGAAGCCCGGATACCAGACCAGGTAGCCGATGCTGAAGACGATGGTGATGTAGAACAGGTTGATCCACCACTTCGGCAGCGGCTTGTTGTACTCGGTGATGTCGCCGTCCCAGACGTGGCTGGTGTCCTCCGGCTTCGGGTCGCCGGGCCGGCGGCGCGCGGTCCACCACAGCAGCCAGGCGCAGCCGGCGATGTTGAGCACCACCAGGGCGATGACGTACCACGACCAGCCGGTGCTCATCGCGTCGGCTCCTGGTCGTCGTCCAGCGGCAGGCGGGCGGCGTCCTCGAAATCGCGCTTGCGGCGCGGACTCCAGGCCCAGATCCAGCCACCCAGGAAGCACAGCAGCAGGATGGCGGTGACGATTCCCGAGATCATGGGGTTTCTCCGGCTTTCGGTGCGTGGCGGCCGAGGCCCTGCAGGTAGGCCACGACGGCGTCGAGTTCGGTCTTGCCGGCGAGCGCCTCCGCGGCGCCGTCGATCTGCTCGTCGCTGTAGGGATCGCCGATGCGCTGCAGCGCGCGCATGCTGCGCGTCACCTGGTCGCGATCGACGGTGCGTGCGGCCAGCCACGGATAGGCGGGCATGTTCGATTCGGGCACCACGTCGCGCGGATTGAGCAGGTGCACGCGGTGCCAGTCGTCCGAATAGCGGCCGCCGACCCGGGCCAGGTCCGGCCCGGTGCGCTTGGAACCCCACTGGAACGGCCGGTCGTACACCGATTCGCCGGCCAGCGAGTAGTGGCCGTAGCGCTCGGTCTCGAAGCGCAGGGTGCGCACCATCTGCGAGTGGCAGTTGTAGCAGCCCTCGCGCACGTAGACGTCGCGGCCGGCCAGCTCAAGCGGCGGGTAGGGCTCGACCCCGGGCAGCGGCTCGATCGCCTCGGCCTGGTACATCAGCGGCACGATCTCCGCCAGGCCGCCGAACGAGACCACCACCGCGATCAGCACCGCCATCAGGCCGATGTTCTTCTCGACCTTCTCGTGGGCGTTGTGTTCGCTCATGCCTGCGCTCCTGCGCGCGCCTGCGCCAGCGGCGCCAGGCTCTGTGAGGGATCGGGTTCCAGCACCGGCTGGTCGGCCGCCACCGCCTGGCCGGCGCGGTAGGTCTTCCACACGTTGAAGGCCATCAGGAACATGCCCGACAGCACCACCACGCCGCCGAGCAGGCGCACCAGGTAGTAGGGGTAGGTCGCGTTGAGGGCCTCGACGAAGCTGTAGGTGAGCGTGCCGTCGTCGTTGGTGGCGCGCCACATCAGGCCCTGCATCACCCCGGCGATCCACATCGAGGCGATGTACAGCACCACGCCGATGGTGTGCAGCCAGAAATGCAGGTCGATCCACTTCGTCGAATACATCTCGCGCAGGCCCAGCAGCCGCGGCAGCAGCGCGTAGATCGAGCCGATCGAGATCATCGCCACCCAGCCGAGCGCGCCGGCGTGCACGTGGCCGACGGTCCAGTCGGTGTAGTGGGAAAGCGAATTGACCGTCTTGATCGACATCATCGGCCCCTCGAACGTGGCGATCATGTAGAAGCTGATCGCGACGATGAGGAACTTCAGGATCGGGTCGGTGCGCAGTTTGTGCCACACGCCCGACAGGGTCATGATGCCGTTGATCGCGCCGCCCCAGCTGGGCGCGAGCAGGATCAGCGAGAACACCATGCCCAGCGACTGCGCCCAGTCGGGCAGGGCGGTGTACTGCAGGTGGTGCGGACCGGCCCACATGTACACCGCGATCAGCGCCCAGAAGTGCACGATCGACAGCCGGTACGAATACACCGGGCGCCCGGCCTGCTTGGGCACGAAGTAGTACATCATCCCCAGGAAGCCGGCGGTCAGGAAGAAGCCGACGGCGTTGTGGCCATACCACCACTGCACCATGGCGTCGACCGCGCCGGTGTAGATGCTGTACGACTTGCCCGCGGCGACCGGCATCGAGATGTTGTTGACGATGTGGAGCAGCGCCACCGCGATGATGAACGAGGCGTAGAACCAGTTGGCGACGTAGATGTGGCGCACCCTGCGCACCGCGATCGTGCCCAGGAACAGCACCGCGTAGGCCACCCAGACCACCGCGATCAGGATGTCGATCGGCCATTCGAGTTCCGCGTACTCCTTGCCCTGGGTCCAGCCCAGCGGCAGGGTGACGGCGGCGGCCACGATCACCGCCTGCCAGCCCCAGAACACGAAGGCCGCCAGCCGGTCCGACAGCAGGCGCACGTGGCAGGTGCGCTGCACCACGTGCAGGCTGGTGGCCATCAGCGCGCAGCCGCCGAAGGCGAAGATCACCGCATTGGTGTGCAGCGGCCGCAGCCGGCCGTAGCCGAGCCATTCGATGCCGTGGGTGAGGTCGGGCCAGTACAGCTGGGCGGCGATCACCACGCCCACCAGCATGCCGACGATGCCCCAGACCACGGTCATCACCGCGAACTGCCGCACCACCTTGTCGTTGTACGTCGTTGCCGCCTGCTGCATGGACCTGCCCCGCCTTCCGGATGCCGCGCAGGTTAGGCGGATGCCCCCAGGGCGTCGTTGATCCAGATCAACGCGGTTCCGCGGCCCGCGTGCAAGGGTGCGTCCTCCCGCCCGCATCGCCGGCCTTGATCCGGGTCAAGGCCGGCCGGCAGCACCCCTCCGATACTTCCCGCCATGCAGACGACGACCACCCCCACCGTGCAGCCGCTGCGCAACTGGCGCTTCGACGCCGAGCTGCTGCGGCGCTACGACCGGCCCGGGCCGCGCTACACCTCCTATCCGACCGCGCCGCATTTCGCGGAAGGGTTCGGCGAGGAGGACTTCCGCGACATCGCCCGGCGCAGCAACGACGACCCCATCCCGCGACAGCTCTCGCTGTACGTGCACATCCCGTACTGCCAGAGCCCGTGCTTCTACTGCGGCTGCAACCGGATCATCACCCGGGACGAGGCGAAGGGCCGGATCTACCTCGACCGCCTGCAGCGCGAGATCGCCCTGGTCGCGCCGCTGTTCGACCGCGACCGCGAGGTGGTGCAGCTGCACCTGGGCGGCGGCACCCCCAACTTCCTGTCGCCCCGCCTGCTTGGCGAACTGGTGGGCAGCCTTGCGCGCCATTTCAGCTTCAGCGGCGCGCTCGACCGCGACATTTCGATCGAACTCGATCCGCGCTTCGTCACCCCCGATGACATCGGGCTGCTCTCGGCAATCGGCTTCAACCGCACCAGCCTCGGGGTGCAGGACTTCGACCCGGCGGTCCAGCAGGCGATCAACCGCGAACAGGGCGTGGACGAGACGCTCGCGATCATCGACGCCTGCCGGCGGTTCGGCATGCGCTCGGTCAACGTCGACCTGATCTACGGCCTGCCCAGGCAGACGCTGGAAGGCTTCGGACGCACCCTGGACACCGTGATCGCCGCACGCCCGGACCGGCTGGCGATCTACGGCTATGCGCACATGCCGCGCCTGTTCAAGGCCCAGCGGCAGATCCGCGACGAGGACCTGCCGGACCCGGAGGCCAAGCTGGCCCTGCTGGAACTCGCGGTCGAGCGGCTGGGCGAGGCCGGCTACGACTACATCGGCATGGACCACTTCGCCCTGCCGGGCGACGAGCTGGCGCGTGCCCAGCGCGAGGGCAGCCTGCATCGCAACTTCATGGGCTACACCACCCACGCCCAGACCGACCTTGTCGGCTTCGGCGTCAGCGCGATCAGCCACGTCGGCGACAGCTTCACCCAGAACCACCGCGACCTGGCGGGGTGGGAGATCGCGCTCGACCAGGGCCGGCTGCCGATCTGGCGCGGCCTGGTGCTGGGCCGCGACGACGTGCTTCGCGCCGACCTCATCCAGCAGCTCATGTGCCAGGGCGAGATCGACACGCGCAAGGTGGAGAGGGCCTACGGCATCCGCTTCGGAGAGTACTTCAGCGACGCGCTGGCCGCGCTGCGGCCGCTGCAGGACGACGGCCTCGTGCAGTGTCCGCCGGGGCGAATCCGCGCCACGCCCCGCGGGCGGGCCCTGTTGCGTATCATCGCCATGTGTTTCGACCGGTATCTCGGGAACCAGGGTGAAGGAGCGCGCTATTCCCGGACCATCTGACTGGCAACGGGGCGGTGCGCGTGCGAGATCATGAACTGAAGGTGGTGTCGGGCACGCCGATCGCGGACGACGGCGACGAATTCCACTTCTGCAGCACCTGCGCCTTCTCGGCCGCGTGCCTGGCCGAAGGCTACGACAAGGGCCAGCTGCGCGACCTGCACGTGCTGGTCGAGCACGTCGGCCCGTTCCGCGAAGGCGACCACATCTTCCGCGAGGGCGACCCGTTCAACGCCATCGCCGCCGTCCGCGCGGGCACGGTCAAGACCTATGTCACCGATGCCAGCGGTCGCGAGCAGGTGCTGGGCTTCTTCCTGCCGGGCGAGGTGATCGGGCTCAACGCCATCGCCACCTCGCGCTATCCCTGCAACGCGGTGGCGCTGGACACGGTGATGCTGTGCCGGTTCTCGTTCCCGATGATGGCCACGCTGGCCGGCCGCATGCCCGGGCTGCAGCGGCACCTGTTCAACCTGCTCAGCCAGGACATCGGCAAGGCCTCGCTGCTGGCGGGGAACTTCAGCGCCGACGAGCGCCTGGCGGCGTTCCTGGTGCTGCTGTCGCGGCGCTTCGCCGAGCGCGGCTTCTCGGCCACGCGCATGCGCCTGACCATGGCCCGCACCGACATCGCCAACTACCTGCGCCTGGCGCCGGAAACCGTCAGCCGGGTGCTGCGCCGGCTGCAGGACGAGGGCGTGCTGCGGGTGGAGCGTCGCGACATGGAGATCCTGCAGCCCGCGGCGCTCGACGCGCTGGCGCACCACGTGCTGCGCGGGTGAGTCCCGACCCCGCTTGACCCATGTCAAGGTGCCGGCGACGGCGCCACGTGACGATGCCGCGGACTCCCGACGAGACCCGCGACATGGATTCGACACGCAAGCTCTGGACCGGCCTGGCGCTGCTGCTGGTGGCCTCCTTCGCCGTGCTGCTGTGGGTGGGCAGCGAGGTGCACCGGCAGGCGCCGCCGATGCCCGAGCGCGTGGTCACCACCGACGGTGCCGTGGTGTTCACCCGCGCGGACATCGAACGCGGCCGCCAGGTCTGGCAGTCGATCGGCGGCCAGCAGCTGGGTTCGATCTGGGGCCACGGCGCCTACGTCGCCCCGGACTGGGGCGCGGACTGGATGCATCGCGAGGCCGAGGCGATCCTGGACGGATGGGCGGCGCGCGAACATGGCCTCGACGGCTATCGCGCGCTCGATGCGCCCACGCAGGCGGCCTACGCCGCGCGCGTGCAGGCACTGCTGCGGCCCAACACGTGGAACGCCGGAGCCGGCACGATCACCATCGGTGCCGACCGCGCCGCAGCCATCGCCGCGGTGGCCGCGCACTACACCAGCCTGTTCGGCAACGCGCCCGAGACCGCCCCGCTGCGCGAGGCCTACGCGATGCGCAACGACACGGTCGCCGACCCGGCGCATCGCGAATCGCTCACCGCGTTCTTCTGGTGGGTCGCCTGGTCGCAGGTGACCGAGCGCCCGGACCAGGCGATCAGCTATACCGCGAACTGGCCCGCCGACGCGCTGGTCGGCAACACGCCGCCGCCCAGCGCGCTGCTGTGGACGGTGTTCAGCGTGCTGTTCCTGATCGCGGGCGTCGGCCTGCTCGGCTGGCACTACGCGGTCAGCCACGGCGACGAGATGGCGCCGGTGCTGCCGGCGTCCGACCCGCTGGCGAACATCACGATCACGCCGTCGATGCGCGCCACCGCGAAGTACTTCTGGGTGGTGATGGCGCTGTTCCTGGTGCAGATCCTGCTCGGCGCGACCACCGCGCACTACCAGGTCGAGGGCCAGGAAGCCTACGGCTTCGCGCTGGCGGACATCCTTCCGTACTCGCTCACCCGCACCTGGCACACGCAGCTGGCGGTGCTGTGGATCGCCACCGCGTGGCTGGGCATGGGCCTGTACATCGGGCCGGCGATCTCCGGGCACGAGCCACGGTTCCAGCGGCTGGGCGTGAACGTGCTCTGGACCTGCCTGCTGGTGATCGTGGTGGGATCTTTCGCCGGCCAGTGGTTCGCGGTGATGCAGAAACTGGGGCTGGCGCACAACTTCTGGTTCGGCCACCAGGGCTGGGAATACGTAGACATCGGCCGTTTCTGGCAGTGGTTCCTGTTCGTCGGGCTGATCCTGTGGCTCACCCTGGTCGGCCGCGCGCTGTGGCCGGCGATCCGTGGCGGCGGCGAATCGAAGTCGATCGTCAGCCTGCTGTTCCTGTCGGTGGTGGCGATCGGCATCTTCTACGCGGCCGGGCTGATGTGGGGCGAGCACACCCACCTGTCGATGGTCGAGTACTGGCGCTGGTGGGTGGTGCACCTGTGGGTGGAGGGCTTCTTCGAGGTGTTCGCGGTGGCGGTGATCGCCTTCCTGTTCACCCGGCTGGGGCTGCTGCAGGTGAAGTCCGCGACCATCGCGGTGCTGTTCGCCACCATCGTGTTCCTCGCCGGCGGCGTGCTCGGCACCCTGCACCACCTGTACTTCACCGGCACGCCCACGGCGGTGATCGCGCTGGGCGCGAGCTTCTCGGCGCTGGAGGTGGTGCCACTGGCCTACGTCGGCTTCGAGGCCTACCAGAGCTACAAGCTGGGCAAGGCCACGCCCTGGATGGCCAGGTACCGCTGGCCGATCATGTTCTTCATCGCCGTGGCGTTCTGGAACCTGGTCGGCGCGGGGCTGTTCGGCTTCCTGATCAATCCGCCGCTGCCGCTGTACTACATGCAGGGCCTGAACCTGACGCCGCTGCACGGACATACCGCGCTGTTCGGCGTGTACGGGATGCTCGGCGTGGGGCTGATGCTGTTCTGCCTGCGCGGGATCAGGCCGGAGGCGCAGTGGAACGAGGGCGCGCTGAAGCTCTCGTTCTGGGCCTTCAACATCGGCCTGGCCGGGATGGCGCTGCTGACCCTGCTGCCGATCGGCATCCTGCAGCTGCGCGCGGCGCTGACGCACGGCTACTGGTACGCGCGTTCGGCCGAGTTCATGCAGCAGCCGCTGATCGACCTGCTGGTGTGGCTGCGCGTGCCGGGCGACACGATCTTCAGCGTGGGCGCGCTGGCGCTGGCGTGGTTCATGCTGCGGCTGTGGATCGCGCCGCGCCTTGCGGTGCCCGCGCCGGCGACGGTCGACGCGGCCGAGGCGGCGGCCTGAGCAGGGACGGACGGCGCTCCCGCATCGGGGACGGCGCCGCGCGCGCCCGCAAACGGACACCAGGATGACGCTCCGGACCATTCCCATCGCCGTGGCGGACGCCCCCGAGGTCGAGATCGACGCGGCCCTGGTGGCGCGCGGCCTCGGCCTCGCGCCCGAAGCCTTCCGGCGCCTGATGGACACGCATCGCATCGCCGTGCTGTGCGAACGGGGGACGGGCGTCGACGCCGGCCTGTACCGCGCCAGCTTCTATCACGGCCAGCGGCGGGTGCGGCTGGTGGTCGATCGCGATGGCGCGCTGCAGCCGCACTCCTGCGAGGTGACTGACCTCCCCAGGCCGATGCAGCGGCGCGGCCGGCACAGCCACGGCGACGGGCGCGATCCCGCTTGATCCATGTCATCGCCCGCGGCGCGAGTGCGATCGAAGATGGCGCCATGAACAGCACGACCACCACGCCCGCACTTCCATCTCCCGGCCTGCTAGCGGCCGCGCCGCACCGTCTGATGTTCTTCATCGGCGCCGGCAACCTGCTCCTGGCGATGGCCTGGTGGGCGGCGTGGCTGGCGGCGCAGCGCTGGCCCGGCCTGCTGCAGGTGCCGCAGGCCGCCACGGTTCCGGGCTGGCTGCACGCCTTCGTGATGCAGTACCAGGTGCTGCCGAGCTTCTTCTTAGGCTTCCTGCTGACCGTCTTCCCGCGCTGGATGGCACTGCCGGAGGTGCCGCGCTGGCGCTATGTGCCGGTCGGCGTGGGCATGTTCGGCGGCCAGGCCGCGATGCTGCTGGGCGCGCTGGGGCTGGAGGCGGCACTGGTGGCGGGGTTGCTCATGACCCTGGCCGGATGGCTGAGCGGCACGTCGATCCTGGCGCGGCTGGTGCTGGCCGAGCGTGGGCGCACCTGGCATGCACGGTCATGCCTGGCCGCGATGGGGCTGGGCCTGCTGGGCGTGCTCTGCTTCGGCGCCTTCCTGCTCACCGGTTCGCCGTGGTGGGCGATGGTGGCGATCAAGCTGGGCACCTTCGGCCTGCTGCTGCCGGTGTATCTGACGGTCGCCCACCGGATGTTCCCGTTCTTCGCCGGCAATGCGGTCCCGGGCTATGTGGCGTGGCGGCCGATGTGGCTCCTCGCGGCCGTGTGGACCCTGGCGATGGCGCACCTGGCCCTGGAACTGCTGCACGCATACGCCTGGCTGTGGCTGGCGGACGCGCCGATGCTGGCGCTGTCGCTGTTGGCGCTGTGGCGTTGGTGGCCGCGCGGACGCGCACCGGGCCTGCTGCAGGTGCTGTTCGTGGGGCTGGCCTGGTGGCCGGTGACGTTCGCGCTGTTCTCGCTGCAGAGCCTGCTGTACCTGGTGACGGGCGCGTTCTTGCTTGGGCGCGCGCCGGCGCACGCCCTGTTCATCGGTCTGTTCGGCAGCGTGCTGGTGGCGATGGTGAGCCGGGTGACGCAGGGGCACTCGGGGCGGCCTCTGCGGATGTACGGACTGGCCTGGTGGGCGTTCGTCGGCATCCAGGTGGCCGCGGTGATGCGGGTCGCTGCCGAATTGGTCCCGGATCCGTTGGCATGGCAGGCGCTGTCCGCGATCGCCTGGCTTGTGGCGCTGTCGCCGTGGGTTTTTCGGATCGGGCGCATCTACCTGGCGCCGCGCGTCGATGGCAAGCCTGGATGAGGCTGCGACCGCGGCCGCGCCCGGCAGTGCTCCGGCAATCCGCGGGACAGGCGACAATCGCCTTCCGCGTCACAAGGGACCGTCGAATGATCGAGTACTACCCCCAGATCAAGCACGCCCATATCGGCCTGGCCCTGCTCAGCGGCGGCCTGTTCGCGCTGCGCGGGATGATGCTGCTCGCCGGCATGCGCTGGCCCGATGCGGCGCCGGTGCGCTACCTCAGCTACATCGTCGACACCGCGCTGCTCACCGCGGCGCTGATGCTGCTGACCATCCTGCCCGGCGCCCTGTACGCCAACGGCTGGCTGGCGATGAAGCTGGTGCTGATCGTGCTGTACGTCGTGCTGGGCGTGTTCGCGTTCCGGCGCGGGCGCACCGGCGGCATTCGGGCGGCGTGCTATGCCGCGGCGCTGCTGGTATTCGCGCAGGTGTATTTCATCGCGCGGACGCATCATCCGCTGGGCGCGCTGTACCTGCTCGGTTGATCGCTGCGCCTCACGCGGCGGCGGGCGCCGCGAGCGCCGCCGTCACGCAGCCGGCGACCACCACCAGCACCGGCACCCTGCCGCTGGCCAGAAGCGCCAGCGCCACTGCGGCCACCATCAGGTCGACCGGGCCGCGGATCCCTTCGCGCAGGACCGGATCGATGAAGGCCGCGGCGAGCAGGCCGACCACCGCGGCATTGATGCCGGCCATGGTGCGCGCGGCGGCCGGATGTTGCGACAACGCCGCTTGGAACGGGAGCACCGCGGCCAGCAGGAGCAGGCCCGGCAGGAAGATCGCCAGCACCGCGAGGCTCGCGACCAGGCCGGGTGCGAGCGCCGACGGACTCTGCGCGCCGAGGAATGCGGCGAGGGTGAACATCGGCCCCGGCACCGCCTGCGCGGCGCCGTAGCCGGCGAGGAAGGTGTCGGCATCGACCCAGCCCGGCGTCACCACCGCGTCCTGCAGCAGCGGCAGCACGACGTGCCCGCCGCCGAACACCAGCGCGCCGGCGCGGTAGAACGCGGCGGCGACACCGGCGGTGCCGTCCACGCCCAGCGCGGGCACCAACAGCGCGACCGCGAGCAGCGCGAGCCAGGCGGCGAGCAGCCATGCTCCCATCCGCCTGCGGTGTGGCAGCGGCAGGGGCGGCGACGGGACTGCCGCCTCGCCGCGGCATGCGAGCCATCCGGCGATTCCGCCAAGCGCGATCGCGGCCAGCTGCGACCAGGCGTTGCCGGTGAGCACCACCAGCGCCGCCGCGCCCAGACCGATCGCGATCCGTGGCGCGTCCGGCGTCAGCCGCCGCGCCATGCCGATGAGCCCGTGCGCGACCACCGCCACCGCGACCAGCTTCAGACCATGGAGCGCCGTCGGCAGCCAGGCCTGTCCGGCCAGCCGCGGCAGCAGGGTCGCGAACGCGAACAGCAGCAGCGCCGAGGGCAGGGTGAACGCGACGAACGCCGCCAGCGCACCCCGCCAGCCGGCACGGACCAGCCCGAGCGCGAATCCGAGCTGGCTGCTGGCCGGTCCCGGCAGGAACTGGCACACCGCGACGAGCTGGGCGAAGCGCGCATCGTCCAGCCACCCGCGCCGGCCCACGCATTCGCGCCGCAGGTAGCCGATGTGCGCGACCGGGCCGCCGAACGAGGTCAGGCCCAGGCGCAGGAAGGTCCGGAACACGTCGCGAGCGGAGCCCGGCGGCGGCGACGCGGTCTGCGGCAGGGGCGCGACGTCGTTCAACGCACGCGTTGCCCCTGCGCGTCGATCACCACCTCGCCGTCCTCCTTGGTGAAGGGGCGGGCCACCGGCGGCAACAGGTCGAGCACCGTCTCCGAGGGCCGGCACAGCCGGATGCCGCGGTCGGTGTCCACGAACGGGCGGTTGATCAGCACCGGTTCTGCGAGCATCGCGTCGAGCAGGGCCTCATCGTCCAGCGAAGGGTCATCGAGCCCCATCTCCAGCCACGGCGTGCCCTTGCGGCGCAGCGCGTCGCGCACGGACAGTCCGGCGCCGGCGATCAATTCGCGCAGGCGTTCGCGCGTGGGCGGCTCGCGCAGGTAGTCGATCACCTGCGGCTCGATGCCGGCGTGCCGGACCAGCGCCAGCGTGTTGCGCGACGTGCCGCAGGCGGGGTTGTGATAGATCACGGCGCGCATCATGCCGGCCGTCAGCGGCAGCAGGCCGGACCGGCCGTCGCTTGCGCCGCCACGGCGGGCGGCGCCGGCACGACCGGTGGGCGTTCGACCGCGTCCGAGGCCTGGGCGAGGGCCGTGGCCGCAACTGCGCCCTTGCGCTCGCTGTAGCGGCTGGTGAGGTAGTCGCTGCGGCCACGGACCATCAGGGTGAACTTCACCAGCTCCTCCATCACGTCGACCACGCGATCGTAGTACGGCGACGGCTTCATTCGCCCGTCCTCGTCGAACTCCTGCCAGGCCTTGGGCACCGAGGACTGGTTGGGGATGGTGAACATGCGCATCCAGCGCCCGAGCACGCGCAGCGCATTGACCACGTTGAACGACTGCGAGCCGCCGCAGACCTGCATCACCGCCAGCGTGCGCCCCTGGGTCGGGCGCACCCCGCCTTCCTCCAGCGGCAGCCAGTCGATCTGGTTCTTGAATACCGCCGTCGGGCTGCCGTGGCGCTCCGGGCTCACCCACACCTGGCCTTCGGACCACAGCGAGAGCGCGCGCAGCTCCTGCACCTTGGGATGGTCGGCCGGGGTGCTGCCCTGGAGCGGCAGCCCCTGCGGGTCGAACACGCGGGTCTCGGCGCCCATCGCGCGCAGCAGGCGTTCGGCCTCCAGCGCGAGCTTGCGGCTGTAGGACGCCGGTCGCAGCGACCCGTAAAGCAGCAGGATCCGGGGCGGGTGGGCTGTGCCCGCTGGATCCAGCCGGGCCGGGTCGGGGCGCTCGAGCGTGTCGAACGCGAGGTTGGGCAGGTCGGTCATGGGCATGGCTGTGTTGAAGCGGTCATGATGTTTCGACTATTCTAGAAATATGGAAATGAAAGATGCAACCACCGCACTGGCCGCGCTTGGCCAGGACACCCGGCTGGCGGTGTTTCGCCTGCTGGTGGAAGCCGGCCCCGCCGGACTCGCGGCCGGCGTGATCTCGGACACCCTGTCGGTTCCACCGGCCACGCTGTCCTTCCACCTGAAGGAACTGGGGTCCGCGGGACTGGTGGTCGCGATGCCGCAGGGCCGCTCGATCCACTACCGCGCCGACTTCGATGCGATGCAGGACCTGATCGGGTTCCTGACCCACAACTGCTGCGGCGGCGACGCGGCGGCGTGTCGGCCGGCACGATCCGCGCCGGGTGTCGGGCGTCGAAAGTCGCCGGCGGCATGAGCGCACCCGCGCCCAACGACGCGGGGCCCGGCCAGGCGGGTCACGGCATGGGCCCGTTCGAGCGGGGCCTGAGCCTGTGGGTGCTGGTGTGCATCGTGGTCGGCACCGCGGCCGGATGGCTGCTGCCCGGCGCGTTCTCCGCGATGGGGAGGATGAAACTCGCAAGCGTGAACCTGCCGGTCGCGGTGCTGGTCTGGCTGATGATCGTGCCGATGCTGCTGAAGGTCGACTTCGCCTCGATGGGGAAGGTGGGCCGGCAGTGGCGGGGCATCGGGGTCACGCTCGGGGTCAACTGGCTGTTCAAGCCGTTCCTGATGGCGCTGCTGGCGTGGCTGTTCCTGCGGGTGCTGTTCGCGCGCTGGCTGCCGGCCGACCAGGTGGACGCCTATGTTGCCGGGCTGATCCTGCTCGGTGCCGCCCCGTGCACGGCAATGGTGTTCGTGTGGAGCCACCTGTCGGGCGGCGATCCGGAGTTCACGCTGTCGCAGGTGGCGCTCAACGACACGGTGATGGTGGTCGCGTTCGCACCGATCGTCGCGCTGCTGCTGGGCATCTCCGCGATCCGGGTGCCGTGGGACACGCTGCTGCTGTCGGTGGCGATCTACATCCTGATCCCGCTCGCCGCCGCGGTCTGGCTGCGGCGTGCGCTGCTGCGCCGGGGAGGCGCTCCCGCGCTGGAGCGGACGCTGGAGCGGCTCGGTCCGTGGTCGATCGGCGCGCTGCTGGGCACGCTGGTGCTGCTGTTCGGCTTCCAGGGCGGGCAGATCCTGCGCCAGCCCCTGATGATCGTGCTGCTGGCGGTGCCGATCCTGGTCCAGGCCTACCTCACGTTCGGCGTCGGCTACTGGCTCAACCGCAGGTTCGGCACGCCGCACTGCATCGGCGGTCCCTCGGCGCTGATCGGCGCAAGCAATTTCTTCGAACTCGCCGTCGCCACCGCGATCGTGCTGTTCGGCGTCGAGTCGGGCGCGGCACTGGCGACGGTGGTGGGGGTGGTGGTCGAAGTCCCGGTGATGCTGTCGCTGGTGCGCGTGGTCAACGCGTCCCGTGGCTGGTACGAGGCGCGCGGTTAGCCCCTTTCCCTGCACGTGGAGACGGTCATGCAAGGGCATTACAACGTGCTGTTCCTGTGCACCGGCAATTCGGCGCGCAGCATCATGGCCGAGGTCCTGGCCAACGAACTGGGCCATGGGCGCTTCACCGCCTGGAGCGCGGGCAGCCGTCCGCGCGGGCAGGTCGATCCGATCGCGTTGCAGGTGCTGCGGGAAGCCGGCTTCCCCACCGACGGACTGCGCAGCAAGTCCTGGGACGAGTTCGTGCGGCCGGGCGCCCCGGAGATGGACCTGGTCATCACCGTTTGCGACCGCGCGGCGGGCGAAGCGTGCCCGGCGTGGCCGGGGCAACCGGTCATCGCGCACTGGGGCCTCCCCGATCCGGTCGCCGCCACCGGCAGCGACGAGGCCGTGCGCAAGGCGTTCGCCCAGACCCTGCTCGCCTTGCAGCAGCGCATCCACCTGCTGGCGGCGCTGAGGATCGACGCGCTGGACCGGCTGGTGCTGGAACGCCGGGTGCGCGAGATCGGCCGCGGCTGAACACCGAACCCACTTTTTCGCTTCTTTCCATCCAACGGGGGACACATGCGTATTCGCATCGGCATCAACGGCTTCGGACGGATGGGGCGCCTGTCCCTGCGCGCGGCGTGGGGCGACCCGGCGCTGTCGTTCGTGCACATCAACGATCCGGCCGGCGATCCGGCCACGCTGGCGCACCTGCTGCAGTTCGATTCGGTGCACGGGCGCTGGGACGTGGACGTCCAGGCGGCCGATGAGGCGCTGCTCGTCGGCGGCGTGCGCGTCCCGGTCACGCGCCACCGAGAACTCGCCGCCACGGACTGGTCGGGCTGCGACGTGGTCATCGAGGCCTCGGGGAAGTTCCGCAAACCCGACGTCCTCCAGCCCTACCTCGACCAGGGCGTGGCGCGGGTGGTGGTGACCGCGCCGATCAAGGCGGCCGGCACGCTCGACATCGTCATGGGCGTGAACCACCAGCGCTTCGATCCCGCGCTGCACCGCATCGTCTCGGCCGCCTCGTGCACCACCAACTGCCTGGCGCCGGTGGTCAAGGTGCTGCACGAGGGCCTGGGCATCCGCCACGGCAGCCTGACCACGATCCACAGCCTGACCAATACCCAGGTCATCGTCGACGCCCCGCACAAGGACCTGCGGCGCGCGCGCGCCTGCGGCAGCAGCCTGATCCCGACGTCCACCGGTTCGGCCACCGCGATCGCCGAGATCTTCCCCGAGCTGCGCGGGCGCCTCGACGGCCACGCGGTGCGCGTGCCGCTCACCAACGCCTCGCTCACCGACTGCGTGTTCGAGCTCGAGCGCGCGACCACCGTGGACGAGGTCAACGGCCTGCTGCGCGCGGCGGCCGAGGGTCCGCTGGCCGGCATCCTCGGCTACGAGACGCGGCCGCTGGTCTCGATCGATTTCCTGCACGATCCGCGTTCGTCGATCGTCGATGCGCTCTCCACCATGGTGGTCAACGGCACCCAGGTGAAAGTCTACGCCTGGTACGACAACGAGTGGGGTTACGTGAACCGCACGGTGGAACTGGTGCGGCTGGTCGGCGCGGCAGGGTGACCATGCTCAGGCAGCTGTCGCCCGAGGTGCGCCGGTACCTGCTGGTCACCGGCAACTACTGGGCCTTCACCCTCACCGACGGCGCGCTGCGGATGCTGGTGGTGCTGCATTTCCACCAGCTGGGCTACAGCCCGCTGCAGATCGCGATGCTGTTCCTGTTCTACGAGGTCTTCGGCGTAGTGACCAACCTCGTCGGCGGCTGGCTGGGTGCGCGCATCGGGCTCGAGCGCACCATGCAGATCGGGCTGGCGCTGCAGGTGGTGGCACTGTCGATGCTGCTGGTGCCGGCGCCGTGGCTGACGGTGGCCTGGGTGATGGCGGCCCAGGCGCTGTCGGGGATTGCGAAAGACCTCAACAAGATGAGCGCCAAGAGCAGCATCAAGCTGCTGGTGGCCGATGCGCGCCAGGGCGCGCTGTACCGCTGGGTCGCGGCGCTGACCGGGTCGAAGAACGCGCTCAAGGGCGTGGGCTTCTTCCTCGGCGGCGCGCTGCTGACGCTGTTCGGGTTCCGGGCCTCGGTGGCGGGGATGGCGGCCGTGCTGCTGCTGGTGTGGGTGGCGGGGCTGTTCCTGTTGCGCGGTTCGCTCGGCCGTGCCAGCGCACGGCCGAAGTTCCGCGACCTGCTGTCCAAGAGCGCCGCGATCAACCGGCTCTCGGCGGCGCGGATGTTCCTGTTCGGCGCGCGCGACGTGTGGTTCGTGGTCGCGCTGCCGGTCTACCTGTCCACCACGCTGGGCTGGGATTTCTGGCAGGTGGGCGGGTTCATGGCGGCGTGGCTGATGGGCTACGGGGTCGTGCAGGCGCTGGCGCCCGCGCTCACCGGGGCGCGCGACGCGCGCATGCCGGGCGGCGGTGCGGCGGCGGCGTGGGGGCTGGCGCTCGCCGTGGTGCCGCTGATGATGGCGGCCATGCTCGCGGCCGGAATCGACGCGCAGCCGGTGCTGGTCGGCGGGCTGGCGCTGTTCGGCCTCGTGTTCGCGGTCAATTCCTCGCTGCACAGCTACCTGGTCGTCGGCCACGCCGCGCGCGATGGCGTGTCGCTGGACGTGGGCTTCTACTACATGGCCAACGCGATGGGCCGGCTGCTGGGCACGGTGCTGTCGGGCTGGGTGTTCCAGGCGGCGGGCCTGGGCGCGTGCCTGGCGATCTCCGGCGCGTTCGTCGTGCTGGCGGCGCTGGTCGTCCGTGCGCTGCCGCCGGTCGCGATCCCGCGGCAGGCCGCCGCGGAGGGCTGAGCGCGGGCGGCCGACGGCGCGGGCCCGGGCCTTCGCGCTGCGAAGATGCGTGGGCCTTCAGCGAGTGCGATTGGGTGACGTCGTCGGATCGGTTCCGGAGCGCGTCCGTCGGCTACGGGGCGTCGCCCCCGCGCGACACCGGCAAGCGCCACCCGCGCCGGATGGCCAGCCAGCGCAGCACGAAGCAGGCCGCGGCGCCGCCCACCGCGACCGGGGCCGGCGGCAGCTCCAGCGCGTCGCCGGCCACCACGACGGTCGCGCCGACGGAGGCGGCGATCGCGTACAGCTCGCGCTGCAGCACGCTCGGCACCTGCGCCACCAGCACGTCGCGCACGATCCCGCCGCCGACCCCGGACAGGATGCCGAGCATGATCGCCCCGGTCGCGCCCAGGCCGGCGTCGAGCGCCTTGTCCGCGCCCAGCACCGCGAACAGCGACAGCCCGACCGCGTCGGACAGCTGCACCGGGTTGCGCATCCGCTCGACCTGTTCGTGCCGGTAGAAGGTCAGCAGGCCGGCGGCGCTCGACACCGCGAGATAGCGCCAGTCCAGCACCGACACCGGCGGGGTCGCGCCCAGCAGCACGTCGCGCACGATGCCGCCGGCGGTCGCCGCCGCGAACGCCAGCACCAGCACGCCGAACAGGTCCAGCCGGTGGCGCACCGCTACCAGCGCGCCGCTGATCGCGAACGCGAACGTCCCGATGAAGTCGATGATCGCGATGAAGGTGGAGGTCATGGTCCGTTCGCCGGGGCTCGGCGACGAGGGTAGGCGCTCGGTGGGTCCCGGGGAAGCGCCTGCGGACAGTCCGGCGGAAGGCGATCGCGAGCCCCCCGGCCTGTCACGCACCCGGCGCCGCGAGGCATGCGCGGCGGCGGCCAGGCATTCGCAAAGAAAAGCCCCCGCGTGCGCGGGGGCTTCCGGCGACGGGGAGACGCCGGATCAGTCGCTGGAGGGCAGCGCCAGGTCCGTGTCCGCCGCGATCGCGCCGACCGGCGATGGGGTGGTCATCAGGTCGTGGTCCCAGGCATCGCCTTCGACCATGATGTGCGCCGCCGCACCCAGCAGCACCGCCTCGATCAGGTTGTGGTTGACGTAGGCGTACATGCCCGGCTGGCGGAAGGTGTAGAGGGCCGCGCCCGCGGAACCGCCGCGGATGAACCAGGTCTCCAGGTCGCGCAGGGGCGCGTTGTTGAACTTGCCTTCCTCCCACACGTGGTCGCCGTGGCCGCCGATCAGGTGCGGGCGGGTATCGCGGTTGGCCTGCGAGTGCACGAACAGCACCGTCTCGCCGACCTTGCTGCGCAGTGCGTTGCCGCCGGTGAGCGCGCCGACCGCGCCGTTGAACACCACGTGCGACGGCGCCAGTCCGCGCATGGCCGCCAGCGTCTCCGGCAGCGACTCGGCGTGCGACCCGTACGACTTGAAGCCGCCGTCCGCGTCGCGCGGGATGTAGAACTCGGTTTCGCCGATGTAGAACGCGCGGTCGTAGCGCAGCGGTTTGCCGTCGCCGTCCTTCAGGCCATCGCGCGGCAGCACCATCACCGTGCCATGCATGCCCGAGACCACGTGCCACGGCGTCATCGGGCCGCCCGGCGCGCAGTGGTAGACGAAGGTGCCCGGACGCGTGGCCTTCCAGCGCAGGGTGACCTGCTCGCCCGGCTGGACCACGGTCAGGTCGCCGCCGCCCATCGCGCCGGTGGCGGAATGAAAGTCGATGTTGTGCGGCATCGAATTGCCCGCCAGGTTGACCAGGGTGACCTCGACGTAGTCGCCCTCGTGCACCACCATCATCGGCCCGGGGATCGAACCGCCGAAGGTCATGGCGTGCATCTTCGTGCCTTCGCCGTCGATGGTGATCTCCTGTTCGACGATCGGCAAGGTGAACTGCACCACCTTCGGCCCACCGCTGGCGACCTGGTCATGGTCGTGCACCAGGGGAGGACGCTTGAGCGCGACCTGCTGGCGCGGCAGCGCGGCGAGGTCGGACGCCTGGTCGAGCGTGGCGGTCACCAGCTCGGGTGCGTCGGTCGCAGATGCGGGAACGGGAACGCCGCCGGCGAGCGCAAGTGCGAGCGCGGACGCCATCAGGCTGGATGTCAGCAGTGTCATGAGAGGCTCTCCTCGATGTCCTCCGTGGGTCTGGAGGCATCGTGGCGCCGCATGCACGCGGTTCCCTTGACCGGCGTCAACCGGCTCCGGGCCGGGGCCTGTTTCGCGGACCCGATCGCGGAAGCGCTTGACCTGGATCAAGCCGCGTCCGCGTCAGCCGCAGGGCTGCTCCTTGGCGAACGGATTGAGCCTGCGCACCCAGCTGTCGCCGCAGTCGATGTCCGCCGGCGCTTCGCGCGCGGCGCGTGCCGCGGCCTCGCGGCTGGCGGTATCGCGGCGCGTGCGTTCGATCTGCGCCAGGCGCGTCCGGATCGCGGGCAGGGCCGCGAGTGCGGCGCGTTCGCCCTCGAGGATCGCGGCGTTGCGCTGCTCGAAGCTCACCGGGCCGATCTCGTTGACCTGCGGCCGGATCACCACGTCCGCGCGTTCGAGCTCCTGCCGTCCCAGCGTCTGGCCCATGATGGTGATCGACTGGTTGACGATTCCCGCCATCCCGGTCGGCGTGCGGCCGCCGGCCTTGCTGGAGATATCGACGGCGATCACCAGGTCGGCACCGAGCTGGCGCGCGGCATCCACCGGCACCGGGCTGACCACGCCCCCGTCGACGTAGGCGTGCTGGCCGATGCGGGTGGGTTCGAACACGCCCGGCACGCTGCTCGAGGCGCGTACCGCCTGGCCGGTGTTGCCGCGCACGAACACCACGCGGTCGCCGGTATCCAGGCGCGTGGCCACCGCGGCGAACGGCTTGGACATGCGTTCGATCGGCCGCCGTCCGACTTCGGTGTTCACGTAGTCCTGCAGCGCCTGGCCCTGGACCAGGCCGCCGGAAAACAGGCGCACGTCGCGCAGCGTCGATTCGTCGAGCGCCACCGCGCGCTCCTGCATCCGGAACGGGTCCATGCCGCTGGCGTAGAGCGCGCCGACCACGCTGCCGGCGCTGGTGCCGGCCACCACGTCGGCGCGGATGCCGTTGGCCTCGAGCATCTTGATCGCGCCGATGTGGGCGAACCCCTTGGCCGCGCCGCCGCCCAGCGCGAATCCGATCTTCGGGGCCGGAACCGGCGCTTCGGGCGCGACCGGGCGCGGGGCGGGCGGCGGCTCCTGCACCGCGGCGCCGCCGCCGCAGGCGGCAAGCAGGGTGACCAGCAGCGGCGCGCCCAGGCGAAGGCGGGTCCGGCGGGGAGTCGAAGGCATCTGGCGTGAGGCGGAGGGCACCGCGGCGAGCATAGCGGCCGTCGTCCTGTCGCCAGCTGAAGCGGCCGCGGGCGCAGGCGGCCCACGTCGCGCGGGGCGCTGGCGCAGCCATGAAAAAGGCCGGCTTGCGGCCGGCCTGTTCCATGCGGATCGAGTGGTGGAGCCAGGGAGGATCGAACTCCCGACCTCGTCATTGCGAACGACGCGCTCTCCCAGCTGAGCTATGGCCCCACGTGAGGACGGCGATTATACGGATGTCGCGGCGCCGTCGCCAGCCGGTTCCAGCAGCGGCGCCAGCGCGGGTTCGAGCTCGGCCCGGCGCCAGCCCGAGAGCACGCCGGGCCAGTCCTCGCCGTCGAGCAGCGATTCCAGCCAGCGCCGCGAGGCGAGCACCCCGTCGGGCAGGCCCAGTTCGCCGCTGCGGGCGGCGACCGCGTCCTGCAGCCGGCGCAGCGCCTTGCGGTCGCGCTCGCTGGTGCGCGGCGCGGGCGCGTCGGCTTCGTCGGGCAGCGGTGTCCCGAGCGCTTCGAACACCGGGCCGGCCAGCTTGCGCGGCGCTTTCGGGTGCGTCTCGAACAGGCGGTCGAGCGCGCCACGGTCCGCGGGCGCCTCGCGCGCGAGCGTCGTGGCCAGATCGTTGTCCAGCACCCAGGTGCGCGGACGGTCGCTGCGCCGCGCCTGGGCGTCGCGCCAGCGCAGCAGGCGCAGCAGGCGGCGCTGACCGGCGGCGTCGAGGAACTGTGCGCTGCGCAGCGACAGGTGCGGCCAGCGCTCGCCCTCGTCGTCGCGCGCGTTCTCCAGCAGACGCGCGCAGTCCTCCTCGAACCATTCCCGGCGTCCGAGTGCGTCCAGCCGTCCGGACAACGCGTCGTGCAGCGCGAACAGGTGGCGCACGTCCTCGGCCGCGTAGGCCAGCTGCGAGGGCGAGAGCGGCCGCTTCATCCAGTCCGAGCGGGTTTCGCCCTTGTCCACGGCCACGCCGAGCAGTTCCTGCACCAGCCGCTGGTAGCCGAGGCCCGCGCCGATGCCGGCCAGGCCGGCGGCGATCTGGGTGTCGAACAGCGGCTCGGGCAGGGCGTCGCAGCTGCGCCGCAGCGCGACCAGGTCTTCGCTCGCGCTGTGCATCACCTTGGTCACGGCGCGGTCGCGCAGCAGCGGCGCGAGCGCTTCGGGCATGCCGGGCGCGAGCATGTCCAGCAGCAGGATCACCGGAGGCGCGGGCGCGGCGGACTCCAGCGCGACCTGGACCAGCGACAGCTGCGGCCAGTAGGTGCGTTCGCGGATGAATTCGGTGTCGATCGCGACCCGGGTGGAGACGGTTTCGAGATGCGGACGCAGGACGGCGGGTTCGGTGACCCAGTGCACGGGCGATGACGACATGGACGGCAGCCTACCGGCCGCCGGGGCGCGGTGGCAATCCTTGCGCAGCCGCGCGATGCCCCGCGCGCGCGTCGCCTCGCCGGTCGCGATGGCTTAATCTGGTGCCGATGCCGTCGACGATGTCCGCTTTGCGTGGGGCCTGGATCGCGCTGGCGGTGTGCGCCGTGTCCGTGGCCGGATGTTCGCGCGAACCCGGCGCGGACACCGATGCCGGCGCCACGCCTGCGGCGGCCGACGTGGCCGGCGCCGGCTCGGGCAGTGTCACCATCAGCGGCGACGACAGTGCCGCCGGCAGCCTGACCTGGCAGGTGCCGGCGGTGGACCTGTCCGATGCGGACCCGCAGGCGCTGCGCCGCCGCGCCGACGACGCGCTCGAGGCGGGGCGACTGCACGAGGACGCGGATGCGGCGATCCCGCTCTACCTGGCCCTCTCGACGCTGCCCGAGCACAGCCGCCACGCGGAAGCCGGGTTGCGCCGCGCGCTGCAGCGCGTGCTGCGGCAGGGGGACGCGGCGCTGGCGGCCGTGGACGACGAGGCCGATGCGCTTGCGCGCGCGCGCGGGCTGGCCGCCGTGGCCCGCGCGGTCGACGGCGAAGATCCCGGGGTGGTCGATTTCCTGCAGCGCGTCGATCTGGCGGAGCGGGTGACCGCGCTCAACGTCGCCGGCGAGCGGGCGCTGGCCGAGGGCCGGCTGGGCGAAGGTGGCGGCGGCGCGCTCGGCGCGTTCCGCGATGCGCTCGAACTGCAGCCGGCGCAGCCGCGCGCGCGGCAGGGCATGGCGGCGGTGGAAAGCGCGATGATCCGTCGCGCCGAAGACGCCGCCGACGAGGGAGAGTTCGAACTCGCCCGGCGCTGGCTCGCGTTCGCCGCCGAGGTCCGCCCCGACCAGGGACTGGAGACCGTGGTCGACGCGCACGCGCGGGTGGACCGGCTGCGCGCCACGCGCATCGCGCGCCTGCGCGACCTCGGCATCATGGCGCTGCCGAAGTTCGGCGGCGTCGACGTCGCGCGCCGGCACCTGGCCGAACTGCTGCGCATTGCGCGGCCGGGCGATCCGGCCGCCTCCGAACTGCGCGAACGCATCGACCTGGCGGTGCACTACGGCCTTTACGCGCCGGGGCAGGTGTTCACCGATGCCCTGGCCAACGGCGGACGTGGCCCGCAGATGGCCGTGGTGCCGCACGGGGCGTTCACCATGGGCGCGCCCGAGGGCGAGGTGGACGCCAGCGACTACGAGCGTCCCGCCCATCCGATCCGCTTCGAGCGCGGCTTCGGCATGGCCATCCGCGAGATCACGGTCGGCGAGTTCCGCCGCTTCATCGCGGCCACCGGCCACCGCACGCGTGCCGCGCGGCGCGGGTTCTCGATGGTGTACGACGAGCGCAGCGGCAACTTCGTCCGTCGCAGCGGTGTCGACTGGCATTCGGACTACCTCGGGCGCCCGGCGGACGATGGCCTGCCGGTGCTGCACGTGAGCGCACGCGACGCCCAGGCCTATGCCGAATGGCTGGCGGCGCAGACCGGCCAGCGCTACCGCCTGCCGAGCGAGGCGGAATTCGAGTACGCGCTGCGCGCCGGGAGCCGCGGGCGCTATCCCTGGGGCGAGGGCGAGCCGCCGCGGCGGGTGGCCAATACCACCGGTGCACTGGACCGGTCCCCGGCCGGGCGCACCTGGGCCAATGCGTTCGGCGGCTACGGCGACGGCTACTGGGGTCCGGCCCCGGTCGGGCGGATGGAACCGAATGCATGGGGCCTTCACGACCTGGCTGGCAACGTCAGCGAGTGGGTGGCCGACTGCTGGCATGATGGCTACCGGCGGGCGCCCGGGGACGGTTCGGCGTGGGTCAACCCCGGATGTCGCGACCAGGTCATCCGCGGAGGCTCCTGGGCAAGCTCGCCGGCGCAGACGCGTTCGGCGTGGCGCGCCCCGGCGAACGTCGACACCACCAATGCGCGGCTCGGGTTCCGGGTCGTCCGCGATCTGTAGGACCGGGGAGAGACACTGATGCGACGCGATCCGTTCGGTGGGCGCCACGCGGGGCAGCCGGCCACGCGCCGGCGCGGGATCAACCCGCGCTTCATCATCCTGCTGCTGTTCGCCGGCTACGGCGTGTACTACTGGTTTTCCAACCAGTCGGTGGACGCGGTGACCGGGGAGTCGGTGCTGATCGACAAGGGCCTGTCGATCGAGGACGAGAAGGCGCTCGGATTGCAGGCCTACCAGGAGATCCTGCAGCAGGAGCAGCCGGTCGACCCGAATTCCCCGATCGCGCAGCAGGTGCGCGGCATCGCCGAGCGGCTGGTGGCGAAGGTGCCCGAGGTGGAGGCCGCGCTGGCGGCCGAGAACGGGCAGCCGGCGCCGACCTTCTCCCGCGGCTTCGAGTGGGAGGTCAACGTGATCGAATCCGAGCAGGCCAACGCCTTCTGCCTGCCGGGCGGCAAGATGGCGGTCTACACCGGCCTGGTGCCGGTGGCGCAGAACGAGAACGCGATGGCGGTGGTGATGGGACACGAGATCGCGCACGCGCTGCTGCGCCACGGCGCCCAGCGCATGGCGCAGCAGAAGCTGAGCCAGGTCGGGCAGATGGCCGGCGCGATGAGCGGCATGGATCCGCAGCAGCAGCAGATGATCATGGCCGCGATGGGCTACGGCTACCTGCTGCCGTACGCGCGCAAGCACGAGACCCAGGCCGACGAGGTCGGGCTGATGCTGGCCGCGGCGGCGTGCTTCGATCCGCGCGAGTCGGTGCCGCTGTGGGAGCGCATGGGCGAAGCCAGCGGCGGCCAGGCGCCGCCTGAATTCTCGTCGACCCATCCCAATCCCGGCACCCGGATCGCGAACCTGGAATCGCTGATGCCCAAGGCGCTGGAGTACCGCGAACGTTTCTGCGGCAACGCGGCCACCGGGGCCGCGACCACGGCAGGCGCCGCGCGCTGACGGTTGCCGCGCGAAGTCCGGATGCGACCCCGTCTCGGCAGCCCGGGCCGGGATCAGAACGCCATGTACAGGCCGCCGTTGACCGGGATGTTGGCGCCGGTGATGTAGCCGGCCTCGTCGTCGCTGAGGAAGGCGACGGTGCGCGCGATCTCGTCCGGGTGCCCGAGGCGTCCGACCGGTACCTTGTCCACGATGCCCTGGCGGATCTCGTCCGGGATCGCCGCCACCAGCGCCGTCTCGCAATATCCGGGCGACACCGAATTGACGGTCACGCCCTTGCGCGCCACCTCGCGGGCGAGGGCCATGGTGAAGCCGTGCATGCCGGCCTTGGCCGCGGAGTAGTTGGTCTGGCCGAACTGGCCGGTCTGGCCGTTGACCGAGCTGATGTTCACGATGCGGCCGAAGCCGCGTCCGGTCATGCCGTCGATCGCGTGCCGACACAGGTTGAACACGCTGTCGAGGTTGACCGAGAGCACCGATTCCCACTGCCCGCGGTCCATCTTGCGCAGGGTGGTATCGCGGGTGATGCCGGCGGCGTTGACCAGGATGTCGGGGCCCTGGCCCGCGGTCTCGATCCCCCGCACGAACTCGCCGCAGGCGTCGAAGTCGGAGACGTCCAGCGGCGCGAAGCGCACGTCCAGCCCGTCGACTTCGGCCTGGAAGCGCGCCACGCGTTCGGGATGCCCGCCCAGGTCCGCGGCGACCACGCGGCGGCCGGCGCGCGCGAGCGCGATGCAGATGGCGGTGCCGAGCCCGCCGATGCCGCCGGTGACGACGGCCGTACGCTTGTCCATGTGGATCCGGGAGCTGGAAAGAAGGGCGCGGCGCAGCGACGTGCGCGTGCCGGGATGCGCAGGGCGGGACTCAGCGGCCGCGCTTGTCCGGCGGGCGCCGGTCGGGATCGGGCTTCTGGCCGACGCTGCCGGTCAGGTTCTTCTGGAATTCCTTCCACATTTCCATGTTGCGCTCGGTGAGCTGGTTCATCATCGCCCACGGCGTCTGCCCGAGCATCCCGCCCATCTGCTGGCGGAACTGCTGCTGCTGGTCGAGGAAGACCTGCATCGAGCGCTCGAGGTAGTTGCCCATGAACCCCTGCAGCGAATCGCCGTAGAAGCGGATGATCTGGCTCAGCAGCTGGGTCGAGAGCATCGGCTCGCCGTCCGATTCGTGCTCGGCGATGATCTGCAGCAGCACCGAGCGGGTCAGGTCCTCGCCCGACTTGGCGTCGCGGACCTCGAACTCCTCGCCGTCGACGATCAGCTGGCGCACATCCTCGATCGTGATGTAGCTGGAGATCTCGGTGTCGTAGAGACGACGGTTGGGATACTTCTTGATGATCCGGGTCGCGGCCATGGAGCAGGTGCCCGAGGGATGGTGCCGCGCAGCATGGCGCAGCGCAGCACGGCTTGCAAGCCGAGTTCCGGCCGTGCCGGGGGCGGGCGGCGCTGCAGCGCCGGGGCGTCCGGGTCGTTCATGGTCGCGGCGGGGCGTGCGCGGGACGCCGGGTGCGCGGCGGGTCGCGATTGCCGCGGAAGCGGCGCGGCCCGGACGGGTGGACGCGCCTGCCGTGGGCATGGGTCCACAGGCCGATCCAACAAAAAGGCCGGCATGGCCGGCCTTCGGGTGCACTCCGTTGGGTCAGGCGCTACCAGCCCATGTGGTGGCCGCCGTTGATGTCCAGGTTCGAGCCGGTGATCCACGCCGCCTGTTCGTCGACCAGGAAGGCCACGGCGTAGGCGATTTCCTCCGGCTTGCCCAGGCGCCCGGTCGGGATGTCGGCGGCGATCTTGGCCCGCACTTCCTCCGGCACCGCCATCACCATGTCGGTGGCCACGTAGCCGGGCGAGACCGTGTTGACGGTGATGCCGAGCTTGGCGTTCTCGCGCGCCAGCGAAATGGTGAAGCCGTGCATGCCGGCCTTGGCGGCGGCGTAGTTGGCCTGGCCGTACTGGCCCTTCAGGCCGTTGATCGAGCTGATCTGGATGATGCGGCCCCACTTGCGATCGCGCATGCCTTCGATCACGGGCCGGGTGACGTTGAACACCGAGTTGAGGTTGGTGTTGATCACGTCGTTCCACTGCTGCGCGGTCATCTTGTGGAAGGTGCCGTCGCGCGTGATGCCGGCGTTGTTGACCAGGATCTCGACCGGGCCGAGCGTCTTCTCGACCTCGCGCACCATCGCCGCGGCCTCCTCCGGCGAGGTGACGTCGCCCTTGACCAGGGTGAACTCGTACCCGTCGGCCTTCATCTGCGCCTGCCACGCGCGGGCCTTCTCCTCGCTGCGGTAGTTGGTGGCCACCTTGTGGCCCTGGTCCGCGAGCTTCTTGCAGATCGCCGTGCCGATACCGCCGGTACCGCCGGTCACCAGAGCCACCCGAGTCGTCATGTCCTTGCTTCCTGTGTTTCGCCGCCACCCGCGGCACCGGGACAGTCTAGTCGCCGCGCGTGGCAGGTGCGTTGTGCATCGCGGCGGGGAGGCGCACCGGGCCGGTCGGGATGCGCGCCGGATCGAACGCGGCGAGTGCGCGATCGAGGAATCCGGCTGGACAGGTGGCCGGGGCGACCGCGTCGGGATCCTGGCCCAGCATCAGCCACGCCGCGGCCAGCGAGGGCAGCGGCGCCGCCGCGTCCACCGGCAGCGCGGCCAGCGATTTCGACAGCTTGCGGCCCGCGCGGTCCACCACCAGCGGCAGGTGGGCATAGCGCGGCGTCGGCAGGCCCAGGCACTGCTGCAGCAGGATCTGGCGGGGCGTGGAGTCCAGCAGGTCGGCGCCGCGCACCACCTCGGTGACGCCCTGCGCGGCATCGTCCACCACCACCGCCAGCTGGTAGGCCCACAGCCCGTCGGCGCGGCGCAGGACCACGTCGCCGACCGCGGTCGCCACGTCCTGGACCACGCGCCCGTGCACCGCGTCGTCGAAGCCGACCACGCTGCCGTCGGGCACGCGCAGCCGGACCGCGGGATGGGCGCGCCGCGCGCCGGCGGAGCAGCGGCGATGGATGCCGCCGCGCGCGGCGAGGTCGGCGCGGCTGCAGTGACATTCGAATGCGTGCCCCGCGTCGAGCAGCCGCGCCAGAGCGGCCGTGTAGTACGCGCCACGGGTGCTCTGGTATTCGACGCCGTCGTCGTGCCACAGGCCGAACGCGGCCAGGGTATGCAGCTGCGCCTGCGCGGCACCCGCAACTTCCCGCGGCGGGTCCAGGTCCTCCACCCTCAGCAGCCACTGGCCCCCGGCCAGGCGTGCCATGAGCCAGCTGCCGAGCGCGGCGACCAGCGATCCCAGGTGCAGCGGCCCGGTCGGCGAGGGTGCGAATCGGCCGCGGTAGGGGACGGGTGCGGGCATGCGGGCGGGTGGACGGGAGGATGCGGGGGCGGGACACCCCGGCGACGGGGCCCGGGCGCGACTTGAAATTCATCTGCGCCAACCATAATGGAACAGGACGGGCGCCCGACGACGCCCGCCCCGACGAGAACCCCCATGTTCAAGCGCATCACCCTGTTCCTGCTCACCAACCTCGCGGTGCTGGCCCTGGTCAGCATCGTCATGGCCATCTTCGGCGTGAACCCCTCCACCTTCGGCGGCCTGCTGGTGTTCGCCGCGCTGTTCGGCTTCGGCGGGTCGCTGATCTCGCTGTTCATGTCCAAGTGGACCGCGAAGCGCTTCAGCGGCGCGCAGGTGATCGAGCAGCCGCGCAACGAGGTCGAACGCTGGCTGGTCGAGACGGTCAAGCGCCAGGCGCAGGCCGCCGGCATCGGCATGCCCGAGGTCGCGGTCTACGACGCGCCCGAGATCAACGCCTTCGCCACCGGCGCCAACCGCAACAACGCGCTGGTCGCGGTCTCCACCGGGCTGCTGCGCTCGATGGACCGCGACGAGGCCGAGGCGGTGCTGGCGCACGAGGTGGCCCACGTGGCCAACGGCGACATGGTCACGATGGCCCTGCTGCAGGGCGTGCTGAATACCTTCGTGATCGTGCTGGCCCGGGTCGTGGCACGCGCGCTGAGCCAGTACATGGGCCGCGACATGGGCGGGATGGCCTATTTCGCCGTGGTGTTCGTGCTGGACATGATCTTCGGCCTGTTCGCGAGCATGATCGCGATGTGGTTCTCGCGCCAACGCGAGTTCCGCGCCGACGCCGGCGGTGCCGCGCTGGCCGGCCGGCCCAAGATGATCGCCGCGCTGGAGCGCCTGGCGCAGAACCACGGCCAGAACACGCTGCCCAAGCAGATCGCCGCGTTCGGCATCAGCGGCGGCATCGGCCACGGCCTCAAGCGGCTGCTGATGAGCCACCCGCCGCTGGAAGAGCGCATCGCCGCGCTGCGCAACGCGCCGCCGGAGACGCTGCGCGAGGGCGTGCTGGCCTGAGCTGCCTGATGGCCGGCGACACGTGACGGGAGCGTCCGGTCGCTGGCGCCGGTCGCCCCGGAATGCGGAAAGGCGCGGGGTTCCGCGCCTTTCCGCTGTCGATGTCCCGATTCGCGGCGCGCCGGCCGGCGGCCGCGCCGGGCTCACTCGAAGTCGTAGTTCATCACCGGGCTGGCGGTCGCCAGGAAGTGGCCCTCGACGTAGTCGACGCCCGAGGAGAACAGGATCGACATGCTGGCCGCGTCCTGCACGTATTCGGCGATGGTGCGGATGCCGAGCTCGCGGGCGCGCTTGGCGATCTCGCGCACGCGCGCCTGGTTCTCCTCGTTGCGCGGGAGGTCCTCGATGAAGCTGCGGTCGACCTTGAGCATGTTCGGCTTCAGGTGCGTGAGCAGCTGGAACGAGTCCAGGCCGACGCCGAACTGCTCCAGCGCCAGGCGGCAGTCGTAGCGGCCGATGGCGTCGGCGAAGGCCTGGGTCGCCTTGAGGTGGGTGAACACCTTGGCTTCGGGCAGCTCCAGCACCAGGTATTCCCCGGGCACGCCGTGCGCCTGCAGCTGTTCGCCGATGAAGGCCGCCAGGCCGCTGTCGTCCAGCGCCGCCTGGGTCACCTTCACCAGCAGGGTGGTGGGCCGGTTGGCGGCGATGCGCTGGCCCAGCACCGAGATCGCCTGGCCGATGACCGCGCGGTCGATCTCGCTCAGCAGCGCATGGTCCTCGGCAATCTGCATGAAGTTCGAGGGCGAGATCAGCTGGCCGTCGCCTGGGTCCAGGCGCATCAGCGCCTCGTAGGTGGCGCCGGTGTCGCCCTGCAGGTTGATGATCGGCTGGTAATGCAGCACGAAGCGGTGGTGGTCGAGCGCGTCGCGCAGGCGCGCCACCCACGCGCGCACGTGTTCTTCCTCGGCGCGGTCCATCGCCGCGGGGTCGAAGATCTCGTAGCGGTTGCCGCCCACGCCGGACGACGACTCGACGCCCTGCGTGGCCTTGGCCAGCACCTGCGAGACGCTGGCGATCTTCTCGCCGATCTGCACGCCGCCGATGCTGGCGGTGATCACGCTGGAGCGGGTGCCGATCGAGAACACGTCGGCCGAGAACGCGGCCAGGATGCGCTCCGCGAGCGCCGATGTCGCGGCGTAGTCGCTGCCGCGCAGCAGCACCGCCAGGGTGTGTTCGGCAAAGCGGGCACCGGTCGCGCGGCCATCCAGGCCCTCGTCGCGCAGCACGTCCTGCAGCCGGTGGCCGATCGCGGCCATCAGCGCGTCGGCCGAATCCAGGCCGATGTCCTGCAGCAGGCGCTGGTAGTGGTCGGGCTGGATCAGCAGCAGGCCGTGGTGGCCCTTGTGCTGGCCGGCGTCGTCGACCGCGTCTTCCAGCGAACGCAGGAACGTCGGCCGGTTGAGCAGGCCGGTGACCTGGTCGCGCTGGCGCAGCTCCTCCAGCTCCTGCGCCAGTTCGGGGTCGAACTCCTGGCGGCGGAACACCACCTGCAGGCAGGGCTCGCCCTCGTACTGGGCCTGGGTGAACTCCATCGAGGCCGGGAACGCGTTGCCCTCCAGGTCGCGCGCCTCCAGTTCGTAGCGCGGCGGCGGCGCCTCGCCCCTGGCCAGCGACTTGAGCAGCTGCTTGAACTCGTCCACGTGCTGAGGGCCCACCATGTCCAGCAGCGACATGCCCTCGATGTCCTCGAAGCTGTCGTAGCCGAACATCTCCAGGTAGGCGCTGTTGGCGCGGATGTGCATGCCTTCGTGGACGTAGGCGATCGGATCGCGCGAGGACTCGATCAGCGCGTCGCAGCGGCGTTCGGTCTCCCGCACCCGGGCCTCGAGCCGGCGCTGCGCGCGCCGCGCCTCGAGGTCGTCCCACTCGTTGCGGACCTGGGACAGCACCTGCTGCGGACGGTGGCGCAGTGCGACCGCGCGCGCGCCGGCGGTCAGCACCGCGTCGTACTGCGCCTCGTCCAGCTGTTCGGCGATGGCGATCACCGGCAGGTCCTTGCCGGTGGCGGTGACCAGCTGCATGGTGTCTTCGAACGCCAGCGACTGCGTCGCCAGCGCCGCGAGGACCAGGTCCGACGGGCCCGCCAGGGCCGCGGAGAGTTCCTCCGGAGTGGCCGCGCGCACCGGCCGCACCGCGATCCCGGCATTGCGCAGCCCGCTGACCAGCGCCTCGGCATCCTCGACGCGTTCGTCGACGATCAGCAGGCGCAGCGCGTTGTCAGGCTTCTTCGACATGCAGTCCTCCGCGTGGAAGCGGGGTTATGCCACGGCACCGCCGGTCGCGTCCATGGCGTGGCTCACATTGGGCGTTTCGACGCGTCGCCCGCGACTTCGCGCACCAGCCGCGGCAGCAGGTAGCCCGGCAGGCGCGCGCGCATGGCCGCGTGCAAGGCGCGTGCCTGATCGTCGGGCACCTCGAAATGCGCTGCGCCGGCGACGCGGTCGAGCTGGTGCAGGTAGTAGGGAAGCACCCCGGCGGTGAAGCTGCGCTCGTGCAGGTCGGCCTGGGCGTCGAGGCTGTCGTTGACCCCGCGCAGCAGCACCGCCTGGTTGAGCAGGCTGGCGCCGGCGCCTCGCAGCCGCGCCATCGCCGCGTCGACGGCGGGGTCGAACTCGTGGGCATGGTTGGCGTGCACCACCACCGCCACCGGCCAGGGCAGTCGCGCCAGCCAGTCGGCCAGCTCCTGGTCCACCCGCTCGGGCAGCACGATCGGCAGGCGGGTATGCAGGCGCAGCCGGCGCACATGGCCGATCCCGGCCAAGGCATCGGTGAGGGCGGCGAGCTTGGGCGTCGACAGCGACAGCGGATCGCCACCGGACAGGATCACCTCGTGCAGGCTGGCGTCGGCCCGGATCGCGTCCAGCGCTTCGCTCCACTGGCCCGCCGCGGCGGTCTGCTCGGCATAGGGAAAGTGGCGGCGGAAGCAGTAGCGGCAGTGCACCGCGCAGCTGCCGGTGGACACCAGCAGGGCGCGCCCTTCGTATTTGTGGATCACGCCGTGACCGGCGCGCGCGGCCGCGTCGCCGACGGCATCCAGGCTGAAGCCGGGGACGGGACGCAGCTCCTCGTCGAGCGGCAGCACCTGCCGCAGCAGCGGATCGTGCGGGTCGCCATGGCGCATGCGCGCCGCGAAGCCGCGCGGCACCCGCAGCGGAAACGCCTCCGCGGCGCCGCCGGACACGCCCGGTAGCGCATCCAGGCCGAGCAGGGCCAGCAGTTCGCGCGGATCGCGGATGGCATCGCGCCACAGGGCCTGCCAGCCTCGCGGCTGCAGCCGGGCGGGGGCAGCAGGTATCATGGCGGTTTGCGATTCTCGGGCCGGCGGTGCCGGCACTCATCGAATTCCCATTCTAGCCGCCCGCGGGCGGCCACAGCAGGAGACGCCATGGCCACCCTGGGCATGAACGACGTGAAGAACGGCCAGAAGATCCTGGTCAACAACGAACCGGCGATCATCACCGAGACCGACTACGTCAAGCCCGGCAAGGGCCAGGCCTTCACCCGCGTGCGCTACCGCCTGATCAAGACCGGCCGCGTGCAGGAAATCACCATGAAGTCGACCGACTCGGTCGAGGCCGCGGACGTGGTCGACACCGACATGCAGTACCTGTACAGCGATGGCGAGTACTGGCACTTCATGAACCCGGAGAGCTTCGAGCAGGTGCAGGCCGACGAAGCGGGCATGGGCGGCGCCGAGAAGTGGCTCAAGGGCGAGGAGACCTGCGTGGTGACCCTCTGGAACGGCACGCCGATCATGGTCACGCCGCCGAACTTCGTCGAGCTCAAGATCACCGAGACCGACCCCGGCGTGCGTGGCGACACCTCGGGCGGCGGCGGCAAGCCGGCCACGCTGGAGACCGGCGCGGTGGTGCGCGTGCCGCTGTTCGTCGGCCAGGAAGAGACGATCAAGGTCGACACCCGCTCGGGCGAGTACGTCAGCCGGGTGAAGTGAGGCCTGTCATCCGCGCCGCGTGCGCGGGATGACAGAATGGCGCCATGACCGATGACGCCAATACCCCCGAATCCTGCGACCTCCTGATCGAAGCCGGCTTCGTGGTGCCGGTCGAGCCCCATGGCGTGGTGCTCGAGGACCACGCCGTCGCGGTGCAGGGTGGCCGCATCGTCGCGCTGCTGCCGACCGCCGAGGCCCGGCGCCGCTTCGCCGCCGCCGAGACCGTCTCGCGGCCCGACGCGGCGCTGGTGCCCGGACTGGTTAACGCCCACACCCATAACCCGATGACCCTGCTGCGCGGGGTCGCCGACGACCTCCCGCTCAAGGTCTGGCTGCAGCAGCACATCTGGCCGATCGAGGGCGCGGTGATCAGCCCGGGCTTCGTCGAGGACGGCGTGACCCTGGCGATCGCGGAGCTGCTGCGCGGCGGCGTGACCTGCGTCAACGAGAACTACTTCTTCCCCGACGTGCAGGCGGCCACCTACCGCCGGCACGGCTTCCGCGCCCGCATCGGGCTGCCGGTGATCGACTTCCCCACCGCCTGGGCGTCGAGCGACGACGAATACTTCGACAAGGCCGGCGCGGTCCACGACCAGTGGCGCGACGACGCGCTGGTGGCCACCGCGTTCGCCCCGCACGCGCCGTACACGGTCAACGACGCGAACTTCGAGCGCATCCGCATGCTCGCCGACCAGCTCGACCTGCCGGTGCACCTGCACCTGCACGAGACCGCGCAGGAAGTGGCGCAGTCGGTGGACGAGCACGGCCAGCGCCCGATCGCGCGCCTGGACCGCCTCGGGCTCGTCAACGACCGCCTGATCGCGGTGCACATGACCCAGCTGACCGAGGCCGAGATCCACCTGTGCGCCGAGCGCGGCGTGAGCGTGGTCCATTGCCCGGAGTCCAACCTCAAGCTCGCCTCCGGCTTCTGCCCGGCCTGCGCGCTGGAACGCGCCGGGGTGACGCTGGCGATCGGCACCGACGGCGTGGCCAGCAACAACGACCTGGACATGTTCGGCGAGACCCGCACCGCGGCGCTGCTGGCCAAGGCGGTCGCGGACGATGCGGCGGCGCTGGACGCGTTCACCGCCCTGCGCGCCGCCACCCTGGGCGGGGCGAAGGCGATCGGGTTCGACCACCTGGTCGGGTCGATCGAACAGGGCAAGCAGGCCGACCTGGCCTGCGTGGACCTCTCGGCGCTGGAAACCCAGCCGCTGCACCACGTGGTCTCGCAGCTGGTCTACGCCACCGGGCGCCAGCAGGTGAGTGATGTCTGGATCGCGGGACGCGCGCGCCTGCGCGATCGCGTGCTGGTGGACATGGATGCGGCGCGGATCGTCGCCAACGCGCGCCAGTGGCGCGAGCGCATCGCCGCGATCGCGCTGCCCTAGGCGCGTGCCGACAATGGCGTGGGCGGAGGCGGCATGCGTGGGCGCATCGCCGGCGGCCGACGCCTACAATGGCGCCAACGCCCAGGATCCGAGCCGATGACCACGCCCCACGGTGCCCCCGCCGCCAACTTCCGCCAGGACGAGCTCGACCGCTTCGGCGCGCTCGCCAACCGCTGGTGGGACCCCGACGGCCCGCAGAAGCCGCTGCACGCGCTCAACCCCGCGCGCCTGGGGTACGTGGCCGCGCGCGTGACCCTGCCCGGCGCGCGCGTGCTCGACGTCGGCTGCGGTGGCGGCCTGCTGAGCGAGGCGCTGGCGAAGGCGGGCGCGGACGTGGTCGCCATCGACCTCGCGCCGGAACTGGTGAAGGTGGCGCGCCTGCACGGACTGGAGTCCGGCGTCGACGTCGACTACCGGGTGCAGTCGGTCGAGGCGCTGGCCGCCGAGCAGCCCGGAAGCTTCGATGCCGTGACCTGCATGGAGATGCTGGAGCACGTCCCGGATCCGGCGGCGATCCTGCACGCCTGCGCCACCCTGCTCAAGCCGGGCGGGCGCCTGTTCGTGTCCACGCTCAACCGCACGCCGGCGGCGTTCGCGCTGGCCATCGTCGGCGCCGAATACATCGCGCGCTTGCTGCCGACGGGCACCCACCGCTACAGCGAGTTCATCAAGCCCTCCGAGCTCGCCGCCTGGCTGCGCGAGACCGGCCTGGCGCTGGAGGACGTCAGCGGCCTGCGCTACGAACCCTGGCGCAACGCGGCCCGGATCGTGCCACGGACGGACGTCAATTACCTGGCGTGCGCGCTGAAGCCCTGAGCGCCCATGCCAGAAGCTGCTGACTCCGGCCGTTTCCCGCGCGGCGTCCTGTTCGACCTCGACGGCACCCTGCTCGACAGCGCGCCGGACATGCTCGCCACCGTCAACCGCATGCGCGAGGCGCGGGGCAGGGCGCCGATCGTGCTCGAGGCGATCCGCCCGCACGTCTCGCGCGGCGCCCGGGCCATGGCCGGCGCCGCCTTCCCCGACATCCCCGTCGAGCGCGTGCCGGAGCTGGTGCCCGAGTTCCTCGCGCTCTACCGCGAGGAACTGGGCCGCCACGGACGCCCGTTCGACGGCATCGAGGCGATGCTCGCGGCGCTGGAGGCCGACGGCGTGCGCTGGGGCATCGTCACCAACAAGCCGGTCGCGCTCGCCCGCGACCTGCTGCCGGGCCTGGGCTGGGCGACCCGCAGCGCGGTGCTGGTGGGCGGCGACAGCCTGGCCGAACGCAAGCCGCATCCGCTGCCGCTGCTGCATGCGGCCGACGCGATCGGCCTCGCGCCGGCGGACTGCGTGTACGTGGGCGACGATCGCCGCGACATCGACGCCGCCCGCGCCGCGGGCATGGCCTCGGTGGTCGCGCTGTGGGGCTACCGGCTGGACGACGACGATCCCGCCGCCTGGCAGGGCGACGCCATGATCGGATCGCCGCGCGCGCTGCTCGACCCGGCCGCCTGGCCCCGGCTGCGGTGACGCGCGGACGTTCCGCAGCAGCGCCGCGCCGTGCGGGCCGATGGCGGGCGTCTCCTACAATGGGGCGATGACGACCCCCGGTCCGCTCGACGGCTTCATCGACAAGTGGCGCGCGCGCTGGCCGGAATGGGCGATTGCCGAAGCCTTCCTGCCCGCCGCGCAGCGGCCGCGCGCGGCGGCCTGGTTCGCGCTGCTGCAGGAATTCCGCGACGCCGCGTGGTCGGGCGCCGAGCCCGCGCCGGGCCTGGCCAAGCTCGCGTGGTGGCAGGAGGAACTGCGCGGCTGGTCGCGCGGCGCCCGGCGCCATCCGCTGGGCGAGGCGCTGCAGCGCATGGAGGCCGACTGGGAGTTGCTGGGGCGCGCGCTGGCCGCGCTGCCGGCCACTCGCGACGCGGACGGCGGGCGGGACGACGTCGCCGCGCTGCGGACCTGGACGGTGGGCGTGCTCGCCTGCGAGGCCGACCTGTTCGCCGGCGCCGAGCCGCCGCCGGACGCGGTGGCGGCCTGCGCCGATGCGCAGCGCGTCGAGCGCGCCTTGGCCCGCGGGGACCTCGATGCCGCCCTGGACCAGCAGCCCGCGCTGGACCGGCCCGCGGCCGCGCTCACCCGCCCGCGCCGGCTGCACCAGGCGGTGCTGCGCGAGCGCCTGCGGCTGACGCGCGCGGACGATCCGGGCCTGCGCCGGGTGCCGCCGCTGCGGATGCTCTGGGCCGGTTGGCGCGCGGCGCGGGGCTAGCAACGCATCGTTGCACCGGTATCGCGCCCGGGGCCGTTAAACTGTGGACTGTTCCATCACCCGCATCCTGCCGTGAGCCGTTCCCCCGAGTCCCCCTTGCCCGACGTCGCCGGCGAAGCCGCCCGCGCCGCCCGCCCCATCGACTGGGTGGGCATGGCGGGCATCGCGCTGCCGATCGCGGTGGCGCTCGAACCCGGGCGGCCGGCGCTGCAGGTGCCCGCGTCGGTCGACGTATCGGTCGACCTGCGCGATCCCGATGCCCGCGGCATCCACATGTCGCGGCTGTACCTGCGGCTGCAGGATGCGCTGGCGGCCGAGCCTCCCACACACGCCGCGCTGCGGCGGGTGCTGCAGGACTGCATCGATTCGCAGCAGGGCCTGTCGACGCGCGCGCGGCTGGCGATCCGCTACGGCCACATGCTGCGGCGCCCGGCGCTCGCCAGCGACCACAGCGGCTGGAAGACCTATCCGGTCCAGCTGGTGGCCGAACTGGGCGAGGGCCACCTTGCGCTCGACCTGTCGCTGTCGGTCGAATACTCGAGCACCTGTCCGGCCTCGGCCGCGCTGTCGCGGCAGCTCAACGCGGACCGGTTCGCCAGCGATTTCGCGGCCGCGGCGCCGCTGTCGGCGGGCGTGGTGCGCGACTGGCTGGCCTCGCCGCGCGGCCTGGCCGCGACCCCGCACGCCCAGCGCAGCCGCGTCGATGCCACCGTGCGCCTGCGCCCGGCCTTCGACCAGCTGCCGCTGGCGGCGCTGGTCGACGCGCTCGAGACGGCGCTCGGCACCCCGGTGCAGACCGCGGTTAAGCGCGAGGACGAGCAGGCCTTCGCTGCCCTCAACGCCGCCAACCTGATGTTCTGCGAGGACGCCGCCCGCCGGGTGGCGCAGGCGCTGGCGGCCGATGCCCGGGTCGAGTCGTTCGAGGCCACGGTGTCGCACTTCGAGAGCCTGCACGCGCACGACGCGGTGGCGACGGTGCGGTCGACGCCACGCTGAAGCGTGATCCGGGCACGATCCGCGCGTGAGCGCGATCGGCTAGGATCGCGCCCATGGGGACAGGGGATCGGAGGCGTGGCGCGTGGCTGCGCAACGTGGTGCTGTGCTGGATGCTGCTGTGCGCGGCGGCCGCGGGCGCGGTCGAGCTGGAAGTGCGCGAACTGCGCGCCGATCCGCCGCCGGCCGAGGTCCTGGCCGGACGCCACGATGCCCGGCTCGAACCCCCGCGCGACAGCCCCACGCTGCAGCAGCCGCACCGGGACGCGCAGTGGTGGCGGATCGCGCCCGCCACCGCGGTGGACGCCGCGGACAGCCCGCGGCTCGTGCTGCGCACGCCGTTCCTGTACCGCGTGCAGGCCTGGGCGCCGGGCGCCGAGGCGCCGACGCGGCACACGCTGTACGGCGACGATGCCGACTTCCGCTACTCCAGCCGCGCGCTGGTGATCGACCTCCCCGACGGCCTGCGTGCGGGCGAGCCGGTGTGGCTGCGGGTGGAGCGCGGTTCGACCATGGTCACCGCGCTGTCGATCGAATCGATGGACCAGGTGCACCGCGCCGATCTGGTCTTCGTGGCCTGGCGTTCGCTGGTGCTGACCAGCCTGGCGGTACTGGTGATCCTGGCGCTGGCGTTCTGGGGCGGCACCGGCGAGCGCAGCTACGGCTATTTCGGCGCGATGCTCCTGTGCGCGATCGGCTATCTCGCCGCGATCGGCGGCGACCTGCGCTGGATGCCGGGCGCGGAGGCGCTGTTCGGCACCAGCGCGCAGACCAACCGCGTCTTCGGCTGTGTCGGGGTGGTGTTCAGCAACCTGTTCCAGCGCGGCTACCTCGACCTGCCGCGGAAGCTCCCGTGGTGTGACCGGCTGCTGGCGATCGGCACCTGGATCGCGGCGGGGTCCGGCGCCGCCTCGCTGTTCGGCGACTGGGCGGCGTTCTCGCTCAGCGGCAACTTCGCGCTGCTGTATTCGGCGGTGGTGCTGCTGGTGGCGGCCGCGGTGCTGGCGCTGCACGGCGACCGCGCCGCGCGCGTCGTGCTGGCCTCCTGGATCTCGCTGATGGTGTTCTCGTTCCTGGCCGCGGCGCAGATGATGGGGCTGTGGACCGGCCCTCCGTGGCTGGTGCACGGGCTCGCCGGCAGCTTCGTGCTGGCCAGCCTGCTGCTGGCGATCGGCCTGCTCGACAAGCTGCTGCAGCTGCGCCGCGATCGCGACCATGCCAGCCGCCAGGCGGTGATCGATCCGGTGACCAAGGCCCTGAACCGGCAGGGGGTCGAGGAACGCCTGTACCGCGAGGTGGAACAGGCGCGCGCCCAGTCCACGCCCCTGTCGATCGCGTTCGTCGACCTGGACCGGTTCAAGGAGATCAACGACCGCCACGGCCACAGCGTCGGCGACCAGTGCCTGCGGATCGTGTCGTGGCGGCTGCGCAACCAGCTGCGCCGCAACGAGGCGATGGGCCGCTACGGCGGCGACGAGTTCCTGGTGGTGCTGCCGGGCCGCTCGCGGCTCGAGGCGATGGCGATCGCCGAGCGCATGCGCATTTCGGTGAACTGCCGGCCGCTGTCGACGACCGAATTCGACATCGCGGCTTCGCTCAGCATCGGCGTCGCCGAGCTGGACCCGGGCGAGTCGATGGCGAGCCTGTTCGAACGCGCCGACGCCGCGCTCTATGCCAGCAAGTCCGCGGGACGCGATCGCGCCAGCGCCGCGCAGCCGGCCGACGGGCTGTGGACGGTCTGACCCCAACTGTGAGCCCACCATGGACATGAAGACATCGACGCCGGCGACGGCTGCATTTGCGGCCGCGGAGCTGCAGACCGGCGACATCCTGCTGATGCTGGGCGAGGGACCGCTGTCGCAACTGATCGCCTGGGCCAGCGACGGCGCCTACAGCCATGCGGCCATCGTCGCCGACGGCGGCGACCTGATCGAGGCCGCGGCGTCCGGCGTGCGCCGCTACCCGCTGGCGCAGCGGCTGGCCGACCAGGCGAACTACCACTTCATCGACGCGTTCCGGGCGCACGACGGGGCCGGCGCGCCGCTGGCGCCCGCCGATCTGCGCGAGGTGCTGGCGAAGGCCGAAATGCTGCTGGGCGTGCCGTATCCCGTCGACCAGCTCGCCCTGCTGGGCGTGGTGATGGCGGTGCGCGGGAAGTGGCCGGTGCACCCCTGGGCGCGGCTGCTGGTGCGGGTAGCGCTCGACCACGCGCTGCCCGACGGCGACGGCCGCATGGTATGCAGCGAGGTGGTGTATCGCGCCTACGCCGAATGCGCCGCCGTGCCCGCGGGCAGGCTGGCGCCGGAAATCGTGATCGGGCCGCGCGGCACGGCACCGTTCCCGGAGATCGACTGGAAGGCGCTGTTCGACGAGGTCTGGCCGCTGCTGCGTCCGGCGGGGCGCCAGGCGCTGCAGGCGCCGCGCATGCAGCTCAATGCACTCAGGAGCGACGATCTCGCCGGGGCGGGTGGACTGCAGGCGGAACCCGCCGCCGACGCCCTCACCAACGCCGAGCTGGAGCAGGCCCGCCAGGCCGTGCTGGCGCAGGCAGCGCCGGCGGCCTCCGGGCTTCTGGGGGCAGGGGACGCGCGTCCCGCAGCGGACGGGCCGGTGGATCTGGCGCCCAACCCGCGCCTGGTCTCGCCGCAGGACCTGGCGATCTCGCCGAGCGTGTCGCCCCTGGGTCGGCTGATGCAGCGCGCGACACCGGCAGGCTGATCCGGCCCTGATGCTGGCGACCCGGCCGTTCCGGAGGCGGCCTCGGGGCTGACCCGGGCGACGTCCGCGAACCACGGCGCCGCTCGCCCGGGTAAGCGAAGCGCACTCGGGTTGGAGACGGCCATGCGCCTGCGCATTCCCGGATGCGCCTTCGGCCCTATCGGGGCGACGCTCGATCCGCGAGCGCGCGTCGCTCCGACAGCTCAGGGCGTGCGGTCGAGCACCAGCTGCGGGTCGATGCGCACGTCGAACCAGCTCATGCCCCAGTGGAGGTGCGGCCCGGTCGAGCGACCGGTCGAGCCGACCGCGGCGATCACCTGGCCCTGTTCGACCCGGTCGCCCACCGCCACGTCGATCCGCGACAGGTGCAGGAAATTGCTGCTGATGCCGTGGCCATGGTCCACCAGCAGCGTGCCGCCGGTGAGATAGAGGTCGCGTTCGGCGAAGGTGACGATCCCGGCGGCGGGTGCGCGCACCGGCGTGCCGGTCGGCGCGGCGATGTCCATGCCCGAATGCGGCGAGCCGGGCTTGCCGTTGTAGACCCGCGCCCGGCCGAAGCGCCCGCTGATCCGGCCGTCGACCGGGCGCAGGAACGCCTGCGCGAAATCCGCGCGCGCGTCGTCGCGTATACGTGCCTGCGACACGCGCGCCTGTTCGCGCGCGATGCGTTCGGCGATGGCCGGCGGCGGATCGACCGTCTTCGGCGGCACGCCGTTGACGTGCTGCAGCGGCCAGTCGCGCGGCCGCACCGCGATGCGCGGCGCCTCGCGGCGGCCGTCGGGGCGTGTCACCGAGACCACCAGCGGGCCGGTCGCATCGCGACCGACGCCGAACACCACGGTGCCGTAGCCGGTGGTCCGCAGCGTGCGTCCGGCATGGGTGACCGTGCTTCCCGGCGGGACCTTGCCGATCACCATGGCGCCCTGCTGCACGCTGGCGGGAAATACCACACGGTCGTCCGCCGGCGCGCCGGTGTCGTCCGCCAGCGCGGCCGGCGAGGGCGCGAGGCCGGGCATCGCGGCGAGCGCGGCCAGCAGGAGCCAGCGCGCGGCGCGCTTCGTACGCGACCCTGCGCCGGCACCTGGGCGGGGCGGGGCGTCGATCCGCGGAAGATCCGCGCGCGGGCCGGTCGCCCGGCCCGTCGCCGACGTCATCGATCGAACTCCAGCCGCCGGCCCAGCGGCGCGCCCACGAGCGACGCGCCGTCCCACGCCAGCGCACCGTTGACCCAGGTCGAGGCGATGCGCGAGCGGAAGGTGGTGCCCTCGAACGGCGACCAGCCGCACTTGGACAGCACGTCCTCCCGGCGCACGGTGAACGGCGTGTCGTCCACCAGCACCAGGTCGGCAAAACAGCCTTCGCGCAGGAAGCCGCGGTCCTTCACGTCGAACAGCTGCGCCGGCGCGTGGGCGAACTTCTGCACCACGCGCGCGGTGTCGAAATGGCCCTCGTGCACGCACTCCAGCGCCGCGACCAGCGCGAACTGCACCAGCGGCAGGCCGCTGGGCGCGCGCACGTACGGGTTGTGCTTCTCCTCCCAGGTGTGCGGCGCGTGGTCGGTGGCGAGCACGTCGATCACGTCGTCGGCCAGCGCGCGCAGCAGCGCGGCGCGGTCGGACGCGTCCTTGATCGCCGGGTTGCACTTGATCTGGTGGCCCAGGCGCGCGTAGTCGGCGCGGTCGAAGCGCAGGAAGTGGATGCAGGTTTCGGCGGTGATGCGCTTGCGGCTGCCATCGGCGCGGATCATCGGCCCGCGCTCGAACAGCGCCAGCTCGTCGGCGGTGGAAATGTGCAGCACGTGCAGCCGGGTGTCGTGGCGGCGCGCCAGCTCCAGCGCCAGGCGCGTGGACTTGATGCAGGCCTCGCGCGAGCGGATGTCCGGGTGGCACTCGGCGGGAATGTCGTCGCCGTATTTGTCGCGGTACTGCGCGAGGATCGCGTCGATCGTCGGCGTGTCCTCGCAGTGGGTGATGATCGGCACCGGGGTGTCGCGGAAGATCGCATCCAGTGTGTCGGGATCGTCGACCAGCATGTTGCCGGTGGACGCGCCCATGAACACCTTCAGCCCCGGGGTCGCCTTCGGGTCGATGCCGCGTACGTCGGCGAGGTTGTCGTTGCTGGCACCGAAGTAGAAGCCGTAGTTGGCGCGGGCACGGCCATGGGCACGCGCGTACTTGTCCGCGAGCGCCGCGTCGTTCAGCGTGGGCGGGCTGGTATTGGGCATGTCCATGAAACTGGTCAGGCCACCGGCGACGGCCGCGCCCGACTCGGTCGCGATGTCGGCCTTGTGCTCCATGCCCGGCTCGCGGAAGTGCACCTGGTCGTCGATCATGCCGGGCAGCAGGCGCCGGCCCGCCGCTTCCACGACGGTCTCGCCGGGGCGCGCGGACAGGCCGCTGCCGATGGCGGCGATGCGGTCGCCCTCGATGCGCAGGTCGCCGTCGAATTCGCGGCCCTCGTTCACCAGGCGGGCGTTGACGATCAGGGTGTCGGCCATTCAGCGGGTTCCGTCGTGGCGGGGCGGCACCGGATCGTGTCCGCCCGGGTGGAGGGGGTGGCAGCGCGCGACCCGCCGGGCCGCGAGCCAGCCGCCGCGCAGCGCCCCGTGCCGGTCGATGGCTTCCATCGCGTATTCGGAGCAGCTGGGCGCGAAGCGGCAGCGCGGGCCGAGCAGCGGGCTGATGAAGCGCTTGTAGCCGCGCAGCAGGGCGATGAGGAAACGGTCGATCACGGCGTCTGTCGGGGTCGGCGCGGTTGCCGCTGCCGCCGGGGCAGGGTATAACAGCCCGCTTTTCCCGTCCAAGGGAAACCAAGAGGAAGTGCAGCACGTGGTTGCCAAGAAGTCCGCGAAGAAGACCGTCAAGCCCGCGAAAGCGGCCAAGCCCGCGGCGCGCAAGGCCGCTGCTCCCGCCAAGGCGGTGAAGAAGGCGCCGGCGAAGAAGGCCGTGGCCAAGCCCGCGGCGAAGAAGGCCCCGGCCAAGCCCGTGGCCAAGAAGGCGCCGGCGAAGAAGGCACCGGCCAAGGCCCCGGTGGCCAGGAAGGCCACCAAGGCGCCGACGGCGAAGAAGCCGGCCCCGGCGGTGAAGAAGGCCGCCAAGCCCGTGGCCAAGAAGGCCGCGGCGCCTGCCGCCAAGACCGCGCCGGCCCGTCCCCCGGCGGCGAAGAAGGCGCCGGCCGCCCCGGCACCCGTGGCCACGAAGAAGCCGAAGGCTCCCGAGCAGGCGCCGGCCGCGCCGGCGCGCGCAGCCGGGACCCCGCGCGTGCAGGGCAAGGTGGCCGTCGCGGTCACCAACAAGTCGTCCGCGCCGGCGGCGAAGCCGAAGTTCAAGGTCGTCCCCTACGAGACCGATGCCGAGAGCGGCCGCCCGATCCTGCCGGCGGGCTACAAGCCCAGCCCGGACGAGGAGTACATGAGCCCGCTGCAGCTGGAGTACTTCCGGCAGAAGCTGCTCACCCGGCGCGAGGAGCTGGTGGAGGAATCGCGGCAGACGATCGAGAACCTCAAGGATGAAGTGCGCGACGTCGGTGACGAGGCCGAGCGCGCCAGCCGCGAGACCGAGAATGCCCTCGAGCTGCGCACGCGCGACCGCTACCGCAAGCTGATCAACAAGATCGAGAGCATCATCCGCCGCGTCGACGAGGGCGACTACGGTTACTGCGTCGACACCGGCGAGGAGATCGGCCTGGACCGCCTCGAGGCGCGTCCGCAGGCCGAGCGCACGATCGACGCCCAGGAGCGCTGGGAGCACATGCAGAAGCAGATGGGCGACTAGGCATTCCCGCCGGTCGCATCGCGAAGAGCCCCGCCCCGGCGGGGCTTTTTCGTGTGGGGAGAGTGGTCGTGATCGGATCGGCGGCAGGTGGCCACGCCGGGGTCGGAAGCCGGCCCGGTGCGAGGCGGAGCCCTTCCAGGCGTCGCTTCGGCATCGGTTCCTCGCCCCGGTCGGCACGGAAAGCGGCTGGCGGCGGACGGCGCGTGGCACGCCGCGAAGCGCTGGCGCGCGGCTACCTCAGGTCGCTGAAGTGCAGCCTGCGCAGCCGCGGCGCGCGCCAGGCCGTGGTGGCGGCCACGCCGATGGTCACGCAGCCGCCCAGCACGACCGCCGGCACCAGGCCGAGCAGGCGCGCCATCGAACCGGCGTAGAACGCGCCGATCTCGTTCGACGACCCCACGAACAGCCCGTTGATCGACGACACCCGCCCGCGCATGTGGTCGGGCGTGGCCAGCTGCATGATGGTGGAGCGGGTGACCACCGACACGCCGTCGCACACGCCCGACAGCAGCAGGAAGGCCGCCGACAGCCAGAACACCGTCGACAGCCCGAAGCCGATCATGCACAGCCCGAACCCGGCCACTGCCCACAGCAGGATGCGCCCCGCGTGGCGGTCGAGCGGGTGCCGCGCCAGCCACACGCCCACCGCCACCGCGCCCAGCGCGGGGGCCGCGCGCAGGATGCCCAGCCCTTCCGGGCCGTAGTGCAGGATCTCCTGGATGAAGGCCGGCGCGAGCGAGATCGCGCCGCCGAACATCACCGCGAACATGTCCAGCGCCAGCGCGCCCAGCAGCACCGGGTGGCCGAACACGAAGCGCCCGCCCTCGGCGATGCTGGCGAAGATGGGCGCGCGCTGCAGCTGCGGCGCGGGCTCGCTCACGCGCAGGCGCAGCATCGCCACCGCCGCCATCGCGGCGAAGCCCGCGGCCACGCCGTAGGCGGCGGGCTTGCCGGCCAGGCCGACCAGCGCCCCGCCGAGCGCCGGGCCGAGCACCAGCCCGGACTGGAACACGATGCTGCCGAGGCTCGCGCCGCGCACGTACTGCTCGCGCGGGAGCACGCGCGCGAACAGCGCGTTGTAGACCGGCCCCAGGAATGCGCGCACGCAGCCGGTGAGCGCGATCGCCGCGTAGATCGCCACCAGCCCGGCGTTCCACCAGCCGCTCGCGATCGCCACCAGCAGCAGCGGCGTCACCGCCAGCCCGCAGGCCGCCACCGTGCCCAGGCGCCGCCGCGGCAGCACGTCGACCAGGTGGCCGGCGAACGGCGCCACGCAGAAGTAGGGCAGCACCTCGGCCAGGCCGATCAGGCCCAGCATCCACGGGTCGCGGGTGAGCTCGTACACATGCCAGCCGACGGTGACCGCGACGCCCTGGTAGGACAGGATCGTGCAGATCCGGAACGCCATCAGCAGGCGGAAGTCGCGGTTGCGCAGCGGCGCCGCGCGGCTGTCCGGGTGCGCTCGCGCCGGCGCGCTCACGCCAGCGCGCGTTGCGCGGTGTCGCGGATGAAGGCGATCAGCGCCGCGAGGCCGTTGTTGCGCGTGGGCGAGAGGTGTTTCGCCAGGCCGATGTCGGCGACGTAGTCCGCGTCGGTGTCGAGGATCTCGCGCGCGCTGCGGCCCGAGTACACCCGCAGCGCGAGGTAGATCAGCCCCGAGACGATGGCCGAGTCGCTGGCGGCGGCGAAGTCCAGCCGCGTCGCATCGCCGCGGGGGACGATCCAGACCATCGACTGGCAGCCGAGCAGGCGGTGTTCCTCGGTCTTCGCCTCATCCGGGAACGGCGGCAGCTTGCGCCCGAGGTCGATCAGGTACTGGTAGCGCTCGGACCAGTCGCCGAAGAAGGCGAACTCGTCGCGGATCGCGGCCTGGGCCTCGGCGGGGGTGGGTTCGAGAGGGAAGGGAGAATCGTTCACGTCAGTCCTGTCCGGGGGGTGCGTGGCGGGTCGGCGCGCCCACCGGGCGGAATGGGGGAATGGGCAACTGCCATCTCAGGCCCGCTTCCAGCGCACGCCCTGCGGCGTGTCCTCGAGCAGGATGCCTTCGGCGGCGAGCTGGTCCCGGATCGCGTCGGCGCGTGCGAAGTCGCGTGACCGCTTGGCGGTCGCGCGCTCGTCGACCAGGGCCTGGATGCGGGCATCGTCGTCGCCCGAGGCGCCGCGCGCGAACCACGCCGCGGGCGCCTGCTGCAGCAGGCCCAGCGCGGCGCCCGCGCCGAGCAGCTCGGCCTTGAGGCGTCCGCGTTCGACGTCGTCGCCGGCCTTGCGGGCCTCGCCGGCGATGCGCGCGAGTTCGGCCAGCGCCGCGGGTGTGTTGAGGTCCTCGTCGAGCGCCGACTCGATCGCATCGGGAATCGTGGCCTGCGCATCGACATCCATCAGGTCGCGCAGGGTGCCGTAGAGCCGGTCGAGCGTGCGCACGCTCTGCTCGATCAGCCCGTCCGACCAGTCCAGCGGCTGCCGGTAGTGGGCCGACAGCAACGCGTAGCGCAGCGCTTCGGGCGGATGCTGGCGCACCAGGTCGTGGACCTTCTCGATGTTGCCGAGCGACTTGGACATCTTGGTGCCCGACAGCGTCAGCATGCCGTTGTGCAGCCAGGTGCGCGCGAACACGCGCCCGCCGTGCGCGCATTCGCTCTGCGCCACCTCGTTCTCGTGGTGGGGGAACTGCAGGTCGACGCCGCCGGCATGGATGTCGATGGTCTCGCCCAGGTGCGCGGCGGCCATCGCCGAACACTCGATGTGCCAGCCCGGCCGCCCGCGGCCCCAGGGCGAATCCCAGCCCGGCAGTTCGGGGCCGGAGGGCTTCCACAGCACGAAATCGCCGGCGTTGCGCTTGTACGGCGCCACCTCGACGCGCGCGCCTGCGAGCATTTCGTCCGGATCGCGACGCGAGAGCCGGCCGTAGCTGTCGAAGGTGTCCACCGCGAACAGCACGTGGCCCTCGGCCGCGTAGGCGTGGCCGGACGCGACCAGCCGTTCGATCATCGCGACCATCTGCCCGATGTGGGCGGTGGCGGCGGGCTCGATGTCGGGCGCGAAATCGCCCGCCACTCCGAGCGCGGCCATGTCCTCGCGGTAGGCGGCGGCGAAGCGGTCGGTGATCGTGGCGATCGGCACGCCGGCCGCGCGCGCGGCGGCGTTGATCTTGTCGTCCACGTCGGTGATGTTGCGCGCGTAGCGCAGCGCGCCGTGGCGCCTGCGCAGCAGCGCGGCCAGCACGCCGAACACCACCGGGCCGCGCGCATTGCCGATGTGCACGAAGTTGTAGACCGTGGGCCCGCACAGGTACATGGTCGGGCAGGCCGAGTCGAGCGGGGCGAAGGCTTCGACCTGGCGGGTCAGGCTGTTGAACAGGCGCAGGGTCATCGGCACGCGGCGGCGGGAAACCGTCGATTCTAGGCCGTGCGCGATTTCGCGGCACGCGCGGCGGCCCTGGACCCATGCCGCGCGAGCCACCCGGCACGGCTCCAGACGCGTCTGCAGGCGGTCGGGTTCAGCCGACGGCGGGCCGCCAGCGCCTACACTGTCGCCAATGTTCCGAGCCCGAACGCCCATCACCGCCTGGCTGGCGCGGCCGCTGCTCGCGGCCGCGTGCATGCTGTGCGCCGCGAACGCGCTGGCGCAGGACGTCGAGGAAGCGGCTCCGGCGCAGCAGCCCGAGAACGTGCGGGTGGAATACGCCCAGGTGCTGCGCGCCGAGCCGGTGTTCCAGACCCTGCGCGCGACCAGCATGGTCGAGCGCTGCGAAGCCTCCACCCCGGTACGGGACGACGAAGAGCACCCCACCGGGTTCGCCCGCGTCATCGGCGCGGTGAAGGGTGCGCTCACGCCGGATCCCAAGGTCGAGGAAGTCGCGCCCTCGGCGGGCGGCCAGTGCCGCATGGTGCCGGTGGAGCGCGAATTCCGGCGCCCGATCGCGTTCGACGTGGACTACGTGCACCGCGGGGTGAAGTACCGCTCCCGCCTGCCGGCCGATCCCGGCAACCGCCTGCGGGTGCGGGTGTCGGTCACGCCGGTCGTTTCAGGCGAAACTCCCTGATTCCAGCCGATTGCGGTTGCAGTTCGGTGGCCCGGCGTGCGAGGATTCGCGCCGTGAACAACGCCCTTGCCCACGCCGACATCCTGACCTCCGCCCGCATGGCGTCGGGGATGACGTCGCGTGCGCGTCGACCGGATCCCTGTCGCTGAAGCTGGGTCCCCCGGACGTTCGTTGCCGTCATGCCGGAACCCAGCCAGAGGCTGGGTTTTTTCGTTTCTGCACCCTCTCGATCCCCGATTCCCGGAACTGGATACGCCGATGAAGCACTTCCTGAACACGCAGGACTGGAGCCGTCCCGACCTCGATGCGCTGCTGGTCGAAGCCGCGCGCTTCAAGCGCGAGAAGCTCGGCGATGCGCTCAAGGGCCGTTCGATCGCGCTGGTGTTCTTCAACCCCTCGATGCGCACGCGCACCAGCTTCGAGCTCGGCGCGTTCCAGCTCGGCGGGCACGCGGTGGTGCTGCAGCCCGGCAAGGACGCCTGGCCGATCGAGTTCGACCTGGGCACGGTGATGGACGGCGAGACCGAGGAGCACATCGCCGAGGTGGCGCGGGTGCTGGGACGATACGTCGACCTGATCGGCGTGCGCGCGTTCCCGAAATTCGTCGACTGGGCCAAGGACCGCGAGGACCTGGTGCTGAAGTCGTTCGCGACGTATTCGCCGGTGCCGGTCATCAACATGGAGACCATCACCCATCCCTGCCAGGAGCTGGCGCATGCGCTGGCGCTGCAGGAGCACTTCGGCACCTCCGACCTGCGCGGGAAGAAGTACGTGCTGACCTGGACCTACCACCCCAAGCCGCTCAACACCGCGGTGGCCAATTCCGCGCTGACCATCGCCACCCGCCTGGGGATGGACGTGACCCTGCTGTGCCCCACGCCGGAGTACGTGCTCGACGAGCGCTACATGGGCTGGGCGCGGCAGAACGTCGCCGAAAGCGGCGGCTCGCTGCAGGTGAGCCACGACATCGACAGCGCCTACGCCGGCGCCGACGTGGTCTACGCCAAGAGCTGGGGCGCGCTGCCGTATTTCGGCAACTGGGCGCCCGAGAAGCCGATCCGCGACCAGTACCGGCACTTCATCGTCGACGAGCGCAAGATGGCGCTGACCAACAACGGCGTGTTCAGCCACTGCCTGCCGCTGCGCCGCAACGTCAAGGCCACCGACGCGGTGATGGATTCCCCGCAGTGCATCGCCATCGACGAGGCCGAGAACCGCCTGCACGTGCAGAAGGCGGTCATGGCCGCACTGGTGCGATAGCCGGCGTTTTCCCCGTCGCCGACCGCGCATCCTTGACGGCGGAGGCGAGCGGCCTCCCGCAATCGCGGCCCATCCCGACCCCATTCCAACCTTCCCCGGCGCACGGGGGAGGGTGCACAGCCAAGAGAAGATCCGATGACCAGCCCCACCGAATCCCGCGACATCGTCCTGGCCTTTTCCGGCGGGCTCGACACCAGCTTCTGCGTGCCCTACCTGAAGGAGCGCGGCTGGAACGTGCACACCGTGTTCGCCGACACCGGTGGCGTCGACGACGAGGAGCGCGCCTTCATCGAGCAGCGCGCCGCGGAACTGGGCGTGGCCAGCCACCGCACCGTCGACGGCGGCCCCGCGATCTGGAGCGGCTTCGTCAAGCCCTTCGTGTGGGCGGGCGAGGGCTACCAGGGCCAGTACCCGCTGCTGGTGTCCGACCGTTACCTGATCGTCGACGCCGCGCTGGCGCGCGCGGCCGAGCTCGGCACCAACGCCATCGCCCACGGCTGCACCGGCATGGGCAACGACCAGGTGCGCTTCGACCTGGCGGTGAAGTCGCAGGGCGACTACCGCATCGTGGCGCCGATCCGCGAGATCCAGAAGCAGCACACCCAGACCCGCGCGTACGAGCAGGCCTATCTGGAGGAGCGCGGCTTCGGCGTGCGCGCCAAGCAGAAGGCCTACACCATCAACGAGAACCTGCTGGGCGTGACCATGTCCGGCGGCGAGATCGACCAGTGGCAGACGCCGGGCGACGGCGCCCGCGGCTGGTGCGCCCCGCGCAGCGCATGGCCGACCGAAACCCTGACCGTGCACCTGAAGTTCGAGCAGGGCGAGGCGGTGGAACTCGACGGCAAGGCGCTGCCCGGCGAGCAGATCCTCGGCAAGCTCAACCGCCTGTTCGCGTCCTACGGCGTCGGCCGCGGGATGTACACCGGCGACACCGTGATCGGGCTCAAGGGCCGGATCGTTTACGAGGCGCCGGGGCTGGTGGCCCTGCTCACCGCGCACCGCGCGCTCGAGGAGGCGGTGCTGAGCAAGCAGCAGAACCGCTTCAAGCCCGAGGTCGCGCGCAAGTGGGTGGAGCTGGTGTACGAGGGCTTCTTCCACGACCCGCTGAAGGCGGACCTGGAGGCGTTCCTGGCGTCCTCGCAGCGCAAGGTCAGCGGCGAGGTGGTGCTCGAGACCCGCGGCGGACGGGTGGACGCGGTGGCGATCGAGTCGCCGCACCTGCTGCACTCCAAGGGCGCCACCTACGCGCAGTCGGCCGACTGGGGCGTGGAGGAGGCCGAAGGCTTCATCAAGCTGTTCGGGATGAGCAGCACGCTGTGGGCCGAGGTCAACCGCTGAAGCGCCGCGACCGCACTCCGGCTGCCTGATCCGCGCCGCGGATCGCGCGCCCCGCCGCCCGCTGGAACACACATGACAGACCTGCTCGCTCCCATCCTCGACCACCTCGAACGTCTGGTGTCCTTCGACACCCGCAATCCGCCGCGCGCGATCGGCACCGGCGGGATCTTCGACTACATCCGCGCGCAGCTGCCGGACTTCCAGGTCGAGGTGCTCGACCATGGCGCAGGCGCGGTGTCGCTGTTCGCGGTGCGGGGCACGCCGGCGCGGCTGTTCAACGTGCACCTGGACACGGTGCCGTCGTCGCCGCACTGGACTGCGGACCCGCACGTGCTGCGGGTGGCCGACGGGCGCGCGACGGGCCTGGGCGCCTGCGATATCAAGGGCGCCGCCGCGGGTCTGCTGGCGGCCGCGCAGGCGGGGCCGGGCGACGCCGCGTTCCTGTTCACCAGCGACGAGGAGGCCAACGACGCCCGTTGCATCGCCGCCTTCCTCGCCCGCGACCACGGCTTCCGCGACGTGGTGGTGGCCGAACCCACGCATTGCGAGGCGGTGCTCGCCCACCGCGGGATCAGCGCGGTGCGGATGGCGTTCCGCGGCGAGGCCGGGCATGCGTCGGGCGCCGCCGCGCTGGACGCCAGCGCGCTGCACCAGGCGGTGCGCTGGGGCGGGCGGGCGCTGGAGCTGGTCGGGCAGGAATCGCACCGCCGCTTCGGTGGGCTGACCGGGCTGCGCTTCAACATCGGCCGGATCGAGGGCGGGATCAAGGCCAACGTGATCGCGCCCGCGGCCGAGCTGCGCTTCGGGTTCCGCCCGCTGCCCTCGCACGACATCGACCAGCTGCACGCCACCTTCCGCGGCTTCGCGGCGCCCGATGCGCTGGAGGCCTACGAAGAGACCTTCCGCGGCCCCTCGCTGCCCGGCGGGGACGTCGCGGCCGCCGAAGAGCGGCGGCTGGCGGCGCGCGACCTGGCCGAGGACCTCGGCCTGCCGGTCGGCAACGCGGTGGATTTCTGGACCGAGGCCTCGCTGTTCTCGGCCGCCGGCCTGACCGCGCTGGTGTTCGGCCCCGGCGACATCGCCCAGGCCCACACCGCCGACGAGTGGGTGTCGCTGGATCAACTGCAACGCTACGGCGGCCTGGTCGGCCGCATCCTCGGATCCGCATGAACATCGACGCCAACCGGCAGACCCGGCAGACCATCGTGCGCCTGCTCTCGAGCATGGCCAGCGCGAAGGAGATCAGCCAGTACCTCAAGCGCTTCTCCCAGGTCGACGCCAAGCGCTTCGCCGTGGTCAAGGTCGGCGGCGCGGTGCTGCGCGACGACCTCGAGGCGCTGACCTCGTCGCTGACCTTCCTGCAGGAAGTGGGGCTGACCCCGATCGTGCTGCACGGCGCCGGGCCGCAGCTCGACGCCGAGCTCTCGGCCGCCGGGATCGCCAAGCAGACGGTCAACGGCCTGCGCGTGACCTCGCCCGAGGCGCTGGCGATCGTGCGCCGCGTGTTCCAGGCCTCCAACCTCACCCTGGTCGAGGCGCTGCAGCAGGCGGGCGCGCGCGCGACCTCGATCACCGGCGGCGTGTTCGAGGCCGAGTACCTCGACCGCGACACCTACGGCCTGGTGGGCGAGGTGCGGGCGGTCAACCTGGCGCCGATCGAGGCCAGCCTGCAGGCCAGCTCGATCCCGGTCATCGCCAGCCTGGGCGAGACCGCCGGCGGCCAGATCCTCAACATCAACGCCGACTTCGCCGCCAACGAGCTGGTCCGTGTGCTGCAGCCCTACAAGATCATCTTCCTCACCGGCACCGGCGGGCTGCTGGACGCGGACGGGCAGGTGATCGATTCGATCAACCTGTCCAGCGAGTACGAGCACCTCATGCAGCAGCCGTGGATCAACGGCGGCATGCGGGTGAAGATCGAACAGGTCAAGGACCTGCTCGACAACCTGCCGCTGGAATCCTCGGTCTCGATCACTCGCCCGGCGGACCTGGCCAAGGAGCTGTTCACGCACAAGGGCTCGGGCACCCTGGTCCGGCGCGGCGAGAAGGTGCTGCGCGGCACGGACTGGGACGCGTTCGACCGCGACCGCCTGCGCGACCTGATCGAGCGCAGCTTCGGCCGGCGGCTGGCGCCGGACTACTTCGAACGCACCACGCTGCTGCGCGCCTACGTCAGCGAGAACTACCGCGCCGCGGTGATCCTCACCGACGGCGACGGCATGGTGTACCTGGACAAGTTCGCGGTGCTCGACGACGCCCAGGGCGAGGGGCTCGGCCGCGCGGTCTGGAACGTGATGCGCGAGGAGACGCCGCAGCTGTTCTGGCGCTCGCGCCACAACAACCAGATCAACATCTTCTACTACGCCGAATCCGACGGCTGCTACAAGCAGGAGAAGTGGAAGGTGTTCTGGTACGGCATCGAGGCCTTCGCCGACATCCAGCGCTGCGTGGCGCACTGCGCCACGCGCCCGCCGACGCTGCAGGAGGCTTTGCCATGACCGGCATCGACGCCTTGCCCGCGCCCTGGCGCAGCGTCCCGCGGCTGGTCGGGCGCCACGCTGTGCTCGAACCGCTGCAGGCCGCGCATGCCGACGGTCTGCGGGCCGTGGTCGAGGGCGGCGGCCTGGACGCGCTGTGGTACACCCACGTCCCGGCGCCGGACCGCGTGGACGCCTACGTCGCCGGGGTGCTCGAGGCGCAGGCGCAGGGACGCGAGCTGCCTTTCGTGGTGCGCGCTGCCGATGGCGCGATCGTCGGCTGCACCCGCTTCTACGGCCTCGAACCGGAGGTGCCCAAGCTGCTGATCGGCTACACCTGGTACGCGCCGCGCGTGCAGCGCAGCGGCGTGAACACCGAATGCAAGCGCATGCTGCTCGAACATGCCTTCGACACCCTGCGCTGCGTGAACGTGAGCTTCGAGACCAGCTGGTTCAACCACGCCTCGCGCGCGGCGATCGCGCGCCTGGGCGCGAAGCAGGACGGCGTGCTGCGCAACGCCAAGCGCCATTCCGACGGCTCGCTGCGCGACACGGTGGTGTTCTCGATCCTCGATACCGAATGGCTGGCGGTGCGCCGGCACCTGCAGGCCCGGCTGGACGCGCACGCATGAACCAGGCTCCCGTCTCCCTCGGCATCGTCGGTGCGCGCGGCCACACCGGTCGCGAACTGATCCGGCTGGTGGCCGCCCATCCACGGTTCGAGCTCGCCTTCGTGTCCTCGCGCGAACTCGACGGGCAGCCGGTCGCCGACCATAACGACGGCTACACCGGCGCGCTGCGGTTCCAGGCCCTGGATGCCGACGCGGTGGCGGCCGCCGGTGCCGACGCCGTGGTGCTGGCCCTGCCCAACGGCAAGGCCGCGCCGTTTGTCGCGGCACTGGACGCGGCACGACCGGAGACGGTGGTCGTCGACCTGTCCGCGGACTACCGCTTCGATGACGGCTGGTACTACGGCCTGCCCGAACTCACCCGCGCGCGCTATTCCGGCCAGCGCCGGATCAGCAACCCGGGCTGCTACGCGACCGCGATGCAGCTGGCGGTCGCGCCGATGCGCGAGCTGCTGGACGGGCCGGCGCAGTGCTTCGGGGTGTCGGGCTACTCCGGCGCCGGCACCACGCCGTCGGACAAGAACGACGTCGCCCTGCTGCGCGACAACCTGATGCCCTACGCCCTGGCCGACCACCTGCACGAGCGCGAGGTCACCCGCCAGCTCGGCGCGCCGGTCGAATTCATGCCGCACGTGGCGCCCCACTTCCGCGGCATCACCATGACCGTGAACCTGCACCTGCGCGCGCCGGTGACGCCCGAGGCGGTGCAGGCGCGCTACCGCGAGCGCTATGCCGGCGAGCCGCTGGTGACGGTCGTCGACCAGGCGCCGTGGGTGAGCCGCATCGCCGGCCGACACGGGGTCGAGATCGGCGGCTTCACCCTGGCCCCGGGCGGGCGCCGGCTGGTGGTGGTGGCCACGCTCGACAACCTGCTCAAGGGCGCCGCGACCCAGGCGATGCAGAACCTCAACCTCGCGTTCGGCTTCGACGAGCTGGCGTCGATCCCGGTGTAGCGCGCTGCCCGGCGTGGGCCCCGGCCCGCGTTGTGGTGGACTGGAACACACGCAATCGCGGGCCGCGGCCCGCGCATGGAGATCCCGATGTCCGACCTGTTGTGGCAGAAGCCCGGCGTCACGGTGGATGCGCAGATCCAGCGCTTCCTGGCCGGCGACGACGTGGTGCTCGACCGCGAGTTCTTCCTGCACGACATCGTCGCCAGCACCGCGCATGCGCAGGGGCTGCAGCGCGTGGGCATCCTGTCGGCCGACGAGCTGGCCGGGCTGGAGCGCGAGCTCGCCGCGCTCGCCGACGACTTCCACGCCGGCGCCTTCGTGCTGGATGAGCGCTTCGAGGACGGCCATTCCGCCATCGAGGCGCGCCTGACCGAGCGCCTGGGCGATGCCGGCCGCAAGATCCACACCGGCCGCAGCCGCAACGACCAGGTGCTGGTCGCCACCCGCCTGTGGCTGAAGGAGAAGCTGGCGCGGGTGGCCGCGCTCTCGCGCGAGGTGGCGAAAGTGGCGCTCGATCGCGCCGGCGCCGAACGCGGGCTGCCGATCCCGGGCTACACCCACGTGCAGCGCGCCGTGGTGTCCTCGGCGGGCATGTGGTGGGCCGGCTGGGCCGAAGCCTTCATCGACGATGCCGTGCGCGCGAACGACACGCTGGCGCTGGTGGACTGCAACCCGCTGGGCACCGCCGCCGGCTACGGCGTCAACCTCGCGCTCGACCGCGAGCACACCACGGCCGCGCTGGGCTTTTCGCGGATGCAGGTCTCGCCGGTGTACGCGCAGCTTTCGCGCGGCAAGTTCGAACTCGCCGCGCTCGAGGCGCTGGGCAGCGCCACGCTGGACCTGCGCCGCATCGCCTGGGACCTGTCGCTGTTCACCAGCGCCGAATTCGGCTTCGTCGCGCTGCCGGCGCAATACACCACCGGCAGCTCGATCATGCCCAACAAGCGCAACCCGGACGTGATCGAGCTGATGCGGGCCACCCACGCCAGCGTCGCCGCCGCGCGGACCGAGATCGAACAGCTGCTGTCGCTGCCCTCGGGCTACCACCGCGACCTGCAGGCTTCCAAGGGCGCGATCTTCCACGGTTTCGGTCGCGGGCTGGCGGCACTCGAACTGCTGCCGGCGCTGCTGGCGAACCTCGAGTGGCGCGAGGACCGCCTGCGCGCCGCGATCGACGCCGGCATGTACGCGACCGACGTGGCGGTGGAAGCTGCCATCGCCGGCGTGCCGTTCCGCGAGGCCTATCGCGCGGCCGCGGCCGCGTCGGAGTCCGCCGGGCAGGGGCGCACGCCGGAAGCGAGCCTGGCCGCGCGCACCTCGCCCGGCGCCGCGGCGGACCTGCGGCTGGATGCGCTGCGGGCGCGCTGGGATGCACTGTGAACGCGCCGGGCTTGCGGTATCTCGTGGTGCTGACGCGCCGGCCCGGTTTCGACGAGACGCTCGTGGCGCCGCACCTCGCGTTCCTGGACGAGTTGCGCGGGCAGGGCCTGCTGGAACTGAGTGGCGGGTTCGCCGATCGCAGCGGCGGTGCCTACCTGTTGCGCGGCGTGGGCAGCCTGGAACAGGCCCAGGCCCTGGTCGCGCGCGATCCGCTGGTCGCGCAGGGCGCGTCGGACCTTGCCCTCCATGCCTGGCACGCACGCTGACGCCATGAACGCCCACGCCTTCTCCGAACAGCTGCTGCCGCCCTGGCGGCGCGCCGTGCTCAAGGTCGGCAGCAGCCTGCTGGCGGCCAACGGCGGCGGACTGTCGACCGAGTACGCGCAGGCGATCGCCGGCTTCGTGGTCGCCGCGCACCGCGCCGGGCGCGAGGTGGTGGTGGTGTCTTCCGGCGCGGTCGCCGCGGGCCGCGCGATCCTGCGCGAGCAGCCGCGCGACGGCGCCGAGATGGCCGAACGCCAGGCGCTCGCCGCGGTCGGCCAGGCGCGCCTGATCGGCTTCTGGCAGGGCCTGCTGGACCGCCAGGTCGCGCAGGTGCTGCTGACCCACGACGACCTGCGCAACCGCCGTCGCTACCTCAACGCGCGCGCCACGCTGTCGGCGCTGCTGCACCACCGCGCGGTGCCGGTGGTCAACGAGAACGACACCGTCTCGGTGGACGAGCTCAAGCTCGGCGACAACGACAACCTGGCCGCGATCGTGGCCGCACTGGTGGATGCGGATGTGCTGTTCATCGCCACCGACATCGACGGCCTGTACGACGCCGACCCGCGTCGCAACCCCGATGCGCGGCCGGTGGAAGTGGTGCCCAAGCTCACGCCGACGCTGCTGGCCGCAGCGGGAGGCTCGGGCAGCGTCGTCGGCACCGGCGGCATGCGCACCAAGCTCGAGGCGGCGCAGCGGGCTTCGGCGGCGGGCGTGGCGACGGTGCTGTTCAACGGCACCCGCGCCGACGTGCTCGAAGGCCTGGCGGCCGACCGCCTGCGCGGCACCCGCATCCATGCGTTGCGCAGCCGCGTGGCCGTACGCAAGCACTGGCTGCAGAACGCGCCGGCCGAGGCGGGCGGCATCTTCGTCGACGCCGGTGCGGCCAATGCGCTGGTGGAGAAGGGCGCGTCGCTGCTGCCAGGCGGCGTGGTCACGGCCGAAGGCGAGTTCCGTCGCGGCGACATGGTCGAGGTCTGGCTGCGCGACGAGCGCGGCAGCCGGCGCGTGGCGCGCGGCGTGAGCCAGTATTCGGCCGCCGACATCCGCCGCGTGGCACGGCGCCACTCGCGCGAGATCGAGGGCGTGCTCGGCTACAGCTACGGCGGCACCATCATCCATCGCGACGACCTGATGCTGGTCTAGCGCGACAGCGGGACCTTAGCGTCGGATGACAGCACGGAAGCGCCGCATCCGTAATGGAAGGAAGGCAAATGACAGGACGGGAAGCACGACGAGATGAGTGAGATCCGGGAACTTGCCTTGCGCTGCCGCGACGCGTCCCGCGCCGTCGCCGCGCTGCACACCGAAGATCGCTACGCGATGCTGCGCGCCATGGCCGACGCCCTGGTGGCCGATGCGCCGGCGATCCTCGCGGCCAATGCGCAGGACCTGGACGCGGCCCGCGACAAGGGCGTCGGCGCGGCCATGCTCGATCGCCTGCGGCTGGACGACGCGCGCCTGGCGGGCGTGGCCGACGCCCTGCGCGAGGTGGCCGCGCTGCCCGATCCGGTGGGCCGGGTGACGCGGCGCGAGACGCGCCCCAACGGCATCGTGGTCGAACGCGTGCGCACGCCGCTGGGCGTGGTGGCCATGATCTACGAGGCGCGCCCCAACGTGACCGCGGACGCCGCGGCGCTGTGCCTGAAGGCCGGCAACGGGGTGATCCTGCGCGGCGGCAGCGAGGCGATTCGCTCCAACCAGGCGATCGCCCGGGCGCTGCACCGGGCGCTGGAGGCGGCGGGCGTGCCCGCGGCCGCGCTCACCATCGTCGAGGATCTGCGCCGCGAGACCATGGTCGAGCTGCTGCAGCTCACCGACATCGTCGACCTCGCCATCCCGCGCGGCGGCGAAGGCCTGATCCGGTTCGTCGCCGAACACGCCCGCGTGCCGGTAATCAAGCACTACAAGGGCGTATGCCACCTGTACGTGCACGCCGATGCCGACCAGGCCCTGGCGCTGCGGCTGCTGGTGGACGGCAAGGTCTCGCGCCCCAGTGCCTGCAACGCGCTGGAGACGCTGCTGGTGCATGCCGACGCCGCGGAAGAATTCCTGCCGCGGGCGGCGCACGCGCTGCGCGCGCATGGCGTCGAGCTGCGCGGGGATGCCGCGGCGCGCGGGATCGTGCCAGACATGGGCGAAGCGACCGTGGACGACTACGACGCCGAGTACCTGGACCTGGTCATCGCGGTGCGGGTGGTGGACTCGCTGGAGACGGCGCTCGACCACATCCATCGCCACGGTTCCGACCACACCGAGGTGATCGCCACCCCCGACCCCGCCGTCGCCGAGGCCTTCGTGCAGGCGCTGCGCTCCGCGGTGGTGATGGTCAACGCGTCCTCGCGCTTCAGCGACGGCGGCGAGCTGGGCCTGGGCGCCGAGATCGGCATCTCGACCACGCGCCTGCACGCCTACGGGCCGATGGGGCTGGAGGCGCTGACGGTGGAGCGGTTCGTGGTGCGCGGCGAGGGGCAGACGCGGAACATCCACGACTGAGAAACGGCCGCCCCATGCGCGGCACGACTCGAAGGCGCGGGGTCCCCGGCGTTTCCGTAGCGTCGGACGGGAAAAAAAAGACCGGCGCAGGACCGGTCAGGGGATGAAGCGATGGGCGCAGCCGTGGAGAGCCGGCTGCGCGAAGCATTTGCTGCAGGCGGGCTCAGGCGGACTCCGCCACCGTTTCCAGCTCGCCGTCGTCGTTCTGGGCCTGCACCGTGATGGCGAGGCCGTGGTTGAGGCTGCGGGCGTCGGCCATCAGCTGCGCGATCTCCAGCGCCTTGTCGCGCTCGGGGAACCAGAACAGCGGCCGCTCGCCGTCCAGCAGCTGCCAGCCACCGCCGCTGCGCACCAGTCGCAGGATCGATCCAGGCATTGCAGGCTCCGTAGGGGGAAGAGGCGCCCCGGCCCAGCGGTCGACTTGCTCAAGGTCGCGGCTCTGGTTCCGTTGCTGAGCGGCATCCGTTGCCAGTTGCAGTGGCCGGGCTGCCGGGGCGATGCCAGTGTCCTCCCGGCAGCGGGCTTGCGCAGTCGGCGCATTGCGCATCGCGCCGTAGGATTTTTCCTACTCCAGGCTGGGCTATGCTCGTCGCCAGACGCCCGTCCGCCCCAAGAGGACCCGATGACCCGGTTCGCGCGCTCCATGTCTGGAACGGCAGGTGCGGTCCTGGCGGTGTGCGGCGCCGCGCTGCTGGCGGGCTGTCTGTCGGATCCGGGACCGCGGATCGGCGGAAGCGGCCGGTGCAGTGACGCGGGCCTGGGCTGGGCCATCGGTCAGCCCGCGGACGAAGCGACCATGCGCCGCCTGCTGCGCGAGAGCGGGGCGGGGCTGATCGACCCGCTCGGTCCCGACAGCCGGGTGCGCGGGGACCACCGCGACGACCGTCTGCGGGTGAGGATCGACGCCGACAACCGGATCCGGTCGGCCCGCTGCGAGTAACGCCCCCGGTGCGACAGCCAGACGCGAAAAAGCCGGCGCGAGGCCGGCTTGTCCGTATTGCGTGCCGCGGTTGGTCGGGGAGACAGGATTTGAACCTGCGACTTCTACGTCCCGAACGTAGCGCTCTACCAGGCTGAGCTACACCCCGACTTGGGCGAGCCGCGTATTTTAGTGACCCAGTGTGCCGCGAGGCAAGGGGGGCGGACCTCCCGGTTGGACCTCAGTGCAGCGCGGAGGCCAGTTCGTGCAGCGCCGCCGGGTCCAGGATCTCGACATGATGGGGGTCGGGCAGGGCGATGACACCCTGTTCGCGCAGCCGGGTGAAGCTGCGGCTCACCGTTTCGACCGTCAGGCCCAGGTGGTCGGCGATGTCGCCGCGACCCATCGGCAGGGCCATGCGCGGGTCGTGGGCCGGAATCGACATCTGCCGACGCAGCCGCACCAGGAAACTCGCCAGCCGCTCCGGCGGCGACAGCCGCGCCAGCAGCAGCATCGCGTCGTGGGCGTCGTCCAGCTCTCGGCAGGCGCGGTCGAGCAGGGTGTGCTCGAACGCGGGAAAGCGTTCGCGCAGGTCGCGGATGCCGTCGATCTCGAACGCGCACACGCGGCTCGGTACCACCGCTTCGACGCCATGGCGGTGCACCGCGTGTTCGGACAGGCCGACGAAGTGGCCGGGCAGCACGAATGCCACCACCTGGCGGCGGGCGTCGGCCAGCGTGCGCACCAGCCGCAGCATGCCGCTGGTGACGCTGTAGGCGTGGCGGCATGGCTGCCCGGCGCGCGCGAGTTCGGCGTTGGCCTGCAGCTCCAGCGAGGTGACGTGGCGTTCCAGCGCGTCGGCGGCCGGCGGCGGCAGCGCCGCGCACACCGCGAGGTCGCGCACGGAACAGCGGGCGCAATCGAGCGGCTCGACGCTCCGGGAGTGCTGCCGGCAGCGGGCGGTGAACTGGCTGGTCATGGAAAGCCCCTCGCATCCTGGCGCCCATTGCGCATCCTGCCCGCCGTGCGGCGAAAGCGGAGCCTCAACCGGGCGGGTGCGACCATCATAGCGACCTGCGCGGCGCGGCGTGCTGGATAAATCGTCCACGTGCCGGGCGGCCGGCCGTAGAGGCGGGTCCTCCCGCAGCCGGCGCCGGCGGGCCGGTTAGAATGGGCGACTGTCCCGTTGAAACCGCCACCCCCGGCATGATCAAGCCCCGTACCCCCACCGGCGTCATGGAACTGCTGCCGCGCGACCAGATCGCGTTCCAGCGCATGCTCGACACCATCCGCCGCATCTTCGAGGGGTTCGGTTTCCTGCCGATCGAAACGCCGGTGTTCGAGCTGTCGGAGGTGCTGCTGACCAAGTCCGGCGGCGAGACCGAGCGCCAGGTGTATTTCGCCCAGTCGACCGGCACGCTGGAGAAGGCCGAGGCCGGGCTGCCCGAGCTGGCGCTGCGGTTCGACCTGACCGTACCGCTGGCGCGCTACGTGGCCGAGCACGAGCACGAACTCGCGTTCCCGTTCCGGCGCTACCAGATGCAGCGCGTGTACCGCGGCGAGCGCGCGCAGCGCGGGCGCTTCCGCGAGTTCTACCAGTGCGACATCGACGTGATCGGCAAGGACGCGCTCTCGCCGCGCCACGACGCCGAGATCCCGGCCGTGATCCACGCCGTGTTCGACGCGCTGGACATCGGCGATTTCACCATCCAGTTCAACCACCGCAAGCTGCTGCGCGGCTGGTTCGAAGGCCAGGGCATCGCCGGCGACGCGCAGCTGCCGGTGCTGCGCGAGATCGACAAGCTCGACAAGCGCGGCGAGGACGCGGTGCGCGCGACGCTGGCGGGCGAGGGCTTCGGCCTGTCGGATACGGTCATCGACCAGCTGCTCGCGTTCTCGCGCGTGCGTTCGACCGGGCATGACGACGCCCTGGCGAAGCTGGAGGCCCTGGGCCAGGGCACCGCGCTGTTCGAGGAAGGCCGCGACGAACTGCGCGAGGTGCTGCACCGGCTCAAGGCGCTGGGCGTGCCGGAGTCGCGCTACGCGATCAACCTCTCGATCGCGCGCGGGCTGGACTACTACACCGGCATCGTCTACGAGACCACGCTCGATGCGCACCCTGGCATCGGTTCGATCTGCTCGGGCGGCCGCTACGACAACCTCGCCAGCCACTACACCCGGTCGAAGCTGCCGGGCGTGGGCATTTCCATCGGCCTGACGCGCCTGTTCTGGCAGCTGCGCGAGGCGGGCCTGGTGGCGACGGCCGACAGTTCGGTCGACGTGCTGGTGACCCTGTTCGACGATGCCGGGCTCGACCACGCGCTGGGCCTGTCGCAGCAACTGCGCGCCGCCGGGCTGAACGTCGAGACCCAGCTCGAACCGCGCAAGCTCGGCAAGCAGATGCAGTACGCCGACCGCGCCGGCATCCGCTTCGTGGTCATCCGCGGCGACGACGAGGCCGGACGCGGCGTGGTCGCGGTGAAGGACCTGCGCCGCGGCGAGCAGTTCGAGGTCGCCGACGCCGACCTGGCGCGCACGCTGCTGGTCGAGCGCGAGCAGTGGCGCGCGCTGGGGCAGGGCGCGGGTTGAGCGCGGGCGGCACGTCCGTGCCCGGGTCGATGGCGTCCGTTCCGCCGCATGGCCGACCGCGCACGGCCGTGCCCGTGCCGGCACGTGGCGTCGCAACAACGAAGGCGGTAGATCGATGAAACCCGTACTGCTCGACGGCCGCTCGCTGACGCGCGACCAGCTGGTGATGGTGGCGCACGGCGCGCTGGTGGCGCTGGACGACGCGGCGCTGCGCGACGTGGCACGTGCGGCCGACTTCCTGGCCGCGCAGGTCGCGCGCGAAGAGCCGATCTACGGCGTGTCCACCGGCTTCGGCAGCAATGCCGACAAGCTGCTGGGCGCGCACCCGCTGCGCGATGAGCTGCCTGGCGCGGCGAAGTCGGGGCGCTCGCTGCACGAAGAGCTGCAGCACAACCTGATCGTGACCCACGCGGTGTGCGTCGGCGAGCCGCTGGCGGCCGATGTGGTGCGCGCGATGCTGTGCATCCGCATCAACACGCTGCTCAAGGGCCATTCGGGCATCCGCGTGCAGACGCTCGAAGCGTTGGCGGCGCTGCTCAACGCCGGCGTGGTGCCGGTGGTCCCGGCGCTGGGGTCGGTGGGCGCCTCGGGCGATCTTGCCCCGCTGTCGCATCTTGCCATCGTGCTGCTGGGCGGCGGCGAGGCCTTCGTCGACGGCGAACGCGTGCCCGGTGCCGAGGCGCTGCGGCGCGCCGGCCTCGCCCCAGTCGCGCTGTCGTACAAGGAAGGCCTGGCGCTGAACAACGGCACCGCGCAGATGCTGGCCACCGGCGCGCTTGCGCTGCACCGGCTGGACCGCCTGCTGGATACCGCCGACCTCGCGGCGGCCATGACCCTGGACGCCTTCGCCGGCCGCCTGGGCGCGTTCGACGCGGACGTGCACGCGCTGCGCCCGCATCCGGGGCAGGTGCGCACCGCCGCGCACGTGCGCGAGCTGCTGGCAGGCTCGACGCTGGCCGACATTCCCTACCATCTGGTGCCGAAATTCCGTCCGTGGCGACCGGAGAGCTGGGACACCGAGGACGCCCGGCGTCTGACCTTCGATATCGGCTGGGACTGGGTGCCGAGCGACCAGCGCCATGGCCGCGAGAAGTTCTACGCGCGGTTCAAGCCGTTCCGCGGCGGCAAGAAGCACCAGCCGCAGGACAGCTACTCGCTGCGCTGCATCCCGCAGGTGCACGGCGCGGTGCGCGACGCGGTCGAGCACGCGCGTCGCGTGTTCGACATCGAGCTCAACGCGGTGACCGACAACCCGCTGCTGTTCCCCGAACGCGAGGCCGACCACGTCGAGCAGCAGGTGATCTCGGCCGGCCACTTCCACGGCATGCCGCTGGCGCTGGCGATGAGCGCGGTCAAGGCGGCGATCCCGGTGCTGGCCGCGATCAGCGAGCGCCGGCTCAACAAGCTGGTCGACCCGGCCACCAGCGACGGGCTGCCGGGCTTCCTGATCGGCAACGAGGACGGCACCGAATCGGGCTTCATGATCGTGCAGTACACCGCGGCGGCGATCGTCAACGACCTGGCCACGCGTGCGCACCCGGCCAGCGTGTACTCGATCCCCACCAGCGCCAACGCCGAGGACCACGTGTCCATGGGCACCAACGAGGCGCGCCACGTCCTGTCGATGGCCGACGACCTGGGCAAGGTGTTGGCGCTGGAGCTCTACACCGCCGCGCAGGCGCTGGACCTGCGCCTGGACATGATCAACGCCGCGCGCGACCTGGCCCGCCGCGCCGACGCGGCCGCGCTCGCGCGCAAGGTGCACGGCGTGGGCGAGGCCGACCCGCGTTATCCGGCACTCATGGCCGAAGTCGAGGCGCTGCGCGCGGAACTGGCGCAGGCCGACGCGTTCCACCCGGGAACCCGGGTCGCAGCCGCGCACGCCGCGATCCGCGAACGCATCCCGTTCCTGGACCGCGACCGCGCGCTGGACGGCGAGGTCGCCACCGCGGTGCAACTGGTGGCCGACGGCAGCCTGCTCGCGGCGATCGGCCAGTGAGCGGCGGGCCGCGCGCTTGAACCTGCCGCTGCACTTCGGCTGGGCAGGCGTGTTCGAGGCAGCGCTGATCGCGCTGCTGATCGGCCTGGCGATGTGGTTCGCGTGGAACTGGATCGCGCGTCGGGCTGGCTTCAGCCAGGCGCATGCCATCGGCTGGGCCTGCGTCAGTGCGATCGCCATCGCGGCCGGCATCGACAGCTGGAACCTGTTCTACCTCGGCGCGGTGAAGCTCGAGTCGCCGGTGTATGCGCGGATCGCGCTGGCGAAGATCCACGACCCCAATTTCCTGGGCACGCGGGTGTTCATGGCCTGGACCGGCGCGCTCTGCGGCGTGGTGGCGGGCTGGAGCCTGACCGCGCATCGGAGCCGGGCGGACTGACGGGGGGCTTCGCCGCGGGCGGAGCGGAAAGCCCGGCATGGGCACTCTGGCCGGGCGGCGACCGGGGACCCTGTTCCGGGCCGGGTTGACTAATGTAATAACGCGCTATTACATTATGCGGCCATGAAACAGCGCATCGAACCCCTGCCGGAGTCCGACGCCGACGCCTCGTTCCGGGCGCTGGCGAAGGCGTTCGCCGGCCTGGAGCGTGCCGACGAGGCCGCGGCCTTCCTGCGCGACCTGTGCACGCCGGCCGAGCTCGAAGCCATGGCCGACCGCTGGCGGGTGGTGCCGATGCTGCTGCAGGGCGTGCCGTACCGCGAGATCCACGAGCGCACCCTGGTCAGCGTGACCACCATCGGCCGGGTGGCGCGCACGCTCGAGCATGGCGCCGGCGGCTACGCGGCCGCGGTCCGGCGCCAGTACCCCCGGCTCGCGCCGGGCCATTGAGGAAGTTCCCATGAGTCCCACGGCCGTCCCCGCGGCGCGCGATCGCCTGCGCATCGCCATCCAGAAGTCCGGTCGCCTGAGCGATCCGGCGCGCGCGCTGCTGGCCGCGTGCGGCCTGTCCTGGCGCGAAAGCCGCGACAAGCTGTTCTGCTACGGCGAGACCCTGCCGGTCGACCTGCTGCTGGTGCGCGACGACGACATCCCGGGGCTGCTCGCCGACGGCGTCTGCGACTACGGCATCGTCGGCCGCAACGTGCTCGAGGAGCAGGCGGCGCTGCGCGAGGGCGAGGGCAAGCCGCAGGTATCGAAGGAAGTGCGGCCGCTCGGTTTCGGCGGCTGCCGGCTGGACATCGCCGTGCCCGAGGCCTGGGACTGGGACGGCCCGGAGCAGCTGCAGGGCAAGCGGATCGCCACCAGCTACCCGGGCCTGCTCGCACGCTGGCTCGCCGCGCAGCAGGTGGACGCGAGCGTGGTGATGCTGTCGGGTTCGGTCGAGATCGCGCCGCGGCTGGGACAGGCGGACGTGGTCTGCGACCTGGTCTCCAGCGGCGGCACCCTGCTGGCCAACCAGCTCAAGCCGGTGGCGACGATCATGCGCAGCGAGGCGGTGCTGGCCGGGCCGGTGCAGCCCTTCGCCGACATCCGCGGCGAGCTGGCGCAGATGCTGCTGCGGCGCTTGGACGGCGTGCTGCGCCTGAAGGACAGCCGCCTGCTGCTGTTCCAGGCGCGCCGCGACGAAGTCGCGGGCCTGCTGGAAATGCTGCCCGACGCCGAGGCGCCGACGGTTCTGCAGGTGGACGGCGCGGACACGCTGGCGCTGCAGGCGCTGTGCCACGGCGCGATGACCTGGCAGCGGCTGGAGGACCTCAAGCGCGCCGGTGCGCGCGGGCTGATGGTGGTGCCGGTGGAGAGGATGCTGGCATGAGCGCATCCCTTGCCCAGCGGCTGGAGTGGTCCGCGCTCGATGCCGATGCGCGCGCGGCGGCGCTGCAGCGCCCGGTGCAGTCGGTCGCGGCGCAGGTGCGGGGCACCGTGGCCGCGCTGATCGAGGAGGTCCGTACCGGTGGCGAGGCCGCGCTGCGCGCCATCAGCCTGCGCCTGGACGGAGTCGACCCGGATACGTTCGAAGTCGGGGAGGCCGCGTTCGCCGCGGCCGAGGCCGCGCTGCCCGCGGCGCTGAAGGCCGCGATCGTGGAGGCGGCCGAGCGCATCGAGCGCTTCCATCGCGCCGGCATGGTGCAGGGCTACGCGGTCGAGACCGCGCCGGGCGTGGTGTGCGAGCGCGTGGTGCGCGCGATCGACCGCGTCGGCCTGTACGTGCCGGCCGGCAGCGCGCCGCTGCCGTCAACCGCGCTGATGCTCGGCATACCGGCGCGCCTGGCCGGGTGCCGCGAGACCGTGCTGTGCACGCCGCCGCGGCGCGACGGCAGCGCCGATCCGGCGGTGCTGTTCGCGGCCCGCGCGACCGGCGTGCAGCGGGTGTTCGTGCTGGGCGGCGCGCAGGCGATCGCGGCCATGGCCTTCGGCGCCGGCGGCGTGCCGCGCTGCGCCAAGCTGTACGGCCCGGGCAATGCCTACGTCACCGAAGCCAAGCAGCAGGTCGCGCAGGCGGGCATCGCCGCGATCGACATGCCGGCCGGTCCGTCGGAAGTGCTGGTGATCGCCGACGACGGGGCCGACGCCGGCTTCGTCGCCGCCGACCTGCTGTCGCAGGCCGAGCACGGCCCCGATTCGCAGGTGCTGCTGCTCAGCGACAGCGCGGCCCTGCTGGACCGCGTCGAGCGTGCGCTCGAGGACCAGCTCGCCGTGCTGCCGCGCGCCGGCATCGCGCGCCAGGCGCTGTCGCGTTCGCGGCTGGTGCGGGTCTACGCGCTCGAAGAGGCCTTCGTGATCAGCAACGCCTACGCCCCCGAACACCTGATCCTGGCCCTGCGCGAACCGCGCGCCTGGCTCGACCGCGTCTCGGCCGCCGGCTCGGTGTTCCTCGGCGACTTCACGCCCGAGGCGATCGGCGACTACTGCAGCGGCACCAACCACGTGCTGCCGACCAACGGCGCCGCGCGCGCCTACAGCGGCGTGTCAGTGGCCAGCTTCCAGACCTTCGTGACCGTGCAGTCGGCCAGCGCCGCGGGCATCGCCGCCATCGGCGCCTGTGCCGTGACCCTGGCCGAAGCCGAGGGGCTCGAGGCGCACGCGAATGCGGTGCGGCTGCGCCTGCAGCGCGGCGCGGCGCCCGGCTCGCGGGAGGCCGCATGAGCCGCGTGACCGACCTGCTGCGCGAGGACCTGCGCGACTTCGCGGGCTACAGCTCCGCGCGCAGCGAGGCGCTGGACGGCGAGATCTGGCTCAACGCCAACGAGTCGGCGTGGCCGAACGCCGCCGATGGCGACGGCAGCTGCCGCCGCTATCCCGACCCGCAGCCGGCGGCGCTGCGCGATGCGCTGGCAGAGCTGTACAGCGTGCCGCCCGAGCGTGTGCTGGTGGGCCGCGGCAGCGACGAGGCGATCGACCTGCTGGTGCGCGCCGCCTGCGCCCCGGGCCGCGACGCGGTGCTGGTGACGCCGCCGGTGTTCGGCATGTACGCGGTGAGCGCCCGGCTGCAGGGCGCGCCGCTGGTCGAGGTGCCGCTGCGCGACGATCCGCAGGCCGGGCTCGTGCCCGACATCGCGGCCATCGGCGAGGCGGCCGTGGCGCGCGGGGCGAAACTGGTGTTCCTGTGCTCGCCCTCGAATCCCGGCGGCGCCGCGATTGCGCTGGCCGAGATCGATGCCCTGACGCGCCTGCTCGACGGTCGCGCGCTGGTGGTGGTGGACGAGGCGTATGGCGAATTCGCCGACGGCCCCTCGGCGACCACGATGCTCGACGCGCTGCCGAATCTCGTCGTGCTGCGCACGCTGTCGAAGGCGCATGCGCTGGCGGCGGCGCGCATCGGCGTCGCGCTCGGCGATCCGGCGCTGATCGCCGCCCTGCGCCGCTGCCAGGCGCCGTACCCGGTGCCCACTCCGTGCGCCGCCATGGCGCTGGCCGGCCTGGGTGCCGAGGCACGCGGGCAGACCTGCGCGCGCGTGGGCGTCGTGCGCAGCGAACGCGCGCAGCTGGCGGTGGCGCTGCAGGCGCTGCCGGGCGTGCGGCGCGTGTATCCCTCGGATGCGAATTTCCTCCTGGTCCGCTTCGACGATCCCGGCGCCGCGTTCGACGCGCTGCTGGCGGCGGGCATCGTAGTCCGCGACCAGCGGTCCGGCTTCGGGCTCGGCGACGCGCTGCGCATCAGCATCGGTACGCCCGAGCAGAACGCGCGGGTGCTCGAGGTGCTGTCGGCCCAGGCCGAGCGGTTGGCCGACGCGCCTCGGGCGCGGGGGGCTGCCTGATGGGCACGAAGATCCTGTTCGTCGACCGCGACGGCACCCTGATCGAGGAGCCGGCCGATTTCCAGATCGACGCCTACGAGAAGCTGCGCTTCGTCCGCGGCGTGATTCCGGCGATGCTCCGGCTGCGTGACGCTGGCTTCGAGTTCGTGATCGTCACCAACCAGGACGGCCTGGGCAGCGAGGCCTACCCGCGCGCGAGCTTCGACGGGCCGAACGACCTGATGCTGCAGGTGTTCGAGAGCCAGGGCATCGTGTTCCGCGAGGTGCTGGTCGACGCCAGCTGGCCGGCCGACAACGCGCCCACGCGCAAGCCCGGCCTCGGGCTGGTGCAGCACTACCTGCGCGACCGCGGCATCGACCTCGACCGTTCCGCCATGGTCGGCGACCGCGAGACCGACCTGCAGTTCGCGCGCAACCTCGGCATCCGCGGGTTCCAGCTGCGCACGGAGCAGTTTGGCGGGGAGTGGGACTGGGCCGGCATCGCCCACGAGCTGGCCGACGCGCCGCGGCGTGCGCGCGTCCAGCGCGACACGAAGGAAACCCGGATCACCGTCGATCTCGACCTTGACCGCGGCGCCGATGCCGAGGTCTCCACCGGCCTGCCGTTCTTCGACCACATGCTCGACCAGATCGGCAAGCACGGCGGCATCGCGCTGCGCGTGCGCGCCGAGGGCGACCTGCACATCGACGAGCACCACACCGTCGAGGACACCGGCATCGCGCTCGGCCAGGCCCTGCGCGAGGCGCTGGGCGACAAGCGCGGCATCGCCCGCTACGGCTTCACCCTGCCGATGGACGAGACGCTCGCCAGCGCGGCGCTCGATTTCGGCGGCCGGCCGTACCTGGTGTTCGACGGCACGTTCCGGCGCGAGCGCGTGGGCGACCTGCCGACCGAGCTGGTGGAGCACTTCTTCCGCTCGGTGTGCGATGCCGCCGCGCTCAACCTCAACCTCAGGGTCGAGGGCGAGAACGACCACCACAAGGTGGAAGCCTGCTTCAAGGCCTTCGCGCGCGCGCTGCGGATGGCGGTGCGACGCGAGGGCGCCGAGCTGCCCAGCACCAAGGGCGTGCTGTGATGCGGGTGGTGCTGGTCGACGCCGGCGGCGCCAACCTCGGCTCGGTGCGGTACGCGCTGCAGCGGCTGGGAGTCGAGGCGGCGCTGGCCACGACGGCGGACGAGATCCTCGCCGCGGACCGCGTGATCCTGCCGGGCGTGAGCACCGCGGCCACGGTGATGCGCCGGCTGCGCGAGCTGGGCTTGGTCGACACCCTGCGCGCGCTGCGCCAGCCGCTGCTGGGCGTGTGCGTCGGCGCGCAGCTGCTGTTCGAGCATTCGGAGGAGGACGACACGCCGTGCCTGGGCCTGCTGCCCGGCACGGTGCGGCGCCTGCCGGCGGGCGAGGGCATCCGCGTGCCCCACATGGGCTGGAACCGGCTGCAGCGGCGCGGCGACGACCCGCTGCTGGCGGAGATCGCCGACGGCGCGCACGCCTACTTCGTGCACAGCTACGCCGCGCCGGTGACCGTCGACTGCATCGCCAGCAGCGAACACGGCGCGCCGTTCGCCGCAGTGGTGCGCCGCGGCCACGTCATGGGCGCCCAGTTCCACCCCGAACGCTCCGCCGCCGCGGGCGCGCGCCTGCTGCACAATTTCCTGTCGATGGAGCCCGCATGACCCGGCCCTACACCCTGTATCCGGCGATCGACGTGCGCAACGGCCGCGTGGTCCGGCTGGCCCAGGGCGACTATGCGCAGGAGACGCGCTACGGCGACGACCCGCTCGCGCTCGCCCGCGACTACGCCGCGCAGGGCGCACGCTGGCTGCACCTGGTGGACTTGGACGCCGCGCGCGCCGGCGGCTACACCCTGCTCGGGCTGGTCGCCGACATCGTCCGCGACACCGGCCTGCAGGTGCAGACCGGCGGCGGCGTGCGCGCACGCGACGATGTGCAGCGCATCCTCGATGCCGGTGCCTCGCGCGTGGTGATCGGATCGCTGGCCGTGCGCGAGGCCGACAGCGTGTGCGGCTGGCTCGACGCGCTGGGCAGCGAGCGCCTGACCATCGCCCTGGACACCCGCCAGGATCGCGAGGGCACCTGGCGGCTGCCGGTACACGGTTGGACCGAGACCGCGGCGGGCACCCTGCAGGACATGGCCCGCCGCTACGCCGCCCACGGCCTGCGCCACCTGCTGTGCACCGACATCACCCGCGACGGCATGATGACCGGCCCGAACCTCGACCTGTACCGGCTGCTGGTCGACGCGGTGCCGGCGCTGGAGCTGCAGGCCTCGGGCGGCGTGCGCGACCTCGACGACGTACTCGCCGCGCGCGCGACCGGCTGCGCCGGCGTGGTGCTGGGCCGCTCGCTGCTCGAGGGGCGGCTGGAGTTGCCGCAGGCGCTGGCGCGCGTGGCCGCGGACGTGCGCTGATGCTCGCCCGACGCATCATTCCCTGCCTGGACGTGCGCGACGGCCGCGTGGTCAAGGGCGTGCGTTTCCGCGACCACGTCGACATGGGCGATATCGTCGAGCTCGCGCTGCGCTATCGCGACGAGGGCGCGGACGAACTGGTCTTCTACGACATCAGCGCCACCCCGCAGCAGCGCTCGGTCGATCGCGGCTGGGTCGAGCGGGTATCGGCGCGGCTGGACATCCCGTTCTGCGTCGCCGGCGGGATCCGCGACGTCGACACCGCCCGCGCCGTGCTGCATGCCGGCGCCGACAAGATCTCGATCAACTCGCCCGCGCTGGAGCGCCCGGCGCTGATCGGCGAACTGGCCGAGGCCTTCGGCGTGCAGTGCGTGGTGGTCGGCGTGGACTCGATCCGCGAGCCGGACGGGCAGTGGCGGGTGCGCACCCATACCGGCGATCCGGACCGGATGCGCGCACCGTCGGTCCGCACCCTGGACTGGGTGGTGGAGGCGCAGCGCCTGGGCGCGGGCGAGATCGTGCTCAACTGCATGGACAGCGACGGCGTGCGCCGCGGCTACGACCTCGAGCAGCTGCGCGCGGTGCGCGCGCTCTGCGCCGTGCCGCTGGTGGCTTCCGGCGGCGCGGGCGAGCCGGAACACTTCGAGGCCGTGTTCCGCGAAGCCGACGTGGATGGCGCGCTCGCCGCCAGCGTATTCCACAGCGGCAGGATCCGGATTCCCGAACTTAAGCGCTTCCTGGGCGCGCAGGGCGTGGAGGTGCGCAATGACTGAGCAGGCGACGACCGCGGCCGCACCGGCACCCGAAGGCATCGACTGGGACAAGGGCGACGGCCTGGTGCCGGCCGTCGTGCAGGACGCGCGCACGCTGCGCGTGCTGATGCTCGGCTACATGGATCGCGCCGCGCTGGACGCCACGCTCTCCTCGCGCCGGGTCACCTTCTTCAGCCGCAGCAAGGGGCGGCTGTGGACCAAGGGCGAAACCTCCGGACACGTACTCGACCTGGTCTCGGTGGACGTGGACTGCGACGGCGACACCCTGCTGGTGCTCGCGCACCCGAACGGCCCCACCTGCCACCTGCAGCGCGAGAGCTGCTTCCCGGCGGCGCCCGGCTCGGTCCTGGCCGAACTGTCGGCGCTGGTGGAGCGTCGTGCGGTCGAGCGTCCGGAGGGCAGCTACACCACGCGCCTGTTCGACGGCGGCATGCGCCGCATCGCGCAGAAGGTGGGCGAAGAGGGCGTGGAGACCGCGCTCGCCTCGATCGCCGAAGACGACCAGGCGCTGCTGGGCGAGGGCGCGGACCTGCTGTTCCACCTGCTGGTGCTGCTGCGCGCGCGCGGCCTGGGGCTGGCGGACGTGGAGGCGACGCTGGCGACGCGCCGTCGCTGAGCCGGCAACGCCACCGGCGGCTACGCCGCGGTGATCGAAGTCCGCACGCAGTCGCGCCCGTTGGCCTTGGCCGCGTACAGCGCCTTGTCCGCCGTGTCGAGCGCGTCGTCGATGTCGTCGGGCGCATCGGGCGCGATGGTGTGCACGCCGATGCTGGCGGAGATCCGCAGCTGCGTGCCCTGCGATTCGAATTCGCCATCGACCAGGCTGCGCCGCACCGACTCGGCGACCGCGACCGCGCCGCGCAGGTCGTGGTTGGGCAGCACCACCACGAACTCCTCGCCGCCGAAGCGCGCCAGCAACGCGTCGTGCGGGCGCAGGCTGCGCCCGATGCGGCGCGCGGCCCAGCGCAGGCAGTCGTCGCCCACCAGGTGGCCGTGGCGGTCGTTGATGGACTTGAAGTGGTCCAGGTCGACCATCAGCAGCGACAGCGGGCGCCGCGCCTGGCGGCATTCGTCCAGCAGCCGGTCGAAGCCTTCGTGGAAGAAGCTGCGGTTGTACAGGCCGGTGAGCGCGTCGCGGCGGCTGGAGTCCTGCAGCTTCTCGTGCGCGTGCCGGAGCTGGGACAGCGCCTGCTGCAGCTCCTGCGTGCGCTCGGCGACGCTGCGCTCGAGCCGGCGGTTGGCCTCGTCGGTGATGCGCTGGTTCTCGTTGCGCAGCTGCGCGTAGCGGTAGCCCAGGGCGATCGAGAGCAGCAGCATCTCCAGCGCCGAACCGATCTGCACGCCGTATTCGGTGGCGAAATTCTTGGGCAGGGCCCCGAACGCGAGCAGGGTGAAGATGGCGGTGCCCAGCAGGAACATCGACCAGGCCAGCAGCAGCAGGCGCGCGGGCGTGTAGCCGCGGCGCAGCACGTGGATGGTCACCAGCACGATCCACAGCACGCCCACCAGCACCGCGCGCGAGGCGACGGGGGTGGAGATCCGGTACGGCAGCCATACCGAGGCCACGCCGAACACGAGGAAGAACCCGATCAGCGCGATCGTGCCCGCGTTCAGGCGTGGCGCCCGCTGCGGCAGTTCGAGGAAGGTGCGCGCGAACTGCAGCATCGCCACCAGCGCCAGGCAGATCGAGATCGGGACCATGTGGTCCGCCATCCACGGCGAGTCCGGCCACAGGTACTCGAAGCCCAGGCCGTTGAGCGTGAACAGCACCAGTCCGAACGCGGTGATGTGGCACAGGTACCAGAAGTAGCTGGCGTCGCGCAGCGACAGCCACAGCACCAGGTTGTAGAAGAACAGCGCCAGCAGGATGCCGTAGTACAGCCCGATCGCCAGCTGCGCATCGCGCGAGACCTCGGTGAACGCGGCCGGCGTGTACAGGTGCAGCGGCACCTGCATCGAACTCTCGCTTTCCACCCGCAGCAGCAGCTGCACGGGGGTATCCGTCGGCAGGTCCAGCAGCATGTTCGGATGCCGGTAGCGCACGCTGCGCGCCGCGAACGGCACGTGGTCGCCGCCGACGTGGTGCACCACGCGTCCGTCGGGATAGCGGACGAACAGGTCCAGCCGGTCGCTGAGTGGATACTCCTGTACCAGCAGCCAGCGCGGTTCGCCCGGGTTGCGGTTGACGACGGTGGCGTGGAACCAGAACGCGCCGCGCTGGAAACCGAAGGCGTCCTTGCCGCCCGGCAGTGCGGCGAAGCCGCCGTCCTCGATCCGGCGCCATGCGTCCTGCGGGCGGTCGGCGCGGGTCGCGTCGTGGCGGTAGCTCAGGTGCGGCGAGAGCGCGGCATCGCGGGCGTCGGGCGCCAGGTCCAGGGCCGGCCCCGCGAAGGCCGGCAGGCTACACGCAAGCAGCAGCCAGACCAGCAGGCAGCGCCACGTCGTCGTCATCGCATGCCCCGGTCCGTTGCGGATTCCATCTGCGAACGCCTGTCCCTCACCCCAGCTCGGCCATCAGGGGTAACGCCAATGGCGTTCATAATGGGACATGGTGGAGGCAGCGGGAGTCAAGGTGCGTCATCGCATGTGGTTCGTGGCACTGCTGGCCCTGTGCGGGTCGGGGCCCGCCGTCGCCTGCGTGCAGGGGTCGGTCTTCCTCGACGCGAACGGCGACGGCATGCGCCAGTCGACCGAGGCCGGGCTGCCGCGGGTGCGCGTGTCCGACGGCCGCGCGATCGTGGCCACCGATGGCGAGGGCCGCTGGCGCGGCCTGGCGCCGGGCACCACGCCGAGGTTCGTGATCAAGCCGGCCGGGTTCGCCGTCGCACCCGGCGGCGACGGGTTGCCCGCGTTCTGGCGCGCCGGGGATGCGCACGCGTGCGACTTCGCGCTGCGCCCGCAGACGCGTGGGCCGGGGCCGCTGAAGGTGGTGGTGAGCAGCGATCCGCAGGCGGGGACGCCGCGCGAGGTCGGCTTTTATGGCCGGGTCGTGGCGCGTGCGCTGCGTCCGCACCGCGACGCGGCGCTCGGCCTCACCCTCGGCGACATCGCCAACGACGACCTCTCGCTGTATCCCGACCTCATCCGCGCCACCGCCTCGCTCGGCGTGCCGTGGCTGCACCTGCCCGGCAACCACGATCTCGATCCGTCGGCATCCGGCGACGAGGATTCGCTGGCGACCTACCGGCGCGTGTTCGGGCCCGACACCTTCGCATGGGAAGAACGCGAAGCGAACTTCGTCCTGCTCGACAACGTGGTCGCGCAACCGGGCGGGCGCCCGGCCTATGTCGGCGGCCTGCGCGAAGACCAGTTCGATTTTCTCGCCCGCCTGCTGCCCACGCTCGATCCGCATCGCCTGCTGGTGGTGGCCGCCCACATCCCGTGGTTCGACACCGCCGCCGCGGGTCGCCCGCCGAGCCTGCGCCTGCACGACCGCGAGCGCCTGTTCGCACTCCTGCAGCCCTTCCCGAACGTGCTGCTGCTGAGCGGGCATCGACATGCCCAGCGCATGGTCGACCACGGACCCGGGAGCGGCTGGCAGGGCGGCTTGCCGCTGCGCGAGTTCAACGTCGGCGCGATGAGCGGCGCCTACTGGTCGGGGATCGATGACGACGACGGCATTCCCGTGTCGACCATGGCCGACGGCACGCCGCGCGGATTCGCCACGATGCAGGTGAGCCACGAGGGTGGTTACGGGCTGGCCTGGCATCCGACCGCGCGACTGGCGGACGACCCGTCCCGCACCGATGCCATGGCCCTGCATGCGCCGAAGCGGCTGCGGCGCGGCGCCTATCCGGCCTGGGGCGCCTACGCGAACGTCTTCCTCGGCCACGCCGGCACGCGCGTGGAGTACCGCGTCGACGATGGCGAATGGACGCCGATGCATCGCACCCATGCGCCCGATCCGCGACTGCTGGTCGAGAACGTGCGCGACGACCTCGCCGACGCGCTGCGCAGCTTCGACCGTTCGCCCGAGGCCGAGCCTTCCACCCACCTGTGGCGCGGCGCGCTGCCGACGCACCTGGCGCCCGGTCGCCATCGCGTCGAGGTGCGCAGCGTCGACGAGGCGGGACGCGAGTCGCGGGCGAGTACCTGGTACCGGCTGGAGGACGCGCCGGTTCGCTGACCGGCTTTGCACGGCTTGCCGTCGGGCCGACGCCGGGATATCGTGACCTGGTTCCGGATTCTCGCTTCCGGATGCGAACACCGCCGCCGCGGCGATCGCCACAGGGGACCACATGTCGAAGTGCTTCGCCGACGGGCTGCCCGCCGGCCAGTTGGACCGTGCGCCGTTCAAGTTCCGGCACGCGCTGCTGGATCATCCCGCGCTCGCCATCGAAGGCCTGGCGAAGGTGCTGCCGGAGCTGGCGCCGGGCCAGGTGCGGTATTCGAAGGGGCTGGCCGACCTGCGGATCAACTTCGACCATGCACACGTCGAGCACCGCAACGGCCTGGGCCTGGCGGAAACCATCGAGACGATCCGCGGCGGCAACTCGTACATCGCGGTGAGCGATCCGCAGACGCATCCCGCCTTCCGCGACCTGTACGCGGACCTGTGCCGCGAAATGACGGCGCTGCTGCGCCAGGGCGGGCAGTCGAAGACGATCCACGAGCCGCGCATCTGGCTGTTCATCGCCTCGCCCAACGCGGTCACGCCGTTCCATTTCGACCGCTATTCGAACGTGCTGATGCAGATCCGCGGCAGCAAGGAAGTGGCGGTGTTCCCGAATTTCCGACCCGACATCGTGCCGGTGGACGTGTGCGAAGCCTACATGGACCGGCAGCCGATCGACGCGCTCTGGCGCGACGAACTGGACCAGCACGCGGTCAAGTTCGACTTCCGCCCCGGCGACGCGCTGCACATTCCCTACACCAGCGGGCACTACGTGAAGAACGGGGCCGAGGACGTGTCGATCTCGCTGTCGTTCTTCTTCCAGACCGACCAGACCCTGCGCTGGACCCGCGCGATGCAGTTCAACCACCGCATGCGCCGCTGGTCGAAGGCGGTGGGCCTGCGCCAGACGCCGGTGGGGCACTCGCACTGGCTGGACGCGACCAAGTCGCATGCGCTGCCGTGCGCGGAGGCGGTCAGCCGCATGGCGCGGAGACTGCGCCGCGCCTAGCGTGCGTCCGGGCTGTCGCCGTCGGCAACGCCGGCGATGCGTCGCCTCTGCCCGTGGACCCGGCCGGGAGCGCGCCCCGGTGACGCCCTGCGCTACAGCGGATGCGGATAGGGCAACGGCGGTCCGCGCACCAGCCCGGCTTCCCAGGCGTCCAGCCGCGTGCGGATGCGCTCGCCCACGTTGATCTGGGGAAACGAGGCCTCGTGGCCTTCCATCACCTCGCGCCGCGCCACCTGGCGCCGGGCGTAGTCGAACGCGTCGAGCAGGCCGCCGTCGCGGTTCAGGCCTTCCACCAGCAGGGCGCGACCGAAGTAGGTGGCGCTGGCGGTATCGCCGCAGCCGAACGAGGGCCGGTCGTGGCGTGCGGCGGTGATCAGCAGGGTGTCGGGTGCGGCGAGTTCCGGAATGAAGCCGCCGGAGAAGCAGGCCGAGACGATCAGCAGGCGGTGACGGATGCCGGCGTCGTCGAGCGCCTCGCGCAGCTGCGCGGGCGACAGGGTAGCGTCGAAGCGATCGGGCTGGCTCACCGTCAGCGCGTGGTCGCGTCCGCCGTGGCTGGTGAGGAACAGCAACAGCAGGTCCTCGTCCGGATCCATGCGCGCGGCGATGCCGTCGAGCGCGTGCTGCAGGGTGTCGAGGGTGGCGAGCGGGCGCGGGCTGCGGTCCAGGCTGTCGGGGTGGTTGACCAGCGCCAGCGCGCGTCCGGCGGCGCCGTAGCGCGCGGTGGCGAGCGTCTCGAAATAGGCCGCCTCGTTGCGGAACACGTCCTCGTGGCCGTCGCCCGCGAACGCGAGCGCGAACAGGTCGACCTGGCCCGGGCGCTGTGCCGGCATCTGCGCGAGGCGGGCGTCGATCAGGATGCGGTCGCGCGCGATGTCCGGATCGGTCGGAAGGAGGTCATCCGCCGTGGCAGCGCTCGCCTGCAGCAGCGCGAGCCATGCCAGCGCGAGGACCAGGATGACGCGCGCCCCGCTGCCGCGATCCGCGACACCATCCGGCGCGGCGCGCATGCCGCTCACGCCGCGAGGTCGACGCCGTCGAAGCCGGTCGCGCGCGGGTGTCCGCCCGCGGCTGCGCCGGTGCGTGGCTGGGGATAGTCCTCGCGCCGGTCGATCAGGGTGGTGCGCAGCCCTGCGTCGCGCGCGGCATCGAGTTCGGCCACCACGTCGGACAGGAACAGGATTCCGTCGGGTGCGGTGTCCAGTTCGCGCGCGATCGCCGCGTAGCTCGCAGCCTCCCGCTTGCCGCCGACGGCGGTATCGAACCAGCCCGAGAACAGCCCGGTGAGATCGCCCGCGTCGGTGTGCGCGAACAGCAGCTTCTGCGCCGGCACCGAGCCGGACGAGTACACCGCCAGCGCGTGGCCGTCGGCATGCCAGCGCCGCAGCGCGGCCGCCGCGTCGGGATACAGCGGCGCGGTGAAATCCGCATTGGCGTAGCCGGCCGACCACACCATGCCCTGGAGCGCCTTGAGCGCGGTGTGCTTGCGGTCCTCGTCGATCCACCCCTGCAGGGTCTCGACGATCATCGCGTCCTGGCACAGGCCGCCGCTCTCCAGCGCCACCTGGTCCAGCCAGCGGCGCACCTCGGGCTCCTGGCCGTGCTCGCGCACGAAGCGCGGCAGTTCGCGGCGCGCGTACGGGAACAGCACGTCCTTGACGAAGGAAATGCTGCTGGTCGTGCCCTCGATGTCGGTGAGGATCAGCGGACTGGCCATCGGGATGCGTGCCTGCTCGGTCGGTGCGATCGCGCTCAGCGCCCGGACGGCACGTCGTAGCGCGGAAAGCGCTGCGCGATGTCGGTGCCGGTGAAATGCCCGATCCAGCCGTCGGGCTGCTGGAAGAAGCGGATCGCCACGAACCGCGGCTCCGGCCCCATGTCGAACCAGTGCGTGGTGCCGTCGGGCACCGCGATCAGGTCGTTCTTCACGCACTCGATCTCGTAGACCTTCTCGCCCACGTGCAGGGTGAACAGGCCCGAGCCGTCGACGAAGAAGCGCACCTCGTCCTCGTTGTGGTAGTGCTCGTCGAGGAACTTGCCGCGCAGCTCGTCCTTCTTCGGGTTGTCCGGGGCGATGCTGATCACGTCCACCGTGGTGAAACCGCGCTCGGCGGAGATCCGGTCGATGTCGGCCCGGTAGGCGGCCATGACCTGCTCGGGCGTGGCGCCCGCGGCCACCGGCTGGCTGGCCTGCCAGCGTTCGAAATGCACGCCGATCTTCGCCAGCTCGCGCGCGATCTCGTCGCCGTCGTGGCTGGTGAACTCGGGGGTGTCGGGGGCCTGGTCGGAGAAGATGCGCAGTCGGCTCATGGCGGGCGGCTCAACGGGGCGTCGGGGGAAACGGAAGGCTACCAGCTGCGCCGGCCGCGGGTGGTGATGCGGCCGCAACGCGGGCGTTGCGCCGCTGCAACGGAGCTCGCGTCAGCGCGCGACGGCGAGCCGGCGGATCTCCAGCTCGCATCCGAGCAGGAAGTCGAACGCCTCCAGGTGCCGGCGCGCCTCGGCCATGTCGCGGCCCCAGGCGTACAGCCCGTGGCCGTCGATCAGGTAGCCCCACATCGGCCCGCGGTCGAGCAGGGCGTCGACCTGGGCGGCGAGGGTGGGCATGTGCTGGCTGTTGGGCAGCACCGGCACGTCGATGGCGGTTTCGTGGGTCTCGTTGCCGCGGAAGGCCTTGAGCAGTTCATAGCCCTCCAGCCGCACGTGGCCGGGACCGGCGAACAGGCGCGAGGCCACCGTCTGGTGGCGCGAGTGCGTGTGCAGGATGCAGCCGACGTCGTCGAAGCGGCGGTAGAGCTGGGTGTGCAGCAGGGTCTCGGCGGACGGGCGGTGGGCGCTGCCGACGGCGCGCCCGTCGAAATCGACCACCATGATGTCGTCCTCCACCAGCCGGCCCTTGTCGCGGCCGGAGACGGTGATCGCGGCATGGCCGGCGTCGAGGCGGGCGGAGAAGTTGCTGCTGGTCGCCGGCGTCCATCCGAGTTGCGACAGCTCGCGGACGTTGGCGATCAGTTGCGCGGCGCGGTCGCGCAGGGCCTGGGGATCGTAGGAGGCGGCGGAGTCCATGGCGCCAGTGTAGCGGCAGCCGTGCCGGCCGACACCCGCCGCGGCGCCCGCGCGGACTAGCGCTCGGTGGTCCTTCGACGTGCGAAGCCGCGGTACGCGGCCCAGGCCAGCAGCGCGATCACCAGCGCGCCGATCAGCACGTCGACGTCGGTCGACCACACCAGCAGTCCGCAGGCGACCAGCGCCAGCATCCCCAGGACGCGGTCGCCCGCGGTGGAGGGGCGCTCGCGGGTGCCGAACAGCAGGCTCAGCCCCGCGGCGATGTAGGCCATCACCACCAGCGTGACCACCATGTTGATGATCAGCGAGAACTGCCCGCCCACGGTCGGCGCGACGGTGAGGAACGCGAAGGCGGTCATCGACAGCGCGATGATGAACAGCCCCCAGCCCGCGGCGCCGTTCGCGCGCAACCGCCCGAACACCGCCGGCAGGAACCCGCGCTGGGCCGCGCGGGCGCCCGATTCGCCGGTGACCAGCATCCAGCCCCCGAGCGTCCCGGTGGCCTTGAGCGCGGCGGCGGCCGCGATCAGCGGGATCGCCCATTCGCCGAACATGCGCCCGGCGACCAGCGCGAACGGCGCGCTCGAGGCGGCCATTTCCTGCGCCGGCACGATCCCCATCATCAGCACCGAGGACACCAGGTAGACCACCCCGGCGATCAGGATCCCGCCGAGGGTGGCGATCGGCACGTTGCGGTCGGGGTTCTTCACCACGCCGGCGACCATCGCGCCGGTCTCCAGGCCGACGAAGGCCCAGAACACCGGCGCCAGCTGGCCGAACACGGCCGCCGCGTCGGACTCGCCGGTCCGGTTCCAGCTGTCCTGGTAGATCTGCGGGTCGAAGCTGCCCCAGCCGGCGACCAGCACCATCGCCACCGGCAGCAGGCCGAAGATCACGCACATCGACTGGAAGCGCGCGATCGAGCGCGGCCCTAGCAGGTTCAGGGCGAACATCAGCCAGATCAGCGCGATCTGCCCGACCAGGCGCACGCTGCCGCTGTCGTCGATCGGCAGCAGGATCACCAGATAGCCGAACGCGGCCACGGCGATCGCGTTGTTGCCCATCCACGACGAGATCCAGTACAGCGTGGTGGCCAGGAACCCCATGTCGCGGCCCAGCGCGGGCCGCACGTAGTCGTCGGGCGAATTCAGATCGGGGTACTGCCGCGCCAGCCGCGCGAACGCACCGCCCAGCGCCATCGCGATCAGGGTGCCGATGAGCCAGGAGAAGGCGGTCACGCCGCCGATCTCGGCCAGTGACGCCGGCAGCAGGAAGAATCCCGAGCCGATCATGTTGTTGGCGACCACGAAGGTCGCCAGCACGGGTCCGATCTTCTTTGCGGTGCTTACCGACATGGAGGCTGGGCCTGCGCAGGCGTACGGAGGGCGGCGCCGCGCGGCGCCGCCGGTGGGCAGGCCGCGTCAGGCCTTGTTGAGCTTGCTGTTGCGGTAGCCGTAAAGGAAGTAGATCAGCTGGCCGACGATCGTCCACAGCACGAACACCACCCAGTGCTCCTTGAACGACTGGAAGAACAGGAACATGCACGCCAGCACGCCGAGCGGGCAGATCAGCCAGTACATGGGGACGCGGAACGGGCGCGCGAGATCCGGGCGCGTATGGCGCAGGATCAGCACGCCGAGGCAGACCGTGGCGAAGGCGACCAGCGTGCCCATCGCGACCAGCTCGCCGAGCACGCTCAGCGGCATGAAGCCGGCCAGCAGGCAGGCCACGATGCCCACGATGATCGTGCCGACGTAGGGCGTGTGGAACTTCGGGTGCACCTTGCCGAAGATCGCCGGCATCAGGCCGTCGCGCGACATCGAATAGAAGATGCGCGGCTGCGCCATCAGCATCACCAGGATGACCGAGGACAGGCCCGCGATCGCGCCGATCTCCACCGCGGTCTTCAGCCAGCCGACGCTGGCGCCGGGATCGGCCTTGAGCACTTCCTCCAGCGCGGTCGCCACCGGCTTGGCGGTGTTGAGCAGGGTGTAGTGGGTCATGCCGGTGAGCACCGCGCACACGGCGATGTAGATCACCGTGCAGACCGCCAGCGAACCGAGGATGCCGATCGGCATGTCGCGCTGCGGGTTCTTGGCCTCGCCCGCGGCGGTGGAGACCGCGTCGAAGCCGATGTAGGCGAAGAACACGATCGCCGCGGCGCGGAACACGCCGTCCATGCCGAACTGGCCGGGGCCGGTATTGGCCGGGATGAAGGGCGTCCAGTTCTCGGGGTTGACGTACTGGGCGCCGAAGCCGAGGAACGCGGCGATGACCGCGACCTTGATCGCCACGACGATGGCGTTGACGAACGCCGACTGGGTGATGCCCACGTAGCACAGGCCGCTGACCGCCGCGACGATCAGCACCGCCGGCAGGTTGATCAGGCCTTCGGTGGCGACGAACTCGCCGTTCACCCAGGCCAGGGGCGCCGAGGCGAACTGCGCCGGGAAGGGCACGCCCAGGGTCGTGGTAAGGAAGCTGACGAGGTAGCCCGACCAGCCGACCGCGACCGTCGAGGACGCGAACAGGTATTCCAGGACCAGGCACCAGCCGATGAACCAGGCCACGAACTCGCCGAGGGTCGCGTACGAGTAGGAGTAGGCGCTGCCGGAGACCGGCATCATCGACGCGAACTCGGCATAGCACAGGCCCGCCATGGCGCAGGCGAAGCCCGCGAGCACGAAGCTGAGCATGATCGCCGGGCCGGCGTGATTGGCCGCGGCCTGCCCGGTGAGCACGAAGATGCCCGCGCCGATCACCGCACCGATCCCCAGCAGGATCAGGTGGCGGGCGGTCAGGGTGCGCTTGAGCGTCGCTTCGCCCTGCAGGGAGCCCTCGACCGGTTCGCCCGCATCCACGTGCGGCGCCGGCTCGACCGGCTTGACCCTGAACAGACTCTTCGACATCGATGCTCCCCTGGAAAGTGGACGACAGCCGCGCGGCGCGACGGCGAAGGTTACCGTTGCTACCTTGCCAAACGGTGATGCACTGCACAACCCGCGAGCGGATGCGGGAGAATGACAGGTTTCCAGGAACCGGCGGGGACGGACATGGCGAGCCACGAGGCGCATGCGCTCGACGCGCTGGACGCGGCCTTCGCCGCCTACGCGGTGCGCAGGCCCGAGCAGGCCACGCAGGCGGTGGAGTTCGCCGCACTGCTGCGCGACCCCGAGGACCCGTTCCTGCGCGCGCGGCTGGCGGGGCATTTCACCGCCTCGGCCTGGCTGGTCGACCGCTCGCGCACCCGCGTGCTGCTGACCCACCACCGCAAGCTGGGGCTGTGGCTGCAGCCCGGCGGCCACGCCGATGGCGACCGCGACCTGGCGCGCGTGGCGCTGCGCGAGGCGGAAGAGGAGTCCGGACTCTCCGGCCTGCGCGTGGATCCGGAGATCTTCGACCTCGACCGGCACTGGATTCCAGAGCATCGCGACGTCCCGGGGCACTGGCACTACGACGTGCGCTACGTGGTGCACGCCGGCGACAACGAGCGCTACGTGGTGAGTCCCGAATCGATCGACCTGGCCTGGCGCGGGATCCGCGACGTCAGCGACGACGCGCAGGCCGATGCCTCCCTGCGGCGCATGGCGCAGCGGTGGCTGGCGGACGGCTGAGACTCCCGCGAACGCCGGTCGCCACGCGGCGCAAGCCCGCGCCGCCGTCCCGCCCGGTGCGGCGGGTGAAGGCTCAGCGCCGCGCCGCCACCTCGTCGATGTGGCGCAGCAGGTCGGCCGGATCGGCATAGACCCGGAACGCGCCCGACCGCTCCAGCTCCTCCTGGCCGTAGCCGCCCGAGAGCAGGCCCACGCCGAGGGCGCGGGCGCGCTGCGCGGCGAGCATGTCCCAGATGCTGTCGCCGATCACCAGCGACTGGCCGATGTCGACGCCCAGCCGCTCGGCGGCGGCCAGGAACAGGTCCGGATCGGGCTTGGCGTAGCGCACCTGGTCGCGGGTCACCACCGGCACCTTGTCCGGGTCCACGCCGAGCGCGGCGATGTTGGGCGCGGCGGTTTCCATCCGGCCGCTGGTCGCGATCGCCCACGGAATGCCCTCGGCGGTGAGGAAGGCGAGCAGTTCCGGGGCGCCGGGCAGGGGGCGGATGGCGCCGGCCGCGGCCTGGCGGTTGTAGGCCTCCGCGTGCCAGGCGCGCAGGCGCTGCAGGCGCTCGTCGGTGATGTCCAGCCCGGTCTCGCGCAGCAGGATGTTGGTGAACAGGCCGCCGCTCATGCCGATCTTGCGATGGATGCGCCAGACCGACAGGTCCACGCCTTCGCGGTCGAGCGCCTCCTTCCACGCCAGCACATGCTGGTAGACGCTGTCGACGAGGGTGCCGTCGAGGTCGAACAGGAAGGCGGTGTCGGCGCGCGGCATGGGCGGTCCCCGTAAGTCGGATCAGGTGTCGCACCGTGCAGGCGCGACGCCGCATTCAAGCACCCGGTGCGTTCCGGACGGGTGAGTGCGCCGGCGCGGCAGCGGAAGCGACCCCATACGTCGGCGCGCGTTCGGCGCGCTCGCGCAGGCAGTCGCGCCTCAGTACAGCACCCGCGTGCGTAGCGTGCCCTCGATCTCGTTGAGCGCCGCGCGCAGGCGCGCGGTGGTCTCCGGGCTGGAGGCGACGTCGATCACCACGTAGCCCACCTTGGCGTCGGTGCGCAGGAACTGGCCGTCGATGTTCACGCCCTCGCGCGAGAACAGTTCGTTGACCTTCGACAGCACGCCCGGCACGTTGCGGTGGATGTGCAGGATGCGGTGGCTGCCGGCGTGCTCGGGCAGGGTGACTTCCGGAAAATTCACCGCCGACAGGGTACTGCCGTTGTCGCTGTAGCGCACCAGCTTGGCGGCGACCTCGGTGCCGATGTTGTCCTGCGCCTCCAGCGTGCTGCCGCCCACGTGCGGGGTCAGGATGACGTTGTCGCGCCCCACCAGGGGCGATTCGAAGCGGTCGTCATTGCCCTTGGGTTCGACCGGGAACACGTCCACGGCCGCGCCGCCCACCTGGCCCGAGTCGAGCGCGGCGGCCAGCGCGTCGATGTCGACGACGGTGCCGCGCGAGGCGTTGATCAGGTGCGCGCCGGGCTTCATGCGCGCGATCTGCCCGGCGCCGAACATCATCTGTGTGGCCGGCGTCTCGGGCACGTGCAGGGTGACCACGTCCGAGCGTTCGAGCAGGTCGTCCAGGCTCGCGGCCGCGCGCGCGTTGCCGAGCGAAAGCTTGGCCTCGATGTCGTGGAACAGCACCTGCATGCCCAGCGACTCGGCCAGCACGCCCACCTGGGTGCCGATGTGGCCGTAGCCGACGATCCCCAGCGTCTTGCCGCGCACCTCGTGGCTGCCCAGCGCGGACTTGCTCCAGCCGCCGCGGTGGCATTCGGCGTTCTTCTGCGGGATCCCGCGCATCAGCAGGATCGCCTCGGCCAGCACCAGCTCGGCGACGCTGCGGGTGTTGGAGTAGGGCGCGTTGAACACCGGGATGCCGGCCAGCTCGGCGGCGTCGAGGTCGACCTGATTGGTGCCGATGCAGAAGCAGCCGACGGTGATCAGCTTGCGCGCCTGCCCGATCACCTCGGCGGTGAGCTGGGTGCGCGAGCGGATGCCGATGATGTGCGCACCGGCGACCTTGTCGATCAGGTCCTGGCCCGCGAGCGACTTCGGCAGCAGCTCCACCTGGTCGTAGCCGGCGGCCTCGAACACCTCGACCGCGCTGCGGCTGATGCCTTCGAACAGCACCACGCGGATGTCCTGCTTCGGGAACGAGGTCTTCAGGGGCGTCATGCGCGTCGACATCCGGTGCTGGCGGCGGGACCGGCATTATTCCAGATGCACGCGCGCGTTTGCGCACTGCACAAGGCCGCTTTGGCGCGCCGGGCGGAACAGCGGGCGCGACCGGCGGAACACTGCGCCTCGCATCGGGTTCGTTGCATGCGAAACAGGTGCGGCATCGCGTCGCTCGATGGTGTGCCGACATCGTGCTCGCGCGTCGTGTCGATCGCGGGCCTGCCGGCGCGATGGCACGAATCCATGTGCCGGCCCGACGGACGCTCCGCAGCGGCGGATGGCGGCGATCGCGGTTCGCTGGACGCCCGACACCACGGCTGGCACGCTTGCGCTCCCGTTTCCCCCGGCGAGTTCCGATGACCGACCCGCGCCTGGCCGCGCTCGCGCAGACGCTGCCCGAACTGCGCCTGCTCACCGATCCGGCCGACCTCGAGCACTACGGCCGCGACTGGACCCGGCGCTGGACGCCCGCGCCGCTGGCGATCGCACTGCCGTCGAGCGTGGAGCAGGTGCAGGCGATCGTGCGCTGGGCGCGGGCCGAAGGCGTGGCGCTGGTGCCGTCCGGTGGTCGCACGGGGCTGTCGGGCGGCGCGGTCGCCGCGAACGGCGAACTGGTCGTCAGCCTGGAGCGGATGAACCGCGCGCTCGGCTTCGACCCGGTCGACCGCACGCTGACCGTCCAGGCCGGCATGCCGCTGGAGGCGCTTCAGAACGCGGCGCGCGAGCACGGCCTTGCGTATCCGGTGGACTTCGCCGCGCGCGGCTCGTGCACCATCGGCGGCAACATCGCCACCAACGCCGGCGGCATCCGCGTGATCCGCTACGGCAATACCCGCGACTGGGTGGCCGGACTGAAGCTGGTCGACGGTCGCGGCGAACTGCTCGACCTGGGGCGCGCCCTGGTCAAGAACTCCAGCGGTTACGACCTGCGCCATCTCGCGGTCGCGTCCGAAGGCACGCTCGGGATCATCGTCGAGGCCACGCTGCGGCTTGCCGACCCGCCGCCGGACAGCAGCGTGATGCTGCTCGCGCTGCCGGATTTCGCATCGCTGATGCGGGTGTTCGAGACCCTCCGCGCGCGGCTGCGGCTGGAAGCGTTCGAGTTCTTCACCGACCGCGCCCTGCACCACGTGCTCGTGCACGGCGCGCAGGCGCCGTTCGACGAGACCCATCCGTACTATGTCGTCACCGAGTTCGCCGCGGGCGAGGCGGAGGAGGGCGCGGCGCTGGCGGCGTTCGAGCACTGCGTGGGCGAGGGCTGGGTGCTCGACGGCGTGATCAGCCAGAGCCAGGCCCAGGCGGCGCAGCTGTGGCGCCTGCGCGAGGGCATCACCGAGAGCCTGGCGCCCTACGTGCCGTACAAGAACGACGTCGCGGTGCGGATCTCGGCCATGCCCGCCTTCCTGGCCGAGACCCAAGCCCTGCTGGCGCAGGAGTACCCGCATTTCGAGGTGGTGTGGTTCGGCCATATCGGCGACGGCAACCTGCACATCAACGTGCTCAAGCCCGACGGCATGGCGCAGCCGGAGTTCGTGGCCGAGTGCGAACGGGTGACGAAGCTGCTGGCGGGGGAACTGCAGCGCCACGGCGGCAGCATCTCCGCCGAGCACGGCATCGGCCTGGTCAAGAAGCCGTACCTCGCCTCGACCCGCGACGAGGCGGAGATCGCGCTGATGCGCGGCATCCGCCGCGTGCTCGATCCCGACGGGCTGATGAATCCGGGCAAGCTGTTCGACCCGTGACGCGCGGCCGCCGCCGGTGTGCCCGGTGTTCAGCCATCGCGGCCCTCGAGCGGCTACCCTCCCGGTTCCTCCGCACACACGACGGCCGACGATGATCCGCATCGCCCTTGGGTTCGCCCTGTTCGCCTGCACCAGCCTCGCCGCCCATGCCGGGAGCTTCGGCGGCACCACGGGCGGAAGCTCGGCCGCGGGCTCGTCGGCCTCGTCGGGCAGCACCTCCGGCGACGACAAGGTGGTGGTCGAAGCGCGCGAGGACGCCGCCCTGTTCGTCGCCAGCGATGGCGCGATCCGCGGCGCTCGCCTGGAAGCGGCCCTGCGTCACCTGCGCGAGGACGACGCCGGCGCGCGTTCGGCGAGCGACCTGGCACTGGCGCAGTCGATCCTCGCCCGCTGACGGCGGCTGCGGATGCGGCTGCGTGCAGCCCGCATCGCCGTACTGGCCGCGCTGGTCGGCGCCGCACTGCCGGCGTCGGCGGCGCTCCGGGTGACGGTCGATCCGCAGGGCCTCACCGCCGCCGAAACCGATGCGACGCGCGCCCTGGCCGACGCCGCGCTGGCGCGCCTGCCGAATGCTTTTCTGCTTCGGCTTGACCGCGAGGTAGCGCTGCGCTGGCGGGACGACCTGCCCGCGGACGTGCACGGCCGTGCGCGCGACGGACGCATCGCGCTGCGGCGGGAACTGCTCGACGGCTGGATGGCGCGCGACTCTGATGCCGATGCCGCGGATGCCGGTGCGCGCGCCGCGCTCTCGGCCCTGCTGCACGAACTGGCGCACGTGCATGCGCGTTCCGGCGCCGACGACCTCGCGCGTGACCCGCGCCTGCTCGACCTGGCGGGCTGGCCGGTGGTGCCGCTGCGGTTCGGGCTGCGCACGCCGCGCAATACGATGCGCGAACGCAGTCCGGATCCGTACGAGCTCGCATCGCCCGCCGAATTCGTGGCGGTGAACTTCGAGCATTTCCTGCTCGATCCCGGTTACGCCTGCCGGCGCCCGGCACTGGACCGGCTGCTGCGGGCGCATTTCGGCATCCCGTCCATGGAGCCCGCGCCGTGCAGTGTGGAGCTGCCGCTGGCGGCGGCGGGCGACGACGGCGCGGCCCTCCAGCTGCAGGCGCTGGACCCGGCGCGCGTGTACGCGGTGGACTACCTGCTGGCCGAGCCGGACGAGCGCGCCATGAGCCGCTGGGGCCATTCGATGCTGCGCCTGGTGGTCTGCGCGCCGGGCCGTGCACCCGGCCCGGAGTGCCGGCTGGACCTGCCGCACCACCTGGTGCTCTCGTTCCGCGCCTTCGTCGACGACGTGCAGGTCTCGAGCTGGCGCGGCCTCACCGGCGCGTACCCCGCGCGCCTGTTCATCCTGCCGCTGTCGCAGGTGATCGACGAGTACACCCGGGTCGAGCTGCGCGGCCTGCGCTCGGTGCCGCTGCGGCTGGAGCGCGGGGAGATCGCAAGCCTGCTCGAACGCGCCGCGCAGGTGCACTGGAGCTACGACGGGCGCTACCGCTTCATCACCAACAACTGCGCGGTGGAGACCTGGAAGCTGCTCAACGACGGCGTCCCGCGGCTGGCCGGCGCGGACCTGCGCAGCATCACGCCCACCGGCCTGCTGCGCCGGCTGGAACGCGACGGCGTGGCCGACGCCTCGGTGCTGGACGATCCGGAGGCGGCGCTGCGCCTGGGTTACCGCTTCGCCTCGATGGACGCCTATTTCGACGACATGTTCGCCGTCGCCGGGTCCGGTCGCGCGCTTCCCGCCGCGCACGCCCAGGCCTGGTTCGCGCTGGAGCCGGCGCAGCGGCGACCCTGGCAGGCGGACGCCGACCTGCGCGCCACCGCCGCACTGCTGGTGCTGGAGCAGGCCGCACTGCGCCGCGACGAGGCCCAGGCGCGCGAACTGCTCAAGCAGCGCCTGCTGCGCGCGGAGGGGGCGACGACGCGGGAGGCGGAGGCTGGCCGCGCGGATCTGTCCGCGGACACCTCGGGTCCTGCGGCGGCGGATGCGGCGCCGCTCGTGCGCCTGCGCCAGTGGCTGCAGGACGGCGCCTATGCCGGCCGGCCGGCGACGCTGCTGCCGGGAGACGGCTACGGCCTGCCGCATGGCGACGAGCGCGCCCGCCTGCCGATTGCGGTGGCGCGCGACGATGCGCGATTGCGCCGCCTGCGCGACGACCTGCTTCGCGAGGCGCGGGCCTGGCTGCCGGCCGAGCAGCGGCGGCGGCTCGAAGACACCGAATCCAACCTCACGCTGTTGGGCACGCGCCTGCGCGCACTCGCGCCCGCCCGCCGGCCTGCCGCGGACGCGGCCCTTCCGTAGCCCGGATAAGCGAAGCGCATCCGGGAGGACATCGGCTAGGCCGTAGTCCCAGGTTCCGAGCAGTACGACCGTGGTGGAGGGCGTCAGGCCCGGGCGGGGCAACATCACGCAACCCGGCTGCGCTGCGTTTGCACGGCATCCGTGCGGCCCCCGATGCGCTGCGCTTATCCGGGCTACGGGCTACGGGCTACGGGCTACGGCGCGGGTATCGCGGACCGGTCAGTCCGCGCGGCCGCCGAATTCGCCGGTGGTGGTGTTCACCAGCACGCGTTCCCCGTTGACGATGTACTCGGGCACCATGATCTCGATGCCGGTGCTGAGCCGGGCCGGCTTCGGGCGCTTGGTCGCGGTGCCGCCCTTGAGTTCGGGCGGCGTTTCCACCACCTCCAGCGTCACGTGCTGCGGCAGCTGCAGCGCCACCGGCTGCTCGTCGATGATCTGCACGTAGGTGCCGGTGAGGCCGTCAGTGATGTACCCGGCGGCGTCGCCCACCAGGTCCGCGTCGAGCGTGTAGGGCGTGTAGTCCTCGTCATCGAGGAACACGAAGGCCTCGCCGTCCTTGTACGAGAACGTGGCCTGGCGGCGCAGCAGTTCGACCTCGCTCAGGCTGTCGTCGCCGTCGAAGCTGGCGTCGAGCTTGTTGCCGCCGGGCACGCTGTACATGATGAAGCGGAAGCGCACGTTGCCGCCGCGCCCCTGGGGCGAGCTGCGTTCGATGTCGCGCACCTGGTAGACGGTGCCGTTGTGTTCGACCACGTTTCCTTTCTTGACGTCGTAGGCTTTCATTCGCGAGCGGGATCCGGAAGTGGGAAGAGGGAAAGACGAGGGGCCGTGGGCGGCCGGAGCCGGGCCGTCCCGGCGCTCCGGTCGACGGCTTGCAGGCCTACTTCGGCGCCAGCCGCACCGCGCCGTCGAGGCGGATGGTCTCGCCGTTGAGGTAGCGATGGCCGACGATGTACGCGACCAGGTCGGCGAATTCCTCCGGCCGGCCCAGGCGCGACGGGAACGGGATCGAGGCCGAGAGCGAGGCCTGCACCTCGTCCGGCATGCCGTCGACCATCGGGGTCCAGAAGATGCCCGGGGCGATGGTGTTCACGCGAATGCCGAAGCGCGCCAGCTCGCGCGCCATCGGCAGCGTCATGCCGACCACGCCGCCCTTGGACGCCGAATACGCGGCCTGGCCGATCTGGCCCTCGTAGGCCGCCACCGAAGCAGTGTTCACGATCACCCCGCGCTCGCCGTCGTCGCCGGGAGCGTTGTGCTGCATGCGCGCGGCGGCGGCCTTGGCGAGGTTGAAGCTGCCGACCAGGTTCACCAGGACCGTGGTGCTGAAGTTCGCCAGCGGCATCGGTGCCTCGCGCCCGAGCACGCGGCCGGCGCCGAGGATGCCGGCGCAGTTCACGGCGACGTTCAGCCCGCCGAGGAATTCCTCTGCGGCCGTGACGTTGGCGGCCACGCCGTCCTCGCTGGTGACGTCGGTGTGGAAGTAGCGCGCGTTGGCTTCGCCGAGCGCGGCCACCGCGGCGGCGCCCTTGTCGTCGTTGACATCGAACAGCGCCACCCGGCCGCCGTCGGCGACCACGCGCTGCGCCACGGCCAGGCCCAGGCCGGAGACGCCACCGGTGACGATGGCGCGGACGGAATCGGAATGCATGGCGGGTCCTGCTGCGGAAAGGGCGGCAGTTTACCCGCCCAGGCCGGCGGTCGCGCCCGCCGGCGTCGATGCGGCGCACACGCACGCAACGACGCGGCGGGCAGACGTCGGCGTCGCGCGCCGGGCGATCCGGGGTGGGGCGGGCGCTCGGATCGAACGGCCACGGGCGTTCCGTGCTGGACGCGGCAGGCCATGGCGGGAAACGCGGCGACGCCGCTGGCGTTCGCGATTGCAGACCTCGTGCAAGTCCCCACGCCACCGGCCCCGAGGCGGGCGATCAGGGCGGGGCCGCGATCCTGCGTGCGAACTCGTCGGCGGTGAGGCCCGGCGCGAACAGGAAGCCCTGGCCCACCGGCACGCCGAGTTCGAGCATGAATCGCCGCTGCGCTTCCGATTCGATGCCCTCGGCCACCAGCCCCAGCCCGAGGCTGCGGGCGATGCCCGCCACCGCCTGGCACACGGCGACATCCGACGCGTTGCCCGGCACGCCCTCGACGAACAGCTGGCTCAGCTTCAGCCCGTGGATCGGCAGCCGGCGCAGGTAGTTGAGCGCGCTGTAGCCTTCGCCGAAATCGTCGATGGTCAGGATCACGCCCATCTCGCGCAGCGCGGCGAAGGTGCGCAGGGTGTCCGGGGCGTCCTCGATCAGCACGCGCTCGGTGAATTCCAGCTCCAGCGCCGATCCCGGCAGGCCGTGCTCGTCGAGCGCCTCGCGGATCGCGCGCGCCAGGTCCTCGACCAGGAACTGGCGGTACGACACGTTCACCGCCACGCGCACGATCCCGAGCCCCGCATCCCGCCACTCGGCCGCCTGGCGGCAGGCCTGGCGCAGCACCCAGCCGCCGATGCGCACGATGTCGCCGGTGGTTTCGGCGTGGCCGATGAAGTGGTCCGGCCGCATCTCGCCCAGCTGGTGGTTCTGCCAGCGGATCAGCGCCTCGGCCGCGACGGTGGCGCCGTTGCGCAGGTCGACCTGCGGCTGGTAGACCAGCCGGAACTCGTCGTTGTCGGCGGCGCGGCGCAGCTGGGTCTCCATGCGCAGCCGGTTTTCCTGCGACTGCGCCAGCTCGGGCGTGAAGTCCTGGCGGCCGTTGCGGATCCGGCGCTTGCTGTCGTACATCGCCGCGTCGGCGTTCTGGATCAGCAGCTGCGGGCGGTCGCCGTCGCGCGGCGCGCGGGCGATGCCGATGCTGGCGGTGATCGCGAACTCCTCCTTCTCGAAGCGGAAGCTCTCGGAGAACGCCTCCAGGATCGCATCGGCGATGCGGTCCGGGCGCGATTCGTCGTCGCGGGTATTGCAGGCCACCAGGAACTCGTCGCCGCCGAAGCGCGCCACCAGCCCCTCGGTGCCGGCGGCGCGTGCGATGCGTCGCGCGGCCGTGCTGAGCAGGTCGTCCCCGGCGGCGTGCCCGAGCACGTCGTTGACCATCTTGAAGCGGTCCAGGTCGATGTACAGCACCGCAATCCCGCCGCGCAGCGGGTCGCGCATGCGGGTGTCGAGCTCGTACAGCATCGCGTCGCGGTTGAGCAGGCCGGTGAGCGGATCGGTGCGCGCACGCACGCGCAGCGTTTCCTGCTCCTGCTTGCGCTCGGTGATGTCCTGCAGGGTGCCGGTGATGCTGGTGCCTTCGCTGCGGTTGCTGTCGGCCTCGCCGATGATGCGGACCCACAGCGGGGTGCCGTCGGCGTGCGTGCCCTGGACCTCGAGGTCGATCGGGCGGTTGCCCGAGACCGCCGCGTCCAGCGCGTCGCGCAGCCGCGCCCGGTCGTCGCGGGTGAGGGCGGACAGCAGGTCGCCGATCCGGCGCAGCGGCCGTCCTCCGAGGATGCGCAGCGCCTCGTCGGTCATGTACAGCGCGTCGCGGTCGACCTCCCATTCCCAGCCGCCGATGTGGGCCAGCGACTGGGCGCGGTCGAACAGCGCACTGTCGCGCTTGAGCTGGGTGACGTCGCTGAAGAACGACAGCACCTGCACCGGCTTGCGTCCGCCGGGCGCGAACAGCGGCACGCTGCTGACCGACAGCCAGCGCAGCCGGCGTTCGGGCCGGTGGTACAGGCCGAGCACCCGGCTTTCGGTGGCGCGCCCGGTGCGAAGCGTGTGCGACGGCGGCAGATCCTCGACCGTGATCGGGCGGCCGCCCTCGTCCACCATCGCCCAGTCCGCCGCGCGCAGGTAGGCCTGGAAATCGGCGTGACCGTCGGCGCCGAGGATGCGCATCGCCGCGGCGTTGGCCTGCACCAGGCGGCCGTGGTCGTCGAGCACCAGCACGCCCTTGTCCATCACCTCCAGCAGCTGGCCGTAGCGCAGCTCGGCTACGCGCCGGGCGGACAGGTCGCGCGCCACCGCCACCACGCAGCGGCGGCCGTCGTGCATGAAGCCGGCCGAATGCACTTCGACCGGGAACCGGGTACCGTCGCCGCGCATGTTGGCGACCTCGATCACGTAGGTCTCGCCGCGGTTGAGCGTCTCCAGCACCGGCTGCATGTGGTCTTTGGGCAGGTCCGGGTTGAGCACCTCGATCGGGCGGCCGACGATCTCCTCGCGCGGGCGGCGGTAGGCGGCCAGCCCGGCCCTGTTGAGGTCGAGCACGATGCCGCGCTCGTCGAGGATGCTGACCGGGTCGGGCACCGCGTCGAACAGCGCGTGGTAGCGCAGGCGTGCGGCTTCGGCTTCGCTGCTGGCGGCGCGCAGCGCGTCGCGGGCGCGGGCGAACAGGTCGCGCGCGTCCGCGGGCAGGCTCAGGTCGCGGCAGGCGGCCTCGAGCGAGGCGACGATCTGCGCCGTGCCGTCGTTGGCCGGCGGCATCGCCGCTTCGTCCGGCAGCCGCCGCGGGCTCATCCGGCGGCCGCCAGGGCCTTGCCGGCCTTGCTTCCGGTCTCCCGGCCGAGCAGTCCGGCCAGCCAGCGTCCGGTGACGGCGAGCCGCTCCAGGTCGACGCCGGTCTCGATCCCAAGCCCGTGCAGCATGTACACCACGTCCTCGCTGGCGACGTTGCCCGATGCGCCCTTGGCATAGGGACAGCCGCCGGCGCCGGCGACCGCGCTGTCGACCACCGCCACGCCTTCCTCCAGGCACGCCAGCACGTTGGCCAGCGCCTGGCCCCAGGTGTCGTGGAAATGCACCGCCAGCGCCGGCATCGGCACTTCGGCGGCGACCGCGCGCAGCATCGCGCGCGCCTTGCCGGGCGTGCCGACGCCGATCGTGTCGCCGAGCGAGACCTCGTAGCAGCCCATCGCGTGCAGCGCACGCGCCACCCGCACCACGTCGGCCAGCGGCACCTCGCCCTGGTAGGGGCAGCCCAGCACGGTGGACACGTAGCCGCGCACCTGCACGCCGTCCGCGCGCGCGCGTTCGAGCACCGGGGCGAAGCGCTCGAGCGACTCGTCGATGCCCGCATTCGTGTTGCGGCGGTTGAACGCCTCCGACGCGGCGGTGAACACCGCCACCTCGGTCGCGCCGACCGCGCGGGCGCGTTCGTAGCCCTGCAGGTTGGGCACCAGCACGGGGTAGGCCACCCCGGGCCGGCGGTCGATGCCGGCGTACACCTCGGCCGCATCGGCCAGCTGCGGGACCCACTTCGGGCTCACGAAGCTGGTGGCCTCGATGGTCTGCAGCCCGGTCGCCGAGAGCCGGTCGATCAGTTCGATCTTGGCCGCGGTCGGCACCTGCGTGGGCTCGTTCTGCAGCCCGTCGCGGGGCCCGACCTCGACGATGCGCACGCGCTGCGGCAACGGCACGTCAGTCCTCCAGCACGACCAGCACGCTGTCGGCCTCGACGAACTCGCCGACCGCCGCGCGCAGCTCGCCGACGGTGCCGTCGCGCGGCGCCTTCAGGGCCAGTTCCATCTTCATCGCCTCGAGCACCGCCAGTTCCTGCCCCTGTTCCACCCGGTCGCCGGCGGCGACCCGCAGGGCCACCACGCGGCCCGGCATCGGCGCGCGCACCCGGTCGTCGCCTTCGGCCTGGCCCGCGCCCTCGTGGCGATACATCGCCAGCGGCCGCAACGTCAGCCTGCGCTCGCCGTCGTGCACGTCCACGCGACCGGGCTGCAGCGACACGTGTACGCGCAGCCCCCTGTGATCCATACGCAGCGAGAGCGCGTCGCCGGACAGGCGCGCCCCCTCGATGTCCACCACGTGGCTGCCCCGGGCGATCCGGTAGCGTCCGTCGTGGCCCTGGGCGAGCAGTTCGATGCGCGCGTCCCGATGCTGGAACGCGAGCGGCCGCTGCCCCGCGTGGCCCAGCCGCCAGCCGTCGGCGATCGCCCACGGAGAACCGGGTTCGGTCGAGGCCGCGGCCGCGTCGCGCTGCGTGCGCTCCTGCTGCAGCAGCGCGGCGGTCGCCGCCGCGAACAGCAGGGTCGGGTCGTCGGACGCGTCCGCGCCGCCGACGAATTCGTCCAGGTGGCGGTCGAGATAGCCGGTGTCGATGCGGCCCTCGACGACCGCCGGATGCCGCACCAGCGCCTCGAGGAACCCGATGTTGGATTTCGGCCCTTCGATCACGCACTGCGCCAGCGCCTCGCGCAGGCGGGCGAGGGCGCGCGGGCGGTCGATGTCGTGCACGATGAGCTTGGCGATCATCGGGTCGTAGAAGATCGTCACCGTGTCGCCCTCGACCACGCCGGCATCGACGCGGACATGGTCGGACGGCGCCGGCAGGTCGAGCCGCTGCAGGCGACCGGAGCCCGGCAGGAAACCGGCGTCGGGGTCCTCGGCATACAGCCGCACCTCGATCGCATGGCCGTGGCGCGGCACCGCGTCCTGGGCCAGCGGCAGCGGCTCGCCGGCGGCCACGCGCAGCTGCCATTCCACCAGGTCCAGCCCGGTGGTCATCTCGGTCACCGGGTGCTCGACCTGCAGCCGGGTGTTGATCTCCATGAAGTAGAACGCGCCGTCCGGGTCGACGATGAACTCGACCGTGCCGGCGTTGGCGTAGTCGATCGCGCGCGCCGCCAGCACCGCGGCCTCGCCCATGGCCGTGCGCAGCGCAGGGGTCAGGAACGGCGAGGGCGCTTCCTCCAGCACCTTCTGGTAGCGGCGCTGGGCCGAGCACTCGCGCTCGTTGAGGTGGATCGCGTTGCCGTGCGCGTCGCCGAACACCTGGATCTCGATGTGGCGCGGCGACTGGATGTAGCGCTCCAGCAGCACCCGGTCGCGGCCGAAGGCGTTGGCGGCCTCGCGCTGGCAGCTCTCCAGGTTCGACAGGAACTCGTCCAGCGAACGCACGATGCGCATGCCCTTGCCGCCGCCGCCGTGGGCGGCCTTGATCATCAGCGGGAAGCCGATCCGCGCCGCCTCGCGCGACAGCGTGGCGTGCGACTGGTCCTCGCCGGTGTAGCCCGGCACCACCGGCACGCCGGCGGCCTGCATCAGTTCCTTGGCGCCGGCCTTGCTGCCCATCCGGCGCATCGACGCCGCCTTCGGGCCGATGAACACCAGGCCCGCGGCCTCGACCGCATCGGCGAAGTCGGCGTTCTCGCTGAGGAAGCCGTAGCCGGGATGGATCGCCTGCGCGCCGCTGCGCGCCGCGACCTCGAGGATCACCTCGCCGCGCAGGTAGCTCTCGGCCGGGCGCGCGCCGCCGATCGGCCAGGCCTCGTCGGCCAGGCGCGCGTGCTGCGCGTCGGCGTCGGCCTCGGAGTACACCGCGACCGTGCGGATGCCGAGCCGGCGTGCGGTGCGGATCACGCGGCAGGCGATCTCGCCGCGGTTGGCGATCAGGATCGTGTCGAACAGGCGTGCCGTGCGCTGCGAATCGCTCATGCGTCCGCACTCCAGGCCGGCGTGCGCTTGTCGAGAAACGCCGACAGGCCTTCCTGGCCTTCGGGCGAGACGCGCAGCGCGGCGATCAGGCGCGCGTTGGAATGGTCCAGCAGGTCGCGGTCGGGCTGCAGCGCGACCTCGCGCACCAGCTGCTTGGCCGTGGCCGAAGCGAGCGGCCCGGCCTTGCGCAGCAGCGCCACCTGGCGCTCGACCGCCGCGTCCAGCGCGCCGGGCTCCACCACCTCGTGCAGCAGCCCGATGCGCAGCGCCTGCGCGGCATCGAACACTTCGCCGGTCGCGAACCAGCGCCGCGCCTGGCGCGGCCCGATCGCGGCCACCACGTACGGCGAGATCACCGCCGGCAGCAGCCCGAGCCGGCTCTCGGTCAGGCCGAAGCTGGCCTCCGGCACGCCGATGGCGATATCGCAGCACGCGACCAGGCCCACGCCGCCGCCAAACGCCGCGCCGTGCACGCGGGCGATGGTCGGCCTGGGCAGCTCGTCCAGGGTGCGCATGAGGCGGGCGAGGGCGATCGCGTCCTCGCGGTTGTCGGCCTCGCTGGCCGCCGCCATGCCGCGCATCCAGTTCAGGTCGGCGCCGGCGGAGAAGGACTTGCCCGCGCCTTCGATCACGACCACCCGCACCTCGGGATCACCGGCCGCATTGGCCAGCGCCTCGGTCAGCTGCGCGATCAGGGCGGCGTCGAAGGCGTTGTGCAGCGCGGGGCGCTCCAGGCGCAGGCGCAGCACGGCGTCGGAGCGGTGGATCGACAGCGGTTCCGGCATGGTGTTCCCGGCGATGGGCGTGGCGCTCGATGATAGCCCGCGCGCATGGATGCGCCGGGACGCGGAGCGGCGCGGGCGGTCCTCGCGGCCCCTGCCGGTCGGGGGCCGGCGCTGGTAAGATGAGAACTATTCGTATTCAAGGCTGTCCCGTGACGCTTGCCGACCTGCCGCGCCGCACCCCGTCCACCGTCGAGTCCGTCGAAGCCCGGGGCGAGAACGACGTGATCGCCCGTCGCCTGCGCGAGCTCGGCTTCGTGGCCGGCGAGGCGGTGGAGGTGATGGCGCAGGCGCCGTTCGGCGGCGACCCGATCCTGGTGCAGGTGGGCTACACGCGCTTCGCGCTGCGACGGATCGAAGCGGCGCGCGTGCGCGTGGTGACGCAGTGACCGCGGCGGCCCCGGCCGACACCCGGCCCTGGCGCCTGGCGCTGGTCGGCAATCCGAACTGCGGCAAGACGGCGCTGTTCAACCTGCTCACCGGCAGCCGGCAGAAGGTCGCGAACTACGCCGGAGTCACGGTCGAGCGCAAGGAGGGCCGGTTCCACGGCGCGGGGGGACGCCAGTACGTGGTGCTCGACCTGCCGGGGACCTACAGCCTGCAGCCCGCCAGCCTGGACGAGGCGATCACGCGCGACGTCTGCCGCGGCTTCTATCCCGGCGAACCGGCGCCGGACCTGGTGGTGTGCGTGGTCGACGCCACCAACCTGCGGCTGCACCTGCGCTTCGCGCTCGAACTGCGCTCGCTGGGCCGGCCGATGGTGCTGGCGGTGAACATGATCGACGTCGCCCGCCGCCGCGGGATCACGGTCGACCTGGAGGCGCTGGAGCGCGAACTCGCGATCCCGGTGGTCGAAACCGTCGCGGTGCGCCACCACGGCGCGCAGGCGCTGCTCGACCGCCTCGACCGCCTCGACCGCATGCCGGTGCCGCTGGTGGCGCGCGAATCGTCCGGCGGAGCCGCGCCCGACCTGCACGCCGAAACCCGGCGCCTGCTCGACGTCGCCGTGCGCATGCCGCGACGCACCGCGCGCATCGACGACGCGCTCGACCGCTGGCTGCTGCACCCGGTGTTCGGCCTGCTGGCGCTGGCGCTGGTGATGTTCCTGATCTTCCAGGCGGTGTACGCCTGGGCGACGCCGGTGATGGACCTGATCGACGCCGGCACCGGCTGGCTCGGCGAGGCGGTGGGCGGCGCGCTGCCCGAGGGGCCGCTCAACAGCCTGCTGGTGGACGGCGTGATCGCCGGCCTGGGCGGGGTGGTCATCTTCCTGCCGCAGATCCTGGTGCTGTTCGCCTTCATCCTGGCGCTGGAGGAGAGCGGCTACCTGCCGCGCGCGGCGTTCCTGCTCGACCGGCTGATGAAGGGCGCGGGCCTGTCGGGGCGGTCGTTCATCCCGCTGCTGTCGAGCTTCGCCTGCGCGATCCCCGGGATCATGGCCACGCGCTCGATCCAGGACCCGCGCGACCGGCTGGCGACGATCATGGTCGCGCCGCTGATGACCTGTTCGGCGCGCCTGCCGGTGTACGCGCTGCTGATCGGCGCCTTCATTCCCGCGCGCACGGTGTGGGGGCCGATCGGGCTGCAGGGGCTGGTGCTGTTCGGCCTGTACGTCGCGGGCATCGCCAGCGCGCTGGTGGTGTCGTTCGTGATGAAGCGCTGGCGGCGCGACACCTCCGAACACGCGCTGCTGCTCGAGCTTCCCTCGTACCGGGTGCCGCATCCGCGCGACCTCGCGATCGGCCTGTACGAGCGCGGCATGATCTTCCTCAAGCGCGTGGGCGGGATCATCTTCGCGCTGACCGTGCTGCTGTGGGTGCTGCTCAACGTTCCCGCGCCGCCGCCGGACGCGACCCTGCCGGCGATCGACTACAGCCTCGCCGGCCGCATCGGCCACGCGCTGGCGGTGGTGTTCGCGCCGCTCGGCTTCAACTGGCAGATCTGCATCGCGCTGATCCCAGGGCTGGCCGCGCGCGAAGTGGCGGTGTCGTCGCTGGCGACGGTCTACGCGCTCTCGGCCGCCGACGACGCGGCCGCGGCGCAGGCGCTCACCCCGATCATCACCGACGGCTGGTCGCTCGCCACCGGCCTGTCGCTGCTGGTGTGGTTCATCTATGCGCCGCAGTGCATCTCGACCTGGGCGACGATCAAGCGCGAGACCAACTCCTGGCGGATCATGGCCGCAAACGCGGTCGGCCTGTTCGCGCTGGCCTATCTCGCGTCGCTGCTGACCTACCAGGTCGCGCGCGCGCTGGGCGCGGGCTGATCGATGGACACCGGCCTGCTGCTGCAGTACGCCATCATCGCCGCCGTGGCCGCGTACAGCGCATGGTTCGTGGCGCGGCGCCAGTTCCCCGCGGGCGTGCGCCGGATGCGGATCGCGCTCGCCATGCCGCTGGTGCGCGACGGCCGGCCGAGGTGGATGCGCGCGCTGGGCCAGCGCGTGGCGCCCGCTCCGCTGCATCGCGACGAGGCCTGCGGCGGCTGCAATGGCTGCGGGTGAGCGCGTACGGCGTTTGCGCTCGAGATTCGGTCATCCACGCGGGTTCGGTCGTTCCCCCCGGATGCGGCCTTTGGCCTGATCCGGGCTACGCGGGCACGCGCATGGAGGCCACCAGTCACGCGTGAATGCCGCACGGGACCAGCGTGACCTGTCGTCGAGTCCATCTCCCGTAGCCCGGATAAGGCCGAAGGCCGCATCCGCGACGCGGGGCGGGCGGTGGCGACTCGCGGACGCCTACGCCGCAATCGAACCACGCGTTTGGATCCAACCAAGCGACCCCCGCGCCCCCGCGCGTCGCCTCAGTGCCGCACGCCGCGCTTGTTCGGGGACCGCACCGGACGGCGCATGTCGCTGGTCGGGGTGACTTCGACCGAGAGGTTGAAGGTGCGCTCCTCGCCGGCCAGCATCGCGCCCACGCCGACCACGTGGCGCGCGATCTCCTTGCCTTCGTCGTCGCGCACCGTCAGCAGCACCGAATATTCCCAGGCACCGCCCTCGGACGGATGGCGGATCATGCCCTCGACCTGCAGCGCGGTGGTGCTGGCCGCGGGCGCGGCGCCGGGCGCCGCGCGCGGGGAGTCGAAGCGCAGGTAGTGCTTGCACGCAGGACAGATGCTCGAACTCTCGAGGATCGTGGTCTTGCAGTGCGGGCAGGTGCGCGTGGCACCCGCCATGCCGGGCTTCGGCGTGCTCACGCCGGGGCTCAGGACGCGCGTTCGGCGGCCTCGGCCGGTTCGGCAGCCTTGCCGTTGCGGCGCGGGGCGGCGGACTCGGAGGCGTCCCAGCCGCACTCGACGTGGCCGCGGATCTTGGACCCGGCCGCCACCGTCATCGATCCAGCCTTGACGTCGCCGGTCAGCACCGCGGACGGCAGCAACTCGACCTTCTCGGCCGACTGGATGTTGCCGTCGAGCTCGCCGGCCACCACCACCTGGCGCGCCTTGACGCCGCCGTTGAGGCGGGCACCGTCCTCGATCCGCAGGTTGCCCTGCACATTCACGTCGCCCTTGAACTTGCCGGCGATGCGGACATGGCCGCTGCCTTCGATCTTGCCCTCGATGGTCAGGTCGGCGGCGATCAGCGATTCCTTGGCCACCGGCTCGGGGGCCGGCGCGGGCGCTGCGGCGCGCGGCGGCGCGACCTGGCTCGGGCTGAAGTCGGCCACGGCGGGGGACTCGCGCGGCGGCGCCGGCGGCGCGGCAGGCGTGTCCGATGCGAAGGAGGGCTGGTCCTTGCGGGCGGCGGCGTTGTTCTGCGGGCTGTTGAAGATGGCCATGTCGCGGATTCCTCGGGGCTGGGCAGGGAACGGCCGGAAGACGCCGGCCAGACGGGGGAGCCCCGGAGCCTAGCACGTGAACACCACCTTCACGTTGTGACGCGGCTCACCGAATCCGTTGCGTGGCAGCCACTTGGCGCATGTTGTGGGAGCGGCTTCTCCGGTCCTGCTCAGGGTGCGGCGCCGTCCGGCCACCACGCACGGAAGCGGCCGCCGGCATGCAGCAGCGCCATCATGTACAGCATGCCGTCGTAGTAGCGGTGCTGGCCGGTGGGGGTAGGGCGCTCCCACAGCGCGCGTACGAAATCGAGCCGGCGCGGGTGGTCGGCCGCCAGCGCCGCGACCGCGTTCATCGCGACCAGGCCGGTCGTCTGGCCGCCGCCCAGGGGAGACCCGTCCAGCGTGTACAGGCTCTGGTAGCTGTCCATCCCCTGGTCGGCGAAAAACGCCTGCAGCCGGTTGGACAGGTCCACCTGGCGCGGGTCGGCCCGCCACCACGACCAGTCCACCGACCAGTTCATCGCGCTGCGCCAGGCGTCGTAGCGGAAATCCGCCGAGCCCGGATGCCACGAGGCCGCCCACGGCGTGCCGTCGAAGTTGCCGTAGTCGGACGTCAGCCCGGTGCGCGGGTGGGCCGCCCTGGCGAAATAGTCGCGGCTGGTGCGCGCGGCCTCGCGCCAGAATCCGCGGTCGGCCTCCGGCCCCACGCGCGCCCAGACCTCGTAGAACGCGGGCAGGTGGTAGGACGCGTCGGTGTGCGCCGCGTTCACCACGTCGGGGGTGAAGCGCACCATCTTCGCGTCGCGGTCGAACAGGCTGGTGGCGGTCATCGTGCCGCGGTTGGTCGGGCCGGTGATCTGGCCCCGGTGCAGCACGTCGCGCAGGATACGGTCGGCGTGCGTCCGATAGTCGTACAGCCCCTCGCCGTCGCCCCAGCGCGCGGAGGCGAAGTACAGCGCGGTGATGAAATACTCCTCGCCGTCGGGCGCGGGCATCTCGTCGATCGCGGTGCCGTCGGCCTTCACCGACCAGGCGAAATAGCCGTGCGCGGGATGCGCCGGATCGGCGTGGTAGGTATGGGTCATCGCCCAGTTCCACAGCGCGTCGAACTCGCGCTTCCGGTCCAGCTGGACCGCGATCATCATCCCGTAGGACATGCCTTCCGAGCGCACGTCGTCGTTGTTGACGTCGAGGATGTAGGCCAACGGGCCATCGGCATTGGTGCCGTCCTCGTAATACACCGCTTCGTGGCCGGGGTCGCCGTGGAACAGCTGCGCGAATGCGGCTTCGATCTTCGCATCGATCTGTGGCCGTGCGTATCCCGCTTCGGCGAACAGGTCCGGGTAATCGCCGGTTGCCGCCGCGCCGCCGACCACGGTGGCATCGGGTCCTTCGCCGGCGCCGGAAGCGGCGAGGCCGGACGGCGCAGTGCTGCATCCGCCCAGGACGGCGGTGATCAGGAGCGTGGCGAACCTGGAGCACAGAGCGCGGGGGTGCGGCATCGGATGACGGCGGAGAGCGGCGGGCCCGCGAAGGTAGCAGACGTCGACGTCCGCGCGCGGCGGGTTACATCCGGAACACGCCGAACTTCGCCGGCTCGATCGGCGCGTTGAGCGAGGCGGAGATCCCCAGCCCCAGCACGCGGCGGGTGTCGGCCGGATCGATGATGCCGTCGTCCCACAGCCGCGCGGTGGCGTACCACGGGCTGCCCTGGGATTCGTACTGCTCGCGGATCGGCGCCTTGAACGTCTCCTCGTCCTCCGCGCTCCACTGGCCGCCCTTGCCCTCGATGCCGTCGCGGCGCACCGTCGCCAGCACGCTCGCGGCCTGCTCGCCGCCCATCACGCTGATGCGCGCGTTCGGCCACATCCACAGGAAGCGCGCGCCGTAGGCACGGCCGCACATCGCGTAGTTGCCGGCGCCGAAACTACCGCCGATGACCACGGTGAACTTCGGCACGCTCGAGCACGCCACCGCCGTGACCATCTTCGCCCCGTCCTTGGCGATGCCGGCGTTCTCGTACTTGCGGCCGACCATGAAGCCGGTGATATTCTGCAGGAACACCAGCGGGATGCCGCGCTGGTTGCACAGTTCGATGAAATGCGCGCCCTTCAGCGCGCTCTCGGCGAACAGGATGCCGTTGTTGGCGATGATGCCGACCGGATAGCCGTGCAGGTGCGCGAAGCCGGTCACCAGGGTCTTGCCGTAGCGCGCCTTGAACTCGTCCAGTTCGCTGCCGTCGGCGATGCGCGCGATCACTTCGCGGATATCGAACGGCCGGCGGGTGTCCTTGGGCACGATGCCGTACAGCTCGTCGGCCGGATACAGGGGTTCGCGCGTCTCCCGCACCGCCACAGGCAGCACCTTGCGCCGGTTGAAGTGGCCGACGATGCCGCGCGCGATCTCCAGGGCGTGGCGGTCGTCCTCGGCGAAATGGTCGGCGACGCCGGAGACGCTGGTATGCACGTCGGCGCCGCCGAGCGCTTCGGCATCCACGACCTCGCCGGTGGCCGCCTTCACCAGCGGCGGGCCGCCGAGGAAGATCGTGCCCTGTTCGCGCACGATCACCGATTCGTCGCACATCGCCGGCACGTAGGCGCCGCCGGCGGTGCAGCTGCCCATCACCACCGCCACCTGCGGGATGTTCTCCGCCGACAGCCGCGCCTGGTTGTAGAAGATGCGGCCGAAGTGTTCCTTGTCCGGAAACACCTCGTCCTGCAGCGGCAGGAACGCGCCGCCGGAGTCCACCAGGTACACGCAGGGCAGGCGGTTCTCGCGCGCGATCTCCTGCGCGCGCAGGTGCTTCTTGACCGTCATCGGGAAGTAGGTGCCCCCCTTGACGGTGGCATCGTTGGCGACCACCACCACCTCGGTGCCCATCACCCGGCCGATGCCGCAGACCATGCCTGCGGCCGGCGCATCGCCGCCGTACATGTCCTCGGCGGCGAGCGGCGCGATCTCGAGAAACGGCGAACCCGGGTCGAGCAGGGCGGTGATGCGTTCGCGCGCGAGCAGCTTGCCGCGCCCGGCGTGGCGTTCGCGCGCCTGCGCGCCACCGCCGTCCGCCGCGCGCGCTAGGCGCCGGTCGAGCTCCTCGACCAGCGCGCGGTGGTAGGCCGCATTGTCGAGGAAGGCCTGCGAACGGGGATCGAGCTGCGTGGTCAGGACCGTCATCGTCGGGCGCGCTGCGAAGGAAGCGCAGAGGATACGTGACCGCGCCCGGCGCTGCCTGCGGGGCGCGCGCGCCGGAAAAAGGAAAGGCCCGCGCGAGGCGGGCCTTTCCGGTACGGCATGGCGCGTGCGATCAGTTGCGCGCGTCTTCCTCGACTTCCGCAGCGGCGTCGCTCACGGCGCCGGCGGCGTCGGCCGTGGCTTCCTTGGTGGCGTCGGCGGCGTTGTCCATGGCGGCGTCGGCTTCGGCGGCGGCCTGGTCCATCGCAGCGTCGGCTTCGGCGGCGGCGCGCTCGGTGGCGGCAGCGGCGTCGGCGGCGGCCTGTTCGGTGGCGGCAGCGGCGTCGGCAGCGGCCTGCTCGGTGGCGGCGGCAGCGGCGGCGGTGTCTTCCGCGGCGCCTTCGGCGGTGTTCTTGCAGGCGGCCAGGGCGAGCACGCTCGCGGCGGCAATGGCGATGAGCTTGGTGTTCAAGGTGTGTCTCCGGAAGGCAAGGAATGACGGTGTTCGTCGCGTCCGGCCCGGGCTCCCCGTGGCCGCAGCGGCGGTATTGTGCGGAAGCGAATGTTCAGAAAAAGAAAAGCCGCCGGCAGGCGGCGGCTTTCCTGGACAGCGTTCGAAGCTCCCGGATTACGGATTGGCTTCTTCGGCGGCGTCCTCGGCGTCCTGCGCCGCGTCTTCCATGTTCTCAGCCGTGTCGGCAGCGGCGTCGGCGGCTTCGGACGTGGTGGCGGCGGCAGCGTCGGCGGCGGCGTCGGCAGCCGCGTCAGCGGCGGCGGCGGCTTCGTCGGCAGCGGTCTGCGCGGTCGCTTCGGTCGCGGTGCCGGCAGCCTCGGTGGCTTCGGTCGCGGCATCGGCGGCGGCATCGGCGGCGTCGGCAGCGGCGTTCTCGGCCTGCTGCTGGTTGCTGCAGGCGGCCAGGGCGAAGCCCAGGGCCAGCGCGAGCAGAGCCTTGTTGATGGTCATATCGAATCTTCCTCGTCTGAAAGGTGGCGAACGCGCAAGATTGCGCGCCGCATCAATGATGACAAGCCCGTGAACCCTGTCAAGCGGGCGTGCGTGGAATTTTCGTCAAAACCGCGTTAACCGACGGGCGCGGTTTAGGCGATCTCGACCGCGATGGCCGTGGCCTCCCCGCCGCCGATGCACAGCGAGGCGACGCCGCGCTTGCCGCCGCGGGCCTTGAGCGCATGCAGCAGGGTCACCACCAGGCGGGCGCCGCTTGCGCCGATCGGGTGGCCGAGCGCGGTCGCGCCGCCGTTGACGTTGATCTTCTCGTGCGGGATGCCCAGCTCGCGGATCGGCGCCATGGCGACCACTGAAAACGCTTCATTGACCTCGAACACGTCGACCTGGTCCACGCTCCAGCCCACCTTGTCGAGCAGGTTCCGGATCGCGCTCACCGGGGCGGTGGTGAACCACTCGGGTTCCTGCGAGAACGTGGCGTGGCCGACGATCCGTGCAATCGGTTCCAGCCCGAGGTTGGCCGCATGTTCGGCGCTCATCAGCACGGTGGCGGCGGCGCCGTCGGAGATGCTCGAGGAGCTGGCGGCGGTGACCGTGCCGTCCTTGCGGAAGGCCGCGCGCAGGGTCGGGATCTTGGCGATGTCGGACTTGCCCGGCTGCTCGTCGGTGTCGACCTCCACCTCGCCCTTGCGGGTGGCGACCTTGACCGGGACGATCTCGTCCTTGAACGCGCCCGAGGCGATGGCCGCCTGCGCGCGCTTGACCGACTCGATGGTGTAGGCGTCCTGCTCCTCGCGGGTGAAGCCGTACTTGTCGGCGGTGGCCTCGGCGAACACGCCCATCGACTGGCCGTCGTAGGGGTTGGTCAGGCCGTCCCACGCCATGTGGTCGACCAGCTTGGCGTCGCCGTAGCGCAGGCCCGGCCGCGCCGAGACCATGTGCGGCGCATTGGTCATCGACTCCATGCCGCCGGCGACCACCACGCTGGCCGACCCGGCCTTGATCAGGTCGTGGCCGAGCATGATCGCCTTCATGCCCGAGCCGCAGACCTTGTTGATCGTGGTGCAGCCGGTGGCCTTCGGCAGCCCGGCGGCGAGCGAGGCCTGGCGCGCCGGGGCCTGGCCGAGGTTGGCAGGCAGCACGCAGCCCATGATCACTTCGGACACGTCCTCGCCCTTGACGCCCGCGTGCTCGAGCGCGCCGCGGATCGCGGCGGCGCCCAGCGTGGGGGTCGGCACGCCGGTGAACTGGCCGAGCATGGAACCGATGGCGGTGCGCTTGGCACCGACGATAACGACGTCGCTCACGGGAGGCTCCGGGGATGCGTGGGGGTGATTGATTATCGCGTTCGTGACGGGGTCGGGCAAACGCGCCCGCCCCGGGTCGACCGATCGGCGGCGGCCGCGTGTAGAGTCCCTGGGTGCGCCGTGGACGGCGCCGCTCATGGAACGGAGGCGGGGATGTCGAAGCAGGGTGGGGGAACCGTGTCGCGCCTGACGATGGCGCTCTGGATCGGATTGGCACTGGGGGCGTGCGGCGGTGGCGGCGGTGCCACCCGTCCGGATCCTCCGCCGCTGGCGCCGCCGCCCATCCCGCCTCCCGAGACGCCCCCGCCGGGCCCGCCCGTGGTCGAGACCCCGAACCCCGATTTCAGCGACCACCTGACGCTGACCGGCGCCGACGCCGCGCAGGACGCGGGCTGGACCGGCGCGGGCATCCGCATCGGCGTGATCGACAGCGGCGTCAACCGCGACCATCCGGCACTCGCCGGACGCGTCGTCGACAACCTGACCTACATCGATCCGAACACCAACGATCTGTCGGTCGACGACGTGGTCGGCCACGGCACCGCGGTGGCGCAGATCATCGCCGGGCAGGCCTTCGGGCAGTGGCCCGGTGGCGTGGCGCCCGGCGCGGAGATCGTCTCGGCCCGGATCATCAGCGACCAGCCGCCCGAGGACGACGGCAGCGGAGAGGGCAACGAGGTCGACGGCGCGCTGGGCCTGGCGCCGATCCACGACGACCTGATCGCCCGCGACGTGCGGATCATGAACAACTCCTGGGGTGGCCTGTACTGGACCAACCCGGCCGCCACCGCCGAGATCGCGGCCGAGTACCGGCCTTTCATCCTCGACAACGACGGCCTGGTGGTGTTCTCCACCGGCAATTCCGGCTTCGCCGATCCCTCCGACATGTCGGCACTGCCCAGCCAGGCCGGCACCGGCGGCAACCGGCCGGCGGCGGACCTGGAGCGGGGCTGGCTGGCGGTGGCGGCGCTGGATGCCGAGTCGCCGACGCAACTGGCCGGCTACTCCAACGCCTGCGGCGTGGCGATGGACTACTGCCTCGCCGCGCCGGGCACCGTGGTCGTGACCGGCACCGACGACCCGCCGGACGAGCCCGAATACTGGCAGTGGTCGGGCACCTCGTTCGCCGCGCCGATCGTTTCCGGCGCCGCGGCGCTGGTGTGGGAGGCGTTCCCGTACTTCGACAACGACCTGGTGCGGCAGACCCTGCTGGGCACCGCGACCGACCTCGGCGCGCCGGGCGTGGACGCGGTGTTCGGCCATGGCGCGGTCGACGTCGAGGCCGCGGTGCGGGGGCCTGCGCGGCTGGACTGGGGCGATGTCACGGTCGATTTCGACGGGGCGACGTCTGTCTGGAGCAACGACATCTCGGGTCAAGGGGCGTTGATCAAGGAGGGCACCGGAACACTGGTTGTCGACGCCAACATGTCCAACACCGGCGGCGTACGCGTGCGCGGAGGCACATTGCGCGCCGAGCGCACGGTGCGTGGCGACGTGCGGGTGGATGCGGCCGGCACCTACGCGATCGGTGCCAACGTGCTCGACGTCAGTCTCGTCGGCAACCTCGACAATGCCGGTCGCCTGGACGTCATCGGTCAGGGCGTCAATCGAGAGTTCACGTCGATCGACGGGGATTACTTCCACCGGGACGACGCGACGCTCGCGTTCGACCTCGGCCAGGTGCTCGGGGTGGGGGGAACCGTCCGCATCGAAGGCGGCAACCTGCATGTGAAGGGGGTGAAACCCGGCTACACGGTCGTGGACCGGGAACTTGTCATCGAGGCCGGCACGCTGACCGGGGAGTTCGAGGCGCTGAGCTGGGCTTCCTCCCTGTTCCTGGAGGCCAGTCTCGACTATCGGCCGACCCAGCTGTGGCTCGACATCGAGCGCCTCGACGTCGCCGCGGCGGCAAAGTCGCTGGCGCGCATCCGGCCGGCCGGCATGTCCGCCGCGCAGCGCGTGGAAGCCGCGTTCGACGCGATCGATGCGCACGACGCGTCCGGCCGCTCGAGCGCGGTCGACGACGAGTTCCGCCGCGTCGCCGGCGCGTTCCAGCACCTGGGCGACGAGGCGACCGCGGTCGCGGCGCTCGACAGCCTGTCTGGCGAGTCGCACGCACTCGCCACCACGCTCACCTTCGACGCCGCCGACATGGGCCGGCGGGTACTGTCCGCGCGCCTGGGCGCGCTGCAGCCCGGGCTGGTCGAGGCGGGGGCGTGGACGCAGTCGCTGTCCTCCGGGGGCGCGGGCGTCGGCATGGCCGGCGGCGGGTTCCAGCTCGACGGCTGGATGCTCGGCCGCGACCTGGCGCTCGGCGACGGGCTGCTGGCCGGTTTCGCCTTCGGCGAGACCCGCGTGGACGACTGGGTCGGCGGCAACCGCGACCGCAGCCGCGACCGCCAGACCCGGGCCGCGCTGTATGTCGGCCGCGTGTCGGCGCACGGCTATGCGCTCGCGACCGCCGGCACCGGCCGCTTCGACCGCGACATCGAGCGCCAGCTGTTCACGGGCGAAGACGCCCGCGCGGGGGTCTCCAGCGGCTACGCGGGCGACGTGGCCACCGTCGGCGTCGAGGCCGGTCGCCAGCTGCACCTGGGCGGCTGGCAGCTGACGCCGTACGTCGGCGCCGACATGGTGCGCGTCTCGCAGGACGGCTTCGAGGAGTGGGGCAGCGGCTATGCCCTGCGCACGCGCGCAGCCTCGCTGCAGCGTACCCAGGCCACCGCGGGCCTGCGCGCCGGGTTCGACTGGGCGGGCGCGCGGCTGCACGCGTACTCGGCGTGGCAGCAGACGCTGTCGGCCAGTGGCTTCGACATCGACGCCAGCTTCGTCGGCCTCGACAGCTGGTCGCCGCTGCCGCTGGCCGATGCCGCGCGTTCGGGCCGCTTGTTCGGGCTGGGGCTGGAAGCGCCGGTGGGCCGGCACGCCTGGCTGTCGCTCGGCCTCGACCAGCGCTTCGGCCCACGCGGCGACGAGCGGATGGGATCGGTGCGCTACACGCTGGGGTTCTGAATGCACGGAGCGCGGCGAGTGCATCGCACCGCCACGTAGCCCGGATAAGGCCGTAGGCCACATCCGGGATGTGGGGTCGGCTGCGACGAGAGGCGGCTTTCCCGAGTGCGCTTCGCTTGCCCGGGCTGCGGCAGTCGCTGCGCTCCGGATGACCGGAGGATCAAAATGCCGGTCCTGCGACCGTGCCCAGGCGCCGCGCTGCGACCGGTCAGTGATTCCCGGCGAACAGTTCGCGCCCGATCAGCATGCGCCGGATCTCGTTGGTGCCGGCGCCGATCGCGTAGAGCTTGGCGTCGCGCAGGATCCGCCCGGTGGCGTATTCGTTGATGTAGCCGTTGCCGCCCAGCGCCTGGATCGCCTCCAGCGCCACCTGCACCGCGGCCTCGCTCGCGTGCAGCAGGCAGCTGGCGGCATCGATGCGCGAGCGGTGGCCGCCGTCGTAGTCGCGCGCCACCTGGTAGGCGAACGCGCGCGACGACTGCAGCTGGGTGTACATGTCGGCGATCTTGGCCTGCATGATGCCGAAGCTGCCGATCGGCTGGCCGAACTGGCGCCGGTCGCGCACGTAGGGCAGGGCGAGGTCGAGCGCGGACTGCATCAGCCCCAGCGGCCCGCCGGTGAGGACCAGGCGCTCGGTGTTGAGCCCGCTCATCAGCACCTTGACGCCGTTGTTGACCTCGCCCAATACGTTCTCCGCGGGGATCTCGCAGTCCTTGAACACCAGCTCGCAGGTGTTGGAGCCGCGCATGCCGAGCTTGTCGAGCTTCTGCGCGGTCGAGAAGCCCTTGAAGCCCTTCTCGACGATGAAGGCGGTCATGCACTTGCTGCCCAGTTCGCGGCTGGCGGTGCGCATGTAGACCACCAGCACGTCGGCCTCGGGGCCGTTGGTGATCCACATCTTGTTGCCGTTGGCGATCCAGGTGTCGCCCTTGAGTTCGGCGCGGCAGGCCATCGAGCCGACCACGTCCGAGCCGGCGCCCGGCTCGCTCATCGCCAGCGCGCCCTTCCACTCGCCGCTGCACAGCTTCGGTAGGTACTTCTCGCGCTGCGCCTGGTTGCCGTTGGCGTACAGGTTGGACACGCACAGGTTCGAATGCGCGCCGTAGCTCAGGCCCACCGAGCCGGACGCGCGCGAGATCTCCTCCATCGCCACCAGGTGGGCGAGATAGCCCATCTCGCTGCCGCCGAACTCGCCCGGCACGGTCATGCCCAGCAGGCCCAGTTCGCCGAGCTTGGCCCACAGCTCCTGCGGGAAGGCGTTGTTCTCGTCGATCGCGGCCGCACGCGGCGCGATTTCCGCATCGGCGAAGCGGCGCACCGCCTCGCGCAGGCTGTCGATGTCCTCGCCGAGGGGGAAGGTCCGCATGCCGTGCTCCGTCGTGGTTGGTTTCACATGCTACAACGCGCCGCCGGGTTCCCATGCGCGTCGTCCGGGCACACGTCGCCCACGTAGCCCGGATAAGGCCGAAGGCCGCATCCGGGGTCGGGGTGTGCGGAGCGACGTGATCCGCGTTGCCTGGGGACGCCTCGCGGCGCCCCGGGTGCGCTTCGCTTACCCGGGCTACGACGTCAGCCCATGCGTAGCCCGGATAAGGCCGAAGGCCGCATCCGGGGACCCGAGGTCCGTCCGCATCCGGGCGCAACGATCGCAGCGCGTGGCACGTCTGGCGACACCCCGGGTGCGCTTCGCTTACCCGGGCTACGCGGAGACGCACGCCCGGGCCGATGGCCGACGCGTCAGGTCCCGCGCACGCGGCCCTGGAAACGCGGGGTGTTGCGGCCCATGGGCAGCTTGAGCTTGCCGATGGTCTGGATGCGTTCCTCGGCCAGGCGGTCGGCGGCGACATAGGTCGGAATGCCGTCGCGTTCGGCGATCTCGAAGATGCGCGTGAGGTTGTGGTAGATCGTGCGCATCATGCGCATCGCGCGTTCGCGGTTGTAGCCGTCGATCTCCAGCGAGATGTTCATCACCCCGCCCGCGTTCACCGCGTAGTCCGGCGCGTACAGGATGCCGCGCTTGGCCACCTCGTCGCCGATCGCGTTGTTGGCCAGCTGGTTGTTGGCCGCGCCGCAGATCACCTTCGCCTTCAGCCGCGGCAGGGTGGATTCGTTGACCGTGCCGCCCAGCGCGCAGGGCGAGTACACGTCGGCGTCGACGTCGTAGATCTCGTCCAGGCCCACCGCTTCGGCGCCCAGCTCGCTCACCGCGCGCTCCACCAGCGCCTTGTTGATGTCGGTGACGAAGATCTTCGCGCCGCGTTCCTTCAGCAGCTTGGCGAACTCCATGCCCACGTGGCCCAGGCCCTGCACCGCGTAGGTGTACTTGCCGATCTCCTCGTCGCCGAACTTGCGGTTCAGCGCCGCCATCAGGCCCTGCAGAGTGCCGTAGGCGGTGAACGGCGAAGGGTCGCCCGAGCCGCCATGCACCTGGTGCACGCCGGTGACGAACTGCGTCTCGCGGTAGACGTATTCCATGTCGTTGACGTCGATGCCGACGTCCTCGGCGGTGATGTAGCGCCCGCCCTGCGAGTCGACGAACTGGCCGAACGCGCGGAACAGCGCCTCGGACTTGTCCTTGGCCGGATCGCCGATGATCACCGCCTTGCCGCCGCCCAGGTTCAGCCCGGCCACCGCGTTCTTGTAGGTCATACCGCGCGACAGGCGCAGCACGTCGTCGAGCGCGTCCTGTTCGGTCTTGTACGGCCACATCCGGGTGCCGCCCAGGGCAGGGCCGAGCACGGTGTTATGGATGGCGATGATCGCCTTCAGGCCCACGTCCGGGTTGTGGCAGAACACGACCTGTTCGTGGCCGTAGGTCCCAAGCTGTTCGAAAATCATGGATAAAACTCCATCGCGGGGCGCCGCGGGAATGCCGCGCGGGGCCTCTGGTCAGGTGGCAAGTGATTGATTCTGCTGGGCAGTCAGCCCGCAGGCGGGCGAGGGTGGCGTGACAGGCGCGGCATTCTACGCCCCTTGTCCGCCAATTGCCCGTGGCTGGCGCGCGTCTCGCCGTTACCCGCCCGGGCTCCAGCGACCGGACCCGGCGACGGTCGCCATGGCAAGGCAGGCCATGCGTATCGCCCAGCGCCGCTCCGTTGTTTGCGAGGTGGCGCTCGTACCTCTTCGGCGCGCGACCGCGACGGCGCCTAGAAGTCCCGATAGCGGCGCTGCCGCAGCCACAGTGTCGCCAGCCATTTCACGCCGCGTCGCACCGGGTTGCCTGCATGCAGCGATTCGGGGTCCGGGGTACCGTCGGCGAGCAGGTTGTCGAACACCACCGCCGTACCGGCGCGGGGTGCGATCTCGACGCCCGCGACCGGAAACACCGTCTCGCCGCCGTCCTCCACGTCATTGAGGTAGACGCAGATCGTGCGGGCGCGATTGCCCGCCTGCGACCGGTCGCGCGCGATCGTGGCCGACGGCAGATAGTCGCGATGCGGGCGGTATTCCTGGCCCGGCTCGTAGCGCAGCACGATCAGGCGTTCGGCGTCCACCAGCTCGGCGCCCGCAGCCCGGGCGATGCGCCACTGCACGCATCGCAGCGCGAAATCCTCCGCCACAGGATCGAAGCTCGCATCGCTGCTGGTGCGGAGCGGCATGGCGGCGGGCCGGCCCGTCGCCGGATCCACGGTGCGCGACGCGCGCAGGTACGGCTGCGCGGAGGCCATCAGCAGGCGGCATTCGTCGCGCGAGAGCAGGCCCTCGATCACGGCGATCGCAGGCCGCGTGGACAGCATGCTTCGCGGCATCGGGCGCGTTTCCGCCGCGAACGCCAATTGCCTGGGCGGAGCCGGCGCTTCGAAGGGCGGAAGCGCTGAGCAGGCGGGCAACGGCGGGATCCCGTGTGCCGCCAGCTGACCGCGCAGCGCCGCAGCAGCGACCGGATCGGCTGCCGTGCCTTCGCCATTGGCCAGGCGTTCGGCCAGCAAGGCGGCGGCCGTCGCATGGCCGGCGTTCGCCGCGTCGCCGAGCATCCGCAGACACAGCGCCTGGTCGCCCGGATCGGACTTGCGCCCGAAATGGATCGCGGCGGCGAGCAGGGCGGGTGCATGCCGCGCCTCGACCGCTGCGCGCAGCCGGGCATCGATACTGCCGTCGCGCGTTAGCGCGATCCCGCCCAGCGCGATCGATGCCAGCAGGCACCCGGCGCCGGCATCGCCGGCCGATTCGGCCAGCCTCAGTTCCTCGATGGCGGCCGCTGGATCCGCCGGGCCGAGCATTCCGAACAGCCACAGGCGCGCCTGCTGCACGCGTGCCTGCACGTGTCCGGCGTCAGCAGCCCGCGCGTACAGGGGCGCGGCGTCTTCCAGCCGAGAGGCGGCCATCAGCGCCTCCGCGCGCAGGAACAGCGCGTCCGCCTCCCGGGATGCGGACGGACCGGCGGCCGGACCACGCGTGGCGTCCAAGTCGACCACGTTACAGCTGCGATTCCACCGGCAGCCAGCCGATCACGCGCGCCAGGGCGCGTTGCCACCACGAGGTTTCCGGTTCGTGTTCGAGGACCACCGGCGGATCGGCGGCGCGGTCGAGCCAGCGCAGGCGGTCCTCGCTGTCCAGGTACACCCAGTAGCTGTGGTCGGGGCCGGAGAGGCGCTGGTATTCCTCGCGCAGCGCGATCGCCAGCGCGGGTTCGTCGAACAGCACGCCCATCTCGGTGTTGAGCATGATCGAGCGCGGGTCGATGTTGAACGAGCCGATGAAGCCGTAGCGGTCGTCCACCACGAAGGCCTTGGTGTGCAGGCTGGCGCCGCTGCTGCCGAACAGGCTCGAGCCGCCGTCCAGCGCCTGCGGCCGCATCTCGTACAGCGCCACGCCGGTCTTGAGCAGGGCCTTGCGGTAGTTGGCGTAGCCGCCGTGCACGGCCAGCACGTCGTTGGCCGCCAGCGAATTGGTGATCACGCCCACGTGCGCGCCGCGCGTGCGCACCAGCGACGCGAAGCCGGTGACGCCCTCGTTGCCGGGCACGAAATAGGGCGAGATGAGCAGCGCCTTGCGCTCGGTCTTGCGCAGGGTGTCCATCAGGTGCGACACCAGCCCCTCGGTGCGGGTGCTGGATTTCCACTTCACCGGCGGGTCGGACAGCACGCGGATCCGGTCGGTCCAGAACGGCGTCAGCTCCTGCGCGAAATACGCGCGCACGCTCGGCGCCATGTCCACCTGGCGCAGGTAGCGCTGCGCCAGTTCGCCGCGGGCCTCTTCCTTGATCGCCTCCAGTTCGGTTTCCAGCGTGCGCTTGGGCTTGCGGTTGAGCTGCGCGATCGGCACCACCGCCTCGCTGTTCCAGAACTCGTCGAAGATCGCGCTCGCCTCGCGCACGGCCGGGCCGAACAGCAGCACGTCCAGGTCGAGGAAGTTGGTCTCCTCGTGCGCGCCGAAGTATTCAAGCCCGACGTTGCGCCCGCCGACCACCGCCGCCTGGCCGTCGGCGATCCAGGCCTTGTTGTGCATGCGGTAGGTGACGCTGAACATGCGTTGCACCATCTCCAGCACCCGCGCGATGCCGTCGCGGTTGCGGAACGGGTTGTAGACGCGGATCTCGATGTTCGCGTGCGAATCCAGCGCCAGCAGCGCCGCGTCCATGCCCGAGATGCTGATGTCGTCCAGCAGCAGGCGCACGCGCACGCCGCGCTCGGCCGCCTTCCACGCCTCGTACATCAGCAGGTGGCCGGTGAGGTCGTCGTGCCAGATGTAGTACTGCAGGTCCAGGCTGCGCCCGGCCTGGCGCGCGGAGATCGCACGCGCGGCGAACGCGTCCAGCCCGTCGGGCAGCATGATGGTGCCGGTCTTGCCCGGGTTGCGCGCCAGCAGCGGCGCGAGCTCGCGGTCGAGCGCGGTCTGCCCGGGCACGATCTCCAGCGCATGGCTCGGCGCTCCGGTGGCGGGCGGCATCAGATGGTCGGCCAGCAGGATGCCGCTCAGCACCAGCATCGCCAGTGAGAACACGCCCCAGGCCAGGATTCGCGGCAGCCGCTCGCGCACGGTGGGCGGCGTGCGCCCGGGGGGCGGGGACGAAGTGGGGTGCGGCGAGGTGCGTCGGCTCATGCCGACCAGTGTGGCATGCGCCCTCGTAGCCCGGGTAAGCGAAGCGCACCCGGGGTCGCGTCGGCCGGACGGCACCATTCGCGGGCGGCCTGGTCCGCGCACAAGGATGTGACCGGGTGTCGTCACACGGATGCGATCCGGTCCCGCCACCCCGGATGCGGCCTTTGGCCTTATCCGGGCTACGCAGTCCACGTCGCCCGTAGCCCGGGTAAGCGAAGCGCACCCGGGGTCGCGTCGTCATCGGCACCGTTCGCGTGGCGGCCTGGTCTCACGCGTCCCTATGGAACCGGCTCCCGTCGTCCGGATGCGATCCGGTCCCGCACCCCGGATGCGGCCTGCGGCCTTATCCGGGCTACGCACACCTGGTGCGACACCCCCGCAAACCGGCCCAAATCCGCCCCGCGCTACAATCGGTTCCAACTGAAATCAAGCCGGAATGCGCCATGGCCACGCCCGCCGATCGCCTCCCTGAGTCCTCCGCCGAGACCACGCCGCAAGCCACCCCGCTGCGCTTCGTCACCGCCGCGTCGCTGTTCGACGGCCACGACGCCGCCATCAACATCATGCGCCGGCTGATCCAGGCCCAGGGCGCGGAGGTGATCCACCTCGGCCACAACCGCAGCGTCGAGGACGTGGTGCGCGCCGCGCTGCAGGAGGACGCCGACGCCATCGCCCTGTCCAGCTACCAGGGCGGCCACGTCGAATACTTCAAGTACATGGTCGACATGCTGCGCGAGCGCGGCGCGGCCCACATCCGCGTGTTCGGCGGCGGCGGCGGCACGATCACGCCCGAGGAGATCCGCGAACTGGAAGCCTACGGCGTCGAGCGCATCTACCACCCCAACGACGGCATGAAGATGGGCCTGGTGGAGATGATCGAGGACGTGGTGCGCCGCACCGCCGAAAACCGGGGTCAGAGCCGACTTTCGACGGATGCCTCGAAGACGGGCGGTGCCGTGGGGAAAGTCGACTCCGACCCCGGTATCGACCCCGGTTTCGCCGCCACCGACGAAATCGCCATCGGCCGCCTGCTCTCCGCGATCGAGGACGGCACGCTTCCCGAATCCGAACTCGCCACCCTGCGCAAGGCCTGGCACCTGGCCGGCGGCCGCACGCCCGTCATCGGCATCACCGGCACCGGCGGCGCGGGCAAGTCCAGCGTCACCGACGAACTGCTCAACCGCTTCCTCGCCAGCTTCGCGCAGATGCGCATCGCGGTGATCAGCGTCGACCCGACCCGCCGCCGCAGCGGCGGCGCGCTGCTGGGCGACCGCATCCGCATGAACTCGCTGCGTTCCCACCGCGTGTACATGCGCTCGATGGCCACCCGCCGCCAGCACGTGGCCACCAACGCCGTGCTGCGCGACTGCATCGCCGCGCTGCGCGGGCAGGGCTTCGACCTGGTGATCGTGGAAACCGCCGGCATCGGCCAGAGCGATTCGGAGATCGTGGACCTGGTGGATTTTCCCGTCTACGTGATGACCAGCGACTACGGCGCCGCCAGCCAGCTGGAAAAGATCGACATGATCGATTTCGCCGAGCTCATCGTGCTCAACAAGTACGACCGCCGCGGCGCCGAGGACGCCCTGCGCGACGTGCGCAAGCAGTGGAAGCGCAACCGCGTCGCGTTCCAGACCGCGGACGAGGATGTGCCGGTGTACCCCACCATCGCCAGCCAGTTCAACGACCCCGGCGTGAGCTGGATGTTCGTCAACCTGTGCCGGCTGATGCGGGAGAAAAACGAAAACCGGGGTCAGGGTCGACTTTCCCCGGAACACGACACGTCCGGGGGTACCGAGCGGAAGGTCGACTCCGACCCCGGGTTTGCGTCCCCCCGCTGCGACTTCCGCCCCAACCTCGACACCACGCTCAAGGAACCCCGCGCCACCGTCCTGATCCCCGGCGCGCGCGTGCGCTACCTGGCCGAGATCGCCGAGCAGGGCAGGGCCATCAACGCCTCCATCGAGAAGCAGGCCGAAGCCGCCGACCGCGCGCAGTCCTTCTGGCAGTCATTGAAGGAACTCGAGGATCCGAAGCTTCCGAAGGCCCTCGAGCTCTACGACACCACCGACGTCGTCCCCGCGAAGGCGGCGAACCATGAGCGTCCAGCTGTCCCCACCGACGTCGTCCCCGCGAAGGCGGCGACCCATGAGCGTCCAGCTGCCCCCACCGACGTCGTCCCCGCGAAGGCGGGGACCCATGGACGTTCGGGCGATGACACCGCAACGTCCATGGATGCCCGCCTGCGCGGGCATGACGAGCTTTCCCCCGACCGCACCCTGCTCACCCTCCGCCAGCGCTACAACGACGCCCTCCAGTCCCTCACCAGCGACAGCCTGCGACTGCTGCGCGAATGGCCCGCGCGCCTGAAGGCCATCACCGACGACACCACCGAATACCACGTCCGCGGCAAGGCCATCGAAGTCCAGAACTACCGCGAATCCCTCAGTCACCAGAAGATCCCCAAGATCGCCGCCCCAAGCTACAAGAGCTGGGGCGAACTGCTCACCTTCCTGGCTAAGGAGAACCTGCCCGGCAGCTACCCCTACACCGGCGGCGTCTACCCCTATCGCCGCACCGGCGAAGACCCCATCCGCATGTTCGCCGGCGAAGGCACGCCCGAGCGCACCAATCGCCGCTTCCACTACCTCAGCGCCGGCCAGCCCGCCGCGCGCCTGTCCACCGCCTTCGACAGCGTGACCCTCTACGGCGAAGACCCGGCCGAGCGCCCCGACATCTTCGGCAAGATCGGCAACTCCGGCGTCAACATCCCCACGCTGGACGACATGAAGAAGCTCTACTCCGGCTTCGACCTGTGCGCGCCCACCACCAGCGTGTCGATGACCATCAACGGCCCGGCGCCGATCATCCTCGCCCTGTTCATGAACACCGCCATCGACCAGCAGGTGGAGAAATACCTCAAGGCCGACGACGCCCGCTGGCAGGACGCCCAGCGCAAGATCGACGCCTTCTTCGAGGGCCGCGAACGCCCCCGCTACCACGGCGACCTCCCCAAGGGCAGCGACGGGCTGGGCCTGGCCTTCCTCGGCATGACCGGCGACCAGCTGGTGGACGCCGACACCTACGCCCGCATCAAGGCCGAAACGCTCGCCACCGTGCGCGGCACCGTCCAGGCCGACATCCTGAAAGAGGACCAGGCCCAGAACACCTGCATCTTCAGCACCGAGTTCGCCCTGCGCATGATGGGTGACATCCAGCAGTACTTCGTCGACCACAAGGTCCGCAACTTCTACTCGGTGTCCATCTCCGGCTACCACATCGCCGAGGCCGGGGCGAACCCGATCAGCCAGCTCGCCTTCACCCTGAGCAACGGCTTCACCATCGTCGAGTACTACCTGGCGCGCGGCATGAAGATCGACGACTTCGCGCCCAACCTGAGCTTCTTCTTCTCCAACGGCATGGACCCGGAGTACACCGTCATCGGCCGCGTGGCCCGCCGCATCTGGGCGCGCGCCATGCGCGAGCGCTACGGCGCCAACGAACGGTCCCAGATGATGAAGTACCACATCCAGACCAGCGGCCGCAGCCTGCACGCGCAGGAGATCCAGTTCAACGACATCCGCACCACGCTGCAGGCCCTGTACGCCCTGTTCGACAACTGCAACAGCCTGCACACCAACGCCTTCGACGAGGCCATCACCACGCCCACCGAAGACAGCGTGCGCCGCGCCGTGGCCATCCAGATGATCATCAACAAGGAGCTGGGGCTGAACTTCTGCGAGAACCCCTGGCAGGGCAGCTTCATCGTCGACCAGCTGACCGACCTGGTGGAAGAGGCCGTCTACAAGGAGTTCGAAGCCATCAGCGAGCGCGGCGGCGTCCTGGGCGCCATGGACACCATGTACCAGCGCGGCAAGATCCAGGAAGAGTCGCTGTACTACGAGCACAAGAAGCACGACGGCAGCCTGCCCCTGGTGGGCGTGAACACCTTCCTGCCCAAGGAGCACGCGGGCGAGGTGGCCACCGAGATCGAGCTGATCCGCTCGACCGAAGCCGAGAAGGGCCAGCAGATCGCTAACGTGCGCGGCTGGCAGGCCAACCGCAACCGCCTGGCCCCGGAAGGCGAGACTTCCCACGCCCATGTGGTTGAGGATGAAACCGTCGCCGGCGAGGTGCACGACGGCCACGGCCTGGCGTATCTTCAGGACACGGCGCGGCGGCGGGGGAACGTCTTCGCGGCGCTGGTGGAGGCGGTGAAGACCCACTCATTGGGGCAGATCAGTCATGCCTTGTATGAGGTGGGGGGGGAGTATCGGAGGAATATGTGAGAAGAGCTTGGCCTGGGTGCAGATATAACACCATCAAGGATAATCAGTGTGCTAACACAGTCGGATTTGGATGTCATATCGGAGACCTTGGCGCCGCTCGTGCGCTCTGCGGAAATCTCTTTGCTGCTCGGCTCAGGATTCTCTATTGGGAATAAGTCAATCCAAGGAGAGGTTCCGGGTAGCGATGCTCTAAAGATGGCTATCCTGGAGAAATGTGGGAAGCAAGCCGGCGCGAGAACAACATTGAAGGACGCCTATGTACTTGGCGACCGCGAAATTCCCGATTTCGGAGAGTTCTTGCGCAGCCTATTTACGGTAGAAAGCGTACCGACTTGGCAGCAAAGAATATTTGCCTATGCTTGGCGCAGAATCTACACAACCAATATTGACAATGTTCTAGAGGTCGCGTGCAAGCAGCAGCAACGCCTTGGCAGGCTTGGAGCAGACTTCAATTTTTTTAATTACTTAGACGCGAGCTTGTCGAGCGAATCTATCGGGTCGGTGCCCGTAGTAAGTATCCACGGATCATGTAGCCGACTGGGTGATGGGTTTATTTTCTCCAGCTTGGAGTACGCGATGGCGACCGCCAAAGTTCACGATTGGCATCGTGATCTCGCGGCTCGCGCATTGACCGGTGGTCTATTGGTAGTGGGCAACCAGCTAGAAGAAAGTGATCTAGATGCGTATATCGCAGACCGCTCAATTACCTACGGTCAAGATGACGCCCCGCGGAACTGGTTAGTTACTCCTGATCCAGACCCAATAAAGCTAGAGAACTATAGAGCTGCGGGTTACCACGTCTTCGATGCAACCGCAGAAGAGTTCTTCCTTGCGTTATATTCTGCCGCCGAACCAAAGACGATGGCGGATATTGTTCTCGAAACTATTCCTTCAGTAGCTGGAGCGGTCCGTAGCCAGAGGGCGATGACCTGGTTTCGCACGGCTATGGATCCTGTCATTACCTCAATAGAACAGGCGCACGCAGAAAAGGGACTTCTTAGGCATTTTCTAACGGGTGATGAGCCAGAGTGGTTCTATATTGTCAACAATGCCTATGCGCCCACTTCTCGGGATACTGAGCTAACGAGAACGATCGGCGATTCGATGAATTCTAATGCCACCGGCGTAGGGGTGCTGCATGTAATTGGTCCCAGTGGCTCGGGGAAGACCACTTGCATTCGCGTTGCGCTTGAAAAGGTCGCGCGCAGCAATCCATACATCTATGAATTCAAGAATGGGGGTGCGATCGACCTTGACCTGCTAAGAGAAACAATATCTAGATTCACAGGTAAAAGTATATTTGTTTTCTACTCCGCACACGAGTTCTACTACGCGATTAGTTATATTTCCGATCATTTTGGTAAGAGTCAGACTCCTTTCTGCCTCTTCATCCTTGAAGATCGCGTAGGTGACTACAAAAGAAACCGCGCTCAATTGCGGCGCCCGACCGTCTCCTCGGTCTTTGAACTCGCAGAGCTATCAGTACCCGATGCCAAGTCGATAGCACAAAAGATAGAGGCGCATGGCTTGGTTTTCGATAACTTCTCCGACTTGCCTCTGGATAGGCGAGCAAAGCTCATCGTAGACAAAGAGCGCGGCTACGGCGGCGATCTGCTAACGACCCTATTCTCGCTTACAACCCACGAGAACTTCGAAGCCAAGATCTACCAAGACTACGTGTCCATAAGGAATGCCGCGGCGCTAGAAGCGTTGGAGGCCGTTTCGATCGTCAACGCCTTGGGATTTAATGTTCCCGTCCACTACGCCGCGGGATTCATTGATATATCGCAGTCTGCATTCCAGGAACTGGTCTCGAAGGAACTGGCGGGCGTTCTCGTGTACATGAAAGAAGGCGGCTATGTGCGCTGCAGGCACAAGATTATCGCGAAATACTATTTTGAGCAGTGTATATCTAAACAGGGATCCTCGTCATTAATCCTCAAGATCCTCCGGTTTCTTTCCCGGCAGTTTACTGTCGCAGATATTAGACACCACCCGCTGCCTTATCGAATATACAAAGAAATAGTGTCGTTTGAGTTCTTGTTCGGAAGTTATTTTGCGCAAGAGAGCAGGTTGACCAGTACTGAGATGGTCTATCACGAGGCGCAGAAACTTTTCGGTCGCGACGGAATTTTTTGGCTCCACTTCGGGCGATTCTATCGCAAGACCGATCGATTAGATGAGGCGATCGAGTGCTTTCGGACGGGACTTACTTACTTCGATTCTTTCCAAACGAATCATCAACTTGGCGTGGCGCTTCTAGAGCGCTACGCCAGCGAAGGTTTCATCGACAAGCAGGATTATGAGGAAGGGATTGAGATTCTAGAGGCCGAACGTGCGAGTAGAGCAACGGCGGATCCTTTCCCAACTGGCACCATGATTCACTGGCTGAGGAAGATTGTCGCGGGCGATCAAGACAACGAAGATGCAGCCAGCCGGTTGAAGAACGCTATCAGCTATGGAATGAAGCATTTTCAAGACGATCAATTTGTACGTGACCAGATTCGCGACTATTTTTCGATGAACGGGCGCGCTTAGGACGAAGAAATAGAAATAAGTATCGGGGACATTTCCTCTTAGCGCTGAAATTAGAGACAAGTACAAGGGACGAAATAGAGAGGCTAAAGGGGACGGAGGAAATTGAGTGCCCGCAGTCCTGTCCGCTCGTCGCAGCGGCAGTCGTCTCCGACATTACGTGCGCTTGAGCGTGATGCAGTCGCCGGGGGGGGCGGGGCGGGAGGAACGAGGTCAGGTTTACTCCTGACCGCACAAGCGCTGGTCGGGCGCGTATCGGAGACCTGGTGATGCAGGACAACTTCAGGCATTGGACGCGGCGAACTTTCTCCGACTACCGCGGTGCGGTGGCATACATCGCTTCCACGGACAACATCGGGGCCGAAGAGATCGGAACCGCGTTTCATGTAGGTGATGGGGTATTTGTCACGGCACGACATGTTGTGGAAGGAAGAGACATCAAAGAGGTGGGGTTTGACGATGACTCAAACATCTACCTTCGAAGCAAACAAGCAGCAAGGTCAAAGACCCTTACGCTTCCCAGCATCGGAATCACTAGTGGGCCGTTCTTCCACATTGACTCAAAGACCGACGTCGCGTGCTTCACTTTGAGCATCACGCCTGATGCATTCATCCCCCTTGGCGGGCACTTGGACGATTGGCTGGGTCAGTACGAACTCGTTCTCTACAGAACATTGGCGTTAGGGTATCCGCCTATTCCCCTTTCCAGTCGTCCCAACTTGTTCGCATCGAGCGGAGAGGTGAATGCCCTCGTCGAGCTCTACTCTGGTACCAGGCACCCCCATTTCTTGATATCGAGTATGGCTCGTGGTGGTTTCAGTGGCGGACCGGTAATGGTTGCGTATAACGAAGACAATGCAGATGGCGGTACCGCATTGCTAGGCTTAGTCACTCAGTCGCTAGTCAGGGATCACAGTTCAACGGAGACAGGGTATTTCGCCGTTCTGACGATTGAGCCGATATATGACTGCCTAAAGCAGCACGGCCTACTTCCAGCTTTTCAGAATTACGATCCCGACTATGAGTAAAGCGATAAAGGATAAAAGGGATAAAAGGGGACGGAGGGAATTAAATCCAGTTTCCGAAGAACGAGAGGAGGCAGAGGCGGCTGGCCCCGCGTCCGAACATCGAGGACGGAGCTGACCAGCCAAACGGGATGCAGCGAATGAGTTCCAGATCCCAGCGGTTGAATGGATGGACCGTCGTGGACAGGGGGGCTAGTGCAGATTATTTGCCTCCGGTTCCTTCCCTCGGTCGGACTCGATCCCACGACTCCTGCTGGCTCGATCGATCGCGGCTATCTTCGCTTCAAGTTCGGGCACATGTTCTTCCATCTTGGCCACCAGGTTGATGACACCGTCGGGATCTGGTGGCAGGTTGGCGCTCCGCCGCAGATCGTGCGCAATGCGCAGGGCCTTCAAGGCTAGCCGGCCGTACTCGGCTTGGCGATGCAGTACCGGGTACTCGAAATCGTTTAGAGCCTCCCAGCGTAAGCGTTCATTGACGATACGTTGAGCGGCGGGAAGTGCGAAGATCCGATCCAGTAGATTGACGGGAATGGTTCGCCAATTCACGTCGAGTGATAGCGGGTCTAGGGTCGGCGCAGTTTCAACGGGGCACAGTCGCCCCCGCTCATCGTCTTCTCCGGAGTCATAGGCAACGTCGACACAGCCGCTGGCATAGGTGTACAGCGCTGACGATACCTGGACGGCCAGGAAGTCGCGCTCATCCTCGCGACTGCGCTTGTTATGGAGGTGCGCTACTACGACCGGGATTACGGCGCCCAGCAGCGCACCGGCTAAGGACGCGCCCCCTGCGATCCACGCGATCCGCATGTCAGAGGCGGCCTCCTCTACCTCCGCTACGGCGGGCGCCGCGTTCGACACCGTGCTAGCAGCGGCTGTTAATAGGCCAATGATCAGATCCATACGCTCGGTTTCTCCCGTCGACTGGACACAGTTTATCCAGTGCGGACAAGTGTTCAGTACAAGAGTGGGCTCCGCCGAGAGCAAGAAAAGGGGGCGGGGCAATTGAGCCTCCATTCCGCTCGCCACGGCCTCGCGTCAAGCCATCCCTTGGGCCAACTGACTAAGGGGAGTGGCTCGGGCAATTATTCTCGCTGAGAGGTCGAGGACGTGGGACTGGGTGGAGCGCTCGACCGGTCCTACACAGCTTTCAGGTTTCCCTTACCGGCGCTTGTGCTAGTTTCCGACTCCAATCCCCACCGCCCCTTGCCACAGTGCACGGGCCCGGCGCACGCCGGGCACCCACTCACATGGAATGCAAAGGAGCCTGCCGTGACCCAGAACCTACTCTCGCTCACCCTGTCCGACGAGGACGTGGCCGCCGTCAACGCCGCGCTGTCCGACCTGGAATCCCGCCTGTCCGGCCTGCTGGCGCTGGACAACGCCACCCGCCGCCAGATCACCAAGATGGGCGACAAGTCCGAGGCCTTCGTGCGCCAGACCCTGACGGTGCTGGAGCAGAACCCCGACATCGTGCCGCCGGCGCTGGGCCTGCCCGAGGCCCAGGCCGACCTGGTGGCGATGGACCGCCTGCGCCCGGTGCTCAGCCGCCTGCAGCGCCTGACCGAGCGCGTGTCCGACTCGGAAATGGCGCTGGGCAGCGACCTGATGAACACCGCGCTGGAAGGCTACGGCCTGCTCAAGGTCTCCGGCCGCAACCGCGGCCTGGAAGGCGCCGCCGAAGCCCTGGGCGCCCGTTTCGCCCGGCGCGGCTCCCGCCCGAGCGCCGCGGCCGCGTAGTCATGTTTCGGCCCCGAGGGCGGGCAGGGCTCGCTCCTGGCAGCGCACCTCTTCCAAGGCCCCGTTCGCGGGGCCTTTTTGCTGGCCGGCCGCCCGGAACAGCCGGCGCGCCGCCCGAATCGGCCCGACGCCCGATCAAAGCTGCCGGCCAGCGGGCCGAATCGCTCGGCAGCCGGCCCAAATCAGCCTGCCGGCCGGGCATTGCGGCCCGTCGTCCGCCAGAAGAGGTCCGCCCGCCGGGCACTTCAGCCCGGTGACGGGCATCCGACGCCGGCGCGTCGAGATATTCGGGCGGCGCGCGGGCTGATTTGCCCGGCGGATGGACAAAGTTTGTCCATCCGGCCGCGGGTACCGTCCGTGAGCGCATCGGCGGGGCCGCCGTTGGAGGCTTCTCTGGGCGTACCGCCCTTGCGGTCACAAGTGCCGCGTTCCCGCCATCCATGCCCGGCGAAGCTCGGGTACAGTCACCCGGGGGCGAAAAGGGGGCCATGGATTGAGCCTGGACATCTTCCTGATCGATTTCGAGAACGTGCAGCCCACCGGCGTGGGGCGGCTGGTGCCCGGCGCGTGCCGGATCATGCTGTTCCTCGGCCAGAGCCAGAACAAGGTCTCGGTGGAGCTGACGCGGGCGCTGCAACCGTTCGGTACCGACGTGGACTACGTGAGCATCTCCGGCAACGGGCCGAACGCGGTCGACTTCCACATCGCGTTCTACATCGGCCACTTGGCCCAGAAGCATCCGGGAGCGAACTTCAACATCGTCTCCGGCGACACGGGCTTTGATCCGCTGGTGCGGCATCTGACCACCACGCTCAAGATCGCGTGCCGCCGGATCAAGGCGCTGCCCGCCCAGGCCGCTGGCAAGGTGGCGGCAGCGGTGCCCGCGGCGCCGGAGGTAACAGCGGTTGCAGGCAGGCAGGGCACAGCCTCGGCGTCGGTCCCGGCGGCCGCCGCCGCTTCATCCGTCCACGCGGCTGGCGGCAATGTGGTGGCGCTCAAGCTGCCGCCGGTCAGCCCGGTTCCGCAGGCCCCCGTGCCTGCGTCGTCGGCCCTGGTTGTCGCGCCAGCTGCGCCCGCGTCCGCCAAGCGCTCGACAAATGTCGAGGTCACCGTATTGCCCGAGTCAGAGTCGGCGCCCCAGCCGAAGCCGAAGCCGAAGCCGACTCCAAAGCCGGTCGCGGCAGACGTAGCCACGTTCACCGATCAGGTCGTCGAGCGCCTCAAGGGCCTCAAGCACGCCAAGCCGGCCACGCTCAAGACGCTGACGTCCTCGCTGACTGCGTGGGCCACGCCCGCACCCGGCGCGCGTGTCGTCCCGCAAGTGATCGCAAGCCTGAAAGACCGTAAGTTGATTTCGGTAGAAGGCACGAAGGTGTCGTATCGGCTCAAGTAATGTCGCGCGGGAGGCTCCCGCGGCGGTCCGCAGGGAGCCTCGGGACTACGAGATGCGAACTGGATGATGGAAGGACTTCTGGCGTTTTTCATCCTGATGACAGCCTTCTTCTGGCTGCTGCATCTGCTGATCCGCTTCAGGCTGTTCAGTCGGCTGTCCGACGTGCCGCCCGCATCGCGCCTGCTGGCCGAAACATCCGTATTCGACGCTTACGACTTTCTCTCCATCAAGATCCATCGGATTCGTGGCGGTATGCCGGCTGAGCATCGGCGTCTGATCCGCTGCTTCGCATACTCGGAATGGTTGGCTTGGCTGGGCGGGTTGCTCATGCTTGCGACGAGCGTCTCTTCACGCTGATTCCGTCCTATGTCTTCTGCGTCGCCGTAGAGTCGAGGGACGGGAGGCTTTTGCCGGGGTGCGAAGTAATGGAACGCGTCATGTCGGGTCCGTTTTGGAGAAGGGAGTGATGATGAAGCGCTACCTGTGTGTGCTGCTGCCGCTCGCACTGGCTGCGTGCGGGTCGCCAGATCGAGAACCACCCGCGCGTGAACCCCAGCGGGCGGGCCAACCCCTGAACCCGGTCGAGACGGCTGCACGGATCGCCGCCATCCGCGGCTCGGCGCTCGTGGGCGACCAGGAGGGGATTCGACGGAACATGGATGCGTTCAACGATGACTTCCGCCGCTCGATCAAGCTGGCCGACCCGGCCCGCAAGGTGGACCGCGAGGCGGCACGTGCGGCGATCCGCGGCGTCGAAGGCGTCAGGTCGGCCGCATGGATCGATCGCGAGAACCTCCTGGTGATCGTGTCCAGCAACGAGGCGCGAAGCTACCGCACCATCGACGGCATCTGCCTCGAACTTGAAGCGCTCGGCGACACGCTCGGTGTGGTGGTGAATCTGCAGAGCGGTGCCGCGACGAACGGGGATCAGCTCGAGATTCTCAGCCGCAACTGCCAGCTGGCACCAGGCGACCGGGCCTTCATGCAGCGACACCGGCAGGTCGACGTCATCGCGCCGGAGATCCGCGCCGAGCACAAACGGAATAACGTCCAGCCGCCCGCTGATCCCGAACAGCTGAAGCGCGACCAGGCTGAAGCGATGCGGATCCTCGAAGCGAGCACGCCCGAGATGTAAGCGGCGAGAGCGCGCGAAGACGAGCTAGCGGGCAGTCCGCCGGGCTATGACCCGCTTGTGCGGGCTTGAACCTGCAGCCCTGCGATCGGTGGTCGTATCGTGCGGCAGAAGAGTGCTTGTCGCGGATGGGCGCGCGATCTCATTCCGCCGCACGCGGCATGGACGGTACCCCTGCCGTCTGCTATACGAGAAGAGCAGCAAATCTATGGTCTTGCTGCTTGGCTAATTGGATAAGGAGATTCAAATGGACAGCTTGTCGAAGGCGTTTTTTGGAACACTCGTGTTGATCGCAGGGCTCGCAATGAGCTCGGAAGCGAAAGCGGTTGTGCCGCCAGTCCCTTGTACTGCAAGTAACGCTGGGCAGGCCTACGTCACGTACAACCCGAACTGGATCGTCACGTGGGAATGCGTTCCGCCTTCCGGATGGTTGGTGGTGACTCGTTGCACGCCCGAAGGATTCTGCGAGTAGCCTGTTTGCGCAGCGGCTTCTGTGGTCCTTCGCAGAGGCCATCTGGTCCGTCCGGTTGACGGGAGCGCCGGTTGGTCACCTGGTGATCGGCCGGCGTCTCGATGGCATTGATCAGGTGCCACGGCGCCAGGCACCGCGCCAGTTTGGAGGAAAAGGTGAAGAGGGGTCAGGTTGCTGGCCCCATTCCTGATGTCTGGCCCCATTTGTCCGGGTTGCAATCAAGATGAACTCTGGCACGCTACCCCCAGTCTAGGCGCAGGGAGCGCAAGCGATGGGATGGAACCTGGTCAGCGCAGCCTGCTTCGTCCTTGTCCTGGCGGGAGCCGGCTGCGCCGGAACGGCGCATCGCGATGCAACCACCGCGACGCCGGAGCATGCCGATTTCAATGGCACCTGGTCCACGCAGTGGTGCGATCGCACGCGCCCCGATCTCGACTGCGGTGGCTTCCGGGTCAGGCTCGTCCAGACGGGCGACACGCTCTGCGGCGACTTCAGCGGCGCCCTCGTGAACCTGCGGCAGGTCGACGAGGGCGAGCTCAGCGGCCGGGTCGAGAATGGCGTCGCGCTCCTGGACGTGCGCAGCGGCCGCAACGATTCGGTCGTCCGGGTTCGCGTCACGCGGGTCGGGGCGAATCTCCACTGGAAGGACGAGGGCACGGTGGGGGAGGGTGGATCCGACATCTCCATCATCGCGCTGGACGATGTGCTCGAGCCCGATTCCGGCCGCCGGCAGGGAACGCCGAAGGCGTGCATGACGCCGCCTTCGTGAACCGGAGTGACTCGACATGGACGTCAGGGAACTGGAGCGGGCGGAGTACGAGCGCAAGCTGCGGACGGTGATCGCCGGCACCGAAGGCCTGCATGCGCAGGTGCAGGACGTGGGCGACGGGCGTGCCACGATCGGCTGGGGCTACACCCTCAACCGGAACAACAACGTCGAGATCTGGACGCGGTCGGGCATCGAACTCACGCCCGCGCAGCGCGCCACGCTGGAGCGCGTGGACCAGGCGCCGAGAGGCGACAAGACGCGGATCGGCCTCGGCTTCGACAGGACCCTGACCGAAGCGGAGTCCGACCGGCTGTTCGTCGCATCCCTGCAGGAGTATGAAGGCCCCGCCATCTCAGCCGGCTTGCCGCTCTCGGATGAACGCGTCGCCCTGGTCTCGGTGACCTACAACCGCGGTGTCGGCGCGCTGCGCAACCACCCTGTGGTCGATGCGCTTCGTGACCAGGATCGCGCCGAGGCGTGGTACCAGCTGCGGTACAACTGCTGGGGATCCAACGAGGACGTGGAGGGCGGCCTGCGCAAGCGACGGTTCGCGGAATCGGAGATCCTGGGCCTCTACGACGACCCGGCGAACGTTGGCGTACGGGAAGCAGCGGACGTCTACGCGATGTACCGGACGCACCGGCTGGACATCGATCGCGTGGAGCGCGCCTTCGGCGTGGCGACCGACGGGACGCGGGCGCGCCCCGACCGGATCGCGCAAGCCAACCGCGACTACCCCGAGATCGTTGCCGAGTACGGCAACGTCCGCACGCTTGAGGATTCGCTCGCGCCCGCACGCACCGTCCTGCTCGAGCACCTGCGCGAGCGGTATCCCGGGCAGGCACAGGCGTTCACCACCGACGCATTCGATGCCGGCGAGATCGATCTGCAACGATTCGCGGTGGACGTGGATGGGCGAACGCGAGACGGCGAGCCGCCTGCGCGGCACCCCGCCGACAGGACCGGCGGGCATGCCGGAACCGCTGAACGTCACGGCGCCGCGGGGCCAGATGCCGGTCGTTTCGCGGACCCCGACCTCAACCGGCTCGCCTCCGCGCTCGCGGCAGGCGACGCAGCGGCTGCAGACCGCATGCTGATGGGGCTGCTGGACGCTCCGCGCGGCGTCGAATTCCTGGAGAGTGGTCGACAGCGCCTTGAGTCGCAGGAGTCTCCCGATCGCGAACTGCAGCAGTCGCGCCCAGGTGACGAGGCGCGCGAGGCTCTGGCTAGAGTCTGACTCGAAAGCAGGGGTGGAACAGGGTCTAGAACAGGGGTCAGAGCAGACTTTCTCAAGTCTCTGTGAGTGCGATCGAATCGCGCCGCGGTCGCCCGATCTTCCGTGGCCCCTCCGTCCGGCCAAGCTGGGCTTTGATGGCTTTTCTGAATCGGTCAGGCCCGTAGAGGGGGGTAGACGGATCGTCCTGCCCTACGGCTCGCCCAGTGATGCGTCCACCAGCGGCCGCAGGCAGGCCTCTTCGTCGGAGCGATAGCGCTCGGCGGGCAGGCGTTGGAGGCAAGCGGCGGCGGCGTCGAGCACGGCGGTTCGCTCGGCGAGCAGGGTGTTGCGGCAGGTCAGCGCATGGACGTGCGGCCAGGCGCCGCCTGCGCCGCTGAGCATGCCGGCCAGCTGGCAATCGCTGCCCCGGTACGCGAGCCAGGCCTGCTGCTGCGCGTCGACGGCCTGGGCAAGCGGATCGGGATCGTCGGGCGCATCGTCGAAGGCTTCCAGCAGGCGGGCATGGGCTGCATCGAGGCTCGCGCGCAGTGCCTGCTCGCGTTCGACCTCCACCAGCAGCGTGTGCCGTGCGCTGCCTTCGGGCCACTGGTCGCGGTCGTCCTGGGCGGCGGCGTGCGCAGCCAGCGCGAGGATCGCAACTGTGAGGATCGGCAGCAGGGGCTTCATGTCGGTCTCCGCGCGCACTGGAAACGCAGGATAGCGGGAGCGGCCGCGCTCTGGATCCGGCGTTGGGCCGATTCCCGGCCCTGATCCCGTTGGTGGGACACCCTTTTCCCCTGATATTCTTGTGCCGCCCGCATGGCGCGATCTGCCGGATCGACGGCGGTGGGCAGATCCTGCACCACTTCGCGTTGATCGCGGAGGAGGGTACCCGCGCGGATCGGATCCTGGCCTCCAATGCCGCTGGTACACGGTGGCGAGGGCGTGGTGAAGGGCCGCGCGGCTCAGGATCGTTGGATCGACGGGCTGGCGAGTAGAGGCCCGTAACCCCGCATCGACCGCCCGTGTGCGTGAATGCACGCAAGTTTTCGCGGGAGGCGGCGATGTTCTTCGACAGTTGGCACGGGGTGCTGCGGGTGCTCCTGGTGGGCACGCTCGCCTATCTGGCGCTGGTGGCGTGGTTGCGGGTGACCGGCAAGCGGACGGTTTCGAAGTGGAACGCGTTCGACCTGATCGTCACCATCGCGCTGGGTTCAACGCTCGCCACGGTGCTGCTGACGAAGGAAGTGGCGCTCGTGGAAGGCGTGCTCGGGATGGGGCTGCTGATCATGCTGCAGTACGCGATCACGTGGACGTCGGTGCGCGTGCGATGGGTACGCCAGGCGGTCAAGAACGCGCCGACGCTGCTGTTGCGCGACGGCAAGCCTTGCATGGAGGCGATGCGCCGGCAGCGGGTCACGCTCGGAGAACTGCGTGCCGCGGTGAGGGCGGCAGGGCAAGCGTCGCTGGAAGGCGTCGATGCGGTCGTCCTGGAGACCGACGGCAACTTCAGTGTGATCACGTCCGGCTGGAACGGTTCACGCGATGCGCTGGCGGATGTCGATGGCGTGGCGTAACTGCCAAGGTGCTCGTCAGCGTTACAAGTCCCACTCGTGGCGGGGGAAAGACGATGCCGTGGCCAACTGCCATTGCTCCTGAGGGGTTCTTCCGAGGTGACCCGGGAGGATCCTGATCAGCCGCGAAGGCGATCCGGTGATGCCGGGCCATGGTCCGGCAGCCGCTTGTCGACCTTGCGGAAGTGGTGCAGCACAGTGCAGCGCGGCGACAACGGGTCGCCGTGCTTCATGGACAACGGCGACCGCCAACGGGTTGTGCGCTCTTGGTGACGAAGCCTTGGCAGCTTCGACTGCAGCTGCATGCCTATGTGCTGCTGGGCAAACACATGCGAGCAGGCCCTCAGTACCCGCGCTGCTTCTCGATTCGGCTGTCGAGCATGGTCTTCAGCTTGTTGCACGCACCGCGGATCGCCTTCTCCATGTCCTCGTCATCGTGGCTCACGCCGAGCGGATCATGGTTCTCCAGACGGGCTTCGAGGGCGCAACGCTTGTCATTCGGTCCGCCCTTGGTGGAATTGCTGTCAGACAGGAACACTTCGATCCTGCTCAGCCGCGAGGAAAAGCGGCCCAGTGCCTGCTCCAGCATCGCGGTGACACGCGATTCCAGGGCGTCGGTCCCGTCGATGTGGTTGTCGGTGTTCAGCTGGATCTGCAACATGCGGCGTACTCACTTTGTTCGTGAATGCCGCAGCGTAGCGCGCACTGCCGCAGATGCGGCGTGAAGCGCGCGAAGTGAATGGAGCGATCCCGCCGACACAGTGACGCCCCGTGGCGCCTCAGAAGAGAACGGGGGTGCTTCTTGCCGCATTCATTGGTCTGGGCGCGGAATGAGGGTCCTGGAGGGGAATGAGGGGGTGTTGGTCTGCGCGCCGTGGGTGCATGAGACTGGGCCGAGTCTGTGTGCCTGGCCCGTACTCTGGCAATCAGGCCGCTCAAACAACTCTTGGTTTCGCCTGGCCTGTTGAGTCGCGGTCGTCGAGCGGAGAGACCGGCGGCTGCGTTTGGCGCCAGATTTCTTCTCTCTTCCGTTCAGGCCCATTCGGCGGCAAGATCCAGGTGGGAGCGGGATTGGGTCCAAGTGCATTTTCGGGACGAACACACCCGGACCCGGTTCCCCGATGGGCTTGGCAGTCGTGGCCCACCGCAAAACTGCGACCACCTGGAGGCACCATGCCATCGGCACCCGGCTTCTCTGCGATCAGTACCGCCGTGGCGGCGCACTTGCGTGCGGCCTACCCGGCAGGGGAGGACGGAATCGCGGCGCCGACGATCTGCCGTGACTGGCACGCATTCACCAGTGCGACGGACGAGCGGGACCGACTGCTGCTGTTGCTGTATCACATCGAACCAGACCAGGCGTGGCGGGCGGCGAACTTGCCCGCGCGCGACCCGGCAGGCGCCGTACTGAAGACTCCTGCCGCATGGCAGCTCTCCTACCTGATCGCGGCCGGCGCGCGTGATGCATTGCGTGCACAGGACCTGTTGCAACTGGCGGCCATGCATCTGCATCGCGATCCGGTCGTGGGTCCCCGCGATGCCATCGGGGATCGGGTGCTGGCATGCACGCCGCAGCCGCATTCGCAGGAGCAGATGCTGTCGCTGTGGGGCAATCTGGGGCGGCCGATGCAGCCGTCCCTGGTGTATCGGGTGCTGGCGACCCTGGACTGAGCTGTGTTCGGACGTGGGGCTTCGGACAACGGCTTCCACCCTGATGCTGTCGATCGTGCTCGTGGGCGGCGGTCGCGGCATTGTCCCCTTGCCGGCCCGGGTTGCGTTGCGGCAGCGAGGCCCCGCGGCGACGCGGGAAGAGTCCTTATCATCAGGCCGATGCCGCTTCGCGGCTTGGCTTGATTCAAGCGTCAGGCCCGACCCATCATCATCGTGGCCGTCTTCCGGCACCGGAGATCTCCAATGAAGCGTACTTCGATATTCCTCGCCGGCGTCCTGGTGCTTGCTCTCGCCTCGCCACAATTGGTCATCGCCGACGAGGAGCGGCCATCGAGTGAGAAGATCACATTCCTTGTGATCTATCGCCAGGGGCCGGCATGGCCTCAAGGCAAGGGCTTGTCAGACTTGCCGCTCAACGACCACGGAAAGTACATGATCAGCCTGTATGCCAAAGGCCTCATGAAACAGGCCGGGCCCCTTACCGACGACACGGGGGGCGCGGTGATTCTCGAGGTCTCGAGCGAAGCTGAGGCGAAGGCGATCGTCGCTGATGATCCGGCAGTGAAAACAGGCCTCTTTGTCCATGAGCTGCATCCATGGGCGCCCGTTGCCTGGGAGGAGTACCTCAAGAGGAACGAACCGGGGTCAGAGTAGACTTTCTCCCTTCTCTGCGAGCGCAACCGGATCGCGCCACGGTCGTCCGATCTTCCGTGGCCCGACTGCGCGGCCAAGCTGGGCCTCGATCGCCTTGCGGAAGCGATCCGGCCCGTAGAGGTGCTGTCGCTGCAGATGCAGCCGGATGTCGTCGGTTTCGCCCGGGTCCACGGTGTCCCTCACCAGGGCGCGCCACGCGCGATGGCGCGTGGGCATGTCCGCGCCGAGGTCGAGCCAGGCGCGATGCGGGGTGATCAGCGGGTCGGCGGGCGGCGTGGTGTTGCCGCGGTGGCTCGACCAGCGGTAGCGGGCGGGGTCGTCCACCATGCGAGCACGTAGCGGGTTGAGCTCGATGTAGCGCTGGCAGCGCAGCAGGTAGTCGTCGTCCATCACCGGGCAGGACTTGTATCGCCCTTCCCACAGCGTGCCGGTGCGACGGTAGCGATCGTTGACGTGGCGCACGTAGCCGCGGCCGAGCGATTGCATCAGGCGCGCGACGTGGCCGCTCGCCATCGGGGTCAGCAGGAGGTGGACGTGGTTGGTCATCAGCACATAGGCGTGGATGCTGCAGTGTTCGCGCCGGGCGATGTCGCGCAGGTCCTGCAGGTAGCGGATGTAGTCGACGTCGGTGAAGAAGCACGGCTGGCGGTCGTTGCCGCGCTGGACGATGTGCTGGGGGATGCCGGGAAGGTCGATACGGGGCTGACGGGACATGGTCGCGTCCTTGCGAGGGTGGACGGCCAGTGTGCGTGTCGCATCGGATCCGCAGGGTCGGATGGAGTCGCGGGCGGATGTCGGAAAAGTCCACTCTGACCCCGGTTCTTCTGCCATGTTCGGATTGGCATGCTTCCGCGCACGATCCGCATCGCTGTGGCCGGGGCTTGGCCGCGCGCCGCGGCTATGCTGTGCCGGCGCGGGGGGCGGTGCGCCTGGTCACGGGCACGGCACAGGTCTGGCGCTGCGCACGCAGAATCCCGAACCATGCTGAGGACGAAGACGGATGAAGCAGCAACACAAGGTGGACCTGATGCGGCGCAACCTGCTGCTGGGCTCTGCGGCGCTGGGCGCGGCCACGTGGATTCCGCCGGTCTTCGCGGCATCCGGTGGCATCACGGCCACGGTCGATACCGGGGCCACGCGTCCGCCGATTTCGCCGATGATCTACGGCGGCTTCATCGAGCACATCGGCAACCTGATCAACCACAGCCTGTGGAGCGAAACGCTCGACGACCGCAAGTTCTATTACGGCGTCGTGGCGCAGCGGGACGAGAAGCCGGCCGATCGCCGCGGCGCGATGGGCTTCATGGAGAAGTGGGTGGCCATCGGGCCCGCCTCGGCGATCGCGCTCGATATCGAACGCCCTTATGTGGGCCAGCACAGCCCCGTCGTCACCCTCGATGGTGCGGAAGAACGGGGGATGGTGCAGCACGGCCTGGCCCTGAAAACCGGCGCCGCCTACGACGGCCGCATTGTCCTGTGGGCGGATCCCGGCGTGACGGTGACCGTCCGGCTGATTCCCGGCAATGGCGCCGAGGCGCTCTCGACCCGGGTGCGCGCGTCGTCGACGTGGGACACGCAGCGCTTCAGCTTCAACCCGGGCATCGACACCACCGACGCCCGCCTGGAAATCGTCGGCGAGGGCCGCGGCCGCTTCGGCGTGGGTGCGATGTCGCTGATGCCGGCGGACAACGTGCGCGGGTTCCGCGCCGACACCGTGGCGCTGATGAAGCAGATGGACTGCCACATCCTGCGGATGCCGGGCGGCAACTTCATCTCCGCGCACGACTGGGAAGACAGCATCGGCGACCCCGACCGGCGCCCGCCGATCATGGACCCGGTCTGGAGCGCGGTGCAGCCCAACGACGTGGGCGTGGACGAGCTGCTGCAGCTGTGCGAGCTGATCGAATGCGAGCCGTTCTGGTGCGTGAACACCGGCTTCGGCGATCCACGCTCCGGTGCCCAGCTGCTCGAATACGTCAACGGCAGCGCCGAGACCGAGTGGGGCGCGCGGCGCGCGGCCAACGGCCGCAGCAAGCCCTATGGCGTCAAGTACTGGGCGGTGGGCAACGAGATGTACGGCCACTGGCAGTACGGGCACATGGCGCGCGACCAGTACACCGTCAAGCACAACCTGTTCGTCGATGCGATGCGCAAGGTGGACCCGGACATCTACATCGTGGCCCCCGGCGGTTTCGTCGACGAGATGACCACCGGCCAAGGCATCTTCATCGCCGGCCAGCCGCAGGTGCACGTCGGGTCCGAGCGCGACTGGGCCTACGGCATGCTCAAGAACAGCTGGGGCCGGTTCGACGCGCTGGGCACCCACGCCTATCCACCGGCAAACAAGCGCTTCGACCTGGCCACCGGCAAGCTGGTGGACGTCACCCAGACGCTGAACGAGTGGGCGCACCAGATGCCCGACCGCATCCGGACCATGGTGGACGCCTGGGAGGCGTACAAGCAGCACTTCCCGGAGCTGGAGAAGGGCAGCGTCAAGGTGTTCTTCGACGAGTGGGCCTTCCATTTCGAGGACGACCTCAAGGGCGCCCTGGCGATCGCCGCCGCGTTCCACGAGTTCTTTCGCCACACCGACTTCATCGCCATGGCCGGCTTTACCATGGCTACCGGGTGGTTGAACTTCGACCGCACGCGCTCGCAGATCAGCATCAAGGGGCGGATGTTCCAGTTCTATCAGGCGCGCTTCGGTACCGTGCCGGTCGCGGTCAACGGCAACTCGCCCACGCCCGCGCCGAAGTACCCGGTCGGCGGCGACCAGCCCAGCGTCAATACCGGCGGCGACACGTATCCACTGGACGTGTCCGCGGCGCTGACGGCCGATGGCGGGACCCTGGCGGTGGCCGTGGTCAACGCTACCGAGGAGCCACATAGCGTCTCGCTCGCGCTGCAGGGCTTCCGGCCCAGGGCGGCGGGGCGCTGCTGGAAGTTCACCGGCCCCGGCCCGGACGCGAAGAACCCGCTCGGGCAGCCGGAGCAGGTCGGTGCGACGGAGTCGGCATTCGACGCCTCGGCCGGCGCGTTGTCCATCGCCGCGGCCAGCGTGGAGATCTACCACTTCGAACGGGCCTGACCGCGGTTGGCCGAGCCCGGGCGCTTGCCCGGGGACGACGCCCCGCACGCGAGCGTCGCAGTGCCACGCCTGATGAGATGCCGCGCGTCGTCTCGACGATCGTGGCGGCCTTCGTCGCAGTTCTGCCCGCGCGATTCGCCTGGCCTTCCGCGCACCACTACCTGCATGCCACGCCCGTGGCCACGCGCGAGTTCGCGGACGAGGCCCGGGTAGGCGGGGCGCCACGGGTGACGCCCACGTTGCGCAGGCCCCGGGAGAGCAGGGTATCGACCCGAAGGGGAAGAGGGCGGCCAGGGAACTGCGGGAGCTATGTCCGCGGTGCGGTGTGAGCCGGCCTGTCACAAGCGCCCCGTGACGCCCATCCAAGGTATGAAGGACGTCCGGTCCATTTCACCCAGGGGCGGCAACGATCAAACTGGAGGCTTCCTGCCCGCGTCAGCACACCCCACGGCGCATCGGCAACTTCCCTTGAGCCACGTCATCCACACTTCGGCACGATCACCGGGTACCACGCACGCATGGACACTCGATTTCTGACTTTCATGGAATTCCAAAGCGTCTACTTCTACCGATTCGTTACCCTCGCAATCTTCGTGACCAGCGGTGTTCTTCTGCTGTTCGCTTGGCCCGAAATGAAGCGCGCCGAGATGGCGGTGATCGTGCCGGTGCTTCTCATCCTGTGGGGGCGCTTCGCTGTCGAATACCTTCGGGTGAGCAAATCCGGTCCTGCGTTCATCCATGACGATGAGCTGGTGATGTCCGGGGTCGGAGGCCGCCGGCAGATTCCCTTGACCCGCATTCGCTCGGTCAGCTCCAGGCACAGCGTGTTCATGGTGCGCCGCTATCGCTCATGGACGGATCATCTGGCGTTCCTGCAGGTCACATTGACCAACGGCGAGCGCATCCACACCCTGGTCGAGAGCAAGGTGTTCGAGTTCCCGGCAGGCAAGACAACGCTAGGCGCGGTGCAGGCCGCCGTGCTTGCAGCCAAGACGAAGACGCCTGCACGAGACCCCGGGGCCGAATAGCGAACTGGAAGGGTCGGTGTGCCGTCGGCGCTGTGCACGCCCGAGGCCCAGGTCAACCCGAGCCTGTGGCCTTATCGCCCCGTGTCTTCCTGACTGGCGACGATGCGGCAGGCATCGCCACCGACCACGGCTTGCGCCTCGGCATCGGTGGCAACGACGCGTGGGCGCTGCGCGTGGTCGAGGGACGCGAGGTCGAGCACGCCGTCGGGATCGACCAGCACCACCATGCGGCGGGCTGCGTGCAGGCGCCGCAGGTTCTCCAGCAGCATCCGCCTGGCGACATCGTTGAGCGAATGGGTGTGCAGCAGGGAGACGATCACCGCGGTGGCTTCGCGATGGCGCCCGCCACCGGCGTCGTTGGCATCGCCGAGGTCGTGCGCCAGTGCGCGCGTCAACAGTTCGGCGCCGCCGAACCGCACCGCGCCACGCAGTTCGTAGACCGGGACGATGGCATCGCCCGTGCGGCCCTTGCCGCCGGCCAGCGTCACCACCAGCTTGCGCACCACCGCGCGGCCGATCTGGCTGACATCCATCATGTGCAGGCCCATGTCGCGCGAGAGGCGTTCGCAGACGGCCACGCCGCGTGCGCTGTTGCCGTGCGCATCGAGTTTCGGCGAGAACACGGCAAGCCCCAGCTGGCCGGGCAGGGCACCGATGATGCCGCCGGCCACGCCGCTCTTGGCCGGGATGCCGACGTTGGAGACCCAGTCGCCCGCGGCGTCGTACATGCCGCAGGTGGTCATCACCGACAGCACCTGGCGGACGCCGGTGCGACTGATCACCTGGCGGCCCGTGAGCGGCTGCACGCCGGCATTGGCCAGGGTGGCGGCCATCAGGGCGAGATCGCGCACGGTGACGCTCACGGCGCACTGGCGCACGTAGCCATCGACGATGGTCTCGGGCTCGGCGTGGATGATGCCGCCGGCGCGCAGCATGTGCGCCAGCCCGCGGTTGCGGTGCGCGTCGCGCAGTTCCGCCTCGTACACGGCTTCGTCGTAGCCGAGTTCGCGACCGGCCATCGCCGACATCAGCGCGCGCAGGCGTTCCACGCGCTGCGGTCCGCTGGCATCGGGGCCAGCGACCAGTGCATGCGTGGCGAGCGCGCCGGCGTTGATCATCGGATTCATCGGCCGATGGGTGCCATCGTCCAGCGAGAGCTCGTTGAAGGCATCGCCCGACGGTTCGACGCCGATCCGGGCCAGCACCGCGTCCAGGCCCACGTCCTCGATGGCGGCCGCATAGGCGAACGGCTTGGAGATCGACTGGATCGAGAACGCCACGTCGCTGTCGCCCGCTACATAGACTTCGCCATCGACGGTCGCGAGCGCCACGGCGAGCCGCGACGTGTCGGCCTTGGCCAGCACTTCGATGTAGTCGGCGGGCGCGCCATCATCGATCGAACGCACGGCATCGAGCACGTCGGCGAGGTAGTCGGGTACGGGAGAGCGCATGGGGTGGTCCGGATCACGGCGCTGCCATCCAACCGCAGCCGGGGTAGGGATTCAACCCCTTGGCGAAAACAGGGGGTCAGGTTGGACTTTCTCAAGTCTCGTCGAGTCGTGATGCGGTATTCCTTGACCGGCACATCGTTCCGGTCCGACGATCCGCCCCCGGCTGCGCTTCAATGGGTGGCGATAAAGGTCGCCTCGGTCTGCGATCCCCGCCACCGTGCACAACGTGCGATTGACTTCTTCGGGCGTGTGCACCAGGGTCGGAGCGAGCCGGGGCAGCTGACCGCATAGAGACACCGTGCTGGCGCCTATGGACCCGGAAATGGCGCTGGACAGCAAACGCACCAGCGCTTTGGACTACCGGACGCCGCGCGGCAACCCTTTGGGAATCAGGCCGTCACGCACCGAGATGGGACGGTGGCGGCGCTTCACTCGACCAAGATGTCCACCGTGGCCGTCGTGGTCGCCTCGCCGTAATGCACGCGGTAGACGAATCGGTCGGTTCCGGTGAACCCCGCCTTGGGCGTATAGCTGACGCGCGAACCGTACACCCTGGCTGTTCCGTTGCCTGGCCCCTGGTGGAGGGTGTAGCGCAACAGTCCCTTGTTGCCGATGGAACCCGCAAGCTGGATCGCCGAGGCCACTCCGGGGGCAACCCGCACCTGTACGTTCTTCGCGGTCAGGGGCGTGTACATGCGCAGGAAGCGCATTCCGTTGGGCACCGTCACCATCAGCAGGGAGCCGTCCGACGACATGCGCGTCCGACCGGACACGAATCCCCAGTTGCCAGTGTATTCGAACGCGCCTGCGACGTTGATGCTGCGCAGGTGCCGCAGGGTAGTGGAGCTGTAAACGCGGACCTCGCCGCTCCCAGCCCAAGGCAGGTAGATCTCGTTCTCGACGGGGTGGTACGCGACGCCGATGGATTGTGCGCCGGTGTCTTCACCAATCCGGGCGATTAACCGGTACTCGGCATCGTAGATGTAAGTGCCGCCGTACGTGGGGATCGCGAACTGGCCACCAAGCCTGTCGGTCGCGATCTCGAAATTGAACTGGCCGGTTCCACCCCCATAGACCAGCTCGCCAGTGGGCACGTCGTAAAGACCCCAGTCCCCACTGGATATATTGGCTTCGGCGAGTGCGATCGTATCGCGGTCGCCACTGGCGCGGAGCATGGTGTTCTGCCTGACATCCGCGAGTTGCCTGTAAGTGCCATCGGGTGCAAGACGGCGCAACGGGATCCATCCGGAGCCGGAGAACGTCGAGGTCACGAGCACCGAGTTGTCGGATGCAAAGGCCACGCTGTAGGTGCCGCTTTCACCGTACTCCTTCGGGAAGAGCCAGCGGGTCTTGGCGAGCGTGGTGAGGTTGATCTTAAAGATCCAGACGTTGCCAGATCCGGACCAGGGGCTGTCGCCCGAATAACTGTCGTCCGCAACGGCTAGCGTCGAGCCGTCGGCGCTGATGTCGATCGCCATGGCACGCGAATTCGCGTTCAATGTGAGCGCGGGGAGGAATGTCCTGGTGGAGATCTGGTAGCGCCGTACCTGCGATCCGTTCGCGATGTAGATGACGCCCCGACGGGCGTCGTGCACCATGTCGGTCCGGTTTTGCGAGAGCACGTACTGGCCCTCCACCGTCACTGCGTGGACGGACGACGCAAGCACCAGCAGCAGCGCTGCCAACCATAAACGCTTCATCCGATTTCCCCTGTCCCTGGCCATGTCCCGTATTGCACGGTGACGGCATTGCCCCTGATCCCCCGGTGCCGCCAAGCGAGCGCTCGCGTCGGACGAGGGCGAGCGTACCGCAAACCCGATGAGTTGGGGCGGACGGGGGGCGAGCTGCGCGACGGGTGCCAGTATCGGAGCGAAGGAGCCGCGAGTCGGGGGAGATCCTCCGGGAGACCTCGCCCGTGGTGACCGCTTCTCCGTGAGTTGCGGATTCACCTGAACCCGCAACTCAGTGGGACGGCGTCGGCGCTTCACTCGACCAGGATGTCCACCGCGGCCGTCGTGGTCGCCTCGCCGTAATGCACCCGGTAGACGAATCGGTCGGTGCCGGTGAACCCGGGCCTGGGCTGATAGCTGACGCGCGATCCATATACCCTTGCCGTCCCGTTGCCTGGCCCCTGATGGAGGGTGTAGCGCAACAGACCCTTGTTGCCGATGGAGCCCGCAAGCTGGATCGCCGAGGCCACTCCGGGCGCAACCCGGGCCTGCACGTTTTTCGCGGTCAGGGGGGCATACATGCGCAAGTAGCGCATCCCGTTGGGCACCGTCACCATCAGCAGGGATCCGTCCGCCGACAGCCGGGTGCGGCCCGACACGAAGCCCCAGTTGCCAGTGTATTCGAACGCGCCTGCGACGTTGATGCTGCGCAGGTGCTGCAGGCTCGTGGAGCTGTATACACGGACTTCGCCGCTCCCCAACCACGGCAGGTAGATTTCGTTCTCGACGGGGTGGTACGCGACGCCGACGGGTTGCGGTCCGGCGTACTCGCCGATCCTGGTGATCAACCGGTACTCGGCATCGTAAATGTAAGTGCCGCCGTAAGTGGGGATCGCGAACTGACCCCCTAGCCGGTCGGAGGCGATCTCATAGTTGCCCCAGCTGGTGCCATCCTCGTATCCCTCGCGTCTGACCAGCTCGCCGGTTGGCACGTCGTACAGGCCCCAGCGCCCATCGGAGATGTTGGCCTCGGCGAAGGCGATGGTATCGCGGTCGCCAGTGGCGCGGAGCATCGTGTCCTGCCTGACCGTCCCGAGCTCCCTGTAGGTGCCCTGGCGGGACAGCCGACGCAGCGGGACCCAGCCGGAACCGGCGAGCGTCGAGGTCACGAGCACCGCATCGTCTGACGTGAACGCTACGCTGTAGGTGCCGCTTTCACCGTACGCCCTCGGGAAGAGCCAGCGAGTCTTGGCGAGCGTGGTGAGGTTGATCTTGAAGATCCAGACGTTCCCGGTCCCGGACCATGGGTCGCCGGCTGAAGAACTGTCGTCCGCAACGGCAAGCGTCGAACCGTCGGCGCTGATATCGAGTGCCTTCGCACGCGAGTTCGCGTTCAATGTAAGCGCGGGGAGGAACTTCCTGGTGGAGATCTGGTACCGACGGACCTGCGGCCCGTTCGCGATGTAGATGATGCCGCGGCGGGCATCGTGAACCATGTCGGTCCGGTTCTGGGACAGCACGTACTGGCCCTCCACGGGCAGCGCGTGGACCGACGACGCAAGCACCAGCAGCAGCATTGCCAAACAGAAACGCTTCATGCGAGTTCCCCTTATCCCTGGCCATGTCCCGTATTGCACGGTGACGGCATTGCCCCTGATTCCCCGGTCCCGCGACGCGATGCGCTCGCGGCGGGCGGAGGCGAGCGTACCGCATACAAGAGGCACTGTGGTAGGCGGGGGGCGCGGGACTGTCCGCCGGCCGCGGGTTGGCGTATCGTCGGCAAACGGCGCAGATGCGGGGGGGCACGCGCGGCGCGGGTGAGGGGGAGACATACCGCCCGGGGACAAGCGCGCCACGCCCTGTGCGGCTTGGAAGGGGCGGTTCGACGCAAGGGAAGCGCGGCGTTCGCGCTTGGGGGAAGATGATGTCGCGAGTACTGATCGTCATGCTGGCGTGGTGGCTGTCGGCCGGCGCCGTCCACGCCGCCGGTTCAACGTTCAGCAGTCCGTATCGGCTGTCGCTTGCATGGCGGGCGACGTACGATGTCGCGATCGGCGACGTCAACGGCGACGGGCGCAAGGACCTGGTGGTGCCGACCAGACAGGGCTACGGGTGGCGCTACACCCTGTCGATCTACCTGCAGGGGGCGGACGGTCGGTTGGGCGCGCCGGTGTCCGTCGCGCTGCCGGAAACCACCGCCGTGCAATACCGGATTGCGCTGGCCGATCTGGATGGCGACGGCGCGATGGAAGTGGTCACGGGAACGCCGGCCGCGGCCGGGGTCTACGTGGTCCGCATGACGTCCGCGCGAACCGCCTCGTTGGTGGAGCACCCCGGCCCCGCCTCGAGCTGCTGGTTCGTCGTGGCAGGCGATATCGACCGGGACGGACATCCGGACGTGCTGTGCCATGACCAGCGGATGACGGCGGTCGCGTACTTCGGGAATGGCCGGGGCGGCTTCCGGACCACTCGCACGATCCCGACCCTGGCGGGCTGGTACACGCCGTTCGAGGACTTCAAGACCCTGCAGCTTGCCGATGCCACCGGCGATGGCTATCTCGACCTGTTGATCTCGTCGGCCAACACCAGCGCGTTCCATGTGATGGCGAACAATCGCATGGGCGGGTTCTTCGCGGGTGCGGCGTATCCGCATCCTCCGTCACGCGGCGAGTGGCGTTCGAGCGCGATTCACGCCGCCGACATCGATGGCGACGGGATCAGTGAAGTGCTGACGGCGACGCCCGATTTCCGCCCGTATGCCGCGCTCAACGTGTATCGGCGAGCGCCGAACGGATTTCTCTCCCTGTCCGACCGGATCCCCGTCCACCACCTGCCCACGGCGATCCTCAGCGGCAAGGCTGGTCCCGATGCGGGCGTCAAGGTGATGCTGGGCCACTATTCCTACAGTGCGCTCAGCGTGCTCGGGGAAGATGGCGGCGACCTGCGCAGCCAGTTCCTGTACGAACTGCCCGGCTTCGGCAACCACATCGACGTCGAAGAGACCGCACGGCAGTACTCCATCGCGCTGGGTGATCTCGACGGTGACGGCTGCGATGACCTGGCAGGCGCGACATACTCGGGTGTGACCATCCTGTACGGATGCGAGACCTTCCAGCCGACGCTCCCGGCCGGCGACTTCGACGGCGACGGCGTGTCCGACCTGCTGTGGTATCACGCGAGCGCCGATCAGCACCTGTGGCCGATGGCGGACGAGACGGCCGGGTTCGAATGCCGCATGATGATTCCATGCCCCGGCGCGCTCGGTCGGCAAATGCTGGCGCAGGTCGGTGATTTCGATGGCGACGGAAGCTCGGACGTCTTCTGGCGGGATCCTCTGACAGGAGAGAACCTGGTGACGCTGGGCGCCTTCGATCCGTACTGGGCAACCACGGTGTCCAACCTCGACTGGCAGCCCGTCGGCACGGGCGACTTCGACAACGACGACCGCGCCGACCTGCTTTGGCGGAACCGGCGCACCGGCGCGAACGTCATCTGGAGATCGGCGGAGTACAAGACCCAGCAGGCCGTCCGGACGGTTGCAGACGCCCGTTGGCAGGTGGCCGGCGTGGATGATTTCGACGGCGACCGTCGTGCCGACATCCTGTGGCGACACGCTGCCACGGGAGCCAACGTCATATGGAAGTCGGGAAACCACGCCACCCAGCAATCGCTCGTGACGGTGAATGACCAAGGTTGGACGGTCGTGGGAACCGGCGACTTCGACGGCGACGGGCGCGCCGACATCGTCTGGCGGCATGCCGGATCGGGGGCGAATGCCATCTGGAAGGCGGGCAACCATCGTGCCCAGCTGCCAGTGACCCGGGTGAGCGATCCGCTATGGAGGATCGCGGCGGTCGGGGACTACAACGGCGATGGCCTGAGCGACCTGGTGTGGCGTCGCGCGGCATCGGGGAAGAGCGTCATCTGGTTGTCGGGCGACAGCCGCAAGCAGAAGCCGCTTGCCAGCATGCACTCGGACTGGGAGATCGTGCGATGACGGCGCGACCCGTGCGCGGTGGCGGCCGAGTGCAAGCAGGAGGCTGTGCAGGTCCTGCAGGCGGCTGGACGGCACGCCTGCATCGCGCCGTTCCTCGCATCCGTCTGGCCGCGCACGGGTGCATCCTGCTGCTGGCGTGCGGGTGGGCCCTGCCGTCGCTCGCCGCGCCGTTCGAGTTCACGACGCCGACCGCGCTGGCCGGAAGTCTTGCGGATCCGTATGCCGTGCATGTAGGCGATGTGAACGGTGACGGTCGGGACGACGTGCTGGTCACCGATGCAGGCCCATCGCTCCAGGTCCACCTGCAGGGGGCGGGTGGGATCCTGCAGGCACCCCAGACGCACCATCTGACGATCGGATCCGTGCGTACGATGAAGGTCGCCGACATCGACCGTGATGGCAGGCCCGACGTACTGGTCGGCCACGACACCGGGATCGCCCTGCGACGGGGCGGAAGCGCGACATGGCGCTATGTCTGGAGCCTCGACGAGTGCGAGGTGCTGGACATCGCCGACATCGACCGCGACGGCTGGGCGGATGTGGCCTGCTTCGGGCCGGGCGGCTACGCCAACGCCTTCTACAACGACCGCTCGGGCGGCTTCTCCGAGCCCTTTTACATCCACAGCCCGGCCTATGGCCTGGACATTGCGCTGGTACAGATGCGACTGGCGGACGTGACGGGCGACGGCATGCCCGACCTGTTGACGAGCTCCTCCGCGGCCCCAGGCTTCTACGTCCACAGGAACGATGGCACGGGAGCGTTCCTGCCTGCGTACGGCTATCTGGCCGCGAACCAGACGTATCCGGGTCCACACGGGTTGGAGGTCCTGGATGTGGACCATGATGGCATCGCCGAGATCATCACCACCAGCGCATGCGTCGGCGACTGCAGGTCGGTGCATGTATACCGCAGTGATCGGTTCGGCCACTTCACACTTTCACACGAGCTCCCGGGTTCGGACAGGGCGGTGGCGCCGCGTGCGTACGACGTCGACCGCGACGGCGATCTCGATCTGGTGGTAATGCATTCGGGCGGTTCGGGCGGGATCGCACGCTACGAGGGTAGCGCTGCAGCGGGTTTGTCAGAGGTCGAGCGGAAGTCGCTCGTGCCGGGCACTCGGGCCGGCGCCAGCGCCTATGCGCTCGGCGATATCGACGGCGACAGTTGCACCGATGCGGTAGTCGCGACCTTGTACGGAGCGCGCGCCCTGCGGGGCCGATGCGTCGCTCGTGCGGCCAGCGATTTCAATGGCGATGGCCGGTCCGACGTGCTCTGGCGCAATACCTCCAGTGGACAGAACGCGCTCTGGCGCAGCGGCAACGCCGCGACGTCCCAGCCGATCAACGCCGTGACGGATATCGGCTGGCAAGCCGCTGGCGCGGGCGATTTCGACGACGACGGCAGATCCGACATCCTCTGGCGTCATCCTGCCAAGGGGCACAACGTGCTGTGGATGGCAGGCGACAGCCGCACGCAGGTCGGCCTTGCGCCGCTGTCGTCTGCATGGCAGGTCGCGGGAGTGGCCGACTTCGACGGCGACGGCACTGCCGACATCCTGTGGCGTCACGGGACCAGCGGCCAGAACATGATATGGAAGGCCGGCCATAACGCACCGGCGCAAGTTGTCGCCACGGTGACCGACCTTCGCTGGCAGGTGGCGGGCGTCGGGGACTTCGACGGCGATGGCCGCGGAGACATCCTGTGGCGCCACTCGGCGACCGGAAGCAATGTCGTCTGGAGGGCGGCCGACCATGCAAGGCAGCTGGCGGTGAGGGCCGTGACCGACCTGCGCTGGACCGTCGCCGGCGTGGGCGACTTCGATGGCGACAGCCACGCCGACATCCTGTGGCGGCATGCGCTCTCGGGGCACAACGTCATCTGGCGCTCGGCCAGCCACGCTCGGCAGCAGGCGGTCACCGCAGTAACCAACATGGATTGGCAGGCGTTCGCCATGGCCGACTACAGCGGCGACGGGCGGGCGGACATCCTCTGGCGCAACCCGCGCTCCGGCGCAAACGTGATCTGGCGGTCGGCGAACCATGCCACCCAGACCAGGGTCGCATCGCTCGTCGGTAATCACTGGGTCGTGCCTGGCAGGCGCTGAATCGCTGCCCGCCAAGACTGCGCCATGACCTGGCTTCGCGTTCGCCACGCTTTGATTTCATGCGCCTCGCCCTCGCCAGCGATGGCTGGCGAGTCTCGGGCAAATTCCGGGGCGAGGCAGGGACCATCGATCGAGCGCGGCGCACGTATGACCCTTGCGGTGGATCTTGATGGCCACGGCCGGTGGGGGCAGTCGCTGAGGCAGCCCCCCGCCTTCGCGATGATTGTCGAGAAGTACTACGCGTGCCCGGAGCGCAAGGCGCTGCATGGCGGCATCTTCGGCAAGGGCCCACTCGGATCCTGTTTCCCGAAGGGGGGCGCCAATGGTGTTGGCGCAGCGAATGGAAGGAGATCGACCGCGTCGAGTTCAGGCGCCTCGCCACACAGTGGCACGGCGTGGACTGGAGCAGGGAGGGCGAGTGGTGGAACCGGGAATGACGGGCGCCGGCGGCTGGAGGGGCGGGAGAACTGGTTCCGCTGTCTTGGCTTGCGATTCGGTCGGGCGACGGAGGTTGGATCAGACACGGCGGAGGCCATTGAACCGGCCGCCCGGATCGATGGTCTCCTCACACTGCGACTGACGAGGAAATTGATGTCGCTCGCACGGAGCGCGGGCAGACTGTCCGGAAGCCCGGACAGGAGAACGCTCATGGCGCGCAGTGATTTCGACCCCGCCTCGGTCGAGCCCGATGGGCGCTCGCCGGCGCTGGCGCGGTTGTTCGATCCCGGAGCCGAAGGGCCGTGGCGCGGATCCGTCGACGGCCTTGCCGTCGGCGGCGCGGTGACGGTGCTGACCTACGGCACCGACGCTCCGGGTGCGGGCCCGCGGCTGCATGTGCACCCGTACGACGAGACCTTCATCGTCATCCAGGGGCGCGCCAGGTTCTTCGTCGGTGCGACGACGATCGACGCGGCCGCCGGTGACATTGTCCTGGGTCCCGCCGGGGTGCCGCATCGCTTCGAGAACCTCGGGCCGGGGCGCCTGCAGACGATCGACATCCATCACTCGCCACGCTGGATCCAGACAGATCTGGACTAGGGCATACGCGGGAAGCGCGCGCCAACACCCGCGGAGCACGGGCGCCATCTCAGCAGCGTAGCCCGGATAAGCGAAGCGCATCCGGGGATTGCGGTCGGCGCCGGTACCGATGCCCCTGCTAGACCCCGGATGCGCTTCGCTTATCCGGGCTACGTGTGGCGGTGAGAGGCGCGCCCGTGGGGCGCGCCTCTGCAGTGCGTCAGCCGCGCACCAGGCTCAGCCCGTACTGGCTCAGGATCGGGTTGATCCGGTCGAAGTACGTGCGTCGCTGCGAGGTGGGCAGGCTGCAGTTGCTGTTGCTGCCCGACGCACGGTTGCCGCCGGAGGTCACGCCCTGCGCCTGACCGGCCCCAGTGATCCACGAGCCGCCCGAGTCGCCGCCGCCGGCGCAGGCGTTGGACTGGGTGAGCCCGAACACGGCGCCTTCGGCGTAGTTCACGGTGACGTTCTTGGCAGTGATCGTGCCGCACTGGTAGCCGGTGGTACGGCCGGAGCGGCACAGCGACGCGCCGGTCGCGGCCTCGGTGCTGCCGCGCACCACCACGTTGCCGCCGCTCCAGTTGCTCACCCACGGCTGTAGCGTGTGCGCGCTGCCCACCTGCACCCAGGCGCGGTCGTTGCCGGGGAAGTTGGACTGCGCGAACGAGCCGACGTTCTGGTTGGCCACGCGCACGCTGTTGCCGGGATCGCCGCAGTGGCCGGCGGTGGCGAAGCCCTTGGTGCTGCCGCGCGTCACCGAAAAGCCCACCGAACACAGGTACTGGTTGTTGATCACGTACTCGATGCCGCCGCGGATGGTGGCGAACAGTTCCGGTTGGCCGACCATGGTCTCGAACCGGATCGCGCTCGCGTCGGCGCGGCTGCGGGCGACCAGGTCGATCCCCTTGGCGACCGCGTCCGGTGCGACGGCGACAACGACGCTGTTGCTCTGCGGATCGACGTGCCAGGCATGCACGCCGCGCAACGGCGCGACGCCCTTGGGCGATTGCCGCACCAGGTCGTCGAGCGCGGTCTTCGCCGTCTCCAGGTCCTCGAGGCTGTGGCGCACGTCGCGCACTTCGATCTCGCCGGGAAGCGCGGCCTTCGCCGCCGACAGGCCGCTGGCGGCCACGACGAAGACGAAGCGGCCGTCGTCGCGCCGCTCGATCCAGCTGCCGGCATAGTCGTCGCCGAGCTGGCGCCGGGCGAGTGCCTCGTTCTGTTCGGCCAGGCGCTCGGTACGCAGATACTGGGCGGCCTGCGCAGGCGCAATGCCGAGGTCGCGCTCGATCGCGGCGCTGAGCGCCGGGTCGAACCTCTCGCTTGCCGACGCGGTGGCGGTGGACAGCATGGCGGCGGACGCGGCGGTCGCCAGGGACAACAGCATGGCGCGTCCGAGCCTGCTGCGGCGGGGGGACGGGAAGTTCTTCATGAACAGTCTCCTTGGACTTGCGAGGCAGGAAACGACCGCGGGGGCGGTCGCTGCACGACGCGTGGGGGAAGTCGCCGCAGTCCTCGATGTCGCGGCGACCCATGCAGTCAAACGCAATCGCGAACATGAATTCGTGTCCCGGCTCACAGGCACGCGCGGTGTACGGCGTTGTCATCACCGCGATGGAAGCGTTCCGCGAGCGGCGTGAGCGATGCGAGGTGATTCGAGAACAAGCGTCAGCCCGCGGGTCGTTCAATGCGGCGCCCGTTGCATGCCCGGAATGGTGGCGTCGATGTCGACTGCGCCGATGCCGTGCGCCGCCTTCGGACGAGCTGCGGACCTTCACCGTTCGCGTAGGTCGAGCGCAGGGCGGTGCAGGGATCGGTTCAGGCTCGAGGTCCGGGACCTCATCGTTCGCATGGCGTCACTGCGCTGACATCGGGGCGCCGCGGCGGACGGTGCGGAAGGAAGCGCACCGCCAAGACGCTACTAACACCTTCAGGTTGTTCAGAACCATCCATATGGATGGTGTTAGGATGGCCCATGCCATCCAGAACCGATCCGCCCATGGCCAGCCCGAAGCCGCGCCCGATCGGCGACAACGAGAAGATCACCATCAACCTGGGGGTCGTCGACCTGGGCCAGATCGACCTGCTGGTGCAGGAAGGCTTCTATTCCAACCGCACCGACCTGATCCGCACGGCGATTCGCAACCAGCTCGCCGCGCATGGCGACGTGCTGCGCCATACCGTGGCCCGTCGCACCCTGGTGATGGGGCTGCAGGACTACGGGCGACGCGAACTGGAAGCCGCGCGCGACGCCGGCCAACGGCTGCGGATCCAGGCGCTGGGGCTGGTGCGCATCGCCGACGACGTCACCCCCGAGCTGGCGCAGGAAGCGATCGAGTCGATCAGCGTGCTGGGCGTGCTGCAGGCAAGCCACAAGGTCAAGGCCGCCCTGGCCGGCCGGATCCACTGACACCAGGACTTCCATGACTCTCGATCTTGACCACATGCGCCAGGCGATGCGCCTGATGCAGGCCGGCGATCTGCCGGCGGCCACCCGCGCGCTCCAGCAACGGCTGGGCGGCGTGCCCGCGCCCGCGCCGGCTGCGCGCGATGACGCCATCCGGCCCGCGCCCGGTCCGCATCTCGAAGGCGAGTTCCGCGTGGTCGATGCGGCGCCCGTGCGGCTGGGCGTGACCCCCGGGCCGCGCGGCGGCGCGGCACGCGAGCGCTTCGCCGGCGCTGCCGGTGAGCTGGAATACCTGCTGCACGTGCCCGCCGGCCTTGAGGTCGCGGGTGCACCGCTGCTGCTGATGCTGCATGGCTGCACGCAGACCCCGGAAGACTTCGCGCGCGGCACGCGCATGAACCAGGTCGCGGCCCGCGAGGGATTCGTGATCGCATGGCCCGCGCAGCCGCAGGGGCGCAATCCCAACCGCTGCTGGAACTGGTTCCGCGGCAGCGACCAGTCGCGCGGGCAGGGCGAGCCGGCGATGCTGGCAGGGCTTGCGCAACACCTGGTGGGCCGGCACGGGCTCGATGCCGATCGCGTGTACGTCGCCGGGCTGTCGGCGGGTGGCGCCATGGCCGCGGTGCTCGCCAGCACCTATCCCGACGTGTTCGCGGCCATCGGCGTGCATTCCGGCCTGCCGGTGGGCATGGCCCACGACGCGCCTTCGGCCTTCGCCGCGATGCGCGGGAAGGGCGGGCGATCGCGGCCGGTCGTCGCGGCAGGCGGCCCGCGCGTGCCTGCGATCGTCTTCCACGGCGACAGCGACACCACCGTGCATCCCGGCAACGGCGCAAGCGTCATCGAGCAGAGTCTCGGCGATGCAGGCGCGCGGGCCGGGATTGTCTCCAGCGTGGAGCAGGGCGCGGCCGCCGGCCGCCGCGCCACGCGCACCGTGCATCGCACCGCGGACGGACGTGTGGCGGCGGAGCACTGGCTGGTGCACGGCGCGGCGCATGCGTGGTCCGGTGGCGACGCCTCGGGCAGCCACGCCGACCCGCAGGGTCCGGACGCCTCGGCGGAAATGCTGCGGTTCTTCGGCGAGTGCCGGCGGGACGGGTGAGCGGGCGGAGACGGGGGCCAGCTGCTTTGCGGCAACGGATCCGAGCCTGCGAACCTCCACGCCGGTCCGAAACTCGGGTTTACCGGGAACGCGGCGAGGGGAGCGCTGCCTGAGTGGGCCTCGTCAACCGCCGCAAAACCTCGACTGACTGCCTGCAGGAATTAGGGTCCGCCCTAGCTTCGCGGAATGGCGGCGATGGCTAACGTGGCCGCAACTCGCACACGGGAGCGTCGCCATGGCCATCAGTCTTGAAACCGGCGCCAGTCCGCTGCTGGTCAACCAGACCCCGCCAACGCCGACGGAACAGGCCTCGCCCGTGCTGCACAACGCGACCGGGCCGCAGCCGCCTGCGCCAGATGTTCCGGCCACCTTCGACGAGGCGGCGAGGCTGGACGAGGATTCCGATACGGTCTTCAACGCCGGCAACTACGCGATGAGCGACACCAGCGCCTCGCCGGAGGACGCCGCCGCGTCGCTGGTGCATGAGCAGCGCTGGGGCCATGGCGACCAGGCGGCGCAGGCCCAGTATTTCAACGAGCAGGTCGAGGCGCACAAGGACGACGCCCCGTGGCTCAGCGCGTACTTCGCCGCGCTCGGGGAGGACCGTGTCGCCGACCTGATGCGGCTCTCGATCACCGAGACCGCGAATCCATATTCCACCGGCGGCCTCGGCGGCAGCGGCAATGAGGGTGCCGTCACCCATTACGAGAGTACCGTCGATACCTTGCGGACAGCGCTCGATACGCTGGCGAAGGACGGCTACCTGAGCCAGGCGGACATGAACGCCCTCTATGGTGGCCTCGATCTCGACACGAGCGATCGCAACGTGTTCGGGCCGACCCTCGTGTCCGACCTGTTCGCGAACAGCTCGCCGGAAGTGCAGGAGCTGTTCTTCAACGCCGCGCTTGCGGAGGGCAACGACAACTCCGCGGCGATCGCCTCGCATGTCCTGGCGAACATGTCGATCGACGCCCAGGCGCGGATCCTCGGCGGGATGAGCCAAGCTGAACTCGACAGCTTCGTCGAGATGTCCATGAAGGGCCAGTTCGAAGGCATCGACCTGCGCAAGTATTTCGGTGAAGGCGATACGCACAGCACCGTGACCATCGGTGGAATCACGCAGATTCTCGCGAACGCCAACGATGTGACGGTCTACTACCACGCCCAGATCGTCGTTCCCGACTATCCGCCCGAACTGCAGACGGCGCTGTTCGACGCGACCGCGCGCGCGCTCACGAACGAGGATGTGTTCAACAAGTTCGCCGACGATGCGCAGTTCAAGGACGAGCTCGGCGTGCTGGCGCTCAAGCAGCACGATGATTTCCTGGACCGGGCGCTGGATGCCGACGGCGGCGCCAATGGCGAGGACCTGGGCAGCACCACCCGTGGGGAGTATTCCAAGGTGCTGGAGATGACGCTCTTCACGCCGCCGTTGTCCGGCAGCGCCGAGAGCCTGATGCGTCATATCGATGCCCGCTACCAGGACATCGGCAATGACCTCGCGACGATGGACGACGCCGCCTTCGAGGACAAGTACGGCCGCAACCGCGGCGCCATGGCGGCCGCGTACGGCCAGATGACCGGTGTGTTCTTCGAAGCGCTCGATGCCGGCCTGACGCGGGTGAAGGACGACGCGGAGAAGGCGGCCGAGATCATGGACCCCTTGTTCAAGCTGGTTGATTTCGGCGTGGGCAAGGGCCTGGAGAAGGCTGGCCCGATCGGCACCGTCGTCTCCCAGGTGCTCGATCTGACGGGCGCCTCGGACGCGGTGAAGGACGGAATCAAGGAGAAGATCAAGGACGGCCACATCGAGGACGCGCTGCAGGACATGATGGACCACGGGGTGGACCTGTCGCAGCTGGGCGAGGAGCTCTACGAGCACATGAGCGACAGCGTGCTGCCGAACCGGACCGATCCGAACGGGACCTACCAGGGCCCGAACGGCGATGTCTCGATCAAGGATGCCTGGCAGAATGGATACGACTTCGTCGAGGGTGCTCCAACGACCAGTTGATCGCAGCGAACTGGCCTGTGACATACGTCACTCAGCGCTCTTCGCACGCCGCTCCGGTCGCCTGCTGGCCGTCATGAAGCCGAGAGGAGTCCACTGACCGTCTGAACGCGGGTGCCACAATCGGCGCGATGATGCAGGGGCCGTACATGGTCGCGTCGCGGGAGTGGGGCCGTGCGCCCGTCCCGCCGGCATTCGGCCGTCGCTCCGATGCCTCCGGACATCTGGTCCTGCGCGGGTTTGTGTGTGTGGTTGGCCGGGGTGTGTCCCCGCACGCAACACGCGATGCATCTGGGTACTATGCTTGCGGCCCTGCCGTTTCGCACGCGTCCATCAGCCAGTCGCGGAACGCGCGCATGGCCGGGCCGGGCGCGCGGGCCTTCTGGCGGGTGAGCCAGTAGCGGCCGGTGTCGATGCATTCGGCGAACGGGGCGACCAGCGATCCGTCTTCCAGCGCGTCGGCGAACATGGCCGGCGGCAGGAGGGCGATACCGGCGCCCGCCCGCGCGGCGACGGCCATCGTGACCGACGAGTCGAACACCGGGCCCGTGAGCGGCGGGCACGCGAGGCCGACGGCCTCGAACCAGCGCGGCCACTCGTCGGCGCGGTACGAGCGCAGCAGCGTGGCGCCCGCGAGCGCGGCCGGCGAACGGACGCGGTCTGCAAGGCGCGGGGCGAGCATGGGGGTCAGCGGCGCGGCCAGCAGCGGCTCGGCCTCGACCCCGTGCCAGGCGCCGTCGCCGAAGCGGATCGCATAGTCCAGCCCCTCGCCGGCGAGGTCGACGCGATTGTTGTGGGTGCGCAGCCGCACGTCGACGAAGCGATGCGCGGCGGTGAACGCGTCCAGCCGCGGCAGCAGCCAGCCGGTGGCGAAGGTGCCCACCACGCCGAGGGTGAGCGGTTCGCGCGGCTGGCCGCTGGCGTAGCGGTCGAGCATCGCCGCCATGCGGTCGAAGCTGTCGACGAGCAGGGGCACCAGCGCGGCGCCTTCGTCGGTCAACGCCAGGCCACGCGGCAGGCGATGGAACAGGCGCACGCCCAGCAGCGCCTCGAGCCGGTTGACCTGGTGGCTCACCGCCGCCTGGCCGACGCACAGCTCCAGCCCCGCGCGGGTGAAGCTCAGGTGCCGGGCCGACGCCTCGAAGGCTCGCAGGGCGTTGAGCGGCAGTTGCGCGCGGTCCAGGACAGCCTCCGATATTTGTATGGGCTCGTGCGAGAAATGATCGATTGTGAGCGCATCGACCAGGTAGCAGTCTGTGGCCCCCGACGCGCGAGGCCACCGATGCGACACCACGAAATGATAGCGATGAACGATGTGCGCGGCGGGTGCAACCCGCATGCGCGGGCGACGACGCCACCGCCGGCATCCACGGACGGCCGCGATCCGGCGCGCCACGAGGACGCGACATGATCGGCCGGCGCAGCTTCATGCTTGGCACCATCGCGGCCCTGTGCGCACCGGCATTCACGCGCGCGGGCGCGGCGACGCAAACCGACCCCGTCGCGCAATTGCAGGCGCTGGAGCGCATGGCGGGCGGACGGCTGGGCGCGTTCGTGCTCGACACCGGTACCGGCAAAGGCATCGGCCTGCGCAGCGACGAGCGCTTCTGCCATTGCTCCACGTTCAAGCTCTCGCTCGCAGCCCTGGCGCTGCACGAGGCCGACGCCGGCCGCATCGATCTGGACGAGCCGCTCGCCTTCGCTCGCGCGGACCTGATGTTCCACTCGCCGGTGCTCGAAGCCAACCTCGACCAGGGCGCGCTGCCTGTGGTCGCGCTGGCCGAGGCGATCCAGGTGACGAGCGATAATGGCGCGGCCAACGTGCTGATGCGCCGGCTGGGCGGCCCGGAGGCGCTGACCCGGTTCTGGCGCGGGCTCGGCGACCCGGTCAGCCGAATCGACGGCTACGAGCCCGAGATCAACGTCATTCCGCCGGGCACCGAGGAGAACAGCACCACGCCGCGCGCGATGGCCCACACCCTGCAGCGGATCGTGCTGGGCGACGTGCTCGCCGGCGGTAGCCGCGAGCGCCTGCAGAAGTGGATGGACGCGACGCGCACCGGCCTGCGCCGCATCCGCGCCGGCCTGCCGCCGGGCTGGCGCGGTCTCGACAAGACGGGCACCGGCATGCGTCCCGGTGAAGGCAACAAGACCAATGATGTCGCAGTGCTGTTTCCGCCGGGCGGCCGCGCGCCGCTGGTGGTCGCGGGCTACTTCGAGCACCCGGAGTATTCCGAAAGCATCCGGCCCGCGGACGAAGCCGTGCTCGCTGGCGTGGGCGAGGTGGGGGCGGCCTGGGTGGGGTGAGGCGAGCGCCGATTCCGCTTCGGGCTGCGCGATGCGTGGTCGGTTGGGAGGGTCGCCGTCGCGCCACCCGCCCGAACCGCGCATGGTGTGCCGAGAGGCCGGCGCAGCCGCAGCCGTGCGCCGGCTTCCGGTCACCCCGGTCGCGCCGCGTTGCAGCTCACACCACGGTGCCGAACAACGCGCCGATGCCGGCCGTAAGCGCCATCGCGAGCGCGCCCCAGAAGGTGACACGCAGCGCCGCCCTGGCCATGTTCGCGTTGCCCGCGCGGGCGCCCACGGCCCCGAGCACCGCGAGAAAGGCCAGCGAGGCGATCGAGACGCCCGCCACCAGCGCGGCGCGTGGCACCAGCAGCACCATCGCCAGCGGCAACGCGGCCCCGGTGGCGAATGTCGCGGCCGAGGTCAGGGCGGCCTGGATGGGGCGGGCGGTCGTGACCTCCGAGATGCCGAGCTCGTCGCGGGCGTGGGCGCCCAGCGCATCCTTCGCCATCAGCTGGTCGGCCACCTGCTGCGCGAGGTCGGGCGACACGCCGCGCGCCACGTAGATCTGCGCCAGTTCCGCGCGCTCGAACTCGGGCTGCGAGGCGAGTTCGGCCCGCTCACGCGCCAAGTCCGCCTGCTCGGTGTCGGACTGCGAACTCACGGACACGTACTCGCCGGCCGCCATCGACATGGCGCCCGCCACCAGGCCGGCCACGCCCGCCACGAGCACGTCGGAGGTCGCGGCCGAGGCCGCGGCCACGCCGACGATCAGGCTGGCGGTGGAGACGATGCCGTCGTTGGCGCCCAGCACGGCGGCCCGCAGCCAGCCGATGCGCGAGACGAGATGGGATTCGGGGTGCAGGTGGTTACGCGGCATGTCAGCTCCCATGCAAACCAGCGAGGTCGGCTCTTGTGTCTGGATGCCTGCGCCAACGCTGGAAAGCAAGCCGGTTGCGGCCGGTCCGCGCCCGCGGTGCGCACGGCGACGCGTCAGCGGAACGCGAACAGTTCATATCGCAGCTGGTCTTCGCGGAGGCCCGCGTCCCGCATCAGCTGGCGCACGACCCTGAGCAGCCCGGGCGGACCGCAGACGCTGACGCGGACGTCGGAGGCTTGCGGGCCGGCGGCCACGCGTGCGAAGCGGTCGCGGAACTCCAGCGACGCGGGGCCTTCGGTGATCCCGACCAGTTCCACGCCACGCGCGCGTGCCATCCCGGCCAGGTCCACCGTCGCGGGCAGCTCGCGGCCAGGCGTGGAGAAATGGAACAGCGTCACCTGCTCCAGCCCGTGCGCGTCGGGGTCCTGCAGCCATGCCATGAAGGGGGTCACGCCCACGCCGCCGGCGATCCAGAGTTCCGGTCCGCCGCCCGGCACCCGTTCGAAGCGTCCGAAGGGCGCATGGACCTGCGCGACCAGGCCTGGCTCGGCCTCCCGAACCAGCCGTTCGATGTAATCGCCCAGCGCACGCACCATGAATACGAGGCTGCCGTCGGCCTGTTCGGCGCTGGCGATGGTGAAGGGGTGTGGTTCGCGCAGGCCGTCGCGTTCCAAGGACAGGAACGCGAACTGGCCCGGCGCGAACGGGATCTTCCGTCCAACCGGCACCAGGTCCAGGTGCACGGCGCTGTCGCTGGCCGACACCGAGCGCAGCCGGTAGCGTGCGTGCTGCGACAGCAGCGGATACAGCAGCAGCTTGTAGGCCGCCCCGGCCACGCCCAGGGCGGAGAGGATGGCCAGCCAGGCGCCCGCCGCGCTGGCCAGCGCGATGGGCGAGCGGATGGTGGTCCAGTGCGCGATCACGACCAGGAACTGCGGCCCGGAGAGCTTGTGCCACCAGCGCCAGGTGGTGTAGGGAATCCTGCGGTTCAGGGCCAGCAGCACGATCAGCATCAGCGCCACGAAGCTCAGCTGCCGGACGAAGCGGGTCGCCGGCCCCGGCAGCGTCACGATGGCCGCCGTGTCCCAGCCGGGCGCGTCCGCCTTGAACAGCAGGTGCACCGATGCGAACACCAGGGCCCAGACACCGAGCCACTTGTGCGTCTCGTAGACGCGGTCCAGCCCTCCGAACAGCGACTCGACGCCTTTCGACCGCGCACCGAGCACGGCGGCCAGCGCCATGAGCGACAGCGCGGCCACGCCCGATCCCAGGCTGAGCAGGGCGGTGCCCGGCCACATGCCGCGCGGGACCGCCGACGCAGCCAATGCGAACCCCGCCAGCAACACGGGGAGGATCAGGGAACGCGTACCGAGCCGCATGGCAGGTCCATCCGTGCGAAGCGTTGGGCCAAGCCTGGGCCCGGGAGCGTCGAAGCGCGTTGATGCGAATCAATGCCGCGACGCCGGGCGCCGGTCGCCGCGACCCCATGACGGCACGCGGCAGACCGGCAGTCCGCTCGCCAGGCGAAGTGCGACCAGCGCTGCGTCGCGGCCCTGCGCGGCGCCATGTCCGGCCGCGCCCGGACGCATGCGACCTAGCGCAGGCGCGCCGCCCGGCGTCGCGCTCATCCGGGCAGTGGAACGGGAGGCGCCGCTCTGCTTCAATCCCCGTCAGCCCGGTGCCGGGCGACACGGGACAAGGTCATGTGTCGGAGCGTCGCGTTGATCGCAATGCTGGCAGTGGCCTGGCCGCTGCCGGCGCAGTCGGGCGAGGATGCGGCGAAACTGGCCGAGTTCGACGCATTCGTGAAGACCTACCGCGCCGAACGCGGGATCCTCAGTCTGTCGTACGCCATTGCCATGGACGGGCGCATCGTGGCCGCCGAGGGCGTGGGCTGGCAGGACCACGACGCCGAGGAGCCGACCACGGCGGACACCAGCTACCTGGTCGCCTCGATCACCAAGACCTTCAGCGCGGCAACCCTGCTGGGGATGGAGGCCGATGGCCTGGTCGACCTGGACGATGCCTTCACCGATCTGTCCGACTGGAAGGAGCGCTGCGAATGGCTTGCCGGCAGCGGCAACATCTTCGGCGGCGGCGTCGCGCTCGACGATGGCTACGTGCCGCCGAAGCTCGACTGCGCCGCGCGCCTCCGCGTGCGCGACGTGCTGCAGATGCGGGTGCTGGGTGAGCCGGGCAGCAGTTTCCTCTACAACCCGATCGTGTTCGGCCGGCTGTCGAACTGGGTGGAAGAAAAGACCGGCCGGCCGTTCGACCACTGGGTGCGGCACTACGTGATCGACAGGGCGGGCCTGTCCGACGTCGCCGCCGGGTGGCGCGATGCGCGGGGCGCGATGGCGCTGGTCCACCTGGCGCCGCCATTCCGGATCGCGAAGGACGAGGAGGACGGGCTGGCGCCATCGCCGCTGCCGAATCCGGAGATGAATGCCTCCAGCGGCATCATCGCCAGCGCGCGGGGACTGGCCGCGTATTCCCTCGCGCTCGACCAGGGGCGCATCCTGCCGCGCGCGCGGCTGCAGCAGATGTGGACGCCGCCGGTCGAGGCCGATGGCGCGCCGGCCAGTTATGCCTACGGCTGGTGGACGCAGCAGTGGCGGGGGCAGCAGCTCGTCTGGCATGGGGGATGGTGGCCCGACGCCTACGCCGGCCTGCTCCTCAAGGTCCCGGGCAAGGGCCTGACCCTGGTCGCGCTGGGCAATACCGATGGCCTGCACTGGGGCAACCGGTTGCAGGTGGCGGAGGTGGAGAAGAGCCCGCTGGCGCTGAAGTTCCTGGAACTGTTCGCCGCGGACTGAAGGACGGCTGGCGCGCTCGGCCGCCGGATGCGAGGCTGGCGGCCGCGGTCGCGCCGGACCCGGCGGCGACGCCGTTGCAGAGGACACAGACGATGCCTCATCCGGACCGCGACAACCGGCGCATCGTCGCCGGATACGAATCGACCGCACGCGCTTACGTGGCCACGGTCGACGGGCGACCGTCGGCCAGCGCTGCGGCGCTGCGACGGTTCGCGCAGGCCATCGGCGCCGGGGGCTGCGTGCTGGAGATCGGCTCGGATCCGGGCTGGGATGCCGACGCGCTGGAGTCGCTTGGCATCGCCGTGCACCGCACCGATGCCGCCGTCGCCTTCTGCGAATTCCAGGCCGAACGCGGCAGGCGCTGCGACCGGTTCGATCTTCTGTCCGATCCGGTCGCGGGGCGCTACGCCGGCGCGATGATGCTCTGCGTGCTGCAGCACTTCGCGCGTGCCCGTCTCGACGGCGCGCTCCGTACGCTGGCGGGCGCACTGGACGTCGGCGGCGCGCTGTTGCTGATGTATCCGGAGGGCGAGGGGGACGACGCGCAGCAGCCTGCCGCCGCGGGTCACGATCGCGAGGTGCGGTGGACGCCGGCTGCGCTGGATGCGCGCCTTGCGCAGGCCGGATTCGCGGTGGCCTGGGACGAGACCCGCGAGGGCAGGGGAGGCCGCTGGCGGACCGTGCTGGCGCGGGTGGCGTGAATCTGGACGGACGACGCCGTGCCTTCCAAGGGAGCCCGTGGGCGCCGGGCGGGCTGCCCACGCGCCGGGCCGGCCGTGTCGGGTCCGCGCCCGCTGACCGCTCCGGGCCTGCGCTCGCGTTGGTCCCGTCATCGGTCCCCCGGGGCCATGCCGCGGAGACGTCCATGCGGATCACCCGACGTGGCATGCTGGCAGCGCCGGCCGCGCTGACCACGGCGCTGCTGCCGGGCAGCCTGCTGGCGGCGCTGGAAGCGGAGACGCCGCCGGCGCCCGACCTGTCCACCTGGGAGGCCGTGCGCGCCCAGTTCCCGCTCGATCCGGCATGGATGCACTTCGCCAGCTTCTTCATCGCCAGCCACCCGGCGCCGGTGCAGGCCGCGATCGACGGCTACCGCCGCGCGATCGACCGCAACCCGTTCGCCACGGTGGAGCACGGCATGTTTTCCGAGGGCGCGGACAACCTCCACGTGCAGGTGCAAGCGGAGGTCGCCGACTACCTCGGGGCGCGGCCGCAGGACGTCTGCCTGACCGGCAACACCACCACCGGTCTGACGCTGGTGTACCAGGGGCTGCCGCTGCGGGCCGGCGACGAGGTGCTGTGCACCACGCACGACCACTATTCCCACCACGAATCGATCCGGCTGGCCGTCGAGCGCGCCGGCGCGCGCATGCGCATGGTGCCGCTGTTCGGGGAGGCGGCGACGGCAACGACGGAATCGGTGATCGAGGCGCTGCTCGCCGGCATCGGCCCGCGCACCCGGGTGGTGGGGCTGACCTGGGTGCATTCGAGCAGCGGCATCCGCCTCCCGATCCGCGAGATCGCCGCCGCGTTGCGCGCCCGCCCGGGCCCGCCGCTGCTGCTGGTGGTGGATGGCGTGCATGGCCTCGGGTCCACCGACGAGACCGTCGCCACGCTGGGCTGCGACTACTTCTGCGCCGGCACCCACAAGTGGATGTTCTCCCCGCGCGGCACCGGCCTGGTCTGGGCGAGTGCCGACAACTGGGCGCGGCTGCGCCCGCTGATCCCGAGCTTCACCGATGTCGGGCAGTACCTGGCCTGGGAACGAGGCGTCGCGCCGTCCACGCCCACCACCGCCGACCGCATGAGTCCGGGCGGCTTCCACGCTTACGAGCACCAGTGGGCGACCGCTGCGGCGTTCCGCATGCACCGGCAGATGGGGCGCGCACGGGTCGCGGCGCGCATCCGCGAACTCAACGACCAGTGCAAGGCCGGCCTGGCGGCGAACCCGAAGGTGAAGCTGCACACGCCGATGTCCGGCGAGCTGTCGGCGGGGCTGGTCTCGTTCGAGGTGGAAGGCGTGGCGCCGGCGGAGGTGGTGAGGCAGTTGCTGGCGCGCAGGATCATCGCCAGCACCAGCCCCTACGCGATCACGTATGCACGGCTGGCGCCGAGCCTGGTGAACACGAGCGAGGAGGTCGATCGCGCGGTGCGTGCGGTGCGGGAGATCTCCGGCTAGCACGGCGGCCGGGTCCGGAGCGCCATGCTGCGGGACGCACGCATGGCGCGCCTGCGAACGTCGTGCAGTGCGTATCGAACCGGCGTCGGACGCGCGAGCGGATCATCCGTCGCGCGCACGTCAGCTCACCAGTCCGTCGGTGCGTAGTCCTTCAGGAACTGGCCCCAGACGTGGCGGCCGGTGTTGATGCCGTCGATGATCGGGTCGACGATGCGGGCGGCGCCGTCGACGATGTCGAGCGGCGGATGGAACCGCTCCTCGATGATCTTGCGCGCAGCGATCTCGGCCGGATCCTCGTCGGTCACCCAGCCGGTGTCGACGGCGTTCATGTGGATGCCGTCGCCGTGGTAATCCGCGGCCGCGGTGCGCGTCATCATGTTCAGCGCGGCCTTGGCCATGTTGGTGTGCGGGTGCTTGGTGGTCTTGAAGTTGCGGTAGAACTGGCCTTCGACCGCCGAGACGTTGACGATGTGCTTGTCGCGCCCGGGGGTGCGCAGCATCAGCGCCTTCAGGCGTGCGTTGAGAATGAAGGGGGCGACGGCGTTGACCAGCTGCGTCTCGAGCAGTTCCACCGCGGGCACCTCGTCCATCTGCAGGCGCCAGGAATTGCGTCCGCGCAGATCCACCTGCTGCAGGTCCTGGTCCACGCGCCCCTCGGGGAACAGGTGCGCCTGGCCGAGCAGTTCGTCGGCCAGCAGCGGCACCTGGGACAGTTCCGCCGCACGTGCCAGTCCCGCCGGCGCGGGCCCGCCCGCCCCGTTCACCAGCGACTGGCTGCCGCCGGGCAGCAGGTCAGCGGCCCGCAGGCCCTCGTAGCCGCCCACCAGCCTGCGCACGTGCTCGGGCAGGGTGTGCAGCGCCGCGGTCTCGCCGGCCATCATGTGGGCGTAGAACGCCGGCGGCCGGCGCACGGTCTGGCAGGCGTTGTTGACGATGAAGTCGAGCCGGTCGCGGGTGGCCAGGAGCTCGGCGCAGAAGGCTTCGACGCTGGGCGTATGCCGAAGGTCCAGTCCGAACACCTCGAGGCGATGGCCCCACTGGTCGAAGTCCGGTTCCCGGGCATAGCGCTGCGCGGAATCGCGCGGGAAACGCGTGGTGACGATGAGGGTGCACCCGGCGCGCAGCAGCTTCAGGCCGGCCTGGTAGCCGATCTTCACCCGTCCGCCGGTCAGCAGGGCGACGCGGCCGGTGAGGTCGGCGGTTTCGGTGCGCTTGCGGAAATTGAGCTCCGCGCACTGCGTGCACAGCTGGTCGTAGAAGTGGTGGACGCGCGTGTACTTGCGCTTGCACACATAGCAGTGCAGCAGTTCGGGCGACTCGCCGACAGACCCATGGGGAAAGGCGTCGATCGCGTTGTTGCGCGGGTCGTGCTGGCCGGGCGGCTGCGGCGGGAAGTAGTTCGGGGTGGTGAACACCGGTTTGCGGCGCAGGGTGCGGATGCCGGTCTGGTCGAGCAGCGCCTCGGTCGCGCGCGCCTTGTCGCGGGCGCGTTCCCGTGCGTCCTGCTTGGCCTGCTTGCGCCGCGCGCGGGGCTCGGGATGGTGCACCAGCGCCACCGCCTGCAGCAGGCGGATGCGGTCGGCGTCGGGCAGGGCGTCGAGCAGGCCGCGGTCGTCGCGGATCGCTTCGAGTACGTCGAGCGCGATGCGTGCGCGCTCGGGCAGGGTGGCGTCGCCGTGAGCGGCGGCGCGGAGGTGACTGGTCATGGGTCTGGCAACGGAGACTGGAGCGGGCGGCGGGGCGCGCGATCCGGGGGACTTTGCGCGGAAGCGGGACGGGGCAGGTCCCACCGGGGCGGCATGGTACGGCATGTGTCGGGCAGGCGTGGCGTGGTGCCGGTGGGTCCTGCCCGCGTCCACGACTATCATTGCCGCGGACGCCGTTGCTGTATCCGCCTGATGCGGGAGATCGGAACGCTGCACGGCTCTTCCAGCGGCACTGGAACTTGGCACGCGGAATCAGGTGGTCGTCGTGAAGACAATGGCGAGTCCGGAAGAGAAGGGGGCCGTGCGTCCTTCCAGGCGCGCCGAGCGCGCCGTTCCGCCTGCGCGCGCCCCCGAAACCGGAGGGCAGGCCCGGGATCGCACGTCCCCTCGCGGGCTCGAGCACTTCATCGCCGGTCGCACGCTGGCGAGCAGCGACAGTCCGGCATGGGCCGATCTCCTGGTGAAGGTCTACTCGCGCCAGTCCCACCAGGAGCCGTTCCTCGTCCCGGCGGTGCCCGAACCCTTCGTCGTCTGGATCGTCTCCGGAGAGGCGATCATCGAAGAGCGCGAGCTCGGGGGCGACTGGGTCGCCTGCCACGTCCGGGTCGGCGACTTCTTCCTGACCCGTACGCCGTCACCCTACGAGATGCGCTGGCGCGCGATCGGTGCCGACCCGTTCCAAGTCATGCATCTGTATCTGTCGATCCCGCTGTTCGAGCGTGTCGGTCGCGAGATGCTCGGACACCCGGTTCCGCCCGTCCTGCGCGACGTGTCCGGCGGCACGGATCCAGAGCTGTCGCACCTGCTGGCCCTGGTCCGTCGAGAACTGGGCCGGGACAGCGCCGGCAGCGAACTGTTCGTGCACGGCATCGCCCAGGCCATCGCGGTCCACCTGATCCGTCACTATGCGTCGCAGGGCACCGCGGACGAGCGGCAGGCGGCGCTGCCGCGGTTCAAGTTGCGGCGGGCCCTCGCCCATCTTGAGGCGCAACTGGCCGAACCCTTCGATCTGGCACGACTGGCGGACGCCGTCGGCATGAGTAGGTTCCATTTCAGCCGCCAGTTCAAGCGCGCCACCGGGCTTTCGCCGTCTCGGTACTTCATTCGCGAACGCATCGCGCGCGCGCAGCAGCTGCTGCAGGAAACCGACGCGAGCATCATCGAGATCGGCATGGCGGTGGGTTATTCCAGCCCGGGTCATTTCGCACAGGTCTTCCGGCGCGAAACCGGTGTCTCGCCGAGCCATTACCGTCAGGGGTAGGGATTCCCGGCGCCCGGTGCACGTCCGCGCAAGACCGCGACAGGTGGAGCAAGGCTCCACGAGAAGGCCGGACGCGGACGGCTTAGCGTCCTCCTGACGCGAAGGCCCACCACGGTGGTGGGCCGCACGACAAGGAGTGATGCGAATGCGTAACCTCGACGGAAAGATCGCACTGGTGACTGGCGCCTCGAGTGGCATCGGCGCGGCGACCGCGGCAAGGCTCGCCGAGGCGGGCGCGAAGGTGGGCATCGCCGCCCGCCGGGTGCGGAAGCTGGAAGACCTGAAGGCGAGCATCGAGCGCAAGGGCGGTGAGGCGCTGGTCATCGACATGGACGTGGTGGACCCGGATTCGGTCCAGGCCGGCGTCGCCCAGCTCGTCGACTCCCTCGGACCGATCGACATCCTGGTCAACAATGCCGGGCTGATGCCGCTCTCCGATATCGACCGCTTCAAGGTCGACGAGTGGCACCGGATGGTGGACGTGAACGTGAAGGGCCTCCTCAATACCACCGCCGCCGTCCTGCCCGGGATGATCGAGCGCCATTCCGGCCACATCTTCAACATGTCGTCGATCGCAGGCCGCAAGGTCTTCAAGGGCCTGTCGGTCTACTGCGCGACGAAGCACGCGGTGACGGCGTTCTCCGACGGCCTGCGGATGGAGGTCGGGCAGAAGCACAACATCCGCGTCACCTGCATCCAGCCCGGCGCTGTGGCCACCGAGCTCTACGACCACATCACCGATCCCGGCTATCGCCAGCAGATGGACGAACTCGCCAGCCAGATGACCTTCCTCAAGGGCGAGGATATCGGCGACACCATCGTGTTCGCGGCACAGGCGCCAGCCCACGTCGACGTCGCCGAGCTGTTCGTCCTGCCGACGGAGCAGGGCTGGTGATGACCAGGGCGGCCTTGCGGGTCCTCCGGACCCGTGGCCGCCCTGGCCGCCGCGAGCCGCTGGCACGGGACCCTCGGCCGGGGCGCGTGGCCCGGGTCGGCATGCCAGCGTCGCGAGCGGGCGGAATTGGCGCCGCAGATGGCTGGTGGCCCGAGTTCGTCCGGGTGGGGCGGGCGTTGTCGGGCGGCCCGGCCGGCCGGGCCAAGCGCCGTAGGGCAAGCCGACGCGGCGTCAGCCAGCGGGCGGCGTCCAGCCTGCCGGCGGCACGGTGTTGACCATCCACGGCACGCCGAAGCGGTCGACCAGCGAACCGAAGCCGGGCGACCAGAACGTCCCGGCGAACGGCATGATCTCGCGACCGCCCTCGGACAGCTGTTCGAACCAGCGTCGGGCCTGTGCGATGTCGTCGGTATGCAGGGTCACGTCGAAGCCGTTCTTCGGCTTGTCGATGTTGGGTGCCCAGTCGACGTCCATGTCCGCGCCCATCAGCGACTGGTCGCCCGCGTCGAGCCAGCAGTGCATCAGCCAGGACTTGTATTTCGGGTCGCTGATCGGCATGTCGGGCGGCCCGTCGGCATAGGGAATCGCCGCGGTGATCCGGCCGCCGAGGACCTGAGCGTAGAACTCGAAGGCCTCCCGGCATTGTCCCTGGAAGCTCAGGCTGGTCACGATCTTCATGGTGTCTCCTCGTCTGTGGTGGGGGTGTGTCGGGCGATTTCCTGTGTGGTCCTGCCGTCGCGTCTCGTTGGGCCGCCGCCCTGCAGTGGCTGCCCGGCCACTGCGGCGATGGTGCGGCGGCCGGATCTCACGACGTGATCCTCGGGACCGTGGTTGTTCGACGCACGGGATGGGCGCGATTCGACAGCCGCGTCTCCCGCGGCCGTTCCCGGCGCGTCAGCGTGTCCTCTCTCCGGCGTTCATCCACCCACCGGCCCCCCGCGCGTAAGCTGCGGCGAGCCCGCCAACAGCCGCCGCCATGCTTCCTGATCCCCCGCCTCGCCCCCGATATGGGCCCTACGTCGCCATCGCGGTGATCGTGGCCGCGGTGGCCGCTGCCTTCGGCTGGACCGCGGGCTGGCTGGCGCCCGGGCGGCTGACGCCGGCCCGGATGACCGATGCCATCGAGGCGACCTCCACCACGCCGTATCCCGGGTTCCGCCGCGCCCACGCGAAGGGCCTGTGCGTGTCCGGACAGTTCGAGGGCACGCCCGCGGGCGCGGCGCTGAGCCGGGCGGGCGTGTTCGGCCCGGGCTCCGTGCCGGTGACGGGGCGGATGTCGATCGGCGGCGGCTCGCCCTACGGGCTGGATGCGCAGGCGCGCGTCCGCAGCATGGCGCTGGTGCTGCGCGACGGGGAGGGCGGCGAGTGGCGGATGGCCATGAACAGCTTCCCGTTCTTCGGCGTGCCCTCGGCGGAGGCGTTCTACGAGCAGACCCGTGCGTCGGCGCCGGACCCGGCGACCGGCAAGCCCGATCCCGAGCGCATGCGCGCGTTCGTGGCGCGGTATCCCGCGGCGCAGCGGTTCGCGGCCTGGGCGAAGACCGCGCCGTGGTCGGACAGTTTCGCCAGCACGCAGTACTACGGCATCCACGCGTTCCGGTTCGTCGATGACGGCGGGGACGAACGCGTGGTGCGCTGGACGATGCGGCCGCAGGCATCGTTCGTGGAGATGAGCGCGGCGCAGCGCGAGGCGGCCGAGGGCGACTACCTGCAGGACGAACTGCGCGAGCGCCTGGCGCGTGGCCCGGTGCGGTGGGACATGGTCGCCACGCTCGCGGCGGCGGGCGACGACACGAGCGACCCGAGTACGCCATGGCGGGAGGATCGTGAGCAGGTGGTGGTGGGCACGGTGGTGCTGACCGGCGCGCAGGACCAGGCAACCGGCGCGTGCCGCGATCTCAACTTCGACCCGACCATGGTGCCCGACGGCGTCGCGCTCTCGGACGATCCGATCCTGGCTGCGCGCGCGGCGGTGTACGCGCAATCGTTCGACCGTCGCCAGCGCGAGGTGGCGCATGGTGCGGATGTGTCCGGCGCCGTGCCCGTGGAGGCTGCCCGATGAGTCGCGCGCCCGACCACCACGATGCCTTCGCCCGGACCCTGCACTGGCTGATGGCCGTGCTGATCCTGGCGATGCTGTTCGTCGGCGTGGCGATGGTGTCCTCGATCACGCTGCGCCCGGCGCTGCTCGCGCTGCACCGGCCGATCGGCATCGCGCTGCTGGTGCTGGCGATCGTGCGGCTGGTGCACCGGCTGTTCCGCCGCCTGCCCGCGCTGCCTGACGACCTGCCGGCCTGGCAGCGCCTCGCCGCGCACGCCTCGCACTGGGCGCTGTACGCACTGATGCTGGCGATGCCGCTGGTCGGCTGGGGGATGGTGTCGGCGGCCGGCAATCCGGTTGTGCCGTGGGGCGATGTGCACCTGCCCGCCATCGCCGCGCACGATCCGGCGCTCTACAGCGTGCTGCGCAGCGCGCATGCCTGGCTGGCCCGGGCGCTGCTGGCGGTGATCCTGCTGCACCTGTCCGCGGCGCTGTACCACGCCTGGGTGCGCCGCGACGGCGTGTTCCGGTCGATGGCCCCGGTGCCGCTGGGCCGCGCGGTGGATGCGGACGAAACCGCGGTGGATGCGGACGAAACCGATCGCGACATGAAAGCCGAGAACGCCGTCTGACGGCGGGCGTGCCGCCAGTCGCCGATCGAGCGGGTAGCCCGGATAAGCGCAGCGCATCCGGGGCTGCGCCGGCCATCCGCTCTGCGCGGTAGTCCCGGATGCGCTTCGCTTATCCGGGCTACGCAGTGCTGCCACCGCGTCCGAGTCGGCGATGGCCCGTGGTCGTCCTCCGCCAGCTAGAACGCTCCCGCAGGGATCTCGGATTCACTGCGGCGGACGATTGCGTCTTCAGCGCGGGTGAGGCTGAAGTCGTGCAGGGCGTCGATCACGGCGGAGCGCAGTTCCGAGTCGAGGCGGCATTCGCGTCGCGTCAGTCGCGGATCTCCAGCAGTTCCACCTCGAACACCAGCGACGCCCCAGGCGGGATCACGCGGCCCGCGCCCTCGGCGCCGTAGCCGAGCCACGCGGGAATGAGCAGTTCGCGCGTGCCGCCCACGCGCATGCCGGCGACGCCTTCATCCCAGCCGCGGATGACGCGACCCCCGCCAAGCGGGAACACGAAGGGCTGGCCGCGGTCGCGCGAGCTGTCGAACATCTGGCCGCGCTTGTCCGGCGCGGTCTGCTCGTACAGCCACCCGGTGTAGTGCACGCTGACCTCGTCGCCGGTCGCCGCGGGCGTGCCTTCGCCCATGCGCACGTCGATGCGCTGCAGATCGGGCACGTCACCGCCCGCATAGGGCGACGGGCCGCCGCAGGCCGCGAGCAGCAGCACGAAGAGATAGACGGCGGAGCGATACGGGCAAGGGGGCATGGGCGATGTGGCAGGGAGCGACATCGACAGGATAGCCGTCGCAAGTGTGCGGGTCGACGCGGAACAGGGGCATGCGGCGGCGCCGGAACGTGACGGTATGGTCTCGCCGCGCCAGAGAAGCTGACACACGTCGCCCCCGCGCCCATTGCCTGTTGATCGTAGAGTGCCCGGGAGGAGCCATCGTGAGGCGTTGACATGCCTGCAGCTTCGGGGTCGCGGTCGGGGGCATTGTCGAAGGTGACTACCGCTACTGCCGCGACGCGCGTGCACAGGATGGACCGGTGTGCCCGCTCCCACACTCCGTGCGCGGCCGGGGCGCGGCTGAAGGCGCTCAGGATCTAAGTGGACGATGCCACGGGTTCTCCCACGGCGGGCAGGGCGCGTGTCCACACCCTCGCCCCGTCGCAATGGGACAAGATCCAGGTGCGTGCGAGGGGGAACCCCTTGGACGCCCGGCTCAGTTCACCACGCGCCACGCTGAGCCGGAGACCGTTGCCAGACCGGTTTGGTCACGATAATCCGCCGCCCGCCAGAGCGTGTTGGCACCTGAACGCGTGTTCCGCCACACGATGTCGGCGCGGCCGTCGCCGCTGTAATCGCCCACCGCCGCGACCTGCCAGTCGAGGTTGGTTACGCCGGTCACCGATTGCTGCGCGCCGTGGTCGGCTCCCTTCCAGATCACATTGGCACCGCTGGCCGCGTGACGCCAGAGGAGGTCGGCGCGTCCGTCGCCGTCGAAGTCGGCGCTCGCGGCGACCCTCCACCGCACGTCCGTCACCCCGACTACGCGCTGCTGGCGCGAATGTTCGCCCCCGCGCCAGATGACGTTGGCGCCCGTGCGCGCATGGCGCCAGAGGATATCCGCGCGCCGGTCGCCATCGAAGTCGCCCACGCCGGCCACGGTCCAGTCGAGATTCGTGACGCCAGTGACGGGCGTCTGCATACGGTAATCCGCGCCGCGCCAGATCACGTTAGCCCCCGTGCGACGGTTCCTCCACAGCACGTCGTCACGTCGGTCGCCGTCGAAATCGGCAATGCCGGCCACGGTCCAGTCGAGATTCGTCACCGCCTGCATCCGCAACACCGCACCGTTGTCGGCCCTGCGCCAGATCGCGTTCTGGCCGCTCGCACCGTGACGCCACACGAGGTCCGCATGGCCGTCGCCGTCGAAGTCGCCGGCACCGACCAGCCCCCAGCGGGTATCGGTGACCGTCGTCAGTTCCCGCTTGTTCGCGTACTGGGCCCCGCCCCAGAGCACGCCACGACCGTTGCCGGCGTGGTGCCAGGTCAGGTCGGAACGTCCATCCGCGTCGAAGTCGAACCGCGTCGGCGTGGGAGCGGCGGCATCGTCGTTCCGGATGCGCACGATTCCCGGCGACGGCATGTGGGCGCCGCGCAGGTTGCGGGCCACGATCCGGAAATACTCCTCGGGTTCGGGATGGTTGTCGCCGACGATCACAACCGACGTGAAGAACCAGCGATTGCCCTCGCTGATCGTGGCCGCGCGCGTCTCCGGCAGGTAGTCGCTCTGTCCCGAAGCGGTTCCGTCCTCTGTCGCCAGATCGAAGCTCACCCCGGCCGCAGGTGCCGGCACCGACAGCCTGGCCGCGATTTCCACCGTCCTAGCCTCGCCTGCCTTGCCTTCGAGGACGCGCTGGTGGGCGACTGTCAGCGAGGGCAGGGTGGACAGCGTGATGTCCTGCGTCGTATCGCCCCGGGTGTAGCCTTCCACTCGCTGGGGAAGGTAGGGCCATGGCGCGAAATCGAGCGCCAGCGCAAACGGCGTCCGGTCGCGCGATTTGATGGAGTACGTGTAATCCGGCGGATAGGCCGTCAGTCCGTAGCCGTTCGTATCCCCGGTGATGTTGAAGGCGGTGAGCTGGAGCGGGATCTGCTCAGCAGGCGACTCTCCTGCCGGCCACCGGATCCGCCCGCTGATACGCACGCCGCGTCCGATCGGGATGTTCGCGGTCACGTCGCGCTCGACTTTCGCCAGGCGCGCGTATCCGGACACCCATGGCGATTCCTCGGGCATTTCCGCGTTGAGATCCACCTGCGAGCCGCGGACGACGTCGAGACGGAAGGTGTAGTCGGGCGCGGTGGCCGTGGTCCACAGGACTTCCGACATCCCGTGCAGTCGCGTGAATCCGTACACCTGCACGCTGGGTGGGCGGACCTCACCGTCCGCGAACTGCACCACGCCGCTGACGGTGGGACGGGGGTCGTCGTCCACGATCAGCCCCTCCGCCTCGCCGTCGTAGACCGGCAGGCCGGTCACGTTCGCCAGCCGCACCTGGACGGTTTCATCGCCCTCCACCAGCGTGTCGGGGAGCACCTGCACCTTGAACGTCCACTCGCGCTGTCCCTCGGGGAACTCGACGTTCGTCATCGCATCGGCCACATAGTCCTGGCCCGCGGTCGCGGTTCCGCCGGACGTGGTGGCGACGTCGAAGCGGAGCATTCCCGCCGGAACCGGATTTGAGATCCTGACCACGAACTCCAGCCACACCCCGCCTCCGTCGCCTTCGGTGGTCCGGGCATCCAGGATCGACACGGTGCCGACCGGATCCCGGAAGCGGGCGATCGTGTCGGCCATCAGGTTCATGCTGCGGACGTTGTCCGCCTGGTCGCGGATGCCGCATGGCAGCCCGAGGCAGGCCGTGCGGCCCGGGCTGGAGAAGTAACCTACGCGCGCCTGCCCCTCCAGCCCATAGGCCATGATCGTTGCGAAGGCCGGGTTCGCGTCGTGACGATAGCCGAACGAGAAGTCGAACGCGCCATAGCCCAGCGTGCCGTCGACGGTCATCGCCTCGCGGTCGTGCGCCGACCCCAGGTTGTGCCCGATTTCATGCGCCATGGTGTACGCACCGCAGGCCGTCACGCTGAAACCGTACGAACTCGATGCATAACTGCCGGCAAGCCCACCGCCGTTGAGGTAGGCGATACCGCAGCTGGGATCGTCGGGGGCATACGGGCGGAGCATCGCCACGAGGTCGGCGCTGCGCGCATTGCGCGCAGCGAAGATGTCGAGCCCGTCGGGCAGCGTATTGTTGGTGACGTCGTCCAACGCCTGGGCGTTGAAGGCGTTCGGCGGGTAATCGGTCTCCAGCAGCCCCCCGAGGACGAGTCGCACGCGCGTACCGCTGTCGATGTGCGCCTGGTTGGCGATCTCCAGCAGGTTCACGAACTCCGTTTCTGCGGCCGCCACGCTCCCGCGCTCGCTGACCAGATTGGTCGTGTAGACGCCGAGGACGACGATCTCGGTGGTGCTCGCGTCTCTCGCGGTCCCGGCGTTCTGCATGACGCGGCCGCCGCGTTGCCGCGCAGTGGAGGTGGCGTGCGTGCCCGCCTCGGACGAGCCGGCCAGGGGCGCACCCGCGTGCATGCGGGACTGCGGGCCGGCTGCGCGCGGCACCGGCGGAATCACGTAGTCCGCATGCCTGGCATGCGGGTCCACGCCCGGCGGCACGAGTCCGGGATCGGGCGCGAGCACTGCCTGGCCGCGCGAGGTCTTCACCTGGAGCGCGTGTCCTTCGGGGGTCGGGAGGACCCCGAACACGCCGTCACGTCCATAAGTCAGCACCGCTGCTAGGTCGCCGGCCGGGGTTGCGACGCGCCCGATCCAGGTCATGGTGTTCCGCGGCCCGTGGGTCATGCGCTCGAACAGCACGCGATACCGCGTACCGTCCGCAAGCCCGACCTCCATGAACCCGGTGCGCGCCGCCCGCTCCGCCGCCTTGCGGTTCATCCGGACCGGGACAGGCAGCGACGCAGCCCCGCCTCGACCCGCATCCGGTGCGAGGGTGAACATGAGGCTGCCACTGTCCTCGTACGCGTAGGGCGCGACAGGCTGGCGCGGCGAGGATCTCAGGCCCGGCCCCGGGACGGGTGGCGTCGCCTCCATCACGCGTTCCTGCGCAGCCGTGCGCGCTAGTGGGCGGGGCGGGGAGTCGGAGCGTCCGCCGGTGTTCCACCAGATGCCGAGCACGGTTGCTGCGACGAGGGCGAGGCAGGCGGTCAGACCGGCGACCCTTCCACGCACGGCGCCCTGCTGGCGCCGCGCGAATCGGCACGAATCCTTCATGAGCTGCTCCCCCGAGTCTGGAGGGGATTAGAGCGCGGGAACGCTGGCCGCGCAATGGCGGGGTTCCGGTGGGCGCTTGGAAGCAAGCGTGCTCTTCGGCGACCATGTCCGCCCCCCGCTGCACCACCGGTGCGCGTCGCATCGGCGCGGCGGCGGCCGACGGCGGACAGGGTCGCCCGGCTGCCGTCCCCATCGGCTCGCCCCGGTGCAATGGAGAATACCGTTGGTTGCCAGCATCGAACATCGCGGAGCGTATCGACCGGAGATCGACGGCCTGCGCGCGATCGCCGTGGCGAGCGTCGTGCTCCACCACGTCAATCGCGAGTGGTTGCCCGGCGGTTACGTGGGGGTCGACATCTTCTTCGTCATTTCCGGTTTCCTGATTACCTCGATCATCCACCGCGACCTGGCCGCCGGGACGTTCTCGCTGGGCGATTTCTACCTCCGCCGCGTCCGCCGCATCATGCCGGCGCTGCTTGTGGTGACCGCGGCCACACTCGCCGCGGGCATGCTGCTGCTGTTGCCCGATGCGCTCGAACGCCTGTCTCGTTCCGCGCTCTATGCCGTGTTCTCGGCCGCGAACATCTACTTCTGGCGCTTCCTCGACGACGGATACTTCGCCGAGTCCAGCGACCAGGAACCTCTGCTGCACCTGTGGTCGCTCGGCGTGGAGGAACAGTTCTACCTTGCATGGCCGCTGCTGCTGGTCCTGCTGGCCGGAGTCGGCCGACGCCGCGTGGGCGTCGCGGTCCTGGCGGCCGCCGCGGTCGGGGTCGCGTCGTTCGCGCTAGCCGAGGCGACCAACGCATCCAGCCCCAAGTTCGCCTATTTCATGCTTCCCACCCGCGCAGGCGAGTTGATGGTGGGTGCACTGCTTGCGCTCGTGCTTGAGCGGCTTCAGCCGATGCGGGGCGCGAGCGCGTTCCTGGCCGAGGGGGTCGGCCTGGCGGGTATGGCGATGATCGGCTGGTCGCTGGTCGCACTGGACGACCTCACGCCGTTTCCGGGACTCAACGCCCTGTATCCTTGCCTCGGGGCCGGCATGATCATCCTCGGAGGCTCGCGCTCCAAGGTGCTCCAGTGGTTGCTCGCCAACCGTGCCGCGGTCGGCCTCGGGCTGATCTCCTATTCGCTCTACCTGTGGCATTGGCCGATCCTGGCCTTCCTCCGCTATTTCTTCGCCAGCATCGCGGGCGTGCATATTGGTGTCGCGCTGCTTGCCATGCTGGTCCTGTCTTTGGCCACGTATCGGTTTGTCGAACGGCCGGCGCGGCGGGTGCGGTGGACGGGATGGCGCCAGGTTGTGGTCCTGTTCGTGCTGCCGGCCCTGCTGGTGTCCCTGGCTGCGGGATACGCGGTCGCCACCGCAGGCCTGAAGACGAGGATCGAGTCGTCTGACCGGCTCAGGCGCCTCGAGGCCGCGACTGCGCCTGCGTTCGAGTTCGACGAGAACTGCCAGATCTCCAAGCGCGTACCCGGCATTCTGTCCGACCCCCGGTGTCTGATCGGATACGCGTCCGCGGCCGGCGACGCGCCCCAGGTCCTGCTGTGGGGCGACTCGCACGCGGCCCACCACGTGGGTGTACTGGACGTGCTCGGCAAGCACGGCGGCCTCCGGATCCGCAACGCGTCGCATTCTTCTTGTCCGCCGGTGTTCGACGCATCCTCCCCGTTCGCGAAGTACGAGGAAAGCTGCCTGTGGTTCCAACGCGAAGTGCGCGCGCAGATCGGGGACGGGCGGTTCAACGTTGTGGTCCTGGGTGCGGCATGGTCTACCTATGAGGACATGCCGGACTTCGAACCAAAGTTGCTGGCGACGATCGAGGAGATCATCGACGGCGGCGCCAGGGTCGTCCTGCTCGGCCGCGTTCCCGTACAGTCGGACTACAACCGCCAGTGCAGCCAGCGCTGGATCAGGATCAACGGCACCGGGTGCGGCGAGCCGACCGTCCGCAACCGGCGCATGGCGTTCAACGAGCGCCTCGCCGCACTGCAGGACCGAGATCCAGCGATCGCCTATCTCGAAGTCGGCTCGGCGATCTGCGATCCCGAACGCTGTCCGTCGCATCTGGACGGGTTGCCGATCTACTTCGACAAGTCGCACCTGAGCATGCGTGGGTCCGCGCGCGTCGGGGAGCACCTGATTGCCACCGGGCGGGCGGACGCGTGGTTGGCGGCGCTCTCCGGCGGCGCCTGGAGGTCGAACGGGCAGGGCGATGGCGCATCGCAGGTGCCACCGGTACCGCTCCCGGTTGCGGCCGAGGACGGAATCGATCGACGGATGTTCGCTGGGCTGGCGCTTCGCGTGCCGTTTCAGGTCATCTCGGATTCGGAGATCGAGCAGGATGGATCCAGACTCCGCAAGATTGTTGTCGGCTTCGAGCGCGCCGACTCGCGGGCGCTGGCGCGTCAACTCGACCGGCAATTGGTGGCCGCGGGGTTCCGAAGGATCGGAATGCGCAGAGTGAAGGGCGGCCAGCGCTTCAACTTCCGCGCCGAGGACGACGTCAGGTTCACTTTGCTGGTGTTGCCGCGCAGTCATTCCGAGCCGGCGGACTCCGCGAGTACCGGATCGCTGGAGTTGGTCATCGCACGCCCGGCACGCGGCCGCTGATCCGCCGGTGAAACGGGGGTGGTCTGCCGCAGGCGATCGGCCGTGCCAGGCGCTGGGGAGGCGCTGGGACGGTCGCGAGGCGCTTGTTGGCGGCCGAACCTTCGCTCGCGAGGTTGGCCTCCCTGCAGGCGTGACGCGTGAGTGACATCGCCTGCGGTGACGCGACGTGTGGGTTTCCGCGACAATGTGCGTCCGCCTCCGCCCGTCCTTGCCATGGCATCCCTGCGCACAGCGCTGATCTTCCTGCTCATCGCCGCCAGTACCGTCGTGCACGTGGTGCCGCTGCTGGCGGTGGCGCTGGTCAAGGCGGCGCTGCCGGTCGCGCGCCTGCGCAGGGCCAGCAATGCGGCGCTGACCGGGATCGCGGAAAGCTGGATCGGGGGCAACAGCTGGATGGTCGGCCACCTGCTGTGCACCCGCGTGCAGGTGCAGGAAGACGCCGCGCTGCAGCGCGACGGACACTACCTAGTGCTCGCCAACCACCAGAGCTGGGTGGACATCGTGATCCTGCAGAAGGTGTTCAACCGGCGCATTCCGCTGATGCGCTTCTTCCTCAAGCGCCAGCTGTTCTGGGTGCCGTTGCTGGGGCTGGCGTGGTGGGCGCTGGACTTCCCGTTCATGGGCCGCCACACGCCGAAGCAGATCGCGCGCCGGCCGGAACTCGCGCGGCGCGACATCGAGACCACGCGACGCGCCTGCGAGAAGTTCCGCGAGATCCCGGTGGCGATCATGAACTTCGTCGAGGGCACGCGCTTCACCCCGGACAAGCACGCACGGCAGAGCGCGCCGTACCGCCACCTGCTCAAGCCCAAGTCGGGTGGGGTGGCGTTCGTGCTCGACGCGATGGGAACCGGGCTGCACGCCATCCTCGACGTGACCATCGTCTATCCCGCCGGCCGCCCGTCGATGATGGACCTGGTGGCCGACCGCATTCCCGAGGTCCGCGTGCACGTGCGCCAGCGCCCGATCCCGGCCGAACTACTGCATGGCGATTACCAGAACGACCGCGGATTCCGTATCCGCTTCCAGCAGTGGATGAACGGGCTGTGGCAGGAGAAGGACGCGGACCTCGCGCGCCTGCTGGGGGAATGAGGACAGGGCAGCCGTGCCGGCGCAACGCGTAGCCCGGATAAGCGAAGCGCCTCCGGGTTGTCGACGCGCAAATGGGATTCAGCGCGTCCCAGCCCGGAAAGCGACGGGAACGGGAACACGTCACCCAATCCCGTCGCCCGCATAAGATCCGTAGCCCGGATAAGCGCAGCGCATCCGGGGCGCCCGGTAGCTCCATCACCTCCCCGACACCCGGATGCGCTGCGCTTATCCGGGCTACGCAACTTCGCCTCGGGAGCCGCGATCACGCCGGCTCGGGCCACGGCCACCCGGGATGCCTGGCGGACTGTTCGATCCAGGCCTTGATCTCCGGCGCGCGCGCCTCGTCGAGCGTCCGTATCTTGACGTAACGCGAGCCTTCACCCTGGGGTGGCGGCGGATCGAACCGCGCGCCGGCGAAGAACACCAGGTTCACCGACACGTCGTAGGCCACCATCTCGATGATCCATCCGCGCCCGGGGAGCCCGTAGTAGGCCTTCTTCCATTTCACGGCGTAGCGCAGGTCCGGAATGGATGACCGGATGACCCCGTCCAGGTGCGTCACGATCGGCTGCAGGCCGGGCATCGCGTGGGCGAGCCAGTCGGCGACCTCGGCATGGCCGGCCGCGGGTTCGGGCGGCTTGCGGTTCGATGGACCGGTGGTGGTCTTGCGCATGGCGAGCTCCGGTTCGCGGAGGGTGGGGCACAGGATAGGGCCGCTGCCGCACTGCGAGGGCAACCGGCGTCGCGGATCCGCGGACGCGGGCCCCGGTGCCGCCCGTGGCTTACCGATTGACGGGCCCATGCGATGAAGTCCGCGCTGCGCGTGCCGATTGCCCAGCGCCTATCGACCCGGCGTTGAAGGTGCCGCAGGCGTGGCCGCCCGGCCCGGGTCGCTGCAGAGCGCGCGGCGCGGCGCCGCGGGGGTGGTGTGGGGGCGGCGCGGATATCCCGGAAGGCCCCGGCTGCATGCGCGGCGGAGGACTAGGGATGCGTCGGAGGCGGCGTGGCGGACCCGGCCCCGGATGCGCCGAGCGCGTTGATCGCGTCGTTCTCCACCACCGCGGGCGGGTCCGGCATGGCCGCCAGGGCCAGCATTGCGCGCCCGAGCAGCTCGGTGCTCGTCATCAACCCCGGCAGCAGGCGCACCCCCAATGCCATGGCCGGGCCCGCGACCGTGTAGAGCGGGCGCATCCATCCGTGCGGGCTGCGTTCGCCATGCGCCGGCGCGATGCCGCCGGGACGCAGCATCACGGTGCGGATCGGCAGGGCGCGCAGGACCGCCTCGGCGTCGCCTTTCACCCGCAGCGGCATCACCCGGCTGCCGGGGTCGGCGCGGGCACCGGAGATGTAGAGCAGGCGTGCGCCGGGATTGTGCTGGGCAAACGCGCGGGCCACGTGCAGGGTGAGATCGACGGTCACGCGCCGATAGTCCGGCTCGGGCGTACCCAGGGGCGGCGCGCCCGCGCAGTAGAAGCAGGCGTCGAACGGGGCGAGCCGATCGCTCACCGGCGCCAGCTCGTCGAAGCGTTCCACCACCAGGTCGGCCACTCGCGGGTCGGCGTGCGCGAGAGGCCGCCGGCCCAGCACCGCCACGTGGGTGACCGCCGAATGCACCAGCGCCTCGGCCAGCACGCCCTGTCCGACCAGTCCGGTGGCGCCAGTCATCAGGATGCGCATGGGGATCGCCTGGGAGGGAGTGTGGCCGAGTCTATCGAGGGGAAGATGTGGGCGGCGTCACGGGAGGTCGCGGCAGGGCGTGTCGTTATCCGCGACGGCGCACCGGAAGCGCCCTCCGCCGGCGATCGCCGGGCGCGCCGCCGTCGCGACGGAATCCGGCAATGCCCGACGGACTGTCGATCCGCCGCCCCCGGCCGATAACCCCGGCAGGCGCCGCCACCGACGCGGGCGCGCGCCATGGTTGAATGGCGCCCGCGGCCGGGGAGGGCCCAGGGGGAGCGAATGACGACGACCGTGCCGACCATGTGGATGTTGATCCTGCTTGCCCTGGGAGCGCTGGCCGCATCGGGGCTGGCGCTGGCCGTGCGCCGGCGTGGAAACGGGAGTGTTCTGCGGACATCCGCTCCCGCTACGACCGCCGTGATCCGGTCCACCGTCGCTGCCGGGCCCGGCGTATCCGATGCCACGCCACGAGCCGAAGACGCGGAACCCGATGCCACCGCTCCGGAATCCGAACGCGCGATGCTGCGGCGCCTGTGCGCGCCCGCGTTCGCCGACGCGACGGCGCTGGCAGCGCGTCCCGCCGCATCCCATGCGGCCGCCGTGGCGGCGGCGACCGACGTGCTGTCGCGCATCGATGCGCATCCGCGCTACGTACCGCGTCGCCCGCAGCTGCTGCCCCAGCTGAGCCGCGCCATCAACGATCCCGCGGCCAGCGCCGCCTCCATTGCCGCGATCCTCGCGCAGGATCCGGCGCTGGCCGGCAACCTGCTGCGCATCGCCAACAGCGCGACGTACCGCAGGCAGGCCGCACCGGTCGAACAGCTGGAACGGGCGGTGGCGCTGCTCGGCACCGAAGGCCTGCGCCGGACGGTCATGGCCGCGCTGCTGCAGCCGGTGATCACCGACGACGGCAGCGTGTTCGCCCGCTGCGCGCAGCGGCTGTGGGACCACACCCTGCGCTCGGCGGGAATCGCCGAGGACCGGCCGCGGCAGGCGAGCCGCGACGACCTGCATGCCGCGCAGCTGCTGGCGCTGCTGTACGGGCTGGGGTCGGTGGTGGTGGTCCAGGTGCTGCGCGACATCTGGACCAGGCGCGTCGATGGCGTGCCCGATGCCGACACCGTGGCCATGCTGCTCGACACCTGGTCGGTGCGCTGTGCGCGGTCGATTTCCGCCGACTGGGGCCTGTCGGCGCGCGTGCGGCAGGCGCTCGACGAGCTGGAGCGCGATCGCGACGGGACAGCGCTGGGCCCGCTGGGGCACCTGCTGCGCGGCAGCCGCGCGCAGGCGGCCGTCGATGCGGAGGAATGCGCAACCGTCGAGGCGGCCGGCGCCTGACGCAGCGACGGTTGTGCCGGTCGTCCGGCCGCGCCGCGCCCGATCGCGCGGCGGCCGTCAGTCGGCGGCGGGTTCGCGCCGCGACGGATCGACGTCCCCGGCCAGCGTCCACACGATCTTGCGGCCCTCGGGATCGCGGCTGAGGTGGAAGTACGCGGGCACGCGCGGCTCGATGGGATGGGCCTGCGCGGCTGTGTCGCCCCCGGGTGCCGCTACCGGCACGATGTACAGCCCGCTGGCGTCGATGGTGCGGCGCGCGCTGCGATCGGCGAGGTCGCCCACGTCGATCAGGCGGCCGCCGCGTTCGAGCAGGGCGTCGTCGAACTCGACCAGCAGGTCGACCTGTGCCGGTGCCTGGCCCGGCACGGCGAGCGTGCCGCCGACGATGCGCAGGTCGGCCCAGCCGGCGCCGTTCTCGGGCAGGTCCTGGTAGGGCGCATGCGGCAGGCTGGCGTGACTGCCGGTGGCGATGGCGTCAAGGGCGCCGGCCAGGGCGAGGAAATTGAGCTTGCGCAGGCGCTGCTTCTGCAGGTCGCCTTCGATGCCGCCGGACTCGATCAGGATCGTCGACACGCCCGCCTGCGCGGTCAGGTCACCGAAGGCGCGCGGATTGAAGGTGTCGTCCCACTTCGCCATGTAGCCGCCGACGTACGGCTCGAGCACGGCGCGGATGGCCACCGACACCTCGATCGCGCGGGCGCGGGCGTCGTCGACCTCGCGCGCTTCGTTGAACGGCGGGGCCAGCAGGGCGATCGCGGTGCCGCGCCCGCTGTCGCCGACCCGGGTGCCCACGTCCTGGTCGTGCAGGTTGAAGCCGAATCGCGGCTTCAGGCGCTCGCGCAGGTCGTGCAGGGCGCGTCCCTCGGGCGAGGCGAGGGCGCGCGCATCGCGGTTGATGTCGATGCCCTGCGCGTTGCGCCGCTGGAAGCGCGCCGCCCCATCCGGATTGACGATTGGGAACACGTGCAGCGTGGTGCGCTCGCGCAGTCGCCGGACCAGCGGATGATCGGGATGTTCGCCCAGGAAGCGGAACAGGTCCGCCAGCGCCATCGACGCGGTGCTCTCGTCGCCATGCATCTGCGACCACAGCAGCACGCGCGTGTCGCCTTCGCCCCAGGACACATGGCGCAGCGGGCGTCCCTCGGCGCTGCGACCGATGGTCTCGGTCCCGAAGCCGCGGGCCTCGCTGGCCAGCGGGCCGGCCACCGACCACCAGTGCTCGGGCTGGAAGCGGCGATCCTCCAGCCCGTCCACCCGGATGCGGGTGTCGTACAGCCGGTCCACCGCATCCAGCCATGCAGGCGCCGGCGGCAGGCCGGCCTGCAGTGGGGCCGATGCCTGCGCCGCCGGCGGCGCCTGGCTCGAAGCGGCGTGCGGCCACAGCAGTGCCGGAAGCAGCAGCGGCAGCAGGAACATCTTCGGCATGACGGAACGCCCGATCGGAAAGCGTTGCATGCTCCGAAGCGCGGTGCGCGTTGTCAAACCTTCGCAGTCGCAGACCGGCGCGCGGCGTTGGGCCGGATGCAGGCGGTCTTACGCATGCCCGAGGTGCGAGAGATGCGCAAGGCGCGCGGTCTGCCAACGAAGCTCAACGCGCAACTTCCGCTCAGGCGCGTCGCGTCACCTTGCGCACGGCGGCCTTCATCCCGGTCTGCACGTCCGCCACGGCCGACAGCGCCGCCGCCGCGGGCGATGCCTTCCACTCCTCGTAGGCCACGTCCAGTTCGGCCCGCTCGCTGGGCGTGAAGAGCTTGCGCGCCATCGAGAACATGGTCGACTCTTCCTCGCTGGCATGGTGATCGATCATCTCGCCGAACACCTTGACCCGGCCTGCGAACTGCGGCGTCTTGAAATCGGCGGCATGCACGTCCGGCAGCACCGTGTTCTCGACCGCGCGGTGCTCTTCGACCGCTTCGGCATGGGTCTTGAGTCCGTCGCGGTCGGCGCGCTCGGCGAACTTCGGATAGAACACCGTCTCCTCCCACTTGGCGTGGGGCAGCAGGTTGGCCTTGATCTTCACCAGCAGCTCGGCCCGCTTCTTGCCGGCGCGGTCGGTGGTCGACTCCATCTCCTCGAACAGGCCCCGCAGCGCGTCGTGCTCGGCCTTCAGGGTCTTGAGGATGTCGCGTGTGGCCATGGTGGTACCCCTCCCGTGCGGATGATGGGGGCAAGGTGCGACGCCGGGCGTGGTGAGGGCGTGATCGAGAGGCCGGTTCCATCGCCCGACCGATGCACCGCCGATACGGGCTTGCAGACATGCATCACCGCGGCCCGGGCGTTCGCGCGCTCGGGACGGCGCCTAGGACTTCGCTTCGCCCGCTTCGGCCCTGGCCAGGTGCTTGCGGCGGATGAACTCGGCGTGCGGAACGCCGAGCAGGTCGGCCACGCGGCGCACCATCAGTTCCTCGTGCTTGTCCAGGCGCGCGTCAGCGAAGGCGACCCGCCACAGCCACTCGACCAGCTCGGCGCGCTGGTCGGGTGCCAGCCCGGGGCGCAGGTCGCGGGTGAACTCGTGCAGCGAGATCGACTGCCGCCTGGCGGCGTGCGCCTGTCCGATGAGCGCTTCGAGCTCGCCGGCCGGCATCGCGAACGCCGTGGCCATCGCGCGGTGCACCACCTCGAGCTCCACCGCATCCCCGCCCTCGGCGGTGACGGCCATCTCCAGCAGCAGCGCCGCGGCCGCCCGCGGCAGGGCATGGGGATCGTCGGGGCGTTCATGGCGGTTGACGATGCGGGTGAGGGTATTGAACCAGTCGGTCACGGCGAGGCCCTGTCTGGCGCGGCGGGACACCCGATCTTGGGGCCGCAGGCGGGTTCTCAACCGCGCGATCGGCCGGATGTCAGCTCCGGCTCGGATGCCGCACCGTGGTCGCGACGCAATGGATGCGGCAGGGTCCGACATCGTCGCCGCGTGGAGCTGCGCCGGCGCAGGCCGCTGCACGCCCTGTTCGCGCCTCGGGGGCTAGGGTTCGCGATCCGACCCGCGCGCGAGGCGACCATGCGACTCGAAGGCTCCTGCCACTGCGGTAACGTCCGCTTCCGCTGCCAGGCCTATGCGCCGGTGCCGTTCATGCACTGCTACTGCTCGATCTGCCGCAAGACCGCCGGCGGCAGCGGCAGTGCGGTCAACCTCGGGGCGCGCGCGGACACGCTCGAGATCGAAGGGCGCGAACACCTGGGCGTCTACCAGGCGAAGATCCGCGAAGGCGACGGCGGCTGTCGCGTGAGTTCCGCGCGCAGGCACTTCTGCACCGGGTGCGGCAGTGCGCTGTGGCTGTTCGATCCGGAGTGGCCGGAGCTGGTGCATCCGCACGCCTCGGCGATCGACACGCCGCTCCCCGAGGCCCCGGAGCGGGTGCACATGCTGCTCGACTCGAAGGCGAACTGGGTGGGGGTGCCGCAGGGGGTGAACGAGGTGCACTTCGCGGAGTTTCCGGAGGAGTCGCTCGAGGCGTGGCACCGGCGGCACGGGATGCTCGACGAGACGTGAGCGCAGGCGAGGCGACGTCGCCGTGCGCAACTGTTGAAAAGCCCCGGGTGCGCTTCGCTTACCCGGGCTACGGGAGTGTGCTGTAGCCCGGGTAAGCGCAGCGCACCCGGGATCGACTCACTACACGCGGCGCCGTACGGGATCACCGCAAACCTGTGCGCGATCGCCGCATACACCGCCTACTTCTGTCTCGGGGATTCGAGCGAGTCACCGGCCTCGCGCTCGCCTGCACGCAATTGACGGACGCGTTCGACCAGGGCGCGGGCGGCGTTTCGGCTTTCTTCCAGGATGGCCTGGTCCCGGTCGAGCGCGTCGTGGCTGGTGGCATAGGGTTCGTAGTAGCCGATGAAGCGGTCGACCTGCGATTTCGCGCCGGCATCGATCAGCCCCATGCCCCGCAGCCAGTCCGCCAGCGCGTGGCGCACGGGCTGCGTGCCCTCGGCGTCGCCGTGCACGATCACCGAAAAGGCGCGGCCAGCCAGATGCTGCGGATAGTCCCAGCCGTCGAGTTCGATGCGCTTCGCACGCTCGGCGTCCTTGCCGTGGGTGCTCGTGGGATCGGGATTGCCGCCGTCTGCACATACCAGCCGGTCCATCATCAGCTTCAGCGGCGAGGTCGCCTGGTTCCAGTGCACCGGGGTCACGATCAGCACGCCGTGGGCACCGGCCCACAGCGGGTAGATCTCGTTCATCCAGTCGTGGTGCTGGCCGAGGCCATGGTTGGGGTAGCAGGAACACGGCCAGTGGCACAGCGGCATCGCGGTGGACACGCAGCCCTTGCACGGATGGATGGTGCGGCCGTACTCCGACGTGGTGCGATTGAGTTCGAGTACGTCGCATTCCGCGCCGGCCGCGGTCGCGGCCTCGCGCGCGGCGTCCAGCAGGCGCCAGGTCTTGGACATCTCGCCGGGGCAGGTGTGTTCGCTGCGCGGCGAGGCGCAGACCAGCAGCAGGCGGTCGGGGCTGCCTGCGCTCCGCTGGCGCTGCGCGGCGGCGTCGATCGCGTCACGCGCCGCGCGCCATTCGTCCGAGAGCCGGTACGAGGGATCGTCGAACCCCGGTCCTGCGGGGTGCGTATGCGGCGCCTTGCGCCCTTCGTCGTACGCGTCCCAGGCGATGGCGGTGAGACGGTCGATGGACGCGCGGTGGGCGTCGAACGCCGGATCGGTGAACGCGAGGCGATAGCGGCGCTCGAACTCGTCGCGGTCGAGCTTCGGGTCGGGTTGGCCCTTGCGTGCGGGGGGCGTGGGCGTATCGGTCATGTGTGGCGGTTCCTGGCCGGAGTGGCATGTCTGCGGCCGTGCAGAGGGAGGTCGGAGATCCGTGTCGGGGCGATCCGCTGGCGCCCCGGTGACGCGCCGTCGGCCGCGCATTCCGGACACGGCGCGGACTCCGGATGTCGCCGCCGGATCCGGACTCGCCATCCAACGCCTCCGCCGCGGCGGAGCGGAGATCAGGCGGCGTGTTCCGCCCGGCAGTGGACGATGCCGCTGGAAGAGTGAAGCCGGCGTCGCGGGTGCCCGGTCCGGAGCGGGCTGCAGCGCGACATGGAATGTCCCGCGTGTCGCGACCGGACGCGCTGCACGGGCGATGCATCACGGGTGGACAAACATCCGCCCCGCGGGGACAGTGCACGCTGCTCCGGCCCGCCGAGGCCGACGATGGGGATCGATCGCCGATGACGTTCAAGCGCGTGTTGTTCGCAATGCTGGCCGCGACTGCTTTGGCCGCCGCTCCGGTCGCTGCCGTGGCGGAACCCGACGCGGCGAACGCCGCACCGCATCTGGTACCGCTGCCGCGGTCGGTCTCGATGCACCCGGGGGAGCTCCGCATCGCTGGCGCGGTGGAACTGCGCGACACGGCATCGGCGCCCGATGCCGCGGCCGCGCTGAAGCGGACCCTGGATGCGCTGGAGATCGGCGTCGACGCCGCGGCGTCGGTGCGCATCCACCTGCAGCGGTTCGACGACGCTGCGCTGGGCGACGAGGGCTACCGGCTGGTGGTTGGCGATCACGTGCAGCTGGTCGCGCGTACCGACGCCGGCCTGCTGCACGCGGTGCAGACGCTGCGCCAGCTGCTGCCGGCGCAGCCGCAGGCCGAGCTGCGGCTGCCGCGGCTGGAGATCGTGGACGCACCGGCATACCGCTGGCGCGGCCTGTCGCTGGACGTGGCGCGCAGCTTCCTGCCGGTGGACTACGTCGAACGGACGATCGACCGCATGGCGCGCTTCAAGCTCAACCGTCTGCACCTGCACCTGACCGACGACCAGGGCTGGCGGATCGAGATCAAACGCTGGCCGAAGCTGGTGGAGATCGGCGGCGCCAGCGCGGTGGAAGGCGGCCGCAGCGGCTGGTACACCCAGGACGAACTGCGCCACCTGGTGGCCTACGCGCAGGCGCGCGGCATCACCATCGTGCCCGAGATCGACGTGCCCGGCCACGTGCAGGCGGCGCTGGCGTCGTACAACGAACTGGCGTGCGACGACGAGGACAACCTGGCGCCGTATTCGGGCCTGGAGGTCGGCTTCAGCGTGCTGTGCCTGGACAAGCCCGAGGTGGTGTACCCGTTTGTCCAGCAGGTGCTGGAGGAAGTGCTCGCGATCTTCCCGTCGCGGGAAATCCACATGGGCGGCGACGAGATCAAGCATCCGCGATACGCGGAGTTCGTCTCGCGCACCGCGGCGATGGTCGCGGAGCAGGGGCGCACGGCCATCTTCTGGGAGGAAGGATCGGTTGCCGACACCGCTCCCGACGTGGTCTTCCAGTTCTGGAACGACGGCTACGACATCGCCGCGGCGGTCGAGGAAGGCCATCCGCTGATCCTCTCGCCGTGTTCGTACTTCTACATCGACCACGGCAACTACGCCGGCCAGCCGCAGACCTACGACTGGTGCCGCAAGGAGGGCGTGCCGCTGGCGCGGCTGTACGCCTTCGACCCGACGCCGTTCCCGACCGCGCTGGGCATCGAGGCCGCGCTGTGGACCGAGCTGGTGCACACCGATGCCGCCGCCGACAACCGCCTGTGGCCGCGCCTGGCCGCGGCCGCCGAGGTCGCCTGGACGCCCACCGCGCAGCGCCGCTACGCGGACTTCGTGCGGCGCATGGGTGCGCTGCGACCGCATCTGGATGCGATGGACATCGGCTACCACCCGGAACCGGACCTGGGTTGGCAGTCCGAGGGGTCCGCGGCCGAGTAGGGTACGGGCACGGGCGTCCGCGCGAGTTCCGCTTCAGGCGTTGCGCGTCATGGGTCATCGCCCGTGCGGCGCCCGACACGTGCGCGTACAGGTTCACGTGCGCAGGACAGCCATGCTGCCATCAATGCGCCTCCAGACCAGGGAGTGCAGGATGGATCTCGACGTGGCGGGTGCGCGCACGGCGCGCGAAGTGGCCGGCTGGGTGCCGCCGCTGGCCAGGCTCGGCTATGCGGCCAAGGGCGTGGTGTACGGCCTGGTCGGCTGGATCGCGCTCCGCGCGGCGATGGAGGCGGGCAGCCCGGAGGGCGCCTCCGGAGCGCTGGCCGAACTGACCGACGAACGCGGCGGCAGCCTCATGCTCGTGCTGGTCGCGGCCGGGCTGCTGTGCCATGTGCTCTGGCGCGTCGTGCAGGCGGTGCTGGATCCGGAGCATCCGCGCGGATCGGACGCGAAGCGCTGGGCGATGCGCGCGTTCTACGGCCTGAGCGCGGTGATCTACGGATCGCTGGCGTGGACGGCGTGGCGCCTGTCGCGCGGCGCGAGCGACGGCGGCGATGCGGGCGAAGGCCGGGAACTCTGGATCCGTACCCTGCTGGAGCAGCCGCTGGGCGCCTGGCTGGTGATGCTGGTCGGGATCGGGGTGATGGGCTACGGCCTGCACCAGCTCCGCAAGGCCTGGACCGGCGATGTCGACCGCAAGATGGCCGGCGCCGATGTGCGGGTGTCGCGCGGCGTGCATCTGCTCGGGCGCGTCGGCACGGCCGCGCGAGGCGTGGTGCTGCTGCCGATCGGCTGGTTCGTGTTCGTGGCCGGGCGTGAATTCCGCAGCGATGCGGCGGCCGGCACCGAGGACGTGCTGCGGATGCTGGGCCACGGCTGGCTGCTGGTCGCGGTGGCGGTCGGACTGATGGCCTATGGCGCGCACCAGGTCGCCAAGGCGCTGTACCGGCGGATCGACGGGCCCGGGTGATGCCGCGCCGCCGGTGCCTGACGGGGGAATGCGGATCGACCCCGGGTGCGCGGGTGCCTTTCCGACGAACGGCGGTTCCCCCGCGCAGGTGCTGGATGGGTTGGAGGGGAGGCTCCGGGCGAGCAGGATCAAGCACTTGATCGACGTTCCGGGCGCCGTGTGTGGCGGCACGCAATGCCTGTCGCGCTCGTGGGACCCACCCCCGACGAAGGGATGAGATCGGGTCGGCTCAGTTTGGCCGGGTCGCGCCGCTAAACAGCGCGATCCGATCCGGGTCGACCATCGTTCCCGCCCGCATGAAGACCCTGCTTACCGTATGGAACGACCGCAGTGCGGCGTTCAAGCTCACGCTGGTCTGCTGTCTGTCCACCTTCGGCATCCTCGTGCCATCCGCGCTGTATCTCTCGCAGCTCCGGGCGGCACACGCCGTCAGCCGTACCGAACTCGACAGCATGGCGCCCCTGGGCTCGATGCTGGAGCTGGTGGCCGCGCTGAACCTGCGGCTGGGCGCGCTCGACCCCGCGGGTCCCGACGCCACGCGAGACCTCGCTCCGCTGTATGCCGACACGCTCGCCCGGGTATCGTCCCAGCCCCACCTTGTCGCCAGCCGCCAGCAGCTGGCCGCGCTCGCACAGCAGTGGCCCTCCGTGCAGGCGTCCGCGCCGGACGACCCGGCGCTGCTCGGGCATGCCGCGCAGGCACTGGTCGCACTCGACACGCTGCGCGATGAAAGCGCGCTGGTGTACACACCGCACGTCGACAGCTATCACCTGGTGATCGGGGCCACGCGCGCACAGCCCGAGGCGGGCCGTGCGCTCGCCGCCCTGCTGAGCGATATCCGCCAGCGCGGTGCAGACGTCGAGGACGGCATGCGCGCGACGCTGCGCCACCAGCTCGCCGGAACGCTGCAGGTGTATGTGCGCGAAGTGGACAAGGCGCTCGCGCTGCGGCCCGATGCCGGCGCGGCCCTCCACGCCGCTCACGCCGCCCTGCGCGATGCGCCCGCCCTTTCGGACCCGCAGGCCCCCGCGCCACTGCTGTCGGAGCTGTCGGGCAGGCTGGATGCCAGCCGCGAGGCGGCCCTGGCCGAACTGCAGCGGCAATCCGGACTGCACCTGGCGAATGCACGCCAGCGCATGGGCTGGGGACTCGCCCTGGCGCTGCTGGTGACGGGCCTGATCGTGGCCGTGTCCTGGTACACCGTGCGCAAACTCTCCCAGGGCATCCGCGAAGCCGCGAGGATCGCGTCGCGCATCGCCGGCGGTGAGCTCGACAACCCGATTCCCGAGCACGCGCGCGATGAGATCGGCCAGTTGTTCCGCAGCATGGACGCGATGCAGTCCACGGTACGTCGCGTCGTCGCCTCGCAGCGCGAGATGGCGGCCCGGCACGAGGCGGGGACGATCAGTTACCGGTGCGACGAAACCGCCTTCCCCGGCGGGTTCGCAGAGATGGTGCGGGGCACCAATGCGCTGGTCGCAGCGCACATCCAGGTCAAGATGCGACTCGTCGAAGTGATCCAGCGCTACGCGGTCGGCGATCTGTCGGTCGACATGGACGTGCTTCCCGGCGAGAAGGCGGTCCTGACCCGGGCGATGGACGAAGCCAAGCGCAACCTGCAGGCGATCAACGCCGACATCAGGCGACTGGCGGCTGCGTCGGCGGCGGGCGACTTTTCCCAGCGCGGCGATGCGCAGGCGTACGAGTACGATTTCCAGGCCATGATCGCCAGCCTCAACCAGCTGATGGAGACGGCCGACGCGAACCTCTCGAGCCTGTCGCAGGTGCTCCGCTCGGTCGCCGACGGCGACCTGACGCGCGAGATGCAGGGCGATTTCCATGGCGTCTTCGCGCGCATGCGCGACGATGCCAACGCCACGGTACGCCAGCTCAGGACCATCGTCGGCGGCATCCAGGACGCCACCGGCTCGATCAACCTGGCCGCAGCGGAAATCTCGGCCGGCAACGCGGACCTGGCTCGCCGCACCGAGCAGCAGGCCGCCAGCCTGGAGGAGACCGCGGCGACGATGGAACAGTTCACCGCCACCGTCCAGCAGAATGCCGCCGCCGCGCGCCAGGCGGATCGCCACGCCGCGGACGCCTCGTCGCTGGCGTCGGACGGGGGGCAGGTCATGGGCAAGGCGGTGGCGACGATGGGCCAGATCGAACAGTCCTCGCGACGGATTTCCGAGATCATTTCGGTGATCGACGGCATCGCGTTCCAGACCAACATCCTCGCGCTCAACGCCGCGGTCGAGGCTGCGCGTGCGGGGGAGCAGGGCAGGGGTTTCGCCGTCGTCGCGGCGGAGGTGCGGTCGCTCGCGCAGCGCTCGGCGACGGCGGCGAGGGAGATCAAGCATCTGATCGAGACGTCTGTGCACGACATCGGCGCCGGATCGGCGCTGGTGGGCGAGGCCGGCACGTCGATGGAGCGCGTGGTCGCCGCGGTCCAGCGCGTGAGCGGGATCATCGCCGAGATCTCGGCCGCGTCCCAGGAGCAGGCCATCGGCATCGAGCAGGTCAGCCAGTCGATCGCGCAGATCGACGAGGGCACCCAGCAGAACGCTGCGCTGGTGGAGCAAGCCTCCGCTGCGGCCCGTTCGATGGAGCAGCAGGCACAGGACCTGCGCGCAGGCGTGTCGCGTTTCCGGACCGGTGGCCCGCAGCCTTCAGCGGACGCGCGACGGTACCCGCAGGCAGCCGTCGCTGCATGATGCAGCCCGGGATCCGACTGTCCCTGGCGGCGTCTCTAGGACGGTGCCACGGCTGGCGGCGGCCGGCCGTGGCGTCCCGCCGCGGGGCGGGGACGCATGGGTTTGGATGGTGGCGAATGCAGGGTCGGGGTGCCTGGCCGGAGGGGACTCCACGGCCCGATGCGCATCCGAACCTTGGAGGACGGGTCAGAAGCGCTCGCCGACCGGCAGGTAGCGCCACGCCCCGACCGGCATCTTCGCCAAGGGCACCCGGCCGATGCGCAGCCGCCGGATCGCCACCACCTCCAGGCCCACCTGCCGGCACACGTCGCGCAGCTGGCCGGGCTGCACGCCCTTGAGCGCGAACCGCAGGCGCACCTCGTTCTGCCAGCTGACCTGGCACGGCGGCAGGGCGCGCCCGCGGTACGACAGCCCGTGCCTGAGCCTGGCCAGGCCGTAGGGGGCGATCTCGCCGGCCACCTCGACCACGAACTCCTGTTCGATGCCCTGCAGGTCCTCGGTGAGGCGGCGCCACACGCGACCGTCCTGGCTCAGCACCACCAGGCCGCTGGCGTCGGCGTCCAGCGGCACCAGCGGCGTGAGGCGATGGAAGTGGCGCTGCAGCGGACGCACTCCGGACGGATCGTCGATCCAGCGCGTGTCGGGCCGGACGAGCGCGGCTAAGGCGGCGGGGTCGCGCCCCGCGTCGAACCCCGCGGGCCTGTGCAGCAGCACGGTGGCGGGTTCGACGGCGTCCAGGCGCGCATCGGGATCGAGCTCGACCACGGTCTCGTCCCGGACCGCGAGCGCGGGATCCTCGACCACGACACCGTCCACGCGGACCCACCCGCCCTTGATGTACTGCTCGGCCTCGCTGCGCGGGCAGCGGGCGAGCGCGGCCACGCGCTTGGCCAGTCGAACCGGTTCGGACATCGCGCCAGCCATGCAGTTCAGGACAGGCAGTGTAGCGATCGTGCACTCTAGGCGCCCTGCGATCGCCGCGGCACCCGGTGTGCCGCACGGCGCGCCCCCTGATCGAGGTGACATGAAGACCCCGCCCGGCCTGCAGCCGCTGATCGACGATGGCGTGATCGACGCCGTGATGCGACCGCTCAAGAGCGGCAAGGAAGCGGCCGTGTACGTGGTCAGCGCGGGCGGCGAGATCCGCTGCGCCAAGGTCTACAAGGACATGGCGCAGCGCAGCTTCCAGCAGCGCGTGCAGTACCAGGAAGGGCGAAAGGTGCGCGGCAGCCGCGAGGCGCGCGCGATCGCCAAGGCCAGCAAGTACGGGCGGCGGCAGCAGGAAGCGGAGTGGAAGAACACCGAGGTCGACGCGCTCTACCAGCTGCGCGATGCCGGCGTGCGCGTGCCTGAGCCCTTCGGCTACTTCCACGGCGTACTGGTCATGGAGCTGGTGGTCGATGCCGATGGCCATTCCGCGCCGCGGCTGGGCGAGGTGGAGCTGTCGCCGGACCAGGCGCGCGGGTTCCATCGCTTCCTGGTGCGGCAGGTGGTGAAGATGCTGTGCGCCGGCCTGATCCACGGCGACCTGTCCGAGTACAACGTGCTGGTCGCGCCGGACGGGCCGGTGATCATCGACCTGCCGCAGGTGGTCAGCGCCGCGGGCAACAACGCCGCGCGCACGATGCTGCTGCGCGACGTGAACAACCTCACCGCCAGCCTCGGCGCGTGGGCGCCGGAGCTGCTGGACACCTGGTACGGCGAGGAGATGTGGGCGCTGTACGAGGCCGGCGAGCTGCGACCGGATACCGAACTGACCGGCACCTTCGCGCACGACGAATCGGCGCCCGACCTCGACGGCGTGCGACACGCCATCAACGACGCGCGCGAGGAGGCCCTGATCCGGCAGCAGGGCCGGGAGGCCGCGGCGGAGGGCGATTGAGCCGATGGCATCGCGTGGCGCATGCGATTTCCTCGCAGCGACGACGGATGCTTGGGCCCGGCCCGACGCGTTGGCGAACGCGCCGGCCGGTTCGAGCATGTCCGGTGGTGCCGGCCACGGCGCGTTGACGCGCCCGCCGCTAGGGTAGCCGCATGCGCAAGACGTTTCTCCAGCGCCGCGGCTGCGCCGGCATCGGGATCACGCCTCCGCCCGACGCTCGCGGCGAAGGACGCGTCGCATGACATCGCACCCGCCGGTCAGCGCGCCGCATGCGGCACCGCGGGGCGATGGGGATGCAGCCACCATCACCGGTACGTGGCGGCTCGTGTCCTACGAAGTGGAGGTGCGCACAAGTGGCCGGCGCTTTCCTGCGATGGGCGCCCACCCGACGGGCTACACGATCTTCAGCCTCGAAGGGCGGGTCTGGTTCATGCTGACCGGCGACGGCCGCGTCCCGGGCGACAGCGATGCCGAGATGGCCCGGCTGCTCGAAACGCTGATCGCCTACACCGGGCGCTACCGCATCGAGGGCGACGACTGGGTGACCGAGGTCGACGTGGCCTGGAACCCGGCATGGGTCGGCACCGAGCAGCGACGCCAGTTCACGCTCGACGGAGACCGGCTCGCCGTGCTCACGCCCTGGCGCGTGATGCCCAACTGGGCGGACGAGGGCGAGTCGCGCAGCATCATCAGCTTCGAACGCGTCGAGCGCTGACACGGCGATGCGCGTGTGCTGACCTGGCGGCAAGGGCCTCACGCAGTCCCGACCGGGGCCGCGGCACGCTACGCGCCCCCTCGCCCCGAGCCCGTGCCGATGCGCCGTCTCCCGATCCGCTTCGCCCTCGCGGCCGTTCTGGTCCACGTCGCCGGCGTCGCAACTGCGGAGGCGCCTGCCCAAGTGCCGAACGTACCGGTCGAGACCGTCGACCTCGCGCGCTACGCGGGCACCTGGTACGAGCAGGCACACCTGCCGATGGTGTTCCAGCGCCAGTGCGTTGCCGATACCACGGCGACCTATCGCGCGAACGAAGACGGCACGTTGGACGTGGTGAACCGGTGCCGTACCCGCGAAGGCGGCTTCGAGGAGGCACGCGGCGTTGCGCGCACCGTCGACGGCCGCTCATCGACGCTGGAGGTGCGGTTCGCGCCACACTGGCTGTCGTGGTTGCCGCTCGTGTGGGGCGACTACTGGGTGATCGCGCTGGACGAGGCGGCGTACCAGTGGGCGATGGTGGGCGCGCCCGACGCGGATTACCTGTGGATCCTCTCGCGCACGCCGCAGCTGGACCCGTCGGTCCGCGCGCAGCTGGTGGAGCAGGCGCGCGCGATGGGCTATCGGGTGGATGAGCTGATCGAGACGCCGCAGCGCTCGCAGGCCATGGAAGCCGGTCCCGGGGCGGGCGCGACGCGGGAATGAGCGTGCGGGCCACCGCCCCGTGGCGCGGCCGCTATCCTGACGCCGTGCTCCGACCCCCACACGTCTCCACCGACGGCGTTCCTGCCAGCCGGCTGCAGCTTCCGCCGGGCCCCTGGACCACCGTGCTGGACGCGCTGTGCGCCAGGTTCCCGGCGATCGATGCGGCCACCTGGCGCGGAAGGTTCGCGCGCGGGCGCGTACTCGGGGCGGACGGGCAGCCGCTCGCCGAGGATGCGCCCTACCGCTGCGGCGCCGAGATCACGTACTTCCGCGAAGTGCCCGACGAACCGGCGGTCCCGTTCGCCGAGACGATCGTGCATGCCGACGCCCACCTGGTGGTGGCCTGCAAGCCGCACTTCCTGCCGGTGGCCCCCACCGGCGCATGGGTGCGCGAAACCCTGCTGGCGCGGCTGGTGCGCAGGCTCGACAACCCGGCGCTGGTGCCGCTGCACCGGATCGACCGCGACACCGCGGGCCTGGTGCTGTTCTCGGCCGATCCGGCAAGCCGCGGCGCCTACCAGGCGCTGTTCCGGGAACGGCGCATCCGCAAGCGGTACCTGACGGTGGCGCCGCCGCTTCCGGCGCTGGCGTTCCCGCATGTGCATCGCAGCCGGCTGGAACGCGGCGCGCCGTTCTTCCGCATGCGCGAAGTGCCGGGTCCGGCGAACAGCGAGACGCGCATCGACGTGGCCGTTCGCGGCCGCGACGCCTGGATCTATCGGCTCGAGCCGGCCACCGGCCGTAAGCACCAGCTGCGGGTGCACATGGCAGCACTGGGCGCGCCGATCCGGAACGACCGCTGCTATCCGGCGCTGAGCGATCCCCGCGCCGACGACCCGGAACACGCACTGCAGCTGTTCGCGCACACGCTGGCCTTCGACGATCCGCTGACCGGCGAGCCGCGTGCCTTCGCCGCCCCCGGCGGGGCGGGATGGGGGCAGGTCGACGCCGCGATGGGCGCTGGCGTGGTGGAATAGCGGCGGACGCACGGATCCGGCGCGCCCGCCTGCCAGGCGCCCGACGCGCGCGTCACGCCCCGGCCGTCATGCTCGCCCGCATCGCAAGGGAGACGCCTATGCCACGGTTCGAAGCTGGATGCCTGTGCGGCGATGTTCGCGTCGTCGCCCAAGGAGCGCCTAATCGCGTCGGGCTGTGCCACTGTATGGACTGCCGCAAGCATCACGGCGCACTGTTCCTGGCCACGGCGATGTTCCCGGTGGATGCGGTGCAGATCACGGGCAGCACCCACCACTACGCCAACCGCCATTTCTGTCCGCATTGCGGTTCATCGGTGTTCTCGATCACAGGCGACGAGGTCGAACTGCACCTGGGCGCACTGGACGAGATCGACCGGCTGGCGCCGACCTACGAACTCTGGACCGTGCGCCGGGAGGCGTGGCTGCCGGAGTTTCCGCTGGCGCGGCGCTACCCGGGCAACCGCACGTCCACGGGCCGACACGAACCCTGAGCGGGCGTCGCGGACACCTGGCGCATGCGCACACCCGCCGGTGGCGCTATGGTCCGCACATGCGCCTGACCCTCACCCCGGACCCGCGGCTGCGGCCTTACGTCTCCAGCCTCTGGCTCGGCGTGCGGGCGCCGGGCGCGGACCGCGAGTGCGTGCTCCCGTCCGGCCAGATGCATCTCGCGGTGCGGCTTGTGGGCGGACCGGTGCGGATCTACGACGGCGTGGCCGCGCCCGCCGCCCTCGGCACGGGCGATGCGCTGGTCGCGGGGCTGCAGGTGTCGCCGTACTGGAAGGACGCGGACGTCGCGACGCTCACCGTCGGTGCGCAGCTGCGGCCTGGTGCCGCCCTGGCCCTGTTCGGCGTGTCCGCGCATGACCTCGCCGGGCGTCACGCCGGGCTGGGTGCGATCTGGAGCGGCGATGCCGACCGGTTGCGGGACGCGCTGCACGACGCGACCGCACCGTACGCGCGTCTTGCCGTGCTGGAAGCGGCCCTGCTGTCGCGGCTTCGCCCCCGTGGCATGCATCCCGCGGTCGCCGCGACGCTGGCGCTGATCCACGCCAGCCCTGCGGCGGGGCGCCTGCCGGCGCTGTCGGGCGTCAGCCAGCGCCACTTCATCGCGCGCTTCCGCGAAGCGACGGGCCTGTCGCCCAAGCGCTACGCGCGCCTGCACCGCTTCCGCTCGCTGGTGCAGTCGCTGCAGGAGGGCGGCGACCAGCCGCTGGCGGACCTGGCGCTGGCCGCCGGCTACAGCGACCAGGCGCACTGCAGTCGCGAGTTCCGGGAATTCGCGGCGACCACCCCGCAGGCCTGGCGGCGCGAACATGCCGGCGATCACCGGCCGGGATCGGGCTCCGGCGCAGGTCAGTTCCGTACAAGACCCTCGGCCGGCCGCTGAAACACAGTGCGCCCACGCATTCCAGGGAGACTCCCATGACCGGACAGGCGCTGTACCCCTACCTGTGCGTGGCCGACACGGCGCGCGCCATCGAGTTCTATTGCGGCGTGTTCGGCGGGACGGAGCGGTTCCGCCTGGTCGAACCCGGCGGCCGCATCGGCCACGCGGAAGTGGACATCGACGGCACCACGCTGATGCTGTGCGACGAATTTCCCGAACTGGACATCCGCCGGCCCGCGGCCGGCCACGGCTACAGCACCACGATGCACCTGCACGTGGACAATGCCGACGCCGTGATCGCGCGGGCCGTCGATGCCGGCTCCACCCTGCTCATGGCGCCGGCCGACGCGTTCTACGGCGAACGCTCCGGCGTGATCGTCGACCCGTTCGGGCACCGCTGGAACATCGGCCACAGCATCGAGGACGTCTCGCCCGAGGACATGCAGCGTCGCTATTCGGCGATGACGGCTCCGCCCGGCACCGGTTGAACCATCCCGGCGGCGGGGACAGGGCGCTCGCGCACGCGCAACCCTCCATCCGCCAGCCGCGCGACAGGCCGGGGTACGCCGCCCACGCCAGCGCTTCAGGGACCTGAGCGGGCGCCGTTATCGATCGAAAGCCCGCAGCGCTACCATGGCCGGGCGGCGCGCCTCGAGGAGTTCCATGTACCTGCACCAGTTCTTCGGACAGACCCCGACGCCGCGCGCCTGCGCGTCGTGCGAGGGCGACCAGCGCCTCGACTTCGAAGTGCGGATGGCGTTCCAGCCGATCGTGGATGCGCGCGACCGCACGATCTACGGCTACGAGGCGCTGGTGCGCACGGTCGACGGCGGGGGTGCGGGCGAAGTGCTGGCGCGCGTGCAGCCAGAGCAGCTGTACCGGTTCGACCAGACCTGCCGGGTCAAGGCGATCGTCACCGCGGCCGGACTCGGGCTGCGCGAGCGCCTGTTCATCAACTTCTTCCCGAACGCGGTGTACCAGCCGGAAACCTGCATTCGCCTCACGCTGCAGGCGGCCCAGATGTCGGGCTTTCCGACCGACAAGCTGGTGTTCGAGGCGGCCGAGTCGGAACAGGTGACCGACCAGGCGCATGTCTCGCGCATCTTCCGCGACTACCGCAACCGCGGCTTCCAGACCGCGATCGACGATTTCGGCGCCGGCTACGCGGGCCTGTCGTCCCTGGTCGCCTTCCAGCCGGACCTGATCAAACTCGACATGGGCCTGGTGCGCGGGATCGACGCGGACCCGGTGCGGCAGGCCATCGTCGCGGGCGTGACGGGTATCGGCAACCGGGTGGGGTCGACGCTGCTGGCCGAAGGGGTCGAGACGGCGGACGAGTACCGCACGTTGCGCGGACTCGGGATCGACCTGTTCCAGGGATATCTGTTCGGGCGTCCGGCGCTGGAGCGGCTGGACGTCGTGCCGGACGCGACCTGGGCATCGCTGGCGGCCTGAGCGCCCGTATCCGCGTCGCGCGCAGGGGCGCGGCCGCCTCGCGCGTCGGCGCAGTCCGCGTCAGCGCGGGACGCGTCCAACGTCGGCGCGCTGAACCACGGGGCGCCGGCTCAGGGGGCGGACGCAGGCGCCTGCGCATCTTCGCCAGCGCGTCGACTGGCACGCGCATGCGCGCAGTGGGCGACGATGTCGTGCCGTTCGGCCAGGGCTTCGAACCGCGCGCACAGCCATTCGTGGAGGTCCGGTTCGGTCAGGCGCATGAGCGTCGCTTCGGCGTGGCTCAGGGTCGCCGCCATATCGACTTTCGCGTCGGCTTTCCCCGACATGCGCTCGAGCTCTTCGGCGAGTTCGAACAGGGCGGTCTCGCAGTAGTCCTTGTCGTGCATGGCGTGGCTCGGGTCGGGCGGCGGTGGTCGGACGGGGAGGGGGCAGGCGGTGCGTCGCGACGCCCACGGCAGCGACTGTGGGCGCCGCCGCGGCAAGTTCCCGTGAATGCCGGTGCGGGCGTGGCGATGCGTGGACACGACGGCGGACCGTCACGTCGCGGCGGATGGGCCACGCCGGCGCAACGCATCGGTCGTGCCATCGCGGCAGGGCGGGACTGGCTAGGGGGTGGGCCGCTGCCGGGCGGCGCCTTCCGGCCTCGCCGCCCCTTCACGCGGCGTGCCTAAGCTGTGCCGATGGCCAGGCTCTCCGAGACGTTCTGGAACTTCCGCGGCTCGCATCGCATCGCCGGGATCCTCGACGTGGGTACGCAGATGTCGCTGGTACGGCGAGGCGACGGTCGTTTCGTCGTGGTCGACGGCTGTCCGCTCGACGGGGCGCAGCAGGCCGAGCTGATGGCGCTGACAGAGAACGGCGAACAGGTCGCGGCCGTGGTGCACGTGCACCCGTTCCATACCCTGCACGTCGAACCCACCCGACGGTTGTTCCCGAAGGCGACGCTGTACGGAACGGCCCGCCACCGCGAGCGGGCGCCCGCGCTGCCGTGGACCGGGCCGCCCGTGGAGACCTGGGGCGAGGAACATCCGCTGGCCGACCTGTTCGATCTCTCGGTGCCCGACGGCGTGGACTTCGTCTGCCCCGATCCGCGCGTGCACGTAGCTTCCGTGCTGGTCCGCGAACGCCGCAGCCGGGTCGTCCACGTGGACGACACGTTCAACGTGCTGGCGGCGCCGGGCGTGCTGCGCCGCCTGCTGCCGGTGTCGCGCCTGCGCATGCACCCCATGCTGGCGAAGGCGCTCCGGCCGCAGGCCGGCGCCGCCGCGGCCTACGCGGAGTGGGCGCGGACGTTGGCGACGCGCTGGGCCGATACCCGCGTGGTCTGCGCCGCCCATTCGGCGGTGCGCGAACTCCCCGAAGGCGGCTTCGCGGCCGAGGTGGAGTCGGCCCTGGGGAAGGTGTCGCGCACGCTGGAACGCCATCGCCAGCGCTACGGCTAGCGGCGCGCCAGCGGGCCTGACGCGGTCTTACGGGCGCGGGGCCTAGGCTGGGCCGCCCACCGCCCGCCCGACCGGAGCCGCATGCGCAAGCCGCCGCAGAACCCGCACGATCTCAGCCGTCACGACCTCGACGACATTCTGGGCACCATCAACGAGGACGTGCGGCAGCGCTTCGGCGAGGGCAAGCTCCCCGACTACATTCCCTCGCTGGCGGAGGTGCCGAAGGACCGCTTCGGCATGGCGCTCGCGCTGCCCGACGGCAAGATCCATGCGGTGGGCAATGCACGGGAGCGGTTCTCGATCCAGAGCGTGTCCAAGGTGTACACGCTCACGCTGGCGCTGTCGGCGGTGGGGGACGAGCTGTGGAAACGGGTCGATCGCGAACCCTCGGGCGATCCGTTCAACTCGCTGGTGCAGCTGGAGTACGAGAAGGGCATCCCCCGCAACCCGTTCATGAATGCCGGCGCGCTGGTCACGGCCGACGTCGTGCTCTCGAGCTACGACGACGCGGAAGCGACGCTCATCGGATTCATGCGCACGCGTTCCGGCAACCCGGAGATCGGTTCCGACGAGGTGGTGGCGAAGTCCGAGCGCGAAAGCGGCCACCGCAACGTCGCCATGGCGAACTTCATCCGCAGCTACGGCAACCTCGAGAACTCCGTCGACGACGTGCTCGCCTTCTACTACCTGCAGTGCTCGCTGCGCATGGACTGCGTGGACCTGGCGCGCAGCGTGCAGTACCTCGCCGACGCGGGCCACTGCGCCACGTCCGGGGTGCAGGTCACCAGCGCCGAAGGCGCCACCCGCATCAACTCGGTGATGATGACCGCCGGCACCTACGACGCCGCGGGGGATTTCGCCTACTACGTGGGACTGCCGGCGAAGAGCGGCGTCGGCGGCGGCATCGTCGCGGTGGTGCCGCACGTGATGGGCATATGCGTCTGGTCGCCGGGGCTGGACGACAAGGGCAATTCATTGCTGGGTCGGTACGCCCTGCACCGGTTCACGCGCATGACCGGGCTCTCGGTGTTCTAGGCGCGTCGGTCCACCAGATGACGTCCGGCCCTCCAGCGCCGTCGCGCACGGATCCGGTGTGCGCCGACGCCGGGCGACAGCATCCAGGCCATCAGGATGACCGGTCCGCCGCGCGATGCGGCCGCGCGCGACTGGCCTGGTGCGCGATTGACCTGGTATAGGGAACGATCGACTCGTCTGCCGATCCAGTACCGGCGCGTAGCGTTCTTGATGTGTTGTGCGGGTGCACGCGTAACAAGGATGCACGCGAGCGTCACCCCGGTGAATGACGCCTGACCTGGACTGCGCGCGCTTCGTGCAGGGGTGCGGAGGCTCACGCGTTCGTGTCCGCGTGCCCGATAGGGTGACCCGCATGAAGACCTCCTCCCTGCAGTCCCCCGCCGGTCCCGGCGATGTTCTTTCGCAACGTTTCCTTGGCAAGATCGCCGACCAGGACTTCCCCTGCGTCGGTTCGAAGGCGGCACTCGCGCGCGACGCGATCGAGACGTTCGAACTGCAGCGTCTCGGCAGCCGCGCCAACGATGGCCCGCTGCTCGATGCGCTTGCCGCCTTCGCCAGTCGCATCGAAGCGATGCCGGACACCGACACCACCGTGCATTCCTTCGTCGCGCTGTTCGACGGACCGTTCGATGCCGATGAGCGGCGGTTCGAGGCGATGCTGTGGTCGCAGCTGCAGCGGCTGCACGACCTCGACGCGCGCCGCGGCACGGCGTGGGCTGCAGACGTCAGCCGCGACCCGGACGATCCGCGTTTCAGCCTGAGCCTGGCGGGCCACCCGTTCTTCGTGATCGGCCTGCATCCGGGCGCCTCGCGCCTGGCGCGCCGGTTCGAGGCGCCGGTGATGGTGTTCAACTCGCACCGGCAGTTCGACCGCCTGCGCGCCGATGGACGCTACGCCAAGATGCAGGCCGCCACGCGCCAGCGAGACGTCGCCCTGCAGGGATCCATCAATCCGAACCTGGCCGACTTCGGCACCGCGCCGGAAACCCGCCAGTACAGCGGGCGCCATGTCGAGGCCGACTGGTCGTGTCCCTTCCACGTCAGGAAACCGCGATGACGGCGTCGCAGGTGCACCGCATCGCGCCGTGTTCGGGCTGCGCGATCGAACTCGAGGCAGGCGACGAACTCGTGGTCATGGACCCCATGGGTCAGCAGGTGAGCGACCTCACCGCATTCGCGCGCGAGGACCTGGCCGAATACCTCTCCTCGGGCCGCTCGATCGACTACGCCGCGAAGCTGTGGCTGACGAGCGGCGACACGCTGTACTCCAATCGCAGCCGCCCGATGTTCACCATCGTCGACGATACCTGCGGCCGGCACGATTTCACCCTGACACCGTGCTCGAAGGAAATGTTCGAGAAGCTGTACGGCGAGGCGGAGGGCCGGCCGGGCTGCGAAGGCAACCTGGCGTCGGCGCTGGCGCCCTACGGGATCGGCCGCGACCGGATCCCGGTCGCCTTCAACATCTTCATGAACGTCACTTTCGACCCGCAGTCGGGCGCCGTGGCGGTGCTGCCGCCACTGAGCAAGGCGGGCGACCACATCCGCCTGCGTGCGGAAATGCCGCTGGTGGTGGCGATGACGGCCTGCTCGGCAGGCCAGTCGAACAACTTCAGCTACAAGCCGATCGACTTCCGGATCGAACGCGCCGCGGCTGGATGACCGCAGGCCGGGGCTTCCGGCGAGTCTGCGTGCATGGCGGGCTCAGCGATTGCGCGGGGAGGCGGGGGCAGGATCCCGCGCGACGGTCGAGTCGCCCGCGCGCTCGCCCGGTACCAGCGCCCAGCCCGGCGCCAGCGTGAGCGTCCAGCCCTCGCCGCTGCGCCCGTCGCCGCCCGGCCGCAGGGCCACCGTCGCCTGCGTGCGGTCCGCGTGCACCAGGGCCGCGCCGCCGTCTGTCACGACCAGTTCGCCCCAGGCGTCGGTCAGGCGCAGGGTGGGGTAGACGGTGCCGACGCCGTCCAGCGCGGCGAGCGTCTGCGGATTGAACTGGAAGCCGGGCTTCGCCAGCGGCAACACCAGCACCGGGCCTTCCACCAGCGTGGCGCGCCATGCCGACAGACGCTCCCGGCGCGCGCGCTCGCGGGTCTCCTCCGCGGTGCGCAGCGCCCCGTCGGCGTCGTAGTGCCGCGTGCGTGGCGCGATGTCGCCCAGGTGCGCGGGATCGATCCGGTGCGCTGCCGCCAGCAGGGCGCCCAGGTCCGCGTCGGTGCCGAGCCGGCCGCGCCAGTCCGGATCGACGGCGTCGAGCAGCAGGCCGTAGGCGGGACCGCTGGCGTAGGCGAACGAGCGCACGAAACTGGGCGCGTCGAGGAAGCGCGCCAGGTCGTAGACGGCGAAGGCGCGGCGCTGCTCGTCCCGCGCCAGCCCCAGCCGCACGCCGGTGTATTCGGCGAGCCCCTCGTTGATCTCGAGCGCCGTCTCGTCGTCGCCGGCGCCCTCGAACAGGTCGCGACGGGCGTGGCGGAACGCAAGCGCATCGGTGACGTGGCCGAGGCGCGCGCCGGGCTCGTCCACCATCAGCGCGCGGGCCAGCGCCCGCCATTCCAGCTGCAGCAGGTAGCGGCCGTCGAGCGTGTCGAGATGACGGTTGCCCGCCTCGCCGCGCGCCAGCCCGAGCGCCGGCTGAACGCGGTGGAACATCTCGTGCAGCAGGAACACGCGCAGCAGCGCCGGCTCGAACGGGACCGGCCACAGGAGCTGGGTCCAGGCGGTGCCGGACCATTCCACGCGCGTGTTCGCGAGCATGGCCTCGGGCGGCAGGGTGCCGACGAAGGCGCCATCGCGCTCCACCAGCACGCCGCCGGGATCGGCCTGGTTCGCGACCACGGTGCGGTCGGCCGGGTCCACGATCATGATCGGCCCGCACAGCGATTCGCCCCACAACGCGCCGCCGTCGCGTTCGCACAGCGTGCGGGCCTCGTCGAACACGAACATGGCGCTCGCGTGGTCGGGTGCGGCGTGGGCGGGCGCAGCCGCGAGCGCGGCGAGGCAGGCGAGCAGGGCAGCGAAGGTTCGGGCGACGACTGCGGGCATGGCGACTCCCTTCGAACAGGCGGTCGGTGTCGGTAGTGGAGCGCCCGGCTGCCCGGCCGCCCCGGTGTTACGGCTGGCGGGTCGCCGCCGCGCCGTTGCGGTCGTCGACCGACCGTTCGATCAGTCCGGCCACGCCGCGTGGATCTTCCTGCTGGGCGACGTGGCCGCCGGGGAAGGTGCGGATGGTCCAACCACGCGCGACCGCGTTGCGCCAGCTGCGGTCGGTCTTCGCCCGCTCCTCGGCGGACTGGTCCTTCGGCACGAACGCGACATAGGTGACCGGCAGCGCCAGCGCGGCGGGGTTGCGGTAGGACACGGGCTGGCTGAAGCACTTGACCGGATGCTTGACGTTGTACGGCGGCGTGGCGTCCGGCTTCACCCACGGCACCTGCATGTAGCCGTCCTTGAAGCGCTCCGGATCGGGCGGCGCATCGTTGCCGAAGATGTCCCACAGCGACTGGCCGTCGTTCGGCACGGCGGCGTCCAGGAACACCACGTGGCGCAGGCGCTCGGGGATGCGGTCCATCACCCCGGTGACCACCATGCCGCCGTAGCTGTGCCCGGTGATCACCACGTCGTGCAGGTCCTCGAACAGGATCAAATTCACCACGTCCTGGATGTGGGTCTCCAGGTCGATCTCGGTGCTGCCGAGATGCTCACGTTCGCCCAGGCCGGTCAGGGTGGGGCGGTAGACGGTATGCCCTTGCGCAGTGAGGAACTCGCCGGTCCGCTTCCACTCCCAGCCCCCGGCGGTGGCGCCGTGGACGAGGACGAAGGTCTGTTTATCCGCGGCGAAGGCTGCCAGCGATGCAGATGCCAGCAGCAGGACGCTCAGGGACAGGATGACGACGCGCAGCAAGGACACTCTCATGGTCGGCCCGGGTCACTTGGTGAAGAGGCCGGGCTAGTGTGCCATGCGTCCCGACGCCGTTGCCGCTCGCTCCGCATACGCGCGCGCATGGTCGGGGCACGATGCGCGCCGTGTCGTGGACGGAGGCGGACATGCTGCTTCGTGTGGCAGGCAGCCATCGGGGTGGCGGCGACCGCATGCGCGCGTGGGTGATCGCGATGGTGTCCAACATTTTCCCCGCTGCGCGGCGCCGGCCGGGTCGGCCGCGGTATTTCCGGACGGGTCGGTCGGAGTTCTCCGACGGACACGGATGCCGCACGCTGCGACACTGGCCCCGCACCAGGATCGGTGCGCGCATCCGACCAGGCCTCGCCGCCCGTCTCACCGCGATGCGTCGTCTTCGGGCGGATGACATGGAGGTACACCGGATGAAAAACCGCGCACACCTGGTCCTGATCGCCCTGACGACCATCACCCTCGCTGGCTGCGCTACACGCGTCGAAGACGACACCATCGTGTCACGCACCGCGTTCGCGATCGGACTCGAGTCCGACCAGTTCACGATCACCGACCGGACCGGCGATGCCGGACGCATCGACTACAAGGTGGTGGCCGACGACGGGCGCCGCTTCAACTGCTACGTGACCGGCGGCGGCATGATGTATGCCGGTGTGGTCACGTCCGATGCCATCTGCAGCGAGCAGGGCAGCGGCACCGTAACCCAGTGCAACGCGCTGCTCAAGGCAGCAGGAAAATGCTGAAGTCCATGCCGGCTTTGGTTCGATAGCGTTGCGGATGCGGTCGGACGCGAACGTGGTCGCCGTCCGACCGCAACTGTTTCCCTCAGGTGGCGATGGGGGGGCGCCCGGCGGGACCATCTGCGGGGGCTGGCGCTGCCGCGGCGCGCTCGTCCGACACGATGCAGCCGTCCACCAGGGTCACGGTGCGGTCGCAGGTCTGCGACAGACGCGGATCGTGGGTGACCACCAGCACCGCGCAGCCGTACTCGGCGTTGAAGCGGCGCAGCAGGTCGAACACGTCCGCCGCGGTCTTCGTGTCGAGGTTGCCGGTGGGTTCGTCGGCCAGCAACAGGGCGGGGCGGGTCACGAGCGCCCGGGCGATCGCGACCCGCTGCTGCTGGCCGCCGGACAGCTGGTCGGGCCTGCGGTCGGCGAAGCGCTCCAGTCCCACGCCCGCCAGCAGGCCGCGCGCGGTATCGAGGATCGCGCGGTCGGGCCGGCCGTGCGCCACCATCCACGGCATCAGCACGTTCTCCAGCGCGGTGAAGGCGTTGATCAGGTGGTGGAACTGGAAGACGAAGCCGATGTGGCGGCTGCGCAGCGCGGTGCGGCCTTCGTCGTCCATGCCGCCGGTGGCCTCCCCGCGCAGGAACAGTTCGCCGGCCGTGGGCGAGTCCAGCAGGCCGATCAGGTTGAGCAGGGTGCTCTTGCCCGATCCCGAGGGCCCGACCAGCGCCGCGAAGTCGGCGCTGTCCAGGCGCAGGTCGATGCCGTGCAGGACCTCGACCTCGGTCGGCTGGCCGACGTTGTAGGACTTGCGCAGGCCCTGCAGGCGCAGCACTTCGCGCGGCTCAGCCACGGATCGCCTCCACCGGGTCCAGGCGCGAGGCGCGCGAGGCCGGCACCAGCGCCGCGCCCATGCCGGCCAGCGTGGCCACCGCCATCGCCGCGGGCACCAGGGCCGGCGGCAGCGGGATGAAGAACAGGCCGGGTCCGAACACGTTGAACGCCGCCACCAGGCCCAGGCCGGCCAGCGCGCCCACCGCCGACCCCGCCAGGCCCAGCACCGCGCCCTGCACCAGGAACACCAGCAGCATCTGTCGCCGGCGCGTGCCCATGGCGCGCAGGATGCCGATCTCGCGGGTGCGCTGGGCCACGCTCACGGCCAGCACGCTCGCGATCCCCAGTGCCACCGACATCGCCACGAAGAAGCTGATCATGCGCGTGGACAGGCTCTGCGAACTCAGCGCGTTCATCAGCTGGGCATTGCTCTCCATCCAGCTCTCGGCCTGCAGCCCGGTCAGGCCGCGGATGCGCGCGGCGACGCGGTCGGCGGCGAACAGGTCGTCCACGGTCACGTCGATCACGGTGACGCCGCCGGGCAGGGCCAGCAGCGACTGCGCCTGCTTCAGGTCGGTGTAGACGTAGCGCGCGTCCAGCTCGCGCACGCCCAGTTCGAAGATCCCGGCCACGTTGACGATCGCATCGCGCCCATCGCCGGCCTGGAGCCGCAGCTTGCCGCCCAGCCGCAGGCCCAGGTCCTCCGCGAGCTGGCGGCCGACCACCGCGTTGCCCGAGCCCACGTCGAGACGGCCCTCGACGATGCTGTCGTCGAGCGGGATCACGCGCAGGTAGCGCGGCGGGTCGATGCCCACCAGCGCCACCGACTCGACCGCTTCGCCACGTCGGCCGAACGCCGGCCCGGACACCAGCGGCGACACCGCGTCCACGCCCGGCAGCCGGTCCAGCACGTCGCGCGCCTGCAGCCAGTTGTCGATCGGACGCAGGGACTGCGGACGAGGATCCTCCAGCACAAGCTGCAGCACGCCGTCCGCCGCCGGGGCGACGCGATTGCGCTCGCGCGGCGCCTCGACCCGGACATGGGCCTGGGTGCCGAGGGTGCGCTGGATGATGTTCTGCTGCAGCCCGGAGATCAGCGCGGTGACGAACACGATCACCGACACCCCGACCGCGATCCCGAACAGGATCAGCAGGGTCTGCGCGCGTCCCTGGCGCAGGAAGCGCAGGGCGATGGTGGACTCGATCCACATCGCTCAGTCGAACTGGACCGGCACTTCGCCGCGGCGCGCGTCGCCGGCCACGGGTGCGGGCTGGCCCTCGATGCGCACGCGGTCGCCGTCCGCGGGCAGGGTGGCGGCATCGAGCGCGCCCGCCGCCACCACCCGGTCGCCCGCGGCCAGCCCCTCGACCACCTCGCTCATCGCCAGCCCGCGCAAGCCCAGGCGCACCGGCACGCGCTGCACGCGCCCGTCGCGCACGCGCAGCACGCGGGCGCGATCCGAACCGGCATCGGCATCGACCAGCGCGTCGTTGGGCACGGCGAGCGTGCTGTCGCGTCGCCCGGTGACCAGGGTCGCGGTCACGGTCATGTCCTGGCGCACGAAACCGGGCGCGGGATCGATGCGCAGGCGGACGTCGACCGTGCCGCGCGCCGGATCGACCGCCGGCGCCACGTGGTGCACCGTCGCGGGGAAGGGACGATCCGGGAACGCGTCGGCGATGCAGGTGGCGGACTGCCCGGGCGCGATCCGGTCGAGGTTCTTCTCGTCCAGCGCCAGCAGCACTTCGCCGGGGGCATCGCGCGCGATCTCCAGCAGCACCTCGCCGGGCGTCACGGTGTCGCCGGGTTCGACGCTGCGCACCAGCACCGTGCCGGGGACGGTGGCGCGCACGACCGCGCGCGCCAGGTCCGCCTCGGCGGCGGCAAGGCGCTCGCGCGCCTGCGCTTCGCGCGCGCCCCCCGCCAGCGCCGCGACGGCCAGCCGCGCCTGCTCGGCTGCGGCGCGCGCGGCCACGACGGCCTGTGCCGCGAGCTCGACGCTCTCGCGCGAGACCAGCTGGCGCTCGCCCAGTTCGCGGCGCCGCACCAGTTCGCGCTCGGCCTGGGCGAGGTCGGCGCGCGCCTGGCGCTCGCGCGCCTCCGCGTCGGGGCGCTCGGCCTCGCGCAGTGCCGCGAGGGCCGCGCGCGCTTCGTCGCGGCGTGCCTCCAGGTCGCGCGCGCGCAGCACCACCAGCACGTCGCCCGGGGCGACCCGGTCGCCGTCCATCACCCGCCGCTCGAGCACCAGGCCCGCGATCTCGGCCCCGACCTGGATCCGCGACGGTGCCGCCACGCGCCCGGTGGCCACCACGTTCTGCACCAGCGGGCCGCTGGCCACCGTGTAGCCGGGCAGCAACGGGCCGCGCAGGCGCAACGCGCCCCAGACGGCCAGCAGGAGCAGCAGCGCGGCGGCGACCGCCAGCCACGTCCTGCCGACTGCGACCCTGCGTCGGTCCCCTTGCTCGGCCATGGACCGTGCTCCGGTCGTGGAAAGCGGCATCTTCGCCGCAAGCGGGCGAAGGCGCCAATCGCGCCATGGCGAGGGCCAGGCACGCGGGCTGCGCGGCATCCGCGGGCGGCCCGCCGACGTCATCGACGCCGCCGCAACGCAACCGGCGCTAGCCTTCGCCACGGACGCTGCGACCGGAGACCCCCATGCACCACTTCCTGCACGCGCCGGACGACGTGATCGCGGTGGCGATCGAGGACCGGATCACCGCCGCGGACCTCGACGCGCTGATGGACCGGCTGGAGGCCTGCCTCGCGCGGCACGACCCGGTCCACATGTACGTCGAGACCCGATCCATCGGCAGCCTGGAACTGGCGGGCTTCGGCGCGCACCTGGCGCGCGCGATGCCGCTGATGGGGCAGCTGCGCAGGTTCGGCCGCGTGGCCGTGGTGGCCGACCAGGCGTGGATGCGCGCGGGGTCGCGTGCGGAAAGCGCGATGCTGCCATTCGTGCGCTATCGCGTGTTCACGCCCGAGCGCCAGGCCGAGGCACTGGCGTGGGTGACGTCCGGCACCGGGGCGTAGCGGTCATCGGGCAACGGCAAAGCGCACCGCGACGCCGCGCGCGGCGCGCAGGGACGGACATTCCCGCTGGCGGGACAACCCCGCCGCCGGCGCTCCGGTACGATCCGCGCTGGTTTCGCAAGCCTGGGGTCGTCCCGCGTGTCCTCCATCATTTCCATCCGCAACCTGGGCAAGACCTACGCGTCCGGCTTCAAGGCGCTCGATTCGGTCGACCTCGAGATCCGCAAGGGGGAGATCCTCGCGCTGCTGGGGCCCAACGGCGCCGGCAAGACCACGCTGATCAGCATCGTCTGCGGCATCGTCAACCCCAGCGAGGGCACGGTGGTGGCCGACGGCCACGACATCGTGCGCGACTACCGCGCCGCGCGCAGCCGGATCGGGCTGGTGCCGCAGGAGCTGTCCACCGACGCGTTCGAGACGGTCTGGGCGACGGTGCGCTTCAGCCGCGGGCTGTTCGGCAAGCCGCGCGACGACGCCCACCTGGAGAAGGTGCTGCGCGACCTGTCGCTGTGGGACAAGCGCGACAGCAAGATCATGACCCTGTCCGGCGGCATGAAGCGCCGCGTGCTGATCGCCAAGGCGCTGGCGCACGAGCCGACCATCCTGTTCCTGGACGAACCGACCGCCGGCGTGGACGTGGAACTGCGGCGCGACATGTGGGCGCTGGTGCGCCAGCTGCGCGAAAGCGGCGTGACCATCATCCTCACCACCCACTACATCGAGGAGGCCGAGGAGATGGCCGACCGCATCGGGGTGATCGACAAGGGTCGCCTCCTACTGGTCGAGGACAAGCACGTGCTGATGCGCAAGCTGGGCCGCAAGCAGCTCTCGCTCACGCTGCAGTCGCCGCTGGAGGCGGTACCGGAGGCGCTGGCGTCGCTGCCGCTGGAGCTGGCCGACGAGGGCCGCACCCTGGTCTACACCTTCGACTCGCAGGTCGAGGAGACCGGCATCGCCGGCCTGCTGCGGCGGCTGGGCGAGCTGGGGATCGAGTTCAAGGACCTGCATTCGAGCGAGAGTTCGCTCGAGGAGATCTTCGTCGAACTGGTGCACAACGGCCGCCAGGAGGCCCGCGCATGAACTGGCACGCGATCCGCGCCATCTACCGCTTCGAGATGGCGCGCACCTTCCGCACCATCACCCAGTCCATCGCCTCGCCGGTGCTGTCGACGTCGCTGTACTTCGTCGTCTTCGGCGCGGCGATCGGGTCGCGCATGGGCGAGATCGACGGCGTGTCCTACGGCGCCTTCATCATCCCGGGCCTGATCATGCTCTCGCTGCTCAACGAGAGCATCTCCAACGCCTCGTTCGGCATCTACATGCCCAAGTGGGCCGGCACGATCTACGAGCTGCTCTCGGCGCCGGTGTCCTACGTGGAGGTGGTGCTGGGCTACGTGGGCGCGGCGGCCACCAAGTCGATGATGCTCGGCGTGCTGATCCTGGTCACCGCGCGCATCTTCGTGCCCTACGAGATCGCCCATCCACTGCTGATGGTCGTCTTCCTCGTGCTGACGGCGGTCACCTTCAGCCTGTTCGGCTTCATCATCGGGCTGTGGGCGGACGATTTCCAGAAGCTGCAGGTGATCCCGCTGATGATCGTCACGCCGCTGACCTTCCTCGGAGGCGCGTTCTACTCGATCAACATGCTGCCGCCGGTGTGGCAGAAGATCGCGCTGTTCAACCCGGTGGTCTACCTGGTCAGCGGCTTCCGCTGGAGCTTCTACGGCACCTCGGACGTGAACGTGGGCATCAGCCTGGCCGCGATCGTCGGCTTCCTGCTGGCCTGCATGGCGGCGGTGTGGTGGATCTTCCGCACCGGCTGGAAGCTGCGCGCCTGAGCCAAGGCCGCCTGCGCGCGCCGGGACGAACCGCGCTCGCTGCCGAAGCGTTACCGGCACGCGCGGGTTCCTGGGGCGGGGGCCGCGTGCGCCTCGGCGTAGCCGCGAGGCGCGCCCGGATTCGGCCGGGTCCGTGGCCCCGGCGACGGTCATCCGCGGCGCGCGGCCTCGATCGCGGCGACGTCGATCTTGCGCATCTGCATCATCGCCGCGAACACGCGCGCGGCCGCGGCGTGGTCGCTCCCGGTCATGGCCGCGGTGAGCACGCGCGGGGTGATCTGCCACGACAGGCCCCAGCGGTCCTTGCACCAGCCGCAGGCGCTTTCCTCGCCGCCGTTGCCGACGATCGCGTCCCACAGCCGGTCGGTCTCGGCCTGGTCGTCGGTCGCGACCTGGAACGAGAACGCCTCGCTGTGGCGGAACGTGGGCCCGCCGTTGAGGCCGAGGCAGGGGATGCCCATCACCGTGAAATCCACGGTCAGCACGTCGCCGGCCTTGCCGGAGGGATAGTCGCCGGGCGCATGGTGCACCGCGTCGACGCGGCTGTCGGGAAAGGTGCGGGCATAGAATTCGGCGGCGTCGAGCGCGGTGCCGTCGAACCAGAGGCAGATGGTGTTCTTCGGGGTCATCGGTCGTGTCCTCGGGGTGTATGGAATGGAAAACTGTCTGGTCTGGGGCGGGCGGTCCGCATGGCCGAGGCCGTCGCGGGCGCCGCATCGGCCACAGTGCGGAAGCGGTCCACCTGCCTCCACGACGGACGGGCAGCGCGCCGATCGACACCCGTCCCCGTGCGGTCGCGGGATTGCGTCCATCGGGCAGGCAGGCACCCGGCTGGCCCGCGGCAGCGATCGCAGCCCTACACCGACGCATGGCGCCCGGGCTGGAACCGCGCAGCCGCCGTGCCGCCCGTCGCACCTCGCCTGCTATCGGTACTCGTCCGAGCCCTGCACCCAGAGGAACGACTGCACGTCGATCATGTCGCGCGGACGCAGGTCGCGCAGGTCCTCGCGCACCGTGTCGGAGAAGTCGAGCAGCCGCTCGTAGGCCTCCCAGTCCGGGCGCGAGCGGTAGGGCAGGGGGTAGCCGTAGGCGCGCGCCGCGGCACGGATCGTGTTGGGCTTCATGAACATGTGCCGGTCCGGCTGGGCGATGAAGCCGAACACGGTCGCCAGTGGCCAGGTCAGCACGCGCGTCTGCCTGCGCGGCAGTCGCTCGATGGCGGCCACCCAGCGCTCGAAGCGCAGCTGCGGTCCGCCGCGGCCGTGCAGGAAGTCGTAGAGTCCCTGCGCGAACTCGCGAACGCCGGCCTCGGTGCGCAGCGCATCGCGCAGCGCCATCTTCTCGAACGAGAACAGCATGCTGTGGCGGGCGCGCTGTTCGACGCGTACCGCGCGCGCGGCCGCCTCGGCGTGTTCGCCATCGCGCAGCAGTCGGCGGAACGTCGCGCGCGGCAGCGCCTCCTCCCAGCGTTCGTGGGTCTGCCACTTGTAGTCGCGCTCCCAGTCCAGGTAGACGGGGTCACTGAAGCCGCCCGGAAACTGGCGCAGGAAGCGCCGGCGGCTCTTCGCCGCGCCGGCATGTGGGGCGGTCGTGTCGGATCGGGAGGCGGTCATGGATGGGTTCTAGCACCCGCGTGCTGACGACGGTGTGGATACCCGCAGGCACAGGCCTGGGCCGTGAGTCGAAGCGCGCCCCGGGGCGACGTGCCTGCAATGCTCAGCGCATGGTGTAGCTGGCATTGCCCAGTCCGGTGCCGATGGTCAGCACCGCCCAGCGCCGGGCCTTGCGCATGCGGCGCAGTTCGCTCAAGCCCTGGACGACCGCGTCGTTATGCATCACCACCTGCGGATTGCGGCCCTCGATCGGGTGCAGCAGGGCGGACAGGGCATCGGGGAGGTGGAACGGCCGCTCCCAGTCGCCGGGCAGGTTCTGGGCGCCGGCGGACAGCGAACCGTCGGGCTCGACTTCGCCCGGGCAGGCGATCCCCACGAACGGGGCCATCTGCAGGCCCAGCGTCGCGGCGTACGCGGCCAGGCCGTTGAGCATCGCGGCCATGCGCGCGATCGCATCCTCGCGGCTGGGGTCGTCGTCGGCGTGGCGCCACTTCAGGCTCTCCACTACCCGCGCCTTGGCGCCGGTGTCGTCCTTGTGCAGGCGGTGCTCGACGATCCCGCAGCGCAGGTTGGTGCCGCCGACGTCGACCGCCAGGAACGCCTGGTGCCGGCGCGCCTCGTCGGGGAGCAGCAGCGCCCAGCCCAGCAGGCCGGCCTCGTCGGGGTCGTGGCGCAACGGGTGCAGGGTGGCGCCGGTGTCGGACAGTTCCAGCAGCCGCATCGCGCGACGCAGCGCCAGGCTGCCGGTCTCGTGCTCCGGGAAGCCGCCGCCCAGCACGATCTTCTCCACGCCCGCCCATTGCGGCTGCGCCAGGAACACCTGCACCACGTAGCACAGCCGGCGTGCGTACTCCTCGACCGCCAGGTGCACGGCGTGCGCGGCGTCCGGGTCCCCGCCCACCAGCACCAGGTCGACCTTCTGCTTGCCGAGTTCGGCCGAGGGCACGTCGCCGAACGGATCCTCGCCGCTCAGGTGGTCGCGGCGCGCGGTGTCGAGCAGCGACCGGAACGCGGTATGGCTGGCGCGGTCGCCGAGAAAGCCGTTCTCGTCGTCGGGGTCGCGCAGGCGAAGGTTGTAGTGGTCCACACGCAGGCCGGGCAACCGCGCCGCGCTGTGGCGCCCGCGATCGTCTCGGGAAGAGTCAGGGGAATCGTCGGCGCGGGCCATGGCGGGATGTCCGGGAAGCGGTCGGCGGACGCTACCCGGGGCCCGGTGAGGGGCGAGTGCACGCCCCCGGCGGCCGGTGTCACAGCATCGAGAGTTCGACGTTGCTCAGGTTGCCGCGGTACTGGTTGCGCAGCCGCACCTTGCGCGCGAGGTCCTCGATGATGTGGCCGCTGAAGTCCACCCCGGTCAGTTCCTCGGCCATGTTGATGCCCCCGGGGGTGTCGACGTTCACCTCCATCAGCTTGTCGCCGACGATGTCCAGGCCGGCCAGGTACATGCCGTCGTGGATGAGCTTGGGCGCCACCAGCTCGGCCAGCCGCAGCGCGTCCTCGTCCGGCTCGGCCAGCTCGATCTTGCCGCCGGCGCTGATGTTGCTGCGCGCGTCGCCGCTGTCGTTGTAGCGCCGGAAGCAGGCATAGCGGCCGTCGACCTTCAGCGGGCGACCATTGAGCGTGAGCAGGCGCAGGTCGCCGTCGGCCGCCTTGGGCAGGTACTCCTGCGCGATCGCGTAGCCGTCGCGGATCACCGCGTCGATCATCTGGTTGACGTTGGCCCCGCCGTCGCCGTTGACCACGAACACGCCCTGGCCGCCGGAGCCCTGCAGCGGCTTGATCACTCCACGCCCGCCCTGGGCCGAGATGAAGGCCTTGATCTCCTCCGCGTCGCGGCTGATGCAGGTGACCGGACGCACGTCCTCCGGGAAATGCTGGAAGTAGGTCTTGTTCGAGGCGTCGGTGAGGTGGGTGGGATCGTTGAGCACGATCACGCCGCGCTTGACCACCAGCTGCGCGAACAGCAGCGCGCTGTTGGGCGCCCAGGGCCGGTCGACCACTTCCTCGGCCGGGTCGCTGCGCAGCATCAGCACGTCAAGCTCCTCGACGTTGATCCGCTCGACCTTCGCGTCCTCGCCATGCAGCTCGGCCAGCAGCGCGGCATCGTCGGCGTAGGACTCGCCCGCCGGCACGTGCGCCTTGGCGTACACGCAGCCGGACGGGTCGTAGATGAAGTCCTCCAGCCCGATCAGCGCGACCGAGTGGCCCATGCGGACGGCGGTGCGCGCCAGTCGGATGGTGGTGTAGTTGTCCTGTTCGGTGGCGACGTCGTTGACGACGAAGCCGAGGCGCAGGGGGCGATCGGTCATTCGGAGAGTTCCAGCGGGAGGGGAGTGGGGTGGGCGTGGTGCAGGTGCGCCACGTCGAGCGTGCGGCAACGCGCCAGGGTGTCGGCGAACCCGTCGGCGGCGGTATAGCGCGGCAACAGGCGCGGCGGCGTCGCCCAGCCCTCGTCGATGAGCTGCGCGATGGCGGCGCGATGGCGCAGCGCGAACTTGCCGGCGAACAGCGGCTCGAACGCGTTGCCGTCCCGCAGGTCGGCGAGCAGGTCGCACAGTCCGCGCAGGTACACCGCGTCCTTGGTGAGGCCGCCCCCGCGCAGCGCACGCACCGCGACATCGAAGGCCTCGTCAGTGGCGAAGCCGTGCTCGTCGTGCAGGCGGGCGAAGATCTCGGGAATGCCCTGGCGATCGATCGCCATCTGCGCGGCGACCACCCGCGCAGCGAGGATGCGCAGCCGTTCGCCGGGCAGGTAGCCGGACAGGAATTCGGCCAGCACGCCAAGGCCTTCCTGCAGCGGATCGTACTGCGCCAGGCCCACCGACAGCTGTCGCAGCGGCTGCCGCGCGCCGTTGTAATGGGTGACCACGTGGGTGCCGACTTCGTGCTGCACCAGCGGCTGCAGGCGCGCGTGGGGCAGGCGCAGCTCGGCATCCAGGTAGAGGCGCCCGTGGGAGACCATCATCAGCGAGCCGATGTCCGCATTGACGACGACATCCAGCGCGAAGTCAGGCGCGCGCTCCTGGTACCATGCCACCTCCTCCTCGACCGCCGAGACCACTGCGTCGACGCCGGTATCGGCCTCGAGCGGTTCGCCGGGCTGCACCTCGTGGAGCAGGCGGCGGGCGAGGACGAGGAGCTCGGGCTCCACGCCGCCGAACAGCTCGATGCTGGCATCGACGAAGCCGCCGGTGCCGCGCAGGCGCACCAGTTCGATGGTGCGGTCGAGGTCGGCCTGCTTTTCCCCCAGCAGGCCCGCCAGCAACGGCGATTCGATGCGCTCGACCGGCAGGGCCAGCAGCCGCTCGCGCATCGCGTCGAGGTCGAGCACCGGATCGGCGTAGCGCAGGGCCGACACGCGTTGCCGTCCACTGGCCTCGAATTCGTTCCACAACGCGTCGGTGCCCAGCGGATTGAGCGCGATCAGCCAGTCCAGTTCGGCATCGATCGCGAGCAGCGCCGCATCGACCTCCGCGGCCACGGGCGGCAGTTCGCGCACGGACCGCGTTGCGCCGGCGGGCTCGCCCCGTGCGTGCTTCACCTGCGCGTTCATGCGCGTCTCCGGAACTCGGGGCGCACGGCATCCACCGCCGAACGCAGCCCGCGCTGCAGGTCGCGCAGGGCGGCGATTTCGGCGGTGCCGGTCCACTCGTCCATGAAGATCTTCTTGTATTCCGGCGAGATGGTGCACACCCGCGATCCCCAGCGGGCATACACCCACTCCGGGAAGTGTCCGCCGGTGGGGAAGCGGACGTTGGCGCGTACATCGGGGTGGCGGCCCTGCACCGGTGTCGCGCGCAGGGCTTCGGAAAAGCGTTCGGTCACCGCCCGCCAGCGCGCCGGATCGGCGGTGGTCAGCCCCAGTTCGATGTCGGGATTGCCTGCCTGCGGCGCCGGTTCACCATCCGCGCCGTCGCGGCGGTGGTTGTAGCTGTGCAGGTCGATCAGCAGCACCGCGTCCCAGCGTTCGAGCAAGCGGTCCAGAAGGTCCGCGACCATCCCGTAGAAGCGGTCCCAGCGCTGCAGCGAGCGCTCGATCTCGCGCTCGGGCAGGGGCGAGGACCACAGCTGCAGCCCCCAGCAGTCTTCCGGCCGCGCATACACGGCACCGTCGCGCGGACGGTTGAGATCGACTTCGAAGCGCGAGATCGGCACGCGGATGCGCACATCGCCCACCTCGGTTAACAGGCCGGTCAGCGGATCTTCCTCGCGCAGGCGCTCGTCGGGGCCCAGTGCGAGCAGGGGACGCAGGGAGGGCCGGATCGCGTGGCCATCGTGGATCGCGGTCGCCACCACCGGCCCGTCGCCCAGGAGAATGTCCCAGTCGTCCTCGCGTGCGGTCGGCGTCAGTCTCGGGCGCGTCTCGAACCAGCCCCGCGCCGGGGCGTTGCCTTCGGGTGCCATCATGGCCGCGAATGCTGGCAGGCGCGCAATGATCGCGCCGTGATGGGCCGCGCGCCTGGTTCCGGCGCGCGGCTGCGCGCGTCCTGATGCGCCCAGCTCTCGTCCAGGGCCTCGAGCATGATGCCCCAGCCACCTTCCGGCGCATGCGCACGCAGCGCCGCCCGCAGGTGCGCGTCGATGACGGGCAGGCTCGGATCCTCGGCGAGCCGGAACATGTGCAGTTCCGGCGTGCGTCCGGCATCAAGCACGACTTCGGTCATCGACTGCGGCGCGGTGGACGCTGCGCTGCGCCCCACCGACGCACGCCATTGCGCAACCACCGGCACGCGCGGGGACACCGACTACAATGGCACACCCCTTTTCCCGGCACCCGCATGGCGCCCAACGCGACGATCTACCGGCTCGAACTGCAGGTCAGCGACATGGACCGGCACTACTACGCCAGCCACAACCTCACGCTGGCGCAGCATCCGTCCGAGACGCCGGAACGGCTGATGGTGCGGCTGATAACGTTCGCGCTGTACGCCGATGAGCGGCTCGAGTTCGGCCGCGGCCTGAGCACCGTCGAGGACGCCGACCTGTGGCAGCGCGACTACGGCGGCGAGATCGAGCGCTGGATCGACCTGGGCCAACCCGACGAGACCCGCATCCGCAAGGCGTGCGCGCGCGCCAGGCACGTCGTGGTGGTGAACTATGGCGGGAATGCGTCGGAGATCTGGTGGAGCAGGATCGCCTCGTCGCTGTCGCGCCTGGACAATCTCACGGTGATCGACCTGGCGCCCGACCGCGTCGAGGCCGCGACCGCGCTGCTCGAACGCGGCATGCGCCTGACGGCGATGATCCAGGACGGCGAACTGCAGCTGATGAGTGAGCACCTCAACGTGGCGATGACCCCGCAGGTACGGCGGGCGGCCACGCGCGGCGCCTAGCCAGGCCGTCTCTCGCGTCAAGGGCGGATCCGACACCCCGCGTCGGGCCGACTCGCGGCCTCGTCCACGAGGCCGCACGCCCCATCGCATGCACTCCCTGTTCACGCCGCGCTGCGCCTCCACCGGTAGGCTGGCCCGGCTGATCTGTCCGGAGTGCCGGCCAGGTCGCGCCCGTGGATGGACCGGCCCTTGGCCTGTCCGGCGCGACGGGCGCGGCGAAGGGAGGCGTGATGTGGAGCAACCGGCTGAGGGTGGACTTCCACCTGGGCATCGTGGTGATGTTCGGCACGATCACCGTGCTCGGCATCAGCCCGTTCGGTGTCTACCGGTACCTGCGTGGCGAATACCTGATCGCGCTCATCGACCTGGTGATCGTGGCCAGCATCGTCGGCGCCGCGCTGTACGCCTGGCGCACCGGCCGCACCGCGGGCGCGGCGTCGTTCCTCGCGGCGACCTACTCGCTGGGGTGCGTCGCGGTGGCGCATCTGGGCGGCCTGCCGGGCCTGCTGTGGGTGTACCCGGTGCTGGTCGCGAATTTCCTGTTGATCCGGCGCTGGCCTGCGCTGCTGATCTCCGGCGGCGCCATGGCAGCCGTGGCCGCGAGCGATGCCGCGCTGGCCACGCCGCTGGAGAAGGTCCTGTTCCTCGTGACCGCGATCGTCGTCAGCCTGTTCTCGTTCGTGTTCGCCTCGCGCGCGGAGCTGCAGCGCTCGCAACTGGAGGCGATCGCGCTGCACGATCCGCTGACCGGTGCCGGCAACCGGCGCGGGCTCGAACTCGAACTGCAGGCCGCCATCAACACCAGCGAGCGCCAGGCCACGCCGCTCGGCCTGCTGATCTTCGATATCGATCACTTCAAGGCCATCAACGACGCGTTCGGCCACGAGGCCGGCGACGACGTGCTGGTGCAGCTGGCCACGGTGGTGCGCGGCAACACGCGTGCCAACGACCGCTTCTTCCGCCTGGGCGGCGAGGAGTTCACCCTGCTGCTGCCCGGGGCGAGTGGCGACGCGCTGTGGGCGATCGCCGAAAAGCTGCGCACGGCGGTGGAAACGGGGGTCCAGTGCCGCGGCCGCACGGTCACCATCTCGCTCGGCGCCGCCACGCACCGCGGCGGCGAAGCGGCCGCGGAGTGGCTGGCGCGCGCGGACGCGGCGATGTACCGCGCCAAGCGGGCAGGGCGCAACCGCACCACCACGGCTGACGCCGATGGGGTGCCGGCCTGAGACCGCGGCCGGCGCGTGGGACGGGGCGCGGCACCGGGCCGTGACACCGGTCGCCGCCCAGCCCGTCGCAGGGCCTGGAGGCCGGTGCGACGCAGCCGGTCGCGATTTTTCCCTGGCGTCGGTCTGCTGCTTGGGAATGTCATCCGGCATCGCAGGCCCGGGCGGCCACGGTTGCCGTGCGGCATCGTCTCGAATTGTTCCGTCTCCCCGGTGCGTTGCGTCGACGCGGAAGCGCTGCGCAGCCGTCGGTCGCGCTGTCGCCGGCGCCCTCCGGTTGCTACCCTCGCGCCTCCACTCGATGAGGGCAGGGCATGCGCAGGCGACACTTCCTCGGTTCGGCTACGGTGGCGGCGGCGAGTGCGCTGCTGCCAGGCATCGGCTTGGCCGCGCGTGCGGACGCGATTTCGCAGCGCCTGCTGCCGCGGCCGCTGGCGCCCGGCGACACCGTGGCGCTGGTCAGCCCGTCCTCGGCCGTATCCGATCCGCTCGACCTGCAGCTCGCGCGCGAAGTGATGGAAGCGCTGGGGCTGCGCGTGGTCACGGGCGCGCATTACGCGGAGCGCCGCGGCCACCTCGCGGGCAGCGATGCCGAGCGCGCGGGTGACCTCAATGCGGCGTTCGCCGACCCGGACGTGGCCGCGATCGTCTGCACCCGGGGCGGCTCCGGCGCGGCGCGCCTGCTGCCGTTGCTGGACTACGAGGCCATCCGCGGCAACCCGAAGGCGCTGCTCGGCTATTCGGACGTGACCGCGCTGCACTGCGCGATCCAGGCGCGCACCGGGCTGGTGACCTTCCATGGGCCCATCGGTACCGGCAGCTGGAACCGCTTCAACGCCGACCAGTTCCGGCGCGTGTTCTTCGAGCGCGAGCTGATGCACTACGAGAACCGGATCGAGGCCGGCGACGAGCTGGTGCCGCGCCGCAACCGCACCCGCACGCTGGTGCCCGGCCAGGCGCGCGGACGGCTGCTGGGCGGCAACCTCACCGTGCTCACCGCGCTGGCGGGCTCACCTTACCTGCCGGATTTCGATGGCGCGATCCTGTTCCTGGAAGACGTGTCCGAGGCGCCGTACCGGGTCGACCGCATGCTGACCACGCTCAAGCTGATGGGCGTGCTCGACCGCATCGCGGGCTTCGTGTTCGGCGAATGCACCGATTGCGACCCGGGCGATGGCTACGGCTCGCTGACGCTGGCGCAGATCCTCGACGATTTCATCGTGCCGCTCGGCATTCCCGCCTACACCGGGGCGATGATCGGCCACATCCGCGAACAGTTCATCCTGCCGGTCGGCGGCGAGGTGGAACTCGACGCCGATGCGGGGACGCTGCGCCTGCTTGCGCCGGTGTTCGCGGGCGGCTGAAGCAACGGATCGGCGATCCCCGGATGCTGCCTGCGGCCTTGTCCGGGCTACACGCGGTGCCGCCGGGTGCGCGACGCCGTCGCGGGTCCTGGACGCGGCTTTCGGCCTTGTGTGGGCTACGCGTGCCAGCGTCGGCTTCGGGACGCGTCGTGTAGTCCCGGATGCGGCCGTTGGCCTTATCCGGGCTACGGGGTGGTGTTGCGGCCGGGACGCGTCACCCGCGCGCGTGTCGGGCGAGCGAGGGTGCTTATTCGAGCGTCAGCACGACCAGCGATTTGGCAGGAAGGCGGGCCGACAGGGTGCCGTCCGCCAGGCGTGCGCCGTCGAAGGCGACCGGTCGCACGGTCTCGGGGGCATCGAAGGTGTTGTGCGCGTCGAGTCCGTCGGCGGTCAGCAGTTCGCCGGATACCCGCGTGGCCTGGGCGCCTTCGAGCGCCAGCGACACGTCCATCGCCTCGCCCGGATCGAGGTTGACCAGTGCCACGTAGAGCTTGCCGTCACTGCCGCGCGCGGCCGTGCCATCCACCGCCTTCAGGCTGCCGTAGTCCGGCGAGCGCAGCGCCAGCGGCAGCGAGGTCGCACCCTGGAAGGGCCGGTACATGCGGAAGGCATGGTAGGTGGGCGTGCGCACCATCTTCGCGCCGTCGGTGAGCAGCATCGCCTGCAGCACGTTGACCATCTGCGCGATGCCCGCCGCACGCAGCCGCTTCGCGTTGCGGTGGAAGATGTTGAGGTTGACCGCCGCCACGAGGCCGTCGCGGATGCTGTTCTGCTGCTGCAGCCAGCCGCCGGGCGAGCCGGGGGTGGGGTCGTACCAGGTGCCCCATTCGCCGATCACCAGCGCCTTCTCGGCCTCGGGGTCGAACTCGTCCATGATCGCGGTCTGTTCCTGGATCATCGGCTCGATCATGTAGGTGCGCTCGAACGTCGCGCGCCATTCCGGTTCGCCGAACCCGGTCGCCGGGCCCTTGGTGGTCCAGTCGCCGGTGGGCAGGGTGTAGTAGTGCATCGAGAACGCGTCGAGGTGCTCGCCGGCGATCTCCATCGTGGTGCGGGTCCAGGCCGGATCGGTCGCGTCGGGGCCCGATGCGATCATCGTGGTGCCGCCGTGCGGCGCGATGAAACCGGAGTACTGCCGGAACAGGTCGGCGAAGGTCTCCGCGCGCATGCGCCCGCCGCAGCCGTTGGGTTCGTTGCCGATGCCGAGGAAGTCGATCTTCCACGGCTGCTCGCGACCGTTGCGCCGCCGCTCCTGCGCCAGCGTCGAGTTGGTGGGCGAAGTGATGTACTCGACCCACTGCGCGGCCTCGCGCGGGGTGCCGGTGCCCACGTTGACGTTGAGGAAGGTCTTGGCGCCCACCAGTTCGGCGAACTCGAAGAACTCGTGGGTACCGAAGGCGTTGTGCTCCTCCTTGTTGCCCCACCAGCGGTTGAGCGTGACCGGCCGCTTCGCGCGCGGGCCGATGCCGGTGCGCCAGTCGTAGATGTCGGCGTAGCAGCCGCCGGGCCAGCGCAGCACCGGCACCTTGAGCTCCTTCAGCGCGGCGAGCACGTCGTTGCGGTAGCCGCGGGTGTTGGGGATGTCCGAGTCGGGGCCCACCCAGATGCCGCCGTCGATGCCGGTGCCCAGCTGCTCCATGAACTGGCCGTAGAGTTCGGGCGCAATCACCGGCCCGGGCTGCCCGGCATCGACCCGTCCGGTCACGCTGCCGGCGAAGGCGAGCGGTGCGGCGGCGGACAGCAGCAGGGTGCAGGCGGTGGTGCGCAGAGCGGTCAGGGCGGTCATGCGGGGTCGGTCCTCGTTCGGGGCGTGCCGCGCGAACGCGGCGGCGCGCGGCTGGCATCGGGTCGGGCGAAGTCTGTCCAAAAGCCGCGGTCGCGTCGACGTGCCGGAGCGGGCCAATGGACTGGGCGAAGCCGCGCGACGCGCGTATCCGTCCTGCCGCCGGGACGGGGAGACCCCCGGACCGCAGGGGAAACCGGCTCCCGCCACGCACTCGTAGCACGCCGACCGGGCAGCGACCCGCGTCTGCATTTCGAATCACGGACGGCGGGATTGGAATGGCGGCAGCGGCATCCGGGTGCACTGCACCAGAGCGACGGGGCCGGCGGCGACACAGGACGCTCCAGCGGATCAAGGTCGATTGGACGAGGTGGCCCCGCGTCCCGACGACCCCGCGCAACGTCAAAATCGCGCGCGACCGGACACGTGCAGCTAGGCGGCACCGGCTGCGCGCGCGAGGGCCGGATGTCGCCACCGCGGCCGGGAACCTATGCTAATGTCGCGCTGCTCGGCGCCCCGGGGACAACGCGTGCGCGGGGCCTGTGTGGTGGGGTTCCGGCGAGGCGTCAGCGGATGCCCGCGCGGTCACGATGCCTGGTCGATTCAGGGGGATGTCCATGTCGAAACTGCTCGAACTGATGCGCAAGCTTGGCAGCGATGCGGCCTTTGCCGCGGAGTACGACAAGGATCCGGACGGAGTGATGCAGCGCGCCGGGCTGGCCGACGACGAGCGCCAGGCGATGCTGGACAAGGATTACACCGCGATCAAGGCCCTCACGGGCCTGAAGGACGGGCAGTTCGCGACCAACCACAGCATCAAGTGCTACGAGAAATAGCCCTCGTGCACTGAACCGTTGCAGGCCCATGGATCGGCTGAGCAAGCTTTCATTCCTGCTTCTCGCGCTGGTCTTGCTGCCGGCGTTCGCGCAGGACAACCTCGAGTCGCGCGTCAGCGAGATCGAGACGCTCGCCTTCACCGCGCACTGGCGGGAATCGAACGAGAGGATCGCCGCCCTGGCCTCGCAGGCCGGGCAGCTGTCGACCGGGCAGCGTCAGCGGATCGAGTACGTCCGGCTGCGCAACATGGCGCTTGCCGGCGGGTCGAAGGAGGCGCTTGAAGGGCTTGCCGACCTGCTGTCGGAGGAGATGCCCGCGGCGCTGCGGATCAGGATCTACGGGACCGCCATCAGCGTGGCGGCCAACATCGAGGACTGGTCGCGGGCGTTCACCTGGCTCAACGAGGGCCTGTCGTACCTGCCCGAGGCCCCGGAACACGCCCCCAACCTGCTCGGGACCGCCAGCTACCTGCATACGCTGGTGGGGGAAACCGATAAGGCGCGGAACCTGGCGCGCCGCGCGGTCGACGCCATCGAGGCGACGGACGACGTGAGGGGCCAGTGCGTGGCGCTGTCGGAAATGGCCTTGGCCGAGGACCACGCCCGGAATTACAGCGTCGCGGAGGAGTGGCGACATCGCCAGATCGACGCTTGCAGGCGTGCCGGCGATCCCGTGTTCGTCGCGCTGGGCAAGTACGGCGTGGCCAAGATGGCGGCGCGGCAGGACCGCCATGACGAGGCCTGGACCTGGGGCCGCGAAGCGCTGTCCGAGTTCGAGGCCGCGGGCTACGCGGCGGGCGCCTGGAGCACGCGCCTGGTCATCGCGGAAAGCCTGATCGTCTCGAACCGGGATCTGGACCACGCCCAGCAATTGCTGGCCGATACCCTGCGCTACTACCGCGAGCAGGAATCCAGCCTCGCCATCGCCGAAACCGAACACCTGCTGGCGAGGCTGGCCGAACGTCGCGGCGATCTCACGTCGGCCCTCGCGCATCTCAAGCAGGCCATTTCCGCTTCCGAAGCCGCCGAGGCCGATGCCCGCGCGCGACGCCTCACCTACCTCCAGGTCGAATTCGACACCCGGATGAAGGAGCAGCAGATCGCGCTGCTCGAGGCGGAGAAGGAACTGGCCGCACTGCAGGTCACCGCCACCCGGCGCTGGCAATGGCTGCTGGCCGCCGGCCTGGTGGCGCTGCTCGCCACGGCGCTGCTGCTGACAGTGCTGCTGCGGCGCTCGTTCCGCGAGCGGCGGCGCTACCGCTGGCAATCCGAGCACGACAGTCTGACCCGGCTGCTCAACTACCAGCAGGTGCGCAGGGAAGGCGAGGCCGCGTTCGAGCGCGCGCGGCGCGAAGGCCGGGCGTTCACCGCGATCGTGGCCGACATCGACCGCTTCAAGGAGGTCAACGATCGCCACGGCCATGCCGCGGGCGACGAAGCCCTGCGCTGGCTCGGCACCTGGATCGCCGAGGAGGTGGGTGAGCAGGGGATCGCCGGCCGCAGCGGCGGCGACGAGTTCACGATCCTGCTCGATGGCGGCCGCGACCAGGCCCAGGACCTGCTGCGCCGCCTGCGCGGGCGCATCGCGCCGGTGACCGTATTCGGCCACACCGTGCATTTCAGCATCAGCGCCGGCATCTGCCAGGCCAACGACCACGCGACCACGCTCGAGCAACTGGTGCACGATGCCGACCAGGCGCTCTACCGCGCCAAGTACGACGGCCGCGACCGCACCGTTTGCACCAGCGATGCGCCATCCGGCGCGCGCGAAGGCGGTGGCCTGGTGGTGGTGGGCAGCGGCATCGAGTTCGGCCGCCACGTCAGCGAGCGCTGCCTGTCGGAGATCCGCGAGGCGCAGGTGGTGTTCTGCCTGACCGATCCGTTCGCGCTGGCGATGATCCAGAGCTTCCGCCCCGACGCGATCAACCTCGGCGCGTATTACGCCGACGGCAAGGACCGGCGCCAGACCTACCGCGAGATCGACGCCGCGATCATGGCCGAAGTGATTGCGGGCAAGCGCGTGTGCGCGGTGTTCTACGGCCATCCCGGCGTGTTCGCCGACGTGCCGCACGCGGTGGTGCGCAAGGCGCGCGAAGCGGGCATTCCGGCGCGCATGGAGCCGGGCGTTTCCGCCGAAGCCTGCCTCTACGCCGATCTCGGCATCGACCCGGGCCAGCGCGGCGTGCAGTCGATGGAGGCCACCCACTTCCTGCACTACGAGCGCGTACCCGACACCGCCGGCCTGGTCCTGCTGTGGCAGGTGGCGCTGTCGGGCGACCTGACCTGTACCCGGTTCCATGCCGAACCCGAGGGCTTGCAGGCGCTCGTGGAGCGGCTGCTCCTCTGGTATCCGCCGGAGCACGAGGTGATCCTGTACGAGGCGGCGCGGCTGCCGATCGAAAGCCCGCGCGCCGACCGGATGCCCCTGCGCGACCTGCCGGGCGCGCGGTACGAGGAATACACCACGCTGGTGATCCCGCCGCTGGGCGAGTTGCGCAGCGCTGCGGGCGCAGGGCCTGTCGACGCGCCCGATCGGGGCGCGGCGCCCGCGGACTGATCGCATGAGGCCCGGGGACTCGCCTGCGCGGGTCCCGACGCGCCGGACGAAGCGTCCTCACCGCGACCCCACGCGCCTGTGCCAGAGTGGCGCGCCCGTCCCCGTTTCCGACCCATGAGGAGTGCCATGTCCCGGACCGCCTGCCGCCCCCTGATCGCGTCCAGCCTGCTGCTGGCGCTCGCCGCCTGCACCTCGGTGCAGGATGCGCCCGTGACGTCCGCCGGCGAGCGCGTGGTCGAAGGCACGATCGTCTCGATCGACACCCAGCCCTGGACCTACGACGGCAACGCGATCGTGGTGGTCGATACCGGCGCGCAGCGGCAGGTGTCGGTGGAACTTCCGGCGCGCTGGAACCTGTGCGCGGCCGCGCCGGTGAACGTGGACGCGCTGTCGGTGGGCATGCGCGTGGTGGCCGCCGGCGACGCGGGCGAGGGCGACTCGATCGTGGTCTGCCAGCAGTCCTCGCACCGGCTGGCACCGGCGCCCTAGGCGCCGGCCCCGCTCACGGCCGCGGCTGCGCCAGGCGCAGGTCGCTCTCGCGCAGCGTCAGCTCGGAGAACAGCAGCCGCGTCTGGTCCGGCGACAGGTCCAGGCCCCAGCCTTCGAAGTCCGGCGCCAGCGCCACGATCGCGGTGCGCGCGCCTGTGCGTTCGTCCCATACCGCGAGCGTCGGCGGCCCGGCGGCCGGGCGGTGGACGTGGTAGACGCCGGCACCGGAGGACGTCCAGTTGCCGGTGTCCTGCGCAGCAAGGTCGGCGATCAGCAGGGTTTCGCGCCCGGGTGGTGCACCCGCGTTCCAGTCCACGCGTGGCACCTGCCACAGGCCGGGCGCGTCCGGCTTGGCGTACAGCAGGCGGCGCCCGTCACGCGACTCGCGTGGATGCGCCGCCGGCCCGGGCGACACGACCACTGCATCGCCGCCATCCACCGGCTGTGCATACGCGCGCCAGGCGCCGTCGCGGTTGGATTCGAAGTAGAGCCAGGCGCCGTCGCGCGACCATGCCGGATTGCGGTGGTCCCCGGGACCGTCGACCAGCGGTCGCGCGGCGCCTCCCTGCGCATCGACCACGAAGATCGCGGTGCGTCCTTCCGGGCTCGCATCGAAGGCGATGACGCGCCCGTCCGGCGACCAGGCGGGGTTGTCGACGTAGGTGCCGTCGAAGGCCGCGATCTCCACCGCGCCGCTGCCATCGGGCCGGCTCACCCAGATGCCGTGCGGTCCGCCCCGGTTGGAGGTGAACGCGATGCGCGCGCCGTCGGGCGACCAGGCGGGGTTCGAATCCCAGCGGGTGGACTGCAGCAGGCCACCGGCACCGACGTCGCGACCGCTCGCCACGTCGACCTGGCGCAGGTGCGAGCGGTGCCGCCACTGCTCGAACGCGATCGCTTCCACGCCGGGCGCGGTCGCGGGCTGGTGCACGTCCTCGTTGCCCAGCGCGACCTGCACCGGCTCGCCGCCGTCGGCGTGTACCGACCACAGCGCATACAGTCCCGAGCGGGTCGAGGTGAACAGGATCCGGTCGCCCGCGCCCGCCCAGGCCACGCCGTTGATCTTGCGGTGGTCGAAGGTCAGGCGCATCGCGTCGCCGCCGTCGGCCGGCACCCGGTACAGATCCTTGGTGACTTCGTTCACTGCGCGGGCGAACACGATCGAACGACCGTCGGGTGCGAAACGGGGATCGACATCGCCTAGCGATCCCGGTGCGGGCGCCGACAGCACCCGGCGCCCGCTGCCATCCAGCGCGGCCAGGTGCGCGCGGTAGGGCTCCCCGGCGCGGCTGCGTGCCGCATACGCCAGCCGGCTGCCGTCCGGAGACAGGCTCATGCCGCGCAGTTCGTGCACGGCCGGATCGCGGAAGGCGAGCGTGACACCGCCGCCGAGCGCGGAGACGCGATGGATCGACACGCCGTCGGCATCGCGGCGCGCGAACAGCAGGGCGCGGCCGTCCGGCGTCCACACCGGATGGTGTTCGTCGTCCGGGCTGTCGCTGAGGTTGAGCACCTCCTCGCTGCCGATCGCCTTGACGTAGACGTCGAAGGTGCCGCCCGCGTCCCAGACGAAGGCCACCCGGCTGCCGTCCGGCGACAGCGCCGGCTCCAGTTCGAGGCCGACGAAGCTGGTCAGCGGATGCACCTCGAGCGCGGCTGCGGGGGGAAGGGCCGTCGGTGCCGCGCCGCCGGGCGCGCGTGACCGCAGCTGCCAGGCGGCGAGCGCGACCAGCGCCAGCGCACCGGTGCCGAGCGTCATGGCCAGGTGCATCCGGCCCCGACGTCGGGGAAGCGACGCTGCGGCGGCGGAATCAGGCGGCCATGCCGAAGACGCGATCTCGCCGGCCGGTCGGCGCGGCTCGTGCCGACCCGGCACGTCGCCCGGTGCCGCCTCACCCCCGAAGGACGCGGCCACGGTTTCGCTGCCTCCGGGGGGCACGGCCACCGCCGCCGCGACCCGGGCCGGCGCGATCGGGGCGATCAGGCGGTAGCCGCCCTTGCGTATGGTTTCGATGTAGCGCGGCGCCTGGGGATCGTCGCCGAACAGCTTGCGCAGTTCCGACACGGCGCGGTTGAGCAGGTAGTCGTCGCCCACGGTGCCGGCCCAGACCGTGTCGAGGAACGCCTCGCGCGCGATCACGGTGCCCGGCCGGGCGGCCATCAGCAGCAGCACCTGCATCACCTTCGGCTCGACCTGGTGCACCCGGCCGTGGATCGTGATCCGGTTCAGCGACGGCTGCACGAGCGCCTCGCCGGCGCTGAAGTTCGCAGGCGCGCCGCATTGGGCCGGATCGCCGGCCAGCCCGATCTTGCCGATGGCGGTGTGCTCGCTCACCCGTCCCTGTCCCCGGATCCGGACTCGTCCGCGGCGCACAGCGGCGCCCTGCATCGAATCTATAGCAGAACTCCAGCGGCCCTCCATCCGCGGCTGCGGCGAGCCGGTGTCTGCTTGCGACGGCGCGATCGCGGTCGTGCCGTCCCGACCACCGGAGTCTTTCCCATGCCCGATGTCCGCCGTTCCTCGTCCGTGGCCCCGACGCTGCTGCTGGGCGTCCTGGCCGCCGTCGCCGCCCCGGCCGCGGCCCAGACCGATGCCGCCACGCTCTACCAGCGCAACTGCGCGTCCTGCCATGGCGAAGGCCGCCAGGGCACGGGGCTGGGGCCTCCACTGTCGCCGGCGACCTACCGCTATGGCGGCACCCGCGCCGACATCGCCCGGGTCATCGCCAACGGCATCGCCTCGCAGGGGATGCCGTCATTCGCGCCGACCCTCTCGGCGGCGGAGATCGGCGCGATCGCCGAACTGCTGCCCGCGCGCGACGCCGATCGCGCCCCCGACGACGAGGAGGCGCCGGCCGCGGAGGAGGCGCCCGCGCGCGAGTTCGATGCCGTGCCGGGCGTGCACGACACCCTCGACTACGCGGTCCGCGTGGAACTGTTCGCCGACGGCCTGGAGACGGTGTGGTCGATGGCCTTCCTCGATGCCGACACGGTGCTGGTCAGCGAACGTCCCGGCCGGCTGCGGGTGGTGCGACGCGGCGTGCTGCAGCCGCAGCCGGTGACCGGGGTGCCCGGGGTCTACGTGCACGAGCACCGCTGGAACCAGGCGGGGCTGTTCGACATCGCGCTCGACCCCGACTACGGCCGCAACGGCTGGATCTATCTCAGCTACGCGCACCCGCTCGACGCCACCGGCCCGGAAGGCGGGCGTCTGGCGATGACGCGCGTGGTGCGCGGGCGATTGAGCGGCAACGCCTGGGTCGACCAGGAGACGGTGTACGAGGCCGACCACGCGCACTATGGCGAGCCGTTCTGGCATTTCGGCGGGCGCCTGGCGTTCGATCCGCAGGGCCGGCTGTACCTGTCGGTCGGCGATCGCGGCGCGCAGGAACTCTCGCGCGAACCGGGGCGCCCCAGCGGCAAGATCCACCGCCTGCAGCCCGGCGCCGCGCCGCCCGTGGACAATCCCTTCCACGGGCGCGCCGACGCGCTCGCGACCGTCTTCAGCCTCGGCCACCGCAATCCGCAGGGCATGGCGTTCGAACCGGGCACCGGCCGGCTGTGGGCCACCGAGCACGGTCCGCGCGGCGGCGACGAGCTCAACCTCGTCCGTCGCGGCGGCGACTACGGCTGGCCGGTGGTCTCGCACGGCATCAACTACGACGGCACCGTGCTCACGCCGGACCGGCGCGCGGATGGCGTGGAGCAGCCGGCCTGGTTCTGGCGTCCGTCGATCGGGGTGTCCGGCCTGGCGTTCTACGACGGCGACCGGTTCCCGCTGTGGCGGGGCAAGGCGCTGGTGACCGCGCTCGCGCCGCGCCAGCTGCGGCTGCTGACGCTCGACGGCGATCGCGTGCAGCACGAGGAGGTCCTGCTGACCACGCGGGGCCGGCCCTACGAGCCGATGGTCGGGCCGGACGGCGCGATCTACCTCGTCACCGACGACCCGGGCCAGATCCTGCGACTCACCGCGGAGCAGGAACGTCCGCAGTAGCCCGCGCGACCCGTCGCGCGTCACCACCGTCCATCCGCGGACCCGCCCGCCAGGAAGCCCCCGATGCATCCGATCGACACCACCCTCGCTCTCGCCCTGACCGTCGCCGCTCTGGCCGGACTCGCCACGCCTGCGGCCGAAGCACAGACCCTGACCGCCACGCTCGATTTCGCCACCGCAGACACCATCCGCGACCGCTGCCTCGCGCATGCCGGACGGGCGGGCGTGACCGTCGCCGTCGCGGTGTTCGACCAGGGCGGCAACCTGGTGAGCTTCGCCCGCGACCGCACCACGCCCGCCGCGGCCGAGATGGCGCTGTGGAAGGGGCGCTCCGCAGCGATCTACCTCGCCTCGACCCGCGAGACCGGGACCTGGAACATGGCCACCGCGCCGCTGGTCGCGACAGTCGAAGGCGGCGTGCCGCTGTTCACCCGCGAGGGCGTCGGCATCGGCGGCGTGGGCGTGTCCGGCGCGCCGCCGGAGTTCGATGCCGCGTGCGGTGCCGCCGGGGCCGAGGCCGCGGGGCTGCGCGTCACGCCGCCCTGAACCATCGCGCGCGATCCTGTCGCCCGGATCCGCAGGCGGGGATGGACGCGCATGGGACGCAGGAAGCTGCTCACGCTGGCGACGTTCAACGTCAACGGCATCGGCACGCGGCTGGGGCATCTGCTCGCCTGGCTGGAACGCGAGCAGCCGGACGTGGTCGCGCTGCAGGAACTCAAGGCCACGGACGAAGCGTTCCCGGTCGACGCGCTCGAGGCGGCCGGCTACGGCGCGCTGTGGCACGGCCAGCGCAGCTGGAACGGAGTGGCGCTGCTCGGCCGCGGCGTGGTGCCGCAGGAAAGCCGGCGCGGCCTGCCGGGCGAACCGGCGGACCGGCAGAGCCGCTACCTCGAAGCCGCCGTGCACGGAATCCTTGTCGGTGCGCTGTACCTGCCCAACGGCAACCCGCAGCCCGGGCCGAAGTTCGACTACAAGCTGCGCTGGATGCGACGGCTGGCGCGCCACGCCGCGGGCCTGGTCGACCTGCCGCATCCGGTGGTGCTGATGGGCGACTTCAACGTGATCCCGACCGACGGCGACGTCTACGACGCGAAGGCCTGGCGCAAGGATGCGCTGATCCAGCCCGAGGTGCGCGCGGCATACGAGGACCTGCTGGCGCAGGGCTGGACCGACGCGCTGCACGCGCATTGCGGTGATGCGGCTCCGTACACGTTCTGGGACTATTTCCGCCAGCACGCCGAGCGCGACCGAGGCCTGCGCATCGACCACCTGCTGCTCAACCGCGCCCTGGCGCCGCGGCTGGTGGAGGCGGGCGTCGACCGCTGGGTGCGCCTGCAGCAGAAGGCGAGCGACCACGCACCGACGTGGATCCGCATCGCGGCCGCGACGCCGGCGAAGCGCGCGCGCAAGCAGGCCAGGGCAGCGGCCACGCCCGACAAGCCGGGCGCGCCTGCGCGGACAGCACGGCGCAACCCGAGCGCCTGAGCGTTCAAGCGCTCGCCCACGCGCGCGTCGCTAGCCCCGGCGACCCACTGCACGCTCCACCCGGCGCGCTCCAGCGCATCCCGGGTCGGATCCGGACCAAAGGAGAAGCACGATGCGATCACTGGCCACGGCGTCGCTGGCCCTGCTGCTCGCCGCCTGCGGCGGTGGCGACACCGAACCCGGCATCGACATCCCGCGCTCGGGCGGCGAGCGACGCTGACGCTCCACGGGTGAAGCAGGCGCGTGGACCACATCGTATGCTGCAAAGCAGCACGCGATACCGGGTGGTGATTGGCCATTGGTCGGGTCGCCAGAACCGCGGCGCGATGCTACCTTCTGATAGCGCTAACACCATGCCGACGCAGCAAGCGCGTCGCGCGATCGCCATCCGGGAGGAACCACATGCCGTCCATCCACTGCGCGTTCCGCGCGCATCGTCGCCGCCTGTCCAGACTGCTGAGCGCCTGCGTGCTCGCAGCCTTTGCCGCGGGGCCCGTCCCGGTCCTCGCGCAGCCGTCCGGCGGACCCTACGGGCCGGTCCCGCAGTCCTACGACGTGCCGCAGCAGGGCACCGTGTACTTCGTGGCGCCCGATGGCAGCGCCGACGCGACCGGCACCGAGCTCGCGCGGCCGACGACCCTCGAATCGGCGATCGCGCGCGTGGTCACCGGCGACGCCATCGTGCTGCGCGGCGGCACCTATCGCACCGGCGGCCTGCAGCTCAACCAGGGCATCACCCTGCAGCCGTACCGCGACGAGCAGCCGGTGCTCAAGGGCACCCGCGTGGCAGGGGACTGGGAGGAACTGCGCGACGGCACCTGGCGCACGAAGTGGACCACGCTGTTCCCGGCGCAGCCGCTGGCGTGGTGGCGTCGCGAGCGCGAGGGCATGCGCACGCCGATGCACCGGTTCAACAACGACATGGTGTTCGTCGACGGCAAGCCGCTGCGCTCGCAGGGCTGGGCCGGAGAACTCGGCGAGGACGGGTACTACATCGATTACGAGCAGGGCTACGTCTACATCGGCACCGATCCGGCCGAGCGCCTGGTCGAGATCACCGCGCACGACATCGCGCTGCACCGGCCCTCGCGCGAGGTGCACGGCAAGCCATCCGACCGCAAGGGGCCGACCATTCGCGGCCTGACCTTCACCCAGTACGCGTTCCGCGCCATCGACATCGAGGGCAAGAAGCCGTCCACCGGCCCGAACGAGGAACCCACCGACGATCCGGTCGACGTCTCCGACCCGGCCGACCACGGCAAGGAGGTGGTCGGCACCACGCTGGAGAACGTGACCATCAGCCACACCTCGCGCGTGGCCGGCTATTTCCGCGGCGACGGCCTGGTGATCCGCAACTCGCTGATCAGCGACACCGGCACCGAGGGCATCTACGTCATCGGCTCGTCCGACGTGCTGCTGGAGCGCAACATCGTCCGCCGCAACAACATCGAGCAGCTCACCGGCTACTACCCCGCGGCGGTGAAGATCTTCAACCAGTCCTACCGGGTGACCGTGCGCGACAACCTGGTGATCGAGCACCCGCACTCGAACGGGGTCTGGTACGACGTGGGGAACGTCGAGGGCGTGTTCGCCAACAATCACGTCGAAGGCACGCAGATCGGGTTCTTCTTCGAGATCTCCAAGGGCGTGGTGGTGGCCGGCAACGTCTTCGCCGACAACGAGCAGGGCATCCGCATCCTCAACAGCTCCGGTGCGCGCATCTACCACAACACCTTCCTCGACTCGCCGGTGCTGATCGACCGCAACGAGCGCAGCGCCCAGGGCGACCACTTCGGCTGGCACCCGCGCACCGGACCGGACGTCGACGAGCGCGAGGGGCACGTGGTGCAGGGCAACCTGTTCGCCGCGCGCGCCGGCTTCGACGGTGCCCTGCTGCGCTTCGAGCAGCCCGCGGCGACGTGCGGCACCCTCAAGCGCCCGATGACCACGCAGGTCGACGGCAACGTGTACGCGCGTGCCTCCGGCGACACCGGCCCGCTGGTCGTCTGGAGCCCGGCGCGGGGCAAGGACTGCAAGGCGGAATTCGACTCCGTGCAGGCCTTCGCGCGAGCGACCGGGCTCGAGGCCGATGGCGTCGCGCTCGCGATCGACGGGCAGGGCCTGTTCCGCAGCCCGGAACTGCGCCGCTTCGACCTCGCCGCCGTGCCGGCGACGCTGGCGCCGCGTGAGGTGGCCGAGGAGGCGCGCGCCGCGGCCGGCTGGGAGGCGGGGACCGCGCTGCCCGGCGCGTACGGTGGCGCGACGCGCTGAGCCAGGCTGGCAATGCCGCTCTCCGCGGGGCGGCCCTGCCGCGCATTGACGCCGGCGCCACGGCGCCGCTGCCATGCTCGTCGTCCCGCGATGCGGAGACGCCGCCATGTCCGACCTTCCGGTGACCGGCGAAGTGTCCAACAGCAAGCTGGCGGCGGTGTTCGCCAGCCGTGACGCCGCGCGCGACGCGGCAAGCGCGATCGTCGCCGAACTCGGCCTGCAGCCGGCGCAGGTGAAGATCGTCGGCCCCGAGAGCGCCGACGTCGACATCCAGCTCGAGCCCGAGGGCGGCGGCATCTGGCGCACGATCGTGGTCGCGCACGTGCGGCTCGGCATCGCCGGCGCCGTGGCCGGCCTGCTGGCCTTCGGCGCGCTGTTCTGGGTGGGCGTTCCGTTCGTCGTGCAGTCGCCGTGGGCGGCCGGGCTGGCCGCGACGGGCTTCGGCGCGACCGCGGGCCTGCTGCTCGGCGGGCTGGTATCGCTGCGGCCGGACCACGACCGCTATATCGAGGCCACGCGCGACGCGATCTCCGACGGCCGCACCACGCTGGTCGTGCACGCGCTGTCGGCGGAACAGAGCGCGCGCTCCGCGGCCTACCTCGCGCAGCGCGGTGCCGACGTGACCCGCACGCTTTGAACTTGCCGGACGAGAGCGCTGCACCGGCGCACGGAGGCGCGCCACCGGCGATCACGCGGGCGGCTACCATGCCCGGCCCACCGCCCGCGGTCGCGCCGATGCCCAACCCGCCACGCGACCTGTACGCCGATGCGCTGCGCGCCTGCGCGCTGCTGGTGGTCGTGCTGGGCCACTGGATCGCGACCCTGCCGCGACTGCAGGACGGTCGGCTGGTCGACACCGACCACCTGCTCGCCGCATGGGACGGTGCCGCGATGCTCACCTGGCTGGTGCAGGTGGTGCCGCTGTTCGTGTTCGTCTCGGCGGCGGTCAGCGCCGGCGGCGTGGCGCGCCGGGTCGAAGCGGGCGGCGCCGCCCCGTGGTGGGCCGCGCGCGCACTCGCCCTGGCCCGGCCCACCGTGACCTATGTCGCCGTGCTGGTCGCCCTGGCGCTGCTGGGGCTCGCCTCCGGCGGACGCCTGCTGGCCGTGTTCGACCAGTCGCTCACCGTGCACCTGTGGTTCCTTCTGATGTTGCTCACGGTGCAGGCGCTGCTGCCCTGGTGCCTGCGCCTCGATGCGCGCTACGGCCTGGGCGCCGTCGCCGCACTGGTGGCGCTGGCGGCGCTGCTCGACATCGCGCGCGCGGGCGCGTGGTCCCCCGGCGAACTGATGCGCCTCGGCAGCCTGGTGTCGGAGCGTCCGGCCGGCATCGCCTGGCTCAACATGCTGGTGGTGTGGCTGCTGCCGCAACAACTCGGCATCGCATGGACGCGCGGGCGGTTCCGCGGCGCGGGGGCGGGCCTGGGCCTGATCGCGCTGGGCGCCGCCTGGCTGGTGCTGGCGATGGCCAGCGGCTATCCGGTGGCGATGGTCGGTGTCGCGCTGGCCGGCAACAACATGCTGCCGCCGACGCTGGCGCTGGTGGGCGTGATGTGGCTGCAGGTCGGCGCGGTGCTCGCGTTCGAGCCGCTGGCGCGTCGCATCCTGTCCGGCGCGGGCGCAGGCGCAGGACGCGGGCCGGGCCGGATCATCGCGGTACTCGGCGCGCTCGGCATGCCGCTGTACCTGTGGCACAAGCTGGCCGAACTGCCCGCGGCCTGGCTGGGCGAACGCCTCGGCCTGCCGATCGACGCCGGGGTGCCGGGGGAAGCCGGATTCTGGCTCGGCCGCGCCTGCTGGATCGGGCTGTGCCTGCTGATGGTGGCGCCGGTGATCGCCGCGGTGGTGCGCTTCGAACTGCGCCGCGACCGCGACGTGCCGGCGGTGGCGCACACCTGGCGGATCGTGCTCGGCGGGCTGGCGCTCTACGTCGGCCTGGCCGCGGCGCTGGCCTGGGGCGTGTGGCCCGGCGCGCTGATCGCGCTGCCGGCTGTGCTGCTGGCGTCGTGGCAATTGCGCCAGCGCACGGCGGTCGCGGAAATCGCAAGCGCGAGGGAGAATTGAGCCATGCCAGACCGTCGAGACGCTCCAATGCCGCAGTTCACCGCCAATCGCTCCCTGGCGCGCGCCGCGCGCCTGCTGCTCGCGTGCGCGCTGCTCGCGCTCGCTGCATGTCGCAGTGTCCCCGCGCCGGAGCCGGCACCGCTGCGGGTGATGACCTTCAACGTGCGGGTGCCGATCGACACCGACGACAACCGCTGGGAACTGCGCCGCGATGCGCTGGTGCAGACCATTGCCGACGCCGATCCGGACCTGTTCGGCACCCAGGAACTGGTGCCGCACCAGGCCGACTTCATCACCACGCGACTGCCGCAGCTGGCCTGGTTCGGTGTGCCGCGCAGCGCCGATCCGGACGACGAGCACATGGGCGTGTTCTACCGCCGCGACCGCATGCGGCTGCTCGATTCCGGCCATTTCTGGCTGTCCGACACACCCGAGGTTCCCGCCAGCATCACCTGGGGCAACCTGTTTCCGCGCATGGTCACCTGGGGCCTGTTCGAGCGGAGCGCCGACGGCCAGCGCGTGGCGCTGCTCAACACCCATTTGCCGTTCCGCGATCAGGACGATCCGGCGCGCGAACAGGGCGCGGCACTGATCGTCAAGCGTCTGCTGACGCTGCCGCCCGACGTGCCCGTCGTCGTGCTCGGTGATTTCAACTCGGCGCCGGGCAGCGCCGCGCACCGCACGCTGACCGCCGCGCTGGACGACGCCTGGGACCACGCCGATCGACGCTCCGGCCCGGCCGGCACCTACACCGGCTTCGGCGACGCGCCCGGGGAACGCATCGACTGGGTGCTCTCGCGCGGGCTGCAGGCGCGCCACGTGCGCACGATCGACGCGCGCGTGGACGGACGCCTGCCGTCGGATCACTTCCCGGTGCTGGTGGAGTTCGTGCCGAAGACGGCGGCAGGCGCGGAGTAGGGCGCACAGGGCAGGGCGCTTCCCAACCCCTGCTTGCCCATGGCGCGGCGACACGCAGGCGCCGGCCACGCCGCGATTGCTCAGGCCGCCACCACCCGGTTGCGGCCAGCCGCCTTCGCGCGGTACAGCGCGGCGTCAGCCGAATGCACCCAGGCGTCGAGCGTTGCGTCGGCCTGGGTCGCGGCGGCCACGCCGATGCTCAGCGTGCAGGTCAGCCCGGGTTCGGCCTCGAACACCTCGCGCTCGGCCTCGCGCCGGATCCGCTCGGCCACCACCATCGCGCGGGTGATGTCGGTATCGACCAGCAGCAGCGCGAACTCGTCGCCGCCGTAGCGCGCCGGCAGGTCCACGTCGCGCACCGAGGCGCAGAGCAGGGCGGCGATGCGCTTGAGCACGACGTCGCCCATCCCGTGCCCGTAGCGGTCGTTGATGGTCTTGAAGTTGTCGACGTCGATCAGCATCAGCGACGCGGGACGTCCGGAGCGCTGGAAGCGAGACAGCTCCAGCGTGGCGACCGCCTCGAGATGCGGCCGGTTGGGCACCTGCATCGTCGGATCGGTGCGGCTGCGCCGCTCCAGCTCGCGGTTCTGCACCCGGATCCGGTTGCCCAGCCGGTTGGTCACCAGGCTCAGCGCGACCGTATACAGGAACAGGAACGGGACGCACAGCAGCAGGGTGCGGTGCGAGGTTTCCGGTTGCCATGGAAATCCGAGCAGGCTCCACACCGCCGCGAACGCCAGCAGCAGCGCCACGGTCGAACGCCGCAGCAGCAGCCATCCGCCGGCGGCGATCTTGTCGGCCGTGGCCATGGTCAGGAACAGCGCGGTGGGCGCGGCGCTGACCGCCATCGCCGCGATCCACGCGCCGGCCGCGGCCGAATCCAGCGCCAGGCAGCGGAACTGCGCGGTCACCGGATCGCGGGCGCGGACGCTCGCAACGTTGGCGAACTGCGGCCACAGCAGCGCGTTGGCGGCCAGCAGCGCGTACGCCGGCCAGCCGGCGCCGCGTTCGGCCAGCACCGAAGCGATCGGCAGCGCGCACAGTGCGGTGCCGAGCATGCGCATGTGGTGGATGCGCCGCACGAACTGAAGGTCGCGTGCGCGCAGTTCATCGGCTGTCGCGTAGTGCGGCATCGCTCGTGGCAGGCATCGTCCGGGTCGCCCGGCATCGTACGCCTGCAGGCGTCGTGGCGTCCTGAAGGCCATTGCGGCGCAGCCGGAAACATGCCGCGCGAAGCGCGCGTCGTGCGCCTGATGATGAACAGGCGATTTGCGTGGATGCCGCGCGGCCGCTATGGTGGGACTTGATCCACGCGCTGCACCGTGACTTCACCGGTGCCATCGGCCTACGGATCCGATCCCTTCCTCCCACTGACCCAAGGAGCATCTCCATGGAGATCACGGCTGCCAGCATCGCCAGCATCCAGTACACCCTCACCGACGACGACGGCCGCATCATCGACCAGTCGAGCGAAGACCGTCCGCTGCGCTATTTCCACGGCGCCGGCAACATCATCCCGGGCCTGGAGAAGGCGCTGGCCGGACGCCAGGCCGGCGACGCGCTCAAAGTCGACGTCAAGCCGGAAGAAGGCTACGGCGTGCGCAACGAAGGCCTGGTGCAGGACCTGCCCCGCGATGCGTTCAAGGGCGTGGACAAGGTTGAGCCCGGCATGCAGTTCGAGGCCCGCACCGAACGCGGCCCGCTGCTGGTCACGGTGGTGAACGTCGCCGACGACCAGGTGCGCATCGACGGCAACCATCCGCTCGCCGGCCAGACCCTGCACTTCGACGTGAAGGTGCTCGACGTGCGCGAGTCAACCGACGCCGAAAAGCAGAGCGGACGCGCCGAACAGGCCTGATCCGGAGCCGCCGGTCAGTCCGACGCGAACGACAGGATCGGGCCCTGGGGCACGATCCCGGTCGGATTGATGTGGCGATGGCTCTGGTAGTAGTGGCGCTTGATGTGGTCGAAATCGACCGTCGGCGCCACCGCCGGATGCGCGTACAGCCGGCGCGTGTATGCCCACAGCGCCGGGTAGTCGACCAGCCGGCGCAGGTTGCACTTGAAGTGGCCGTGGTAGACGGCGTCGAAGCGCAGCAGGGTGGTGAACAGCCGCCAGTCGGCCTCGGTCAGGCGGTCGCCGCACAGCCACGGTGCATGGGCGAGGCGCCCTTCGAGCCAGTCGAGGGTCTCGAACACCTTCGCCACCGCCTCGTCGTAGGCGTCCTGGGATCTCGCGAACCCGGCCTTGTACACGCCGTTGTTGAGCCCGTCGTAGACGCGCGCGTTGACCACGTCGATCCCGTCGCGCAGCCAGTCCGGGGAATAGTCGCCGTCGCGCGCGCCGACGCCGTCGAAGGCGCTGTTGAACATCCGCAGGATGTCGGCCGACTCGTTGCTGACGATGCGCCCCTGGGCCTTGTCCCACAGCACCGGCACTGTGACGCGGCCGGTGTAGGTGGGGTCGGAGCGGACGTAGAGCTGCCACAGCGTGTCCACGCCGAACAGCGGGTCGGGCACCACGCCCGGGCCGGGCTGGAAGGTCCAGCCGTCGTCGGCCATCAGCCAGTGCGTGACCGACAGGCCGATGATCTCCTGCAGCCCCTTGAGTTCGCGGAAGATCGCCGCGCGGTGCGCCCACGGGCAGGCACGGGCAATGTAGAGGTGGTAACGCCCGGGCTCGGCCTTGAAGCCGCCATCGCCCGTCGGGCCCGGGTTGCCGTCGGCGGTCACCCAGTGGCGGAAGGCCGAATCAGGGCGCTGCAGGCGGCCCTTGTCGTCGGTGAGCGCCTTGTCGTCATTGGTCCAGCGGCCGTCGACCAGCATGCCCATGGCGGTGTCCTGTCGTGCGAAGGACCGTCGAGTATGGGTGGGCGGTCGTCAAACGCGCGTCCGCAACGCGGCCGCCATCGGGTTCCGCGCTGGCCAGGCGCTCGCGCAGCGGCCGCGCGACGGGCCGGTCATGCCTTCCGGCCCGCGCGGCGCGGGCCGGAGAGCGCCTATCATTCCAGTCGTCGGCTCCCCAGGAGTCGATCTTATTCAATCGGTTGGAGAACGCACTTGAAGAAGAGTCACATCTTCGCGATGACCGCGCTGGCCAGCGCGCTGGCGCTGCCTGTGTCCGCACACGAGCCGGGAGGCTGCCTGGACGACCTCTGCCACCTGCAGTCCCTGGTGGGCGCGGACGACCACGCCGGCGGTGGGCAGGCGACCCCGATCGAAGCCCGGCGCTACGGCAGCTGGGGCATCGACACCGCCGGCATGGACACCGCCGTCCGCCCCGGCGAGGACTTCTTCGCCTACGCCAGCGGCCGGTGGGCGAACACGACCCAGATTCCCGCCGACCAGTCCAGCTACGGCAACTTCCGCGTGCTGCGCGACCTGTCCGAGGCGCGCGTGCGGGCGCTGGTGGAGAGCTATCCGAAGGGCGATCCCGCCACCGGCGGCGATGCGGCCAAGATCGCCACGCTGTACGGGGACTTCCTGGACGAGGCGGCGGTCGAGGCGCTGGGCGCCGCGCCGCTGCAGCCGTTCATCGCCGAGCTGAAGGCGGCACCGGACAAGACCGCGCTGGCGCGCCTGATCGCCGACCGCGGCGGCTTCGGCGGCGGCATGTTCGGCCTGTTCGTGTCCGACGACCAGCGCGATCCCGACCGCTACACGCTCTACCTCAGCCAGTCCGGACTGGGACTGGGCGACCGCGAGATGTACCTGCGCGAGAACTTCGCGCCGCAGCGCGAGCGTTACCTGAGCTACATCGCGCAACTGCTTGAACTGGCGGGCTGGGAAGACCCGAAGGCCAATGCCGCTGCGGTGATGGCGCTCGAGACCCGGATCGCGGAGGCGCACTGGACCCGCGCCGAGAGCCGCGACCGCGACAAGACCTACAACCCCACGCCGCTGGCCGAGTTCGACCGCGTCGCCCCGGGCTTCCCGTGGCAGGCGTTCTTCGAAGCCTCGGGCGTGGACCAGGCGCCGGTCGCCGTGGTCCGCCAGGACAGCGCGGTGCCGAAGATGGCGGAGATCTTCGCCGACACCGAGCTGGCGACGCTCAAGGCCTGGCAGGCCTTCCACGCCACCGACGAAGCCGCGCCGCTGCTCTCGAAGGCGTTCGCCAACGCGCACTACGAGTTCCGCGAGAAGTTCCTGTCCGGCCAGCCCGAACCGCGCGAGCGCTGGAAGCGCGGCGTGTCGTTCGTCGAGGACGCGATGGGCGAGGCCATCGGCCGCGACTACGTGGCGCTGTACTTCCCGCCTGACGCGAAGGCCAAGATGGACGACCTGGTGGCCAACGTGAAGCTGGCCATGGGCGCGCGCCTGGACGCGCTGGACTGGATGAGCGACGCCACCAAGGCCGAGGCCCGCGCCAAGCTGGCCGGTTTCGGCCTCAAGATCGGCCACCCGGACGAGTGGCGCGACTACAGCGGGCTGGAGGTGCGGCCGGGCGACCTGTTCGGCAACGCCATGCGCGCGCGCGAGTTCGAGTGGGAGTACCGCCGCTCGCGCCTGGGCAAGCAGGTGGACAAGGCCGAGTGGGGCATGACCCCGCAGACCGTCAACGCCTACTACAACTCGGTCAAGAACGAGATCGTGTTCCCGGCCGCCATCCTGCAGCCGCCGTTCTTCGATCCCGATGCCGATCCGGCGGTGAACTACGGCGCCATCGGCGGCGTGATCGGCCACGAGATCATCCACGGCTTCGACGACCAGGGCCGCAAGTCCGACGGCGAAGGCGTGCTGCGCGACTGGTGGACGGCCGAGGACGCGGCCAAGTTCGAGGCCCAGGCGGCGAAGCTCGGCGCCCAGTACGAGGCCTACGAGTTCCAGCAGCTGCCGGGCATGCACATCAACGGCCGCACAGCGATGGGCGAGAACATCGGCGACCTCGGCGGCCTGACCATCGCGCTGGAAGCCTACCGCCGCTCGCTCGACGGCAAGCCGGCACCGGTGATCGACGGTTTCAGCGGCGAACAGCGCCTGTTCCTGGGCTGGGCGCAGGTGTGGCGCACGCTGTGGCGCGACGATGCGCTGCGCCAGCAGCTGGTCAACGGCACCCATTCGCCGGGCCACATCCGCGCCTTCGCGCCGCTGCGCAACATCGACGCCTGGTACGAGGCCTTCGACGTGGCCGAAGGCGATCCGCTGTGGATCGCGCCGGAGGAGCGCGTCCGCATCTGGTGAGCCTGACGGGTCGGGCACGGGCGCGTTCGATCGCCCCCGTGCCCGCACCGCAATTGCGTATCCGCGCCGCGCAGGGCACCCGCCCCGCGGCGCTGCCGCCGACGACCTACTGCGCGGACGGCGCCGGCGTGGCGAGTCCGCGTGCGTGGGCGTCGTCGAGGATCCGGCGGATCTCCGCGTCGGCCACCAGCGCCTCGCGCTCGATGCGCTTGCCGACCGCTTCCATCTCGCGGCCGATCGACTCCATCGGCCGCCCGGCTGCCTCCATCTCTCGGCCGAGGGTTTCCATCGGCGCGGCCCGCGCTTCCAGGCGCCGACCCAACGCCTCCATCGCGTCGCTCTCCTGCTCCATCTCGCGCTCGACCCGCTCCCGCTCCGTGCGCAACGAGGCCAGGCGCGCCTCGCGATCGGACGGGGGACCGGCATCGTCGCGGCCGCCAGCGGCCTGCATCGAGAGCGCGACTTCCTCCTCGACCAGCGACTCAAGCTCGCGCCCGAGCGCCTGCATGCGCGTCGACGCCGCCTCCATCCGCGACGTCTCGCCGTCGTCCGTCCGCTGCTGCAGGGCCTCCATCCGCGCGCCCAGCGCCTCCATCCGCTCGCTGTGCGGGCGCATCCGGCGCTCCAGCGCGTCCATCTCAGCGGTGGCCGCGTCGGTGCGGCGCGAGGCCGCGTCTACCCGCGCCAGGGTGTCGGCATCGCGCACCACCCAGGCGCGGCCATCGCGCCGGAACCAGACGAAGTCCCCGTCGATCGCGCGGCGGGTGGCGCGGATGGTGTCGACATCGTCGAGGTCGCCGGACATCCGGAAGCCTTCGCGATCGGCGCGGATCAGGGCATATCCGGTCCCGCGCTCGCGCAGGGTCGTGCGCACGGCGGTGTCGTTCGCGTCACCGGGCCTCGCCTCGGGCGGCGGATCGGCGGTGGTCGACGCGGCCGGCAATGCCGCTGCCGTGACACCCGGCGCGGCGAGCGCGGAAGACGCGCGCATCGGCGCGCCCGCGGCTGCGTGGACGACGGTGTTGTCGCTGTCGATCAGCTGCGCCTGCGCGTAGAAGGCCATGCCGGCAGCGGCGAGGCCGAGCAGGGGAAACAGCGTGGCGGCGCCCAGCGGGCGGCGTTCGGGACGGACGAGCTGGCGGATGCGGGACATGAGATGGCCTCCGTGCGCGGCGTGCGCGTGTCGGGCGTGGGGGAAAGCCTGCCGCCGTGCGGCAAGCCGGTCGAGTTCGGACAGGGCGATCGCCAGCTGGCGCGGCTGGCCGGTGAGGCGCGCGGCGACATCGTCGGCGACGAGTTCGCGTTCGATGCGGATGCGGTGCGAGAGCCACCACACCACGGGGTGGTAGAACAGCAGGGCCTCGATCGCGCCCTGGGCCAGGTTGACCAGGCCGTCGTGGCGGCTGACGTGCGCCAGCTCATGCACCACCAGCGCTTCGAGCAGGTCGGCGGGCATGCGCGCAAGCACGGCGGCAGGCAGCAGCACCATCGGCCGCCAGATCCCGGCGACCATCGGCGTGGTGCCGTTCGCGACGACCCGGACCTCGACCGGCCGCCGGATCCCGAGCGCAGGCACGAGCCTGTCGACGCAGGCCTGCCATGCGCCGGACTCGGGCACCGCCTGCCGGCGCAGGTCGCGCAGCCACCAGGCCCCCAACGCCAGGCGCAGGGACAGCAGGGATGCGCCGATCGACCACAGCAGCACGATCCACGCCGTGGTGGCGTCCTGCGGGAGCGACCACGCGGGCAGGGCGGGGAACCGGATGCCGGACGGCGCGGTCGCCGCCAGCGGGGCGAGCGCGCTGGCGCCGATCGCGACCAGCGGCACGGCTTCGACGGCATCGCCGGCGGTGCCGAACGCGTGCACGAAGTTCCAGGCGGGCAGCAGCGCACACAGCGCGAGCGCCAGGCAGGCCACCAGATAGCGCGCCTGCGGGCGCGCGTTGCGCAGCAGTGCCAGCGCCAGCCAGGCGAGCAGGCCGATCAGCGCGCCCTGCCACAGGAAATGCAGCAGTGCCGCGGACAGCGCCGGCAGCCACTGTGCGGCGAGGTCAGTCATGGCGCGTCTCCTCGAGGAAGCGCTGGATCTCCTCGCGCTCGGCGTCGCTGACCGCGTCGCTGCGCAGGGCCGCCAGCACCAGGTCGCGCCCCGATCCGGCGAACACCTTCTGGATCATCTCGCCCAGCAGCCGTTCCTGCAGCGAGCCCTGGCGCTGCGCCGCGGCGTACACGTGCGATCGCTCGCTTTCGTCGCGGGTGAGCAGCCCCTTGCCGTGCATCACCTGCAGCAGGCGCAGCACGGTGGCGTAGGTGACCTCGGGCCGCTCGCGCCGCAGCGCTTCGTGCACCTGCTTGACCGTCGCCGGCCCCAGCGACCAAAGCACGCGCAGCAGGTCGAGTTCGGCGGGCGTGGGCTTCGGCGTGCGGGGCGTGCGTGCCATGGCGTTGCGGCGTGCGGGCGGGGATGCCGCATCCTGCGCCGTCTAGACCGGTTTGTCTAGACCATTCTGTCTATGACTGATGGCAGGGGTCCTGGCCACGTCGGACACGGTCGTGAAGGCCGGCCCGGCGAGCATGCCTACATCAGCAGGCAATCGATCCAGTCCAGCGCGATGTGGATCAGCAGGCCGGTGCCGAACCAGCGCGTGCGCCGGGGCAGGGTGAGCGCGCCGTAGGCGAGGATCGCCGGCCAGGTGTGCAGCGGATGGAAGCCGATGCTGCAGCGTCCGGGCGCGTAGACGGGATCGGCCAGCAGGTGGTCGAGGTCGATCAGCCAACCGGCGAGCAACCACACGGCAGCGCGCTTCCACTGCGCAGGCCAGCACAGCCGCGCCACCGCCAGCGGCACCGCGACGTGCAGCAGCAGGTGGATCACGGCGCGTGGTTCGAGCTCGGACATCGGCGGGGCGGCAGGGTCGCGATTCGCAGGGTCGCACAGGATGGCGCGGCATCGGTCGACTGTCAGCCCGTGAGTGCGCTCCCCGGGGGCGTGGTCGGCGGCCGCGCGAACCAAGGCGGCATGCCGCGGCGGGATGCGGGAACAGGGCTGCAGTCCGCACGGGCCATGGGCATCGCCTGCGCGTGTCAGCGCGCCCGCATCGCTTCACGCGCCGCGTCGATTCCCCTATCGTGCCGGCTCCCTTTCCGCAGGAACGCCTCCATGATCCAGCGCATCGACGCCGGCCCGCGCATGTCCGAAGCCAGTATCCACAACGGCGTGGTCTACCTCGCCGGGCAGGTACCCGAGACCGACGGCGCCGACATCGAGACCCAGACCCGCGAAGTGCTCGAGGCGATCGACGCGCTGCTCGCCCAGGCCGGCAGCGACAAGCGCCGCATCCTGCGCGCGCAGATCTACCTGGCCGACATCGCCGACTTCGCCGGCATGAACCGGGCGTGGGACGCGTGGGTGGTCGGCGGCGACGCACCCTCCCGCGCCACGGTGGAGGCGAAGCTGGCGCGGCCGGAGTGGAAGGTCGAGATCGTGGTGACCGCGGCGGTCTGACCCCGCCGGTGTGCCGGTGCTGGCCGCAGCGCGGCCACCCGGACTTCCGGCAGGGGGCGGGCGACGCTGGCGGGTGCTAGAACGCGGGCACACCACCGGGGACCCCATCCATGCCCACCACCCGCCGCGACCTGTTCAAGCTCGGCGCGCTCGCCGCCGCCTCCACCGCGCTGCCCGCGCTCGCCAACGCGCCGGCCGCCGACGCGCCCGCCATCGAACGCGCGAAGCGTCCGCTGAAGATCCTGATCCTCGGCGGCACCGGCTTCACCGGCCCGTTCCAGGTGCAGTACGCACTGGCCCGCGGCCACCAGGTCACGCTGTTCAACCGTGGCCAGCGGCCCTCGCCGGAATGGCCGGGCGAGGTGGAGCAGCTGCACGGCGACCGCAACACCGGCGACCTGTCGGCGCTGGCCGGCCGCAAGTGGGACGTGTGCATCGACAACCCGACCTCGCTGCCGTTCTGGGTGCGCGACGCGGGCCAGGTGCTGAAGGACAACGTCGGCCAGTACCTGTTCATCTCGACCATCTCGGTCTATGCCGACGGCTCGAAGCCCGGCATCACGGAGGACGCGCCGCTGGCCGCCTACACCGGCGACGACGCGATGGCCGAGACGCGCGAGACGCTGATGGCCGACGTCGCCAACCTCTACGGGCCGCTCAAGGCCCTGAGCGAAGCCGAGGCGAAGCGCCAGTTCGGCGCGCGCACCACCATCGTGCGGCCGGGCTACATCGTCGGCCCACGCGACGACACCGACCGCTTCACCTACTGGCCGCACCGCATCGCGCAGGGTGGCGACGTGCTGGTGCCCGGCGACGGGCAGGATCCGGTGCAGATCATCGACGGTCGCGACCTGGGCGAGTGGATGATCCGCCTCGCCGAGAATGGCACCACCGGCACCTTCAACGCCTGCGGCCCCGACTACGTGCTCAGCACCGACGCGATGGTGCACGGCTGCCACGCGGTCACCGGCGGCCCGGTGCGATTCACCCACGTGCCGGCGGCGTTCCTCGAACAGCGCGAAGTGGGCCTGCCGATCTGGGTCTCGCGCGAGCACGACACTTACGGCGGCTACGGCGCAGTCGACAATTCGCGCGCCATCGCCGCAGGCCTGACGTTCCGCCCGCTGGCGACCACGGTGGCGGACCTGCTGGCCTGGTTCCGCAGCCTGCCGGCCGAACGCCAGGCCAAGCTCAACGCCGGCATCACCCGCGAACAGGAGGCGGAGCTGCTGCAGGCGTGGCTCGCGCAGGGACAGGGCGCGTCCTGATCACGCAGTGCCGCGCTACGTGGGATGCTGCGGTTGAGGCTGACTCCGCGCACGCACGCTTCGTTCGCACCGCTGGCGGATCGAGCCCCACGGCGCACGTTGCGTGATGGGCGATGCCAACGCAGCCGTCTTCCAACAGCGAAGACGGGATAAGCCTGGCGCAGACACGAAAAAACCCGCCCCCATGACGGGGGCGGGTGCGGTATCACGCGCCGGAACCGGTCAGCGCCAGACGCGGGTGCAGCGCTGTTCTACGATGCGATCGCCGCGCGACTCCTGGCGATCGCCCTGAACCTTGCGGCCGACGGCGCCGCCGGCGATCGCGCCGCCGATGGTGGCGAGGTCGCGGCCACTGCCGCTGCCGACCTGGCTGCCGACCACGCCGCCGATCACCGCGCCCGCGGCGGTGCCGGCGATTCGGTTCGGATCGCCGCCCGAACGCTGCACCTCGACGTCTTCGCAGACCACGCGGCTGCCGTCGTCGAAGCGGCGGCCTTCGTCCTGCGGGCCGTAGGTCTGCGCGTGCAGGGTGCCGGCGGCGGCGAGGCCGAGCGTCGCGACCGCGAGTGCATGGATGACGGGACGTTTCATGGCGAGCCTCCGCAGACACAGTGAATGTGGAGGCGATGCTCGCGGGCTGCGCGCGAATCCCGGGTGAAATCAGCGCAATACCAAGTGCGACGGTTCAGTCTGGGACATGCCCCACGCTGACATCGCGCGACCGCGCGGCTGGATGCGCGGCGTGTGCGGGCATCGTCACGCACACGTGTCCGCGCTTGCACGACCATGCGCGCATGTCCTCCACGCCTCGCCGCCGCTACGGCGGACTGCTGTTCCTGCTGCTGCTCGTTCTGCTGGCCTGGGCGCTGTTCAGCGGTGCGTTGCAGGTTCCGGACCGCTGGAATCCGTTCGCGCCCCTGCGCATCGACGACACCCCGAACCTGCTCACGCGCTACAAGCTCGACCGCGCCTCCGCCGATCGCGCCGCGTGCCGGCAAGCGCTCGCCCAGGCCGACATGCGCCTGCAGCCGATGGAGGATCGCGTCACCGGCGAGGGCTGCGGCTTCGACAACGCCGTGCGCATCAGCCGCACCAGCGTGGCGGTGGGCGAGGCGTTCTCGCTCAGCTGCCGCGCCGCGCTGTCGCTGGCGATGTGGGAACGCCATGCCTTGCAGCAGGCTGCCGGGACGCACCTGGGCAGTCCGGTGGCACGGATCGAGCACTTCGGTTCGTACTCCTGCCGCAACCTGTACGGACGCGAAGCCGGGCGTCGCAGCCGGCACGCCACCGCGGACGCGCTCGACATCGCCGGCTTCGTGCTGGAAGACGGTCGCCGCGTGCGCGTGCTCGGGGACTGGGGCGGGGCGGATCCGCCGCAAGCGGGAGGCGACACGTCCGACACAACAGCCTCCAGCGAACGCGAGGCGGAGGCTGCCGCCGCCCCGGGCGCAGACGCGCCCGCGTCCAACGCCATTCCAGAACCCGCGGCAGCCCCGGAGCCCCTCACCGACGATGCCGCCTTCCTGCGCGCCGTGCGCGACGGCGCCTGCCAGTGGTTCGACGCCGTGCTCGGCCCGGACTACAACGCCGCCCACGCCGACCACTTCCACTTCGACCGCGGCGGCGGACGCATTTGCCGCTGACGCGTCACACGACCTGCGCGCGCCCCCGGATGCGGCCTCCGGCCTTATCCGGGCTACGGGACACTGCGCCAACCCGTAGCCCGGGTAAGCGAAGCGCACCCGGGGAGCGGCAACATTCCTGTCCGTCACGCATCCCCCGGATGCGGCCTCCGGCCTTATCCGGGCTACGGGACACTGCGCCAACCCGTAGCCCGGGTAAGCGAAGCGCACCCGGGGAGCGGCAACATCCATGTCCGTCACGCATCTCCCGGATGCGGCCTTCGGCCTTATCCGGGCTACGGGACACTGCGCCAACCCGTAGCCCGGGTAAGCGAAAGCGCACCCGGGGAGCCGCGATCCTTGCCGCACGCACTCGAGCAGGCGGGACAAGCGACGCGCTCCCGGAGCCGCGGACGCGCCCATGCCGCTACTCGTCCTCGATCTTCCCCAGCGGGAAGAAGCTGCGGTAGGGCCGCGCCTCCTCCAGCACCCGCGCAAACGACGGCCGGTTCATCAGCCGCCGCCGGTATGCACGCAGGTGCGCATGCCGCTCGGGAATCGCGTGCGTCCACTGCGCGTAGAACAGGAACGGCGCCGCGCCGCAGTCGGCCAGGCTGAAGGTCTCGCCCGCTGCCCAGGTGCGGTCGGCCAGGCGCGCGTCCAGCCAGGCATAGATGGTCTCGAGCATGGCGCGCGCCTCGGCCACGCCATGCGCGTCGCGCGCCTCTGCCGGGCGGATGGCGTCGAACGTGCACTTCTGCTGCGGCGTGGAGACGTAGTTGTCGAACACCCGGTCCATCATCCGCACCTCCAGCGCCGCCACGGGATCCTCGGGAATGAGGCGCACGGGCGACGGGTGATGCAGCTGCAGGTGCTCGATGATCGTGCTGGCCTCGAGCACGGTGCGCTCGCCGTCGACCAGGATCGGGAAACGCCTGAGCGGCCAGCGCGCCGCGAGCTCGGCCATGTGCGCCTCGTCGTCGATGCGGCGCAGTTCGAACGGGGTGCCGGCCTCGTACAGCGCGACGAGTACCTTCTGGCAGTAGGACGAGAACGGATGGGCGTACAGCAGCGGCGTCATGCATCGGCTCCGGATGGGGAAGGTCCGGCAGCACGACGTTCGACGCGGCGCCGTTTCGACAGCCGCGCCGTCGATCGCGGGCCCTCAGCCCGGCGGCGTCAGCTTCAGCAGGCGGCCGTTGCCGCCATCCTCCAGCAGCCAGATCGCGCCGTCGGGGCCCTGCTCGACGTCGCGGATGCGGCGGCCCATGCCGTAGCGGCGGTACTCGGAGGCGCTGGTGCCGTTGAAGCGCACCCGCACCAGCGCCTGCGAGGCCAGGCCGCCGATGAAGGCGTCGCCCCTGAAGGTGCGGAACAGGTTGCCCGAATAGATGATCATGCCGGCTGGCGCGATCACCGGCGTCCACCATTCCTTGGGTGCCTCGAAGTCGGGACGGGTGCTGTGGCGCGGGATCGGGCCGCCGCCGTAGTGGTTGCCTTCCGATACCAGCGGCCAGCCGTAGTTGCGCCCGCGCAGGATCAGGTTGAGCTCGTCGCCGCCCTCCGGGCCCATCTCGTGCGACCACAGTCGACCCTCGGCGTCGAAGGCGATGCCCAGCGGGTTGCGGTGGCCCAGCGTCCACACCTGCGCGGCATTGCCGCCTTGGGCATAGAACGGGTTGTCGCTGGGCGCGGTGCCGTCGTCGTTGAGGCGGATCAGCTTGCCGAGGTTGCCGCCCATGTCCTGCGCCGGGTCGAACTTCTGCCGGTCGCCGGAGGTGATCCACAGCTTGCGGTTGGCGTCGAACGCCAGCCGGTGGCTGAAATGCCCTTGGCCGCTGACCTTCGGCGCCTGCTCCCAGATGCGGGTGATGCCGGTCAGGTTGCCGTTGTTGCCCGAGCCCAGGTCCAGCTGCGCACGGACCACCACCGCGCCGTAGATCGCGCCGCTCTGCTCGACATAGCTCAGGTAGATGCGGCGGTTGCTAGCGAACTGCGGATGCAGGATCACGTCGCCCAGCCCGCCCTGGCCGCCGTAGGCCACGCGCGGCACCCCGGTGATGGTGCCGACCTGGCCGGTGGCCACGTTCACCAGCCGCAGGGTGCCGTTCTTCTCGGTGACCAGCAGCCGGCCGTCGGGCAGGAACGCCATCGCCCATGGCTCGTTGAGCGTGGCGACCGGCGTGCTGACGAAGGGCGGATCGGGCTCGACCACCCGCCGCCGCGGGCCCGGGCCGCCGGTGACACGCTGCGGTTCGGCGGCGAGCGCCGGGGCGCGGGCGGGGGTGCGGGGCGCCGCAGCGGGCGCAGCGGGCGCAGCGGGCGCGGCGGGCGCGTCTGCGGGCTGCGCGCGGATGCGCGGCGACACCGCCAGCCGCGTCGCGGCGGCGGCCGGTGCGGTCTCGGGGGTGTATTCGACGGCGGGGTTCTCGACGATCACGTCGTCGCATGCAGTCAGCAGCAGGGCGCTGCAGGCGAGGGCGGTCAGGGACAGGCGCATCCGGGCGATCCTGCGGAAGACGGGGGAGGGCACACGATACGCCCGCGGGCGCCCGACTCCAGTAGCGCCGGTCACGTTATCGCGCGGTGAGTGCAGCGCGTTGCGCGGCCTGAGGATGCGGGTGCGGCTTGGCTGCGGCGCGCCATGCCGGATGCACCCGGGAGCCGGAGTCCTCAGGCGCGTCGCCGCCCGATCCAGCGCGGCACGCGGCGGCAGTAGTCCGCGTAGCGCGCGCCGTGGCGGGCCTGCAGGCGCGCTTCCTCGAACGGCACGTAGCCCCAGTGCGCGGCGGCGAAGAACACCGCCGGACCCGCGAAGGCCGCCAGCGACCCCATCCAGCAGGCGGCGCCGAGCAGCAGCACCAGCAGGCCGAGGTACATCGGATTGCGCGTCCATGAGAACCAGCCCGCCTCGCACAGCTCGGAAGGCTCGCCGAAGGTCGGAACGTTGGCGCCACGGCGCTTGAACAGCGCTACGTGCCACTGCGCGATCGCGTACCCCGCCAGCACGCCCGCGACGCCCACCCAGGTGGACAGCGGTTTGACCAGCGCAGGGGCCGGCAGCATCCTGTCGAGCAGCCACATGACGCCCAGCAGCAGGAGCACCAGCACCGGTGGAAGCAGGAATCGCGGCATCGGCTTCGCTCCAGGCAGAGCCGCCAGCATCGCGGATCGACCCGGGCGCGTCATTATCCCCGGATAACGGCGAGGTACCCGCCCGCGAGACCTTCTTCAGCGCCTTCGACCGTCTGGTGGGCGACACCTTGCCGCGCGATGCGTCGCTGCCCGCGCGCATCGCCGTGCGCACGCTCGCCCGCGACGCGCCGCTGTTCGCGGCCGGCGCCATCGACCGCCGCGTGCACGTGGTCTCCAGCGGCTTCCTGACCCTGCGGTACCAGTCCCCGGAGGGCGCCTCGTGGGTGAAGGGATTCGTACCCGCGCAGGTGCCGTTCGCCTGCCTGGCCTGCCTCGATGGCGCGCCAGCGCCGTTCGACGCCCATGCGGGCACGGACTGCGTCGTCGCGTCGCTGCCGGCAGATGAACTCGAGCGCATCGCCGGAGACTCCCTGCCGTGGATGCGCGCCCTGCGCAATGCCTACCGCGTGTACGGCCAGCGCAAGGAGCAGCGCGAGATGGAATTGCTGATGCTCGCGCCCGAGGCCCGCTATGCCCGGTTCCTGCAGGAAATGCCCGGGATCGCCGCGCAGCTCAGGCAGCACGAGATCGCGAGCTACATCCGGGTCACGCCCGTGTCGCTGAGCCGCATCCGGCGGCGGATGCGCGTGCAGGGGCGTTGACGCGTACGCACTGCCCGCCGAGCAGCGATGCGCCCGTGGGCGACCACTGATGTCCGCGCGGCGTTCCAGCTCAGCACCACTACACCCGCGCGGCCACCACGCTGGCGACGTACGCCAGCAGCGCGACCGTCACCGCCGCCAGCGGCACGCTGAACCAGTAGAGTCTGGCCAACACGGCGAAGCCGAGCAGCGTCGCGAACCCGATCGCCAGCAGCCCGTTCGAGCCGAACAGCACCCGGCTGTGCGACACCGCCAGAACACCGAACACCAACCCGAACAGCAGCAGCGCGATGCCGTGACTGGCATTGAATCCGATCCACGCGCGCAGTACGGACGTCTCCCGGGTGATGGCGAGCGGTGCGGCCTCCATCGCCGCGCGCAGCGCCGGATCGCGCGGCAGCAGGTGCGAGGACGAAAAGGTGTAGACGAGATGGAGTATGCCCAGCAGCAGCGAGATCCCGGCACTCACAAGCATCAGGATCTTCGCAGTCACGGGGTGTCCTCGTGGGGATGGTTGACGATGGGTCTGGCTGGGCGCGTGCGGAGGGCGCCGTCAGGCATCCGTCGACAAGCGTTTTGTTGCAGCGGCCTCGATCATGTCGGACAGGACCACCAGGTCCACGTCGGCGAGCCGCTTGATGTACAGGCAGCTCTTTCCGGTCTTGAACTTGCCCAGCTCGCCGGGCAGCGCACCGGAGTCGCTCGCGATGTCGAGCCCGTAGAGCACGAGCTCGCTCTTGCGCGAGGCGAAGCCGACCGCGCAGATCTCGCCTTCCCGTCCGCTCTCGTAGCGGTAACGATGCACGCCGAAGCCGACCATGCCCGGGCCCCACATGCGGGCGGGCTGTCCGGTCACGCGCGACATCAGCTCAGCCAGTGCCTGGCAGTCGGCCCGTCGGTCCGGGTGTTCGATTGCCGTCAGGTAGCCGGACACATCCGCGTCCGTTTCCCGGGTCTTGTTCGCGCGCATGTCGACTCCGGAGACGACGCCTGCCGGCAGGGGTGAGGGGAAGCGTACGCCGAGAATCGACGCGATGCTGCGTCCGCCAGGCGTTGGCGCCAAGTAGGCGTCGTCGTCACATCGAGCGACGCGACTGCCGGCATGGCGAGGGGTGGTCGCTAGAACGCCTGGCCGTTCGAGGAACGGTCGGTGCTCTCCCAGGCGTGGGGTTGGCGGAGGGCGGGACCGCCCCGGCTGCACCGGGCCGACGCCGACCCGTCGGACGTCGCCGATGGCCTGCTTAGGTCCTGCCGCCGCAAGCGGCTCGCCTGGCGCCGTCCGCCGGGTTCCGAGCTCCACACGCGGGCCTTTTGTCTCCGACCGCCGGCCGAAAAGGCCGGGCGTTGGACAAGATTTGTCCAGCCGCCGCCCTCAGAGGCCCGCATTCCGCCCGATCTGGCCCACGCGCCAGGCTCCGGAAGCGGAGCCCGGAGCAAATTGGTCGGCCGGCGGCCGGATTCGGGTGGGCTGCGGAACGATCTGGCCGGCTGACGGACCGGATCGGGAGGGCGATGGCGCGATTTGGTCGACCGACGGAGCGAATCGAGCGGACGAAGGCGCGCCCTGGCCGGCCATCGGGCCGGGCAGGGCGGTCAGCCGCACGAAGATGTGGCCGTCGCACCGATCCGGAACGAACCGCTCGCGAACAGCCTCAGTCGAGGAACGTCCAGGTGTCCGCCCCGTCGAAGCGCCTCACGGACACGGACGCCAGCAGCCCGGGATCGAAGTTCCGCAGGTTCACCCCGTGTCGCGCGCCCGGCACCGGATCCAGCGGTTCCCAGTGCGTCACGATGCCGCAGTGCCTGCAGCGCACGTTTCTGAGCGTCCGGTCGCCCCAGACATAGCTGTCCGTGTGCTCCGGATGCCCTTCGATCGACACCGAGCCCAACGGGTAATACGCACAGATGATGCCCGACCGGCGACAGAGCGAGCAGTTGCAGCTCGTGGCCTCCGGAGGCGCAGACGGGAGCGTGAGACGCACGGCCCCGCAATGACAGGAGCCGTGGAGCGATGGCGCGGGTTGTTCATCACGCATTGGTCGTAGGCCTCATCGGTGGTCGCCAGTTGCGGTGGTCGGTCAGCAGCCGCTTTCCGGAATCACCGACCGGGCGGGGGATCCACGAACTCCGTCTCGGCGCCCTGCCGCTCGAACGTGACGTTGACGGTGCGGCCCACGGCGCGCGTGCGGTGCACCGTGCCCGCCGGCACCACCAGGCACTGCCATTCCCGCAGCACCACCTCGGGCGCCGACTCGAATTCGATATGCAATTCGCCCGAGACCACGAGGAACAGCTCGTCCGTGCCGGGATGGCGGTGCCAGCGGTACTCGCCCTCGAACACCGACTGCCTCATGCACTCGCCATTGACGTCCAGCACCACCTGGTTGCGGTAGCCGCCGGCGACCTCGCGCTGGAGCGCCTGCAGGTCCACGACGGCCAGCGGGGAGAAGCGGGCGGTTTCGGCTGCGTACTCGTCCGCCGATGGCAGGTCCTTGGTCATGGTCTCTCCTCTTTCGCGTTCGACGGTACCACCTCGACGCGATCCTTCGAATAGAGGTCCGGAACGTACCGCTCCATCAACGTGGCCGGAAATTCCGGGGTTGTGAACCCGTACCTGGCGTACAGGCCGTGCGCGTCTCCGGTCGCCAACGTGAAGCGACGCAGGCCCTGCAGCTTCGGGTGTGCGAACACGGCGTCCATGAGGGCCGTGGCGTATCCGTCGCGCGCCCCGGTCTCCAGGTCCAGCCGCCTTGTAGCGGCGATGGGACCCGCTGGCAAGCGCCAGACGCGGGAGAAGCGGAGGGAACCATCCAGGTGGAATTCTCTCCGCCCCATTGATCGCAACCTGGCGCTATAGGTGTCGGCCTAAACGGACTCTGGAGTCGCAGGCTAGGGCGCACCCGAGCTGGACGGCAAGTACGGCCGCACCTTCTGCTGCAGGAGCCGGATGAGCTCCGGCGCCATGTACTCGAACTCGTCCGGGATGCCGAGTACGGCCAGGCGCTTGTCGCGCAGCTGGGGCCGGAACCTGGCCGCGATCCTGGACCGGTGCGACGCCTCCATCACCAGGATCGTATCCGCCCAGGCGATGAGCTCGGCCGACACCGGACAGTCCGCGTCGTGGCCGGTTCCGGCGGATGCCGTCTCGATGCCCGGCCAGTCCGCGAACACCTGCTCCGCGGTCGGGCTGCGCAAGCGGTTCTTGCCGCAGACGAAGAGAACGTTGTGGGTCAAAGCGTCACCTGTGGCATAACCCTTGGATCAAATCGACCCGCGAAGCGGGTTTCGCTTGATTGGAACTGTTGGACCGTCGCTGCCCTGACCTATGTGGGACTACAGCTGCCATAGCCCATGATCATTGCCCCCTCTGAGGTAGATGGCGAAGCTCCCGTGGCCGGGGATCTCCGTGGGCGGAACGGCAATCTGTCCACCGGCCTCGACTACAGCGGCAACGGCTGCTTCAAGGTCTTCTACTAGCCAATATGGCCGGACTACCGGCTCCTCTGTCTCACGCAATGGCGCGCGTACACCCACACGCCCGCCGCCCGCCAACGCGGCGGTACGTGCGTTGCCGAGACCGGCGTCAGGACCGCCAAACTCCACGCCGCTCGCGGCGGCGTACGCGGCACACACTGCGTCTACGTCATTGGTCACTATCTCGAGGTACTGGATCTGCATAGGTCGGCTCCCGGTTGACGACGGGCATGGTGCTGCGGCCTAGGGCCAGAGTTGAGCCGACACGCGAGCGGGGTCGTCTTGAATGAATTGTTAGACCTCTCCACGCGAAAGGCCAGCGGCGACAAGCTTGAGTCGAACCATAGCGTCCTCTGGGCCGAAACGACCGGCCTTCCCGTAGCTACCCTTTGCGGCGTCGGTATCTGAGCAGACATGCGCCAAGACGGACTCGGCCAGTTCCTTGTGTGGAGCGATGCGCGCTGCCAGCTTGTGCAGAACCGCTTGACCAGTCGGGTCAGACTCATGGCCGTCCAAGGCGTACGCCCAATAGAAGTTGTCGTAGGTCGCGCAGAAGTCCCAGAAGGACAGGCGTCCGGCAGCGCACTGCGCCACCAAGTCATCATGGTGATCTAGGGCAGCGACTAGCTCGTATTCCAAATGGTACGTAGCCATGTGCTATGAGAGGCCTAACGCCTGAGTTAAACCGACCCGCGAAGCGGGTTCTGTTTGAATGAGTTGGCAGGCCGTGTCACCGCGCGACCCAACCGATTACGACAAGTATCACCAAAGCTATGGCACCGAGCCATCGTGGATAAAAGGCAATTGTCCTCATCGGTGAGTCGGGGACGATCCCTCGCTCCAGGCTGACAATAATCTCACCCAGAACCTTGTCTTGCTCAGTCCGATGTTCGGGATCTCTGACCCGAATGTCCGCGTCGTGCAGGTAGAACATGACGTGCGAAGGCAGCTGCACATCCGGGAATGTTGAGCGCTGCCAGTCAGTGAATCGTCGGGCAGCCGCAGACCAACTATCTACGTCGCCGCGGGAAACCGGAGAAGATTGCTGCAGTCGCCGGAGCTCTTGGGCAATCTCTTTGAGTTGCGATGGATTTGCCACGAGCGGCCTAGCACCTGAGTTAATCGGACCCGCGAAGCGGGAGGCGGTTCCTGCGAAAAAGTGGACACCGGCTGCCCGGCTTCGGTCCATCGGCGCCGGAAGCCGCCTGCCAGGAACCCGACCCCCGATGCCTGTGGAAGAGCGTATCGCACGTCGGCGCGCGTGTCCGCAGAGCCGCCGTCACGGCGCGCCGGGGCACGCCCGGGATGTAAAGCGACTCGGCAACGTCGTTGACATGCACGCCCAGCTGTAGGCTCAGGTGTACGGCGGCGGCCTTGACCTCGCTGTAGCGGGAGATGGTTCGGGGGCCAGGCTTGGGCATTGCGACACTCCTGAGTATCAGGTCAGGGTGTCCACTGAAGCGTAGGAACTACCGCATCCGCTTGAAAAAATTGTCAGGCGCCACTGACGTAGCGTCCAGTAGCAAGCAGAGTAACCGCAGCGACGCCCCTGATAAGCGCATGAAGATAGAACGGCGTCGAAATGCCTGCAAGCGCAGATAGGCCGCGAAGCGCAACCGTGTCAGAGAACACGACCAAGAAGAGGATGACAATGGAAAGAAATGCATAGATGTAAGCACTTGGCTCAAGCAGTAGAGCTGCGAGGCCGCAAATGGTCAACAACACAATCTCTGCCAGTAGCAGTAGGGTTTTGATTCCCCACTGCGCCCGAGATAGCTCAATGCTAGAATCTTCCTTCAGCGCATTTGCTACAGCGCCGAAGAGGAGCCAACCGTAGATCAGATGTAATGCGCCAAGTAATCGAAACAATACTTCCATCGTAACGCCCAACGCCTGAGTTAAGCCGTGCCGCGGAGCAGCATCGGCTTGAATGAACTGTTACGCGCGTAACCCATTACTACCATTCCTCGCCGGGCTGAGGTGGAAACGCTTGAACCGGATGCGAGATGTTCCAAATCTGGAAGTTCTTGGGAAGCGGCCTGCCGTTGAGATAGTCGTTGATCTTCGTTTGCCAAAGTTGCTCAGGTTTCTTAGGCGGGTACTGCATGCTGTAGTCTTCCGATACGTCCACAATAGATCGATCGCCACGCACCAGACGCAAGACGGAACCGCTCTGGTCAGTAGCGAACAGGTAGTAATGTCCAACCAGCAGGCGTAGGCCGCCGCACCATATAGCCTCGTGGCGTAGATAGTGGAAGCTGGGGTTACCTTTGAGCGTTCTAATGATCTCAAGCTGTCCGGCGATGTCCCTTGATGCCTGAGACTTATTGACAAGGCCGACAGAGTTCAGCCGCGCCACAAAGACGACTGTCGCAGAGTCGAGGCTCTGTCTGAAGGTTGGTACCTCAGGCTCCATGCAAGCATCAGCGGGCCCAGATGCGGTAAGCCATAGCAGGATCGTGATTAGCGCGAGTCGATGCTTCATGAGCGCTTAACGCCTAAGTTAAGCCGACCCGCGTAGTGGAGTGGACCAGGTGGCAGGCTTTACCTGCCGCCTGGGCCGGGTAACGAAGCGGGTTCGGCTTGAACGCATTGTTAGGCCGCACCTTGCGTTGCGGTTCCTGGATTCCGAATGGCGCGCTTGTACTTCTCTTGGTAGGCCCGGCGCTGCTTGGTGATCTCGTACAGAACAATGCCCGTGGTAGTCCCGAGGTTCAGGCTCTCGACTATGCCGAACATGGGGATTGAAACACAGAACTCGCTACGCTCGACAGCCAGATTACTGATACCTCGCGACTCATTGCCGAACCACACGGCAAGTCGAGGATGGGTGTAGTCCGCCTCATGAAGAATGTAGTTGTCCTTCCCTTTGATGTGAGGGGAAGTAACGATGGAAACGTAGCGGTTCTTCTCTAGGTGGCTGAGGCAGTCTTCAGTGCTGTCGAAACGCTTGACGAAGCTCCACTTGCTGGCAGAAACGGAGCTCTTGGCTACTGACCGTCTCTCTCGGAGCTCCTGCCAGTCATCGGGCAAAGATCTCTTAGCGTCAACGATGTATGTCTTGTCGATGCCAAGCGCATTGACGTTGCGAAGAATGGTTCCAATGTTCTTCGCATCCATCGGGTTCTCGATAACGGCAATGAGATTCTTGCAGCGATATGGCTTAACCGCCTTGGCCCGTTGCCGCAGTGTGGTCTCTTGGTCGGGCATGCGTGAATGTGTCCTGTGCGGCCTAACGCCTGAATTAAGCCGACCCGCGAAGCGGGTTCGGCTTGAATGAATTGTTAGGCCCAATCGTCGTGATGCCTGATTGTGCCGTCCGCGCAAACATAGACAAGCAGATGGGCGTCGGTGATTGGAGGCGAAGCGGCTACGTCCCAGATCACAGACCAGCAACTCTTGGCGGGCGACTCATGGTTGAAGTGCCATATGGCGCTTTGGAGGTAGCGGTGTGCATTCTCAACGCCAGAATCCCTTAGATATCTCTCGGCGTGCTGCGCTGCTTCCTGCAGCGAAACACTCGGTGCCTGAGCCGCTGCAGGAGCGACGAGGATCAGTAGAAGCGTAAGTAGTACTCGCATACCGGGGCCTTCAGTTGGGCCTAACGCTTGAGTTAAGCCGACCCGCGAAGCGGGTTCGGCTTGAATGAATTGTTAGGGGGCAGCCGTGGCACCGCGAAAGAATACACGTGTCTTTGCGCTGAGTACCGCCCACATGTTGATTGCAATCTCAATACCACTGCGAACAACGTTTGCAACAATTTTCTGAGTAGGAACGATCAACTCTTGCGCTTGAACGAGTAGATATGCGTTCTGTGCGAATACGCCACCGTAGTGGACCAAGGCTGCGGCTAGCATAAGGCGATCCCATCCGCGCTTGCCGAGCAGCGCGAGAACTGAGGAAACGACTAGGAACGAAGTTGTGACAAGCGCCATAAGCACCGGCGCTGCCGCCATCCTTGCCTCGTTAGGAACGCGCGATGAGAACGAGACGAAAGCAAGAAAGAACACACCTAAGAGGCCGATAGTGATGTTCATTACCGCTGCGACCCAAAGTCGCTTTGGTCGTCTAAGTCGCGACTCACTCATTCCTGCCCCCTGACGCCTGAATTAAGCCGCGCCGCGAAGCGGCGTCGGCTTGAATGAATTGTTAGGCCGCAGACGGATCATCTTGAACGCACCGTAGATCTGACCAG
>NZ_JARXRN010000015.1 GCF_029888045.1 Luteimonas rhizosphaericola | reverse complement strand
CGGGCGCGCGGCGGCGCGGTTGGGCGCATCGTGCGTCGCCGGCCCGGCGGCGCGGCAGAAGGTGGACGCCCTGCATGTCGAGTGATGCGCGCGGCTGCCGCATGACCGGGCGCGCGGCGGCGCGGTTGGCAGGCTCGCGTCTCCGTCCCGTGGCGGCGCACCCGCGGGAGGCATGATGGAGCCGTCCTTCTGGCACGACCGCTGGGAGAGCAACCGCATCGGCTTCCACCGCGACGCGCCGCTGCCGCTGCTCACCGCGCACTGGCGCTCGCTGGCACTGCCTGCGGGCAGCTGCGTCTGCGTGCCGCTGTGCGGCAAGTCGCTGGACATGGTCTGGCTGGCCGAACAGGGCCACCGCGTGCTCGGCATCGAACTCTCGACGCGGGCGGTCACGCAGTTCTTCGACGAACGCGGCCTGGCGCCGAGGGTGCATACGAGCGCGGCGGGCACGCATTACGTCTCCGGCCCGTGGGAACTGCTGGTCGGCGACGCGTTCGCCGTGCCCGCGGCCCTGCTCGCCGACTGCGCCGGCGTCTACGATCGCGCCGCATTGATCGCCCTGCCGCCGCAGCTGCGCGCGACCTACGCCGCGACGACGTGGGCGCGGCTGCCCGCGCAATGCCGCGGGCTGCTGGTGACCCTGGAATACCCGCAGCACGAGAAGTCCGGCCCGCCGTTCCCGGTTGCGGAGGACGAGGTGCGGGCGCGGTTCGAGGCGCAATGGACGGTGGCGCTGCTCGAACGCCGCGACATCATCGCCAGCGAGCCCTCGTTCCAGGCCGAAGGCGTGTCGGCGCTCTCGACGGCGGTGTATCGCGTCGCTCGCACTGCGCGCTGATCCGGCCGACCTCCGGCAGGTTCGCGCGTGGAAGCCGGTCCCGTGCAAGCCGATTCCGCGGAATGCGCGGCGTGAGGCGCCCTCGCCGCCTCGCACCAATCCCGCGCGCGCACTTCAGCCGTGCGGCGCGTCCTCGCCCATGCGCGACTGCAGGTAGTTCTCCAGCCCCACCATCGTGATCAGCCGCAGCTGCTGCTCCAGCCAGTAGGTGTGGTCTTCCTCGGTGTCCGACAGCTGCGCCACCAGCACCTGGCGGGTCACGTAGTCGCCATGCCGCTCGCACAGCGCCACGCCCTGGGCCAGGTTCTCGCGCACCTTGTATTCGAGGTCGAGATCCTTGCGCAGCATCTCCTCGACCGTGCCGCCCGGTTCGAACGCGTCCGGGCGCATGTCCGGCGTGCCTTCGAGGAACAGGATCCGGCGCAGCAGCGCGTCCGCATGCTGGGTTTCCTCCTCCATCTCGTGGTGGATGCGCGCGTACAGCGCGTGCAGCCCGAGGTCCTCGTAGCGGCGCGAATGCAGGAAGTACTGGTCGCGCGCGGCCAGCTCGCCGCGCAGCAGCAGGTTGAGGTAGTCGACGACTTCGGGATGGCCTTTCATGGCGCTCGGCGGGTGCGGGGACACGGTCATCGTGCCCGAAAGCGCCCGTCGATGTTCTAATCGGAATCAGTGTCAGTCGCAGCCCGATTCCCCGCGCACGCGGCGCGCGGCGGCCTGCGGCTCCGATCCGGTCCGGTCCATGGGGGTGTGCGTGCGCAAATGGTCCAGGCGCCTGCGGCTGTCCGCGATCGCGGCGCTCGCGTGCGCGCTGCTGGCGGCACTTGCGGCGTGGGGATTGCTGCGCGCCAGCCTGCCGCGGCTGGACGGCGAGGCGACGCTCGCGGGGCTGGCGGCACCGGTCCAGGTCCGGCGCGATGCGCTCGGGGTGGTGACCATCGATGCCGCCAGCGAACCCGACGCGCTGCGCGCCCTGGGCTACGTGCACGCGCAGGAGCGCTACTTCGAGATGGACCTGCTGCGGCGAACCGCCGCGGGCGAACTCTCGGCGCTGTTCGGGCCGGTGGCGCTCGACGTCGACCGCCGCCACCGCGTGCACCGGATGCGCGCGCGGGTCGCGGCACGGCTGGACGCGATCGCGGGCGCGCGGCGGCCGCTGCTGGACGCCTATGCCGAGGGCGTCAATGCCGGCCTGTCGGCGCTGCGCGTGCGGCCCTGGCCCTACCTGCTGCTGCGCCAGCGACCCCAGCCCTGGCATCCCGAAGACACGGCGCTGGCCGGCTATGCGATGTACTTCGACCTGCAGGATGCGTCCAACGCGCGCGAGCTGGCGATGTGGACCCTGCGGCCACACCTTCCGGAAGCGGTGTACGCGCTGCTCGCGCACCCGGGCAGCGATTGGGACGCGCCGCTGGCCGGAGAGCCGTTCGGCGATGCGATGCTGCCGGGCGCCGACGAGGTCGATCTGCGGCGCCTGCCGGCGCCGGCAGTCTCGAACACTGCAGCCGAGGGGGACGGCGGGAGGCGCGCCCAGGGGATGGCGCCCGGATCGCAGGCATCCCGCGTGCCCGCGCAGGCTCGCGTCGCGGCGATGGAGGTCGAAGCGGGCAATGGCCTGTTCGCCTCCACCCTGCCTCCTTCGGCGGCCGGCGATCTGCGCCCGGGCAGCAACAATTTCGCCGTTTCCGGCGCGCTGACGGCCGACGGCCGCGCCATCGTCGCCGACGACATGCACCTGGGGCTGCGGGCGCCGAACATCTGGTTCCGCGCCCGCCTGCGCTGGCCGGACGCGCGCGCGCCCGGCGGACGCGTCAACGTGCAGGGGCTCACCCTGCCAGGCCTGCCGGCGATCGTCGCCGGCAGCAATGGCCACGTCGCCTGGGGGTATACCAACAGCTATGCCGACACGCTGGACTGGGCGCTCGAACGCCCCTGCGCGGCGGAGGCCGCGCCCGGCTGCAGCCCGGCGACCGTGCACGCCGAACCGATCGCCGTTGCCGGCGCCGAGCCGGTGCCGTTCGAGGTGCACGAGACGCAGTGGGGGCCGGTGCTGCACACCCGGCCGGACGGCCAGGTGCTGTCGCTGCGCTGGACGGCGCACCTGCCCGGGTCGCTCGACCTGGGCCTGATGCAGTTCGCCTACGCCGGCTCTGTCGACGACGTACTGGCGCAGGCCGACCGCGCCGCAATCCCCACCCAGAACCTGGTGGTGGGCGATGCCGGCGGCGGGACCGCCTGGCGCCTCCTCGGCCCGCTGCCGGCCCGCGATGGCGATTGCCGGACACGGTTCCCGGCCGATGCGGACGCTCCGCAGCCCGCCGCGGCAGGCGTGCCCGACGCGGCTCGTGCGCGAGCGGCCTTGGAGCGGGCGCCCCCGGCTGACGCCGCGCCGCCTTGCGCCCCCTGGCCGAATGCGGCCGACGCCACGCCCGTCGTCCGCTCCCCGGCCGCCGACCGCCTGTGGACCGCGAACGCCCGCGTGGTGTCCGGCGAGGCGCTGGCGCGCATCGGCGACGGCGGCTACGCGCTCGGCGCGCGCCAGCGCCAGATCCGCGATCGCCTCCGTGAACGGCAACGATTCTCCGAGGCCGACCTGCTCGCCATCCAGCTCGACGACCGCGCCCTGCTGATGGCCCGCTGGCGCGACCTGCTGCGGTCGCTCGCGTCCGAACAGGGAGCGCCGGCACCGTTGCGCGCGCTCGCCGACGCGACCGCCGACTGGACCGGCCGCGCCAGCGTCGACTCGGCCGGCTACCGCATCGTGCGCGCCTGGCGCCAGGCGGTGCATGCGCGCCTACTCGACGGGCTCACCGCGCCCGCGCGCACTTCCCTTGGCGATGACTTCGTCATGCCCGACCTGCCCCAGTTCGAGGGCGTCGCCTGGCCGCTGGTGGAACAGCGGCCGGCACACCTGTTGCCGCGCGCGTTCGACAGCTGGCCGGCGCTGTTCGCCGACGCCGCGCGCGAGGTCCACGACGAACTCTCGGCCGCCGGCCCGCTGCACGCGCGCAGCTGGGGCGAACGCAACACCGCGGCGATCTGCCATCCGCTCGCGGGCGCCGTGCCCTTCGGCAAGCGGCTGCTGTGCATGCCGGCCGACCGCCTGCCGGGCGACGCGATGATGCCGCGGGTGCAGGGGCCGTCCTTCGGCGCCTCGCAACGGATGGTGGTCGCGCCCGGTCGCGAAGCCGACGGTATCCTGCATATGCCTGGCGGCCAGAGCGGCCATCCGCTCTCGCCGTTCTGGGGCGCCGGGCACGACGACTGGGTCCACGGCCGCGCGTCGCCATTCCTGCCCGGCCCGGCGCGGCACGCGCTGGTCCTGCAGCCCTGAACGCGCGCCGGCCTCCGCGCGCGCATCGCGCGTTCACCGCCGGCCTGCTAGCTTGGCGCCTCCCCCGCACCGTCCGCCGCCCCGACACGTGCATCCGCCTGACCTGCCCCTCCGGGTTTCCGCGTTCACTGACCCAAGAGCCACGAGTCCGCCCGCAGCCGCCGGGTTACGCATGATCGAATTCGGACACCTGACCCACGTCGGTCTGCGCCGCGAACTGAATGAAGACACCTATTACGGCGACAGCGAGCTGGGGCTGTGGCTGGTGGCCGACGGCATGGGCGGCCACGAATACGGGGAAGTCGCCAGCGCGCTTGCGCGCGAGACGATCGTGCGCGAGATCCGCCAGGGCACGCCGCTGTCGCAGGCGATCCGGATCGCGGACGAGGAGATCATCCGCGCCTCGCGCCAGCGCAACGACGCCTTGCCGATGGGCACGACGGTCGTCGCCGCGCGCGTGGTCGGCAACCGCTTCGAGGTGGCCTGGGTCGGCGACAGCCGCGCCTACCTGTGGCGCGACGGCAAGCTCGCCCAGCTCTCGCACGACCACAGCTACGTGCAGGAGCTCATCGCCCAGGGCGCGATCAGCCTCGACCAGGCCCGCAGCCACCCGCACCGCAACGTCGTCACCCAGGCGCTCGGCGTGACCGAGCCGCAGGCGCTCAATGTCGAAACCCTGTCGGGCGAACTGGCCCCGGGCTCGCAACTGCTGCTGTGCAGCGACGGGCTGACCGAGGAGGTCGACGACGGCGGCATTTCGCGGGTGCTGGCGCACACCGAGTGCAGCGCCCAGGAATGCGTCGACGGCCTGGTCGCCGCCGCGCTCGACGGCGGCGGCTCGGACAACGTCACCGTGGTGCTGGTCCGCAGCCACTGACGCGCTGCGGTCGCGCACACCGCGCCACGCTCAGGCGGTGGCGGCCACCGCCGGCCCGTCGCCCGACTCGACCAGGTCCCACAGGCTGCGCCCGGCCCTGCCGCGGATCGCCTCCACCCGCGCCAGGTGCAGCGCGCGGTCCTCTTCGGGTACGACCAGCACCGGACGCGGTCCCGACGGCGCCACCGGCACCACGGTCCTGCCGGCGGCCGTGCCCCGCTCGGGCGCGGCGAACCCGATCTCGCCCTGCCCGGCGGTCAGCGCCAGCCAGGCCTCGGCCAGCAGCTGGGCGTCGAGCAGCGCCCCGTGCAGCTGGCGGTGGGAGTTGTCCACGCCCAGGCGGCGGCACAGGGCGTCAAGCGAATTGCGCTGGCCCGGATAGCGCTGGCGCGCCAGTTCCAGCGAATCGAGCACGGTCACGCGATCGCGCAGGCGACCATAGCGCTCGCCGAGCAGCGACAGTTCGTGTTCCAGGAACCCCATGTCGAACGCGGCGTTGTGGATCACCAGTTCCGCGCCGTCGACGAACGCGAGGAACTCGTCCGCCACCTCGCCGAATCTCGGCTTGTCGGCCAGGAACTCCAGGGTCAGGCCGGTCACTTCCTGCGCCCCGGGCTCGAATTCGCGTCCGGGGTTGAGGTAGCGGTGGAACGTGCGGCCGGTCGGCCGGCGCTCGACCAGTTCGATGCAGCCGATCTCGACCACGCGATTGCCCTTGCGCCATTCCAGGCCGGTGGTTTCGGTGTCGAGGATGATGTGGCGCATGGTCGGTTCCGGGAATCGGTCGGTCGGGCGCGCGGGGTGCGCCGGGGAGTCGTGTCAGCCGTGCCGCATCGCGGGCGCGGAGACGGCCGCGGCGGCGCGCTGGCGCATCGCCTCGTCGCGCGCGAGCACGTCGACGCGCTCGTTGTCGGGATCGCCGGAGTGGCCCTTCACCCAGCGCCAGTCGATGGCGTGGCGCTGGCAGGCCGCGTGCAGGCGTTCCCACAGGTCGCGGTTCTTCACGGGGTCGCCGCCGGCGGTGCGCCAGTTGCGCCGGACCCAGTTCGGCATCCACTGGGTGATGCCCTGGCGCACGTACTGCGAGTCGGTGTAGAGCACCACCTCGCAGGGCCGGCTGAGCGTTTCCAGCGCGGCGATCGCGGCCATCAGCTCCATGCGGTTGTTGGTGGTCAGCGGTTCGCCGCCGACCACCTCGCGCTCCTTGTCGCCATAGCGCAGCAGCGCGGCCCAGCCTCCCGGGCCCGGGTTGCCGAGGCACGCCCCGTCCGTGTGAATCCCGACCTCGCTCATGCGGCGGCGGCGCCGGTGGGCATCGGCAGCGCGCGCCGCTGCCGCACCGGGGTCAGCGGGATCGCCCGCTTCTCCGCACGCAGCAGGTAGCCCGCGCGCAGGCCGGCGCCCTGCTGCGCCTGGGATGCCACCTGCACCCCCCAGGTCGGACCGAGCCCCTGCGACACGGGCTCGGGCGCCAGGCCGGCCTGGCGCAACCGCTTGCGCCAGGACAGCGGTTCCAGGGCGGTGAGGCCGCTGCCGCGCCAGCGCCAGCGGTAGGGCGCCAGCGGGTTGAGGACGAACAGCCACAGCCGGCCGCCGTTCACCAGCAGGCGCGCCGCCTCGTCCAGCAGATCGGCCCCGCATGGCCCGGATGGTCGCGCCACGTGCTGCAGCACCACCGCACCGAAGGCTTCGCTGGGCAGGGGCAGCGGCAGCGCGCAGGCGACCGGACCGGACCATTGCCCGGACGCATCCGGGTGCAGGCACAGGCCGCGCCCGGCGGACTCCGGGACCGGCTGGGCGACCGGACCGCACCACAGCCAGGGCAGGCCGGGCCGGTCGGTCAATGCATGGGCGACGGTGTCCCGTTCGCTGTCCAGCACCGCCCGCCCCGGGTCGGACCGGAACCAGGCGTGCGGGTCGGGGCCGGTTTGACGGGCCGGGAGAAGAGCGGGCATGGTCGCCATTCTATAGGTTCACCGGACCCGGACCCGATGCAGCCGACCCCGATCCCGGCCCTCTCCGACAACTACATCTGGTCGCTGGCGGACGACGACGGCGACTGGCTGCTGGTCGATCCCGGCGACGCCGACCCCGTCCTCGCCGCCTGCGGCGACCGCCCGCCACCCCGCGCGATCCTGCTGACCCACCACCACGCCGACCACATCGGCGGCGTGTCCGCCCTGGTGGCGCATTGGCCCGGCACGCCGGTCCACGCCCCGGCGGACCCGCGGATCGGCCATGCCGACCACCGCGTGGGTGACGGGGACCGGGTCACGGCGGGCCGCTGGGCGTTCGAGGTGCTGGCCACGCCGGGGCATACCGTGAGCCACATCGCATTCCACGGCCATGGCCTCTTGTTCTCGGGCGACACCTTGTTCAGCCTCGGCTGTGGTCGGCTGTTCGAAGGTACGCCCCGCGACATGCTGGGCTCCCTCGACCGGCTGGCCGCCCTGCCCGACCCGACCCTGGTCTGCTGCGGGCACGAGTACACGCTGGCCAACGCCGCCTTCGCGCGGGTGGTCGACCCCGACAATGCGGCGCTGCGGCGCCGCCATGCAAAGGCCACCACGATGCGCGACCACGCCCTGCCCACCCTGCCTTCGACCCTGGGCGAGGAGCGCGCCTGCAACCCGTTCCTGCGCATCGACGCGCCTGCCGTGCGCGCGGCCGTGGCCGCGCGCGCACCGGGGGCCGCCGGGGACCGGATCGAGGCCTTCGCCGAATTGCGGCGCTGGAAGGACGGCTTCCGCGCATGAGGGCGCGGGGACTCACGGCCGGTCTGGCGCTGCTGTGGGCGCTGGCCGGACCAGCCGGCGCGAGCGAGAAGCCGGCCGCGCCCGCGCCAGGCGCCGATGCGCCACTGCTGGCGGCCGCCGACGAAGCAGGCGGTGCGGGCGCCGACCCGCAGCGCGCCGCGGCCCCGACGGCCCCGGCGTCGGCCGGGTTGCCCGCCGCCGCGGACACGGCGGCGACCGGTCCGGCGCCGTCGCCTGCCGGCGACTCCATGCGCGACGCCGTCGCGGCGTCGCCGGCGCCGCCGGGCATGCGCAGCGGGATCGAGATCTACCGCAGCTTCCGCGACGGCCTCGCCGATCCGGTCTGCGAGCCCGGCGCCAGCGATCGCTGGCGGCACCATTTCGCCAACGCACCCGCGCAGCTCGCCTCCCCCGGCAGCGATGTGCTGCCGCTGTTCGGCTACGTGGTCGACCGGCTGCGCGAGGCCCACCTGCCGACCGAATTCGCCCTGATCCCGTTCGTCGAGAGCGGCTACCGCCCCGGCGCCCGCTCGTCCCAGGGCCCGGCCGGGCTGTGGCAGTTCATCTCGCTCACCGCGCGCAACCACAAGGTGCCGGTGCGCGCCGGTTACGACGGGCGGCTGTCGCCGGTGGAGTCCACCGAGGCGGCGGTGCGCTACCTCAAGACCCTGCACGGCATGTTCGCCGGCGACTGGCGGCTGGCGGTGATGGCCTACAACGCCGGTGAGTACCGGCTGCTGGGCGCCCTTCGCCGCGCCGGCCAGCGCCCGGCCGACGCCGATCCCGCGAGCCTGCCGATGCCGGCGATCAGCCTGTCCTACGTGCGCAAGCTGCATGCGCTGTCCTGCCTGCTTGAGGAGTCCGAGGATCGCGACGCCTGGCTGCAGGCGCTCGACCGACCGGTGCCGGTGCTGGCCGCAGCCGACGTGCCGGTGCAGTTGGCCTCGCTCGACGGAATCGCACGGCGCCACGGCGCCGACGTCGCCCAGCTGCGCCGGCTCAACCCGGTATTCGCTGATGGCCGCCTGGCGCGTTCGGCTGGCGACCGGGCACGCGTGCTGTTGCCGTCCGTCCAGGCCCAGGCCCTGCTCGCGGCGCATCCGCCGGCGGGCGCCGCGCCCGTGCAGGCGCCGGCGCGCGCGCTTGGCGTCGACGATCTGTCCGACGCGATGGCCGACGCCTCCGCCCACGTCGAACCGGCCGCGCGCACCCACGTGGTGGCCCGCGGCGAGTCCGCCTGGCGCATCGCGGCACGCTACGGCGTGCGCGTGGACGCGTTGCTCGCGCGCAACGGCCTGGATGCGCGCGGCGTCCTGCGGCCGGGCATGGAGCTGCAGATCGACCCGGCAGGATCCGACCCGGGGGCTGCCGCGGGCACCGTGGCAGAATAGCGACCGGTCCACATCGCGAGTTCTCCATGGGTTTCCTGCAAGGCAAGCGCGCACTCATCACCGGCATCGCCAGCCAGCGTTCGATCGCCAACGGCATCGCCGAGGCCATGCACCGCGAGGGCGCCGAACTGGCCTTCAGCTACCAGAACGAGAAGCTGAAATCGCGGGTGGAAGAGGTCGCGGCCAAGCTCGGCGGCGGACCGTCGTTCCCGCTCGACGTCACCGACGACGCCCAGATCGACGCCCTGTTCGCGGCCCTCGGCCAGCATTGGCCCGACGGCTTCGACATCCTGATCCACGCCATCGCCTACGCTCCGCGCGAGGCGATCGCCGGCGGGTTCCTCGACGGGCTGACGCGCGAGAACTTCGCCATGGCCCACGACATCTCGGCCTATTCGCTGTCGGCGCTGGCCAGGGGCGCGCGTCCTCTGATGCAGGGCCGCCAGGGCGCGATCCTGACCCTGAGCTACCTCGGCGCCGAGCGCGCGCTGCAGAGCTACAACGTGATGGGGGTGGCCAAGGCGGCGCTCGAGGCCAGCGTGCGCTATCTCGCGTTCAACCTCGGGCCGGAAGGCATCCGCGTCAACGCGATCTCGGCCGGGCCGATCAAGACCCTGGCAGCCGCCGGGATCGGTGGCTTCCGCAAGATCCTCGGCCACGTCGAGGCCAATGCGCCGATCCGCCGCACGGTGACGATCGAGGACGTGGGCAATGCGGCCGCGTTCCTGTGCTCGGACCTGGCCTCGGGCATCACCGGCGAAGTCACCTACGTCGATGGGGGCTACAACATCCTCGGCATGACCGGGCTCGACGAGAGCGAGTAGCCCGCCCCGCTCCGGCGCAGGCGCGCACCGCGCGCACTGCGGCGGACACGCCGCTGGCGCCGCGGATCCTGCTTCGGCCATCGCCCGCGCAAAGAAAAAAGCCCGGCCATGGCCGGGCTTTTTTTCGGAGCGGAATCTGCCGCCGGGCCGCTACAGATTCGACTCCAGCACCGTGACCTTCATCTGCCGGCGCAAGGCGCGCAGCAGCGTGTCGGCATCCTCGCGACCGGTCAGCGCGGCCATCTGCTCGCGGAACATGTCGCGCTCGGCCTCTTCCGCCTCGGCGACGTCGCCCGGCGTGACCTTCTGCACCGCGAACACCACCACGCTGCCGTCGTCCAGCGCCACCTTGCCGGGCGAGACCTTGCCTTCGGCCGGAACCGGCGCCTTGAAATACGCCTCCGTCGCCGTCGCGTCCGGCACCGGCGCCCCGCGTGGCACGCCCTGCACGTCGCGCACCTGGAGCGAACGCGCATCGGCCAGGGCCTGCAGCGCCTCGCCCGCGGCGACCTGCTCGACCAGCGCGTCGGCCTCGGCCTCGACCGCCTTGCGCGCGCGGTCGGCGCGGATGGCCGCGACCACCTGTTCGCGCGCCTCGCCGACGGTGAGCGCGCGCGCCGGCTCGTGCCGGGTGACGCGGATCACGACGCTGCGGTCCTGGTCGATCTCGATCGGATCGCTGACCGTGCCGTCCTGGATCAGGCTTTCGGAAAACGCCGCGCGCTGCACGGCGGGCAGCGCCACCACGCCCTCCCCCTCGCCCCGCGCGATCGGCCCGGCGGTGCGCACCTCGAGCTTCGCCTGCGCGGCGGCGGCCGCGAGTTCGGTCGGGTTGCGGTAGACCTGGTCGACGAACGCGCCCACCAGGTCGTTGAACGCGCGTTCGCGTTCGGCCTGCGCCGCTTCGGTCGCCAGGGTCTCGCGCACCTGCTCGAACGGCACCTGCTGTCCGCTGCGCACCTCGCGCACCTGGATCACGTGCCAACCGAAGGGGCTGCGCACGGGCTCGGAGACGGTGCCCGCCTGCGCGGCGAACACCGCGTCCTCGAACGGCTTGACCATGCTGCCGTCCTGGCGGATCCAGCCCAGGTCGCCGCCATTCTCGGCAGACCCGGGATCGCCGGGGTTGGCGCGCGCGAGCGCCGCGAAGTCGGCGCCATCCTGGCGCGCCTGCGCCGCGAGCGCGGCAGCCTTCTCGCGCGCCTGCGCCTGCGCCGCCTCGTCGGCATCTTCGGCCAGCGGCACCAGGATGTGCGAGACCAGCCGCTGCTCGGGCTCCACGAAGCGGGCCCTCTCCTGCTCGTAGCGCTGGCGCAGTGCCGCTTCGTCGGGGGCCGCGACGGCGGGCAGCGCGCCGGCGTCGATCTCCACGTACTCCAGCGTCACCCGCTCGGGCGCGCGATACTCGGCGCGGTGCGCCTCGTACCAGGCCTGGATGTCCTGCGCGCTGACCGCACCCGTGTCGGGCGCCGGCGCCGGCAGCACCACGAACGACACGTCGCGGCGCTCGCCGAGCAGCCGCATCATGCGCTCGGTTTCGCCGGGGGTGGTGAACGCCGAACGCGCCACCTGGCCGGCGAGCAGCGAGGCCTGCAGGTCGTCGCGCACCATTTCCTGGAACCCCTGCGGCGTGTAGCCCTGCGACTGCAGCGTCAGCAGGTAGCGCTGCTGGTCGAACTCGCCGTCGACCTGGAACGCAGGGATGCCGTTGATCGCCTCGCGCACGCGGGTATCGCCGACCACCATGCCGTCGCGCTGCGCGGCCAGCTGCATGACCCGGCGGTCGATCAGCGCCTCGAGCACCTCGCGCTTGGCCTCGGGCGACTCGAACGCGCGTGCATCGAACCGCTCGCCCTCCACCTGCCGCCGCCGCTGGCGCTCGTTCTCGAACGCCTCGCGGAACTCCTCCGGCGTGACTTCCACCGACTCCCAGGCGAACTTGCGCACCAGCCACCAGTCCGGCGCCGAACGCCACCACGATGGCTGCACCTCGACCTTGGCCGCGTAGTTGGAGCCGCTCTGGAACAGGTACTGCTCCATGCCGAAGAAGGCGAACGGGATGGCGAGGAGCGCGACGATGACGATCGCGATCCAGCCGGACATCTTTTCTCGCAGGGTCTGCAGCATGGGCGAGGCGGCTGTGGGACGTAGCCGCACAGTTTAACCGCATGGCGGCAGGCAGGCGCGGCGGAGCGCCAGGCCAGAGCCGGGGAGCGGCCGCGGCGAATGGTCCGGACGGCGCTGCCGGAGGGGCCGTCGAAAGCCGCGACGGACGGCAAACCGGGTCGACGCCGGACAAAAAAAAGCCCCGCATTTCTGCGGGGCTTTTTGCTTTTATCCAATGGCGGAGCGGACGGGACTCGAACCCGCGACCTCCGGCGTGACAGGCCAGCATTCTAACCAGCTGAACTACCGCTCCGCGCCTTGAAACCTGTGTGCGGTTCCAGCGTCCCCCCGATGGTGGGTGCTGAGGGTTTCGAACCCCCGACCCTCTCCGTGTAAAGGAGACGCTCTACCGCTGAGCTAAGCACCCGCGAGGGAACTCAGGAGCCGATCAGTTTACAGCATCCTTCAGCGCCTTGCCAGCCTTGAACACCGGATTGTTGGAGGCCGGGATCTGCAGCGGTTCCTTGGTCCGCGGGTTCAGGCCGGTCCGCGCCGCGCGCGCCTTGACCGAGAAGGAACCGAAGCCGACCAGGTTGACGGCATCGCCGCGCTTGAGGGCCGCGGTGACCGCATCGATCATCGCGTCGAGCGCGCGGCCCGCGTCGGCCTTGGACAGTCCCGCCTTGTCGGCGACCTGGTCGATCAATTCACTCTTGTTCACTGGCATTTGGACACTCCGTGTGCGGGCGCGCGGCCCGCCTTGCTGGGAGACCGGAATCGTCCACGGGGAATCCCGCGACGTCGTCCGGCCTGAGGATGAATGCACGAATCCGCCGCATTTTACGCGCAGCGGCTTCCGAATACGACCTCGAAACGCGGAATCGCCCCGCGGCCGGCCGCCGCCGGCGCGGGAGGATTGCGTTTCGTGAGATCTGCGTGAAACGGGCTCAGTGCTTGACGTCGGTTCCCGACGGCGCCTTGTCCTTGCGACGGCGCACCACGGCGCCGCGCGTCGCCCGTGGCGCCGCGGCGGGCCGCGTCCCGTTTCCCGTCAGCGGACGCTCGAGCGCGAGATCGAGCACCTCGTCGATCCACTTCACCGGGACGATCTCGATGTGGTCGGTGACGTTGGCCGGAATGTCCGCCAGGTCCTTGCGGTTCTCTTCGGGAATGATGACCGTGGTGATGCCGCCGCGCAGCGCGGCAAGCAGCTTCTCCTTCAGCCCGCCGATCGCGGTCACCTTTCCGCGCAGGGTGATCTCGCCGGTCATCGCCACGTCGGCCCGTACCGGCACCTTGGTCAGCGTCGACACCAGGGCGGTGGTCATCGCGATGCCCGCGCTGGGGCCGTCCTTCGGCGTCGCGCCATCGGGCACGTGCACGTGCACGTCCTGCTTCTGCAGGAAGTCCACGTCGATGCCGAGGCGCTCGGTGCGCGCGCGCACCACCGACAGCGCCGCCGATGCGGATTCCTTCATCACGTCGCCGAGCTGGCCAGTCAGGATCAGGTTGCCCTTGCCCGGCACCAGGGTGGACTCGATCTGCAGCAGGTCGCCGCCGACTTCCGTCCACGCCAGCCCGGTGACCATGCCGATCTCGTTGTCCTGCTCCGCGCGACCGAAGTCGAACCGGCGCACGCCGAGGTACGCATCCAGGTTGTCGGAATCGACCTTGATCGTCTTCGGCTTGGCCTTGCCCTTGAGCGGTCCCGCAAGCGCGATCTGCTTGACCACCTTGCGGCAGATCTTCGCGATCTCGCGCTCCAGGTTGCGCACCCCGGATTCGCGCGTGTAGTAGCGCACGATGTCCTGGATCGCCCCGGCCGCGATCGCCAGTTCGCCTTCGCGCAGGCCGTTGGCCTTGACCTGCTTGGGGACGAGGTAACGCGTGGCGATGCTGATCTTCTCCTCCTCGGTGTAGCCGGGGATGCGGATCACCTCCATGCGGTCGAGCAGCGGGCCGGGGATGTTGAGCGAATTGGACGTGGCGACGAACATCACCTCGGACAGGTCGAGGTCGACCTCGAGGTAGTGGTCGTTGAAGGCGTTGTTCTGCTCGGGATCCAGTACCTCGAGCAGCGCCGAGGACGGATCGCCGCGGAAGTCCATCGACATCTTGTCGATCTCGTCCAGCACGAACAGCGGATTCTTCGTCCCGGTCTTGTTGAGGTTCTGCACGATGCGGCCAGGCATCGAACCGACGTAGGTACGGCGGTGGCCGCGGATCTCGGCCTCGTCGCGCACGCCGCCCAGGCTCATGCGCACGAACTTGCGGTTGGTGGCCTTGGCGATCGACTGGCCAAGCGAGGTCTTGCCCACGCCGGGCGGTCCGACCAGGCACAGGATCGGGCCCTTCATCTGGCGCACGCGCGACTGCACCGCGAGGTATTCCAGGATGCGGTCCTTGACCTTCTCCAGGCCGTAGTGGTCGGCGTCGAGCGTGTCCTGCGCGGCCTTGAGGTCCTTGCGCACCTTGCTGCGCTTCTTCCACGGCACGCCCAGCAGCCAGTCGAGGTAGTTGCGCACCACCGCGGCCTCGGCCGACATCGGCGACATCTGCTTGAGTTTGTTGAACTCGTTCTTCGCCTTGGTCTCGACCGCCTTGGGCATGCCGGCCTCCGCGATCCTGCGCGCGAGTTCCTCGACGTCGTTGGGCGCGTCGTCGATCTCGCCCAGCTCCTTCTGGATCGCCTTCATCTGTTCGTTGAGGTAGTACTCGCGCTGCGACTTCTCCATCTGCGACTTCACGCGGCCGCGGATGCGCTTCTCCATCTGCTGCACGTCGATCTCGCCGTCGACCAGGCCGACCAGCAGCTCCAGGCGTTCGGCGGTGTCCACGGTCTCGAGCAGGCGCTGCTTCTCGGCCAGGCGCACGCCCAGGTGCGCGGAGACGATGTCGGCCAGCCGGCCCGGTTCGTCGATGCCCGACAGCGTCTGCATCAGCTCGGGCGGCAGCTTGCGATTGGTCTTGACGTACTGCTCGAACAGCGACACCAGCGAACGCGCGATCGCCTCGGTCTCGCGCGGCTCGCGGCTCTCGACCGGGTCGACCACGTGGCCGACGCCGGCGAGGGTACCGTCGACCTCGCGCACCTGCGAGACGGTCACGCGCGACACGCCTTCCACCAGGACCTTGATCGTGCCGTCGGGCAGCTTCAGCAGCTGCAGCACCTGCGCCAGGGTGCCGATGGCGTACAGGTCCTCGGCCTCGGGATCGTCGGTCTCGGCGGACTTCTGCGCGACCAGCAGGATGCGCTTGTCGGCCTCCATGGCGATGTCGAGCGCGCGGATCGACTTGTCCCGGCCGACGAACAGCGGGATCACCATGTGCGGAAATACCACCACGTCGCGCAGCGGCAGGACGGGCAGTTCGAGCGATTCGCTACGGGGTCGGGTCATGGCAGGGGTCCAGGGCAGCAGGTGGGCGCCGCACGCCAGGCGCGGGCCGGATTGGGTCCGTTATGGGGCCCGGCAGCGGACGATGCAAGCGCCGGACCACGAACGCAGCTTTCCGGCGCCAGGCGGCGGCGGAAAGGGTTCAGCCGGGGGCTGCTGCGGGCGCCCGGGCGGGCGCCGCGGGATCACTCGGCGGACGCGACCTTGGGCGCGGGCGCCGGGGTCTGGTAGATCAGGTAGGGATCGGACTTGTGTTCAATCACCGACTCGTCCACCACCACCTTGCTCACGTTCTCGAGCGAGGGCAGTTCGTACATCGTGTCGAGCAGCACCGACTCGACGATCGTGCGCAGGCCGCGCGCGCCGGTCTTGCGCTTGATCGCCTTCTTGGCGATCGCGCTGAGCGCGTCGGGGCGGAACTCGAGCTCCACGCCTTCCATCTCGAACAGCTTGCGGAACTGCTTGCTGATCGCGTTCTTGGGCTCGGTGAGGATCTTGATCAGCGCCGCCTCGTCCAGTTCCTCGAGCGTGGCGACCACCGGCAGGCGGCCGACGAACTCGGGGATCAGGCCGAACTTGATCAGGTCCTCCGGCTCGACCTGGGCCAGCACCTTGCCGGTCTCGGTCTTGCGTTCGGAGCTCTTGAGCTTGGCGCCGAAGCCGATGCCGCTGGCATCGGTGCTGCGCTGCTGGATGATCTTGTCCAGGCCGGCGAACGCACCGCCGACGATGAACAGGATGTTGCGGGTCTCGACCTGCAGGAATTCCTGCTGCGGATGCTTGCGCCCGCCCTGCGGCGGCACGCTGGCGGTGGTGCCCTCGATCAGCTTCAGCAGCGCCTGCTGCACGCCCTCGCCGGACACGTCGCGGGTGATCGACGGGTTCTCGGACTTGCGCGAGATCTTGTCGATCTCGTCGATGTAGACGATGCCCTGCTGCGCCTTCTCGACGTCGTAGTCGCACTTCTGCAGCAGCTTCTGGATGATGTTCTCGACGTCCTCGCCCACGTAGCCGGCCTCGGTCAGCGTGGTGGCGTCGGCGATTGTGAACGGCACGTTGAGCAGGCGCGCCAGGGTCTCGGCCAGCAGCGTCTTGCCCGACCCGGTGGGGCCCACCAGCAGGATGTTCGACTTCGCCAGTTCGACGTCGTCGTTCTTGCTGCGGCTCTCGATGCGCTTGTAGTGGTTGTAGACGGCGACCGCCAGCGTGCGCTTGGCGCGCGTCTGCCCGATCACGTACTGATCGAGCACCTCGAGGATTTCCTTGGGCTTGGGCAGCGAGCTGCGCGCCGACTGGGCCTTCTCCTCGAGCTCCTCGCGGATGATGTCGTTGCACAGCTCGACGCACTCGTCGCAGATGTACACGCTCGGGCCCGCGATCAGCTTCCGAACCTCGTGCTGGCTCTTCCCGCAGAACGAGCAGTAGAGGATCTTGTTGCTGTCGCCGGTACGGCCCTGACGGTCTTCGCTCATGCCTGGATCTGTCTTGCTGCTGCGGTTACGGATCGAGAATAGCACAGCGCCCGGCGGCGCAAGCCCTGCCCCACCGGAACACCATTTTCGTTTTCAATCAATTGCTTAGGCCGGCTGGATCGACTCTTCCGGACGCCGCTCCAGGACCTGGTCGACCAGCCCGTACTCACGGGCGGCCTCCGCGCTCTTGAAGTTGTCGCGTTCGGTGTCGCTGGCGATGGTCTCGATCGACTGGCCGGTGTGGCGGGCCAAGATCTCGTTCAGGCGCTGCTTCATCGACAGGATCTCACGGGCGTGGATGTCGATGTCGGTCGCCTGGCCCTGGAAGCCGCCCAGCGGCTGGTGGATCATCACCCGCGAGTTCGGCAGCGCGTAGCGCTTGCCGGCCGCGCCGGACGCCAGCAGCAGCGCGCCCATGCTGGCCGCCTGGCCGACGCAGATCGTGCTCACGTCGGGCTTGATGAACTGCATGGTGTCGTAGATCGCCATCCCCGCGGTGACGATGCCGCCGGGCGAGTTGATGTACAGGTTGATGTCCTTCTCGGGGTTCTCCGCCTCGAGGAACAGCAGCTGGGCGACGATCACGTTGGCCATGTAGTCGTCGATGCCGCCGACCAGGAAGATCACGCGCTCCTTCAGCAGCCGCGAATAGATGTCGTAGGCGCGCTCGCCGCGGCTGGTCTGTTCGACCACCATCGGAACGAGGTTGAGGGCCTTGGTGTCGTAGCTGCTCATGGGGTCTTGGTTCCTGCTCTCGTGACGCGGGTTGGACGCCTGGACCGGGCGGGCGGTTCCCGGCGGACCGGGACCCGGCCTACGGGGAGATGGCTTCCTGGAAGCTCAGCTGCTGCCCGGTATGCTGGGCGCGTTCGGCGATCCAGTCGATCACCTGCTCCTCCATCACCCGGTTCTGCAGTCCCGACATCAGCTGGGGGTCGTTGCGGTACAAGTCAATGACCTGCTGCGGCTCCTCGTAGGTCGAGGCGATCAGGCGCAGGTGCTCGTTCAGGCGCTTGGGGTCCAGGCGCAGCTCATTGCGGCGCGCGACCTCGCCCACCAGCAGGCCGACCAGCACGCGCTTGCGCGCGGCGTCCATGAAGTTCAGGTGCGCGTCGGCCGGCACCTCGCCCGGGTTGCGCCCGGCGCGGCGGGCCTGCTCGACCTGCTGCGACAGCATCCCGCGGGCCTCGGCCTCCACCAGCTTCGGCGGCAGCTCGACGTGGGCATAGGCCGCCACCAGCTGCTCGCCGACCTCGCGGCGCAGGCGGTTCATCAGCGCCCCCTTGAGCTCGCGCTCGAGGTTGGTCCGGATGTCGGCGCGGAACTGGTCCATCTCGCCGCTCTTGACGCCGAAGCTGCGGATGAAGGTCGCATCGACCTCCGGCAGCTGCTGCTCGGACACGCGCTCGGCCTTGACGTGCACGGTCGCGGTCTTGCCGGCCAGGGCCGGTACCCGCCAGTCGGCCGGGAACGTCACCTCGACGGTCTTCTCGCCCCCGGCTTCGATCCCGACCAGGGCATCCTCGACGTCCTTGAACATGCCGCCCGACCCGAGCACGGTCGCGCCGCGCTCCACGCCCTCGGCGGGCAGGCGCTGGTCGCCGACCTGCGACCAGGTCTCCACGTCGACCGCGTCGCCGGCCTGCGCCGGGCGCGTGACCGCGCTCCAGCTGCGGCGCTGCTGGCGCAGGTTCTCGATCATCCGGTCGATGTCTTCCTCGGTGACCTCGGAGGTGTGGCGCACCACGCTGAGGCTGGAGACGTCGATCTCGCCGAAGTCAGGCACCACTTCGAAGGTGGCCACGTAGGCCAGTTCGCCCTCGTCCTTCTCCTCGCTGGGCTCGATCCGCGGCTGCCCCGCCAGGCGCAGCTCGTTGCTGCGCACGGCCTCGTCGAAGCCCTCGCGCAACAGGCCGTCGAGGACCTCCGCGCGGACCTGCTGGCCATAGCGCTGCTCGATCACCTTCGCCGGCACCTTGCCGGGACGGAACCCCTTGATGCGGGCGGTGCGCGCGATCTCGCGCAGGCGGCCGCCGACCTGGGTTTCGAGCCGCTCCGAGGGCAGGCGGAACGTCAGGCGGCGCTCGAGGCTGCCAAGGGATTCGACCGACACTTGCATTTGACTTCGACTCCTGCCGCGCGGCGCGGGCCGCGACTTGTGGTTCCGGATGGTGGGCCGGACGCGTCCCATGGCCTGCGACGCAGGCCGGGCGTGGCCGGCAGAACGGGATATTTTGGCCGAATCACGGGCGCGGTGCCAGCGCGAGCGGCCGATGCGGCCCGCGGCGGCCCCTTGGACGCCGCCATCCCGGGTCGAGCGGGCGGTGGAGGCGGCATCCCGACCCAGGCTGGGTCTTCCCATGACAGTCGCTGAAGCTGCGCCGGCACGAGGCGGACTGGCGCCCCGGCCAGCGCGAGGGCTGGCGGTCCGCCCGGTTCTGCAGCTCCCGAAGGTCCTGCGCTCGCCAGCGCTCGCGAGCTGGTCGCGCCGCTGACCCCTTTGCGCGGGCTGGGCTGGTGCGAAAGGGGGGACTCGAACCCCCACGCCTTGCGGCACTGGAACCTAAATCCAGGGCGTCTACCAATTCCGCCACTTTCGCGCGCCGCAATCTTAACGCCGCGATGCGCCGGCGGCCGCGCCGCGGGCCGCACCAACGAAAACGCCCGGCCGAAGCCGGACGTCTCGTCGAACTGGTGGGCCGTCAAGGGTGAGCCGGGGCGCTGGCGAACCGCAGGTTCGCGACCCGGGGAACGCCACGCGCCGTGCGCGTGGCCGGGCCTGCGCAGCAGGCGAACCGCAGGTTCGAATCCCGCGGCGCATCCGCATAACGAAAACGCCCGGCCGAAGCCGGGCGTCTCGTCGAACTGGTGGGCCGTCAAGGATTCGAACCTTGGACCTATTGATTAAGAGTCAACTGCTCTACCAACTGAGCTAACGGCCCGCAAAACGGGTGCACATTGTAACAAACATGTGCGCTCCGGCAAGCACCCGAAGGCAACCGCCGGAGGGGTGAAATGGGGTGGCTGAGGGGACTCGAACCCCCGACATCTGGAATCACAATCCAGGACTCTAACCAACTGAGCTACAGCCACCACAGGAACTACACAGGATACCCGAGTCCCGCCTCCGCGCCTGCCCCCGCACGCTGCTGCATGCGAAACGCCTGGCGCGCCCGGCAGGACTCGAACCTGCAACCACCGGCTTAGAAGGCCGGTGCTCTATCCGGTTGAGCTACGGGCGCCTGCGCGCATGATAGCCGTCCCGGACGGGACACGATGGTCGGGGTAGAGGGATTCGAACCCCCGACATCCTGCTCCCAAAGCAGGCGCGCTACCAGACTGCGCTATACCCCGGCCGGTGACGAGCGGTCGTTCGATCCGAACCCGCGCCGGCCCTGTGGTCCAGCGGGGTGGGCCATTGTCCGGAGGGGGTCGAGCGGTGTCAACGCGCCGCAGCGCCCCGTCCCCGGCGCCGCGGGCGTTCACGGCGGTGTATCCTGAAGTCCGGCTCCATCGTCCAGGTGCAGGCACCCATGCGCAGCGGCAATCCGGTTCTCAAAGAATCCACCTTCCTCGACCTCGGCAGCGGCGCCGTCGTCTCGCGCGACGGCGAGGCGATGACGCTCAACGGGACGGTCAACAAGACCGGCTTCCTGCTGTTGCTGACCGTCATGACCGCCGCGTTCGCCTGGACCCAGGCGCTCGGTCCGGACGGCACGCCCGCGCCGGGCTTCTCGGTGTACGTGTGGGGCGGCGCGATCGGCGGGCTGGTGCTGGCCATCGTCACCGCGTTCAAGAAGGAATGGTCGCCGGTCACCGCGCCGCTGTATGCGCTGGTGGAGGGCTTCTTCCTCGGTGCGATCTCGGCGCTGTACAACCACCTGTACGAAGGCATCGTGATGCAGGCGGTGATGCTGACCTTCGGCACCCTGTTCGCGCTGCTGTTCGCCTACCGCACCGGCCTGGTCAAGGCCACCGAGAACTTCAAGCTGGGCGTGGTGGCGGCCACCGGCGGCATCGCCCTGGTCTACCTGGCCACGATCGTGCTGGGCATGTTCGGCATCCAGATCCCGCTGATCCACGAAAGCGGCCTGGTCGGCATCGGCTTCAGCCTGTTCGTGATCGTGATCGCGGCCCTGAACCTGGTCCTGGACTTCGATTTCATCGAGAGCGGCGTCGAGCACGGCGCGCCGAAGTACATGGAGTGGTACGGCGCGTTCGGCCTCCTGGTGACCCTGGTGTGGCTGTACATCGAGTTTCTGCGCCTGCTGGCGAAGCTGCAGTCGCGCGACTGAGGCGACTTTGCGGCAGGGGTGATGGGAAGGGCGCCAATGGCGCCCTTCCCTGTTTCAGGCCTGCCCTTCCGCAGCCAGCGCCCTGCGCGGCCAGGCGATGAAGGCGATCGCGACCAGCGCCAGCAACCAGCAGTACCAGACCCGACCGGCCAGCGCGAACGACGACACGCCCGCCAGCGACGCGGCCAGCAGCAGTTGTGCGCCGTAGGGCAGCAGCCCCTGCGGCACGCAGGCGAAGATGTCGAGCACGCTCGCCGCGCGCCGCGGGCTGATGCCGTGGCGCCGGGCGATGTCGCGCGCCACGCTGCCGCCGACCAGGATCGCGACGGTGTTGTTGGCGGTGAACACGTCGGCGGTGCCCGCCAGCGCGGCGATGCTGAATTCCCCGGTGCGGCGGCCGCGGTGTCCGCGCGCGAACCGCGCGATCGCGCCCGACAGCCAGTCGAGGCCGCCGGCCGCCTTCATCAGCGCGCCGAGCCCCCCGACCAGCAGCGACAGCAGCAGGATCTCGGTCATGCCCTCGAACCCGGTCCAGATGTCGGCGGCCAGCCCGGCGGCACCGTAACCAGGCGCCAGGCCGAAGCCGAACGCGGCCGCCGTCACGATGCCGATCGACAGCACCAGCAGCACGTCCAGGCCCGCCAGCGCCAGGGCCAGCACCAGCAGGTACGGCACCGTGAGCCACGGCGTGGTCGAGCGGACCGGCTCCACCGGCGCGGGCTCGCCTGCCAGACCGAGTAGCACCATCGTCGCCAGCGCGGCCGGCAGTGCGATGCGGAAGTTCTCGCGGAATTTGTCGCGCATGCGCGCGCCCTGGGTGCGCGTGGCGGCGATGGTGGTGTCCGAGATCACCGACAGGTTGTCGCCGAACATCGCGCCGCCCACCACCGCGCCCACCACCAGCACGCGGTCGAGCCCGGCGGCGTCGGCCACGCCCACGGCGATCGGCACCACGGCCGCGATCGTGCCCATCGAGGTGCCGATGGCGAGCGACACCGCGCCCGCGACCGCGAACAGGCCGGGCAGCAGCAGCGCCGGCGGCAGCGTGTTCACGCCCAGGGCGACCACGGCGTCGACCGCGCCGATCGCGCGCGAGACCTGCGCGAACGCCCCCGCGAGCAGGAAGATCAGGCACATCAGCACGATGCCCGGATCGCCCATGCCGCGCAGCAGCGTCTCGACCGCCCCGAGCCGGCGCCGCCAGGCGATGAACGCCGCCAGCGCCAGGGCCGGCAGGATCGCGACCGGCGCGCGCAGCTGGTAAAAGCCCATGGCCTCGCCCTGACCGGTGAAGTACAGGCCCGCGCCGAAGAACAGCGCGAGGAACAGCAGCAGCGGCGTCAGCGCCAGCGCGCCGGAACGGTCGTCCATCGGGAACCCAGCGGAAAAGAGGGGCTGATTGTGCGACGCCGCGCGAAAGACGTCATGCCCGCAGCCGGCATGAGGCCAGTCCGGACGGGCATGAAGCGGGGATGCGCACCACGCGGGAGGCGCTCCCGGCAGGCGCCAGCGCGGCGGACAGCGCCCCGGCCCCGCCGGCACCACGACCGTGGCCGGCGCGACGGCCCGGCGCTTCATCGGTCCCGCGACCGCACCGCCGCAGCGGGCCCGGCTCGCGCCGCGTTCGCGTGACGCCCGACCGCAACGCGGACGGGGCGCCGAAGCGCCCCGTCCGTGTCCGATCCGGAACCGCCGGTCAGGTCCTGCCGGCGATCGCCTTGGCGAACGACATCGTGGTGCCGGTGCCACCGAGATCGGGGGTCAGGTTGTCCTGCGCCTCGAGCGTGGCCACGATCGCCTTGCGCAGGCGCGTGGCATCGTCCGGCTTGCCGATGTGGTCGAGCAGCTGCGCCGCGCCCAGCAGCAGCGCGCAGGGATTGGCCTTGCCCTGGCCGGCGATGTCCGGCGCGGTGCCGTGCACGGCCTCGAAGATCGCCGCGTCCTTGCCGATATTCGCGCCGGGCGCCAGGCCCAGGCCGCCGACCAGTCCCGCGCACAGGTCGGAAATGATGTCGCCGAACAGGTTGGTGGTGACGATGATGTCGAACTGCTCCGGGCGCATCACCAGCTGCATGCAGGTGTTGTCGACGATCATCTCGTTGCATTCGATCTCGGGGTACTGCGCGGCCACCTCGCGCGCCACCTTCAGGAACAGGCCCGACGTGGTCTTGAGGATGTTGGCCTTGTGCACCACGGTGACTTTCTTGCGGCCGGTGCTGCGGGCCAGGTCGAACGCGTAACGCACGATGCGCTCGGAGCCCTTGCGGGTGACCTTCTGCAGCAGGGTCGCGGTCTCGCCGTCCTCGGTGATCGTCTGGCCTTCGCCGATGTAGGCGCCCTCGGTGTTCTCGCGCACCGTGATCAGGTCGACCCCGCTGGGGAAGCGCGATTTCGTGTTGGGGAACGACTTGGCCGGGCGCACGTTCGCGTACAGGTCGAAACGCTTGCGCAGCTCGACGTTGATCGAGGAAAAGCCTTCGCCCACCGGCGTGGTGAGCGGGCTCTTGAGCGCGATGCGGGTGCGGCGGATCGAATCCATCGTCGCCTGCGGCAGCAGCTCGCCGTGCTTCTCCAGCGCCACCAGGCCGGCATCGGCCTCTTCGTAGGCGAGGCCCACGCCCATCGCGTCGAGCACGTACAGGGTGGCGTCCATGATCTCCGGGCCGATGCCGTCGCCGCGGATGACCGTGATTGTCTGCGTCATGTAGGGGAGTTCCCTGCGGAAAGACGCCGCGCGAGTGGCGCGGCGTGGAAATAGTTCAAACTGAAATTATGCCCGAAACCGGGCCGGCACCCCAGCCGGGCTCCGCCGGCGCGCGCCCGCGTCAGCCGCCGGCGTGGTCGTGCGGCACGGGCGCGTCGCCCTCGCCCTGCTCGAGCCGGTCGAGGAAATCGACCGCGCGCCGCAGGTGCGGGATCACGATGCTGCCGCCCACCACCAGCCCGACCGAGAACGTCTCGAAGAATTCATCGCGGCGCACGCCCGCCTCGCGGCACTGGGCCACGTGGTAGGCGATGCAGTCGTCGCAGCGCAGCACCAGGGACGCGACCAGGCCCAGCAGTTCCTTGGTCTTCACGTCCAGCGCCCCGGCCTGGTAGGTCTGGGTGTCGAGCGCGAAGAAGCGCCGCACCACCTGGTTGGGCTCGGCCAGGATGCGGTCGTTCATGCGCTTGCGGAACTCGGTGAATTCGCGCACGCGGTCGGCGTCGCCGGCATCCGGGGCATCGGAGTCCATCGCGCTCATGCGTCGCGTCCATCCGTGGCCGGCTGCAGCAGGGCGTCGAAACGGCCCGCGCGATGCAGCGCCATCATGTCGTCGTAGCCGCCCACATGAACGTCGCCGACGAAGATCTGCGGCACCGTGCTGCGTCGCGTCCGCGCGACCATGCGCTCGCGTTCGGCCGGGTCGAGGTCGATGCGGACCTCGTCCCATTCCAGCCCGCGGCTGCGCAGGAAGGTCTTGGCGGCCACGCAATAGCCGCAGATCGCGCTCGTGTACAGGGTGATGGGGGGCTGAGCGGTCCCCGGCGCGGTGTCCTGGTCCATCGTCGGGAACCTCGAGTGCGAAGATGGGTCGAATGGTGGCCGCCGCCGCGCCGCTTTTCCACCTCCACGGACGAAACGCTGCGGCCGATTAACACCGGATTCACTCGCATGCGGGGGCCGCCCTGCATGCTTGCCCGACTGCCCGCCCGAGCCGCCCATGCCCCTGCGCATCGCCCGTCACGCCCCGCTGCTGCTCACGGCCCTGCTGTTGGTGCTGGTCGCCAGCGTGAGTGCTCCCGCGCAGGAGAACCGCCTGCCCGACATCGGTTCGTCCGCCGGCAGCGTGCTCGGGCCGGCCCAGCAGTCCGAATACGGCCGCATGATGCTGGCGCAGCTTCGCCATTACGGCTACGTGCTCGAGGACCCGCTGGTGGACGGCTGGCTGCAGGCCACCGGCACCCGTCTGGGCGCAGCCAGCGACGACCCCGAACAGCGCTTCACCTTCTTCATGATGAAGGACCGCAGCATCAATGCCTTCGCCACGCTGGGCGGCTACATCGGCATGAACGCGGGGCTGGTGCTGGCGGCCGAGACCGAGGACGAAGTGGCGGCCGTGCTCGGGCACGAAGTGGCGCACGTCACCCAGGCGCATGTGCTGCGCAGCGTCGAGCGCGCCCAGCGCGACTCCATCCCGATCCTGCTGGCGATGCTGGGCGCGATCGCGGTCGCGCAGAGCGCCGGCGGCAACTCGTCCGACGACGCGGCGATGGCCGCGGTGGCCAGCGCCCAGGGCCTGATGGCCCAGCGCCAGATCAACTACACCCGCTCCAACGAATCGGAAGCCGACCGCATCGGCATCCGCACCCTCGCGCGCAGCGGCTACGAACCCATCGCCATGGCCAGCATGTTCGAGCGCATGCAGGCGGCCTCGCGCACCAACCAGGGCGGCGCACGCGAGCGCCTGCCCGACTACCTGCGCACCCACCCGGTCACCACCACCCGCATCAGCGAGGCCAAGGACCGCGCCGAGCGGCTCCCCGGCGGCTCGGTGACGGGCACGGTCTCCACGCCCGGCGCGCGACGCACCGAACGCATCCCGATTGACGGCGTGGTGGTGCCCGATGGGCTGCGCGCGGGCGACAACCCCCTCCTGCCGACGGGGCTGAGCCTCGGCGGCGGCGGATTCGACCCCGGCCAGCGCCGCGTCTTCGGCTGGGCACGCGAGCGCCTGCGCGTGCTCAGCGCGAACACGCCCGATGCGGCGATCCGCGAATACGAGCGCCTGGCTACCGCCGGCCCGCTCGACGACGCCCAGCGCTACGGCCTGGCGGTCGCGCAGGTGCGTGCCGGCCGCGGCGAGCCGGCGGCTCTCGCGCTGGCGGACCTGCTCGAGCGCCACCCGGGTGACGTCTGGCTCGAGATCGGCCTGGCCGAAGCCGAAGCGCACGCCGGGCGGCACGCCGCCGCCGACCGTCGATTCGAGGCGCTGCTCGACCGGATGCCGCGCCACCCGGCGGTGGCCCTGGGCTACGCCGACATCCTGGTGGCGCGCAACACGCCCGAGGCCGGGCGCCGGGCGCAGGAAGTGCTGCGTCCGCTGATGTCGGGCAGCGGCAGCGAACCCGCGTTCCAGCGCACCTTCGCCCGCGCCAGCGAGATCGCCGGCGACCCGGTGCGCGCCGGCGAAGCCTGGGCCGAGGCCGCCTACCTGAGCGGGCGCGAAGAACAGGCCCTGGTCCAGCTCAACACGCTCAAGAAGCGCGAGGACCTGGACTACTACGCCCGGGCGCGGATCGACGCCCGCATCGCCCAGATCACCCCGGTGGTGCTCGAACTGCGGCGCCAGGGCATCCGCGATCCGGACCTGCACCGCCGGCGCTGACCGCCGCCCAAGCGCCACGGGGCGCGCCCGGAGCGGGGTCACAAACCGGTCATAAAACTGTCGTCTAATGCGGTGAGCGGCCGACGTGGCCGGCACCGCAGGACGAAACGTGCAGAAGCGCATCCTGATCGTCGACGACGAACCCGCGATCCGCGAAATGGTGGCCTTCGCCCTGCGAAAGGGCGATTTCGAACCGGCCCACGCGGGCGACGCGCGCGAGGCCCAGTCCTCGATCGCCGACCGGGTGCCGGACCTGATCCTGCTCGACTGGATGCTGCCGGGCACCAGCGGCCTGGAGCTGGCGCGGCGCTGGCGCAAGGAGACGCTGACCCGCGAGGTGCCGATCATCATGCTCACCGCCCGCGGCGAGGAGAACGACCGCGTCGGCGGGCTTGAGGCCGGCGTCGACGACTACGTGGTCAAGCCGTTCTCGGCACGCGAGCTGCTGGCGCGGATCCGCGCGGTGATGCGGCGTTCGCGCGAGGACGACGAGGACGGCAGCGTCAGCGTCGGCCGCCTGCGCATCGACGGCGCCGCGCACCGGGTGTTCGCCGGCGACGAACCGGTCAGCATCGGTCCCACGGAGTACCGCCTGCTGCACTTCTTCATGACCCACCCCGAGCGCGTCTACAGCCGCACCCAGCTGCTGGACCACGTCTGGGGCGGCAGCGTGTACGTGGAGGAGCGCACCGTCGACGTGCACATCCGGCGCCTGCGCAAGACGCTCGAGCCCGCCGGACTCGACGGCATGGTGCAGACCGTGCGCGGGTCGGGCTACCGCTTCTCCGCTTCGGTCTGACGGGGCGCGTCCACGCCCCGCTCCGCCCCGGACCTGACGGGGCGCGCGCCGGCAGCGGATATCATCGAGCGCTTACACCCCTCCGCCACCGCCACCGGCCATTCCGATCGCCCGATTCCACGCCATGCCGCCCCGCTCCCGATCCGCGTGGACCCGCACCCTGGGCCAGCTCGCGCTGGTGCTCGCGGCGGCGCTGTTCACCGGGCTGGTGCTCGGCCAGGTCTGGCTGGCGCTGGCGCTGGCCGCGCTGGGCGTGGTCGCCTGGCACTACTGGCGCCTGCGCCGGGTGCTGGCGCGGCTGACCTCGCGCCAGCGGCAGCCGATCGCCAGCGGCGAGGGGGTGTGGAACGAACTCGAGCGCCAGCTGCGCGCCAATCAGGAGAACATGCGCGCGCGCAAGCGCCGCCTGGTGGCCATGTTGCGCGCCTACCGCGCGGTCGCCGCCGCCCTGCCCGACGCGGTGGTGGTGGTTGAACGCAACACCCAGCGGGTGCAGTGGTTCAACGCAGCGGCCACCGGGCTGCTCGGCCTGCGCTACCCGCACGACATCGGCCAGCCGCTCGGCGAGCGCCTGCGCACCCTGCAGATCTCGCATTGGCTCGCGGCCGGGCGCAACGCCGAGCCGCTGCTCGATGCCACCTCGCCCGCCTCGGCCGACATCCGCCTCAACCTGCGCCTGATCCCGTATTCCGAGGACCTGTGGCTGGTGGTCGCACGCGATGTCACCAAGATGATGCGGCTCGAGCAGGTGCGCCGCGACTTCGTCGCCAACGTCTCGCACGAACTGCGCACCCCGCTCACCGTGGTGCACGGCTACCTGGACATGCTCGATCCGCAGGAGCACCCGGAATGGGCGCCGATGCTCTCGGAGATGCAGCTGCAGTCCCAGCGCATGACCCAGCTGGTGGAGGACCTGCTGACCCTGTCGCGGCTCGAAGCCCAGGAGGGCATCGACAGCGAGACGGTGGCGATGGGCTCGATGCTGTCCACCCTGCGCCGCGAGGCCGAGGCGCTCAGCCAGGGCCGACACGTGGTGACGGTGGAGGACGCCGCCGGGGTCGACCTGCGCGGTTCGACCAAGGAGCTGCACAGCGCGTTCTCCAACCTGGTCAGCAACGCGGTGCGCTACACGCCCGCGGGAGGCACGATCACGATCCGCCTGGCGCGCGAGGGCGACAGCCTGGTGCTGTCGGTGCGCGACAGCGGCTTCGGCATCCCCGCCGCGCACCTGCCGCGGCTCACCGAGCGCTTCTACCGGGTCTCGACCAGCCGCTCGCGCGAATCCGGCGGCACCGGGCTGGGACTGGCCATCGTCAAGCACGTGCTGAACCTGCACCACGCACGGCTGGAAATCGCCAGCGAAGTGGGACGCGGCAGCCTGTTTTCCTGCCATTTCGGCGCCGAGCGGATCGAATCGCGAGACGCAGCCACATCCGGAGCCATGCCGTGAACCGACCCGCCGATGGTGCGGACACCCCCGCCACGACCCGCGGCCGCGGCGCGCGACCCGCGCGCACGGTCGCGGCGGCAGCCGACGCCGGCGACGACGACCCGTTGCGCGACCCGGCGCTGTACTTCAACCGCGAACTGTCGCAGCTGGACTTCAACTTCCGCGTGCTGGCCCAGGCGCAGGACGATGCGGTGCCGTTGCTCGAGCGGCTGCGCTACCTGTGCATCTCCTGCACCAACCTCGACGAATTCTTCGAGATCCGCGCCGCCACCGTGCGCCATGCGCAGGATTTCGGCACCGTTCCCACGCCGCCGGACGGTCTGGCACCGGCGACGGTGCTCAAGCGCATCCACGACCGCGCGGCCGAACTGGTCGATGCGCAGTACCGCTGCTGGAACGAGGTGCTGCGACCGGCGCTGACCGACAAGGGCGTGCGCGTGCTCGGCCGCGCACAGTGGACGGCGCGCCAGACCCGCTGGCTGCGCGCCTATTTCCGCGACGAGATCATGCCGGTGCTGTCGCCGCTGGGGCTCGATCCCGCGCATCCGTTCCCGAAGATCCTCAACAAGTCGCTCAACATCGTGGTGGTGCTCAAGGGCCGCGACGCGTTCGGGCGCGTGGGCAACCTGGCGATCGTGCGCGCGCCGCGCTCGCTGCCGCGCATCATCCAGCTGCCCGAGCGGATCTCCGGCGGCGAGTACGACTTCGTGTTCCTGTCCTCGGTGCTGTCGGAGTTCGTGCACGAGCTGTTCCCCGGCATGGAGGTCAAGGGCGCCTACCAGTTCCGGGTGACGCGCAACTCCGAGCTGATCGTCGACGAGGACGAGGTGGAGAACCTCGCCCTGGCGCTGCGCGACGAACTGCAGGGGCGCGGCTACCTGCGCGCGATGCGGCTGGAGATCGCGGCCACCTGCCCCAAGCCGATCGTGCGCACGCTGCTGCAGAACTTCGAGCTGCCGGAGAACGCGGTCTACCGCATCGACGGCCCCGTGAACCTCAACCGGGTGATCCAGGTCTACGACCTGGTGCAGCGGCCGGACCTGAAGTTCCCCGCGTTCCAGCCGCGGCTGCCGAAGAACAGCGACGCCATGTTCGAGCTGGTGTCCGAGGGCGACGTGCTGCTGCACCACCCGTTCGACGCGTTCGCGCCGGTGCTGGAACTGATCAAGCAGGCGGCCGAGGACCCGAACGTCCTCGCCATCAAGCAGACGCTCTACCGCACCGGCAAGGATTCGCCGATCGTCGAGCACCTGGTGCAGGCCGCCCGGAACGGCAAGGACGTGACCGTGGTGGTCGAGCTGCGCGCGCGCTTCGACGAGGAGGCCAACCTCGGCCTGGCCGACCGGCTGCAGGAGGCCGGCGTGCAGGTCGTCTACGGCGTGGTGGGCTACAAGACCCACGCGAAGATGCTGCTGGTGGTGCGGCGCGAGGGCCGCAAGCTCCGGCGCTACGTGCACCTGGGCACCGGCAACTACCACTCGGGCACCGCGCGCGTGTACACCGACTTCGGCCTGATCAGCGCCGACCCGGACATCGGCAACGACGTGCACCTGATCTTCCAGCAACTGTCCGGGCTGGCGCCGGCGATATCGCTGAGCCGCCTGCTGCAGTCGCCGTTCACCCTGCATGCCGGGATCCTGGCGCGGATCGAGCGCGAGACCCGGCACGCGCAGGCGGGCCGCCCGGGGCGCATCGTCGCCAAGATGAACGCGCTCAACGAGCCGCAGGTGATGCGCGCGCTGTACGCGGCCTCGCAGGCGGGCGTGTCGATCGACCTGATCGTGCGCGGCGCGTGCTCGCTGCGTCCAGGCGTGCCGGGCGTGTCGGAGAACATCCGCGTGCGCTCGATCATCGGCCGCTTCCTGGAGCACCACCGCGTGTACTGGTTCGGCAACGACGGCCAGCCCGAGCTCTACTGCTCGAGCGCCGACTGGCTGGAACGCAACCTGCTGCGGCGGGTGGAGACCTGCTTCCCGGTGCTGGATCCGGAGATCGCCGCGCGCGTGCGCGAGGAGGCGCTGGACAACTACCTGGCCGACAACCTCAACGCCTGGGAATTGCACGAGGATGGCGTTTACCGCAAGCTGGCGCCCCTCGGCGACACCATGCCGCATTCGGCGCAAGCCTCCCTGCTGGCCAAACTCTGCGGATGATGGATGCGCTTGCCCGTGCGGGATCCCTGACCTCGCCCCTGCGCGACGGCGACATGCTGGCCGCGATCGACCTGGGCTCGAACAGCTTCCACATGGTGGTGGCCAGCTACACGCTCGGCCAGCTGCGCATCGTCGACCGCCTGCGCGAGACCGTGCGCCTGGCCGAGGGCCTGGACGGCAAGGGTGGCCTGTCGCTGGACGTGCGCCAGCGCGCGCTCACCTGCCTGGCGCGCTTCGGCCAGCGCATCCGCGACATCCCGCCGCAGCGCGTGCGCGCGCTGGCCACCAATACCGTGCGCCTGCTGGCCGCGCCGCAGTCGTTCCTGGTGCCGGCCGAAACCGCGCTCGGCCACGGCATCGAGGTGATTTCCGGACGCGAGGAAGCGCGCCTGATCTACCTCGGTGTCGCCCATGCGCAGCCGCCCAAGGCCGGATGCCTGCGGCTCGTGGTCGACATCGGCGGCGGCTCCACCGAGTGCATCATCGGCCGCGGCTTCCAGGCGATCGAGCGCGAAAGCCTGCAGGTGGGCTGCATCGCCACCACCCGGCGGTTCTTCGGCAACGGCAAGCTCACGCGCAGGAAGTGGCGCGAGGCGGTGATCGAGGTCGGCTCGGAGTTCCAGCAGTTCGCCAACGCCTATCGCGCGCTGGGCTGGAACGAGGCCATAGGGGCATCCGGCACCTGCAAGGCGATCGGCGAGATCTGCGCGGCGATGAAGCTCACCAAGGGCGCGGTCACCGCCGAGGCCCTGCCCCAGGTGCGCGACCGGCTGCTGCAGGCCGGTTCGATCGAGGCCATCGACCTGCCCGGCCTGTCCGACGACCGCCGGCCGATCATCGCCGGCGGCGTGCTGGTGCTGGAAGCCGCGTTCGATGCGCTCGGGCTCGCGCGCATGGCGGTGAGCAAGGCGGCGATGCGCGAGGGCGTGCTGTACGACATGCTCGGCCGCGGCGGCGAAGACGACCCGCGAGAAGCCTCCATCGGCGCGCTCACCCAGCGCTACGGCATCGACGTGGCCCAGGCCGCGCGCGTGGAGGCCACTGCGATTCGGCTGTTCGAACAGGCCGCACCGGCATGGAAGCTCGATTCCGACGACCTGCTGATGCTCGCCTGGGGCGCGCGCCTGCACGAGCTCGGCCTGGCGATCGCGCACAGCCAGTACCAGGTGCACGGCGCCTACGTGATCGAGCATTCGGACATCGCCGGCTTCTCGCGCCAGGAGCAGCAGTTCCTCGCCGCGCTGGTGCGCACCCACCGCCGGCGCATCCCGAAATCGGCGTTCGACGCCCTGCCCGACCGGCTGCTCGGCGCGGCCCGGCGCACGGCGGCGCTGCTGCGGATCTCGGCCCTGCTGCACCGAGCGCGTGATGGCGACGAGATTCCGCGCCTCGAGCTGGAGGTCGAGGACAGCCGCATGACCCTGCGCCTGGCCCGCCGCTGGCTGGAAAACCGGCCACTGCTGCGCGCGGACCTCGAGGGCGAACCGGCCGACATCGCGCCGCTCGGCGTGCAGCTGGCGATCGCCGCCGACTGAACGGCCGCGCGGTCTCCGCCCAGCGGCCGGCCCGCCGGTCCGGTCTCATCCCGAGGACTCAGCCGATGCGGCCCGCGTCATCGCGCCGTCATGCGCCTGCCATGGGCACTTCATGCCTGCGCGGCAGCATGCGCCGAACGCGGAGGCCGCATGCATTACGCCATCGTCACCGAGACCTACCCGCCCGAGGTCAACGGCGTCGCGCTGACCGTCAGCTCGCTCGAGACCGGACTGCGCGACCGCGGGCATATGGTGTCGGTGATCCGGCCACGCCAGGACGACGGCGCCGCGCCCGGTGCCGGAGAACTGCTGGTGCGGGGGATCGCGCTGCCGCGATACCCCGGACTGCGCGCGGGCCTGCCCGCGACCGCCACCCTGGCGCGTGCATGGCGCGACGCGCGCCCCGACGCGGTCTACATCGCCACCGAAGGCCCGCTCGGCTGGTCGGCGCTGCGGGCCGCGCGCCGGGCCGGCATTCCCGTCGCCACCGGCTTCCACACGCGCTTCGACAGCTACATGCGCGACTACCGCCTGCCATGGCTGGAGCCGGTGGCGCTACGCTGGATGCGCCATTTCCACAATCGCGCCGACGCCACCCTGGTGCCCACGCAGGAACTCGAAACCTTCCTGCGCACGCGCGGCTTCGCACGCGCGCGGCTGCTGCGGCGTGCGGTGGACACCGGCCTGTTCGATTCCGCGCGCCGCGACGCGGCCCTGCGCGAGTCGATCGGCGTCGCGCCGGACGCCCCGCTGGTGATCCATGTCGGCCGGATCGCGCCGGAGAAGAACCTGGGCCTGGCGGTGCGTGCCTTCCGCGCCCTGCAGGCAAGGCGGCCCGGTGCGCGCTACGTGTGGGTCGGTGACGGCCCGATGCGCGGGACGCTGCAGCGTGACAACCCTGATTTCGTGTTTGCCGGCGTGCGCCGCGGCGAGGCGCTGGCGCGGCTGTTCGCCTGCGCCGACCTGTTCGCGTTCCCGAGCCTGAGCGAGACCTTCGGCAACGTCACCCTGGAAGCGATGGCCAGCGGGGTCGCCGTGGTGGCCTACGACTACGGCGCCGCGCGCGAGCACCTGCGCGACGGCCGGCACGGCGCCGCGATCCCGCCGGGCGATGCGGACGCGTTCGTGGACGCGGCCGTGCGCATCGGCACCGTTCCGGAGGCGATGCGTGCCATGGGCGCGTCCGCGCGCCAGGCGATGCTCGGCCTGTCGCCGGCGCGCGTGGCCGCCGACTTCGACCACCTGCTCTCGCACCTGTCCGGGAAGGAGCCTGTCCATGTCGACCGCGCCGCAGCCTAGCTGGTGGGCCCAGAACGATTCGGGCTGGTGCCTGCGCGCCAACCGCGCGGGATCGCGGCTGTCGATCCGGCGCTACTTCGCCGCGATCAGCCGCCTTGGCGACGGGGTGTTCTGGTACACGCTGATGGCGGCGATGGTGCTGCTCGATGGACGGGACGGCCTGCTCGCCAGCCTGCACCTCGCGGTCACCGGCGTGGCCGCGCTGAGCCTGTACAAGGCCCTCAAGCGCTGGACGCGCCGACCGCGGCCGTTCGCAGCCGACGGACGCATCCGCGCCTGGATCGCGCCGCTGGACGAATTCAGCTTCCCGTCCGGCCACACCCTGCACGCGGTCGCGTTCACCGTGGTGGCGCTGGCGCACTATCCGTCGCTGGCCTGGCTGCTGCTGCCGTTCACCGCGAGCGTGGGGATCTCGCGCGTGGTGCTCGGGCTGCACTACCCCAGCGACGTGCTCGCGGCCACGGCGATCGGCGGCGCGCTTGCGGGCGTGTCGCTGTGGGCGGGGATGCCGCTGCCCGTGTAGCCGCGGCACGGAGGACGGGCACCGGCGCACCGGTCCCCGCGCCGGCCCGGACCACTCGCCGACGCACGCGTGCGCTGGTCGAGGCGGAACGCGATCACCGGCGTGGCGCGCGCCTCGCCGACGGCGGCCGGACGCTCCGCCCCCGTGGCGGCGCATCGCGTTCAGGCGAAGGTGTCTACACGCGCCGTCGCCAGGGCCGGCAGGTTCTGTCCATGCCAGTCGCGGTCGTTGGCTACCTGGGCCGCAGCGCGGCTGGCCTCCAGCACCGCCACGTCGACGTCGGCGAACGCCCAGTCGGCATCCTCGTACGCGCCGGCCAGCACGCCGTCGTCGGGAAAGCCCACGTCCATCGGCGCGAACACCGCCGCCTGCCCGGTATTCACGTCCAGCGCCGGGCTCCACGACGCCTCGCCGGCGGTCACCGCCTGGGCGACGAAGCAGCGGTTCTCCAGCGCGCGCGCCAGGCAGCCCGTGCGCACTCGGGTGGCGCCGGCCGCGGTGTCGGTGCAGCTGGGCACCAGCAGCAGCCGCGCGCCGGCCGCGACCTGCGCGCGCACCGGCAGCGGGAACTCGATGTCGTAGCAGACCGCGACCCCCAGCCGCAGGCCTTCGAACGCGAACACCTTCAGTGCGTCGCCGCGGTCGATCACGCCGGCATGGCGCTCGAACCCCGTCAGCTGCAGCTTGTCCTGCCAGGCGTGGCCGCCATCGGGGTGGAACAGGTCGCAGCGGTTGCGGTAGCGACCGCCGCCGGTGTCCAGCAGGAACGTGCCGGCCACCACCAGCAGGCCGGTCCCGCGCGCGAGGTCGGCGAACAGGTCGACCCAGCGCGGCCGATACTGCTGGATCGCCGCGAGGGAGGCGTGCAGGTCGCCGGCGACGGGCGCATCGAACGTCGCCGCGAGTTCCAGCGACAGGTACTCGGGCAGCACCGCGATGCGCGCGCCGTTCGCCGCGGCCTCGCCGAGCATCCGCCGCTGCCGCGCCGCGAACGCGTCGAAGTCGGTCGGCTGGCCCACGGTGTAGCGCGCGACCGCGATCCTCATGCCGGCTCCAGCGCGCGCAACCACACCTGCAGCGTGTGCGCACACGGCCCGCGCCCGGGCTCGGACCATTCGAGCTCCAGCGCCAGGCCCGGCCGCGGGGCATAGCCGCGACCGCGCCAGAACGCGTCGTGGCTGCGCGGGCGGGCGGGACGGCGCGGATCGTCCGGGCTGCGCTCCACCGCCGCGAAAGCGGTCCAGGCGAACCCGCCCAAGGCGCGCGCATGCGCCTCGCGCCCGTCGAAGAACGCATGGCCGACGCCCTGGCCCCGCCATTCGGGTAGCAGCACCGACTCGCCGAAATAGAACACCTGCGCCGGGTCCGGTCCGTGTTGTTCGAAGGGCGCGCGGAAGGCGGGCGCCTCGTCCGCGAGCGGGACGCCGGTCGCCACGCCGACCACCTCATCGCCCGCCAGCGCCAGCACGAACACGCTGCGTGGCGAGGCGGCGTAGGCGGCGAGGTACTCGCGTTCGTACGCCTCGTCGCCCGCGTACAGGTACGGCCACTCGCGGAACACGGCCATGCGCAAGGCGGCGATACGCGCGAGATGGGCGGTCGCCTCCGGACCGGTCGCGATCTCGATCCGGCAGGCGTCGGCGGAGGCGGGGCGTGGATCCGGCATCGTCGGCCGCTGGACGGGGCGCTCCATGATGCCGTCGGCCGCGCCGGCGTGCACGCGCCGCAGAGGCTCCACAGGCACGCGCCGGATGAGCCCATGCCCCGCCCCGCGTGCGCCAGGCGATGCGGCGTTCCATGTCGAGGGCGACGCCGGGTTGCCATCCGCCGCGGCGGCGAAGCCTGTGCTCCGCCGCCATCGGCGCGACCGCGGCCCTGCGCCAGGGCACTCTCGCCTCACGGCGCGCGTGGCGCGGCCCCCGCGGACAGCTGGTACCAGTCCACCCGGCGCGTGACCACCATGATCGCGGCCAGGATCAGGAACAGCAGGCCCGAGCCCAGCACCAGGGCGTTGTCCTCGGAGACCAGCAGGCCGTACAGCGCGGCGTAGAGCGTGGCCAGCATCAGCGCGAAACCAACGCCGCGCGCGCGGCTGCGCAGCACGTGGGACAGATAGAAGCCGAGCAGGCCGATGCAGGCGGTCGCGGCGGCCAGGTAGGCCCAGCCGAAGGGGATGTGTTCGGACAGGCTGACCAGCAGCAGGAAGAAGATCGCCAGCGCCAGCCCCACCAGTCCGTACTGGATCGGGTGGATGCGCAACTGCTTCACCAGTTCCAGCATGAAGAAGCCCACGAAGGTCAGCAGCACGAACAGCAGCCCGTACTTGGTCGCGCGGTCGGCCTGGGCATAGCCGTCGACCGGCTCGACCAGCGAGAGCGCGATCGCGTCGAGTCCGGCATCGATGCCCTCGCCCAGCTGCACGACCGACGCCGACGAGAGCGACGCCCCGCCGCGGTACTGGGCCTGGGCGTTGGTCGCGAGCGACGAAACCTGCCAGGTGGCGCGGAAGCCGTCGGCGCCGATCTCGTGCCGGGTCGGCAGGAAGGCGCCGTTGAAGCGCGGATGCGGCCACGTCGAGGCCAGCGTGACCCGTGTCTGCTGCGCCAGTGGCGCGATCGCGAGCGATTCCGCGCCGGCCAGTTCGAACGCCAGCTGCGTGTCCAGCGCCACGCGTGCGCCGGCAGCGGGCGCGGCCAGGCGCACGTGCACGCCCGGGGCATCGCGATGCCCCAGGCCCTGCAGCAGCGGCGTCTCCGCGCCGTCGACCTGCAGCCGCGGCGCGCCGCGCAGGCCGCGCACGTCGGCCAGGCCCCAGGCCAGCCAGGGCTGGCCGATGCGCCGCGGCAGCGCGGGGTCGGCATCGCGCGGGATGCGGGCGTCGAACGTGGCCGACAACCGCCCCTCCAGCGCGTACATGCGCACTTCGTGCAGACCGAGCCGGCGCGTGTACGGCGCCAGGGTGCCGTCGAGCGCCATCGCATCGGGGAAGAACAGCCACTGCCCGCTTTCGCCGTCGCGCCGCACCCGGCGGACCACCTCGCCGCGCGCGTCCTTCTCCTCCACCTCGACCACCTCGGTCCACGGCACCACCAGCACCGGGCCGGCGATGCCCTGCGCCCCCGCCTCGCTGCGCGCGATGCTCTGCACCGCCTGCGCGCGGTGCGACTGGCGGTCGTGGATCACGCCGCGCACCATCACCAGCGGCACCAGGATCGCCAGGGTCATGCCCAGCACCATCAGGATCTTCAGCCACAGCCGCATCGCACCGCTCCTCGTGGGTTGTCGGTGCGCAGCGTGGCGCGCGCCTGCGAGGCGACGATGGCGCGATGGTGAGGCGAAGGTGAAGCGGGCGCCGGCGGGCCTAGGCGGCGGGCAGCGTCACCACCGCGACGGCGCCGCCGCCCGGCCGGTTGTCCAGCGTGGCCCCGCCCCCGTGCAGGGCGGCGACCTCGCGCACGAAGCCCAGGCCCAGGCCGCTGCTGCGCGCGCCGGTACGCGGCCGCGGGAGCGAGTAAAAGCGTTCGAACACGCGCCCGGCGGCGTAGTCGGGCAGGCCGGGGCCGCGGTCGTCGACCTCGAAGCGGACCCGGTCGCCATCACCGACCGCAGCCAGGCCGACCACGCCCCCTGCGGGGGAGAAGTCGATCGCATTGTCGACCAGGTTGCCGAGCATCTGCCGCAGCAGGAAGCGGTCGCCCCGCAGGGACGGCAGCGCGCCCCCGACCCGGCTTTCGATGCGCACGCCGGCCTCGGCCGCGCGCATCGCCGCGTCCTGCACCACTTCGTCCAGCAGCGTCGGCAGGTCGACCGGCTCGGGCTGCTCGATGCGCTGGCGGTGCTCGACCGCCGCCAGCGCCAGCAGCTTGTCGATGGTCCGGGCCAGGCGCTCGGCCTGATCGCGCACGGTGGCCGCGAAGCGGGCGCGGTCGTCCTCCGGCAGCGGGCGTTCGAGCAGTTCGGCGGCGCCGCGGATCGCGGTCAGCGGCGACTTCAGTTCGTGGGTCAGGCCGTGCACGTACTGCTCGACGTACTGCTTGCCCTCGAGCCGGTCGCGCATGGTCTCCAGCGCTTGGCCGAGCTCGCGGAACTCTCCGGCCGATCGCGGCGGCACCGCGCGCTCGCCTTCGGTCACCGCGCGCGCATAGCGCTGCAGCCCGCCCAGCTGGCGCGACAGCCACCACGCCGCCAGCAAGCCGATCGCCAGCGCCGTGCCCAGCAGCACCAGGCCCCAGTTGCGCACGATGCGCTCGCTGCGCTGGATGAACGGCTCGATCGTGCGGTTGGGCTTGGACACCGTGAGCACGCCGACGATCCGCTCGCCGTCGCGCACCGGCGCGGCGACGTACATCACCGACGAGCCGTCGTCGTCCGGGTCGCTGCGGGTCGAACGCGCGCCGTAGCGGCCGCGCAGCGTCAGGTAGACGTCGTTCCAGCGCGAGTTGTCGCGGCCCACGTCCAGCCCCGCCGAATCGAAGACCACGATGCCGGCGGCATCGGTGACGGTGATGCGGTAGCTCACCGCATCCTTGTCGAAGTCCCAGATGCGCGCGCCGAGGTCGCGCTGGCGCAGGTTGGCGATGCGCGCGGCGAAGCGGCCGTCGGCGATGCGCCCGGCGAGCAGGTCGTCGGCGGCCAGCTCGGCCAGCACGTTGGCGGTGTCGGCCAGCGTGTCCTCCATCGCCTGGCGCACGCCGGGCTTGACCTCCTGCACGAACACGCGCAGCAGCAGGAAGCCCGCCAGCGCGACGATCACGAAGTAGCCGAGCAGGATGCGCAGGCCGATCCGCATCGCGTCAGTCCGCGTCGATCGAGTAGCCGAGCCCGCGGTGGGTGCGGATCGGGTCGGTGTCCGGGGCGATCGCGTGCAGCTTGGCGCGTACCGTCTTGACGTGGGTGTCGATGGTCCGGTCGCCGGTCTCGAGCGCATCGCCCCAGACCCGGTCCATCAGCTGGGCGCGCGACAGCACCGCGCCCGGCCGCGCCAGCAGCGCGGCCAGCAGCCCGTATTCGTAGCGCGTCAGTTCCAGCAGGCGGCCGCGGTAGCGGATGCGCAGGCCGTCCGCATCGTGCTCGAAGCCGGCAGCCTGGCCGGCGCGCGCGTCGCCGCCGGCGCGGCGCAGCACCGCGCGTACCCGGGCCACCAGTTCGCGCGGCGAGAACGGCTTGGGCACGTAGTCGTCCGCGCCGAGCTCGAAGCCACGGATGCGGTCGGCCTCCTCCTGGCGCGCGGTGAGGAAGATCACCGGCAGGTCGCGTCCTTCGCGCAGCTTCGCACACAGCGCGAAGCCGCCGAGGTCGGGCAGGCCGACGTCGAGGATCGCCAGGTCGAACGCATCCGCGTCCGCGGCGCGCAGCGCGTCGCCCGCGGTCAGGCAATGGGTGGCCGCGTGGCCCTCCTCGCGCAGGGCATAGACGACGGTGTCTGCGATCGCGCGCTCGTCTTCGACCAGGAGGATGCGGGCCATGGCGGGGTGTCGGGGTGCGGGACGCGCCCGGAGCGGGCGTGGCAAGCGTACTGGTTCATCGCCGCCGGCGCAGCGCGCACGCGCCAGGGCAGATGACATTTGCCGGGCCTGCCCCCATCCTGCCGGCACTTCCGCGCCGCTGCCCGCCCACGATGAACTACCGCCACGCCTTCCACGCCGGCAACCACGCCGACGTGTTCAAGCACGCCGTGCTGCTCGCGCTGTGCGACGCGCTGGTGGCCAAGCCTTCGCCCTGCTTCGCGCTGGACACCCATGCCGGCCGCGGCCTGTATCGGCTCGACGATCCCGAGGCGCAGCGTACGGGCGAAGCCGTGGACGGTGTCGAGGCGGTGATGCGCTGCGCCCGTGTGCCGCCCGCGCTGGATCGCTACCGCGACGCGATCGCCGCCTGCCGCGCCGTGCACGGCGATACCGCCTATCCCGGTTCGCCTTGGCTGCTGGCGCACGCGCTGCGCGCGCAGGACCGCATCGCCTGCTGCGAACTGCAGGCCGACGAGGCCGCGGCCCTGAAGCGCGAACTGGGCGCCGATCCGCGCATCGGCGTGCACCAGCGCGATGGCTACGCGGCGGTCGGCGCGCTGCTGCCCCCGAGGCCCGAGGGCGTGCGGATCGGGCGCGGCCTGGTCCTGGTCGACCCGCCGTACGAGGCGCAGCGGGCGGAATTCGACCCCGCGCTTGCCGCGCTGCGCGAGGGCCTGGGGCGCTGGCCGCAGGGCATGTTCGTGCTGTGGTACCCGATCAAGCAGCGCGCGACCGTGCAGCCGTTCCTGCGCCGGGCCGCGCACCTGCCGGCGAAATCCGTGCTGTGCGCCGAACTGATGGTGGCCGAGGAATCGGCGCTGCGCATGAGCGGCAGCGGCCTGCTGCTATGCAATCCACCCTGGCGGTTCGACGCCGGGCTCGAAACACTGCTGGCGGCCCTGCGGTCCGTGCTCGCGCCGCGCGGCGGCGCCCACCGCGTGCAGTGGCTGCGCGCAGCGGACGCGTGAGGCCCCGCCGGAACGCGTGAGAACCACGTCCACGCACGCGCGGTAAAATCGCCGGCCCGCACGCGGGCGACGCAGGTTGCCGGCGCCGTCGTGCTTTTCTTCCGGACACCCCCGCCCGCCATGCCCGCAGACTCCACTGCCCCGCCGCTGCCGCGGCCCGGCCAGCCCCGCGCCTGGTGGCGCGCCCCCGCCAGCCGCAGCGCGCTGGCCTGGCACGCCGCGCAGGCGGCACGCGCGCACGGCGCGCCGGTTCTGCTGATCGCACGCGACAACCACGCCGCGCACCAGCTCGAAGCCGACCTGCACACGCTGGCGGGCACGGACGCGACACTGCCGGTGGTCGCGTTCCCGGACTGGGAAACCCTGCCATGGGACCGCTTCAGCCCGCACCCGGACATCGTCTCCCAGCGCCTGGCCGCGCTGCTGCGGCTGCCGTCGCTCGCCGGCCCGGCGCTCGTGATCGTGCCCGTGCAGACCCTGCTGCAGCGGCTGCCGCCGCTGCGCCACGCGGTCGGCAGCGCCTTCGACGTGCGCGTTGGCCAGGTGCTCGACCTCGATGCCGAGAAGCGCCGCCTCGAGGGCGCCGGCTACCGCAACGTGCCGCAGGTGTTCGATCCGGGCGAGTTCGCCGTGCGCGGCGGCCTGCTCGACGTCTATCCGATGGGCGCCACCGAGCCCTACCGGGTGGAACTGTTCGACGACAGCATCGAGTCGATCCGCGCCTTCGATCCCGAAACCCAGCGCTCGCTCGACCGGGTCGAGGCCGTGCGCATGCTGCCCGGCCGCGAGGTGCCGACCCATCCCGAGGCCCTGGCCGCGGTGCTGGACGCGCTGCGCGACCGCTTCGACGTCGACACCCGGCGCAGCGCGCTGATGCAGGACCTCAAGGCCGGCATCGTCCCGGCCGGCATCGAGTACTACCTGCCGCTGTTCTTCGCCAGCACCGCGACGCTGTTCGACTACCTGCCGCCCGGCACGCTGCCGCTGGTGGACGAAGGCGCGCTCGAGGCGGCGGACCACTTCTTCCGCCAGGCGGGCGAGCGCTTCGAGCAGCTGCGCCACGACATCGAGCGCCCGATCCTGCCGCCGGGCGAGCTGTGGATCGCGCCCGACGCCCTGCGCGAGCGGCTGAACGCCGGCGCGCGGATCGAGGTCTGCGGCGCCGCGCACGCACGCGTCGACCAGGCGCGCGCGCTCGGCGACCAGCCCGCGCCGGCGCTGCCGCTCGCCCTGCGCGACAGCGAACCCGGCCAGGCGCTGAAGACCTTCCTCGCCGGCTACGCGGGTCGCGTGCTCGTCGCCGCCGACTCCGCCGGCCGCCGCGAAGCGCTGCTGGAGATGCTCGACGCGGCGGCGCTCTCGCCGACCGTGCTGCCCGACGTCGCCGCGTTCCTGGCCGACGGCGGCGCGAGGTTCGCGATCGCCGTGGCCCCGCTCGACGACGGCTTCGCGCTCGACGCTCCGCGGATCGCGGTGCTCACCGAGCGCCAGCTGTTCCCCGAACGCGCCGCGCAGCCGCGGCGCCGCAAGCGCGCCGGCCGCGAGCCCGAGGCGATCATCCGCGACCTGGGCGAGCTCAGCGAAGGCGCGCCGATCGTGCACGAGGACCACGGCGTCGGCCGCTACCGTGGGCTGGTCACGCTGGAGGCCGGCGGCCAGGCCGGCGAGTACCTCGACATCGAATACGCCAAGGGCGACCGGCTGTACGTGCCCGTGGCGCAGCTGCACCTGGTCAGCCGCTACTCCGGCGCCTCGCCCGAGACCGCGCCGCTGCACAGCCTCGGCGGCGAGCAGTGGACCAAGGCAAAGCGCAAGGCCCAGGAGAAGGTGCGCGACGTGGCCGCCGAGCTGCTGGAGATCCAGGCCAAGCGCCAGGCGCGGGCCGGCCTGGCCCTGCCGCTGGACCGCGCGATGTACGAGCCCTTCGCCGCGGCGTTCCCGTTCGAGGAGACGCCGGACCAGCACGCGGCGATCGAGGCGGTGATCCGCGACTTGGGGTCCAGCCAGCCGATGGACCGCGTGGTCTGCGGCGACGTCGGCTTCGGCAAGACCGAGGTCGCGGTGCGCGCGGCGTTCGTGGCCGCGGCCGCCGGCCGCCAGGTGGCGGTGCTGGTGCCGACCACGCTGCTGGCCGAACAGCATTACCGCAACTTCCGCGACCGCTTCGCCGACTGGCCGCTGCGGGTGGAAGTGCTGTCGCGCTTCAAGAGCACCAAGGAGATCAAGGCCGAGATCGGCAAGATCGCCGACGGTTCGCTGGACGTGATCGTCGGCACCCACCGGCTGCTGCAGAAGGACGTGAAGTTCAAGGACCTGGGCCTGGTGATCGTGGACGAGGAGCAGCGGTTCGGCGTGCGCCAGAAGGAGGCGCTCAAGGCGCTGCGCGCCAACGTGCACCTGCTCACGCTCACCGCCACGCCCATCCCGCGCACGCTCAACATGGCCATGGCCGGCCTGCGCGACCTGTCGATCATCGCCACCCCGCCGGCGCACCGGCTGGCGGTGCAGACCTTCGTCCACGCCTGGGACGACGCGATGCTGCGCGAGGCCTTCCAGCGCGAGCTCTCGCGCGGTGGCCAGGTGTACTTCCTGCACAACGACGTCGAGAGTATCGGCCGCATGCAGCGCCAGCTGCAGGAGCTCGTCCCCGACGCACGCATCGGCATCGCCCACGGCCAGATGCCCGAGCGCGAGCTGGAACGGGTGATGCTCGACTTCCACAAGCAGCGCTTCAACGTGCTGCTGTGCTCGACGATCATCGAGTCGGGCATCGACATCCCCAACGCCAACACCATCATCATCAACCGCGCCGACCGTTTCGGCCTGGCGCAGCTGCACCAGCTGCGCGGACGCGTCGGCCGCTCGCACCATCGCGCCTACGCCTACCTGGTGGTGCCCGACCAGCGCTCGATCACCGGCGACGCGCAGAAGCGGCTGGACGCGATCGCCTCGATGGACGAGCTCGGCGCCGGCTTCACCCTGGCCACGCACGACCTGGAGATCCGCGGCGCCGGCGAGCTGCTCGGCGAGGACCAGAGCGGGCAGATGGCCGAGGTCGGCTTCAGCCTGTACACCGAACTGCTCGAGCGCGCGGTGCGCTCGATCCGCCAGGGCAAGCTGCCCGATGCGGACGAACCGCTGCACCGCGGCGCCGACGTCGAACTGCACGTTCCCGCACTGATCCCCGAGGACTACTTGCCCGACGTGCACACGCGGCTGACGCTGTACAAGCGCATCAGCTCGGCGCGCGACGCGGCGGAGCTGCGCGAGCTGCAGGTGGAGATGATCGACCGCTTCGGCCTGCTGCCGCCGGCGGCCAAGCACCTGTTCGCGATCGCCGAACTGCGGCTGGACGCGACCGCGCTGGGCATCCGCAAGCTGGACCTGGGCGAGGCCGGCGGGCGGCTGCAGTTCGTGGACAAGCCCGGCGTCGACCCGATGGCGGTGATTCGCCTGATCCAGGGCCAGCCGGCGCACTACCGCATGGACGGGCCGGACAAGCTGCGCATCACCCTGGCGCTGCCGGATTTCGAGACCCGGCACAAGGCCGCGCGCGGGCTGCTGATCGCGCTCGCGCCTTCCGGCGCGCAGCGTGCCGACGACCGGAAACGCTGAGCGCGCCGGCCGCAGAGCGCAGCGGCGCGACGGAACGGGCAGCACGCGCGGCCTCGAACTGGCGGCGTCGGGCACGCCGCCGCATCGTTCGGTGACCATCCCGCGGCGGCCGTGCCCGTCGCCTCCGGGGATGCCGGTGACACCCGCACCTTCCGCGCGTTCACATCCAAGTCACCGCATGGTGACGCGTCCGGCGCTAGGGTCGCAGGCCCGCCCGGAGCGTCTCCAATGCCCTACGACCGCATCAGCGACCTGCCCGACTCGGTCCGCGACAACACGCCCAAGCACGCGCAGGAGATCTACAAGGAAGCCTTCAACAGCGCCTGGGACCAGTACAAGGGTCCCGACGACCGCCGCGGCGATACGGGTCGCGAGGAAACCGCGCACCGGGTGGCCTGGGCGGCGGTGAAGGAAAAGTACGAAAAGGGCGACGACGACATGTGGCATCCGAAGACGTCCTGACCCGCCGGGGCCGCGCATCCGGCGTCCCCCGCCGCCGCACGGGGCCCGGGACCCGTTCGTGCTCGACCGCTTCGCGCACAATGGCGGAATGACAGCACGCCTTCGTCCGGGATTGACCGCCCTGCTCGCCTTCGTGCTGATCGGCTGCGCGGGCGCGCGCGGCGACGTGACCGCCGGCCAGGGGCCGACCTTCATCGTCGTGCGCCACGCAGAGAAGCTGGCGGCGCCGGCCGATGATCCGGACCTGGACACGCGCGGCCAGGCGCGCGCCGAGTCCCTCGCGCGCCTCCTGGCCGGCACCCGGCTCGCCGCGATCTACGCCACCGGCTACCGCCGCACCCGCGCCACCGTGGCGCCGGTGGCGGCACGCCAGGCCCTGACCCCGCGCACCTACGACGCCCGCCTGCCCGCGTCCGCCTTCGCCGCGCAGCTGCGCGGCGCGCATCCGGAGGGAACCGTGCTGGTGGCCGGCCACAGCAACACCGTGCCGGACATCGTCGCCGCGCTGTGCGGGTGCGAAACCGAGCCGATGCCGGAAACCGAGTACGACCGCGTCAGCGTGATCCGCTCCGGTCCGGACGGCCCGGTGCTCGAGGTGTCCCGCTACGAGGCAGCTGGCCCACGGCCGTAGCGCCGGGCCCGGGCAGGCGCGCGCGTCGTTGCGCCCTGGGCGGTACGCGATTGCGTTGAAGATCCTCCCGCCGGGCGGCGTGACCACCCTTCCGCGTTCCGGCACCTGCCGGTTCGACAGGCGCCGGCGCGCAGACCGGGCCGGGGACGGAACGGTGCGTTGCCGTCGGCTCCGGCTGCCGCGCGCGGGCGCATGCGATGCTGCCGGCCAGCCCACCGCCGGATCTCCGCATGACCACCATCATCGCCCCGCGCGAGCACGACATCGGCAACATGGTCGTCCGCCGCGCCGTGCCGACCCTGCAGGCGCGCAGCGTGGGCCCGTTCGTGTTCGTCGACCACATGGGCCCGGCGGTGTTCGAGCCCGACGTCGGCGTCGACGTGCGGCCCCATCCCCACATCGGCCTGGCCACGGTCACCTTCCTCTGGTCGGGCACCATCCGCCATCGCGATTCGCTGGGCTCGCTGCAGGACATCAACCCGGGCGACGTGAACTGGATGACCGCCGGTCGCGGCATCTCCCATTCCGAACGCACGCCTGGCGAACTGCGCGGCGGGGGCCAGCCGCTGCACGGCATGCAGACCTGGGTGGCGCTGCCGAAGGCGCACGAGGAGACCGCGCCGGCGTTCCACCACCACGCCGCGGCAACCCTGCCGCACCTGCGCCATCGCGGCGCGCACCTGCGCGTGATCGCCGGGCGCGCGTACGGCGAGCAGTCGCCGGTGGCGGTCTTCAGCGACACCCTCAACGTGGCGATCGACCTCGATCCGGACGCAGAAATGCGGATCGAGGCCAGCCACCCCGAGCGCGCGCTCTACATCCTCGAGGGCGAGGCGCAGCTGGACGGCCACGACCTGCCCGCCCGCCACCTGGTACTGCCCACGCCGGGCGCGCCGGCGGTGCTGCGCGCGAAGACCCCGGTACGGGCGCTGCTGTTCGGCGGCGAGCCGCTCGACGGTCCGCGGCACCTGTGGTGGAACTTCGTGTCCTCCTCGAAGGAGCGCATCGAGCAGGCCAAGCGCGACTGGGAGGCCGGGAATTTCGGCACCATCCCGGGCGAGACCGAGTTCATCCCCCTCCCGGAAAGATGACGCACTTCAAATTTTGTGCATTGCATCATGCAGCCGTCCATGGCACTGTCGGGACACATCGGGGGATCTGTCATGACCATGAAGCATTGGCTCGCAGCCGCTGCCCTGTGCCTGCCCGCAGGCGCCTTCGCCCAGTCCGCCGGCCGCTGCCCGGAGTTGCCGGCCGGGAGTGGCCTGGCCTGGGAAACCGCGGCGGGCGATGATTTCCTGTTCTGCAAGGCGATGCGCGAAGACGGCCAGCAGGCGTTTTCGGTGATGTTGCGCGCGGAATCTCCGTTCCGCGAGCGCTTCAGGCTGCGCGAAGAGGAGGCGGTGATCGACGGCCACGAGGTGCGCTGGTACCGCGGCGAACTGGCGGTGCAGAACGCGCTGGTGCGCGAAACGCTGGTCGAACTCGACGACGAGCTGACCGCGCACATCATGGTGCGGGTGGACAATGAGCAGCAGCTCGCCGACAGCCTGCGCCAGGCCGAGGGCCTGCGCTTCTCCGATACCCGGATCGGCAGCAACTGAGTCGCGACGCCGGGCGCGCGCGAGTGGCGCGCCCCGTGTTCTAGGCCCACCCGCAGGGCGTTGCCGGCAGCGCCGGAGTCAGTCGCCGCCGACCGCGCCGTCGCGGAAGCGCAGACGCTCGGCGAGCTGGCGGTTCTGCGCCAGCAGGTCTTCCGAATCGGCCCGCACCACGATGTGCGCCTGGCTGCGCCGCCCCAGCTCCACCAGCGTCTCGCGCACCAGCACGTTCTGGCGGGTGGCGACGTCGGCGCGATACCAGCGCACGTCGTGGCCGTCGATCTCGGCCTCCTCCTCGCGCAGGTTGCGGTCGGGCCGGAACGGCGAATCGCGGCCCAGCATCACCGAGAACGCCTGGGTGCCGTCGCTGGCCCGGATCGCCTTGCAGAACACGAAGTCCGGACCGTTCACCACGTCCCAGCCCAGGTCGGCGCCGGCGGGAAGTTCGGGGCAGTTTTCGGCAGCGGATTGCGCGACCGCATGGCCGGACCACAGCAGGCCGGCCAGCAGCAGGTACATCGGCTTCATTGATCTCACTCCATGTAGCGAAGGGACCACGAGGTCACAGCCCTGCATGGGGGAAGTGCTGCACCGCAACAGCGTCGTGGGCAATTCATCGATGCCGCAAGGGGGATGAATTCCGTTTCGCGGCCACTATACCCAAACCGGCCGCGTGTCCAAGCACGAGTCGTGCTGCAGCGCCGCACGACGCGACATGCGGCACGTGGGATGCGCTGCGAATGCCGCGGTCGCACGTTGCGGTACACGCGGTGCTGGCGCCCGGCGTTCGCGGTGCGCAGCCATCGCAGCATCCGGCAACTGCACGCGCGAAGGCCGCCGCATCCGTGTTGGATGCGACGGCCCCGCGCATGCGTCTGCCACGTCCCCGCGAACACGGGGACCGCCGCCGTCAGAAGCGGCCTTCCTGGAAATCGACGAAGGCCTGCATCAGCTCCTGGCGCGTGTTCATCACGAACGGCCCGTGGCGCGCGACCGGCTCGCGCAGCGGACGGCCGGCGACCACCAGCACCCGCGCGCCACCCTCGCCGGCGCGCAGCGCCAGCCACTCGCCGCCGCCGAGCACCGCCATTTCCTGCGTCGCGAGGTCGCGCGCATCCTCGCCGTCGCCGAGCGCGACCGCGCCTTCGAAGGCGTATGCGAACGCGTTGTGCCCGTCCGGCAGCGCGTGCGACCAGGCCGCCCCCGGCGCCAGGGTGACGTCGAGATAGATCGGGTCGGTCGCCGGCTGCGCGATCGGCCCGCGCACGCCGTCGACTTCGCCGGCCACGATCTTCACCGACACGCCGTCCGCCGGCTGCACCACCGGCAGGCGATCGGGCGCGAACTCCTGGTAGCGCGGCTCGACCATCTTGTCCTTCGCCGGCAGGTTCACCCACAGCTGGAAGCCGCGCATGCGGCCGGCTTCCTGCTCGGGCATTTCCGAATGCACCAGGCCGCGGCCGGCGGTCATCCACTGCACGCTGCCGGAGACCAGCAGGCCCTCGTTGCCGTGGTTGTCCTTGTGCCGCATGCGACCGTCGAGCATGTAGGTCACGGTCTCGAAGCCGCGGTGCGGATGGCTCGGGAAGCCGGCCAGGTAATCCTCCGGGCGGTCGGTTCCGAACTCGTCGAGCAGCAGGAACGGATCGAGGTCGGGCAGTTCGCCGCCGCCGATCACCCGGGTCAGGCGCACGCCGGCGCCGTCGGAGGCGGGCGTGCCGCGGACCTTGCGGGCGATGCGGGCGTAGCGGACCGGCGTGGTGGCGTTCATGGGGCACCCCTTGGTTGGACAGGCCCACAATATGCGCCCGGCCAGGCGTGGCCACAGTGGCATTTGCGGAACGCTACTTGCCAGCCGCGCACGCCTTCCGCCGCGCGGCCTCCGCTCAGGCCATCCTGCGCCGCAGGCGCCAGGTGCGATGGATGCGCGGATTGCGCGCGAAGTCCGGCGGCAGGGTGTCCGCGCTGATCTCCTCGACCTCGGCGAAGGCCGACACCGCCGCGGCGTCGAGCCGGAAGCGGCGGTAGTTGTTGGAGAAGTACAGCACGCCCGCGGGCGCCAGCCGCGCCACCGCCAGCGACAGCAGTTCCACGTGCGCGCGCTGCACGTCGAAATCGTCGGCGCGCGCGGAATTGGAGAACGTGGGCGGGTCGCAGAACACGAGGTCGTACTCGCCCCGGTCCGCGCGCAGCCAGGCCAGGGCGTCGGCCTGCGCGATCCGGTGGCGGGTGCCGCCGATGGCGTTCTCGCGCAGGTTGTCGGCCAGCCATTCGAGGTACGTGGCCGAGAGGTCGACGCTGGTGGTCTGCGCCGCGCCGCCGACCGCGGCATGCACGGTGGCCGCGCCGGTGTAGCAGAACAGGTTGAGGAAGCGCCCGCCCTGCGCCTCGCGCGCGATCCGCAGCCGAAGCGGGCGATGGTCGAGGAACAGGCCGGTATCGAGGTAGTCGAACAGGTTCACCTTCAGGCGCGCCTCGCCCTCGCGCACGGTGAGCAGTTCGCCGCGGTGCGAGAGCTGTCCGTACTTGCTGCCGCCCTTGCCGCGCGCGCGGGTCTTGGTCGCGATGCGCTCGCGCGGCACCTCCAGCGCCTCCGCGGCGCCGGCCAGCAGTTCGCCGAAGCGGCGGCGGGTGACCGCTTCGGGAATCTCCGCGGGCGCGGCGTACTCCTGCACGTGCAGCCAGCGCTCGCCGCCCAACGCGTCGGTGTAGACGTCGATCGCGGCGGCGTACTCCGGGAGGTCCGCGTCGTAGGCGCGGAAGCAGTCCACGCGCTCGCGCGCGCGCCAGGCCTTCGAGGCGCGCAGGGTCTTGCGCAGGCGGTTGGCGACCATGCGCGCGCCATCGGAAAGTTCGCGGGGTCCGGAGGGGCCGCGCGCCGCCGGCTGGATCGGGTCGCACACCAGCAGCGTGCATTCCAGCGCCCCGTTGAGCACCTGGTAGTGCCTGCGCGCGCGCAGGCCGGTGGCGAAGCCGAGCTCGCGGTCGCCGCACAGCAGGCTCGCGCGCCACTCCGGCGCGACGCGCCGCAGCGCATCGCCGAGCGCGCGGTAGAGCGCGGCATCCGCCGCGAGGCGGGCGTCGTAGGGCGGGTTGCAGACCACCAGGCCCGGCGCGGTCGGGGCCCCGCGCGCGGCGCCCGGGTCCGCGCTGCCGTCATCGTCCGGCAGCGGGCCCCCGGCCCCTGGCCCAACCGCCGGCTCCAGCCGTGCCGGCAACTGGTGCAGGCGGTCGACCGGGCACACCTCCCAGGCGATCGCGTCGCGCAGGCCGGCCGCCGTCGCGTTCTCGCGCGCGGCGGCGATCGCCCGGGGATCGGCGTCGCTGCCGGCGAATGCGGGCCGCAGCGCGGCGCGGCCGGCACGCTCGCGCGCCAGCGCCTCCTCGACCAGCGACTGCCAGCGCGCGCGATCGAAGCCATGCCAGCGACTGGGCGGCGCGTCGCCATGGCGCAGCAGGCCCGGGGCCACGTCGGCCGCCATCAGCGCGCCCTCGATCAGCAGCGTGCCGCTGCCGCACATCGGATCCAGCAGCGCGCCGCCCTGCGCGTACAGCGCCGGCCAGCCGCCGCGCGCCAGCACCGCCGCCGCCAGCGTCTCCTTCAGCGGTGCCTCGCCCTGGGCACGGCGCCATGCGCGCCGGTGCAGCGGACCGCCGCCGAGGTCGACCGACACGATCGCGCGCCCCTTGCGCACCACCAGGTTCAGGCGCAGGTCCGGCGCCTCGACGTCGACGTCCGGGCGCGTGCCACCGTGCTCGCGCAACGCATCGACCACCGCGTCCTTGACCCGCAGCGCGGCGTATCGGGCATGCGTGATCGCCTCGCCCGACACGTGGGCGTCGACCGCCAGGGTCATGCCCGCGTCCAGGTGATCCTGCCACGCCACGGCACGCGCGCCGTCGTACAGTGCGTCGACGTCCGGGCAGTCGAACTCGACCAGCGGCCACAGCACCCGGCTCGCCAGTCGGGACCACAGCACCGCGCGCTGCGCATCGGCCGCGTCGCCCTCGACATTGACGCCGGCCACCGCCGCGGTGGCGCGCGCGCAGCCGAGCGCGACCAGCTCGTCGGCCAGCAGGTATTCCAGCCCCTTCGCGCAGGAGGCGAAAAACCTCATCGCGCCAGGCTGTCGAGCAGGCGTCCGAACGCCTGCGCCGAGGCATCGACATGGTCGGCCAGCCGGTGCTCGTCGTCGACCATCAGCAGCGTGGCGCTGCGCGCGCGCGCCCATTCGACCACCGACATCGCCTGGATCAGCTCGTCGTGCCAGCCGTGCACGATCGACACCGGCACGTCTGCCGCCTGCAGCGGCGGCGCGTCGCCCATGCGCGTGGGCGGCGCCATCAGGAACAGCGCCCGCACCGGCACCCGCAGCGACACCTGCCCGGAGATCCACGCGCCCAGGCTCGAGCCCGCCAGCACCAGCGGGCGCCGGTGGGCGGCCTCCACGGCCAGCGCGTGCAGCCGCTCGACGCGTGCGTGCACGTCGCCCAGGCTGCTGACATCGGTACGCGCGTCCAGGTCGGTGTAATCGGGCCGCTCCTCGCTCCAGCCCATGCGCCGGGCGACTTCCGCCAGCGCGGCCACCTTCGTCGCCGACGGCCCGCTCTCGAAGCCGTGCGACAGGATGCAGTGCCCGCGCACGCTCACGCGTCCACCCACTGCACCGCATCGCCCACGCGCACGAGGCCGCCTTCGAGCACGCGCGCGCACAGCCCGCCCATGCCGCGCAGCGCGTTGTAGCCACCGGGACCGAGCGCGGTCTCCATGCGCGAACAGGGATCGCAGCTGTCGGTGCCTTCCAGCAGCGCCTCGCCGACGCGAAAGCGCACGCCCTTGAGCGCGATGACCGGGATGCCGGAGACCAGCAGGTTGCGCCGCAGGGTCGCCGGCGCCACGACGGCGTGGCCGGCGAGCGCCGCGATCGCCGGCAGGTGCTCGGCCTGGATCAGGGTGACGCCGCGCTTGCCGCTGCCGCCGCGATAGCGGTCCCCGGCCAGGCCGCCACCGGCGGAGGCCTGCGCGGAATCGACCTCGCGCATCGGCACGTCGCGCGCGGGCCGCAGGCCGATCCAGCGCACCTGTCCGGCGCGCGGGAAGCGGGTCATGAGCCGGTGCAGGTCGCTTCCGGGCGGCGGCAGTTTCATCGCCCAATGCTAGCATCGCCGCATGCCGCGACCGCCCGGCGACACGCCGATCCACGTCGACCACCTGCCCTACGTCGAACGCCTGGACGCACGCCCGGCCGACGCGGTGGACCTGGTCGTCATCCACTGCACCGAACTGCCCGACCTCGCCACCGCGCGCGCGTACGGCGAGCAGGTGCGGTACGCCGACAGCGGCACCGGCAACAGCGGCCACTGGTACATCGACCGCGACGGCCGCATCGTCGAATACGTGCCGGCGACGCGCATCGCCCACCACGTGCGCGGCTGCAACCCGCGTTCGGTGGGGATCGAACTGGTCAACCGCGGCCGCTACCCGCGCTGGCTCGACGCCGGCCACCAGGCGATGGACGAAGCCTATCCCGACGCCCAGATCGAGGCGCTGGTGGCGCTGCTGGCGCACCTGCAGGCTACCCTGCCGGCGCTGCGCCACATCGCCGGCCACGAGGATCTCGACACCGCGCTGGTCGCGGCGGAAGACGATCCCGCGCGCCAGGTGCGGCGCAAGCGCGATCCGGGCCCGCTGTTCCCGTGGCCGCGCGTGCTCGCCGCCACGTCGCTCGCGCGCCTGCCCTGACGCCGCGCGCCGACCGCGGCCGTCCCGTGCCGGCCCGTATAATTCCCCGCACGTTCCCGCAGCCTCCGCCATGCCCTCGCCCGTTTCCGAACTGATCGAACTGCTGTCGCTGGAACGGCTCGAGGACAACCTGTTCCGCGGCCAGAGCCGCGACATCGGCACCAAGTACGTGTTCGGCGGCCAGGTGCTGGGGCAGGCGCTGTCGGCGGCCCAGGCGACCATGCCCGAGCCGCGCGCCGCGCACTCGCTGCACGCCTACTTCCTGCGCGCCGGCGACATCGAGCATCCGATCGTCTACGACGTCGACCGCACCCGCGACGGCGGCAGCTTCTCGGTGCGCAGGGTGACGGCGATCCAGCACGGCAAGGTGATCTTCTTCTGCGCCGCCTCGTTCCAGGAGGCCGAGCGCGGCGTCGAACACCAGCCGCCGATGCCGCAGGTGCCCGACCCGGACGACATCGCGCCCGCCGACCCGATCCCGCCGGAAGTGCTGGCCACGCTGCCGACCAAGGTGCAGCGCTGGCTCGACCGCGCCGGGCCGTTCGAATTCCGCCACGTGCATCCGCGCAACGACCTGCGCCCCGCCAAGCAGCCGCCGTTCAACCAGGTCTGGTTCCGGCTCGGCGAGCGCGTAGGGGATGGCCCGGAGCTGCACCGCGCACTGCTGGCCTACGCGTCCGACTTCCACCTGCTGGGCACCACGACCTTCCCGCACGGGATCAGCTACTACCAGCCCGACGTGCAGATGGCCTCGCTCGACCACGGTCTGTGGTTCCACCGTCCATTTCGCGCCGACGAATGGCTGCTGTACGCGATCGACAGCCCCAGCGCCCAGGGCGCGCGCGGGCTGGCCCGCGGCCAGGTGTTCAGCCGCGACGGGCGACTGGTGGCGAGCACGGTGCAGGAAGGCATGATCCGCGTGGTCGACGACGCGCGCGTGGCCGGCACCGTGCCGGCGAAGGACTGAGCGGCGATGCGCCAGGTCTTCAGCAGCGCCCGCCCCGAGAACGCCGAAGCCGTGGCCCGGCTGCTGGAAGGCGAGGGCATCGAGGTGCGGATCGAGAACGGACGCACCTTCCGCAGCAGCATCCGCGGCAGCTTCAGCTATCGCGAACAGCCCGGCGCGGGCCCGCGGGCAGCGGTGTGGGTCGTGCGCTCGGACGACCAGCCGCGCGCGCGCCAGCTGCTGCGCGAGGCCGGGCTGCTGGAGGCCACCGCCGCCAATCCGGGCAATTTCCTGCCCAATGTCGGCCATGCGGCGCGCCTCAATGCCGACTCGCCCACGCGCCGCGCCCGGCTGCGGCTGGGCCTGCTGGTGGCGGCGGTGATCGCGCTGGCGCTGTGGCTCAACCAGTTCCGCAATCCCGGCTGGGACCTGCCTGAACCCGCGGCCGCGCCCGCGGCGCCGGTGACGCTGGACCCCTCGCTGCTGCCGGTCGTCACCGATACCGGCGCCACCTATCGGCTCCCCACCCCGCCCGCGCTGGCCGCGACCCTGGCCGCGCGGGAACGCGAGACCGCGCCGGACGCCCCGCTGTGCCTGTCGGTGGATGGCGACGATCCGGGCGAATCGGTGCTCGCCGCCGCGCGCGCGGCCGGCCTCGCGCCGCTGCCGGCCTCCGCCTGCCCGGCCGACGGCGCACCGCTGCGGGTGGCCGTGGCCGACTACCGCACCGACGGCTCGGGCACCGGCACCGTGTCCGTATCGACCGCCCGCGGCGACGATGCGCCGCAGCCGCGCGAGCTCGCCGTGCAGCGCGACGAGGACACCTGGCAGGTGCTCCCCGTCCCCTGACCGGTCACATCCGCCCCACCGCGCGCGTCACGTCCCGACTTCCCACGCTGGCCACCGCATGCCGAACGACGCCATCGACCTGCTGATCAAGCGCGAACTGCCCGCCGCGGTGCGCGGCGACCGGGATGCCTACGGTCGCATCATCATGGCCAGCCAGAACACGGTGACCGCGGTCGCGCTCGCGATCACCCGCGACGTGCACACCAGCGAGGACATCGCCCAGGAAGCCTTCCTGTCGGCCTGGCACCACCTGCCGCGGCTGAAGAACGCCTCGAGTTTCCTGCCCTGGCTGCGCCAGATCACCCGCAACCTCGCCCACGACCACCTGCGCGGCCGGCGCAACCGGATGCTCGACGGCGAAGCGGCGGACCTCGCGATCCAGCACGCCGCAGACCCCGACGGCTGTCCGCTGCAGCAGGCCCTGGATGCCGAGCGCGACGCGGTCGCCGCCGACCTGATTTCCGAGCTGCCCGAGGAGAGCCGCGAGGCGCTGCTGCTGTACTACCGCGAAGGCCAGAGTTCGAAGCAGGTGGCGATGCTGCTGGGGCTGTCCGACGCCGCGGTGCGCAAGCGCCTGTCGCGCGCGCGCCAGAGCGTGCGCGACGACCTGCTCAGCCGCTTCGGCGAGTTCGCGCGCAGCAGCGCGCCGTCGGCGGCGTTCGCGGTCGGCGTCACCGCCGCGCTCGGCTTCAGCAAGCCGGCGGCGGCCGCGGGCCTGGGCATCGCCACCAAGTCGATCGCCGGCGGCCTGTTCGCGCGCTTCGCGCTCGGCTTCGCGGGCGCGGCCTCGGGCGGGCTGCTCGGCGGCCTGGTCGCGGCCTGGTTCGCGCGCGGCGTCATCCTCGACTACGCCGACACGGTCGAGGAACGCGACACGCTGCTGCGTTTTTCCCGCCGCTACATCGTCCTGTCGCTGGTGCTGATCGCGGCGATCATCGGCACCCACCTGGCGTTCGGCGACGAGCGCCACACCTTCGTCGCGATCGCGGTCGCGCTGCTGGCGATGAACTGGCAGCTGCTGGTGATGCTGCCGCGGCTGATGAACCCGCTGCTGGCGCGCGACGCGAAGCGCGACCCGGTCGGCGCGCGCCAGCGCCTGCTCGCCTATCGCCTGACCTGGGGCCGCGGCGGCGTCATGATCAGCAACGTGATCGTGATCGGTTCGCTGGTCATCGCGCACTTCCATCTCGGCGGCTGAGGACGGGCGCGCGGCCAGCGATCCAGGGCCGCAGGGCCTCCGATCCGGGCCGTACGGGTCGTGCAGCGCTGCGCATGAGGCGGACGCAATACAGGAAGGCCCGCGTCCTGCGACGCGGGCCTCCGGTCTTCCGGCAGGGATCAGCGGCGCTGCGGCGGCTGCAGTTCGGCGCGGCTCAGGAAGCCGTCGCGGTTGTCGTCCATCCAGGCGAAGCGCTTGGCCAGGCGCGGCATCTTCTCGTCCACTTCCACCCGGCTCAGCTTGCGGTCGCCATTGAGGTCGGCGGCGGCGAAGCGTTCGTCGAGGCGCTTGCGCATCTGCGCCTCGCGCTGCGGACGCTGGGCCTGGTGCCAGGCGTGCAGTTCGCTGCGGACCAGGAAGCCGTCGCGGTTGGCGTCGATCGCCGCGAAATGCTCGGCCAGCCGGTTCGGGCGGCCTTCGCGGCCGGCCTTGGCCGCGTCGACCTCGGCGCGGCTCAGGCGTCCGTCGCCGTCGGTGTCCAGGCGTTCGGGATGGCCGAAACCGCCGTGCCCACGATGCTTCCCGCCGTGTCCGCGGTGCTTGCGCTGCGGGCGCTCGCTGGCGTCCAGGCGTCCGTCCGCGTTGCGGTCCAAGCCGTCGAACTTCGCCGCCAGGCGGGGGTACTTCGCCGCCTCGCTGCGATCAATGGCACCGTCGCCGTTGGCATCGAGCGTCGGCCTGGCGCGTTCGCCGGACGGCGCGGGTTCGGCGGCAGTGGCGCCCAGCGTCGCGAGCGACAGCGCGAGCGCGATGAACAGGGTCTTGTGCGTCATTCTCGGATCCTCGGATGCGGCTCCAGCGCCGCCGTGCATCCGTCAACGCCCGCCGCGCGCGCCGGTTGACCCGGTCGCGGCCGCGTTCAGCCGGCCGACACGCGGCGGTCCCAACCGCTGCGACCCGCGCGCAGTATGCGGGGAGCCACCGGAGCGTTGACACGGCATGGGCGAGAACGACAACCTGCGGCTGTTCCATACCGGCACCCACGCCTGCGGCTACTGGCCCGATCGCACGGCGCGCGACCTCGTGTTCGATCCGCGCGACGAGCGCCTGCCCGCGTTCTATCCGCAGGCGCTGGAATGGGGCTTCCGCCGCTCCGGCGACATCGTCTACCGCCCGCACTGCCCGCACTGCCGCGCCTGCGTCGCGGTGCGCATCCCGGTCGCGACGTTCCGTCCCGGCCGCAGCCAGCGGCGCTGCCTCGAACGCAATGCGCAGGTCGAATCGCGCGTGCTGCCCGCGGAGCGCAACGAGGAACGGCTGGCGCTGTACCTGCGCTACCTGCGCGCGCGCCATCCCGGCGGCGGCATGGATACCCATGGCGCGCACGAGTTCGACCAGTTTCTGGTCGGCAGCTGGGCCAACACGCGGTTCATGGAACTGCGCGAGGCCGGGCGCCTGCTGGCGGTGGCGGTGACCGACGTCGATCCGCGCGCGATGTCGGCGGTCTACACCTTCTTCGATCCCGACGCAGGCGGCCGCGGACTGGGCACGCTGGCGATCCTGCGTCAGCTCGACTGGGCCGCGCGCGAAGGACGCGACTTCCTCTACCTCGGCTACTGGATCCGCAGCCACGACAAGATGGACTACAAGCGCCGCTTCCGCCCGCTGGAAGGCTTCGACGGCCGCCGCTGGCGTCCGTTCGACACACTGGAGTCCGCGTGAAGCCCCGCCTGTCCGCCCTGGCCCTGCCGCTCGCCGCGTTCGCGCTGCTGCTGGCCGGCTGCGTCCGCGTCAACGTGCACGGCACCCCGCCTCCATCGGAACCCGAGATGCCCGACACCCTGCGCGTGGCCACCTACAACGTTTCGCTCTACGACGAGGACACCGGCGGACTGGTCCAGCGGCTGCAGCTGGGCAACGCGCAGGCGCGGCGGATCGCGGCGGTGCTGCAGAAGGTGCGGCCGGACATCGTGCTGCTCAACGAATTCGACTTCGACCCCGACGGTCGCGCCGCCGACCTGTTCCAGCGCCGCTACCTGGAACAGCCGCAGCCCGGCGGCGGCGAGGCGCTGCGCTATCCCTACCGATACCTGGCCCCGGTCAACACCGGCGAACCCAGTGGACTGGACCTCGACAACAGCGGCAGCGTCGGCGGCGACGGCCGCGAGCGCGGCAACGATGCCTGGGGCTACGGCCTGCATCCGGGCCAGTACGGGATGCTGCTGCTGTCGCGTTATCCGATCGATGCCACCGCGGCGCGCACGTTCCGGCTGCTGAAGTGGAGCGCGATGCCGGGTGCGCGGCGCCCGGTGGATCCGGCCACCGGCGCGCCGTTCCATTCCGATGCGATCTGGAGCCAGCTGCGGCTGTCGTCGAAGTCGCACTGGGACGTGCCGGTGCGGACCCCGCTCGGGCCACTGCACGTGCTGGCCTCGCACCCGACGCCGCCGACCTTCGACGGCCCCGAGAACCGCAACGGCCTGCGCAACCACGACGAGATCCGGCTCTGGAGCGAATACCTCTCGCCCGGCGACCGGCCCTGGCTGTGCGACGACGCCGGCGCCTGCGGCGGGCTGGCCGCGGACGCGCGCTTCGTGATCCTGGGCGACCTCAACAACGACCCGACCGACGGCGCCGGCGAACACGAGGCGATCGTCGAACTGCTCGAACATCCGCGCGTGCTGCGCCACGCCACCCCGCGCAGCGAGGGCGCCGCGTTGGCCGCGGCGGAGGACGGCGGCGAGAACGGCCGCCATCGCGGATCGCATGCGCACGATACCGGCCGCTTCGGCCCGCGCGTGGGCAACCTGCGGCTGGACTACGCGCTGCCGTCGGTCGGCTTTTCGCTCGCGGGCTCGGGCGTGTTCTGGCCCGCACCCGGCGATCCGGACACGGAACTCACCGCCGCCAGCGACCACCACCTGGTCTGGGTCGACCTGCAGCGCTGATCCGCCGCCAGCCCGGTCCGCTCAGCGGGCGAACGCGGACGCCGGAGCGTCGACCGGCGTCTCCGGCGCAGCCGCCGGCGCCGCCGACGCATCCGCGCCGGCGTTCGCTGCCGTAGCGGCCGCCACCACCGGCCCGTTCTGTCCGTGCGGGCGGAACCCGAAGCTGCCCGCCTGCTGGCTGGACACGATCATCCGCACCATGCTCGAGGGCACCATCAGTTCGAGGGTGACGTCCTGGCCTTCGGCGGTGCGCCCGAACATGGTCATCTCCACGAACGCGCCCGCGGTGTCGACCTCGCTGCACGAGATGTGCGGACCCGCTTCGCCGTCCTGCAGGTAGGGCTTGATCGCATCGCCCAGCGCCTCGAGCGCCTGGGGATAGAAGAAGACGGCATAGCCGCTGTTGCCGTTCATGACTGGCTCCCTGGGAAAGTGACTGCGTGGCGCCGTTGCCGCCGGCCGTGTCGCGCGGCCGTGTCTTCCACGATGCGGCGGCGGGCGACGCTCCGGCGCGGCCGGCTACTGGAGTTCGATGCTAATGGCCGCCGTCGCATCGCGCGCGACTGCGCGCGCGGCCTCGACCGATTCGGCGCGCGCAAGGGTCACGCCCACCCGCCGCTGCCCTTCCACCCGCGGCTTGCCGAACAGCCGCAGCGCGGTGTCCGGGGCGCGCAGCGCGGCGCCGAGATTGCCGAACACCGGCACGCCGCTGCCCTGCGCGAGCACCGCGCTGGATGCGGACGGACCGCGCAGCGGGATCCAGCCGTCCGCATCCTCGCCCAGCGGCAGGCCGAGGATCGCGCGCGCATGCAGCGCGAATTCGCTCAGGTCCTGCGAGACCAGGGTCACCAGGCCGGTGTCGTGCGGGCGCGGCGAGACCTCGCTGAACCACACCTCGTCGCCCTTCACGAACAGCTCGACGCCGAACACGCCCCATCCGCCCAGATCGTCGGTGATCGCACGGGCGACCTGCTGAGCACGCGCCAGCGCACGTGGCGACATCGGCTGCGGCTGCCAGCTCTCACGGTAGTCGCCGTCGCGCTGCAGGTGGCCCACCGGCGCGCAAAACGCGGTGCCGCCTGCATGGCGCACCGTGAGCAGGGTGATCTCGTAGTCGAAGTCGACGAAACCTTCCACGATGCAGCGCCCGGCGCCTGCGCGGCCGCCGGTCTGGGCGTAGTCCCATGCGGGGCCGATCTCCGCCTCGCTGCGCACCGTGCTCTGGCCCTTGCCGGAAGACGACATCACCGGCTTGACCACGCACGGCAGGCCGATGGCCGCCACCGCCGCGCGGTACTCGGCTTCGGTGTCGACGAACCGGTATGGCGAGGTCGGCAACCCCAGGGTCTCGGCCGCGAGCCGGCGGATGCCCTCGCGGTCCATCGTCAGGCGCGCCGCGCGGGCGGTGGGCACCACGCGCTGGCCATGGTCGCGTTCCAGCGCCACCAGGGTGTCGGTGTGGATCGCCTCGATCTCGGGCACCACCAGGTGCGGCCGTTCCTCGCGGATCAGGGCCGCCAGCGCGGCCGGGTCGAGCATGTCCAGCACATGGCTGCGATGCGCCACCTGCATCGCCGGGGCATCGGCATAGCGGTCGGCGGCGATCACCTCCACGCCCAGCCGCTGCAGCTCGATCGCGACCTCCTTGCCCAGCTCGCCGGAGCCCAGCAGCAGTACGCGGGTGGCCGAGGCGGACAGCGGGGTACCAAGGGTGGGCATGGGACATCCGGTTCGACGACGGGCGGCCATTCTAGCGAGCGACCACGTGGGGCCGGCGGAAGCGGCCTTGGGCCGTCGCTGGCGCCCGGGGCTGCGTGGCCCCGGCGCGAATGGGCAGCGACGCCGGCCGAAGCCGTCGCCGGGCGGGTCCAGAGTTGCGCCGAACGTCGTCGGGAAAGCCGACGCTTGACAACTTTGATATCAAATTGATATCAATCAGGTCCACCGCCCCGGGGAGCCGCCCATGCTGCACATCGTCCACCTGATCGAACGCCGCCACCCCCGCCACGCCGGGCGCATCGTCGCGCTCCTGGTCGCGCTCTCGGCCTGCGGTGCCCTCGCTGGCGCGCTCGTCCTGTCCAGCCGCCACTGACCCCGGAGATGGCCATGAAAGAGAACCCCATGCGTTCGCTGCCCGGCATCCCGGTGCTGCTCGTGCTGCTGGCCACGCTCGTCGCGTGCGGATGGCTGTTCCTGCAGGGCGGCGGCGCGATCGCGCTCGCGATCGGCCTGGCGGCGGTGGCGCTGTTCCTGATGCTCGGCGCCTACATGGTCGAACCCAACCAGGCCGCGGTGGTCAGCCTGTTCGGCAAGTACGTGGGCACGGTGAAGGAGAACGGCCTGCGCTGGAACAACCCCTTCTACAGCAAGAAGAAGGTGTCGCTGCGGGTGCGCAACTTCGAGAGCGGCAAGCTCAAGGTCAACGAACTCGACGGCTCGCCGATCGAGATCGCGGCGGTGATCGTGTGGCGCGTGGTCGACTCGGCCGAGGCGGTGTTCAACGTCGACGACTACGAGAGCTTCGTCCACATCCAGTCCGAAGCCGCGCTGCGCGCGATGGCCACCAGCTATCCCTACGACCAGCACGAGGACGACCAGATCTCGCTGCGCAGCCACCCCGCGGAAATCTCCGACCGGCTCAAGGAGCAGCTCGACGAACGCCTCACCGCCGCGGGCGTGGACGTGCTGGAAGCGCGCATCAGCCACTTGGCCTACGCGCCCGAGATCGCCCACGCGATGCTGCAGCGGCAGCAGGCGAACGCCGTGATCGCCGCGCGCACCCGAATCGTCGCCGGCGCGGTGGGCATGGTGGAAATGGCGCTGGCCGAGCTGGAGAAGAGCGGCACGGTGAAGCTCGACGAGGAACGGCGCGCGGCGATGGTGAGCAACCTGCTGGTCGTGCTGTGCGGCGACCGCGGCACCCAGCCGGTCGTCAACGCCGGCTCGCTGTACTGACCGGGCGGCCATGCAGTCGCACCACATCGCCGCCCTCGTCTTCGCGCTGATGGCCCTGCCCGCCTTCATCGCCGCCGGCTGGCTGGGCGACGGCCGGCTGCCGGTCGCCGGCGGCAGCCGCGGGATGACCGAAGGCCGCCGCCGCGCGCTCGACGGACGCCTGGCGCGGCTGATGCGGATGGTCGGCATCGCGATGCTGGCGATGGCCGCAGGCCTCGGGCTCTGGGGCGGCGACCAGGCCCGCGTGCTCGCGCTCGCCGCGGTGATGGTGGTGGTGGTCAACGGCCTGGCGGTCGCGATGCTGGTGGCGGTGTTCCGCGCGCGCCGCGACGGCGGCGGGACCGGCGGCTGATGGCCGAGAAGAAGGCCTATCCGTTGCGCATCGGCGCCGACGTGCTCGCGGCGACGCAGAAGTGGGCCGACGACGAACTGCGCAGCCTCAACGCGCAGATCGAATACGTGCTGCGCGATGCGCTGCGCAAGGCCGGTCGGCTGCCGCGGGATCCGTCCCCGGAGCACGACGCCCCGCCATGACCGTCGTCCCCGCTGCCAGGTCCGTCGCGGGCCGGCGCCATCACGGGCGGGCCCGGCTGCCACCGGCATCCTGGCAATGGGATGCGCAAGGCCGCGGTCACATGCGTCCCGGCGCCCGCGTCCCCACTGCTGCCGCATCACCGTGGTGCTCGCGCGCGGCGCCGCGTTTCCCGATTCCGCCCTTCGCCTCAAGGGAGTCCGTGCATGAGCAAGCGTTGGCAGTACAAGATCGTCGAACTGAAGCCCGCCTTCCTCGGCCTGCGGGCGTCGGTGATCGAGGAGAAGCTGGTCCAGCTCGGCGCCCAGGGCTGGGAACTCGTATCGGTCACGCCCAACGGCGTGGCCGTGCGCCTGTACCTCAAGAAGGAGCAATGACATGAACCGTTTTCGCCGCATCTCCTCCGCATTCGCCCTGGTGCTGGCCATGGCCTGGGCCGCACCCGCACTGTCGCAGGACCCGCCGACCGAGGCCGACGCCGGCGCCGTGGCACTGGCCAGCGACGTGCTCGACCGGATGGACGCCGGCGATTTCGATGGCGTCGCCGCGACGTTCAACGCCCAGATGCAGGGCGCGCTCGATGCCGGAAAGCTGGCCGACGTCCAGCGCCAGATCGAGGCCGCCGGGCCGGTCTCGGCGCGCAGCGAACCTCGGGTGGTCCGCCAGGATGGCTACACCGTGGTGATCTTCCGCATCGAGCGCGAACAGGTCGACCTGGACGCCACGGTGGCGATCGACGCCGAGGGCAAGGTCGGCGGCCTGCATTTCGTCCCGGCCGGCGGCGGCCCGCGGTAGCACCGCGCGGCCGCGTCATGGCGCGCGGCAGCAGTCCCGGCCTCGGGCGGCAAGCGGCCGCCCGCCGCCGATGCCACCCGACCGCGGTCGCCGCGACAAGATCCACTACAGGCGCGCGCCGTCGCGCTGACGGGGCGCAACGCTCGCCACGTCGCACCCGCACGTGCAGCATTCCGGTCCAGCAACCGGAGCCGGCCGCATCGACGTGCGGCAATCCCCGCCATGGCGGGCGCCGGGCCACGCCGATAAGCTGCGCCCCATGCAACCGCGTCCCCGGACCCTACTCAACAGCGCCGAGATCGAACTCTGGCCGGCCTGGCTGCTGCGCGCGCGCGCCAGTGCCGACGCCCGGGTCCTGGCGCGATCGCGCCGCGTCCTGCGGCGCAAACGCGACGGCCACTATCTCGCCGCGGTACTGGACAGTGGGCTGATGCCGCTGGTGCCGCGACTGGCGCGCGAGCCCGGCATCGACGAGGCGCTGGACCTGCTCGATGCCCCGCTGCCGCCGTCCCATGCCGACGCCCGCACACTGCCGCCATCACGGGTCGAGGCACGGCTGCAGTCGCTGGGGATCGACGCCGACGCCTACGCGCGCCGCAGCGGCCTGGCGCTGGTACCCGAGCCTGCCGCGCTGACGCTGGCCGGCGTCGACCGCTATCGACGGCCGCTGTGGCTGCGCCGCGGCGCCGGGCGCGCTTGGCAGCGCATGCGCGAGGCGGCTGCGGGCGAAGGCATCGTGCTCGAGGCCATCTCCGGCTACCGCAGCCACGACTACCAGCTGGCGATCTTCGAGCGCAAGCGCGCGCGGGGCCAGGCGGTGGACGCGATCCTCGCGGTCAATGCCGCGCCCGGTTTCAGCGAACACCACGGCGGGTTGGCGCTGGATATCGGCGCGCCCGGCGAGCCGCCGGCGGAAGAATCCTTCGAGCAGACCGACGCGTTCGCCTGGCTCACCGCGCACGCCGCGGCGCACGGCTTCGGCATGAGCTATCCGCGTGGAAATCCCCACGGCATCGTCTACGAACCCTGGCACTGGCGCTACGCCGACACCGACTGAGACGGGTCGCAGCGACTGAAGCCGCGCCGGATGCGTGCGCCGTCGTGCGGTGTTCCGGCGCGCCTGTACCAGCGGGGACCGGTTGACCATCCGGCGCGGATGGCGTCGGTCGACACACTCCCCCATCCAACCGGCTGCACTGCCGCTGGACTGAGGCCATGCCGTTCGACGCGCCTGGGGTCCGGCGCGTGCTCGACAGCACCGGGCAGGTCCGCGGCGCAGGCGCCAGGCGACCGGTCTAGTCCTGCGACCGGTTCGTCGGCTTGCCCACCTGATCCGTGGAATCCGCGATGCGCCACAGGTACAGGCCGGCGTAGGTGCGGTACGGGCCCCAGCGCTCGCCGCGCGCGGCCAGTTCCTTCGGCGTGGGCATGGCCGCCAGGCGATCGACACGCTGCGCGCCCTTGCGGAGGCCCAGGTCGTCGGCCGGCAGCACGTCCGGGCGCCCGAGCCGGAACATCAGCATCATCTCCACCGTCCAGCGACCGATGCCGCGGATCGGCACCAGCGCGGCGACGATCTCGTCGGCGTGCATGCCGGCCATCTGCCGCAGTGTCGGGATCTCGCCCCGGGCCTCACGCGCGGCCAGATCGCGCAGCGCGAGCGCCTTGTTGCCCGACACCCCGCAGGCGCGCAGCGCCGCATCGTCGATCCGGCCCAGGGTCGCGGCATGCAGGCGGCGGCTGCCGATCGCCGCCTCCACCCGGCCGACGATCGTCGACGCGGCCTTGCCGCTGAGCTGCTGGAACAGGATCGCGCGGACCAGCGCGTCCACCGGGTCGAAGGGCTTGCGCCAGCGGGGCTCCGGCCCGATCGGACCCAGCCGCCGCATCCAGCTGGCGAGCCGCCGGTCGCGACGGTGCAGGTGGTCGAACGCCACCGTCGTGTCGAATCCGCGCGCGTACCGCGGCATCGCTCAGTCCCGCAGCGCGGCGACCGCGTACAGCAGCCAGCCGACCAGTACCAGGCCACCGCCGAACGGTGCGGCCGCGGACGAGCCGCCTGCAAGCGACTTCCACGCCAGCGCACCGGCGAACAGCGCGCTGCCCGCCAGCAGCAGGACCAGGGCCACCCGCGCGAGTCGGGTGAGCGGGCCCCGGCCGAGTGCGGCCAGCGCCACGCCGTGTCCGAAGGCGTGCAGGGCGGCGGTCTGGAGCGTGGCGCGGACGGCGGCGTCCGCACCGTGCGCCGCATAGGCCGACAGCGCCACGCCCAGACCGGCAAGCAGCGCGCCAGCGGCCTGCAGCGCGGGCGCGCCGCGCATCGCCGGGGGCCCGGCGCTCACCCCGTCCCCCCGAACGCAACGCGCCGCATCCGGGGGATGCGGCGCGCGGCGGTGGACGGCGTCGGCCTAACCGGGCCTATTCCTTCAGCCTCCAGAACACCTCGAACTCGCCGTTCTCGGTGAAGGCCTGGTCGATGCCGTTGTTGTAGTACTCGAACGGACGGTCGGTGACTTCGTAGCCGTGGGTCAGCGCCCAGGCGCGGACGGCATTGCGCACGTTCTCGAGCTCGGCCATGTAGCCGCTGTACACGCCACGGGCCGCCTTGCCGGCCTCGACGCGGACGTACTCGACCGGCGCGCCGTCGGGAATCTCGACCTCCAGCTCGCCCTCGTCGACCATCGGCGCCTGCGCGACGGCCGGCGCGTTCTCTTCGCCTTCGCCCTGCTCGCCCTCGGCCTCGTCGCTGCCCGCGTCCTCGTCGGCGCCACCGGCGCCCTTGCGGCGCACCGGCTGCACCACGTCGAAGGTGTAGTTCTCGCGGCCCAGCTCGGTGGAGACGATGCGCAGGGGGCCGGCGGGCTCCAGATCGTTCGCATCCATCGTGCGCTTGATCCACTCGCTATTGGCCTTCATCGAGGCCTTGATGAGCTCGTTGTTGCGCTCGACCGCGCCGGCCGAGACCGACAGCAGGTTCTCCGCGGGCCGATCGACCACGCCCAGGTCGGTCAGGCGCACGCCGTCGGCGCGGTAGTCCACGTTCGGAACCGCGGCCAGCATGCTGGCGAGCTTGGACAGGCCCAGCTTCATGTCCTCGCCGACGTGGCCACGCACGTACAGGCCTGCATAACGGCCCAGCAGGTTCCAGCCGTAGTCGACGCTGTAGGTCTGGGTGATCTCCATGTTGCGCCCGCCCCGGCCGGTCGGGGTCAGCTGGAACTCCATGCGCTTGTTCGTGCCGCGGTCCGGGGTCTCCAGCGCGTACAGCACGCGGGTGTCCGGATCGGACTCGATGATCTCCCAGCTGCCGCTGCCCAGCGAACGCTCATCGGACTCGTAGTCCAGGCGGGCGCCCACGCCCGACTCGGGGCCGGACAGCTCCATGCTCACGGCCGGGTCGCGCATCGGCAGCGCGTTCCAGTCGCCGAAGCGGCGCAGGCTGTTGAGGGTATCGAAGACGATCGACTGGCGCCGGTTGGTCTCGATCTGTTCGGTGATCGTGCGGTTCGAGGGCAGGAACAGGGCGACGAGCACGAACAGCACGGCGACGATCGCCGTTGAAATCAGGATCTCGAGCAAACGGGTCATTCAGGGTTCTCCGGGACCATTTCCTGCCTGCGCAGGCGCAAGTGGCCAATCGTAGCAAGATTGCCGGGCGCGGGGCGAGTCGGAAATGTTGCAACCGCAGGCCGGCGACGACGGATGGACCGCGCATCGGGATGCACCGGGCCTTCACGCCAGGTATGGCGGCCCCGTGCGGGATGCGCCCGGCATCTGCCCACCCCGGGTGCGGTCCGAAGGCCTCGAACACGACCCGGGTGCGCCTGCGCGCACCGGGCTCGGACCGGGTAAGCCGGGAGCGCTTGCGAGACACCGGCTCGCGCTGCCCGGGAACGCCCGCCGTGCTCCGGCGGGACGTGCGTACTGTCCCTCAGACGAGCTGCAGCTCGAACGCCTTGAGCACGGCCCGGGTGCGGTCGCGCACGCCGAGCTTGCTGAGGGTGAGCCGCCATTGCTTGCGAGGCACCGCCTCGCATGGCGGCGAACGCCTGCCGCGCTGCGGCAGGCCGGACATCCTGGCG
>NZ_JARXRN010000014.1 GCF_029888045.1 Luteimonas rhizosphaericola | reverse complement strand
GGCTTTCGCTCACTCTCAGTCCCTTGGCGCCACATCGCCAAGCACACTAGACCCGCTTTACACTCCATCGGATGGTGGCGCCCCAGATGGTCCCGCCCTTGGGATCTGTGGTTGCAGTGCTAGCAACACTGGTGGGGGCGCCGCAGGAGATGGTGACTAGTGCCGCCGCCTAACAATTCATTCAAGCCGACCCCGCTTCGCGGGTCGGCTTAACTCAGGCGTTAGCCTTCCGAGACAAGTCATGCGCAAGCTCCTAGCAACAGCGGCACTTCTCCCGGCTCTCGCAGTGGCGTCTCCGCCACCGGATAGCATCAACGACCTTTTTGCTGGGACGTGCATGAAGCACTTCTACTCGCAGGACAATCTGCGGAAGGCCATGGGTGACATTGGTGCTTCGGAGGCTCCCCCTGAGAAAGCAGAGTTCTTCCTTGGCGGCAATCCTGGCAAAGCGTGGTTTGTGATAGCTCCGCCCACGGCATATGTGGTCGCGCTACGCGATGACACTGTATGTGCCGTCTTCGCTCAGCGCGCCGACCCCGATCAAGCTCATGCTGGCTTCTCGGCCTTAGTGGGTACGGCTCCGGAGCCACTCGTGGCCGCAGTACAGGATCCAGCTGGGTTGAGGCCCAATGACGCGCACACCCGCACCATGGCGTATTCGTGGTCACGGTCTGAGGACAAAGATGAGCTTCTTTTTGTCCTTACTACTTCCGACAAGAGCGACGCCACTGCCCAAGCCATGGCTTCAATGTCGCTCGTCGGCAAGGCTAACAATTCGTTCAAGGCGATGCCGCTTCGCGGCACGCCTTAACTCAAGCGTTAGGCGGCACTTGCATGCTCACGGGATCTGAAACCGTCACAGCAATTTTCGGCTACTGGCCGGAGTTCGCGGATGCTCGAGTACTGTCCTTCGGCTTCTCGACCGAGGGAACTGTTTCCCTCAGCCTTTCGTACATCGATGCTTCTTTGGGCAAGAGCGCGCAGGTGTCTTTGGCATTCTCAGGCGTTCGCGACCTGGACCTCGGCGACCTCGCGTCGGAGAACGTCCTAGACTGCCTTACTGTTGCCTCCGGCGACCCAATGACCGTTACGCTAGAGCCCTGCATCGGTCTTCGTGGGAGCTTCACGTGCACGGCGGCCACGGTCACAGGAGTGTCGTCTAACAATTCATTCAAGCCGAACTCGCTTCGCGAGTCGGCTTAATTCAAACGTTAGGCGGCACGGACGATCTTCATGGACATTGAGAGATGGTTACTCGCTGCAGTAACGGCATTTGCCACTTGGGGCATGTTCGCATCGCCCCTACTATTCACGTTTGGCTACTTGGCGTTCCGGTACCGACGCGCCGCTTTTCGGTTATGGGTCCGTCCACTTGCGGGCGCTTTGCTTGGCTTGCTCGTGGCTCCGATGCCACCACCGGCTATGGTGCCCATCATTCCGCCCAATATATTGTCAGTGCTGCTTGAGGGCTCCAGCTATCCCAGCAGTCCAACTTGGGCTGCTGCTTCTTTGACGGCTTCAGTACTAGTTTTCGCGTGGCTAGGGCGGTGGCTACGGGTGCCGCCTAACAATTCATTCAAGCCGACGCCGCTTCGCGGCGCGGCTTAATTCAGGCGTTAGGGGGCTTTGAAATGTTGTCGTTGCTGATACGCCTTTCCTTCGCAGCATCGGTGGCCGCGCTGAGCGGCTGTGCTTCTACGCCTGCCAAGCCTTGCAGTCCCTTGGGAACTTCGGTGTGCGGGGCGCAGGCCGCGAACGTAGCTCGGGACGTCAGCGGCTGGCACAACGCGCAACATCCAACGTGTCCGTACGTCGGTCCACTTTCCGCCGAGATCGTACGAGACGAGGGTGATGCGGTGGTAGAGCACTGGACAATTGAGGCTTGCGACGGCAAGCGGTTCACCTATCGCGCGTATGTGATTCCGGGCGGAGGGCTTACGGTCATGGTGTCAGACGTACGTGCAGATGATCGACCCGCCCCCTAACAATTCATTCAAGCCGACGTTGCTTCGCAACGCGGCTTAATTCAGGTGTTAGGGCGCATATGAAGATTCGCGCAATCTGGTCCCTACTACTTACAGTTGCTTGGCTACCGACCTCGGCTAGTGCTGGCACCGTGTCCCTTGTCTCTGATAAGCAGCTTTGTGACAACGCTCCTCCACTGGAGCAGGCTGCCCATTTAGAGCCTAGCCGCAACGGCAACGTAATTACGCTCATCGTCACTGCTCAGCTCAACTGCGCATATCTTCCGGACAAACCAGTGCTTCGTGAGTGGCGCAATGCTGCAACCCTGTCGCTCCCAACAAGATCGCCTTCTGGCATGGCTACAGCCTGCCTTTGTGCGCATCAAATGACGTTCGAGATCTCAGATCTGTATGAGGGAGTTCAGACCATCTACTATGTCCAGGACGGTACCGTTCTGGGGCACGTGGATGCGCCCTAACAATTCATTCAAGCCGATGCCGCTTCGCGGCACGGCTTAACTCAGGCGTTAGG
>NZ_JARXRN010000013.1 GCF_029888045.1 Luteimonas rhizosphaericola | reverse complement strand
GTTCTTCCAACGGGGTTGGGTCCACGGGCCCGCAGCCCTAACATTTCATTCAAGCCGATGCCGCTTCGCGGCACGGCTTAATTCAGGCGTTAGGCGGCATGGGCAGATCTCAGAACATTGAGGATTGGGCGTCGGCTTACGTCGCCTTTCAGCAAGATGGCCGCAGCTCAGACGAAAACCATCCGCTTTGGTGGGCAGCGGAAAGATTCATGGAGGATCCAGGCGCCGAGGACTGCTGGAGTGCAATCCTGGCAGTCCTAGCCAAGAACCCACCGGACTCAGTCATTGGCATACTCGCCGCTGGCCCGCTGGAAGACCTCATTCATCAGGCCGGGCCGCAGTACATTGACCGCATCGAGCTGGAGGCTCGCCGCAACCCGGCGTTCCGTCATTTACTCGGTGGCGTCTGGCAGAGCAGCACACCAGATGTCTGGGCTCGCATAGAGTCAGCACGGGGCGGTTCGTGGTAATGCCGCCTAACAATTCATTCAAGCCGACGCCGCATTGCGGCGCGGCTTAACTCAAGCGTTAGCGCTCATGAAATCTTTCCACGTAGTCATTGCCAGTCTTCTCCTTGCTGTAAGCGCAATCGGCTGCACCTCGGGTTCGGCCGGCGAAGCCGATGTTCAGGCTATTGCAACAGCTACGGACGCGCGCAAGGCCAAGCCCGAGATTTCCAATGGCCTTGTCAAGAGCTTCGAGTTCTTAGGCTGTTCTGGAGACTGGATGGATGAGGGTAATACCCCAGACGTATGGCGCACCGGCAGCGAGAATGGCACGTACTTCTTGGTACGACACGCTGACACTTGCGGCTATACCATCGGGTCTAAACCGGCAGCAAAGATTCATGGCGACTCACTCGAACTCAGCTATGAGCTCAGCAACACTAGCGGCATGCTGGCTGCTTGCCCATGTGAGTTCTGGGCTAAGTTTGAGCTTGCAGAGGTTCCAACCAAGCTGGAAACAGTCTCTGTCAATGGCGTCGAGGCACGGCTCAAGGGGAGCCTCGCTGAGCGCTAACAATTCATTCAAGCCGACGCCGCTTCGCGGCGCGGCTTAATTCAGGCGTTAGGGCGCATATGAAGATTCGCGCAATCTGGTCCCTACTACTTACAGTTGCTTGGCTACCGACCTCGGCTAGTGCTGGCACCGTGTCCCTTGTCTCTGATAAGCAGCTTTGTGACAACGCTCCTCCACTGGAGCAGGCTGCCCATTTAGAGCCTAGCCGCAACGGCAACGTAATTACGCTCATCGTCACTGCTCAGCTCAACTGCGCATATCTTCCGGACAAACCAGTGCTTCGTGAGTGGCGCAATGCTGCAACCCTGTCGCTCCCAACAAGATCGCCTTCTGGCATGGCTACAGCCTGCCTTTGTGCGCATCAAATGACGTTCGAGATCTCAGATCTGTATGAGGGAGTTCAGACCATCTACTATGTCCAGGACGGTACCGTTCTGGGGCACGTGGATGCGCCCTAACAATTCATTCAAGCCGATGCCGCTTCGCGGCACGGCTTAACTCAGGCGTTAGG
>NZ_JARXRN010000004.1 GCF_029888045.1 Luteimonas rhizosphaericola | reverse complement strand
TCGGTGTCATCTGGCATGTTGCTGGTGGCAGCAAGTCGGGTGCCGCCTAACAATTCATTCAAGCCGACGCCGCTTCGCGGCGCGGCTTAATTCAGCCGTTAGGCCCCACAACTAACACATGATCTGCATCAGAGTGAGCTTGCCGCTGTTCTCCTCGCCAACCGATTCCTTCGGATCGGTTTCTGGCTCTCTACGGCTCGACGCGCTTCCGAATGATGGAGACACATTTCCTTGGCCAGAGAACTGGGCAACTGCTGGCTTGCCACACTTCACCGATACAGCTCAGAGTCGCATATGGGGCGTTTCTTCTTGGGATCTGTCTGACGCAGACTATCTTGCAACAATGTACGGGTTCGTATGTAGCTCACCGTCTGAGGCCAGACGGTACGCAGAGTTTTTTCAACAAGTTGCAGGCTTTGACTTTGATGAGTACTGATCTGCAGGCTCTGCCCCTGGGGCCTAACAATTCATTCAAGCCGACTCCGCTTCGCGGCGCGGCTTAATTCAGGCGTTAGGCCGCACAGGGGGAATGCCGTGGATTTGCTAACAGCGCTGGTATGGCCAGCACTGATTGTTGGCGTCTTGTATTGGCAGCGGAACGACATCCAAAGGCTGTTAAGTGCGTTGGCATCTCGCGTTGAGCGCGGCGACACTTTTGAGGCGGGCGGTATCAAGCTGGAGTCAACCCAACCTCGCCTGCCAACAGATGCGCCATCACCAAGTGCAGCCGCAGACAGTCAAAACGGCGCCGATCCTGGTCCTCCACATGACATTTTTCTACTTCATCGGTTCAGGCGCGATAGGTCGCTGGACAAGAATGGCCACGTCTACTACAGGCTTAACATCTGGATCGAAAGCGATGGCATCGATCTGTCAACGATTGAATCGGTCACCTACCATTTGCATGAGTCCTTCAAGGATCCTGTTCGTACCATTACTGACCACTCCATCGCATTCGAGCTGAATACCGCAGGTTGGGGGTCATTCTTGCTGTTTGCTGACGTCAAGTTCCACGGAGGTGCCACGTGGCGGATAGAGCGTTACCTCAATTTCTAGCGGTGCGGCCTAACAATTCATTCAAGCCGAGCCCGCTTCGCGGGTCGGCTTAACTCAGGTGTTAGGTGCCATGAAAAGCATCCTCGTAACCGTAAGCCTTCTTCTTTGCGCATCATGCGTATCAGCGCACGAGCTTACGGATTCGTTTCCTCGTGATACACAAGTCACTGTCCGGACTGATTCGATCGCCGTTGAGTATTGTCCAGACAATACCTGTGATGTGTTCACTCTCAACGACCCTGCGGGCTCGCAAGTGCTCCAAGATTTTGCATACGCATATCTGCTCGGAGCCTCAACTTACATCTATCTCAAACCGTTCCAAGCAGACGTAGACTCGCCCGCCACAAAGTCGGTACTCGGCCGCTACAGCGCCCACTGCCCCCAGGAGCCCTTAGTCCAGGCTGCGAGGTGCGTCATCACATACCTGCTAGACAAGCATCCCATTCGGGTAAGCTTCGTCCGCTACGACGAGGGGGAGCGCAATGTGGTGCCCATTGCACCCGAGGATTTCTGGCATGGCACCTAACAATTCATCCAAGCCGACGCCGCTTCGCGGCGCGGCTTAACTCAGGCGTTAGGCCGCTCGGTCGAGAATCCCATGATCGGTGTTTGGTCC
>NZ_JARXRN010000012.1 GCF_029888045.1 Luteimonas rhizosphaericola | reverse complement strand
AACGTGGCGATCACCCAGATGGACGAGGGCACGCAGCAGAACGCGGCCCTGGTCGAAGAAGCCACCGCCGCCGCGCGCAGCATGGAGCAGCAGGCCGGGCAGCTGGTGCAGACGGTCGCGGTATTCCGCACCCGCGACCAGGCCGCCACGCCGCTGCTCCCGCCGGCCGCGCCGCCCGCCGCGCCGTCGAAGGTCTCGGCCCTGCCGCAGCGATCGCCGCTGCGCGCGCCCGCCCGGCCGGCGCCGCGCACTCCTGCCCGCCCGGCCGTGGCGGTGACGGCTGCGGCCTCCGGGGAGTGGCAGGAGTTCTGAGCCGGCCGATCCCGCACGCAGCGGACGGGCGCGCCCGTCCGCTGCGTGAACGGACGTACTGCCGGGCCGAAGGTTCCGGCGTGCCGTGCCGTTATGGAGACCAACTCCATACGGTCGGGTATCCGCATGTCTTCCTTCCTGTCCCGCCTCGGGATCTCGCGCAAGCTCGGGCTGCTGACGGCACTGGGCATCCTGGCCCTGCTGACGGTCATCGCCCTCCAGCTCACGGCCGAACACCGCATGCTGATGGCCGAGAAGGAAACGGCTACGCGCGGCCAGGTGCAGTCGGCGGTCACGCTGGCCGGGCACTTCCACGCCCGCGCCGAACGCGGCGAGCTCAGCGAGGAGCAGGCCCGCGACGGCGCGATGGCGGCGATCAAGGCACTGCGCTACGGCAACGACGACTATTTCTGGATCAACGACATGCAGCCGCGGATGCTGATGCATCCGTTCAAGCCGGAGATGGACGGGACCGATCTCACCGGCTTCGCCGATCCCAACGGCGTGCACCTGTTCGTCGAGGCGGTGGCACGGGTCAAGGCCGGCGGCGCTGGCTTCATCCACTACGCCTGGCCCAAGCCCGGCGCCGACCAGCCGGTACCGAAGATCTCCTACGTGCAGGAATTCGCGCCCTGGGGCTGGGTGATCGGCTCGGGGATCTATGTCGACGACGTGCAGGCCGCGCTGTGGGCCTCCGCGCGCGCCGCGCTGGCCAAGCTGGCGGTGGTGCTGGCGCTGCTGCTCGCCGCGTCGTGGGTGATCTCGCGTTCGATCACGCAGCCGATCGCGCGCGCGGTCGAGGCGTCCACCGCGCTGGCCCGCGGCCGCCTCGACGGACAGATCCAGGTGCAGGGACGCGACGAGACCGCGCGCCTGCTGCAGTCGCTGCAGGGCATCCAGCAGGTGCTGCAGCGAATCTCCGGCGCACAGCGCGAAATGCACGCCGCGCACGAGGCCGGCGACATCGACCACCGCATCGACGCGGCCCGGTTCGAAGGCGCGTTCGGCGAGATGGCGGACCAGGTCAACGAACTGGTCGCCGCGCACATCGACACCAAGATGCGGCTGGTGGCCCTGGTGCGCGAATACGCCGAGGGCGACCTGTCGCGCGACATGGATCGCCTGCCGCGCGGAAAGGCGGTGCTGACCGAGACCATGGACGCGACCAAGTCCACCCTGCTGGCCATCAATGCCGAAATCCAGCGCCTGTCCGAGGCGGCTGCCGCGGGCGATTTCAGCCAGCGCGGCGACGCCGACCGGTTCCGGTTCGCCTACCGCGACATGATCGTCTCGCTCAACCGGCTGATGGCAAGCGCCGACCGCGGCCTGTCCGAAGTGGGAACCCTGCTGTCGGCGGTCGCCGCCGGCGATCTCACCCGCGAGGCCGACGCCAGCCTGCCCGGCCAGTTCGGCCGCCTGGCCGAGGACGCCAACGGCACCGTGCGCAAACTCGCCGACGTGGTCGGCCAGATCCGCAGCGGCAGCGACGCGATCAACGCCGCCGCGTCCGAGATCGCTTCGGGCAACAGCGACCTCTCCCGCCGCACCGAACAGCA
>NZ_JARXRN010000011.1 GCF_029888045.1 Luteimonas rhizosphaericola | reverse complement strand
TTCCGGCCACGGGGCCCGGCAGTTCCGTCGCCGGCGCCCTAACTATTCGTTCAAGCCGAACCCGCTTCGCGGGTCGGCTTAACTCAAGCGTTAGGCGGCAGGAACTAACTTTGCGCATACTCATTGCATTGGTGATTGGCCTCTTGCTTTCCGCGCTCTTCCTTGGCGTCTCCTTTGCAACTGACGGAGCCGGTGGTGCTTGGCATCACCTCCGCGACATCTTTATCAGCCCGCCTCTTTGGCTGTTGCAAACTGGGCTCCCTGCAGTTTCCAAGTCCCTAGCCATACAGCCCGGCGGCCCATACAGCGGCGCATCGTTCTTTATGCTGTTCTTTGTGCTGTTCTGGTGGTTGGTCTGCTCGGCGCTGGTGTTTGCCATCCGTCGCCAGCCGCCTAACAAGTCATTCAAGCCGAACCCGCTTCGCGGGTCGGCTTAACTCAGGTGTTAAGCGGTTCGTTCTTTCAAGCCATTCCCGATTGGAGGCCGCTTCGTTACGAAAGCGTGCATGGCAGGTACCCTGTCAGGCGCTTGTCCTCACCACGCATCTCGGCTTGACTCGGGAGTCAGTCGTGGCAGACAGATCTTCGGAGTTTGAAGTGGACAACACCAAAGCCCTGTGGCAACTCGAGGAGCAATTCTGGCTGGGATCGTCGGACTTCTATTCGGCCACCCTGGCGCCGGACGCCCTGATGGTGCTTCCGCCTCCTGCCGGGATCCTCGATCGCGCCGCCACGATCAAATCGGTCAGTTCGGGAAATCGCTGGGGTAACGTCCTGTTCCGGGACAAACAGCTCGTGTCCGCAGGCCCAGCCGCAGCCGTGCTCGTGTACGTGGCGAGCGCCGATCGCGGCACTCCCGATTCGGCGTATGTTGCCCAGTGCACCTCCACGTACGTGTGCGAGGGTGAGCAATGGCTGCTTGTCGTGCATCATCAAGCACCCATAGTCCAGGCAGCTGGCGGCCACGCCTAGCCATTCATTCAAGCCCAAGCCGCTTCGCGGCCCGGCTTCGCTCAAGCACCACGCCGCATGGACAGAGACGTCGCACCCGAATCCGGCTTCGTCGTCAGCTGCGGAGACCTCTCCTGGATCGAGGCCGATGAGACGAGAGGCGCAGTCCCTAGCGCTCCGCATCCGCACGTGGTCGTGCAAGAGGACGTCTTCAGCCAGTCCCGCATCGGCACCGTCGTGGTCTGCGCATTGAGCTCGAACCTTCGCAGGGCCTCAGCGCCCGGCAATGCCCTCCGCGAGCCGGGACAGGCGGACCCAGCGTCGTGATCGTTTCGCAGGTGTCCTGTGTCTACAAGGCGCGGTTGGGCCAATACATCGGCTCGCTCTCGACAGCCCGCGTCAGGTGGTTGCCGGGTTACGCTCCGTACAACAAGCCTTTTATCGCCGTGGCTGGCGTCCGAGGCGTGCGGCCCGGCGGTTCATTCGGGCCGGTGCCGGTTCGCGTCGCGCAGGGCAGGGCAGGGCAGGGCAGGGCAGGGTAGGGTAGGGTGGGGTGGGGTGGGGCCCCGACCCGGCTCGTCCACGTGGAGTCAGCGAGTGATGACATCAAGGATCGACTCGGCCTCACGGCTGATCCAGGGGACGCCGCAGGCGATCTACCGCGCGTTCGCGGAACCGGGCGCGATGGAGCGCTGGCTCCCGCCGGACGACATGACGGGCGAGATGCTGCATTTCGACTTCCGCGAAGGGGGTTCGTACCGCATGCGGCTCACGTACGCGCGATCGGGCGAGGGACGCGGCAAGACCTCGGAGGACGCCGACGAGGTCGCGGTGCGACTGACGAGGCTCGAGGAAGGGCGACGGATCGAGCAACAGGTCATGTTCGAGAGTGAGGACCCCTCGTTCGCCGGCGTCATGCACATGATCTGGACATTCCTGCCTCGGGACGACGGAACGTTCGTGACCATCCGGGCCGAGGACGTCCCGGAAGGAGTTCGGCCGGAGGACCACGAGGCCGGTTTGATTTCATCCCTGGAGAACCTGGCCGGCTTCGTTGAAGCGGCGGAGTAGTCGGTTCCGTTTCGCGAGTGACCGCGCGACAGGAATACAGCGGGCAGTGTCATGCGTGATCTGCAGGTGGGCGTTCCCCGCTGATCGAGAATGCGCGATCTGTCAGCACCATCGTCCGGCACGTACGGACTCCCATCGTTGCGGCCCGCGCGTACCGCCTGAAGCTGCGAGGCGCCAGTTGATACGAAACGAGCGTACTTGCGGCGCGTCGGTCCGACGGACGCTCGGTTATGCTGGAACCTCGCGCGGCGTGCTCCACGACGCTTCAACACGGAGGTTCCATGGGTAGTTTCAGCATGTGGCACTGGCTAATCCTGTTTCTGTTGGTGGCGATACCGGCAGCGCTGATCGGCGCAATGGTCTGGCTGATGAGGCGGCTCTCACGTCGCAAGCACGGCTCTGCGGAGCGCCCGCCAACGGCGGGAGGCGAGGCAACACCCGCGGGGGTGGACGCACGCCTGAAGCGTCTCGATGCACTGCTGCGTGCGGGCGACATCACGCGCGACGAGTACGAGCGTCAACGCGCATCCATCATCGCCAGCGTGTAGGGCAGGCTCGCACGTGCATCACTGAAGCGAAGCGTGCCGCAGGTTGCCCCGATCGCCTAGGTGGTCGCTGCGTCAGGGCGGGCCCTGCTTCGAACCCGGCCCGTAGGTGCGAGGCAGCTCACTCCCGCACCAGCGGCCGCACCACCTCCAGCATCGTCACCAGCATCTTGCCCGGTTCCTCCCACGGGACCATGTGCGCGGAGCGTTCGAACCACACGCCGCGCTTGGCGGGTGCGTCCACGTGCTGCAGCCAGTCGGCGGTGGGCTGCGAGGGCGTGGTGTAGTCGTGGCGGCCCATCAGCATCACCACCGGAATGGGGAAGCGGCGCACATCGCTGAAGTCGACCTGCACGTACTCGTCCAGCAGGCGGTCGAGGGTGAACAGGCTGCCGGCGTTGATCGCGGCGCGGTCCTCATCGTCGTAGTCGGGAGACAGGCGCGCGGCACCGTAGTACCAGGGGTTGGTCTCGTCGCGGAAAGCGGCCATGCCGCCGTAGCGCTGCGGCCACTTGCGCGCGGCGACGATGCGCTCGCGCGTGATCGGCTCGTTGCCGGGATAGGGCAGCAGCGCCTCCATCTCGCGCAGCGCCTCGCGGTCGCCGCGCCGCCGGGCCTCGTCCAGGCCGAACTGCAGGCTGATGCGTTCGTTCTCGCGCACGTCGATCACCTGGCCGATGCCGACGTAGGCGTGGAACAGGTCGGGCCGTGCGAGCGCGGCGCGCATGGCGGGGATCGTGCCCCAGCTGTGCGCCATCAGCACCAGCTTGTCCTGCCCGAGCTTCGCGCGCAGGTGCTCGGCGATGGCGACCAGGTCGTCGACGTAGGTCTGGATGCGCAGCGTGCCGGCGAGCGCGTCGGAATGGTCCTCGCGATACGTCTTGCCGGCGCCGCGCTGGTCGTAGTGGACCATCGTGAAATATTCCTCCAATGGTCGCTGCCACTGCCACAGGCTGGGCATGGACGGGCTGGCGGGCCCGCCGTGCACGAACAGCACCACCGGGTTGGCGCGATCCTGGCCACGGATGCTGATCCAGTGGTCGACGCCGTGAATCGGGGTGCGGTAGGTCTCCTGCATGCCGGCCGGGCCCGGGATGCGCAGCAGGTCGGCCATCACGGCGCGGGCGCGGACGGCTTCGTCATCGGGCTCGGCGGCTCGGACTGGCGGCGTCGCGAGCGCCAACATCAGCGTGCCCATGAGCAGGCCGGCGGCGAGGGTGAAGCGGATCTGCAGCGTGCGGGTATTCAATTCGGGGGCCTCCCAGCGACGGGTATGACTCCCGGGATACCAGCGGAAGGCACGCGGTTGCAACCACGCGGCGACGGTGGCGGTGGCACCGCGTCCTGGCGCAAGGTCTGAGACCGCCCGCGGCTACACTGGGCGAATGGACGCGAACACCCTGCAATGGCTGCTTCTGGGACTGACGCTGGCGATTGCCGCGCTGCTGACGATCCTGGTGCTGCGACGGCCGGACGCGCGCCTGGAGCGCGCACTGCGCGAGGAACAGCGCGACGGTCGCGCCGAACTGCGCCAGCAGCTCGACAGCCTGTCCAGCGCCCAGGAACACCGCATCGATGCCTTCGGCCGCCGTCTCGACGACCTGGCCACCCGCACCGACCAGCGCCTGGACGTGCTGCGCGAGGCGCTGGTCGAGGATGCGCGCAAGGCGCGCACCGAAACCGCCGAACTGCACCAGCGCTTCGAGGCGGTGCTGGGGCAGCGCCTGGGCGAGCTGACCCAGCGCAACGAACAGCGCATCGGCGAGATGCGCGCGACGCTCGAGCAGCAGCTGCAGCGGCTGCAGGCCGACAACGCCGCGAAGCTCGAGCAGATGCGGGCCACGGTGGACGAGAAGCTGCAGTCCACGCTGGAGACGCGGCTGGGGCAGTCGTTCCGGCTGGTGTCCGAGCGGCTCGAGCAGGTGCAGCGCGGGCTGGGGGAGATGCAACAGCTGGCCACCGGCGTGGGCGATCTCAAGCGCGTGCTCACCAACGTCAAGACCCGCGGCATCTTCGGCGAGGTGCAACTGGGCGCGCTGCTGGACCAGGTGCTCACCCTGGAGCAGTACGCCATCAACGTCGCCACCGTGCCCGGCAGCAGCGAGCGCGTCGAGTTCGCGGTGCGCCTGCCCGGCAGCCAGGACACGTCGATCCTGCTGCCGATCGACGCCAAGTTCCCGCGCGAGGATTACGAACGCCTGCTCGATGCGCAGGACCGCGCCGACGTCGATGCGGTGAACGCCGCGGCCACCGGGCTCGAGCGCCAGGTCAAGCTGGAAGCGCGCCGCATCCGCGACAAGTACCTCGCCCCGCCGCACACCACCGACTTCGCGCTGCTGTTCCTGCCCACCGAAGGCCTGTACGCGGAAGTGCTGCGCCGCCCGGGCCTGTTCGAGGCGCTGCAGCGCGAGTTCCGGGTCACCCTCGTCGGGCCCACCACGCTGCTGGCGCTGCTCAACAGCCTGCAGATGGGCTTCCGCACGCTGGCGATCGAGAAGCGCTCGAGCGAGGTGTGGCAGCTGCTGGGCACGGTGAAGTCGGAGTTCGGCAAGTTCGCCACGGTGCTGGAGAAGGCCACCTCGCAGCTCGACACCGTGCAGAACAGCATCAAGCAGGCGGGCGTGCGCACGCGCGCGATCGAGCGCCAGCTCAAGGGCGTCGAGTCGCTGCCGGGCAGCGAAGCGCCGGCGTTGCCGGGGAGCGAGGACGGGGAGTCCTGACGCCGAGGCGTCCCATCCGCATGGAGCAATGGAGATGATGCAGACCAGGTTCGCAGTTGCACTCGCCGTCGTCGCCGCACTGGGGGGCGGCTTCCTGCTCGGCCGCGCGACGGCGCCGTCGTCGGGCAACGATGCGACGGATGACACCCTCCGCACGGTCGAGTCCCGCGCCCCCGCGTCCGCGTTCGACACCCGTGGCGATCGCGATGGGCAGGCGCTGACGGCGCCGCCGCAGCAGGCGTCCACACCGCGCTCCGCCGCAGCCACTTCCCCGCCTGCCGGGACCACGTCGCCCGCACCCGGCCCCGCGCAGGATGTTCCACCGGCCGGAGGGCCACGGCCGCTGCTGCCCGACGATGGCGACGCGCTGGCGGCCCTCGAATCGCAAGCCGCCAGCGACGGCGGCGCCATGCAGGATCTGCTCGAACTCTCTCGCCGCGAGCCGCGCGACGACGACGCGCGCCGGGTGGAGGCGTTGCTGGCGGCTTCGATCCGACGGCTGGGAGACCGCTACACGCGGCTGCGCCTGTCGCCGCCGCAGTGCACCGCATCGGTGTGCGTGATCCGCGGCGTTGGCACGTCCATTACCGAGGACCCGCGCGCCGACTGGCAGCGCCTGGCCGGTGCGTTGACGGACGAGCCGTGGTTTCACGAGACCTTCGACGAGACACGCACGATGGTCGGCGCCGCCGCCGGACGCGCGGTCTACCTCACCGTGTTCACCCGTTGCGCGCCCGGCGCGTGCCGCTTCGGCAGCGGCCGGCGTTGACGCGGCTGCGCGTCTACGGCGTCGGCGACAGCGGCACCATCGGCATCACGTCCACCGGCACGGTGGGATTGGCCTCGTCGTCGAGCAGGTAGTCGGGCAATTCGTCCTCGGCCTGCTGGCGCCGGTCGGACTGGATCTGGTAGTTGCGGCGCTGCAGCCAGGCATCGCGCACCAGGGCGTACTCGTCCGCGGCGCCGGCGCGCATGCCGTCCAGCGCGAACAGCTGGGTGCGCAGGTCCACCAGCTGCAGCCCCTGCAGGAAGAACCGGGTGCCGTCGTCCTCCACCTGGCGGGTCGGCGACAGCGGGGCGTCGCCGACCAGGCCGAAGGTGTCGCGCAGCGTGCGCGGGCCGAACAGCGGCAGCTCCACGTAGCGCGAGTTCCGCCAGCCCCACACGCCCAGCGTCTGTCCGAAGTCCTCGCTGCGGTTGGGGATGTTCGCGGCCGAGGCCGGGTCGAACAGGCCGCCGACCCCGACGGTGGCGTTGAGCAGGAAGCGGCCCAGCGACTGCCCGGCCTGCTTCGGCCGACCCTGCAGCAGCGCGTTGAGCGCGCTCACCGGCTGGCCGAGGTTGTTGAAGAAGTTGCCCACGCCCAGTCGTACCGGGCGCGGGACCACCTTGACGTAGGCGCGTGCCAGCGGGGTGGCGATGGTGCGGTCGACGGCGTTGTTGAAGCGGTGGACCTTGCGGTTCCAGGTCTCCCACGGGTCGTAGGCCGCCGGCATCTGGGCGGGCGCGGGCAGGGTGGGATCGGCGACCGGATCGTAGGGGCCGGCGCCGTAGATCGCGGCGTAGTCGAGCTCGGCCTGGGTGGGTGGCTCGCCGGTGGCGGCCGGGGCGGCGGATGGCTGCGTTGGCGCCGCCGTGTCGGCGGTCGCGCCGGTGGCGCCGGTGGGATCGGCCGCCACGGTGGACGGCTCGGCCGCGGTCACGTCGGACGGCTGCGCGGACGCGTCGACCGCCACCGCGGCATCGTTTGCTGCGGTGGGCGCGACCGCGACAGGCGCGGGCGCGTCCTCGCGCGTGCCACCACCGCCGGCGCAGGCGGCGAGCAGCAGCGGCAGCAGGAGCGGGGTCAGGCGCGGAAGGCGGGGCGGCGTCATCGTGGCGGTCCGTCGGACGTCGTGCGCGGGCGTCATGCCTGCGCGAAGGACAGGGCGGGGGAGAGGCGGTAGGCGCGGCGCAGGCCGTCGAGACCGGGCGGATCGCCGGCCACGGACGCGCCGCCGTTACGTTGCGCGAGTTCCACCAGCAGCGCAAGGCCGGCGCTGTCCACCGACGACACCGCCGCCAGATCGAAGCGTTGCGCGCCCGGCAACAGCCGCAGCGCCTCCGGCCACAGCGCGGCCACGGCCGCGCGCTCGAGCGCGCCGGCGAAGGCCAGCGCGTTTCCGCTGCGCGTCACCGTGGCCGGCGACGCGGTCACTCGGTGCCCGCGTCCGCGGACAGCTGGCCGGCGCGCAGTTCGCGGGCCACCTGTGCGATCGGCTTGCGCTGCAGCTCGCTGTCGAACTGCTGGCGGAAGGTCTGCACGAACGACACGCCTTCCACCATCACGTCGAACACGCGCCAGCCGCTGCCGGCGCGGCGCATCAGGTAGTCGACCGGGATCGGCTCGCCGCCCTGGCGGGTCAGCTCGCTCGACACCTTCACCCCCAGCCCGCGCGGTAGCGCGGTCTCGGACTTGATCCGCACCTGCAGGCGGGTGTTGAAGTCGATCAGGGACGAGCCGTAGCGGCGCATCAGGTTCTCGGCGAGCGCGTCGCCGAAGGCCTTCACGTCGGCGTCGGACGCGCCGCGGCCATGGCGGCCGAGCACCTGGCGCGCGGCGTAGTCGCGGTCGAACATGCTGTCGAACTCGCCGCTGATGAAGCGCTGCAGCGCGGCGCGGTCGCGGGTGAACTCGCCGCGGCGCGATTCCAGCGTCTCCAGCACGCGGCGGGTGTTCTCGAGCACCAGTTCGCTCGGCGAGCCCTGCATGTTCGCCGGCGCGGGCGCGGCGGCGGGCTGGGCCTGGGCGGCGGCGATCACGGGGGCGCCGGCGGCCAGGGCGGCGGCGAGGGCGAGGACGAGGAGCTTGCGGGGGCTGGTCATGGGGTCGTTCCTTCTTCGGGAGCGGATGTCTCGGGGGCGGCGCCGGCGGGCGGCTCGGCGGACGCGGGCGGCGCGGCGTCGGCCTCCTCGCCGCCGCCGCTGAACATGTACTTGCCGACCATCTGCATCAGGTCGACCGCGGGCGTGGTGAACACGATCTCCTCGCCGGGCTTGAACACTTCCATGTCGCCGCCCACCTGCAGGCCCACGTAGCTCTCGCCGAGCAGGCCGCCGGTGAGGATGCCGGCGGAGGTGTCGATCGGGATCTCGGCAAAGCGGCTGTCGATGGCCAGGGTGACGATGGAGTCGAACTTCACCGGATCCAGGTCGATCCCGGACACCCGGCCGACCGTGACGCCGCCGATCTTCACCGGCGCGTTGGGCCGCAGCTGGCCGATCTGGGTGAAGCGCGCGGTCAGCTCGTAGCTGTCGCGCGCCATGCCGAAGCGGCCGTTGGTGGAGGCGATCGCCAGCACCAGCAGCGAGCCCAGCGCCAGCACGAGGAAGGCGCCGACGGCGAATTCGAGACGGGGACCGCGGTTGGCCATGGTGGTTACCTCGACGCCGCGCATGGCGGCGTGTTGTGCGTTGCGAAGGGTACGGACGGCGGCTGAACACGATGCATGCGGATCACCGGAACAGGAACGCCGACAGCACGAAGTTGAACATCAGCACCAGCAGCGAGGCGTTCACCACCGCGCGCGTGGTCGCCACCGAGGTGCCCTCGATGGTCGGCTCGGCGTGGTAGCCCACGTACGAGGCCACCAGCGCGGCGGTGCCGCCGAACACCGCGGCCTTGACGAAGGCCGGCACGAAGTCGCTGTGGAAATCGACCGCGTCCTTCATCGTCTGCCAGAAGGTGCCGTTGTCGATGCCCAGCACCTGCACCGCCTGGAACCAGCTGGCGGCGATGGCGAAGCTGGCGAAGAAGCCCACCAGCAGCGGCACCGTCAGCACCGCGGCCCAGAACCGCGGCGCCACCGCCTTGGCCACCGGGTCGATCGCCATCAGGCCGAGCGCGGTGATCTGGTCGGTGGCGCGCATCAGGCCCAGTTCCGCGGCGATCGAGCTGCCGGCGCGGCCCACGAACAGCAGCGCGGTGAGCACCGGCGCCAGCTCGCGGTACAGGCCCAGGCCGATCAGCACGCTGACCTGGTTCGAGGCGCCATAGGTCTCGAGCGCGCGGAAGCCGAGCAGGGTCAGCGACAGCCCGACGAAGGCGCCGCCGACCGCGATGATCGGCAGCGAGCGCGCACCGATCTTGTAGATCTCGCGCACCAGCTCGGCGAGGAAGTCCGCGGTCGGCTTGGACGCCCGCAGCACCGACAGCGAGAACAGGCCGGCGCGCCCGACCGAACGCAGGGCGGCGGTCAGCGGCATCACGCCACCTCCGCGCGCGGCGCGCTGTCGAAGGCGATCGGGCCGTCGGGTTCGCCGCGCAGGAACTGGCGCACCAGCGGATCGTCGCTGGCCTCCAGTTCGGCCGGCGTGCCCGCGTACACGATCCTTCCATTGGCGATCACCACGGCGCGGTCGGCGATCGGCAGTGTCTCGTGCACGTGGTGGGTGACGATGATGCTGGTCAGGCCGAGGCGGTCGTTGAGCGCGGAGATCAGGTTGGTGATCACGCCCGAGGCGATCGGGTCCAGGCCGGTGAGCGGTTCGTCGTAGAGCATCAGCGGCGGATCGAGCGCAATGGCCCTGGCCAAGGCGACGCGGCGCGCCATGCCGCCCGACAGCTCGCGCGGGTACAGGTCCGCGGCGGCGCGCAAGCCCACGGCGTGCAGCTTCATCTCCACCAGGCGGTCGATCACCGGACGCGGCAGGCGGGTGTGCGCGCGCAGCGGCAGGGCGATGTTCTCGGCGCTGGTGAGGTCGGTCAGCAGGCCGTTGCCCTGCAGCAGCACGCCGATCGACTTGCGCAGTTCCAGCAACTCGCGCTGGCGCTGCGGCACCGGCTGGCCGAACACGTCGACGCGCCCGGCGGCGGGGACCAGTTCGCCGGTGAGCGCGGCCAGCAGGGTCGACTTGCCGCTGCCCGACGGCCCCAGCACCGCGGTCACGCTGCCGCGCGGCACGACCAGGTCGATGCCGTCCAGGATCGTGCGTGCGCCGCGGTCCAGGCGGACCCCGGTCAGGCGCACGGCGGGGGCGTCGTTGTCGGCGGCGTCGGGCATCGGAAACGGGGGAGTGGAGCGACCGGCGGGCGCCGGCGAAGCGTCACAGGATCGCGAACCGCGGCTGAACCTCGCCGGAGTCACTGAACCGGAGGGTACAGGAAATGGAAGTCACGCCATGTGCCATCGGTGGGGAGGCGACGTCGCGTCCGCGAACCGTGGGGGGGAAGGGGTGGGCCTGGGCCGGTGCGCGCCTGTCGATTCAACCGGCTGCGGCGGTTTCCGGCGTCACCCCGGTGTATTGCGCCCGCGGCCGGATCAGGCGGTCCAGGTCCTGCTGTTCCTGGGCGTGGGCCAGCCAGCCTGCCAGGCGGCCGGCGGCGAACATCGCCAGCGCCGGCGCCGCCGGCAGGCCGTGCACGTAGCAGATCGCGGCCAGCATGCCGTCGATGTTGGGCAGCCGGCCGCTGGTCTCGGCGGTGGCGGCCAGTACCGCCTCGACCTGGCGCATCCGCGGCTCTCCATCGCGCCGGTGGCGCAGCATCGCCAGCACTTCGGCGCCGCGCGGGTCGCCGTCCGGGTACAGCACGTGGTGGAAGCCGGGCAGCTCGTCGCCGCGGCGCCAGCGTTCGGCGATGAACCCGGCCGGCGAGGCGGCCGCCGCGGCATCGGCGATCAGGGCGTAGGCGCGGGCCGTGGCGCCGCCGTGGCGCGGCCCCGACAGCGCGGCCAGGCCGGCGCTCACGGTGGCGTGCAGGTGGGCGCCGGTGGAGGCGACCACGCGCGCGGCGAACGCGGAGACATTGAGCTCGTGATCGGCGCACAGTACCAGCGCGGCGCGCACCAGGTCGGCGAACGCGGCGTCGCCCGGGCGCCAGGCGTCGGCGAGCAGGCGGTGGACCGGGCGCGCGTCCGGGGTGCCGGCCACCAGCAGGGCGGCGTTCTGGTGCAGCAGGGTGGCCGCCACCCGGCGCCGGTTCGCGGCCGCGGCGTTGAGCGAATCGCGCTGGTCCACCGCCAGCAGCGGGATCGCCGCCATCGCGCGCGCCACGGGCGGCAACGAGGCATCGGTGGCGATCGCCGCGACCGACGCCGGCCAGCCCCCAGTCGGCGGCGGATCGAACGGGTCCTGCCCGCCGCAGTCCCACAGCAGCCGCGCCGCGTCCTCGAGCGTGGCGCCCTCGCGCACCATCGCCACGGCCGCGCGGCCTCGGTAGTAGGGGCTGTCGGGCCGGATCAGCGAGATCGCCGTCTCCATCACCGGCAGGCCGCGGTCCAGGCTCTGGGCGGCGCCGCGCGCCGCGCCGCGGCCGGCCTGCCTGCGCTGGGCCAGGCGCTCGATGTCGCGGCGCAGGTACACCCGGCTGCGGTGGTCGGGCCCCGGGCGGGATTCGACCAGGCCGCGGCTGACGTAGGCGTACAGAGTGGCCGGGCTGATCCCGAGCCGCGCGCAGGCCTCGCGGGCGGACATCAGGTCGGGGTCGGCGGGGTCGGGCACGCTGGAATTCACGGAGATAGATTGATTATTGCGATCAAGATTGATCAACCCGAGGAAGGGTGACACATTGCCTGCGTCCCGCCCATCTCCTCGCCGCCCAGGCCCGCCATGTCGTCGACCCCCCTGTCCCCTGGCGCCCGGTTCCGCGCCGCGCTCGCCGCCGAATCGCCGCTGCAGGTGATCGGCGCGATCAACGCCAACCACGCCCTGCTCGCGCAGCGCGCCGGCTTCCGCGCGCTGTACCTGTCGGGTGGTGGGGTCGCGGCGGGGTCCCTCGGCATGCCGGACCTCGGCATCAACACGCTCGAGGACGTGCTGGTAGACACCCGTCGCATCACCGACGTGTGCGACCTGCCGCTGCTGGTCGATATCGACACCGGCTTCGGCCCCAGCGCCTTCAACATCGCGCGCACGGTGAAGTCGCTGGCCAAGGCCGGCGCCGCCGCCTGCCACATCGAGGACCAGGTCGGCGCCAAGCGCTGCGGCCACCGGCCGGGCAAGGAGATCGTGCCGCAGGCGGAAATGGTGGACCGGGTGAAGGCCGCGGCCGACGCGAAACCCGACGCGGACTTCTTCCTGATCGCGCGCACCGACGCCATCGCCGTCGACGGCGTGGACGCGGCGATCGAGCGCGCGGTGGCCTGCGTGGAGGCCGGCGCCGACGGCATCTTCGCCGAGGCCGCCTACGACCTCGACACCTACCGCAGGTTCGTCGACGCGGTGAAGGTGCCGGTGCTGGCCAACATCACCGAGTTCGGCAAGACCCCGCTGTTCTCGCGCGACGAACTGGCCTCGGCCGGCGTGGCGATCCAGCTGTTCCCGCTGTCGGCGTTCCGCGCGGCGAACCGGGCCGCCGAGAACGTCTACGCCGCGGTGCGCCGCGACGGCCACCAGCAGGCCGTGCTCGACACCATGCAGACCCGGGAGGAACTGTACGAGCGCATCGGCTACCACGACTTCGAGCGCAGGCTCGACGCCATGGCCGCCGCGAAACGCTGAGGCGCCCGCGGCGGCCGCCGGTCTGGTCGGCCGGCGGGCCGGACGGAGCTCTCGCTCCGGCCGGCTGCCTCCGGCACGTCTTCGCGCGGCGCGAGCGCCGCTTCGATCCTTCCAACGCAGCGCCCGTCCGCGGGCGGACACGATTCCCGGCGGCCACGGCCGCACGCCCCATGCACAAGCCGTCCAGGAGAGACCCATGAGCCAAGCCACCCCAGCCACGCCGTTCAAGCCGAAGAAGTCGGTGGCCCTGTCCGGCACCGCCGCCGGCAACACCGCGCTGTGCACGGTCGGCCGCACCGGCAACGACCTGGCCTACCGCGGCTACGACATCCTCGATTTCGCCCAGACCGCCGAATTCGAGGAGATCGCCTACCTGCTGGTGCACGGCAAGCTGCCCGGCGCGGCCGAGCTGCGCGGCTACAAGGCCAAGCTGAAGTCGCTGCGCGGACTGCCGGCCGCGGTCAAGGCCGCGTTGGAGGAGCTGCCGGCCTCGGCCCACCCGATGGACGTGATGCGCACCGGCGTGTCGGTGCTCGGCTGCGTGCTGCCGGAAGCGGCGGACCACAACCATCCCGGCGCGCGCGACATCGCCGACCGGCTGATGGCCAGCCTGGGTTCGATGCTGCTGTACTGGTACCACTGGAGCCACAACGGCCGCGTCATCGACGTCGAGACCGACGACGACTCCATCGGCGGCCACTTCCTGCACCTGCTGCACGGCCACCCGCCGAAGGACAGCTGGGTGCGGGCGATGCACACCTCGCTGATCCTGTACGCCGAGCACGAGTTCAACGCCTCGACCTTCACCGGCCGCGTCATCGCCGGCACCGGCAGCGACATGTACTCCGCGATCTGCGGCGCGATCGGCGCCCTGCGCGGCCCGAAGCACGGCGGCGCCAACGAGGTCGCGTTCGAGATCCAGAAGCGCTACGACACCCCGGACGAGGCCGAGGCCGACATCCGCGCCCGGGTGGAGCGCAAGGAAGTGGTGATCGGGTTCGGGCATCCGGTGTACACCGTGTCGGATCCGCGCAACCAGGTGATCAAGCAGGTGGCGAAGGACCTGTCGGACGAGCAGGGCAGCCGCAGGATGTACGACATCGCCGAGCGCCTGGAGACGGTGATGTGGGACATCAAGAAGATGTTCCCCAACCTCGACTGGTTCAGCGCGGTGAGCTACCACATGATGGGCGTGCCGACGGCGATGTTCACGCCGCTGTTCGTGATCGCGCGCACCAGCGGCTGGAGCGCGCACGTGATCGAACAGCGCATCGACGGCAAGATCATCCGCCCGAGTGCGCACTACACCGGTCCGGAAGACCTGCAGTACGTGCCGATCGACCAGCGCGGCTGAGCCGCGCCGCGGTCCTTCCGCTGCCTAGCGGGGGGACTGCGGATGGAGGCAGGCGCGCCCGGTCCGTCTGCCCCATGCGCGTCCGGCACCGTCCACCCGTGACGGGCGCGATGCCCCGCAAAGCGGGGAAGGCGCCGCAAGAGCAGCGGTGCTGCGCGTGAACCGCCTGTCGATCGTCACCCAGTCACTCCCCGTCCGCTACACGCCACCAGCGAACCGCCCGCCATGAACAGCCAGCACCGCAAGCCCCTTCCCGGAACGTCGCTCGACTGGTTCGACGCGCGCGCAGCGGTCGAGGCCGTGCGCCCCGGCGCCTGGGCCGCGCTGCCGTACACCGCGCGCGTGCACGCGGAGAACATCGTGCGCCGCGCCGATCCGGCGCGCATCGACGATTACCTCGTGCAGCTGGTCGAACGCCGCCGCGACCTCGACTTCCCCTGGTTCCCCGCGCGCGTGGTCTGCCACGACATCCTCGGCCAGACCGCGCTGGTGGACCTGGCCGGGCTGCGCGATGCGATCGCGGAGCAGGGCGGCGACCCCGCGCAGGTGAATCCGGTGGTGCCGGTGCAGCTGATCGTCGACCACTCGCTGGCGGTCGAATGCGGCGGCGCCGACCCCGACGCGTTCACCCGCAACCGTGCGATCGAGGACCGGCGCAACGCAGACCGCTTCCACTTCATCGACTGGACCAAGCAGGCGTTCCGCAACGTCGACGTGATCCCGCCCGGCAACGGGATCATGCACCAGATCAACCTGGAGAAGATGTCGCCGGTGGTGTACGTCCAGGACGGCGTCGCCTTCCCCGACACCTGCGTCGGCACCGATTCGCACACGCCGCACGTCGACGCGCTGGGCGTGATCGCCGTCGGCGTCGGCGGGCTGGAGGCGGAGAACGTGATGCTCGGCCGCGCCTCGTGGATGCGTACGCCGGAGATGGTGGGGGTCGAGCTGTCGGGCCGTCCCGGGCCCGGCATCACCGCCACCGACGTGGTGCTGGCGCTGACCGAGTTCCTGCGCCAGTCGAAGGTGGTCGGCGCCTACCTCGAATTCCGCGGCCCGGGCGCGGCGGCGTTGACCGTGGGCGACCGCGCCACGATCTCGAACATGGCGCCCGAGTACGGCGCCACCGCGGCGATGTTCTTCATCGACGACAACACCCTCGACTACCTGCGCCTGACCGGACGCACCGACGAGCAGGTGGCGCTGGTGGACACCTACGCCAAGGCGGCGGGCCTGTGGGCGGATGACCTCGCCGACGCGCGATACGAGCGCACGCTGCACTTCGACCTCTCCAGCGTCGAGCGCAACCTCGCCGGGCCGTCAAACCCGCACCGGCGCCTGCCCACGCGCGCGCTGGCCGAGCGCGGCATCGCCGACGCGGGCAAGCTGCTCGCCGGCCGCGCCGAGGAAGCCGGCGGCCGCATGCCCGATGGCGCGGTGATCATCGCCGCGATCACCAGCTGCACCAACACCTCCAACCCGCGCAATGTCATCGCCGCCGGCCTGCTGGCGCGCAACGCGGTGGCCCGGGGCCTGGTGCGCAAGCCGTGGGTCAAGACCTCGCTGGCGCCGGGCTCGAAGGCGGTGGAGCTGTACCTGCGCGAGGCCGGGCTGCTGGACGACCTGGAAGCGCTTGGCTTCGGCATCGTCGGCTTCGCCTGCACCACCTGCAACGGCATGAGCGGCGCGCTGGACCCGAAGATCCAGCAGGAGATCGTCGACCGCGACCTGTACGCGGTGGCCGTGCTCAGCGGCAACCGCAACTTCGACGGCCGCATCCACCCGTTCGCCCGGCAGGCGTTCCTGGCCTCGCCGCCGCTGGTGATCGCCTATGCGATCGCCGGCACGGTGCGCTTCGACATCGAAAAGGACGCGCTGGGCGTGGACGCCGAGGGCAATCCGGTCACGCTCAAGGACCTGTGGCCGAGCGATGAGGAAGTCGATGCGGTGGTCAAGGCCAGCGTCAAGCCCGAGCAGTACCGCGCCGTCTACGGGCCGATGTTCCAGCTGAAGGTCGACTCGGGCGAGCGGGTGAGCCCGCTGTACGCCTGGCGGCCGCAGTCGACCTACATCCGCCGCCCGCCGTACTGGGAAGGCGCGCTCGCCGGCGAGCGCACGCTCACCGGCATGCGGCCGCTCGCGGTGCTGGGCGACAACATCACCACCGACCACCTCTCGCCGTCGAACGCGATCCTGCGTTCGAGCGCGGCCGGCGAGTACCTGGCGTCGATGGGCGTGCCGGAGGAGGACTTCAACTCCTACGCCACCCATCGCGGCGACCACCTCACCGCGCAGCGCGCGACCTTCGCCAACCCCAAGCTGCTCAACGAGATGGTGCGCGAGGCCGACGGAAGCGTGCGCCAGGGCTCGCTGGCGCGGATCGAGCCGGACGGCACGGTGGTGCGCATGTGGGAGGCGATCGAGACCTACATGCAGCGCAGGCAGCCGCTGGTGATCATCGCCGGCGCCGACTACGGCCAGGGCAGCTCCCGCGACTGGGCGGCCAAGGGCGTGCGCCTGGCGGGCGTGGAGGCGATCGTGGCCGAGGGCTTCGAGCGCATCCACCGCACCAACCTGGTCGGCATGGGCGTGCTGCCGCTGGAGTTCGCGCCCGGCACCACGCGGCTGACGCTCGGGATCGACGGCACGGAAACCTTCGATGTCACGGGCACGCGCGCGCCGGGGGCGACGCTGACGCTGAGGATCCACCGCCGCGACGGCTCCACCACCGACGTGCCGGTGACCTGCCGCCTGGATTCGGACGAGGAGGTGTCGATCTATGAAGCCGGCGGCGTGCTGCAGCGCTTCGCCCAGGATTTCCTCGCCCAGGCGAACACCTGACCCATGCATCGCCCACGCGTAGCCCGGATCAGCGCAGCACATCCGGGGCGCCGCGCAGGTGCGGGACGCCGCACGCAGGATCGCGCCGCTCTCGCCCGGTTCCGTCGCCCGGGTAGCCGCGGCGCCACCGGTGACCGCGCGCCGCGCCCGCGGGACATGCGGGACGTCGTGAGCAGGCGATCCACTCGTCGGGTGGGCGATGCGTCCGGATTGTCACGGAGTTCCCGGATGCGCTTCGCTTATCCGGGCTACGCGGGCTACGCGGGCTACGCGGGTGACGCGGGTGACGCGGGTGACGCGGTGATAGAGCCGGTGGGTCGGTGCGACGCGGATGTCGAACGCGGGCACGGCGGCTCGTCGTGCAGGCACACCCGCCCACCCGGAGACCGAGCATGACCGATGCCAACGCCACCCCGACCACCGGCACCGTCCGCCTGCACCGCGTGCTGCGCGCGCCGCCCGAGCGCGTCTACCGCGCCTTCCTCGATGCCGGTGCGATGGTGAAATGGCTGCCGCCGAACGGCTTCACCGCGACCATGCACGAGTTCGACCCGCGTGTCGGCGGCGGCTACCACATGTCGTTCACCAACTTCGGCACGGGGTCGAGCCACGCCTTCCGCGTGCGCTACGTCGAGCTGGTGCCCAACGAGCGCATCCGCCAGACCGATACCTTCGACAATCCCGGGTTGCCGGGCGAGATGCAGGTGACGGTGACCCTGGACAAGAGCGTCGCCGGCACCGAACTGCGGATCGAGCAGGCCGGCATCCCGGCCGCGATCCCGGTGGACTTCTGCTACATGGGCTGGCAGGAATCGCTGGAACTGCTGGCGAAGCTGGTGGAGCCGGAGATTCCCGATGGCGCCTGACGGATCGCGTCACGAGCGCTCGGGTAGGCCGTCCGGGAGCGACGGCGACGCTGCCGACGATGTCGTTCCCGACGCCTGGTGGCCAGCGGGCAGCGGTTTGCCACGACTGCTCTTCCTGGCCAGGTTGCGGACCGCCTGCGCTGGCGTCGTGACCTCCCGCTTGGAAACCGTTGGCGTAGCGCGTCTGCTGGGCGCCTCGATGAGCCCGATCGATCTGCTTCACCAGAGTCTGTCCGATCGCTACAGGGACACTGCGGAGATCCGTCGGCGATTGTTGCGCGCGGGCGACGGCGTCCGCGCGCAGGCGTTCAGCCTGTCGCTCGACCGCCTCCGGTGCGCTCCCAACGAGCGCGGAAGCCGCAATGTCGAGTTATGGATGAAGGCGGACTGCGAAGCGCTGACCACGCTGGTGACTGCGATCAATGACGGCGTTTGCAGACAGGGCCTGCCGAGGGGCGGCGGACATCGCCCCCACTTGACGGTGAGCTACACCTTCCATGGTCGGATGCCGTCCCTGCAAAGGCTTCCCGAAGTCGAGGTGTCGATCGATGCTTTCGAACTGGTCGTCGGCGGCGGGAAGCCGTATCGCTACGAGACGCTTCGCCGCTGGATGCTGTCCCCCGCCTCACCGAGCACGTCGCAGCCGTCTCTCTTCTGACCCGTAGAAGCGAACAGGAATCCGCATGACCCACCGCCCCCAGCTCCGCATTCCCGCCACCTACATGCGAGGCGGCACGTCGAAGGGCGTGTTCTTCCGCCTGGACGACCTGCCCGTGGCCGCGCGCACGCCGGGCCCGGCGCGCGATGCGCTGCTGCTGCGGGTGATCGGCTCGCCCGACCCCTATGGCAAGCACACCGACGGCATGGGCGGGGCGACCTCGAGCACCAGCAAGTGCGTGATCATCGCGCCGTCCACGCGCCCGGACCACGACGTCGACTACCTTTACGGCCAGGTCTCGATCGACAGCGCCTTCGTCGACTGGAGCGGCAATTGCGGCAACCTGTCCTCGGCGGTGGGGCCGTTCGCGATCGCGCACGGGATGCTCGATCCCGCGCGCGTGCCGCGGGATGGCACCGCCACGGTCCGCATCTGGCAGGCCAACATCGGCAGGACCATCCTCGCCCACGTGCCGATGGCCGACGGGCAGGTGCAGGAAACCGGCGATTTCGAACTCGACGGGGTGACCTTCCCGGCGGCGGAGATCGTGCTCGAGTTCCTCGATCCCTCCGACGAGCCTGCCCCCGCGCAGGCGGGGGGCGAGGGCGGCGGCGCGATGTTCCCCACCGGTCATCTGGTCGACACGCTCGACGTACCCGGTCTGGGGATGCTGCGCGCCACGCTGATCAGCGCCGGCATCCCCACCGTGTTCGTCGACGCCGCCGACATCGGCCTCGACGGCACCGAACTGCAGCCGGCGATCAACGACCGCCCCGCCGCGCTGGCGAAGCTCGAAGCGATCCGGGTGGCCGGCGCGCTGCGCATGGGCCTGATCGCGCACGCCGACGAGGCGATCCGGCGGCAGCACACGCCGAAGGTCGCGTTCGTCGCGCCGCCTGCGGCCTACGTGGCATCGAGCGGCAAGGCGATCGCGGCAGGCGACATCGACCTCAACGTGCGCGCGATGTCGATGGGCAAGCTGCACCACGCGATGATGGGCACCGCCTCGGTCGCCATCGCCACCGCGGCCGCGGTGCCGGGCACACTCGTGAACCTGGCCGCCGGCGGCGGCACGCGCGAGGCGGTGCGCTTCGGGCATCCGTCGGGCACGCTGCGCGTCGGTGCGGCGGTGGCCCAGGTGGACGGGCGCTGGACGGTGACGAAGGCGGTGATGTCACGTTCGGCGCGGGTGCTGATGGAGGGCGCGGTGCGGGTGCCGGCGGAAACGCTGGACTGAGGGTCGCGCCAGGGCTCGACCCGGCCACGGTCCCGGCATCCTGGTCGGCATGCAGGAGGGACTGGCGCGGCGGGCCGCCCCCATCCGCCCCTTCGGGGCACCTTCCACCCGTGAAGCGCGCGATGCCCCGTTGAACGGGGGACGGACGTCCCATGCGATGCCCCTCGGTCCAGCGGCGCCAGACCCGCTCCGCCCGGCCCACCGCACGCCGCGCTACTGCGGACCCGGCTTCCCGAAACGCTCGCCGAAGAAGTCGCCGTCGTTCCAGCGCGGGCGCTGCGGGGCGTCGCCGGTGATGCGGCCGATGCGGGCGTTGAGCGTGGCCAGGCGCGCGGCGTCGCCGTACTGGATCGGCAGGTCCACCTGGTCGCAGGGCTGGTGGTAGCAGTTGCGCAGGAACCAGGTGGCGGCCACCCGCGGGTCCTGGTCGGGATTGGCGCCGACCACGCCGGCCATCAGGTACACCGCGGGCACGCCGGCGCGCACGAAGGCGTACTGGTCGCTGCGCACGAACACGGTCTCCTCCGGGAACGGATCGGGCGAGAGCGTCACCCCGATTTCGGCTGCGGCGGTCTCCAGCACCTGGCCGAGCGAGGAATGGTCGACGCCGATCGGCACCACGTCGGTGGTCGGTGCGGTCAGCATCGGCATGTCCATGTTGATGTTCGCGACCGCCTCGCCGTCCACCGACGGCCGGTTGGCGAACCACTCCGCGCCGAGCAGGCCCTGTTCCTCGCCGGTGAGCGCGACGAACGCCATCGAGCGCTTCGGCCGCGGCCCGCCCTGCAGCTCGCGCGCGGCCTCGAGCAGGATCGCCACGCCCAGGGCGTTGTCGATCGCGCCGTTGCGGATGCGGTCCTCGCGCCCCTGCGCGTCGGTCACCGGTTCGCCGGTGCCGATGTGGTCCAGGTGCGCGGTGTAGACCACGTGCTCGGCGGCCAGCGCCGGGTCCGCGCCCGGCAGGCGCGCGACCACGTTGCGCGAGGCCAGCGGCTCGATGCGCGTGCGGCCGGCCAGCCGCAGCGTGCCGGGCAGGGCGAAGCTGCGCAGCTCGCCCGCGCGCGCGGCGTCGAACAGCTGCGCCGCGGTGCGGTCGCCGCCGGCGAACAGTGCGTCGGCGGCGGTGGCGCTGACCACCGCGCTGGCGCGCAGCTGCGGCCAGGCGTCGATCGCGCCGCCGTCGTCGCCGCGCAGCCGCATCGAGGGCTGGGTGGCGTTCTGCACCGACCGCGCCCACGGGTTGCGGACCTCGTCGTCGGCGGTGTTCACGTACACCACGCCCACCGCACCGCGTTCGGCCACGTTGCGCAGCTTTTCGCGGGTGGACGAGTGGAACGCGCGCTGGGTGGGTTCGAAGCGTGCCGGCGCACCGCCGAACATCACCGCGATGCGGCCGTCCAGGTCCACGCCGGCGAAATCGTCGTGGCCCAGGTCCGGCGCATGCACGGCCTGGCCAACGAACACCGCCGGCGCGTCGACCGCGGCCTCGGCGGCGTGGAAGTTGGCCAGCGGCAGGAACTGCCTGCGCGGTTCGAGCGCGATGGTCCCGCCGTCGCGGACGATGTCCAGCCGCGCCCCGTCGAACTGCACCGTCGCCTGCAGCAGCGGCACCGCCTGGAACCAGCTGCCGTCGTCGCCGGCGGGCGCCAGTCCGATCGCCTCGAACTGCGAGGCCACGTAGTTCGCGGCGCGATCGAAGCCCGGCGTGCCGGTGCGGCGGCCCTCCATCGCGTCGTCGGCCAGGGCGCGCACGTCGGCCTCGATGCGCTGGCCGGCCGCGGTGTCGTTGGGTGGAGGCGGGGTGGCGGGCGGGGCGGCCGCGTCGGCCGCGGGTTCGGCTGGCGCGGCGGGGGCCGGCGGCGCGGCGTCGCGCTGGCAGGCGGCCAGCAGCAGGCCGCACAGCAGCGGCAGGCAGGCGGAACGGAGCGTGGGCAGCGGCATCGGCATCGGCGGTCGCGACAGGCGGGCGACCGACGCTAGCACCGCCCGCGCGCGCGCGCCAACGCGCGCGCCGCCCGTCCTGCGCGGGCCGTGCGCGCGGCGTGGCGGGTGTCATCCGGCCGCCATCCCCCGCGCGCAGCCTGCATCGGCCACGCGTCGCGCGGATTGATCGCGGTCAATGCGGCCCCGGGCCGGCTCCGTGATCATCACCTGCGACAGGCCGTCCCGGCCGGCGACGCAGTGCGCGCCGACTCCGCTCCCCCGCCGCGTCGATCTCCGCCGCGGCCTCCGCCCGCCCACGCCAAGAGGTGATGCCATGCCCGCCGCCCCCGACCTGCCCATGGCCCTGTGGAAAGCCAACCTCGACCTGCAGCTGCGCATCGGCCGCCTGCTGCAGGACAGCACCCGCGACTGGATGGACCTCGGCACCCGCGCAGCGGGCGAGGGCGCGACCGAGATCGAAGCCGAGGCCCGTCGGCTGCTGCACGGCGGCAACTGGCAGGCGCTCGCGGCGCTGCCGGTGGAGGCCTTCTGGCGCCAGGCCGAACAGCGGGTCGGCGACGGCCAGGCCCTGAACCAGCTGGTGCTGCGCGCGCAGGAGGATTTCGTGCGCGGACTGGCCGAAGCGCTGGGAGACTGGCAGTCGCAGCTGGCCGCCGCCTGGTCCGGCGGCGCCCCCGCGACCGGCCTGCCCGACCCCGGCGCAGCCTGGAACGACCTGCTGCGCGGCTGGCAGGCCGCCCTCGCGGATCTGGTGCCGGGCGCGGCCGGCGCGCGCCCGCGTGCAAGCGCGCCGCCGCGCGGCGGGCGCGAGCATGCGGGCCACGATGCGCCCGCCCGCACCGCTGCCGCATCTCCGCCCCCCACCAGGCCTGCCGCGGCCGCGCGGACGTCCGCGGCCCGCAAGGCGGCCGCCCCACGCAAGCGCGCCCCGGGCAAGGGATCGCGCGGGCGTGGCGGCTGACCCGGCGGCGGTCGCGACCCCGGCGCCGGGGCCGGTTCCGGCCTGGCACGCGATCGCCGCCGATGACGCGCTCGCGCGCCTGGGCTCCGCGCCCGATGGCCTGGCCCCGGACGAGGCCGCCAGCCGGCTCCGGGCGCACGGTCCCAACGCGCTGCCGGCCGCACGCGCGGTGCCCGGCTGGCGCCGCCTGCTGCGCCAGTTCAACGACCCGCTGATCCTGTTCCTGCTCGCCGCGGCGGTGCTCGCGGCGGGGCTGGGGCACCTGGTCGATGCCGCGGTGATCAGCGCCGTGGTGCTGGTCAACGCGGTCGTGGGCGTGGTGCAGGAAGGGCGCGCCGAGCAGGCGCTGGCGGCGCTGCGGTCGATGCTGGCGCCGACGGCGCGGGTGCTGCGCGGCGGCGCGCGCGAGGCGGTCGCGGTGGAATCGCTGGTGCCGGGCGACATCCTGCTGCTGGAGGCCGGCGACCGGGTGCCCGCCGATGCGCGGGTGCTGCGCGCCCGCGGCCTGCGCGTGGACGAGGCGGTGCTGACCGGCGAGTCGGTCCCGGTCGACAAGCAGGCCGACCCGGTGGACGCCGCCACCGACCTCGGCGGGCGCGTGTCGATGCTGTACTCCGGGACCCTGGTCGCGGCCGGCCAGGCGGTGGCGCTGGTGGTGGCCACCGGCGTCGCCACCCAGATGGGCCGCATCGGCACACTGCTCGGGCAGGTGGACAGCCTGGCCACCCCGCTGCTGCAGCAGATCCGGCGCTTCGGCCGCGCATTCACCGCGCTGGCCATCGCCGCGGCCGCGGCGCTGTTCGTGTTCGCGGTGGTCGCGCGCGGCTACGCCTGGCTCGACGCGCTGATGGTGGTGGTGGCGCTGGCGGTGGGTGCGGTGCCCGAGAGCCTGCCGGCGGTGATCACCATCACGCTGGCGATCGGCGTGCGCCGCATGGCCGCGCGCAATGCCATCGTCCGTCGCCTGCCCGCGGTCGAGACCCTGGGCGCGACCACCGTCATCTGCTCCGACAAGACCGGCACGCTGACCCGCAACGAGATGAGCGCGCGCAGCATCGCCACCCGCGCCGGGACGGTGGACGCCGGCGGCAGCGGCTACGCGCCGAGCGGCGCCCTGCTGGCGCGCGACGGCGGCGATGTCGCGCTCGCCTCCGCCCAGCGCGTGGCGCGCATCGGCCTGCTGTGCAACGACGCCCGCCTGCACGAAGACGAGGACGGGCAGTGGCGGGTGGACGGCGATCCGATGGAAGGCGCGCTGCTCGCACTGGCCGCGCGCGCCGGCTTCGACGACGCCGCGCTGCGCAGCGCGTACCCCCGCCTGGACGAGGTGCCGTTCGACGCCGCGCACCGCTACATGGCCACCCTGCACGCCGACACCGAGGACGGCCACGCGCTGCTGTGCGTGAAGGGTGCGCCGGAACAGGTGCTTGCGCTGTGCAGCGCGCAGGCCGGCGCGACGGGCGAGCCCGAAGCGCTCGACCACGCGCCCTGGCGCGCCGCGATCGACGCCGCGGGAGCCCAGGGCCAGCGCGTGCTCGGCTTCGCCTGGCGCCGGCTGCCGCAGGTGCCGGAGCGGCTGGCGCAGGAGGATGTGCGCGACCTGGTGTTCGCCGGCATCGTCGGCTTCATCGATCCGCCGCGCGACGAGGCGGTGCAGGCCGTGGCCGCGTGCCGCGCCGCCGGGATCGCGGTGAAGATGATCACCGGCGACCACGCCGCGACCGCCGAGGCCATCGCCCGCCAGCTGCGCCTGGCCGACGGGATCCGCGTGGTCACCGGCCACGCGCTGGAGGACGTGGCCGACGACGCGCTGCCGGCGCTGGCCGAGCGCGCCACGGTGTTCGCCCGCACCACGCCCGAGCACAAGCTGCGCATCGTGCGCGCGCTGCAGTCGCGCGGCCACACCGTGGCGATGACCGGCGACGGCGTCAACGACGCGCCCTCGCTCAAGCAGGCCGACATCGGCGTGGCGATGGGCCACAAGGGCACCGAGGCGGCCAAGGAAGCCAGCGAGATGGTGCTGGCCGACGACAACTTCGCCTCCATCGCCGCCGCCGTGCACGAGGGCCGCGCGGTCTACGACAACATCCGCAAGGTGGTGGCCTGGACCCTGCCCACCAACGGCGGCGAAGCGCTGGCGGTGGTGCTCGCGATCGCCTTCGGCTGGGTGCTGCCGATGACGCCGCCGCAGATCCTGTGGATCAACATGGTGCTCACCATCACCCTGGGGTTGTCGCTGGCGTTCGAACCGCCGGAACCGGGCGTGATGGCGCGGCCGCCGCGCCGGCGCGAGGCACCGCTGGTCTCGCCCTTCATGCTGTGGCGGATCGTGCTGGTGTCGCTGCTGTTCAGTGCCGGCGCGTTCGGCGTGTTCGCCTGGGCGCAGGCGCGCGGGCACGACGTCGCCACCGCGCGCACCATGGTGGTGAACATGTTCTGCGTGCTCGAGATCTTCTACCTGTTCAGCGTGCGCTACCTGCACGGCACCTCGTTCTCGCTGCGCGGACTGCGCGGCACGCCGGCGGTGCTGTGGGCGATCGCGGCGGTGGTGCTGGCGCAGCTGGCCTTCACCTACCTGCCGTGGATGCATGCGCTGTTCGACAGCCGCCCGGTCCCGCTGCTCGAAGGCGTGGTGATCGTCGCCACCGGGGTCGCACTGCTGGCGCTGCTGGAGGGCGAGAAGTGGCTGCTGCGGCGGCTCGGCGTGTTCGAGGAACTGCAGTCCGTGGCACGATCGCAGCCCACGCCACTGGACCCGAGCGCATGACCACCCCCGGCTCCGGCCTGCTGCTGGCCACCGACCTCGCGCCGCGCTGCGACCGCGCCACCGACCGCGCCCTCGCCCTCGCTCGCGGCCTCGGCGGACGCGCGGTCGCCGCCACCGTCGTCGAGCCGTCCGAACGCACCGCGCGCAACGTGCCGCGGCACGACCTGCCGGGCTGGTACACCGAACCCAGCGACGCGCAGCTCGCGCGCCAGCGGCTGGAGCCCGAGTTCGCGGCCGCCGCGCGCGCCTGGGAGGTGCAGGTGCGTGAAGGCGCGGCGGGCGAGCAGCTGGCCCGGTTGCTCGACGCGATCGCCCCCGCGCTGGTGGTCACCGGCCCGGTGCAGGCCACGGCGCGGCCGCCGGTGGTGCTGGGCTCGACCCTCGACCGCCTGCTGCGCCGCCCAGGCATCGCCCTGCTGATGGTGCACGAACGCGTGCACCGGGCCTACCGCCGCCTGCTGCTGGCGAGCGATTTCTCCGCGCCGTGCGCCGCCGCGCTGCAGCGCGCGCGGACGCAGTTTCCGGACGCGAAGTTCACCGTGCTGCACGGCTACTCGGTGCCGATGCTGGGCCTGCTCGACAGCAGCCGCGACCAGGCCATCGCGGATGCGGCCACGCGGCTGCGCGAGGAGGGCCGGGCCTTCCTGCGCGAGGCCGGCGTCGACGACGGCGTGGAGCTGCTGGTCGAGCACGGGGATCCGGCGCGGCTGGTGCAGCAGTACGTCGACAGCGTCGGCGCCGACTTGGTGGTGCTGGGCACCAACGGCCGCAGCGGCATCCACGAGCTGCTGGTGGGCAGCGTCGCGCGGCGCATGCTGACCACGGTGCGCGCGGACATGCTGGTGGTGCGTCCATGACGACCGCCGACGCGCACACGCTGCGCATCCTGCGCAACCGGACCTTCGACGAGCTTGCCGTGGGCGACACTGCGGCGATCGAGCGCACGCTTTCGGTGCAGGACATCCAGCTGTTCGCGCTGCTCTCGGGCGACCTCAACCCGACCCACGTCGATCCCGATTTCGCCGCTTCCACCCCGGACAGCGGCGTGATCGCGCACGGCATGTGGGGCGGCGCGCTGATCTCGGCGGTGCTGGGCACGCGCCTGCCCGGCCCGGGCACCGTGTACCTGGGCCAGACGCTGCGCTTCCATGCGCCGATCCGCCCCGGCGACCGGCTGCGCATCCAGGTCGAGGTGACCGCGCTTGAACCGGCGTCGCGACGCGTGACCCTGGCGTGCCGATGCCTCAACCACGACGGCGCGGTGGTCATCGACGGCGAGGCGCAGGTGCTCGCGCCCGACCGCCGCATCGAACGCCCGCGCACCGCGCTGCCCGGGATCCGCCTGGACGCCACCGGCAACGACGGGCTGCAGCGCCTGCTGGCGCATGTCGCGCCGCTGGAGCCGGTGCGCGTGGCGGTGGTGCATCCCTGCGATGCGCTCAGCCTGGCCGGCGCGCTGGATGCGCGCGAGGCGGGGCTGATCGTGCCGGTGCTGGTCGGCCCGCGCGCGCGGATCGAAGCCGCGGCGGCCGAGGCCGGCGTGTCGCTCGACGGCGTCGCGATCGAGGACGTGGCGCACAGCCATGCCGCCGCCACGCGCGCGGTCGAACTGGCGCGCGCCGGCGAGGTGGAAGCGCTGATGAAGGGCAGCCTGCACACCGACGAGCTGATGTCGGCGGTGGTGTCGTCCGCCTCCGGCCTGCGCACCAAGCGCCGCGTCAGCCACTGCTTCGTGCTGCAGACGCCGCACTATCCGCGTCCGTTCATCGTCACCGACGCGGCGATCAACCTCGCGCCCGATCTCGCGCAGAAGGCCGACATCGTGCGCAACGCGATCGACCTGGCGCACGTGATCGGCGTGGATGCGCCGAAGGTGGCGATCCTGGCCGCGGTGGAGACGGTGACGCCATCGATGCCCGCCACGCTCGATGCCGCCGCGCTGTGCAAGATGGCCGACCGCGGCCAGATCACCGGCGGCGTGCTCGACGGCCCGCTCGCCTTCGACAACGCCGTCTCGCCCGCCGCCGCGCGCACCAAGGGCATCGAATCGGACGTCGCCGGCCAGGCCGACATCCTGGTGGTGCCGGACTTGGAGAGCGGCAACATGCTCGCCAAGCAGGTGATGTTCATGGGCGACGCGGCCAGCGCCGGCATCGTGCTCGGGGCCAGGGTGCCGATCGTGCTCACCAGCCGCGCCGACGCCCGCGAATCGCGCCTGGCCTCCTGCGCCATCGCGTTGATGCTCGCGCACCGCTACCGCACCGACCCGCCCTGATCCGACGGTGGCCGTAGCCCGGATAAGCGCAGCGCATCCGGGGACCCGCATCACCCCGATGCGCTGCGTCTGCGGTCCGCGGGTTCAAACCTGCCGCCACGGTGGGTGTTGCCGCGGATGTGTGGTGGTCGCGCCAGGCCCCCGGATGCGCTCCGCTTATCCGGGCTACGTGTAGGCACGAAACCCAGCACGCGCCGCGCCCTGGCGCGCCCTCATCCGTATTCGGCACCTTCTACCCCGGCGGGCATCCATTCCCGCAAGCGGGAGTCGGAACCGTCGGGGCCTTGACTCTGGACCCGGGTCCAGGGTGCAGACTGGCCGTCCTCCCGCATCGGAGTGCCCCCATGTCGAGCATGAGCATCGGACAACTCGCGCAGCAGGCCGGGGTCGCGATCGACACCGTGCGCTACTACGAACGCAACGCGCTGCTCGCGCCCGCCGGCCGCCTGGCCTCGGGCTACCGCCGCTACGGCGCCGCCGAACTCAAACGGCTGCGCTTCATCCGCCGCGCCAAGGCGCTCGGTTTCCCGCTCGACGACATCCGCGACCTGCTCGGCCTGGGCGCGCGCGGCGACGTGGCCAGCATCCGCCAGGCCGCGCAGCTGCGGCTTGCCGACGTCGACGCCCGCATCGCCGAACTGCAGCGGGTGCGCAGCGGGCTGCAGGCGCTGGTGACGGCCTGCCCCGGGCATGGCCGCGCCGAAGATTGTCCGATCCTCAATGCGCTGGCCGGCGAGGACGCGCCATGACCCGCGACACGCCCCATGCCGTGCAGGGCCACGACGCGCCGCTGCGCGATCCGGTCTGCGGTATGACGGTGGGCCGCGATTCGCCGCATCGCGTCGAACACGCCGGCCGCAGCTGGCGCTTCTGCTCCGCGCGCTGCGCGGAGAGGTTCGCCGCCGAGCCCGCCCGTTACACGGGCGCCACCGGATCCGCATCCTGCTGCGGCAGTCACGACAGTCACGGCAGCCACGGCAGCCACGGCAGCCACGGCAGCCACGATCATCACAGCCACGGAGAACACGCCGCCCCCCGGCCTCCGCGCCCCGAACCGCTCCCCGCCGGCACGATCTACACCTGCCCCATGCACCCGGAGATCCGGCAGGACCACCCCGGCACCTGCCCCAGGTGCGGCATGGCGCTGGAACCGGAACTGCCGAGCCTCGAGGACGACGACAATCCCGAACTGCGCGACTTCTCGCGCCGCTTCTGGTGGACCCTGCCGCTGACCGCCGCGGTGTTCGTGCTGGCCATGTTCGGGCACCGCCTGCACCTGTTCGGCATGGCCACGCAGAGCTGGGTCGAACTGGTGCTGGCCACGCCGGTGGTGCTGTGGGCGGGCGCGCCGTTCTTCGTCCGCGGCTGGCAGTCGATCCGCAACGCCAGCCCGAACATGTGGACGCTGATTTCGCTTGGCACCGGCGCGGCGTATCTGTACAGCGTGGTCGCCACGCTCGCGCCGGGCGTGTTCCCGGCGGCGTTCGCGTCGATGGGCCGGGTGTCGGTGTACTTCGAGGCCGCGGCGGTGATCATCTCGCTCACCCTGCTGGGCCAGCTGCTGGAACTGAAGGCGCGCGCGCAGACCTCGGCCGCGATCCGCTCGCTGCTCGGGCTGGCGCCGAAGACCGCGCGCCGCCTGCGCGACGACGGCAGCGAGGAGGACATCCCGCTCGAACACGTGCACGTCGGCGACCGCCTGCGCGTGCGTCCGGGCGAGAAGGTGCCGGTCGACGGCGAGGTGGTCGAAGGCGGCAGCAGCATCGACGAATCGATGCTCACCGGCGAACTGCTGCCGGTGCGCAAGGCCCAGGGCGACCGCGTGATCGGCGCCACCCTCAACACCGCAGGCGCCCTGGTGATCCGCGCGGAGCGCGTCGGCGCGGCCACCCTGCTGGCGCAGATCGTGCAGATGGTGGCGCAGGCGCAGCGGTCGAAGGCGCCGATGCAGCGGCTGGCCGACGTGGTCGCCGGGCGCTTCGTGCTGGGCGTGGTCGCGGTCGCGGTCGCCGCGTTCTTCGGCTGGGGCCTGTTCGGGCCGGAACCCGGCTGGGTCTACGGCCTGATCGCCGCGGTCTCGGTGCTGATCATCGCCTGTCCCTGCGCGCTGGGGCTGGCGACGCCGATGTCGATCATGGTCGCCACCGGTCGCGGCGCCACCCGCGGCGTGCTGTTCCGCGATGCCGCGGCGATCGAGCGGCTGCGCGAGGTCGACACCCTGGTGGTGGACAAGACCGGCACCCTCACCGAGGGCCGGCCGGCGTTCGGCGAAGCGCACGCCGCCGACGGCTTCGACGCCGATCAGGTCCTGCGCCTGGCCGCCAGCCTCGACCAGGGCAGCGAGCATCCGCTGGCCGACGCGATCGTCGCCGCAGCGCGCGAACGCGGCATGGCGCTGGCGCCGGTGGACGAGTTCGAATCGAGCTCCGGCATCGGCGTGCGCGGCCGCGTCGAAAGCCGGCAACTGGCGCTGGGCAACACCGCGCTGATGCGCGAGGTGGGGATCGACCCGGCGCCGCTGGCCGCGCGTGCCGAGGCGCTGCGCGGCGAGGGCGCCAGCGTGATGTTCCTCGCCGTCGACGGCGCGCTGGCCGGGCTGCTGTCGGTCTCGGATCCGGTCAAGGCCAGCACGCCCGACGCCCTGGCCGCGCTGCGCGATTCCGGCCTGCGCATCGTCATGGCTACCGGCGACGGCCTGACCACGGCCAACGCCGTGGCCGCGCGCCTGGGGATCGACGAGGTGCATGGCGAGGTGCGGCCCGAGGACAAGCTGAAACTCATCGAACGCCTGCAATCGGAAGGACGCGTGGTGGCGATGGCCGGCGACGGCATCAACGACGCGCCGGCGCTGGCGAAGGCGGACGTGGGCATCGCCATGGGCACCGGCACCGACGTCGCCATGGACAGCGCCCAGGTCACCCTGGTCAAGGGCGACCTGCGCGGCATTGCGACGGCGCGCGCGCTGTCGCAGGCCACCGTGCGCAACATGCGCCAGAACCTGTGGTTCGCGCTGGCCTACAACGGCCTGGGCGTGCCGATCGCGGCGGGCGTGCTGTATCCGTTCATCGGCCTGCTGCTGTCGCCGATGATCGCGGCACTGGCGATGAGCCTGAGTTCGGCCTCGGTGGTCGGCAACGCGCTGCGCCTGCGCGGCCAGCGGCTTGCAATCGCGGAGTCGCCGCGGGAGGCTGCGGCATGAGTTCGAGAACGGACGACCGTGACGCCACCCGCGGCGACCTCGTGCTGGTGCTCAACTGCGGCTCGTCCAGCATCAAGTTCGCGCTGTTCGATGCCGGCGTCGATCCGCTGCCGCGCAAGCCCGCGTGGAATGGCAAGGTGCAGGGCATCGGCGGCCCGTCGCCAACCTATGGAGAGACCGGCATCGATCCCGCGCCGGCGGACCTCGCTGGCGAACATCCGCACCTGGCCGCGCTGCAGCGCATCCGCGAAGGCGTGGTCGCGCGCCTCGGCGGACGTCGTCTCGCGGCCGTCGCCCACCGCGTGGTGCACGGCGGCAGCCGCTACTTCGAACCCGTGCGCGTCGACGCCGGCGTGCTGGACGACCTGCGCGGCTACATCCCGCTCGCGCCGCTGCACCAGCCGTTCGCGCTGGAGGCGATCGACATCCTGCTGCGCGAACGCCCCGACCTGCCGCAGGTGGCCTGCTTCGACACCGGCTTCCACCACACCCTGCCCGACGTGGAAACACTCCTGCCGCTGCCCTGGGACGCCTGGCAGCGCGGCCTGCGCCGCTACGGCTTCCATGGCCTGTCGTACGAGTACATGGCCACCGCGCTGCCCGAGCGCCATGGCGCACTCGCGAACGGCCGCGTGGTGGTCGCGCACCTGGGCAGCGGCGCCAGCCTGTGCGCGATGCAGGACCTGCGCAGCGTCGCCACCACCATGGGCTTTTCCGCGCTCGACGGGCTGATGATGGGCACCCGCACCGGGGCGCTCGATCCCGGCGCGCTGCTGTACCTGATGGAGATCGAGAAACTCTCGCTGGAAGAAGTGGCGCAGACGCTCTACCACCGCTCCGGCCTGCTCGGCGTGTCGGGCCTCTCGTCCGAACCGCGCGTGATCGTGCGCCACGAGGGCGACGCAGGCGAGGCGGGAGAACGCGCGCGCCTGGCACTGGCGTTGTACGTGCGCCGGATCGTGCGCGAGATCGGCGCCATGGCCGCGGTGCTGGGCGGGCTGGACCTGCTGGTGTTCACCGCCGGCGTGGGCGAGCACAACGCCTTCGTGCGCGAGCGCGTGTGCCAGGGCCTCACCTTCCTCGGGATTGCGCTGGATCAAGGCGCCAACGCCGCCGATGCGGCGATCATCTCCACCGGCGACAGCCGCGTGCGCGTCGGCGTGGAGCCGACCAACGAGGAATGGGTCGCCGCCCGCGACGCCCTCGCGGTGCTCCGGGCGTCGGCGGGCTGACCGGAAAAACGGGGGTCAGAGTCGAATTTCCCCCGCATGTTCAATCTCCATCGATACCCGAGGGAAAGTTCGACTCTGACCCCGGTTTTGCTCCCACCGCTCCGGAGAAGCCCCTTGCTCCTCGGCCTCGACACCGACCTGTGGAAGATCCTGCTGGCGCTGCTGCTGGTGCCGCTGGCCACTGTCGGGCTGCTGAACCTCGCCCTGCGCCGCCGCGGCGGCGTGGGCCTGGCGTGGGGCGGGGTGCTGTTCGTCGCGATGGCCGCCCTGATCGCGGTGCTGCTGATCCTGGACAAGGTGCGGCTGTGAGCCGCGCCCACCCGGGACGCCCTCCGCACGCGCCGGCTCGGGCCAGGCGTCGGACCCCGGCGTCACCCCGGCAAGCGCCCGCCGCACCGACGCGCAGGGGCGTTCGACCCCAGCCGCGGCCCTGAGCCCGTTTCCCGTCCGCCACCCCGCACAGGAGGCCCGACCCATGGACACCCCGCACACCCCACGCACGCGCTGGCGCGCCGGCCACGGCCCCATCGTCCACCGCGAGGCCACCGTCGCCGCCAGCGAGGCCTTGGTCGCGCGCCTGGTCGCGCAGGGCCGCCTCGACGATGCCGACGCCGCCTGGCGCCTGTTCGCCGCCGCCGACCGTCTGGCCTGCGTGGCGATGAACGTGGTCGCGCACATGACCTACGCCCGCCGCTTCGACCCGGACGGCGCGCCGCTGCAGCCCGACGACTTCAAGCCCGCGCCCGAAGGCCACACCGGCGGGTCGCTCAACATGGTGCCGGCCTTCGTCGGCTACCTGCTGGCCAATGCGCTCACCGCCACCACCCGCGGCTGGATCATGGGCCAGGGCCACTGCGTGGCCGCGATCGAGGCGGTGAACGCGCTCACCGGCGATGTCTCGCCCCGCCAGCGCGGCCGCTACGACCGCAGCGCGGCGGGCCTGTCGCGCCTGTGCGCCGACTTCTATTCCTACGCCATCGACGCGCAGGGCCGCCCGGCCGTGCCGCTGGGCAGCCACGCCGGCCCCAACACCGCCGGCGCGGTATCCGAAGGCGGGTATCTCGGTTTCGCCGGCCTGCAGTACGTGCATATGCCGCTGCCGGGCGAATCGCTGGTGGCCTTCCTGAGCGACGGCGCGTTCGAGGAGCAGCGCGGCGCGGACTGGGCTCCGCGCTGGTGGCGCGCGCAAGACAGCGGCTTCGCCATCCCGGTGATGATCCTCAACGGCCGCCGCATCGAGCAGCGCACCCAGATCGTGCAGGAAGGCGGTGCGCCGTGGCTGGCCGAGGACGTGCGCCACAACGGCTTCGACCCGCGCATCGTCGACGGCCGCGATCCGGCCGCCATCGCCTGCGCGATCGTCGAGGCCGAGGACGCGCTGCGCGCCTTCGCCGACGACCCGCAGCACCGCTACCCCGCACCGCTGCCCTACGTGATCGCCGAGACCGAAAAGGGCTACGGCTTCCCCGGCGCCGGCACCAACGCCGCGCACAACCTGCCGCTGGGCGGCAACCCGCACCGCGACGCCGCCGCGCGCGCGCTGTTCAACCAGGGCGCCGCCGCCCTGCGCGTGCCGCCGGTCGAGCTCGACGACGCGCTCGCGGCCTTCGCCGTGCACCACGCGCAGCAGCGCCCGTCCGAAAGCGCGCACCCGATGGCGCGCCGCCATCCCCCGGCGCCGGTGCTGCCCGAGCCCGGGTGGGAACCGTTGGGCGGCGCCAGCAGCGCCATGGCCGCGCTCGACCGCTGGTTCGTCGCCCTGGTGCGCGCCAACCCGTCGCTGCGCGTGCGCGTGGGCAATCCCGACGAGCTGGCCAGCAACAAGATGGGCGACACCCTTGCGCTGCTGCGCCACCGCGTGAACGCGCCCGAGCCCGGCGTGCACGAGGACCTGCACGGCGCCGTGATCACCGCGCTCAACGAGGAAGCCGTGGCCGCCGCCGCGCTCGGCAACAAGGGCGGGCTGAACCTGATCGTCAGCTACGAGGCCTTCGCCATGAAGATGCTCGGCCTGCTGCGCCAGGAGATCATCTTCGCCCGCCACCAGCGCGAGGCCGGCCAGGCCCCGGGCTGGCTGCCCGTGCCGCTGGTGGTCACCTCGCACACCTGGGAGAACGCCAAGAACGAACAGTCGCACCAGGACCCGACCATCGGCGAGGCCCTGCTCGGCGAGATGTCCGACACCGCGCGCGTGCTGTTCCCGCTCGACGGCAACACCGCCGTCGCCGCACTGCGCGACGTCTACGCCGGCCGCGGGCAGCTGGCCTGCCTGGTGGTGTCCAAGCGCGAGGTGCCGCACCACTTCGATGCGCAGGCCGCGCAGGCGCTGGTGCGCGACGGCGCGGCGCACGTGGTCGGCGACCCGGCGACGGCGAAGGTGCAACTGGTCGCCATCGGCGCCTACCAGCTGGAGGAAGCGCTGAAGGCGCGCGCGCACCTCGCCGAACGCGGGCTGGACGCATGCGTCAGCGTGATCATCGAACCCGGGCGGCTGCGCATCCCGCGCGATGAACTGGAACAGGAGTTCGTGCTCGACGACGCCCGGCTGCACGCGCTGTTCCCGCCCGGACTGCCGCGGGTGGTCCTCACCCATACCCGACCGGAACCGATGCTGGGGCTGCTGCGGCGGATCGACGGTGGCCCGAAGAAAACGCGGGCGCTGGGCTATATCAGTCGTGGCGGCACGCTGGACGTCGCCGGGATGCTGCTCGCCAATCGCTGCACGGCGATGCATGCGGTGGAGGCGGCGGCAGGCGTCGCCGGATAGGAGCCCGGGCCCGGTCTCGGATGCGTCGGTGCATCAAGCCGATCGGTGCGGGGCGGGAAATATCCAAGGACTGCGAGCAGTGGAAAGCCGGCGCGCGATGAACTCACCGGGCGCCAACGCACGCCGCCGCGTCGCGACGTTGGCGGGCAGGCTCCGGCCTCCCGGCGTCGCTAGAATCGAGTTCCACACCCCGGGGCAACCGCACGAGGAGGCGTCATGATCGCGAGAACCTGGCATGGCCGCGTTGCCGGCGCGCAGGCCGACGCCTACCACGCATACCTGCTCCGCACCGGTTTGGGCGACTACGCGTCCACCCCGGGCAATCGCGGCGTGCAGGTGCTGCGGCGCACCGAAGGGGAGATCACGCACTTCCTGCTCATCACGCTGTGGGATTCGCTGGATGCCATCCGCGCATTCGCCGGGCCGGACTACGAGCGCGCACGATACTACCCGGAAGACGACGACTACCTGCTGGAGCGGGAGCCCTTCGTGACGCACTACGAGGTGCTCTCCACCTCCTGACCTGAGAGTGATCAGGGGCGGAAGGAGCCAATGCATTCAATTGCCCCGTCCCTTCTCGAATCGCCGGGGCTGCCGCGCGTGATCTTCATCCATACGCGGCTCAGTCCGAGGCCGGGAGTGCTGCGGCGGATCGATGATGGACCGGCGAAGACGAGGGCGCTGGGCGACATCTGCCGCGGCGAAACGCTGGACGTGGCGGGGATGCTGCCTGCCGATCGCTACACGTGGACGCACGCCGCCGCTGCCTAGATGGATGCAGCCGCGCCATGGCACCTCGGTGTGGACTGACGTTGCCCGTGAGGGACCGAAGCGAAGTGGTTCCCCCCGATCCCGTTGCGCGCACGCACCCGCTGCAGTCCCCACGCAAGCGTGATCCTGTGCGAACTGCGGATCGGTGCTCCAGCCGCGAGCGACATTTCGTCCGCGCCTCTGCTTTCCGTCTCGATGAGCGTTCCACCGGTGACGAATATCTAAAGATTCATTTCACGATTCCGGTGCTTATCGGCATTGGTCCCCAGCAATAGAATCGGTTGCGAGGCCTGGTCTTCCCAGCGCCTGCGAAGGGCCTCGGCATCCGTGTCCGAAGCATGCGCATACCGTCAGCCGAGGCACCGCAAAGCGCCATGATGTCCCTGCTTGTATCGATGTGCTTGTTCTCCCTGGCCCTGTCGATCTCTCCGGGTCCGGTCAATATGGTGATCGTCTCGTCGGGCGCGAATCACGGCTTTCGTCGCACCATCCCCTACGTCTCTGGTGCAACCATCGGCTTTACGTTGCTGCTGATATTCGTGAGCTTCGGATTGCTTCATCTTGTCGTACGCCATCCGATCTTCATGAAGAGCCTTGCGGTGCTGGGCTCGGCATTCATCGTGTACATCGGCTACAGGATCGCCTCGGCCCGCCCGCAGCTCGCGGCGGGCCAGAAGAGCGCCCCGACCTTCATGCAAGGGTTTACGTTGCAGTGGCTAAATCCAAAGGCATGGATGGCCTGCGCCTCGGGTGCGGCTCTGTTCTCCAATCCAGAGACAACCACGCCGCTGCTGGTGTTCGCGGTCGTCTACTTCCTGGTGTGCTACATCTCGCTCGCTGCCTGGGCGCTGCTGGGCGACCGTGCCGCGATGTACCTCAACAGTGAGAGCCGCATGCGGCTGTTCAACTTGTCCATGGGCGGCCTGCTGATTGCGACGGCCATTTATCTGGTCCATGTACAGGTCTTTCAGTCAATGGATTGATCCAGGGGTCCGGGCGCGTGGCCAAGCGACTTGACCAGGGCATGCACGGGGCTGGTCGCCGGGACATTGGAGGGCCAGACGGCGTGCACCTTCAGCGGCTCCAACGACCATCCCGGGACCACCAACCTGAGTACGCCTTGATCCAGCTCGTTCCTGGCCAGGAATGTCGGCGGTGCCGACAGGCCCAGGCCTTGTCTGGTTAGCTGGTACGCCGCCTCGATACTGTCGACCTTGATGCGCGGCGAGTACCTGATCTCGCATGTTTCGCCGTTGGCATGCCGCAGCGTCCGATGGTTCGGACGCATGGTGAGGCCGATCCAGGCTAGGCTCGACAAGTCCCTCGGATGTGCCACCGGTGGATAGGCCGCCAGCAGGGCATGACTCGCAACGACGACCCGGGGCAAGAAGTGGACCTGACGGGCTCTGAGTGAACTGTCGGGAAGTTCGCCAATCCGAAAGGCGAGATCGAAGCTTTCACCGATAATGTCGTAGCGGGTGTCGCTGCACGAGATGCTGATATCGACGTCGGGATGTTCGCGAATGAAGTTCGCGATCTGCGTCATCAGGTCACTGCGTACGAGCACGGCGGGAATGGTGATCCTGATCTTGCGACTGGCGCTGGGTCGTTGTTTGAGATGAACGATCCCGTCCTGATACAGGCCGAGCATTTCCTGGGCGGTTTGCAGCACCTGGGCACCATCGAACGTGAGGGACAAGCGACGCGTGCTCCGGTAGAACAGCGGAACGCCCAGGCTCTTCTCGAGCCTGGATATGTACTGACTGGTCGCTGCAGTCGAAAGACCCAGCGCTTTTGCCCCAGTCGAGAACGAACCGGCCTCGGCGACTTTGGCAAATGCAATGAGATAGCGGATGTCCTCGATCATGCGCATGTTCCGGTGACGCCAGCTGGAGCAGGGCAGGCTAGGCCGGAAGGCCGGTCCCACACCTGTGGCGAAAGGGTCGCGTTCATTTCCTGCAGGTTCGGTGGTGCAGCTGGGCGTGAGAATTGTGTTGGCGGGACTCTATTGGAAGTTCCCCCATGCGGCGAGAATAGAGCTTCATCAGGAGTCGCCCCCTGTCCGTTCGACTGACGGCAGGAGCGACACCGGATCCGCCTGCATCCCAGAGAATGGCGATGGACGAACGCCTCGACTATCCTGCGCAGGGCAAGCACGCACGACAGCGAAAAGAGGGGACGGGGGCTGGATTCCCTAGGTTCGGGAGCACGTTATGTCTGCCCCGGTGCGAATTCTTGCGCCAGAAATTCTTCCGCAATCCGCCGCGCCAGCCCGTACGGCTCGGGGTCGTTGCGATTCGTGAGCAGCACCACCGTCAGCCCCCGCTCCGGCCAGCGCAGGATCACGTTGCGGAAGCCGATGGTTTCGCCCGAGTGCCACACCAGCCGGTCCGCGCCCTCCCCATGGAGGCGCCAGCCGTACCCATAGCCGTCCACGTCGGCCTCGTCGGTGGCGGTGTGGGCGGTGAAGGCGAGCGCGCGCGAGGCGTGTGACAGCAGGCGGTCGTCGCGCAGCGCGGCGTCCCATTTCGCCAGATCGTCGATCGAGGAATAGAGGCCGCCGTCGCCGAGCACCGCGCTGGTGCTGCTCTGGTCGGTGCGGGTCCAGCCGTCGCCGGCGGCGCTGTAGCCGTAGGCGCGGCGGGACACGGTGGAGATGCCGTCCTCGAACGCGAGCGTGCCGTCCATGCCCAGCGGCTTGAAGATCCGTTCGCGCAGGAACGTAGCGAGATCCTGTTCTGAGGCTTGGCCGACGACCAGCGCGAGCAGCGCATAGCCGCTGTTGCTGTAGCGGTAGCCGCTGCCGGGCGCGAAGTACAGGCGATCCTGCGCTTCCAGCAGGCGCAGCACGTCGGCGTCGCGCAGCTGGCCGTCGATCGCGTCGGGCATCACGTCCTCGTAGTCGACCAGGCCCGAGGTGTGGGTGAGCAGGTGGTGCAGGGTGATGGCGTCGGCCGACGGGGGCAGCGACGGCAGCCAGCGCCGCACCGGGTCGTCCAGCGACAGCGCGCCGTCCTGCGCCAGCAGCAGGATCGCGGCGACGGTGAACTGCTTGCTCACCGAGGCCAGGCGGAAGTTCGTGTCCGGGCCGACCGCGATGCCGCGCTCCAGGTCGGCCAGGCCGTAGCCCTTGCGCACCACCGGCACGCCGTCGCGCAGCACCAGCAGCGCCGCGCCAGGCACCGGCCCGTCGTACGCCGCCATCATCGAATCGACCCGTTCGGCCGTGGACTGCATCGTCTCGCCTCCGCTGGCACAGGCCGCGAGCAGGCAGGAGAGCAGCAGGGCGGCGGTGCGCATGGGCCGATTGTAGCGACGCGGCCGCATTGACCCCGGATCAGTGCGCACACCGCCGGCCGGCCGCGTAGCCCGGACAAGGCCAACGGCCGCATCCGGGACCTCACGTGATCGGGATACCGCCTCGATCGCAAGTCTCGTCCTCAGTCGTCTCCGCCGCGCAGCCCCCGATGCGCGGCCTCGAGCAACGTGCCGCGCGCGTCGTCGCCGCCGAGGTCCCAGAACATCAGCCCGTCCAGGCCGCGCAGGCGTGCGTAGGCGGCCTTGGCGCGGACGGTGTCCGGGCTTTCGTAGCTGACGAAGCTGCGCGTGCCCGGGTTCCACAGCCACGCGGCCTGCGCCTGCGGGTCGAGATGGCGTTCGAACGCGGGCGTGTCGAGGTACCCCTGCTGCAGCTCGGCCCAGGTCACGAACGACACCTCGCCGTCGAACGGCTGGTGCAGGCCGGCGCCTTCGGTGGTCGTGGTGCGGAAGGCCTTGCCGTAGAACGCCGCGCCGGGGACGAGCTTGTGCGGCGGCACACCGGCGGCCAGGAATTCGTCGACCGCGCGCGTGGTGTCGCGATCGGCCGCACCGCTCGCGCCCGCCGAGCGGTACAGCCCGGCATGGTGGCCGGTGCGCGCGCTGCCGGCGCCGAAGAAGTCGTAGGTCATCAGGTGGATGGCGTCGACCAGCGGCACGATGCGCGGCAGGTCGAGCCCGGCCGCGGCCTCGCCGTCGGCGGCGGCGATGGTGAGCCGGTAGCGGCGGCCGGTCTGCGCCGAGAGCGCGTCGAGCGCCTCGCGCAATGCCTGCAGCATCAGCGGGAAATTGTCGCGGTCGGCCGGCGAGTGGCTGATGCCGGGGCCGGGCAGGGCGGGGTATTCCCAGTCGATGTCGAGGCCGTCGAGATCGTGCGTGCGCACCAGCGCCACCGCGGTATCGGCGAAGGTGCGGCGTGCGTCCTCGCTGGCGGCGGCTTCGGAAAAGTGGTCCGCGCCCCAGCCGCCGATGGCCAGCAGCACGTCGGCACGTGGGACTCCATCGTGGCGTTCGGCCAGCTGCGTCAGCCGTTCGGCCATGCCGGCACGCGGCAGGTGCACGCGGTGGTCGGCATCGACCACGGCGAACGAGTACACGACGGTGTCGAGCTTGCCGGCATCGATGGCCGGCAGCGGCGCGTCGCGGTCGAGCAGGTAGGCGACCAGGCGCGGGGCGCGCGGCGTGTCCCTTGCGATCGATTCGTTGGGCTCCGCCGCCACCACCGCGCTTGCGGTCGCGGCGAACCACACGATCGCCGCCATGCCCAGCCACCAGGATCGCCGCATGTCGCCCTCTCCGTTTCGGGGAGGCGACACCGTACACGATCGACGCGGCGGCGCGCCGCGCTCCTTCGGGGCGGCATGTTGTACGTCGAGGCCGGCACAGGCCAAGCGCATTTGCCCCGCTCGCATCGGCGCCCGCGAGTCGCGCGACGTCGCCAGGGCGGTCCGTACCGCACAATGTCGAGCGACGCCTTCGATTCGGGCGAGCAGAGGCGAGGAGGGCGGACGCGAGAGTGGAGAGGCGGATGTTCTGGTATCGCGCGACGAAAGGCGACGAGCGTTCGGAGTCAGCTCATTGACGTGGGGTCCCGGATGCGGCCTTCGGCCTTATCCGGGCTACGCAGTTGCAGGCCACGGCGTGACCCATCGGCATAGTGCCGCGAAGCGCCCACGCAAGCAGGAACAGTCCGACCAAGGCATCGCGACACCAGCCTTCGGGAGCCGTGTTCTGGCGGCCGGGGATCGCGTCGAGCAACACATTGATGTGTTGCGCGCGAGTCAGGGTGAGCGCGGATCGCCTGTGCGGCATGCCGCACATCCGCGTGAACGCCCGGCGCGCTGCGCCGGGCCGGCCCTGATCGAGCGGAGAGCGATTCCCGGCCGCCAGGACGCGGCGGCGATCCGAAGCCCCGACATCCGAAGGCCGCGACGAACGAAGCTTCGAGGCGACGGCGTAAAGTGGTCCGTAAGGCTTCCATCGTGACGATCGGCCACGAACCGAACGGAGGCGCACGTCGCGATCATCGCGGAGAACGACCAGCTTCCTGCCGCCAATCGCCAATCGCCTACCGCCTACCCCCTACCGCCTACCGCCTACCGCTCCCTCGGCGGAAACCGCAGCACCACGCCGCGCTCCTCGTCCTCGCGCGGCTCGCGCTTCCACAGGACCGGCACGTCCTGCGGCGAGCCGGGTTCGAAGGTGTCGCGTTCGGCCTGCGCCAGGCGCTCGGCTTCTTCTTCCTCGATCTCCCAGCTGTAGCGTCGCCGCGGCGGCACCGGGTCGGCGCGACGCAGCAGGAATGCGGCGACGATACCGCCCACCGCACCGCCCAGGTGCGACTGCCACGACACGCCCGGCTCCTGCGGCAGTACCGTCAGCAGCATGCCGCCGTAGAACAGGAACGCGATCATGCCCGCGGCGATCGACGGCCGGTCGCGTCGCAGCAGGCCGAGCACGAACACCAGGAACATCAGCCCGTGGGTCACGCCGCTGGCGCCGAGGTGGAACGAGCCCGCATCGCCCAGCAGCCACGCGCCCAGGCCCGAACCCAGCCACATCAGCGGCAGCGCGCGCAGGGTGGCGCGCGGATACACCGCCAGCGCCAGCGTGCCGAGCAGCAGCAGCGCGGTCGCATTCGCCACCAGGTGTTCGGGCGAACCATGCAGCAGCGGCGCGCTGAACAGCCCCGGCAGCCCGGCCAGCACGCGCGGCTCGACCGCGAACGCGCGGTAGTCGCCCAGCCCCTGCAGGCCGAACACGATCACCAGGGCCAGCACGAACACCACGCTGCCCTTCGCCGCCGAGGCCAGCCGGCGCTTGTCGGCCGCGCGCTGGGCCTCGGGGTCGAGCGGATCGTCGGGGGTGGGCAGGTGCATCGTCGGGAGGTGGCGTCGAATCGTGGCGATGCAAGGGCTGGTGCCGCGGCCCGCACGGCGCCGAGGCGGCGGCGCCCGGGCCGCCGGCCCGGTTCAGTGCCCCGCGAGCGGTCGCGGCGGCCGCGCCAGGCTCAGCGCCACGGTGCAGGCCAGGATCACCGCCACCACGCCCAGCGACCACAGCACCGGGATCTTGTAGATGTCGATCAGCAGCATCTTCGCGCCGATGAACACCAGGACGATCGCCAGCCCGTACGGCAGCAGGTGGAAGCGCTCCGCCATGCCGGCCAGCAGGAAGAACATCGCGCGCAGGCCGAGCACCGCGAACACGTTCGAGGTCAGCACGATGAACGGGTCGGTGGTGATGGCGAAGATCGCCGGGATCGAATCCACCGCGAAGATCACGTCGGTGATCCCGATCATCACCAGCACGATGAACAGCGGGGTGAACTTGCGCCGGCGGCCGCTGCCCAGCCACAGCGCGCTGCCGTAGTAGCGGCGCACGAACGGCACGTGCCCCGTCAGCCAGCGCAGCACGGGGTTGTTCTCGAGGTTCGGTTCCTTGCCGGCGGCGAACCACATCTTCACGCCGGTCAGCAGCAGGAACGCGCCGAACACGTAGAGCATCCAGTGGAAGTTCGCGATCAGCGCCGCGCCGGCGAAGATCAGGATCGCGCGCAGCACGATCGCCAGCAGGATGCCGATCACCAGCACCCGCTGGCGCTGCTCCTCGGGCACCGCGAAATAGGTCATCAGCATCAGGAACACGAAGATGTTGTCGACCGCCAGCGCCTTCTCGACCAGGTAGCCGGTCAGGAACTCCAGCCCGATGCGGCGCGCCTCGTCGGGCCCCGCGTCCTGGCCGATGTACCACCACAGCGCGGCGTTGAAGGCCAGCGCCAGGGCCACCCAGCCCAGGCTCCACCACGCCGCCTCCTTGAACGTGACCTTGTGCGCGCCGCCGTGGCGCATCAGCACCAGGTCGACCATGAGCGCGAGCAGGACCAGGCCGGTGAAACCGGACCACAGCCAGACGTTGCCGATCGTGTCCATCGAGGAATCCGTGGGAAAGGTGGAGGACGGCCGCGGGCGCTGGCGGCGCGGAGTCCATGCACGGGATTCCGGGAACGCACCTTCGCCGACGCGGCGAAGGTCTTGCTCACAGCCCGGTATGGGCTGCCGCGGGACCGGAGCATGACTGCTCGAAATGACGGCCGGCGCGCTGGGAGCTACTCCCCTTCGGCGCGCATTCTGGGGGCGCCCGGCCGGCCCGGTCAAGCGGGCGGATACACTGGCGCGATGACCGACGCCATCCCCACCATCCGCCTGCGCAACGCCTGGCGGTCGAACCACCCCTGGATCTTCCAGAAGCTGGTGGACAAGCCTACTCCGCGGCCCAAGCCGGGCAGCATCGTCGACATCGTCGGCCAGGACGGGGTCTGGATCGGGCGCGGGTTCTACAACGGCCACTCGCGCATCGCGCTGCGGATCCTGGAGACCGACCCGGACGTGGCCGTGGACGCGGCCTGGTTCGCCGCCAAGATCGCCGGGGCGGTGCGCCTGCGGCGCGACGTGCTGCGCCTGGACGGGATCTCGAATGCCTGGCGCGTGGTGCACAGCGAGGGCGACGGGCTGTCGGGCCTGGTGGTGGACCGCTACGACGACCTGCTGGTGATGGAGTTCTTCAGCGCCGGCATGTTCCGTCACCGCGAGTGGATCTTCGACGCCCTGCGCGCGCAGTTCCCGGGCTGCCGCTTCCACGCCGCCGCCGACGAACACGTGCAGAAGCAGGAATCGTTCGATTTCCACGGCACCTCGGGCACCGAAGCGGCCACCATCACCGAGCACGGCATCCGCTTCCTGGCCGATCCGGCCGGCGCCCACAAGACCGGCTTCTTCGCCGACCAGCGCGACAACCGCGAATGGCTCTCGCACCGCTGCGCCGGCCAGCGCGTGCTCGACCTGTGCTGCAACACCGGCGGCTTCGGCGTGTACGCCGCGGTGCGCGGCGCGGCCGAGGTGGTGGGCATCGACATCGACGAGGCGGTGCTGGAGATCGCCCGCGCCAACGCCAGGCTCAACCACGTGCGCCCGCGCTTCGTGCAGGCCGACATCTTCCCGTGGCTGCGCGATGCGGCGAACAACGGCGAGCAGTTCGACGTGGTGGTGCTGGATCCGGCGAAGATGACCCGCGACCGCGAGCAGGTGATCAACGCGCTGAAGAAGTACCTGGACATGAACAAGCTGGCGCTGGGCGTGGTGAAGCCCGGCGGCCTGCTGGCCACGTTCTCGTGCACCGGCCTGGTGAGCGAGGAGCAGTTCCTCGACATGCTGCGCCGCGCCGCGTTCTACGCCGGACGCACGGTGCAGGTGCTGAAGGTGTCCGGCGCCGGCCCCGACCATCCGTTCCTGGCCCACGTGCAGGAATCGCGCTACCTCAAGGCGGTGTTCTGCCGCGTGCTGGATTGAACCGGCGGGTGGCGCCGCGCGCGCCGCGCGGCGTGCGGCGCGCGCTGTGGGCGGTGGCCGCGCTCACCGCGCTGGCGCTGGCGGCCACGTTCTGGCCGGCGCTGCGCGACTGGCTGCGACCGCCGCTGCCGCCGCCGGCGCCGACCGCCTTCGACTGGACCGCGCGCCTCGTCCCGCTCGCCGGCACCGGCCTGCGCGGCGCACGCGACGGCCACGTGCTCGACGCGCGCTTCGATGAACCCTGGGGCGTGGTCCGGGGGCCGGACGGCAGCGTGTTCGTGGCCGATGGCGGTACCGCGAACCGGATCCGGCGGATCGCGCCCGATGGCGCGGTGACCACGTTCGCCGGGTCGGGCGAAGGCTTCCGCGACGGCATCGGCGCCGCGGCCAGGTTCCACACGCCCGCGTCGCTCGCGGTGGACCGCTTCGGCGCGCTGCTTGTGGCCGACACCGGCAACCACGCCATCCGCCGCATCGCACGCAATGGTGCGGTGACGACGCTGGCCGGCACCGGCGTCGCCGGCCTGCGCGAGGGCGACGCCGCGCTGGCGCAGTTCCGCGGCCCGATGGGCGTGGCGGTGGACGCGGTCGGCCGGGTGTACGTGGCCGATACCTGGAACGACCGCATCCGCGTGATCGAAGCCGGCGGCCGCGTGCGCACGCTGGCCGGCGGCGCGCGCGGCTTCGCCGACGGCTCTGGTGCGCAGGCGCGTTTCGACACCCCGACCGCGCTGGCGGTGGCCGGCGACGGCACGGTGTGGGTGGCCGATACCGGCAACCGCGCGCTGCGCCGGATCGACCCCGACGGCCGCGTGCACACCTGGCGGCCCACGGCGTGGGACGCGGTGGACATCGACCGCCCGCTGTCGCTGGCGGTCACGCACGATGGCGTGCTGTACGTCGGCACGCTCTCGCCGGGCCGGGTGCTGCAGGTGAGCCCCGATGGCCGTGCGCGCGTGCTCACCGGCGCCGCGCCCGCGCAGTGGGCCGCGCGCGCCGCGGGCCTGTGGCTGGAGGCCGACGGCAGCCTGCTGCTGGCCGATGCGGCGGGCCATCGCCTGCACCGCATCGTGCCCCGTGGCGCCGACGGTCCGGGCGACGGACCCGTCGGCCCGCGCCCGGAGCGCCCGCTGCCCGACACCGCCCGGCGCTGGCCGTTCGCGCCGCAGGACGGCTGGCACGAGGTGGTGGGCACCCTGGGCGAGGTGCGCGGCAACTTCAGCGGCGAAAGCCGCAGCCACCTGCACAACGGCCTGGACGTGCGCGCCGACATCGGCACCCCGGTGCGCGCGCTGATGGACGCCAAGGTCACCAGCCCGCTGGCCGCCTTCAGCTTCGGGGGCCAGGCCGAGGGCGTGTCGGTCGACGAGCTGACGTTCCTGCACATGCGCGTCGGCCGCACCGCGCAGGGGCGCAACCTCGACCCGTCGCGCTTCCTGATCGAACAGGGCGACGACGGCCGGCCGTCGCTGGTGCGGATCCTGCGCGGCACGCGGTTCGCGGCCGGCGACGCGCTCGGCACGGTGAACCCGCAGGCGCACACGCACCTGATCGTCGGCCCGTACGGACACCAGCACAACGCGATCCGGCTCGGCTTCCACGGCTACCGCGACACGGTGCCGCCACGCATCGACGGCGTGTCGCTGCTGGACAATGCCGGCATGCCGCTGGCCGCGCGCGAGGACGGCCGCGTGCTGGTGCCGCGCGGCGGTGGCGGGCTGCAGGTGGTGGTCGATGCCTGGGACCAGGTGGACGGCAACCTGCCGCGGCGGCGGCTCGGCCTGCACCGCATCGGCTACCTGGTGCTGCACGCCGACGGAACGCCCGCGCCCGGGTTCGAGGCGCCGCGGATGAACCTCGATTTCTCGCGCATGCCCGCGCACCCCGAGGCGGTGCTGACCGCCTATGCCGCCGACAGCGGCATCACCGTGCACGGCGCGGCGCGCACGCGCTTCCTGTACGTGCCCAGCAACATCGTGCGCGGCGACACCGTCGCCGAAGCGCGCTGGGACCCGGCGCCGCTGCCGGCGGGCGACTACCTGGTGCGCGCGGTCGGCGTGGACGCGGCGGGCAACCGCGCCATCGGCGCCACCGACCTGCCGGTACGGCTGCGGGCGGACTGAGGGCGGACGACGGCTGGGTGGCGACCGCCGCGGCACGCGACGGGGGGCGTCCACCAGACCAGGCACAGGCGCGCGAGCGGGGCGGCCTTGGGCAGTCCGGCGGGACGGCCCACTGCCGGGGCCCAACGCGGCCGCCCATGCCAGGTGTGCCGCCGGCTGGCAGGACTGCCGCTGTGCGGTGGTCGGGACGTCGAGGAGTGATGGACCGACTGACGGCGGGTGGGGCCCCGGTCCCAAGGCCGGGATGTACAGCCTTCGTACAAGTCGGCGTTTGACGATTGTGTAACGGCGCGCTGCCTAGCGTCGCTTCCGCACCATCGCCATTCGATGAGGCCCCACCTCAAACCTCTACGGAGCAGTCCCATGCGCACCTGGCTCGCCATTCCCTTCACCGCCCTGTTCGCAACCACGGCGCATGCCGCCGGTCCCGAGGCAGGGCGCTGGTCCATGTCGGTCTTCGGCGGCGTCGACGTGCCGCTCAGCGGCGACGTGCACGACGGCGCCACCGCCGCGGTGCCCGACCTCGGCCCGCTGAACCCGGCGCTGGCCGGCGTCGACGCCGAACTGCGCATCGAGTCGCGCAGCCACGATCGCATCTACGACCTTGCCACCACCTATGGCCTCGAGTTCGCCTACGCGTTCGACGAGCGGCGCGAGATCGTCGGCCAGGTGCGCCAGACCAGCGCCGACGAGGGCACGGTCATGGTCGGCGGCGCGTTCGTGCCGGCGCTGGACACCACGCTGCCGGTGTACGGCACCTTCGGCGACTACGAGGCGCTGTCGGCGGAAGTCGGCTACCGCTACTACTTCGGCACCGCCGGCAGCGCGCGTCCGTTCGTCGGCGCGCGCCTGGGCGCCACCCGCACCGACGAGATCCGCGCGACGTTCGAAATCCCGGATGCGGGCATCACCATCGCCAATGCGCCGTTCTACGAGTCCGGCTGGTCGCCGACGGGTGGCTTGGACGTCGGCGTGATCATGCCCGTGTCGGAGACCTTCAGCGTCACACTCGCCAGCGGCGTGCGCTACACCGGCGACCTGAAGGACGACGACAGCGCCATCGGCGGCCTCGGCCTGGCCAGCATCAACGACACCGGCAGCCGCGTGTCGGTGCCGGTGACGCTGTCGGGCCGCTGGGATTTCTGAAGCGCGGTCGAGCAGGCGTGACGCGGCTGTCCCGCGCGAGCCGATCCCTCTACCGACGCGCGGCAGAGGGATCGGCGCATGACCGCGGACGCGGCGGCGCTCCCCGCTCGATGGTCACCGTGACCATCCGGCCATGATTTCCCGGCCCCGTTCGCGTGTCATGGCGCCGCCGCGCCGATGCCCCTCTGCGGCTCCATCGCCATCGCCCGGAGGCCGTGATGCATCGCCCGCTGCTGCCCGTCCTGCTGCTCGTCCTTGCGCCCGCGTCCGCTGCGCTGGCGCAGGGTTCCCACGCGCCTGACGCGCCTGCCGCTGTCGCAGAAGCCGCCGCGACCGCCGCAACCGCTCCCGCCCGCAGGAGCACCACGGCCGCTGCAACGTCTGCCACCGCCGTGCCGAGCTTCGCAACGGCAGCCGTCGCGACGGGCACCACCGCAGTCGTGACGACGCAGGCGGCAACAGGCGCGACGCCCGGCGCTACCTCAGGTGCGGATCCCGCATCGCACAGGGCGGCCGTCACGGTCCCCGGAACCGCAGCATCGGGCCCATCGGCCTCCTTCGCGACCGCCAATGCGCCCGCCGCGCGCCTGTCCGGAGACCCCACCCGCGTGCTGGTGCTCGGTACCGTGCACCTGGCGCAGGAAGGCGGCGGCAAGGTCACGTCCGCGGCGATCGAACCGGTACTGCGCCAGCTGGCCGCGTTCGATCCGCAGATCATCACCATCGAGGCGATGCCCGGCGAGACCTGCGACCTGATGGCGCGTCATCCGGAGGTCTACGATCCCGAGGGGCGCGCGCAGTACTGCCCGGACGCCGCCGCCGCGCAGGCCTCGACCGGGCTTGACGTGCCGGCGGCGATCGCCGCGGTAGAGCGCCAGCTCCGCGACTGGCCGGATGCGCCCACGCCCGCGCAGCGGCGACGCCTGGCCGCGACCTTCCTCGCCGCCGGCGATCCGAACTCGGCCCTGGTGCAGTGGCTGCACCTGGATGAGGCGCAGCGCCACGCCGGCGACGGCCTCGACGACGCGCTGGTCGCCAGCCTGCGCAAGCGCGCCGACTCGGACAACGAGAACACGGTGATCGCCGTCGCGCTGGCGGTGCGCCTGGGGCTGCAGCGCGTGCATCCGGTCGACGACCACACCGGCGACAACGTGCGCATCGACGACCTGGACGGGTTCGCGACCGCGATCCGCGGCGCCTGGGACAGCGCGCCCGACGCATGCAAGGCGCTGCGCGCGCGCGACCAGGCCCTGCGCGACGCGCCGGACCTGCTGCCGCTGTACCGCCACACCAATGGCGCCGACTACCAGCCCATGCCGATGAGGTGCGATTTCGCGCTGGCGCTGGCGGAGCCGTCGCCGCAGCGCTTCGGCCGCCAGTACGTCGCCGGCTGGGACACGCGCAACCTGCGCATGGTGGCCAACATCGCCAGCACCTTCCGCGAGCGGCCGGGTGCGCGCGTGCTGTCGATCGTCGGCGCCTCGCACAAGGCCTGGTTCGATCGCCTGCTCGGCCAGCTGCAGGGCGTGGAGGTGGTGGACGCGGCGCGCGCGCTCGGCGGGGAGTGACGCGCGACGGTCGGGATTCCGCACGCGGACATCACCAGCACGAATGCGCGGTTCCACGAGTCGGGCCAGTCGCCGAAGGACGGCCCGGATGTCGGCATGGTCGTGCGGGCGCGTCCGGGCGGCGCAGCTGGCGTAGCCGGATCGGGCTGACGCCCGCATCCGCAACACCCGCGGTAGCAGCCCCCAGTCGGCGACGCCTGCCCCGCCGGAGCGTCGCAGGGTGCGGACGCTACTCCTCCCGAGGAGCGGGCGCCGGGGCGCATAGCGCGGGGCGTGGGCCGTCGAACTGATCGGTTGCCGGATGCGCTGCGCGTGTCCGCGCTACGAGACGCATTGGTCCCCGGATGCGCTGCGCTTATCCGGCTACGAGGCCGACGCCGTCTCACCTGCACCGCGTAGCCCGGATCAGGCCAAAGGCCGCATCCGGGGCCCCGCGCAACCTCCGATCAGTACCCGTTCTCGGACAACGTTGCCCGCACCTGTTCATGCCGCGCCTGCAGCTGCGGCGACGGTGCGCGGCCGAGCAGGCTCACCACCACGATCGCCACCACGGCGGCAATGAAGCCCGGCACCATCTCGTACAGCGCGCTGCCGGTCTGCTTCCACGCGATCACCGTCACCGCGCCGGCCAGCATGCCTGCCAGCGCGCCGTTGCGCGTCATCCGCTTCCAGAACAGCGACAGCACCACCACCGGGCCGAACGCCGCGCCGAAGCCGGCCCAGGCGTACGACACGAGCCCCAGCACGCGCGACTCCGGATCGCGCGCGATCCACATCGCCAGCAGGGCCACGCCCAGCACCATGGCGCGACCGAACCACACCAGCTCGCCGTGGCCGGCGCGCGGGCGCAGGAACCCGCGGTAGAAGTCCTCGGTGAGCGCGCTCGAGCACACCAGCAGCTGCGCCGCCAGCGTGCTCATGATCGCGGCCAGGATCGCCGACAGCAGCACGCCGGCGATCCACGGGTTGAACAGCAGCTCCGACAGCGCGATGAACACGCGCTCGGGGTTGGCGTCCACCGGCCCGGCGACCTCCGGATGCGCGGCGAACCAGGCGATGCCGAAGAAGCCGGTTGCCATCGCGCCGGCCAGGCACAGCACCATCCAGGTCATCGCGATCCGGCGCGCGCGCGGGATCGTGGCCAGGCTGTCGGCGGCCATGAAGCGCGCCAGCAGGTGCGGCTGGCCCACGTAGCCCAGGCCCCAGGCCAGCAGCGAGACGATCGCGATCACGCCGCCGGTGCCCACCCATTCCAGCCGCGACGGATCGACCTGTTCCACCACCGCCAGCGCCTCGCCGGGACCGCCGACGCCGATGATCGCGAACACCGGCACCAGCAGCAGGGCGAAGATCATCAGCGTCGCCTGCACGGTGTCGGTCCAGCTCACCGCGAGGAAGCCGCCGATGAAGGTATAGGCGATGGTCACCGCCGCACCCCACAGCATCGCCTGGCCGTAGGGCAGGCCGAACATGCTCTCGAACAGCCGCGCGCCGGCGACGATGCCCGAGGCGCAGTAGATGGCGAAGAACACCAGGATCACCACCGCCGAGAGGATCCGCAGCAGGCGGCTGCGGTCCTCGAAGCGGTGGGTGAAGTAGTCGGGCAGGGTGAGCGCGTTGTTCGCGCGCTCGGTGTACACGCGCAGCGGCCCGGCGACGAAGCGCCAGTTGGCCCAGGCCCCGAGCACCAGCCCGATCGCGATCCACGCTTCCGACGCGCCACCCAGGTACAGCGCCCCGGGCAGGCCCATCATCAGCCAGCCGCTCATGTCCGACGCGCCCGCCGCCAGCGCGGTGACGTAGCTGCCCAGCGAGCGCCCGCCGAGGATGTAGTCGTCGAACGTGCGCGTGCGCCGCCAGGCGATGAAGCCGATGCCGACCATCAGCAGCAGGTAGGCGGAAAACGTGAGGAACAGCGGCGAATCGAAACGCATGCGGGACGTCCGGGTGATGGCAGGCGGCGAGTGTGACCCAAAGCGCGGTGGCGACGCCAATGCCGGACGGTCCGTGCGCGGCAGCATTCGGGCCCGTCGCCCGGGCGCGGAACGTGGGCATATGCGGCTTCATCGTGCGAGCGCAGCGCGTCCTCGCTGCCGCGGCGACGCGGGCGGGTCGCGTCGCGTCTTCGGTGTGCGATGTCGGGTCGTGGTGCTTCGGCGCGAAGCGCCATGTCCAAGCCGGGATCCACGGCTCGCCGCTGCGCACTGGACGCTGCCGGCGTCCCGTCCGCTGTGCGGATCGGCGAGCGCCGGCCCCTGGTGGCGGCGTTTTGGCCTGGCTGGCCATGGTGCGCGCCGAGTGGCCGACCGTGAGCCCGGGACCATCCTCGCGGGCGTCGCGCAGCTCAGCCGCGGCGGACGCTCAGACGTATGCGATCCACTGCCGCAGCAGCGCCTGCAGCGACGAGGTGCGTCGCGATGCGTCGGCGGCGTCGGCGAACGTCACCTGCGCGCGGTCCGGCCCGAGCCAGCGCAGCAGGTTGTCGGGATCGTCGATCGCCAGTCCACCCGCCGGCAGGTCGCGCGCCTTCGCGCCCAGGTGCAGGATCAGGACGATCCCCTGGCGCGCAGGTGGAAGGTGGCGAAGTACTCGTGCGTGCGGAAGCTCGGCGCGTTCCACTTCACGCCTTCGGCGATCGACGGATCCACCGCCAGGATCGCCGCGCGCAGGGCCTCGATCGAGGCCTTGTGCGGATGCGTGAGCGTGGCCATCAGCGCATCGACCGCGGCGCGCGTGTCGGCGGGGGTGGCGTGGCGGGTGGCGGGCGCAGCAGGCACGCGGGGCTCTCGTTCGGCTTGGCGCGCGTGCGGTGCGGACCGCGCGCTGCGCGTCGAGGGGTGCGGGATCAGTCGGGCGTTTCGTTGCTGCGCACGTGCGCGCTCGCGCGTTCCAGCTCCAGCGGTCGCACCTCGAAGAACAGCCCGCAGGCCAGCGTGGGACTGGTGGCGAGCAGCGCCGCCGCGTCCTCCAGCGACGGCGCGACCGCGAACCAGTAGCCGCCCACCAGCTCCTTGGTCTCGCCGAACGGACCGTCGAGGGTCACGCCCTTCGCCGACACCGTGGCGCCGGCGCGTGCGAGGCGTTCGCCGGTCTTCATCCGGCCGGCGGCAATGTGGTCCTCGATCCACACGTAGAACGCGTCGATCGCGGACTGGATCTCGTCCGCCGACGCATCGCGGCGCCACTGGCCGCGCGACAGCACGAGGAAGTCCTGGGCACCGGCATCGTCGGCCACGGCGTGTCACTCCATGCGGAAACCGCGCACGCTAGCGCGAAGCGCCGGCGGGCGGAAGTGGCGCATGCCGGGCGCTCGTGTCGACGACGTTCCGTTCTTGCAGATGCCGCCGATAATCCGGCCGGCCGTGGAAAAGGAGCGCGTCGCCCGGATCAACGCGTAGCCCGGACAAGGCCGCAGGCCGCTTTCGGGATCGAGGCGCGGTGTGCGGTAAGGATGCGGGATGGTCCCCGGGTGCGCTGCGCTTGCCCGGGCTACGCATGTGGAAGAGCGCGAGACGCGTAGCCCGGATAAGGCCGAAGGCCGCATCCGGGGTCGATGCGCGATGTGCGATGCGGGGTGAAGATGGCCCCGGGTGCGCTGCGCTTGCCCGGGCTACGTGGGGCGGGTTTCGGGAGCGGACCTCGGCGCGATTGGCGCGCTGGCGACGCCGGCTAGGGCTGCGAGGTCTGCGACGAAACCGGCATAGGCCGCTTCGCGCGCCGCGTCGTCCTGCTGGCGCAGGATCCAGGCCGGGTGCACGGTGGCCAGCATGCGGCCGCCATCGGCGAGCCGGTGCCAGCGCCCGCGCTCGTCCATCAGCCGGAAGCCGCGGCCCATCAGCGCGAGCGCGGCGGTGGCGCCCAGGCACACCACCACCTCGGGCTGCAGCAGCGCAAGCTCGCGTGCCAGCCACGGACGGCACGCCTGCACGTGGCCCGCCTCGGGATTGCGGTGCAGGCGGCGTTTGCCGCGCTGCTCGAACCGGAAATGCTTCACCGCATTGGTGAGGTACAGCTGCGCGCGGTCGATGCCGAGCTCGGCCAGCGCGCGGTCCAGCAGCTGGCCGGCGGGACCGGTGAACGGGCGCCCGGTGAGGTCCTCGGTGTCGCCGGGCTGTTCGCCGACCAGCACGATGCGCGCGTGTGCAGGCCCTTCGCCGAACACCACCTGGGTCGCCGGCTCCCACAGCGGGCAGGCGCGGCAGCTGCGCGCCGCGTCGCGCAGCGCCTGGAGCGTCGGCGCGGCAGCGGTGCGCGGATCGACGGGCGCGGGGGTGGGGTCGATCGCCGGCTGTCCGGCGAGCCTGCGTCGCGGCGCCTGATGCTCGCGCTCGGCCATCTCGCGCACGCGCACGCCGGCCTCGCGCACCAGGCCCGGCAGCAGCTGCGCTTCGGGCAGGTGCTTCCAGTACTTGACCGGCATCTCCTGGCGCATCATCCGCGGGTTGAGCCGGGCGGGGTTGAAGATGTGCGCGTAGTAGGTGCGCCACAGGTCCTCGCGCGCATCGTCGGGCGGCGCGTCGGCGCGCACGGCGCCGTCGCCGAACGCCAGTGCCGCGCCGTCCCAGTGCGCGCTGCGGTACGGCGTCAGGATCGCCCAGCGCATGCCGGCGAAGCGGCGCGCGAAGAACGGCGCGACCCGGTCGACGATGCGGTGCTCGGGTTCGAACCAGGCGATGAAGGCGTTGTCGTCGCCGGGCACGGCGCGGAAGCGCACGAAGGCCTTCATCTTGTGCGCGTCGCGGCGCACGGCCTGCACCCAGGCCTGCGCGCGGCGCACGTCGGCGTCGGCGGGATTGGACAGCAGCGCCGGCTCGCCGTGCGTCGCGCGCCACAGCAGCCGGTAGAGCAGCCCCAGGCGCTGCGGTTCGCGGTGGCACAGCAGCGCGGGTGCGAGCTCGAGCAGCGCCTTCGGCACGCGCGGCGCGTCGTCCCGCGCCGGTGCGTCGGCGACGTCGGGCGCGGCGAGCAGCGGCGCCGGCGCATCGCCTTCGAGCCAGTCCAGCGCGTCGGGTGGCACCTGGGCGCGCAGCGCCGCGCGTGCGACGTCGCGCCAGGCCGCCATGTCCCACGGCGGGTCGACCCGCGCCGACCAGCGCTCCACTCAGGCCGCCGCGGCGGCGTCGAACAGCGATCCCTGCCGCGGCGGCGGCGCCAGCCGCGCGCGCAGCGCCTGCGGATCGTCCAGCGACCGCCGCGGATGGTGGTCGGCCAGCTGCACGAACGGCAGCAGCTTGGTCAGCGGCGCGCGCAGGCGCGCCAGGTCGGCGACCCGCAGCCGTCCGTGCCGCCGCGCCGCCAGCACCCGCTGCACGTTGCGCACGCCCAGGCCGGGCACGCGCAGCAGCAGCTCTTTCGCCGCGGTATTGAGGTCGACCGGGAAGCGCTCGGGATGGCGCAGCGCCCAGCCGAGCTTGGGATCCACGTCGAGGTCGAGCATGCCGTCGCCGCGGCCGCCGGCGATCTCGTCGATGCGGTAGTCGTAGAAACGCAGCAGCCAGTCGGCCTGGTACAGCCGGTGTTCGCGCAGCAGCGGCGGCGCCTGCGGCGGCAGCGCGCGGCTGGCGTCGGGGATCGGGCTGAAGGCGGAGTAGTACACGCGCCGCAGCCGGTAGTTGCCGTACAGGTTGTCGGCCATCGTCAGGATCGCGCGGTCGTCCGCGCCGTCGGCACCGACGATCATCTGCGTGCTCTGGCCGGCGGGCGCGAAGCGCGGGGCGCGCCGCTTCGGTGCGGCGGCGGGTGTGGTCGCGGCCTTGGGCTTCGGCGCGCGGGCCTGCTTCGACTCCTCGATCCGCCAGCGCAGCTCGCCCATCGCGCCGCGGATCGCCGGCAGCCGCTTTTCCGGCGCGAACTTCGCCAGCCCCGCCTCGGTGGGCAGCTCGACATTGATCGACAGCCGGTCGGCGTAGCGGCCGGCGGCGGCCAGCAGTTCGGGCGAGGCCTCGGGAATGGTCTTGAGGTGGATATAGCCGGCGAAGCGGTGCTCCTCGCGCAGGCAGCGCGCCACTTCCACCAGTTGCTCCATGGTGTAGTCGCCGTTGCGGATGATGCCGCTGGAGAGGAACAGCCCCTCGATGTAGTTGCGGCGGTAGAAGTCGAGGGTGAGCTGCACCACCTCGTCGACGGTGAAGCGCGCGCGCGGCACGTTGCTCGAGACCCGGTTGACGCAGTACGCGCAGTCGTAGACGCAGAAGTTGGTGAGCAGGATCTTGAGCAGCGACACGCAGCGCCCGTCGGGCGTGTAGCTGTGGCAGATGCCCATGCCCTCGGTGCTGCCGATCCCGCCGCTGCCCAGCGAATGCCGCTTCCCGGCGCCGCTGGAGGCGCAGGAGGCGTCGTACTTGGCGGCATCGGCGAGGATGGCCAGTTTGCGGGCAGTTTCCATCGCTGCAGGGTGGGCGGCGCCAGTCTCAATCCGTGAGACGCGGCCGCGGCGATCATGAACATCGCCGCGACCGCGTTCAGGCCCGTGCGTTCGCCCGGCCTGCACGCGCCGCCGTGCAGTCTCCAGAGTCCCGTCCGCCGCCGCCGTCGTCCGATGTCCCCGCTCCCGCTCGCGTCCCGTTTTCCGGCTCCGCCGCCGGCCCCCGCGGGCTGACGATGGCGTCCGTGCGCGACCTGGTCGAACTGCGGCCCGAAGGCCTGTACTGCCCCGCCGGCGATTTCCACATCGACCCCTGGCGGCCGGTGCCGCGCGCGGTGATCACCCACGGCCACGGCGACCACGCCCGCGGCGGCATGGGCGAATACCACTGCGTGCGCGAGAGCCTGCCGATCCTGGAGTGGCGGCTCGGCGCGCAGCGCTACCACGCGCGCGACTACGGCGAGGCGTTCGACCTCGGCCGCGCGCGGGTGTCGCTGCACCCGGCCGGGCACGTGCTGGGTTCGGCCCAGGTGCGGATCGAGGCCGACGGCCGCGTGTGGGTGGCCTCCGGCGACTACAAGCGCCAGCCCGACCCCACCTGCGCGCCGTTCGAGGTGGTGCCCTGCGACACCTTCATCACCGAGGCGACCTTCGGTCTGCCGGTGTACCGCTGGCCGGACACCGGCGAGGTGGCGCACGAGATCGCCGAGTGGCAGCGCGACTGCGCGGCCGAGGGCGTGGCCGCGGTGCTGTTCTGCTACGCGCTGGGCAAGGCGCAGCGGGTGCTGGCCGAACTGGCCCCGCACGTCGACACGCCGGTGCTGCTGCACGGCGCGATCGCCAGCGGCGTCGACGTATATCGCGGCGCCGGCATCGCCCTGCCGCCGACCGAACCCGTCTCCGACCTCGCCAAGGGCGCGGACTTCGCCGGCCGCCTGGTGCTGGCGCCGCCGTCCGCCGCGGGCAGCGCGTGGCTGCGCCGCTTCCGCCGCGCCCAGACCGGCTTCGCCTCGGGCTGGATGCGCATCCGCGGCAACCGCCGGCGCCGCAACTACGACCGCGGCTTCGTGGTCTCCGACCACGCCGACTGGCCGGACCTCATGCGCACCGTGCGCGAGACCGGCGCCACCCGCATCATTGCCACCCACGGCAACACCGACGCCATCGTGCGCGCGCTGTGCGAGGACGGCATGGACGCCGGCGCCTTCCGCACCGGCTACGGCGACGAGGACTGAGCGCCGCATGCGCCGCTTCGCCACCCTCTACCGCGAGCTCGACCGCAGCACCGCCACGCTCGACAAGCGCGCCGCGCTGGTGCGCTACTTCCGCGAAGCGCCGCCGCGCGATGCCGCCTGGGCGCTGCACCTGCTGGCCGGCGGCAAGGTGGCCGGCGCGAAGAAGCGTATCGCCAACACCCGCGAGCTGCGCGCGTGGATCGCCGCCGAGGCGGGCCTGCCCGACTGGCTGGTGGACGACAGCTACGACCAGGTCGGCGACCTGGCGGAGACCCTGGCCCTGCTGCTCGACGATCCGGCGCAGCGCGCGGCCGACGTGCCGCTGTCGGAGTGGATCGAACGCCGCCTGCTGCCGGTCGCCAACCGCGACGAGGACGTGCGCCGCGCGGTGGTGGTGGAGGCCTGGCGCACGCTTTGCTTCGACGAGCGGCTGCTGTTCAACAAGCTGCTGACCGGCGCGCTGCGGGTGGGCGTGTCGCAGCGACTGGTGCAGCAGGCGCTGGCGGAAATGAGCGGGGTCGACATCGCCCGCATCGCCCAGCGCATGCTCGGGGAGTGGTCGCCGACGCCGGCCTTCCTCGAGCGCCTGCTGTCGCACGAGGCGCTGGAAAGCGATCGCCAGCAGCCGTATCCGTTCTTCCTCGCCACCCCGATCGAGGCCGCGCTGCGGCCGGAGGCACCGGCCGAAGACGGGCAGGGCACGACCGCATCCGAAGGCCAGGCGCCGGAGCCTGCCGATGCCGGATCGGCGGCGACGGGAGACCCCGGCGATCGCGCCCTCGAGGCCGACGCGGATCCGGGCGGCGCAACCGACTCCACCACCGCGTTGGCCAACGATCCCGGTGCGATCGAACGCGCGCTGGGGCCGGTGGACGACTGGCTGCTGGAATGGAAATGGGACGGCATCCGCCTGCAGCTGATCCGTCGCGGCGGCGAGGTGGCGCTGTGGTCGCGCGGCGAGGAACGCCTGGACGGCCGCTTCCCGGAGATCGAGGACGCCGCGCGCGCGCTGCCGCGCGACTGCGTGCTCGACGGCGAACTGCTCGCCTGGCGCGCGGGCGAGGACGCGCCGCTGGCGTTCACCGCGCTGCAGACGCGCATCCAGCGCCGCAAGCCGGGCCCGAAGACGCTCGCCGACACGCCGGTGCGGGTGCAGGCCTACGACCTGCTGGAACTGGACGGCGTCGACTGGCGCGGGCGTCCGCAGCGCGAACGGCGCGAGGCCCTGGCCGCGCTGCTCGACGCCCACGACGATCCGCGCATCGTGCTCTCGCCGCTGGTCGACGTGGACCACTGGGCGCACGCCGCCGCGCTGCGAGGCCAGGCGCGCGAGCGCGGCGTGGAAGGCCTGATGCTCAAGCGCGCCGTCGCGCCCTACCAGGGCGGACGCAGGCGCGGCGACTGGTGGAAGTGGAAGATCGATCCGCTCACCGTCGACGCGGTGCTGATCTACGCCCAGTCCGGCCACGGCCGCCGCAGCACGCTCTACACCGACTATACCTTCGGCCTGTGGGACGGCGATGCGCTGGTGCCGGTGGCCAAGGCCTACAGCGGGCTGGACGATGCCGAGATCCTCAGGCTCGACCGCTGGATCCGCGCCCACACGCTGGAACGCTTCGGCCCGGTGCGCTCGGTGCCGGGCGTGCACGTGTTCGAACTCGGCTTCGAGGCGGTGAACCGCTCCACCCGGCACAAGTCCGGCATCGCGGTGCGCTTCCCGCGCATCCTGCGCTGGCGCCAGGACAAGCCCGCGGCCGAGGCCGACCGGCTCGACACGCTGCGGGCGCTGGCGCGATGAGTCCGCCCGGGTCGCGCACGCGCTTCGACGCGCCGCTGGCGGACTGGTTCGCCGCGCAGGGCTGGACGCCGGCGCCGTTCCAGCACGAGGCCTGGCGCCGCTGGCGCCGCGGCGAATCGGGGCTGCTGGTCACGCCCACGGGCAGCGGCAAGACCCTGGCGGCGCTCGGCGGCCCGCTGCTCGATGCGCTGGCCGAGGCGGCGCAGGCCAGGGCGGCATCGGCCAGGGCGAAGGTGAAAGCGAAAACACCGGCGAGGTCGCGCGGCGTGCGCGCCGTGGCGACACGCGCCGTCGGCACGGCGGACGACGCGCCTGCAACGCACGAGGGCGGCGCGCCGGCCGCGACTGCCTCGACAACCGCTGCGTCCGACCGGGCGGCACCACGTGCCACATCGGACACCGGGGCACCCGAGGCCGTCATCGCGCCGCCCGGCGCGATGGACGCAGGCGACCGCGCCGCGCCCGTTCCGCCCGCATCGCGCTCCACGCGCCGCGCCGGCGTGTCCACCGCCGGCCGCACCCGGCTGCTGTGGATCACGCCGCTGCGCGCGCTGGCCAATGACACCGTGCGCGCGCTGCGCGAGCCGATCGCCGCGCTGGGCCTGGACTGGACCGTGGCGATGCGCACCGGCGATGCGTCCTCGCGCGACCGGCGCCTGGCGCGGCAGGGGCGCGCGGATGCGCTGGTGATCACGCCCGAATCGCTGGCGCTGCTGCTGAGCTATCCCGACACCGCCGCGCAGCTGGCGGGCCTGCGCGGGATCGTGGTCGACGAATGGCACGAACTGCTCGGCAACAAGCGCGGCGTGCTGCTGCAGCTGTGCCTGGCGCGGCTGCGGGCGTGGGCGCCGCAGGCGCGCACCTGGGGGCTGTCGGCCACGCTCGGCAACCTCGAGCAGGCGCGCGACGTGCTGCTGCCGCACGCGCCCGGCGCCGCGATCCTGCACGCGGCGAAACCGCGCAGCCTGACGCTCGACACCCTGCTGCCCGAGGCCGGCGAGCGCTTTCCCTGGGCCGGGCACATCGGCCTGTCGCAGGTGCAGCGCGTCGCCGCGCAGCTGCAGGCGGCGGGCACCACGCTGCTGTTCGCGAACACGCGTTCGCAGGCCGAGCTCTGGCACCGCGCCCTGGCCGCGACCTGGCTCGACGCGCCCGAGACCCTGGCCCTGCACCACGGCTCGCTCGACCCGAAGCTGCGCGCGTCGGTCGAGCAGGGGCTGCGCGAAGGGCGCGTGCGCTGCGTGGTCGCCACTTCGAGCCTCGACCTGGGCGTCGACTTCCCGGCCGTGGACCAGGTGCTGCAGCTCGGCAGTCCCAAGGGCATGGCGCGGCTGCTGCAGCGCGCCGGCCGCGCGCGCCATCGTCCGGGCGAGGCCGGACACGTGGTCTGCGTGCCGACGCACGCGCTGGAGCTGGCCGAATACGCCGCCGCGCGCGCGGCGCTGGCGGACGGGCAGATCGAGGCGCGCGTGCCGCTGCGGCTGTCGCTGGACGTGCTCGCCCAGCACTGCGTCACCCTCGCGCTCGGCGGCGGCTTTCGCGCAGACGCGCTGCTGCGCGAAGTGCGCGGCACCCACGCCTTCGCCGCGCTCACCGACGCGCAGTGGGCGGCGGTGCTGGCTTTCATCGTGCGCGGTGGAGAGGCGCTGCAGCACTATCCCGAATACACCCGCGTCACGCTCGACGACGATGGCGTTTACCGCGTGCACGAGCGCCGCATCGCCCAGCGCCACCGGCTGTCGATCGGCACCATCACCAGCGACGGCGCGCTGCAGGTGAAGCTGATGCGCGGCGGCACGCTGGGCAGCGTGGAGGAGAGCTTCCTCGCGCGCCTGCGCCCGCGCGAACGCTTCCAGTTCGCCGGCCGCACACTCGAGCTGGTGCGCCTGCAGGACATGACCGCGTACGTGCGCATCGCCAGGCAGGCCGACGGCATCGTGCCGCGCTGGCAGGGCGGGCGCATGCCGATGTCGGGCGAACTCGGCGCGCGCGTGGCGCAGGTGCTGGCCGGCCCGCGCGACAGCCCCGAGCTCCGCGCACTGGGCCCGCTGCTCGACCTGCAGGCGCGGCTGTCCGCGCTGCCCGCGCCGGGACGCCTGCTGGCGGAATTCGTGAAGACGCGCGAAGGCTGGCACCTGTTCCTGTATCCGTTCGCCGGCCGCGGCGTGCACGAGGGCCTGGCCGCGCTGCTGGCGCTGCGCTGGGGTCGGCGTGCGCCCAACACCTTCGCCTTCGCGGTCAACGACTACGGGCTGGCGCTGACCGCGCAGGCGCAGCCGGAGCTCGATGCCGACCTGGTGCACGCCCTGCTCGCGCCGCAGGGCCTGGTCGAGGACCTGCAGGCCGGCGCCAACCTGGCCGAACTCGCGCGTCGCCAGTTCCGCGAGATCGCGCGCGTGGCCGGCCTGCTGCCGCCGTCGCTGCCGGGCCGCGCCCTGCGCAGCCTGCGCCAGCTGCAGGCCTCCAGCGGGCTGCTGTTCGACGTACTGCAGCGGCACGACCCCGGCCACCTGCTGCTCGAACAGGCCGAGCGCGAAGTGTTCGAGGCCCAGCTGGAAGTGCGTGCGCTGCAGGCGGTGCTCGAACGCTGCCATGCCCAGCCGCTCGACCTGCAGCGGCCCGACACGCTCACGCCGCTGTCGTTCCCGCTCTGGGCCGACGCCATGCGCGGCACCCACAGCAGCGAGGACTGGCGCACCCGCGTGCAGCGCGCCGCCGAGCGCCTCGAACATCGCCACCGCCCCCGTAGCCCGGATAAGCGAAGCGCATCCGGGGTCCCGCGCGATGTTTCGACCGCCAAGCGCACCGCTCCCGCGGAAACGCCCGCTTCAACCGCATCCCCCCAACGGATGTCCGCGTCCCGGAAGCGCCCAGGCCCCGCCAACGCGCACTTCCGTCGCCCGGATAAGCGAAGCGCATCCGGGACCCCACGCAACCTTCCGAAGCCCAGTGGCGCCTCGCCCGCGAACCCGTCAACTGCGACCGCCTCTTCGCGCCAGACCTCCGCGTCCCACACGCGCCCCGCCGCCGACACGGCCCAGGCCCGCCAGACACCCGCAACCCCGCACCGACCCCAAAGCGCCGGCGACAGACCGGCAGGTTCGTCCAAAGCCGCCCACGCCGATGCACGCGCGCCGACGTCCCGCCGGCCACGCGATGGCTGACGTCCTCGATCTTGTCCTCGCCGGCGAACCCGTGCGCCTGCTCGCCGACCGCGCGCTGTACTGGCCCGCGCGCGGCCGCCTGTGCATCGCCGACCTGCACCTGGGCAAGGGCGATACCTTCCGCGCCGCGGGCATTGCCGTGCCAAGCGGCGGCACCGCGCACGATCTCCAGCGACTGGCGACGCTGCTCGCGACCACGGGCGCCGCCGAGCTCTGGATCCTCGGCGACTTCCTGCATGCGCGTCGCCACCGCGCGGTGGACGCGGCCTGGCGCGCGTTCCGCGACGCCCACGGGCACGTGGCCATCGCGGTGGTGCCGGGCAACCACGACCGTGCGTTCGACGCGGAGGCCGCGGGCGTGGCGCGGGTGCGCGAGGGGCACGTGGATCTTCCGTTCGAGTTCCGCCACGCGCCGCCGGACGTGTCCGCCTCCGACCGGCACGTGCTGTGCGGCCACGTGCACCCAGTGCTGCGGCTGCCGCCGCTGGGCCGGCACCCGCTGTTCTGGCTGCGGCCCGGGATCACCGTGCTGCCGGCGTTCTCCGCCTTCACCGGCGGCCATCCCGTACCGCGCGCGGACAGCGCCGGCAGCGTGCTGTGCAACGGGCGGCAGCTGCTGCGGCTGGGATAGCGACGCACCGGTGCCGCATCGCGACGCCGCACCCGCAAACCGGCGCCGTAGCCCGGGTAAGCGCAGCGCACCCGGGGACCCGGCGGGTCATCGCGCGCCGCGCCAAGGAGCCCGTCGCCAACCCGGTCCGCCCCATCGCCCGCGTTCCGGGCAGGCCGGCCGCAAAAACCGGGTCCGGTCCGCTGGTGAGCGCACGCGCCTGCGTTGAATCTGATTGGTCCCGATCATGGGATAAAGAATCCAGAAACAAGGTCTTTGATGCGCAGATGGAACGCCCATCTCCTGACCACGCCGACGCGGACGGGCACTTCCCGATGCCGCGCGGCGACGGGCCCGGCGCCCGTTCCCCCACTTCAGGAGATTTCCATGCGTTCCAAGCTGCTCACCACCACCCTCGCCGCCGTGCTACTGGCCGGTGCCTCCGGGGCCCAGGCCCAGGACAGCGGGTTCTACGCCGGCGTCGGCGCCGGCCAGGCGCTGGTCGACGAGCGCGCCTACGACGACGAGGACACCGCGTTCTCCGTCTTCGGCGGCTACCAGTTCCATCGCAACTTCGCGCTCGAGGCCGGCTACACCGACTTCGGCAGCCTCGAACCCGACGTCGCCGGCACCGACCTCGAACTGAGCTCGGCCTCGCTGACCGCGGTGGGCATCCTGCCCTTCACCGAGCGCTTTTCCGGCTACGCGAAGGCGGGCTTCCAGCGCTGGGAACTGGACGGCGCGATCCCCGGCCTGACCGGCACCGCGAAGGACGACGGCACCGACCCGGTCTACGGCGTCGGCCTGCAGTACCGCTTCAACGACCTGGTCGCGCTGCGCGGCGAATACACCCGCAGCGAGGTCGAGGACCTCGACGTCGACGCCGCCCAGGTGCAGGTGCGCTTCGACTTCTGACCCGGGCGCGGATGCCGGCCCCGCGCCGGCATCCGCTACCATCGACCCTCGTTGCCCCGCCCGCAGCCCGCCCCGTAGCCCGGGTAAGCGCAGCGCACCCGGGTTCCCGGCCGCTTCGAACCCAACACGCATCACACTGGTGCCCGCACGACGTGAGGTGGCAGGGTGCATCTGCCCCGCGATCTCGCGCGTGTTCGATCGTGATGCGCCCCGGATGCGCTGCGCTTATCCGGGCTACGCGACTTCGATCTGCCGCTACAAGTCCTCGCGGCGCCCTCCTCACGCGACGAAGACCGTGCCTGCGCGACCGTGCCGCGATCCGCACCGGAGCCGCCGCGATGACCGTCTTCTATCTGTGGCTCAACGCCGTGGCCTACCTCGTGCTCGCCGCATGGTGCGCGTTGCGCTGGCGTTCGACCTCGGCCGCGATCGGCTACGTCCAGCTCGACGGCGGCGGCCGCTCGGAATACCTGAGCATCTACGGCGGCCTGCAGCTGGCGCTGGCGATCGTGTTCGCGCTGTTCGCGCTGCGTCCGGAGCAGCACCGCACCGGGCTGCTGGTGGCGCTGGTGCTCTACGCCTCGGTCGTGCCGTTCCGCTGGATCGGCATCGCCGCGTTCGGCCCGGTGGGCCGCCCGACGCTGGTGCTGGGCGCGGTGGAACTCGCGATGCTCGTCTGGGCTCTGGCGCTGTGGTTCGGCGATCGCTGAGACGGCGACGCCCCGCGTCAGCGGTCCGCGTCCCCGTCGTCGTCCGCATCTTCGTCCGGGCCGCGCGCGTGGGCGGGCGACTGCTGCGCCGCGGCCTTCGCCTGCTGCGCCGCCCACATGTTGTCGATGAGGTTGGGATAGCGGCGCCCGGCCGCTTCGGCGCGGTCGCGCGCCAGCTCCTTCTGCAGCTCGGTCAGGGCCGTGCGCGCGGCCGGCTTCACCGGGTTGCGCTTCTTCCAGGGCGGGGTGCGGGGCGCTGCCATGGCCACAGCTTGCCCGGCGCAGCCGCGACGGGCACGTGAACCATGCACGGACGGGGAAATGGCGCGCCTGGAGGGATTCGAACCCCCGACCAATGGCTTCGGAAGCCACTACTCTATCCGGCTGAGCTACAGGCGCGTTGTGCGGCGTCGGTGCCCGCGGGCGCCGTGTCGCGCGGCCGCACTACGAACGGCGGCCGGCCGGCGATTATGTCACCCATCCGGGGGATGCGGCCAGCCGGCGTGGCCGGCCGAAGCCGGCGAGGTGCGGCGCGCAGGCAGCCACGTGCGCCGCTGGTAACCTGCGTCCATGTCGTACGAACGCTATTCGCCGCCGGTGCCGTCGCGGCCGCACTGGCGCGAGCGCCTGCCGCTGTACTGGACCCTGATCCGCGGCGACCGGCCGATCGGCTGGCTGCTGCTGCTCTGGCCCACCTGGTGGGGGCTGTGGCTCGCCGCCGGCGGCGTCCCGCCGCCGTGGATCCTGTTCGTGTTCACCGCGGGCGTGTGGCTGACGCGCTCGGCCGGGTGCGTGGTCAACGACTATGCCGACCGCTGGCTGGACGGCAGCGTCGAGCGCACCAGGGACCGGCCGCTGGCCACCGGCGCGGTCTCCGGGCGCGAGGCGCTGGCGGTGTTCTTGGTGCTGATGCTGGCCGCGTTCGCGCTGGTGCTGACGCTCAACCGGCTGACGGTGTGGATGAGCGTGGTCGGCCTGTTCCTGGCCGCCAGCTATCCCTACCTCAAGCGCTACACCTACCTGCCGCAGGTGTACCTGGGGCTGGCGTTCGGCTGGGCGATCCCGATGGGCTTCGCCGCGGTGCAGGGCACGGTGCCGCCGGTGGCCTGGGTGCTGTACGTGGCCAACATCTTCTGGGCCACCGCCTACGACACCTGGTACGCGATGGTCGACCGCGACGACGACATCCGCATGGGCGCCAAGTCCACCGCGATCCTGTTCGGCGAACTCGACCTGGTGGCGCAGGGCGTGCTGTACGCGCTGGCGTTCGCGGCTCTGGCGCTGGTCGGGCGCGAGGCCGGGCTGGGCACGGCGTACTGGACCGGCCTGGGGCTGGCGGCGCTGCTGGTGGCATGGGAGTTCGGCATCGCGCGCTATCGCGACCGCGCGGCCTGCTTCCGCGCCTTCCTGCACAACCACTGGGTGGGGGCGACGATCTTCGCGGGCATCGCGCTGGACTTCGCGCTGCGGTGAGCGCGGGTCGCGGGGGGCGGGACCGCGTTCCCGCAGCGGCTTCCCACAGGACGTCGCAGCGCCGGCCGCCCCGGGTGCGCTGCGCTTAACCGGGCTACGCGGATGGCGCGTCCCGCCGGGGCGGTCGTAGCCCGGGTAAGCGCAGCGCATCCGGGAAAACGTTGCCCGCGTCCGCGGACCACATCCGCCGACCTTGGCGTTCACCCCGCGGGCAGGAGGCGGTCGCGCCAGCGGTCCCGGGTGCGCTCGCGATCCCGGATGCGCCAGCGGCCCCGGGTGCGCTGCGCTTACCCGGGCTACGGGATGGCGCGTCCCGCTGGTGCGGTCGTAGCCCGGATAAGCGAAGCGCATCCGGGGACACGTCGCCCACGTCCGCCGGCCACATCGCCGCCCTTGGCGTTCACCCCGTGCGCAGGACGCCATTGCGCCGGCGGCCCCGGATGCGCCCGCGGTCCCGGGTGCGCTGCGCTTACCCGGGCTACGGGGATGGCGCGTCCCGCCGTTGCGCCCGCGGCCCCCTGATGCACTGGCGGTCCCGGCTGCGCTGTGCTGACCCGGGCGAAGGGCTTTGCGCTGCGGACGCACCCGCGACCGGGTGATCTCGCGCGGTTCCCGCGCGGCTCACGGCACCCGCGCGCATACCCAGGCGTCGATCCGCGTCACGCCCGCGCGGCGCAGGCTGCGGGCGGCCGCGTGCAGGGTGGCGCCGGTGGTCATCACGTCGTCGACCAGCGCCACGTGCGCCGGCAGCCGCGCCTCGCCCCGCACCGCGAACGCGTCGCGCAGGTTGCGCCGGCGCCCGCTTGCGTCGAGTTCGGACTGTGGCGTGGTGGCACGGGTGCGCACCAGCACGCCGTCCAGCAGCGGCAGGCGCAGCGCGCGCGCCAGCGGCCGCGCCAGTTCCAGCGCCTGGTCGTAGCCACGGCGGCGCAGGCGGCCCGGATGCAGCGGCACCGGCAGCAGCGCGTCCGGGCGCGGCAGGGACGCGAAGCGCGCGGCCATGGCGTCGGCCAGCAGCCGGCCGGCGGCGAGGTCGCGATGGAACTTGAAGCGCGGCAGCAGGCGGTCGAGCGGGGCGCGGTAGACGAAGGCGGCGTGGGCGGCATCCAGCGGCGGCGGCCTTCGCTGGCAGGCGCCGCACGGCGGCACCGGCGAGGACGCGCCCGGCAGCGGCATCGCGCAGCGCGGGCAGGCCGCCGCGTTCCACGGCAGGCCGGCCGCGCAGGCCGGGCACAGGTCGGTGCCCGGCGCGGCGGCTTCGCCGCAGGCCAGGCAGCGCGGCGGGCACAGCCGGGCGCCCAGCCTGCGCCACCAGCCGTCAACCGGCGCGCGCTCGATTCGGTTGACAGGCCCGGGCATGCTTTCCAGACTGAACGGCCAGCCCGCGTCCGTCTGTCAGGAAACCCCGATGCCTGCCGTCAGCCCGCTCCGCCCCGCGGCCGAGCCGCCCGCCGATGCCGTCCGCCACGACTGGCGCCAGGACGAGATCGAGGCCCTGTTCGACCTGCCGTTCCCCGAGCTGCTGTACCGCGCCGCCGGCGTGCACCGGCGCCACTTCGACCCGGCCGAGGTCCAGGTCAGCACCCTGCTGTCGATCAAGACCGGCGGCTGCCCGGAGGATTGCGGCTACTGCCCGCAGGCCCAGCGCTACCACACCGGGGTCGAGGCGACCAAGCTGATGTCGACCGAGGCGGTGGTCGAACAGGCGCGGCGCGCGCGCGATGCCGGCGCCTCGCGCTTCTGCATGGGCGCGGCCTGGCGCTCGCCCAAGGACCGCGACATCCCCAAGGTCGCGGCCATGATCCGCGAGGTCAAGGCGCTGGGGCTGGAGACCTGCGCCACGCTCGGCATGCTCAGCGGCGCGCAGGCGCATGCGCTGCGCGAGGCCGGGCTGGACTACTACAACCACAACCTCGATACCGACCCCGGCTACTACGGCGACATCATCCACACCCGCGGTTTCCAGGACCGGCTCGACACCCTCGAACACGTGCGCGACGCCGGCATGAAGACCTGCTGCGGCGGCATCGTCGGCATGGGCGAGACCCGCGCCCAGCGCGCCGGCTTCCTGCGCGCGCTGGCCACCCTGCCCGCGCACCCGGACTCGGTGCCGATCAACCGCCTGGTGCAGGTGCAGGGCACGCCGCTGCACGGCAGCGCCGAGCTGGATCCGTTCGAGTTCGTGCGCACGATCGCGGTGGCGCGGATCGTGATGCCGCGCTCGATGGTGCGGCTGTCGGCCGGGCGCGAGACGATGTCCGACGAACTGCAGGCGCTGTGCTTCAGCGCCGGCGCCAACTCGATCTTCCACGGCGAGAAGCTGCTGACCACGCCCAACCCGGACGTGGACCACGACCAGGCCCTGTTCGAACGCCTGGGCCTGCGCGCGATGCACGTGGCGGTGGATGCCGACGGCCACGACCACGGTGGTACCGTACATGCCGACATCTCGGCCGGGCGCGAGGCCGCCCCGGAGCCGGATGCCTGCGCGGCAGGGGGCCGCGGTTGAGGGGAGCCAAGCCATGCCAGTGGATCGTCCCGACCTGCATGCCCGCGTGGCCGCGCAGCGCGAACAGCGTGCCGCGGCGTCCGCCCGCCGCACGCGGCGCGAGGTGCTGCGCCGCGACGGCGTGCGCTGCGAGGTCGCCGGCGCCGACGTCAGCCCCCGCACGCTGCTGAACTTCTGCAGCAACGACTACCTCGGCCTGTCGCAGCATTTTGCGGTGGTGAACGCGCTGCAGGACGCGGCCGCGCGCGACGGCGCCGGCGGCACCGGGTCGCACCTGGTGTGCGGCCACCACGCGCTGCACGGCGCGCTCGAACGCGAGATCGCCGAGTGGCTCGAGGTGCCGCGCGCGCTGCTGTTCGACAGCGGCTACGCGGCCAACCTGGCGGTGCTGCAGTCGCTGCTGGGTGACGACGACCTGTGCGTGCAGGACCGGCTCAACCACGCCAGCCTGATCGACGCCGCGCGCCTGGCCGGCTGTCGCCTGCGCCGCTATCCGCACGGCGACGTGGAAGGCGCGCTGCGCCAGCTGCGCAGCATGGCCGAATCCGCGGCGATGCTCGCCACCGATGGCGTGTTCAGCATGGACGGCGACCTCGCCCCGCTGCGCGAGCTGGCGATCGCCGCGCGGGTGCAGAACGCGCTGCTGTACGTCGACGATGCGCACGGCGCGGGCGTGCTGGGGCCGGACGGGCGCGGCTCGGTGGCCGCAGCCGGGCTGGACGCGAAGGCGGTCCCGCTGCGCCTGGTCACGCTGGGCAAGGCGCTGGGCAGCCACGGCGCCGTGGTCGCCGGCGACGCCGACCTGGTCGACCATCTGGCCGAGACCGCGCGACCGTATCTCTACACCACCGCGCTGCCGCCGGCGCAGGCGGCCGCGGCGCTGGCGGCGGTGAAGCTGGCGCGGCGCGACCACTGGCGGCGCGAGCGCCTGCAGGACCTGGTGCAGCGCTTCCGCGTGCGCGCCGAGGGCCACGGGCTGTCGCTGATGCCCTCCGACACGCCGATCCAGCCGGTGCTGTGCGGCAGCAATGCCAACGCGCTGGCGATGGCGGACTCGCTCGAGCGCGACGGCTACTGGGTCGCCGCGATCCGCCCGCCGACCGTGCCCGAGGGCCAGGCGCGGCTGCGCGTCACCGTCACCGCGGCGCACGAGCCGGTGCAGGTCGACGCGCTGGCCGATGCGCTGGCGGTCGCACGCGACCGCGCGGCGCACACCGCGCCCAGCCACGCCGCATGACCGCGGCCCGCGCACATGGCCGCGTCGCGCTCGCGGCGGTCGGCCTGGCGCTGCTGTCGGCGCTGTTCTTTACCATGACCTACGTGCTCAACCGCGCCAGCGCGTCGGGCGGCGGGCACTGGGCGTGGCTGGCGTCGCTGCGCTACCTGATCACGCTGCCGCTGATGCTGCCGCTGATGCGCTTCCAGGGCGGCATGCGCCCGGTGCTGCGCTCGATCGCCGCGCACCCGTGGGCCTGGCTGCGCTGCGCCGGGATCGGCTTCGTGCTGTTCTATGTGCTGCTCTCGTTCGCCGCATCGAGCGGGCCGTCGTGGCTGGTGGCCGGCTCCTTCCAGTTCACGGTGATCGCCGGGATGCTGTGCGCGCCGCTGCTGTACCGCGACGCGCGGCGGCGCATTCCGGCGGCGGGGATCGCGGTCGCGGCCCTGATCATCGCCGGCGTGCTGCTGATGCAGTTCGGCCACGCCAGCGGCGCGCTCGACCGCGCGGCCTGGATCGCGCTGGGCTGCGTGCTGGTCTCGGCGGTGGCCTATCCGCTCGGCAACCGCCTGCTGCTGCTGCACCTGGAGCGCAGCGGCGAAGCCCTCAGCGCGACCCAGCGCGTGTTCGGCCTCACCCTCGCCAGCCAGCCGATGTGGCTGCTGGTGGCGGCGTACGCCGCGTTCGCCGCCGGGCCGCCGAGCGCGGCGCAGGTGTGGCTGGCCGCGGGCGTGGCGCTGTCGGCGGGCGTGATCGCCACGATCCTGTTCTTCCAGGCCACCGGCATGGTCCGCGACCAGCCGCTGGCGCTGGGCGCGGTGGAAGCGATGCAGGGCGGCGAGGTGGTGTTCGCGGTGCTGCTGGGCGTGCTGCTGCTCGGCGAGGCCTGGCCGACCGGCAGCACGCTCGCCGGCGCCGCGATCGTGGTCGCGGGCATCGCCGCGTTCGCCTGGGTGGTCGCGCGCCCGGGCGCCGGCGGCGATGTGGCCGCGCTGCCCACGGACAAGGGCGCATGAGCGGCGGGCTGCACATCGAGACCCGCGGCGCGGGTCCGGACCTGGTGCTGCTGCACGGCTGGGCCATGCACTCGGGCGTGTTCGAGGCGCTCGCGCAGCGGCTGGCGTCGCGCTACACCCTGCACCTGGTCGACCTGCCCGGGCACGGCCATGGCCGCGACAGCACCGTGCCGCTGGCGCTGGAGCCGGTGGTCGAGGCGCTGGTGGCGCGCGTGCCGCGTGCGCTGTGGGCGGGCTGGTCGCTGGGCGGGCTGTTCGCGCTGCACGCGGCGGCCACGCGCCCGCACGCGGTCGCCCGCCTGGCGATGCTGTGCGCCAGCCCGCGCTTCGTGCGCGGGGAGGACTGGCGGCTGGGGATGTCGCCGGAGATCTTCCGCGGTTTCGCGCTGGGCCTGCGCCAGGACTGGCGCGCGACGCTGGACCGCTTCATCGCGCTGGAGGCGTTCGGTTCGGACGATGCGCGCCACGAGATGCGGGTGCTGCGCGAGGAAGTGTTCGCCCGCGGGCAGCCGGCGGCGCACGTGCTGGCCGACGGCCTCGAACTACTCGAGACCGCGGACCTGCGCCCCGCGCTGCAGACGCTGGCGATGCCGACGCTGTGGCTGGCCGGCCGCCGCGACCGCCTGGTCGATCCGCGCGCGATGCGCGAGGCGGCCGCGCAGGTGCCGCGCGCGGAGGTGGTGGTGGTCGAACACGCCGGGCACGCGCCGTTCCTCACCCATGCCGACGAGGTCGCCGCCGCGCTCGATGCGTTCGCACGCGACGCGGGGCAGGCGCCGCGATGAGCCGCGCGCCGCAGCCCATGTTCGATGCGCGCCAGGTGCGGCGGTCGTTCTCGCGCGCGTCCGCTGGCTACGGGTCGGCCGCGGCGCTGCAGCGCGAGGTCGAGGCCCGGCTGCTCGAATCGCTGGACCTGCTCGCGCTCGTGCCGGGCCGCGGCCACGACTGGTCGCCGGGCGTGGTGCTCGACGTCGGCAGCGGCCCCGGCCACGCCGCGCAGGGGATGCGCAAGCGCTGGCCGAAGGCGCAGGTGGTGGCGCTGGACCTGTCGCAGGCGATGCTGCGCCAGTTGCCCGACCGCGTCGGCCTGCGCGACACGCTCGCGCGGCGGCGTCCCGTCGACCGCGTCTGCGCCGACCTGCGCGCGCTGCCGCTGGCCGATGCCAGCGTCGACGTGCTGTTCTCCAACCTGTGCCTGCAGTGGATCGACGACCTGCCGGCCGCGTTCGCCGGCTTCCGCCGCGTGCTGCGCCCCGGCGGGCTGCTGCTGTGCTCGACCTTCGGCCCCGACACGCTGTGGGAGCTGCGCGAGGCCTTCGCCCGCGCCGACGACGCGGTGCCGCACGTGAGCCCGTTCGCCTCGATCGCGCAGTTCGGCGACGCGCTCATGCACGCGGGGTTCCGCGATCCGGTGCTCGACCGCGACCTGCTGATGCGCGGCCATCCCGACCTGCCGGCGCTGATGCGCGAGCTGCGCGCGATCGGCGCCACCAATGCGCTGCACGCGCGTCGGCATACGCTCACCGGCCGCTCGCGCTTCGCCGCGGCGGCCGCCGCCTACGAACCGCTCCGCGGTGCCGGCCTGCCCGACGCGCAGGCGGCGCTGCTGCCGGCGAGCTGGGAAGTGATCACGGCGCTGGCCTGGACCCCGGAGCCCGGCGCGCCGATCCGCGATGCCGGCGGTGAGCTGGCCAGCTTCCCCGCCGACCGTATCCGCGTGCGCCGCCGCGGCTGACGCCTGCGGCCACTACGATGACCTTGCCTCATCCGTAGCCCGGGCAAGCGCAGCGCACCCGCGATCACCTCGCCACCGCATCGCACGCGCCTCGACCCCGGATGCGGCCGTCGGCCTTATCCGGGCTACGCCTCCCGCGCTCGTTCACCCACGTAGCCCGGGTAAGCGCAGCGCACCCGGGGACCACCTCGCAACCGCATCGCACGCGCCTCGACCCCGGATGCGGCCTGCGGCCTTATCCGGGCT
>NZ_JARXRN010000003.1 GCF_029888045.1 Luteimonas rhizosphaericola | reverse complement strand
TTGGCTTGTCGCCCGCAAGTCTCGGGTGTAGCTTGAGGCCTAACAATTCATTCAAGCCGAACCCGCTTCGCGGGTCGGCTTAATTCAGGTGTTAGCCCGCATGAAATACGACGACGCGTCTTGGCATTACGGTGGAGAATTCCCTTCGGACTTGCCGGATGAGGCAGGAGCCACTCATACCGGGATGTACGTTGCATGGGCACTCCTTTCAGGACTCGCTGGCGACATCCACATCATCGACTACCCAGAGGACATCCAAAGGCTGCAAGAACGCTCGGTAACGCCGGGCGCTTTCTTCTTATCCGCCTGCGACGGAAAGTTCACGAACGAAGACCTGACTGATGAGGGAAATGCCTTCACCTCTTGGTACTTTGACTTTGAGAAAGGTCAGTACCTAGCTGACTACGAAGCCACTTTTGGACAAAGCCTTCCGGAAGGGCCAAATAGCCTGTATTACGTGACTGACAGCTGGGACAGTTTTGACAAGCTTCGCCCTGTTCTGGACATGCGTCTTCTCGAGTGGCGCTCACCTGCGGGCTAACAATTCATTCAAGCCGACGCCGCTTCGCGGCGCGGCTTAATTCAGGTGTTAGGCATCATGGACACTTCGTCATGAACTGGAAGCTCATAGCTAAGTACGTTCTGTGCCTGCTCCTTGCCCACTTCACAATTGGACTCCTTGAAGGTCTTTTCACACCTGCTTCTTTCGGCGTTGATGAAGGTCTGCGATATTTCTTCATGGCCATGGCCGCATACCTTTCGGCGTCGGCTATCGTGTTCTTTACCCTCTCTGCGCGCCATCCCCAAGGCCGCTGGGCCCAGGCCACCTTGGTTTTCCTCGTGTATGCGGTGCTTTCCTTAGCGATTGACCTTGTTAGTTCAATCTGGCTTCCCAGCACCCCAATTGTTCTATCCGCTATTGGCTGGCTAGCTGTCGCAGTCTGTGCGCTCCTCGGCACAGTCGGCGGAGCTTTGTTTGCAGCCCGTGCCGCAGTTGTTGCACCTCAAACTTCAAGGCATGATGCCTAACAATTCGTTCAAGCCGAGCCCGCATCGTTACTGCCTCGACCTGAAGCTCGACCAGTGCGGGCCGGCTTAACTCAGGTGTTAGGCGTGCTTATCAACGACTCGGCAGCCCAGAGTTTTCTCGCCATGGCATTTGCACTTGCTCTTGTCGGGTGCGGGAAGGAGCGTGCGGTGCTTACGCCGGAGTTCCGCGGAACGTTCTCCGCGGGCGGGAAGCCGGCGGCAGGTGCAGAAGTTCTTATCGGCTTCAGTGGCGATCATGATCGCCCTTGCGATGGCCTACCCGTTGTCGCGGTCGTAGATGCTGGCGGGCACTTCAGTGCTCCCGCGAAGACAACTCGCATGAGCAAACGAGAGCGAGCGGCAATCCCCTTCGGCACCTTCCAAAACTATGTTTGCTTCCGCTACAAGGGCGAGGTGCTGATCTCGTCCATGTTCCTCACCAGTCCCGATGAGACAGACAAGTACATCGGTACCTGCGTAACACCTCATATCTCAACTGGCTATGATGATCACATGTGCCAATGGCGTCGCGAGCACGCCTAACCATTCATTCAAGCCGACGCCACTTCGTGGCGCGGCTTAACTCAAGCGTTAGGTGTCATGAAAGCGGACTCGCCACCAAGCATCTTAAAGACTGACCTGACCGTTCTTGCCGTCTTGGCTGGCTTTGTGATCGCCACATTCGTGTTTCGAGACAGCCTAGGGCTCTGGGTATTCATAGTGGTCGGTTTGGCGACCCTGGTCCAGTTGTTCCGCGTGGTGTTCCTGCGTGGAGATCGTGGGATACTCAAGAAGCTTTGGGATGCATTGAAAGATGGCTTCTGGGGGATCGGATAGACAATGTTTGACGACTGTCGAGTATCCGTGTCTAGCGGGCTGACACCTAACAATTCATTCAAGCCGACGCCGCTTCGCGGCGCGGCTTAATTCAGGCGTTAGGCAGCAGAAGATGCTTCAGTCATGGCCGGTTCTAGCGCTGATCTCTGCCGGGCTCCTCGGCAACCTTGTGGTGCTTGTCCGCTGGCGCAGATTCCGCACTTCTGGTTCATTGTTAGCACGCAACCTCGCAATTGGATCGCTTGCTGCCTGCCTAGCGGCAGTGGGGTTCGCGTTTGACGTCTTTACGCAAGTCTGGGTTGCGCGTCCAGGTTCAATATCGGGGGCGGCGCTTGTCCTTTGCGGCGTACTTTTTCTCGCTCTATCTATTGCAGCGGTGGCGGCCCTGCTTGTCAGCCGCCACAAGCATAGCCATGCTGCTGCCTAACAATTCATTCAAGCCGAACCCGCTTCGCGGGTCGGCTTAATTCAGGCTTTAGGCGGCATGGTCAAGTTCGCATGCACATCCTGCGAAGCCACGGTCGACACAGCTCGAGATCTGGTGCGCGTTCCTCGCCTGGATGCTGGCCAGCGGGTTAGTCGCACGGCCACTGAGTACAAGTGTGCAAGTTGCGGAGCTTTCTATGCCCTGCAGTTTCGGGTCGTGGGAATTTTTGCCTACATCGCCGCTGCACCAGTCTTCATTCTGGCGCTGGCATCGTATGCTCCAGAGTTGGCGGCAAGGACAGGGGCGTGGCTGGGGCGTGTTGCTTACCTACCATCCCAGACATTGCCGCCTAACAATTCATTCAAGCCGAACCCGCTTCGCGGGTCGGCTTAATTCAGGCGTTAGGCCTCATGAAGAACATTGTCGCAATCGGCTTGCTCATCTCATTGTTCTGGGCAGTTGGATGCACCTCCGTGCTCCAAACGAACTCTGCGGCGGCCGTTCCTGTTGAGGTGATCCCGCTTGAGCAAGCTAAAGCGCTCATTACATCGGGCCAAGTCAAAGAGATCTTCCAGCCGCATATTGGCTGCGTCGTTCTCACGCTACAGGACGGGCAGTACCTATCCTTTGACCAACCACACCTCGACTGGATTCTTGGCTTCCTTGAAGAGCGGGGGCTAGACAAGCAGATTGCGGTGTCAATGGAGTAGGCTGAGGCCTAACAATTCATTCAAGCCGACGCCGCTTCGCGGCGCGGCTTAATTCAGGCGTTAGGCGGCATGAATAAGCAATCCGAGCCCTCTCATCTTCCGACTCTTGAGGCAGTTATCACTGCCTTCGATGACCGTCGGGATTGGGTGGTCTCGACCAACGGCTCAAAGCTTCGTTGCGAGTATGGGCTTCTCGCGCTTGTACCGCTCCTCGTTGAAGCGCTTCCAAAAATTCGCAACGCAACAGGCCGCATGCACATCATGTTCGACTTCATTCCACTCGCGCGTCGCGACACTCGCGTTGTAGAAGCTGCGAGAGACAGGCTGCAAGATAGATCAAAGGCTGTACGTATGCACGCTTGCGAAGTTCTCGCGTACAGCCTTAGGCATGACGCTGTGCCAAGCCTAGAGCCCTTGCTACATCATCCCATAGCCGAAACTCGAGCTAACGCGGTGGCCGCAATCGATGCAATTCAGCATCAGAACCATCACTTCTATCTGGACCGGGAGCACAAGGGAACTTCGTTCTGGGTAGTCAATCCACAAGACGATCCGGCATACAAGCCAAGACCTTGGCAAATTCGTCAGGAGAGCCAGTGACCATCGCGCACCGCATGCCGCCTAACAATTCGTTCAAGCCGATGCCGCTTCGCGGCACGGCTTAACTCAAGCGTTAGGCGACTATGGACCTACATCCGAACGTCGAGAAAGATCTAGCTGAGATCTTGCCGCAGCTGAGAGAAGCGGGACTTGAGCCTGCCTCTTGCCGGTATGACGCAGCAGCTTTTGGCAATTACGTTGTCGGCTTCAGCAGCAGCGCTGGCGTCCTTGAGATCATTCGAGACCGCGGTCAGTACATTCTCGGCGGTGACCAAAGCACACTTCAACGCCTCGGGTATTGGCGCGCATTAGAGACCAAGCAAGAGGTCGCGGCGGGCTTGCAGGCTTACCTGGCATCCGCCGCCTAACAATGCATTCAAGCCGAAGCCGCTTCGCGGCTCGGCTTAATTCAGGCGTTAGGGGGCATAGTTGTTTCAGCGGCTGTCGATTGAGGAGGTGGTCGGGCGCTACATGATCTCCAGCACGAAGGCGATTACCGTCTTGTGGGGAAATGAGCTTCCGGGTCACTTCTTGACTGTCTGCTACTCAACGATCGATACGCTAGGGTTGTTGTTCTCACCGCCAGACCAAATTTCTGCTGATAGGAAATCGTTCAAAGCTTGGGTGGATCGGTTTCTAATTCCGCGTGCGCGTGATGGCTACAACTCAATAGATCTTTACGCAGCGCGTTGCGCCATCCTTCACTCGCACTCGACGGCATCAGATTTGTCCCGCTCAGGAAAAGCAAGGCAGGTCCAGTACTACTTCGCGGACAGATCAGATCCGAAGGCCAAGCAACTGATTGAGCTAACTGGAAGATTGCACGATGGCGGGCACATTGCAGTACACATTCAAGATTTCGGTACCTCGTTGGTTGAAGCTATGTCCGACAGCGTTGGGGAGCTCATATCAACCTGCAATAGCTGCCAGCGATCGGCGGCCAGGCTGCAGGAGGTCCTTCAGTCCTATCCAATGCAGGATGCCCCCTAACAATTCGTTCAAGCCGATGCCGCTTCGCGGCACGGCTTAACTCAGGCGTTAGGGCTCACATGGAAGCAGTCACGCAACCTGTAGCCAATGACCTTGGCGACCGCATCATCAAGGTCAATCACGCCGGCGAGCATGGCGCCGTAGGTATATACACCGGTCAAATCCTCATGGCCAGACTGACCGCGCCAAAGATGGTCGCTGAGCTTCGCGAATTCCGCTCACACGAGCAGCGACATAGGGCCATTTTTTGCGCTGAGCTGGAGCGGCGTCGCCGTCGTCGCTGCCGTAGCTACTGGCTTTGCGGCATGGGTGGTTTCGTACTCGGAGCCATAACTGGCTTGCTCGGCAGCAGCGCTATTGCAGCAACCACCACCGCCGTTGAGAGTGTCGTGCTTCGCCACCTTGAGCATCAACTCGTTGTGCTGCAGAGCCATGATCCTCTCGCCGTATCAGCAATCTCATCCATTGTCGCTGAGGAGCAGCAGCACCACGACCAGTCTTTGGGACACGTCCAGGCTGGTACATTCTGGCCTAGGGTTCTCACGCCCATTGTGTCCGCCTCGACTGAGGCAGTTATCTGGCTGGGCATGCGGCTGTGAGCCCTAACAATTCATTCAAGCCGACGCCGCTTCGCGGCGCGGCTTAATTCAGGCGTTATACGTGGTCATGCAGCTTCGTGTTGGTGGCTTCGTTTGGTTGCGCGGCTGCTGATTTCATCGGCTCCGGTAGCGCTCGCCTTCGGGCACCA